>NZ_JACXSS010000001.1:4020626-5360835 GCF_014850955.1 Methylomonas albis
GCCGCCATGTTGGGCACGGTGGTTGAACTGGCCGGTCCGCTGTTATTGGCAAGCGGTCTGTTTGGGCGGGGTGCGGCTGCGCTGCTGTTTCTGTTCAATCTCGTCGCGGTAATGTCCTACCCCGATTTGGGAGCAGCCGGCATTGAGCAGCATAAAGAATGGGGCATCATGCTGCTCGTCTGTTGGTTACAGGGATCGGGCAAGTTATCGCTCGATGCAGGGATAAAACGATGCCTTTTTCCACTGGTCGAATACAGCGTAGCGACGGCAAAAAATCAGGAGAAAACATGAATGCGTCAAATACTGCGCCGCCACTACAAGGCCAAACGGCATTAGTCGTTCAAGCCCATACGGGTATTGGTGCCGCGGTAGCGGAAGCGTTCGCCGCGGCCGGTGCCAAGGTGATGATTAATTATCTACATGAAAACGCGGGAGCCAACCAGGTTGCGCAACGTATTCGCATCAAACAAGGACACGCCATGATATTTCAAGCCGATGTTAGCCAGGAAAATCAAGTTAAAAGCATGTTTGATGTCCTTGTCGCTTATTGGGGTGGCCTGAATATATTGGTCACTAATACCGAGTTGGACATTGATGGCTGGACGGGGAATATCAATCCGGAGCAATGGCGGGGAATCCTTATTCAGAATCTGAGCGGGCAATTTCTGTGCGTTCGGCAGGCCATGCGAGAATTTTCCAGACAAGGCTCCCGGCCTGAATCGCCAAGTTCAGCCGCCAACATCCTCTGTGTATCCTCTTTACAAAATGTTTCAAGTCCGCCCGGGCAAGTCAGGTACGCCGTCTGCAAGGCGGAGATGAGTAGTTTGTTCAACGCTTTTGCTTCAGAGTTGAATCAAGAAAATATCGACATTGCTCTCGCTTCAGCAATTACTCCCTGCGTTGCTGAATATGCGTATAGCTACCAAACGCCGGCAATAGCATCAGGCTCGACAGCGCTTATTTCGCGCGAACAGCAGGATATCGCAACAACCGCTGTCGGCTTGGCCGCGCTTGTATAGGTCAAATCACGCGACGAATTCAAATAACTTTCACCGTGGAGAATCGCCAAAATGAAGCCCTACAAACCACTAGCCATCCCCCTCTTCGGAAATCACGCCGCAATCCTTGTTCGACGCTAAAAAATCCGCTTGCAGCGTGAGGGAACAGCAAACACCACTGAAGGATGATAGCCGTTACAACAACTTTTATGAGTTTGACACCAGTATTTTAAAGCCATGACTATTAAAAATCTCGATAACCGCGCCCTGAGCTGCGTTAAAACCCTCGTGTTTTTACTGGCCTTGCTACCGCTAACCAAATTGGCCGTAGCCGCTTATTGGGACAATTTGGGCGCCAATCCCATTGAAAAAATCACCCATAACACCGGATACTGGGCTTTGACCTTTTTGCTGATTACCTTGGCAGTCACCCCGCTACGGCGGATGTCGGGCTGGCTATGGTTGATACGTTTACGGCGCATGCTGGGCTTGTTTGCGTTTTTTTATGCCACACTGCACTTATCAACCTATTTGGTTTTGGACCAGTTTTTCGATTGGGACGCAATGGGGAAGGACATCGTCAAGCGGCCTTATATCAGCATCGGTTTTAGCGCGTTCATCATGCTGATTCCACTGGCCATCAGCTCCAGCGACGCCGCGATCCGGCGCCTGGGCGGCAAACGCTGGCGGGCATTGCACCGCTTGATCTATCCTTGCGCCGTTGCCGGTGTGGGCCATTTTTGGTGGCTGGTGAAGAAGGATCTAACCAGGCCCGTTATTTTCCTCGTATTACTGGGTTTGTTACTGGGCATACGCTTGGCTTACCGCTATTTAAACAATCGCAAACAAAAAGAAACGCTGTATGCGAACTAAGCAAACGAGAGCGCTTAACCGACGGTGATGTGTTGATTACCCGATCAAATTTAACGTCGCGTTCTAACGTTGACTCGAGCATCGCCTTACCATCTGCTTTTTGATAGGCGACGGTTCAGATGAACTTACGGTAGTTTTAGGGCGCCATGCTCACTTCACTCAATACAGAAGCTCAGTGCAAAGACGCAAAACCTTGCGTCTTTGCACATTACCGGTAAAACTAAGTCCTTTTTGAAGCCCGGCTCTCAAGCATATGAACTCATACAGACCCTTTATTTTGGCAACTACTGTTATTCTCGGAATAGCATTAATCAGCGGCTGTTCGTTTTCCACCAGTTCCGAAAGCTCGTCCGACAGTAGCACTGGAATCTTCAAAAGCGCCTCCAGTCCATTTACCTCCAGCTCCGACTCGTCGCGTAACAAGCACGATAAATACGAAACCGACGTGGCCGACTATACCGCTACCTTCGTGGTATCCAGCAGCGGTTCGCTGGATAGTTTTCGCGGGCGCATCAGCGAACTGGCCGAAAGCCACGAAATTACCAATTGGGAAAGCGACCGCGATACTTACGTGGGCATAGGCCGTGGACTTGCTAAAGCCGGGCTCGGCAAGCCGCAAATTTCGGCATTTACCGAAAGTTTGAGCAATAACGAGCCTTGGAAGAAGCAAGCCATCGAAGAAGGTTTGAAAAAATAATTCGTCCACCAATCGCCCACTTAGCTATGCCGATTGCTGGCTTGAAAAGCGCAAAGTGGGCGCTGCCGCTGGGCCTTTTATTGTGGATTACCGTTGCCGAAGCCGACCTCGGTCATCACTTAGAATTCCTGTACATAGATGCCAACGAAGGCAGCGCCAGCGGCGGTCATGCCGCGCTTAAATTCGACCAGCAGGTCTTTCATTTTCAGCACATCGAACCCGGCCTGCTGCGTCTATACCGCAACGATGCTGCGGCTTTTGAATTTGCCTACGGCTTTCAGGAAAATCGCAGCATATACGGCCACCGCATCGACGTAAATGCGGATTTTTTCCAAGTGCTACGGGATGCCTTTAATCGCCGCCTGCTAATTCAAAACCAGCAATTATCTCTGCTGCAAGCACTGCACGACGATCAAGCTCTGGCGTCAGACTTGCAAAATCCTGGTATGGCACCGCATATCTCGGTAAAAGGCCTGGGCTATTTTTTGACGCAGTATCGGCCGACTGCAACCCTACCTGTCGCTAGTGCCAATATTGCGCCCTCTAGCCAAGCGCTACAACAACTCCGCGACGCAATCGTCAAAGAATACGGACAAAACTTCTTGGTGGATAAGCGCCAGCAAACGTGGCAAAACTTGCAATCCCTCAAACCGGAATTAGCGTTTAAGACGGCAAGTGGCGAGCTGACAGATATGCGCTCTACCGCTACCAGCAGCGCATTTGCCGAGCGTTACCGCAATCAGTTATTGAATATGGCGGCAATGGATGTGCTACAAACAGGCTTGTCGCCGCGCACCGAGAGTTTATTAGCTCTGCCGGAGGCCACATTCAAACTCAGCGCCGCGCAGCTTGCCAAGCTACAAGATTTTAGACAACGCTTATTGGCTGATTTAATTTCCCTGATGCGCAGCCAACGCAACGACTGGGGTTATCCACTACTGGTGGGCATGGCCCGCTTGCATGCGTTGGACTATTCCATCGCCTCGGGTTATCTGATCGTGTTGAATCGCAGTCGCTCGGAAAATGACGATCCGCAAGCCACCATTATCGAGGATGCCAACGTGCCGGCAGCGCTGCAGTACAGTCAGCAGGTGTTTATGGCGGCGTCGGGACATCTCGATAGCCCCGCAGCACTTGATGAACTAGCTTACTCGGAGCTTGAGCTGAGCGCGACAGCGCTTATGCAATTGCATAAGCCGCGCGAGGACCAGCAGCCTTTGAAATTGCTGCCATTGACAACTACCCCGTCGCGGCCGGCGGCGGCCGAACTGATCGGTTTGCCGATACCAGCAAAGAAATTGGCAGATTTCCAAAACACTGTAACCGAGCAAATCGAAATATACCAAAATCAACTGCAGTCCCTGTATGGCTACAACCTGCTTAACCGCAATTGTGTCACTGAGATTTTCCGAGTCGTCAATCAGACTGTGGCCAGCATGGCAGTGGCAAACCAGGAAAGTACAAGGCAGGCATCACAACAGCTGCTGGGCGGTTACATGAATGAACAGGGCTTGAACATGATTCCGTTTGTCGCCTACGCGCATATCGCTGATACGTATCGACTAAGCGCCAGCTTCCAACGCGAGCCCTACAGAGAGAGACGGCGTCAACTGCGTTACCGGCAGATGCCGCAATGGCAGGTGGATTTGCAGGAATCCAACGTCCTCAGCTCGACGATCTACGACCGAAATAGGGAAGACGCAGCATTTTTATTCTTCACTCAAGATCAGATCTGGCCCAGACCATTGCTGGGTGGCTTCAATCTCGCAGTAGCTGGCGGCCAGGGGCTTTATGGTCTCTTCAGCTGGCCTTGGGATAGCGGGGATAATCTACACAAAAGCCTGAAAGGCATTGTCGTCAGCCTACCGGAGCTACTGTTCTTCAACATCCGTAAAGGCTCGTTTCCGGGATTGCTGCCAGAGGTAGGAATATATGTACCCTGAGATTTTTTAACAGGCTACTTTTGATCAGTCTGATGGTATGTCAACACTAGCCAGCAGCGGCCGTTGCCTGTGGCCCATCCAATTCCAGAGCAAGATGGTGACGACTGATGTTCCGGCCATCAGGCTCGAACGTCAATAAATCTGCCTTTGCCACCCTCGTTATTTCGATCTGCTTCTTTAGCAATCTGCTGGGTATTCTGGAACTGCTGGGCGGGGTTGTTTGGTTCGGCCTTTTTTACTATCGGAGTGTTCGCTCCGGCAACTCTATGAATTTGGGATCCGCCGCTATTAATTGACATGTATGACATGGGCTACTCTCTTGCTCTGGATTAAATCTGCTCTAGGTCGAATACTATTCCGAGCTCTCTGGCCGCGCTGCATGTTACCTCGCAGTTTCCGAAATCAGTACTCGCGGCTTACATCAAAGTGCGGCGCAACCGGCACTATTGAAAAATGACGACATAAAAAACCTGAAGCTGACTGATATTTAACAGAAATTTTCTATAAACCCTGTCAAATTCGGGTCTTGGAGCGTTAGAAACAGAGAGGCTAATATGTATACGAAGAACTTTGACTCAACAGGGAAAAATAGAGCGTGCGGCCGTTGCCGCCACCAATCATTTCTAAAAGAATTTAGGCTCGGCGAGCCAACCGGGAACTACGTTTGCGCACACTGCGGGCGCCAGCTCTCGGAAATACTGAGAACAAATGACAAATAGAGACCAGCCAAACCAGTTGGCGGGCAATCATCAAATCTTAATATACGCATAATAAATATTTAAGAAAGTAAGCGCTTATTAAACACCACCCTTGACTGAGTTTATTAACGTATGACAGAGGGTGTGAGTTGCCAAGGTAACAGGGCTTCAAAATCTTCTGCCGTTTTTGCCAAAGGCAGTTGCCGGAACACGGCAATCAAATAACCATAAGGCTCAATGCTATTGGCTTTGCAGGTTTCGATGAGCGAATAAAGACTGGCGCTGGCTTGTGCGCCACCCACCGTGTCGCTGAACAACCAGTTGCGACGGCCAATCACAAAGGGGCGAATCGCATTTTCGCAGGCGTTATTATCAATCGGCCAGCGGCCGTTCTCGACAAAACGGATCAGTTTTGGCCATTGGGCTGACAGGTAATGCAGTGCTTTGCCCAGTAAACTGTTAGGCATCACGCCATGCAGGTGTTGTAGCAGCAGTGTTTCGATATTGGCCAGGATCTCGCGACTGTGCGTTTGCCTGAATTGCAGACGTTGTTCGGGACTGGCGTCTTTGGTCCGTGATTCAATGGCGTACAACTGGCCAATCGCGGTGATAAAGCGTGTCGCTAGTGGCTCAGACACTCGGGCTGGTTTGGGCTGCGCGGCTTCGGCTTCGACGAAATAGCGTCGGGCATGCGCCCAACACCCTAAGTGAATCAGGCCGTGACCGGCAGCCAAACCGTTATAGACCTCATAACCATCGCTCATCAGAACGCTGCCGGGTTTGATGCCTTCGTATAAGGGTTGCGCCTGGCTACGACCACGCCCCGGGGTATAGCTGAACAAGCGGATCGGAGGCCCAGAATCGGTCATCTGCACCCACAAATAGCTCTTGGTCTGTGCTGCGCGCCCCGGTTCTTTGAGCACTTGCACCACGGTCTCATCACCGTGAATGACATCCGCTTCCAGTAGTCGATCCCGCAACAGATTAATCAAAGGTTGCAACGCATGTCCTACGCGCACCACACTCGCAGCCAGCGTACTGCGGGATAAATCACCGCCAAAACGGCTCAACAGCGCGGCTTGCCGGTATAACGGCAGGCCGTCCTGATATTTACCGGTAATGACCCAGGCCAGTGCCGCCTCGGTGAGCAAGCCTTTCGGAATAATCCGCACTGGTGCCGGGGTGACCCGGATACTGTCATCACAGCAGGGGCAGGCATATTTGATGCGTTGATGCTGTATCACCCGCACTTGTTGTGGAATGATGTCCAGCTGTTCACTGATTTCGGCACCGATTTCCACCAATGGGCTGCCATCATGCGCGCATACCCGTTCCGACTCTGGCAATTCATGACGGACAATCTCGCGAGGCAGATAAGGATCCAGCGGCTTGCGACCGCGTTTCTTGCGGCTATGGGGGGCGATCTGGACTTCAGTATCGGGAATGCTTTCTTCAGCCACCGGCTGTCCGGTGGGCGCCAACGCTTCGGCTTCGTTGATGAACAAGTCGCGCTGAGCAGGATTAGCTCGGGCTTCAGATTTGGCAGCAAACAGCTGCCGTAAAAAGGCATCGACCCGCTGCTTGAGCAGATCACGCTCGACGGTGACTACACGTAGTTGTTGGGTGAGCATATGCACCAACTGCTGGTCAGCTAACCACGACTGCCGCTCGGCCAATAAGGCCGCATATTCGTCAGATGTCAGCGTGATAGTCGTCGTCATAAGTGCCTATTTTACAAGGTTTTTGACGACGAAACCTCAGCTAATTTGGCTGTAGCTTCGGGCGGAATGTGGGCGCATGGCGGCCAGATCAATGCCCTCTAATAGCCAATGGAGTTGTTCCACGCTCAGCACCATCAGCGCCTCCTGCTTCGGCCAACGGAACCGGTCAGCCTCCAGGCGTTTAATCATTAACCAGAAGCCGTTGCGATCCCAGGCCAGTAACTTGATCCGATCACGGCGGCGATTGCTAAACACAAACACCGCCGACTCAAACGGGTTGAGGCTGAGTCCCTGTTCGACCAGCAGCGCCAGACCATTGATTGCTTTACGGCCGTCCACCGGCTCACGGTACAGATAAACCTTTAACCCCGGGTCGAAGCGGAACATGGCAAGTGGGCCAAGGTGTTTAATAGCGGTGATAGCTCAGCCAGGTCAATGGCCTGGAGCGTCATCTGCACACCGTTCACTAGGGTAATGGACAGCATCGCTTCGCACGTCTGAGACTTAATAACCGGTGTCAGCACCGGCACAAAAGCCGGTAGTGGCGGCACTAACTCATCGGCTTGGGTGTCACGCGCAGCGGCCTGATAGTGATTGATCCACTTTCGTAGTAGGTTAGCATTGATGCCATGCTCCAGCGCTTTGCGTGCAATCGACACACCCGGCTGCAAGCAACTCTGAACCAGCTCTTGTTTAGCGATCGGATCATAGCGGCATCGGCCATCACAGCGGTGACCGATGACTAACCGCCTGGATAACGCACTCTTTGTCTCTAGCATGTAGGTGTCCACTTAGTCGAAGGTGGACACCATCTTCGACTCTTTCAGTTATCGATGACAGACGTAGTTAAATGAGCGCTTACTTAAGAAAGCTCGGATAAGCTAGTTACGCGCAATAGGATCTTGCTATTTGTCTCAAGCTTAACAAGGAAAAACCATGATCAATAAACAATCGAAATCGATAGCGTCAATTATCGAACCAAAACACTGCATTCATCCGGCATTGATTGAGGAATACGCGTATGGGGGACCAACGGGGAATTTCATATGTGTGGAATGTGAGTCCTTGGTGTCAAACTCACCGACTAGACCGACCCGCGTGACCAAACACACCGCGCATTTAAAAACAGTCACGCCTTTGAGGTTGCCTGCTTTTATTGTTTAAGCCACTACCGATACAAGACACTGGAATTATCCAATAAGGCATGTGCCCAGAACCGACTGGAATGGTCTTGGGCTTCAATGTTCGCCAAAACGGGTCGACTCTGTTCCTGGTGCCCACGCTGTTCCGCGCGGAGGTCTTTCGCTTTGACCTCAATGGCATACGGTTCGCCGATCACCACAATAAACTGAGTCGCCAGTGATTCCGGCTCACACGCGGCTGTGGGGATGGCCGTTTCTGCTTCAACAAAATAACGGCGCGCATGCGCCCGGCAGCCGAAGTGAGTCGCACCACGCACCGCCGCAATGGCGTTATACACTTCATAGCCGTCGCTCATCAGTACTGCGCCGGGTTTAATGCCGATAGTAAAAATCCATCGAATGAGGAAATGTCAACAGACCAGCTCCGCCGGTATGTTGGGCGCCATGGCCCAACCGACGATTTTGCGCGAATACAAGTCCAGCACCACCGCCAGATATACCCAAGGGCACAAGCAGCCAACCGCTCAGGGTCCGAATGTAGGTGATGTCCGAAACCCAGGCTCGGTTGGCCTCAACCTGCTCAAACTGGCGATCCAGCACGTTTTCGTACACCGGCAAATTTTGGTTGGTGTCGGTGGTGTGCACGAACTTGGGTTTCCAGGTCGGCTTACGCCGGAGTTCCTTCATCAGGCTACGCACGCGATGACGCCCTATCTCAATTCCTTGTTCTGCCAATGCCTTGCGCAGACGGCGGCGGCCATAGCATTGACCAGTCGCTTCGAACACACTGCGCAGTCGAACCCGCGTGCCGCAATGCGTTTGAGGCTGACGAACTCGTCGTCGGGCATATCATCCCGAACGGCTGACGCCCAGCAACTGGCAACCCTGTTGTATCGTCATGGCCTTCTCTGACGTTAACTGTTGAATCATTTGGTGTTTCATCGCAGTTCCCGAGCAAAGATACCCTCAGGGCATAACAGGCCGAAGCCTTTTTTAGCAATTCGTTATCCGCACGCAATTACCAATTTTCTAATTCCAGCAGCCGAATCCGCTGTTGATCAGGAGTTAACGGCATTGCCAATGCCCGACTGGCCGTTTTGTTTAGCCTCCACCTGCTTCAGCCACCTGACGTACCGGCGTCTCGCCTAACTTGGGCTCCAGGCAAACCTGAGCCACCGTCAGTCCTTGCTGCTGGACCATCTTCACCACTTGCAGCTTAAACGCCGCATCAAAACTTCGCCTTTCTTGTTTCATCAAGCACCTTGTAGATTGATAGTTTATCCCCCTATCCGGGTGCCCATTTATATTAGACCACTACACACTTATCCACAGCCGGCCACTCAAAAAACCGGCTCCAAGCCCTAGTCAAATTTCAATCGGGACGGGTGGTCAATTTTCTCCTGGCGCCAACAGAGGGATAGTGGGGGTTAAAAGAGCGCTTACGAATTACCCTTTTAGACGTGTTGGGCTACTTCTCACACCAGCTTTGCTAAACATTTTTTCGATCTCTTCAGCAGGAATGGGTTTGCTGAGCAAATAACCTTGAATTTCGTCGCAGCCGTATTCAGCCAAAATATCAAATTGGTTTTGGGTCTCTACGCCTTCGGCAATCACCATCATGCTCATGGAATGGGCAATGTTGATTAACATCTTGACAATTTTTTGGTCGTTCTCGTCGTCGCATATATCGATGATAAACGATCTATCGATCTTTAAGTTGTCTACCGGTAGGTTTTTCAGATAACTCAAAGAAGAATAGCCGGTACCGAAATCATCGATGGATATTGCAATACCCCGACTGCTAAGTCGCTTTAAGGCTGTCAATGCCGATTGGAAATTATTCATCAACGTAGTTTCCGTCACTTCCAATTCCAGTTGTCTTGGTGCGATCTGGTATTCCGCGATGATCGCGAGGACTTTTTCAACAAAATCATCCTGTTTCAATTGCACAGCGGATAAATTCACGGCAATTTTGCGATTCATAAAGCCCATCTCCTCCCACTGTTTGAGTTGATGGCAGGCCGTTCGGATTACCCATTCGCCGATTGTAACAATTAAGCCTCGTTGTTCGGCAAAGTCGATAAACTCAAAAGGTGCAAGTAGTCCCTTGCTGGGGTGTCTCCACCGAATCAAGGCTTCTACTCCAACGACGGCCTTGGTGGCGACATCCATTTTAGGTTGGTAAAACAATTCCCACTCTTGGGTCTGAATAGCCCTACGCAGTTCTTTATCTAAGTGCAGATGCTTGATCGACAATTCCTGCATCTGGTTGTCAAAAAACTGAAAGCTAGTTTCAGATGATGTCTTTTTACAGAATGTTTTGGCCGTGATGGCATTGTTGATTAGGACATCAACCGAATTTGCATCGGCCGGATACAAGCTGATGCCGATGTGACCAGTAATATAAATACTGTTGCCATCAATCTCGACTGGCACGCCTAAAGCACCTATCAGTCGCTCGACCATCCAGGTTACTCCTTCCTTATTCGGTAGTTCCGGAATTAACACGGCAAATACATCGCCGCCGATTCGGGAAAGCGTCAAGCGCGAGATGTCGTCACTTTTTCTGAAGGTGACATTCAAGCGGTCGGCGATTTCTTTCAAAACCTTGTCGCCGACCTCACGGCCTAGGGTTGCGTTAATCATGCCGAACATACCGATATCGATCACAAATATGGCTGCCAAATGGCTATATCGATGACCTCTTTCAATGACCTGATTAACCCTGTCGTAAAATAAAACCTGGTTGGGCAAGCCGGTAAGTTGGTCGTAGTGCTTGGAATAATCAAGTTCTGTCGAGATTTGCGAGGCTATTTGTTCAAGTTCATCAACCCTTAGTTGCAATTTGGAGACTTTGCTGTCGTCCTCAGCCATCTCTGTATGAGTTGCAGTTTGGTTATTTTCGGCGGGCTGCGCATCGGATTTAACTTTTTCTGCAAATTCGTTTTGCAGTTGCCAGCGGACGACCCGGTTCCGGCCTGATTCCTTAGCAACATATAACGCTTCATCGGCAAATTTATTGAGTTCGCTCGGGTCTTCAGGTTTATCGAAGATACTGGCGACACCCAAACTGGCGGTGACCCATGGCCCGGTTTCGTAACGGGCGACCGATTCGGATTTGATGCGCAAGCGGATACGCTCGGCCACCGTAATGGCTTCGTCAACGCTTAAACCGGGTAACACCACGCAAAACTCTTCACCGCCGTAACGGCCAACCAAATCAATTTTGCGGGTGTTGGTGGTTAAGATTTCGGCCAGTAATTTGATGATGACATCACCGGTTGCATGGCCGTAATTATCGTTAACCAGTTTGAAATGGTCGATGTCGACCATAATGCAGGATAGCTCCAAATTGTTTTGCAGGGCATCGGCAAATGCTTTTTCAAACAGTTCGTTAAATGCCCGCCGATTTAAACAGCCGGTCAGGGAATCTCTGGTTGCTAGAAAGTGCAATTCCTTGTTTTGTTCTTTAACCTGAGCCTGACTTTCCTCCAACTTGCTGACCATGGTTTGCAATTTGGTATTGCGTTCCTCTATTTCGGTAATGTCGTCCAGGGTAATCAGCACGCCTTGTGTAGCCTCGTTGCCGCCAAGAATCGGCGAGGCATTGATGACAAATTTAAAGTTCACATCGTTAGGACCGACTAATTTTAAATGGTTGCCAATCGAACGTTTGCCGGTTTTTAACACGGTTTGCCAGGGTAGGTAGGTGTCGCTTGTCGCATCGTCGGCACTTTTCCATTTTAATTTCGAGGCTTTTTTCCCCATCAAAGCGGCCATGGGGCTGGCGATTTTTTGCAAAAATGCATTATTGGCCAACACGATCTGTTCCTGCTCATCAATAATAATCACACCTTCCGCCAACGTATCGAAAGCCGCATTTACCCGGCCGGGTATCACAGCGCTGGGGTCGAGCATTTTCAAGGTTCTGAGCATGAACGCCAGGTAAATAAAAAAGCCGACAACCAAAAAGAATATCGCCATTTTAAAGCTGGGGTGCTCAAAAAAATCCGCAGCGGACTCCCCGGCGATAGGGGCGAATTTAAATTCAATATCCCCCCATTTTTCCGAATCTCGAAAAATAGGCACCACCAAGTGTGTAGACGTGGATTTTTTGCTATCGTAATCGGCCCATTCCTGTAGGTGGTCGTTTACTTGAAAAACTAACTGACCGCTCTGCAAGCGGATTCCTGCTGAAAGAATGTCCGGACTTCGCTTGATCAGGGCGTTGAGCATTCGCTCAATCCGGCGAGGGTCTTGATCGGGGGCGATGGTAGAAAATTGAATGGCTAGCGCTTCGCTGACTTGTTTGCGCGACTCCAGCATAAACTTGGACTTATCCGGCATGAATCCCAACATTTCTGCCGTAAATAGTAAGCAGATACTAAGCAACACCAAAGCCAGGCTGATGCGCATTGCCGGCAATAAAACTCCAACAGTCTTTTTTAGGGTGTCCATGTTCTTAAAAGATGCGATCCCAGAATATGAAATAGAAAACTCAAGCAAGGAGTTTTAGGTGATTGCTAGGTATCCTTAGAGTCCGAGGCTGCGGTGTCAAGCACATTGGGTTAATTGTTTTTTGCCGGAGTTGTTTTTTTGACTGACCGCATTATGGGTAATGGATCAAAGCGTTTTAGTAAAGGTACCGTAGACATTAAACTGGCTAATAGCGATCCTGCCCGCAAGATCCAGCTGACAAATCCGGCAGTGAGACCGGCGCTAGTTCCTAGGATAATTTTAATGTTCACCGGATTGGCGTCGGCCACGACCTCAGGATCGCTCATTTGCTTGCGAATGTTTTCCAATCTGTTCCAAAACTCCATTTCCTCATGTTCGGTGAAGGCAGTCTGGCTGTCGATATTATATTGTTCGAAAGAGATGTGCTTGGTTTGCAGGTGATATTTCCGGCCATTTTCGTTGCGCTGTTCTTCGCTACTCCTACTGCCTGATAGTTCGGAAAATTTAGTTATGTTTACATCGTTCGTCAAAGCAGTTGGTGCCAAAACTAATTCATCGCCAATCGCTTTGTTGTCTTTGCCAACTTCATTGGTCAGTTTGTCTATATGGGCGTTTAAATCGTCAATTACTTCAAATTGATTGGTAAGAGTGCGATGGCTTGAGCCGCTATTTGATTGAGTGTTTTCGCCCTGATTTTTATCATTTAACCCATTTTTTTGATTGTAGGTAATGATGTCCTGCAAAGTATTGGTCGTATCGTCAGCCGCAACATAGTTAATGCTGGCCGCCACCGGACTGGAACTCACTATCCCGTCGTTGACGGTGACGCTGAAGCTCGGTGCCACTTCGTTACCGTCGTCGACAAATTGCACTTGGCCGGCCGCGAGATTGGCTGAGCTGAAGCTGGCGACGCTGACGCCGGGGTTGGTCGTCAGTTGGAAGTAGCCACCGGCCACGCTGGCGACCGTGTAGGTAAAGCTGGCATTGTCGAGATCAGTGACGCCGAAGTTGGCGGCCGACAGGGTGACGGTCTCGCCTTCGTTCAACGTCAAGCTGGCATTGCTGATCACCGGCGCATCGTTGACAGCGGTATAACTGATCGTCGCGGATAAGGTATTGGAGCTGAGATTGCCGTCGCTGACTGTGATGTCAAAACTCGGTGCGACTTCATTGCCGTCGTCGACAAACTGCACCTGGCCGGCGGCCAGCTGGGCAGTCGTAAAGCTAGTGATCGGCGTACCGGCTGCCGAGGTCAATTGGAAGTACCCGCCGGCAACACTGCTGACCGTGTAGGTGACGCTGGCGTTGTCGGGGTCTGTGACGCCGAAGTTGGCAGCCGATAGCGTCACCGTTTGGCCTTCGTTCAAGCTTAGGCTGGCGCTGGTCAGCACCGGGGCGTCGTTGACACCGGTGTAGTTGATCGTGGCCGCCAGGGTGTTGGAGTCCAGGACGCCGTCGTTGACGGTGACGCTGAAGCTCGGTGCCACTTCGTTACCGTCGTCGACAAATTGCACTTGGCCGGCCGCGAGATTGGCTGAGCTGAAGCTGGCGACGCTGACGCCGGGGTTGGTCGTCAATTGGAAGTACCCGCCGGTAACACTGCTAACCGTGTAGGTGAAACTGGCGTTGTCGGGGTCGCTGACGCCGAAGTTGGCGGCCGACAGGGTAACGGTCTCGCCTTCGTTCAACGTCAAGCTGGCAGTGCTGATCACCGGGGCGTCGTTGACAGCGGTGTAGTTGATCGTGGCCGCCAGGGTGTTGGAGTCCAGGGCACCGTCGTTGACGGTGACGCTGAAGCTCGGTGCCACTTCGTTACCGTCGTCGACAAACTGCACCTGGCCGGCGGCCAGCTGGGCGGTCGTAAAGCTAGTGATCGGCGTACCGGCTGCCGAGGTCAATTGGAAGTAGCCGCCGGCAACACTGCTGACCGTGTAGGTGAAGCTGGCGTTGTCGGGGTCTGTGACGCCGAAGTTGGCAGCCGATAGGGTGACGGTCTCGCCTTCGTTCAAGGTCAAGCTGGCAGTGCTGATCACCGGGGCGTCGTTGACACCGGTGTAGTTGATGGTGGCCGCCAGGGTGTTGGAGTCCAGGGCACCGTCGTTGACGGTGACGCTGAAGCTCGGCGCCACTTCATTGCCGTCATCGACAAACTGCACCTGGCCGGCGGCCAGCTGGGCGGTCGTAAAGCTAGTGATCGGCGTACCGGCTGCCGAGGTCAATTGGAAGTAGCCGCCGGCAACACTGCTGACCGTGTAGGTGAAGCTGGCGTTGTCGGGGTCTGTGACGCCGAAGTTGGCAGCCGATAGCGTCACCGTTTGGCCTTCGTTCAAGCTTAGGCTGGCGCTGGTCAGCACCGGGGCGTCGTTGACACCGGTGTAGTTGATCGTGGCCGCCAGGGTGTTGGAGTCCAGGACGCCGTCGTTGACGGTGACGCTGAAGCTCGGTGCCACTTCGTTACCGTCGTCGACAAATTGCACTTGGCCGGCCGCGAGATTGGCTGAGCTGAAGCTGGCGACGCTGACGCCGGGGTTGGTCGTCAATTGGAAGTACCCGCCGGTAACACTGCTAACCGTGTAGGTGAAACTGGCGTTGTCGGGGTCGCTGACGCCGAAGTTGGCGGCCGACAGGGTAACGGTCTCGCCTTCGTTCAACGTCAAGCTGGCAGTGCTGATCACCGGGGCGTCGTTGACAGCGGTGTAGTTGATCGTGGCCGCCAGGGTGTTGGAGTCCAGGGCACCGTCGTTGACGGTGACGCTGAAGCTCGGTGCCACTTCGTTACCGTCGTCGACAAACTGCACCTGGCCGGCGGCCAGCTGGGCGGTCGTAAAGCTAGTGATCGGCGTACCGGCTGCCGAGGTCAATTGGAAGTAGCCGCCGGCAACACTGCTGACCGTGTAGGTGAAGCTGGCGTTGTCGGGGTCTGTGACGCCGAAGTTGGCAGCCGATAGCGTCACCGTTTGGCCTTCGTTCAACGTCAAGCTGGCAGTGCTGATCACCGGGGCGTCGTTGACACCGGTGTAGTTGATCGTGGCCGCCAGGGTGTTGGAGTCCAGGGCACCGTCGTTGACGGTGACGCTGAAGCTCGGCGCCACTTCATTGCCGTCATCGACAAACTGCACCTGGCCGGCGGCCAGCTGGGCGGTCGTAAAGCTAGTGATCGGCGTACCGGCTGCCGAGGTCAATTGGAAGTAGCCGCCGGCAACACTGCTGACCGTGTAGGTGAAGCTGGCGTTGTCGGGGTCTGTGACGCCGAAGTTGGCAGCCGATAGCGTCACCGTTTGGCCTTCGTTCAAGCTTAGGCTGGCGCTGGTCAGCACCGGGGCGTCGTTGACACCGGTGTAGTTGATCGTGGCCGCCAGGGTGTTGGAGTCCAGGACGCCGTCGTTGACGGTGACGCTGAAGCTCGGTGCCACTTCGTTACCGTCGTCGACAAATTGCACCTGGCCGGCGGCCAGCTGGGCAGTCGTAAAGCTAGTGATCGGCGTACCGGCTGCCGAGGTCAATTGGAAGTACCCGCCGGCAACACTGCTGACCGTGTAGGTGAAACTGGCGTTGTCGGGGTCGCTGACGCCGAAATTGGCGGCCGACAGGGTGACGGTCTCGCCTTCGTTCAAGGTCAGGCTAGCGCTGGTCAGCACCGGGGCGTCGTTGACACCGGTGTAGTTGATCGTGGCCGCCAGGGTGTTGGAGTCCAGGGAGCCGTCGTTGACGGTGACGCTGAAGCTCGGCGCCACTTCGTTACCGTCGTCGACAAATTGCACTTGGCCGGCGGCCAGCTGGGCGGTCGTAAAGCTGCTGATCGGCGTACCGGCTGCCGAAGTCAATTGGAAGTAGCCGCCGGCCACGCTGCTAACCGTGTAGGTGAAACTGGCGTTGTCGGGGTCGCTGACGCCGAAATTGGCGGCCGACAGGGTGACGGTGTCGCCTTCGTTTAAGGCCAGGCTGGCGCTGGTCAGCACCGGGGCGTCGTTGACGGCCGTAATCGTAATATTCCGAGTGGCGCTGGCACTACTCAACGAGCCGTCGTTGACCGCAAACGAGACCGTGCGCGTTGCGGTACTGGGCGAATCTGACGAATTGGCGTAAGTAACGCTGCGCAACGCTGTTTGATAGTTAGCTACCGATGAGCTACCGGTCAGGGTCAGCACCCCCGTGCTGGCATCCCAACTACCGGAGATGCCGTTCTGGTTAGTGAAGGCCAGCGTATCCTCACCGCTGGCAAAGCCGGAGGAAATGGTTACCGTTGCGCTGGCGAGATTGGTGCTGTCTAGATCAGTGACCGTGAGTAAGCTATCGACTACTGTGGCTCCCGCATTTTCAGTGTAAGACAGCGTGCCAACGGTGGTATTGAGCACCGGTGCGTCATTGATCGCGGAAACGGTAATCGCCACAATATCGGTGTCAGTCTTCGACAGGTCGGTGGCTAGCGTAGCAATTTCAGATGCTGTGAGCACTCGGTTGTATATCCTGGCATCGTCGATTTTGCCGTTGAAGTCCCAGGTTGTAGCGCCGTCGCCGTGTTTACCGATAAAGCTATCCACGCCAAGTGTGTAGCTGATAGAGTCAGTCGTGGCGGTGGAGCCAACCGCCACGCCGTCAAGGTAGAGCGTAGCCATATTGCCCGCATCGTCGAACGAAAAGGCTACATGATGCCAACCAGCTCCCGCGAGAGTGGTTGTGTAAAAAGTTTGTGGCCAATTAATCCCATTGTAGTAAAAGCCGTTCAGTCGCCCACCGTCATCAAGCGCAATACCTACACTATCGCCCAGTGAAATAACCATAGCCCCATTAGTATCAGCTGTAGTCAGATTCACCCAGGCTGCCAACGTCAAATTTGCTGAATTGCCAAAATGTCCCGTTGTGTGGATGTAGCCGTTACCCGCCAAACTCAGCACATTGCCTCGTGTAGCATCGTTCACCGACGTGCCATTTACCACCGTGCCATTGTAACCCGCGGCCGGACTGGTGTCGGTGCCGAGCACACCAGTGTTATCAAAGGTATAGCGGCCTTTCAGGCTGGTGTCGATGTCCAGACTCAATAACACCGAATCTTTGGTCGATACGGTCAAGGTCCCGCTGCCGTTGTAGTTGGCGGTGGGCGTATAGCTCAGGCCATCTAAAGCAGTATTGATCGCGCTGGCGGTACCTCGGAAAGTCATCGTGACATCGGCCGTGCCGTCGCCAGTCACAAAGGTCAGGCCACTGGTACCGGCCAAAGTTAGTGTGCCATTGGTTACCGTCAGGGTAATTTCGTTGTTTGCGCCGCCGGCATCTACATCGGCAATGGTAATCGCATTGCCATTGGCCGATGAGAACACTTTGGCTGTGTCTTCGTTGCTGGTTTGGGCGGCCGGTACCGTATTTACTGGCGCGATGTTTGTGCTTGCTTTGACAGATACCGCACCTATCGACCAATTGGCAGCAAGTAACGCTGAACCGCTCATCGTTACTGAGCTCGCGCCTTCCTCCGCGGAAGAGCCTGCCTTTGCCGTAGACAATAGGGAAGAGCTAGTCCATTGCGAAGTTTGCCCGGTACCCGTTGTATCCGCTGAAATAGCTTTCCAATACTGCACATCGATAACCAAATCGCCAGTCGCACTGGCGACATTCACCGTGCCTGATCCTCCCAACAAACCGGTGGTGCCGGTGTTGCCAGCGTAAGTACCGTAGGGCGTCGATTGGTTAACACCATTAAAGGTGGATGCACCCGCAGCGGCTTCTGTATTTCCGGTAAATGATATAACGACGTTATCGGTTCCCTCTGTGGGGTTAATCAATGCCCAGATTTCGACGGCGTGATTGGCTGCTGTGCGTCCGACGCGGGTAAGATCGGCGGTACCGTATTTAACGCTGTTGACTCCAGCGTTGACATCATCAATGGCAATCTCGACGAATAGCACCCGGTCGACGCCGGCATTCACGGTATGCGACCAAGTTAAGCTGGTTGCATAGAGGGTTTGGGTGGATGTCACGGTACCATTAGAGGTTACCGCTAACACATCTGACCATTGCTGTTGAAACTCGACACTCACCGCGCTTTGGGCCTCGATGGTGCCGGTTTGATACTCAAGCTGCCAGTCGCCACCTAAATCACTACTACCAGTGGCGTCTGTGGAAGCCGCGACTTCGGTATTGGTGATGCCGGACAAATAATCGACAAAGCTCTGGCCAAACTGGGTTTCCGCGACATTACAGCCGTAAAGCATAATATCGCCGCTGTCTTTAAAGGCATTGCCCCAGGCACTGATGTCGGTCTGGTTTTGAATCAGGGTATCAAAATTGAGCTGGCTGTTGCCTAAATCCAGGCTACCGTCACTGCCATGGGAAATGATATGCACCGCATCCAGATTGTCGCGCTCGGCTAGAATTTGCGAGATTTGTTGGATGCCGTCGCTGCTGCTGTCCAGCGTAATAATTTCCAGATTACGGTCGGAGACATCACTGCTTTTGATGTCATTCAACAGCGATTGGTAATTGTCAACGCGAGTATCGACAAAGACAATTTCGTTGCGAGTGGTTTCGCTAGCGCTGGTTTGCGTGGCTGGCTGCTGAATCTCAGCGGGTGGTGTGGCATCGGCGTTGACATAAACCGCATTTGCCTCGACAAGCTGTTCAGTCAACAGTCCCTCTACCCCACCGGAAAACAATTGTCGAGCTTCCAATTCTTCCAGAATCGGCTTCGAGTGATAGTGTTTTAAAGGCGATTTTGAACTCATGGACCCAAGGCAGTCTGGTTGACCAAACAACGTTAAACACTGTTTGCGCCTTTTTCGGCGATTCTGTTGAATTGTAGCCTCATTCGCGTAAATTTTTCTGCGACCGTCACTGGCAATCCAAACCTTAAATGCCGACCGAGCAAATAAAATGTATGGTTCTTGCTGAGAAAATCTGGAAAGGAGGTTGCCGTGACAGCCTTGCGCTGAGGAGAAACCGAAATCACTTTTGCTATAGCCGCAAAAACCGAGGCAAGCCTACATTGCCAATAACCGCTTGGCCGGAAGTTGTCCTGCGCCCTATCTGACCGGCAATGCTGACCTATACTACTAAGTGTCCGTTTCCCCCACTATACTTGCCGTCAATGTGAACATTGTCTAATTAGGAGAGACTCCCTTGCATACTGCCGCAGTGGTCCGCACGCAAGCGGGTTTAATCGAACAAACCTTGGAGGATATTAAAGGGTTAATGTCGTTACCCGAGGTCTATCAAAGGGTTAGAGCTTTAATAGACGACCCCAACTCCGACATTGATCAGTTTGTCGAAGTGGTTGCCAGCGATCCCAATTTAACCGTGGCAGTCCTGAAAGTTGCCAATAGCGCCTTTTTCGGCTTCGCCGGCAAAATTGACAGTCTCAACCGGGCTGTGAATATGCTGGGCATCGGCCAGTTGCACGATCTGGTGCTGGCGACGTCGGCGATTGCCTCTTTGCAATTGCCTAACGACATCATGCCGCTGAAAACCTTTTGGCGCTTCAGTTTGTTCTCCGCGGTGCTAACCCGGTTGTTGGCAAGCCAGCTAAAAATCCCCAAGAGCGAACGCTTGTTTGTGATTGGTTTGTTATACGAGATAGGGCATCTGGTGCTTTACGCAAAGCACCCTGAGTTGGCCAAGCGCGCGATCGAGTTATCCCGGAACAACCAGGAAATGCTGCACACCGCTGAACAAAAACTGTTTGGTATGCATTATGGCGAGATCGGTGCGAAGCTGATGGCGCAATGGTGCTTACCGGCGCATTTTCAAGATATTGTGCATTATCAGCCCACCCCTGATCTTGCCCCGGAGCAGCGCAGGGAAACGGCACTATTGCATCTGGTGCGGGCGTGTGCCGAAAAATACATATTCGGGCATATGAGTGCAATCGAGCAGAGCGTATCCGCAGACATTTGGGATATTTTGCAGCTCAACTCCGAACTGTTGACGGACACTGTCGAAAAAGCGCTAAAAGCTGCGACTGAGATGGAAAAGCTCATGTTCAACTGATCCCCTATGAAAGCCGAACAACAATTCCTGTGCGATTTGGCCGAAAAAATTTCGATGCCCGAGGTGTATCAGAAAATCAGGTTGTTACTCGAAAAACCGGATGCCAGAATCCGCGATTATGTCGCGGTGCTACATACCGATTCGATGCTGACTATCCGCATAATTCGCATGGCCAACAGCAGCTTCTTTGGCTTTAACCGCAAAGCCGATGATCTGTATGATGCAATAAGCTTGATCGGCACCATCCAGTTGCATGATTGGCTGCTGAGTAGTTTGTGTATGCGGACGTTCTGCAACATTCCTGGCGCGGTGCTGGATCTGAAACAATTCTGGTTGCACGCTATCGAATGCGGGATTGCTTGCCGCACCTTGGCCAAGCTAAGCGGCTTGCCGGGGGGCATCGTTTTTTCACGCTGGGATTGTTGCTGGAAATCGGCCACGCCGCCATGTTTGTCAAGGCGCCGGAACAGGCGCTGGACGCCTTGCTAGCCAGCCAGGCAGCGGGTTTGCCGATAGACGAACAGGAGCGCCAGGTGTTTGGCTTTGACTATTGCCAGCTGGGCTCGGAACTGATGCGCTTGTGGCATTTGCCGGAGGTATATTCCCACATCATTGGTCATCACTTGCACCCCGAAAGCACCGATCCAAATTACCGCAACGAAACCTATCTGATTTATCTGGCTCAGCAAGTGTTTGCCGAATCTGAACAATTTCATAAAGCGTTTAACGATCTTCAGCGCATCCACCCACAATTTGCGCAGGTTCCCGTGAATTTGAAAGATCTGGTCAATCAGGAAATAGCCGCGCATCTCGATGAAGTCTTCCTGATGTTATGCCCGCTGGCCTTCGCCGCCGACTCGGCCAGTCAAGGGAGCGTTCTGCCATGAGCACGCGCTTTGCCCAACAGTGGCTGGACATTCTGTGCCGCCTAGTCCCGCACACCCAGGCCGCTATGCTCATGGTGATGGATGCCGACGGCAAAACATTAAGGCCACTGGCCGAGTGGCCGGCAACTATCACAGATACCGTTGAGTTATCGGCGATCTGCAAATTGACGCTGGATAAAAATCAGCCGACTTGTGTTCCCAATGTCTTACAACCCGACCAGCGCCATTACGATATGTTCGGGCTACCGGTCGTGGATGAGTCGGTATTGCTGGGCGCACTGGTGCTCAAACTGGAGCATGCGGACGTCGATAACCGGCAGATGGTATTCGATACACTGCGGCAGAGCTTGCAATGGTGGCGATTGGCGCACGGCCGCGGACAACAAAACGACGACTTTTACGCCTCGATAGTGGGTTTGCTAGCCGCCTGTTTCCAGCAAAACACTTACCCCGAAGTATTGATTAGCCTCGCTACCGAACTACCCCGGCTACTGAATTGCGACCGGATAGCCATCGGCGAATTCAAGGACAATTACAGTACGGTGGTGGCGATCTCCAATAACGCGCAATTGGATCAGCAAGCCAATCTGTTGCAAAAAATCGCCGACGCGATGGACGAAGCCATCGAGCAGGACGCCGTGGTGTCAGTACCCGACACCAAATCAGTCGGCATCCAGCGCGCCCATCAGGAAATTATCCGCAAGTATGGCTACGGTTCATTGCTGACCGTGCCGATGCTGCATGGCGGTGAGTTTATCGGCGCGATCACCTTGTTACGCGGCGAAGAGCAGCCGTTCGCCAAGGAAGCAGTGCGGCTTTGCGAACAAGCTCTGGCTTTGCTCGGGCCTTACATGACTTTAAAAAAGCGCGATGAACAAGCGTTAACGCTAAAAATCGGTGCGACACTCAAACAACGCCTGAGCGCCTTGTTCGGCGTGCAACACTTTAAGTTGAAGCTGACTGCCATCAGTCTATTAGCATTTCTATTGGTCTCCGCGGTGCTGCGCGGCGATTTTCGGCTGACCGCCGATGCGGTGTTGGAAGGCAAGATTCAACGCGTGGTGGCGGCACCGATTACCGGCTTTTTGCAAGCAGCCTCGGCGCGGGCCGGTGACACGGTACGTCAAGGCGAAGTGATGGCCAGCCTGGACGACGCGGAACTGCAATTGGAACTGAACAAGCTGGATGGGCAACTGCAAAAATTCCGCCGCGAATACCGCGAAGCTCTGTCTGGTGGCGATCTGGTAAAAGTCCGCGTCATCAGCGCACAAATTGAGCAAGCCGATGCGGAAATGGAACTGACTCGCCAGCAGTTGCAGAAAGTCAATCTGGCCGCGCCGTTCGATGGCGTAGTGATTGAGGGCGATTTAAGCCAGAAACTCGGTTCGCCGGTCGAACGCGGCGAAATCCTGTTCAAAATCGCCCCATTGTCGGGCTACCGCATCATTCTGAAAGTGGATGAAAGCTTGATTTCCTATGTTGCGGAAGGCCAAAAAGGCGAATTGGTGCTGGCCAGCATGCCAAGTCAAACCTTTCCGTTACGGGTGCAAAAGATTACCGCAGTCGCCAAAACCGATAGCGGCAAAAACATCTTCCGCGTCGAAGCCAGTCTGGAAAACGCGCCTGAACTGTTACGGCCGGGCATGGAGGGCATAGGCAAAATCGCGGCCGGCCGGGCCAGCTTGTTGTGGATCTGGAGCCACGATATGCTGGCTTGGCTGCGCTTATGGATTTGGTCGTGGTGATTGCGATGCTGAGGCTTACTCATGGCTAGCGAACTGTTCAGTCCGCATTGGTACCGGGTCGCCAAGCTCAAACCCAAGCTGCATAGCCATATCGAGATTCATCGCCACGAATATCGCGGCCTGATTTGGTACATTCTCGAAGACCCCAATACCGCCCGCCACCAGCGCTTTAACAGCCTGGCCTATCAGTTCATCGGGTTACTGGACGGCAAATTGAGCGTACAAGAGATTGCCGACATTCTGAATCGACAACTGGGCGACTATGCACCCAGCCAGCAAGATCTGGTTGAACTGCTCGGGCAATTGCATCAGGCCGATTTGATGCAAACGGAAGCCTTGGTCAACACCGAAGAATTGTTCGAACGGCAGGCTCGGCTGCGCAGCTCCAAAACTAACCAGCGGCTGTTGAACCCGCTGTCACTGAAATTACCGCTGTGGGATCCGGACGAGTTTCTCGACAAACATTTGCCCAAGGTGGCCGGTTTGTTCAGCGTCAAGTTCGGCCTGGTCTGGCTGTTGGTCGTGGCTACCGCCCTGCTGCAAGCCGGCGCCAATTGGCCGACAATCAGTCATCATTTTGAATTGAACGCGTTGGCTCCGTACAATTTTTTGATTATGTTTTTGCTGTATCCCCTGATCAAAATCCTGCATGAATTGGGGCATGGCTTTGCGATGAAGTTGAAAGGCGGCGAAGTGCATGAAATGGGCGTAAATTTTTTATTGTTCATGCCGGTGCCTTACGTCAATGTCTCGGCCGCCAACCATCTGCGCAACCGATACGACCGGATCTTGATCAGTGCTGCCGGCATTCTGGTGGAAGGATTCCTGGCCGCGCTCGGCCTATTCCTGTTTTTGAGCACCGAGACCGGGTTTGTGCAGGATATTGGTTTCGACATCATGCTAACGGGCGGCGTCTCGTCGCTGTTTTTTAACGGCAACCCGCTGTTGAAATACGACGGCTATTACATTCTGGCAGATGCACTGAGCATCCCCAATTTATACCAGCGTTCAAGCCAAATCTGGGCTTACTTGGCCCAGCGTTATTTGTTTGACTTGAAACAGGCGGTGTCGCCAGCTTCAGCACCAGGCGAAACCGGCTGGTTTGTGGTTTACAGCTTGGCATCACTATCCTATCGCTTGGCGATGCTGTGGTTTGTCTGCGTGTATCTGACCGAAAAATTCTTTGTGCTGGGCGTGCTGCTGGCCTTGGCGATGGTGGCCTTGCAACTGGCGTTGCCCGTCTAC
Source organism: Methylomonas albis (assembly GCF_014850955.1). Classification (NCBI taxonomy): domain Bacteria; kingdom Pseudomonadati; phylum Pseudomonadota; class Gammaproteobacteria; order Methylococcales; family Methylococcaceae; genus Methylomonas; species Methylomonas albis. The sequence goes on from NZ_JACXSS010000001.1 coordinate 4,045,011, forward strand.
AAAGCTATCAGTTTCGTGTTGACCAGCCCCAGCCTGGGGCGAAAACGCGACAAAGCCCTGCTCACCAGTTCAGGCATCGCCGTAGCACTTATCCTGCTGATTGGTGTCGTGCCCTTTCCTAATTACACCCTGGCCGAAGGCGTGGTCTGGCTGCCCGATGAAGCACAGATCAAGGTCGAGCAAGACGGCTTTGTCGGTGAATTGCTGGTCAAATCGCAGCAGTTCGTCAACCAGGGCGATGCCCTACTGGTGATGCATGACGATGCCCTGGAGTCCAAAGCTAAGATTGCACGCGCCAAGGTAGCCGAATTGCAAAGTCAATATCGTGCCGAGAAAGAGCAGGATTTGGTGAAGGCGGAAATATTGAAAGAATCCTTGCGAGTCGCCGAATCCGAACTGGATCATTTAAATCACAAATCCAGCGCGATGCTCATTAGCGCCGCCAAATCCGGTTATTTGCTGATGCCGGACGCCGACGACCTGACCGACAGCTACCTGCGGCAAGGCGAGTTGATCGGTTACATCATGGACCAACAAGCGCCGACCATACGCATGGTAGTCACCCAAGATAACATTGGCCTGCTGCGCGAACGCACACCGCAAATCAGTGTGCGACTGGTCAGCGACCCGTATCGCGAGTATCCGGCCAATATCATCCGCCTGGCGCCGGAGGCCACTAACAGCTTGCCGAGCCCGGCGCTGGCGACTACCGGCGGCGGCAAGATTCGGGTCAATTCGGAAGACCCAAAAGAGATGCAGACCTTGCAGAAAATTTTTCTGGTGGACCTGGGTTTCGCGCCGCCGAAAAATCTACCTATCGGCATGCGCGCGTATGTGCGGATTAATCATGGCGGCGAATCGGCGGCGACCCAGTTGTACCGCCGGCTACGCCAGGTATTTTTGAGGCAATTCAATGTCTGAGGTTTTGTGGCGCCCAGGGCTGCGCTTTGGCAGCTATCCGCAGAAACCGGAAAGCCGACTCACGGATTTCGAGCAAGGCGCAGCGGCCTTTTTCGACAAAATCGTCAAACGCCTGACGCGTAAACGCTACAGCCTGACTTATGTCGTGGAGCAGGTAAACCGACATGCCGAGCCCTTACGCCACTGCAACGAACAACAGCTAACCATTGCCATCCTGGCGTTGCGGGAGGCCTTATCCCGGCAAGGTTTGACTGAAGTTTTGATGCTCCGGGCCTTTGCCTTGATTCGCGAGACCGCCGACCGCACCCTGAACAAACGCCATTTCGATGAGCAACTGTTTGGGGGCTGGCTGATGATCAACGGCCTGCTGGCGGAGATGGAAACCGGCGAAGGCAAGACGCTGACCGCCACGCTGCCGGCCTGCACCGCAGCATTGGCCGGCATCCCGGTCCACGTCATCACCGCCAACGATTATCTGGCGGGTCGCGATGCCGACATGCTCAAACCGCTGTATTTGCGGTTGGGCTTGAAATCGGGTGCGGTGGTCGATGGTATGGCGCTGGAGCAACGCCGAAAAATGTATCAAAACGCCATCGTTCATACCACCAACAAGCAAATTGCCTTTGATTATCTGCGCGACCGCATCGAGATCGGCGAGGATACCGGACCGCTCAGGTTTCAATATCGGCAAATTCGCCAGGACGTCACCGAGCAAAAACATGAGGCGTTGATCATGCGCGGCTTGTGCTTTGCGATCATCGATGAGGCAGACAGTGTCTTGATTGACGAAGCCAAGACACCGTTGATCATTACTCAAACCAAGCCGAATGACGAATCGCCGAAGACCTATGGCGACGCCTTGTATTTAGCCTCATCGTTGTTCATCAACGACGATTTTGTGATTGACGCCAAGAGCCGCGACATCGAACTGACATCGCAGGGCGAAAACACCCTAGCCGACATGGCTATCGGCCTAGGACCTAATTGGAAAAACAAGCGCTGGCGGGAAACCATGGTGAAACAGGCTTTGATCGCCGAGTATTGCTTCAAGCGCAACAAGCAATACATCCTCAAAGATAACAAGGTACAAATCATCGACGAGTTTACCGGTCGGGTAATGGAAGATCGATCCTGGGAACAGGGGCTGCAGCAAATGATAGAAGCCAAGGAAGGTTGCTTGATTTCCGAACAGCGCGAGCCGCTGGCGCGCATCAGTTACCAGCGCTTTTTTGGTCGCTATCTCAAACTGGCCGGCACCTCGGGCACGGTGCGGGAAGTGGCCGCGGAAATGCATCGCGTCTACGGCCTGCACGCCGTGAAAGTACCAACGCACAGAATATCGAAACGACGACTGCTCAGCGAGCGGATTTATACTACACAGGCAGCCAAGCAACGAATGTTTCTGCAACGGGTCAACGAGTTGCACACACTGGGCAGACCGATATTGATAGGCACCGGCTCCGTTGCCGAATCGCTGGAGGTCAGCGATTGGCTGGAACAAGCCGGTTTGCTCCACCGGGTTTTGAATGCCGAGCAAGATCAACACGAAGCCGAAATCATTGCTCATGCCGGCCAGCTGAATGCGATTACCGTGGCGACCAACATGGCCGGGCGCGGCACCGATATAGCCTTGGGGCTGGGCGTGGCGGAACTGGGCGGCCTGCATGTGATTGCATTGAACTGCAACGAATCCCGGCGCATAGATCGGCAACTATACGGCCGTTGCGCCCGGCAAGGCGATCCCGGTAGCTGCGAAGCGATACTATCACTGGAGGATGCGGGGCTGCGGGAGTTTTATTCCTCTGCTATTCTCAAAACGCTGACCGGCTTGGCGAATGGAGATCAAGCCTTGCCGGCGTGGTTGGGAAACCTGATCTTACGCTTGCCGCAAACTTACAAAGAGCGGCACCAGCGCAGCGTCAGAAGGCAATTAAGCAAACAGGACAAACGTTTGTCGCGTATTTTGGCGTTTTCCGGCAAGTTTGAATAAATGCAGTGGTCTTGGATTTGCCGTTTTGTTAAAAATCGCCCCGTTTCAAATCAAGTCGGATTAACCGCTTACTAATTTTTACATGTCCATAAACCCTTATTTTTCTTCCGCACTACTCGGCCTTGGCCTATTCAGCGGCACTACGCTTGCCGCCAATCTGGATTGCATGGTCAAGCCGGAAATGTACGTCGAGCTGAGCAGCCCTGTGGCGGGTACCGTCGCAGCACTATTGGTCGACAAGGGCGATCACGTTGTCAAAGGCCAGCCTCTTGCCCAATTGGAAGCGTCGGTGGAACTGGCCAAGTTCAACCAAGCCAAGGCAGATGCCGAGACCAACAGCGAGGTGCGCAATCAAAAAATCAAACTGGAATACGCCACCCGCAACCGCACCCGCTACCGCAGTTTGGCCACGACCAATGTCATTTCTCAAATCGAGAAAGACAAAGTCGAAACCGAAGTGGTGCTAGCCGAAATCGAGTTGAAAAAGGCCGAGGAACGCAGAAAGTCGGCGATGCTGGCATTGGAAATGGCCAAGGCACAACTAGAAGTTAAAACCGTCAAAAGCCCGATAGACGGTATCGTAATAGACCGGTATGCGATGCCCGGCGAGTCGGTCAGCGACCGCGCGATTATGAAGTTGGCCCAAGTCAACCCGCTGCGAGTCGAGTTGATCGCCCCTACTGAATACTTTGGCCTAATTCAGCCGGGCATGGAAGCGGAAGTACGCCCCGAACTGCCGGCCAAAAAAGTAGTAAAAGCCACGATCACCAAAGTGGACCAATTGATCGATCCGGCCAGCGGCAGCTTTACTGTACGGATGACCTTACCCAACGCCAGCGACGAGCTAATCGGCGGCGTAAACTGTATTGCCAGCTTCGATTTCGCAACTCCTGCTGTAAGCACGACACCGACTCTCCCGCCTTTTGCACCACAGAGTGCGGCTCCAGTGAATCCGGTCATCAAGCGTTGAGCTAAGCTACACTGCTTGCACTGAGACCGTCAAAGGGCAGGCCGGATATGCTTCAAGAGATTCCGTCCGAACGTACAAGAGCGCCAGCATTTTTCGGTAAAGCTGAAATGGGTCCCATCCGATTTCAGCGCGAAAAATTTGCTTGCAGTTTATGCCTTCGGCGGCCCCGATTCGTCCGCGTCACCTCGTTTCGACCCAACAGGGGGTCGAAACATCGACTCTCGCATGACTTGACGCCGTGTCGCGATGCCTTGCAGGTTTTCTCCGCTTCGCTGCGAAAACCCGCCCAGCGCTACGGCTATCGGGGACTAAAAATCTTCACTTCGCTATCGCTCCGTTTCCAAGATTTTCAGCGCCAGTAACAACTAGAGCAGTTTAAAAAGCGAAATGCCGAGAGGTGTTTCCCCAGCTAACTTTTTGCCAAATGTGGGACGAAGCGGATGGGTTGTCCAGGCACATACTTTGAACATCTTATAAAACTTATCTCGGAAATTGTGAGGCAGCATGCAACGTGCACCTGGGTGCTTAGAATAAAACTGGCCGCTCTCGAGTAGAGTTGAAGCAGTTAAATCCGTGAAAAAGAGTAGATACTGCATTTGATTGAATGTGTTGAACTGCTCTGCCAGGAGAGCAAGCCCGACTTTAGCTTGGTCAGGAAATCGGGATTATTTCCTAAAAACCGGGAATTGCAAATGAAAGACGAAAAAAACCAGTCGCTCTTGCAGGTCCCTGTGGTTGGGTGGCGGAACGCGCGACTAGCATCTATTATAATCGGCTTTAAACATTTCGTATTTTAGCCCGATGATCGACAAACCCTACGGTAAATTTACCCTTGAACAATTCAAACAGTTAACTGACTTAGTCCACGAATCCAAGAATCTAGCCCCGACCCTTGAAAAAGTGTTTCGTGAGGCTGATCCGTAACGATTTAAAGCAATTTTAGGTGACGATTTTTCCTGGGCACATTTCTATGAAAAGCCTTTTGAAATTCATATTGCCATGGGCGTGTACATATTGGATTGGCAAGATAAGATCAAGGAAGCCGCCCAAGCAGAAGATCCACAACAATTTTTTTACGATTTCTTCAACAGCGCTGAAGCCGATAAGGATTATGTGTTCACGTTCAAAGGTAAACCCGTGCTGAAAGCCGGTGGTAACGCCTGGAAGAAAGCATTGAATCGCGCCAGCATTAGCGAATTCAGGTGGCACGATTTACGCCATACCTTGGCAAGCTGGCATGTGCAAGCAGGGACGCCGTTGAATGTGTTGCAGGAGTTAGGCGGTTGGAGTGACTATTCGATGGTGCTGCGTTACGCACACCTGGGGCCGGAACATCTGGCCGAATACGCCAACCGAATCACCGATTCAGCACATTTTGCGCACACAAAACCGGTAGGCATAAAAAAACCAGTCGCTCTTGCAAGCTAACTGGTTGTTTTATCTGGTCATTCATGGTGGGTCGTGTGCGATTCGAACGCACGACCATCGCATTAAAAGTTCGATTCAAACAACTTTCATGCAACTGCATACTACTTAAAACGTCCTTTAATCAAAAGCTTATCAGCAGTTTGACCGAGTGTAAAGTTGTTAAAAGTAGTATGGAGCAAAATAAACCGCTGTAGTTTTTACCGTAGTTTTTGATTGGCAAATTAAGCCTATTCACGCTCTTACGATCAACTCCGAAACTGAGCACAAAAGCTCGAACCAGCTCAAGCGTAGAGCCACAAAAAATAGGCTCGGAATTGTTCCGGCTTTGTATAGGCGAGTTTGACGCTGGCAGTGCCAAATCCGGACACCGAAGATGCTGGCGAAATTTTCATCTCCCCACGGGCGTGGGGAAGACATGCCTTGGCGGTGTTATCGAGATCCGCTGGAGGAAACACCCCCACGGGCGTGGGGAAGACAAATTCCACTCGTCCTGAATCAGCGCGTAGTAGGAAACACCCCCACGGGCGTGGGGAAGACTTTAGCGAACAAACCTGGGCGCAAATGACAGAAGAAACACCCCCACGGGCGTGGGGAAGACGGGGCGCTTTCCACAGCTAGCCCGACATAGTAGGAAACACCCCCACGGGCGTGGGGAAGACACTACATACGTCGACCCGAAAGTAATTGATGTGGAAACACCCCCACGGGCGTGGGGAAGACCCGACATTGCCGGCGCGTTGGAACAATCGATCAGAAACACCCCCACGGGCGTGGGGAAGACTTTTGGTGGCGTTGCTAAGGTTTGTGCCGAATAGAAACACCCCCACGGGCGTGGGGAAGACTTGTGCAATGTCACACCGAAGCCGACCGGGATAGAAACACCCCCACGGGCGTGGGGAAGACACACCGCTATAGAAGCCAAAGTGATTTGTTGAAGAAACACCCCCACGGGCGTGGGGAAGACGTAGCAGAAACAATAAAGCGAAAGACTAAACCGGAAACACCCCCACGGGCGTGGGGAAGACGAAGCCCCGGAACAAACATCGATGAAAACGCTAGAAACACCCCCACGGGCGTGGGGAAGACCCAGCCTGATTTAAAACGCTTGAGCCGACACCAGAAACACCCCCACGGGCGTGGGGAAGACTGACCCGTCGTAATACAGAGGCTTGTCTACGCCAGAAACACCCCCACGGGCGTGGGGAAGACTCTTCTGCAACGCGCCGACAACCGGCGATAGATAGAAACACCCCCACGGGCGTGGGGAAGACTACCAAAACAGCGCGTTAGGCGGGATTGGCGTAGAAACACCCCCACGGGCGTGGGGAAGACTAACAGTCTATGTTGACCATCAATAACCCAATAGAAACACCCCCACGGGCGTGGGGAAGACGCAATCGAAGCAGTCAACGCCGCGTTGATGTCGGAAACACCCCCACGGGCGTGGGGAAGACGAATAGCTAAACTGCTTTCACGAAAGACTTATGGAAACACCCCCACGGGCGTGGGGAAGACCGGATCAATCAGGACGATTTCGCCATCTTGAAGGAAACACCCCCACGGGCGTGGGGAAGACTAGTTTTCGTGCTGGTCGAACGTGGAAAGATGGGAAACACCCCCACGGGCGTGGGGAAGACTACGCCACATGCCTTACTTGCCAGATGGATATAGAAACACCCCCACGGGCGTGGGGAAGACCCACCAGCAGCAGCAGCATCGTTAGCATAGGAAACACCCCCACGGGCGTGGGGAAGACCTGCGTTTGATAGCCAAAAGCAACGGCAAAACAGAAACACCCCCACGGGCGTGGGGAAGACCCAAACGGCCAGGTGTACACCTTAACCGAAGCAGAAACACCCCCACGGGCGTGGGGAAGACGGGGTGGCTGCAACTAAGCCGGGTCCGTATTGGGAAACACCCCCACGGGCGTGGGGAAGACGCCAATCTGTAAGCACCGCAAGCCCTCGTCCCAGAAACACCCCCACGGGCGTGGGGAAGACCTAAGCAAGCGGTGCAAATAAAAAACGCACCTAGAAACACCCCCACGGGCGTGGGGAAGACACCAACAATTCGTGGTGTTGGCATATTTTAGCCACTATATCTCGGGTTTTAGATTTTTACATCGTTGTCAGTTGGACCTTTTTCCAATACCAACTGCAAGCCGGAGATTTCGACAATGTCGCGTTTGGGGTCCCCGATGCCACGAATTTCGTAACCCGGCGCTTCGTTAATGCGCCTGAATACCAATAGTCCGCTTTCCGGCTGGCAATGCTGGTACAAGTAATCCACGACGGCTTTACCGACGGCATCGTTTACGCCGGACACAAACACGTTGGGCCTGGGTTCTACAAACCATAGCTTCATTCGGCCGCGCACCGCGGGCGGCAGATCGTTAGCTATTACGACGAGCATTTTTGCCCCCCAACATCTCTTCGATGTCGCCGCCGATACGCCCCAGTAAATCCATTGCGATGACCCGCTTACGAAACGATTCGGCCACCTTGTGCTTGTTGTAGCGCCCAGCCATCTCAAGAGTCAGCGCGAATGCCAAATCGATACAAAGCTCCTCTTTATACAAGTCGGCCAAGTCGTAAACGAACGGCAACGGGCTGCCAGAATGGATAAAGCCAATATGCGGCGAATAGCCCATGCTGTGCACGGCCGATGTCAAAATACCGTAAAGCGCGGCGTTGGCAGCGGTCAACACCTGATTGGTTATGTCACCCAGCTCAAACTTGCCCGGCTGATAAGAACGGCCTTTCCAGCCGACTTGATATTGCTGGGCCTTTTCTTCGTAAAGGCCGCGCACCCGATAACCTTCCATGCCCATCATTTCCTTTAAAGTTTTGCCTGCCAGATCCGCCTTGGGAAAGCGGCGGGCATACATGCGCCGCACCACTTCCAGCGATTTGGCTTCATCGGTGGCCAACAGCATCTGCTTCTTGAAATTGCGGGTATCGGCGGTCGGCGTATGTCCGGCGGCGTAAAACAACAAGCTGTCTTCGCCGACCCAGCACACCGAGCAATTGGCGGCGGCGGTGACTTTAATTGCCTCGTGAGTAATGCTGGTGCCGGGTCCCAGCAACAGACAATTCAAGGTGGCAATCGGAAGCCGGACCACGTTGGCCTCGCTATCTATCCACTTAACGCTACTGTCGTCGATTTCCAGCCGTCCTCGTTCCAGGTAAATAAAGGGATACTTGCTTTTGACTTGCGGTAGCGTGTCGCGCGTTACTTTGATCAACAAGCGGTTGCTACCGGCTTCGGCGTTCATATCGCCTCCCACGTCCAAAAGAATCCAAATTGTTAAAGAACCGACCGCGTCGTCAGGCGGCAACCACGGTGACGCGCCGGTCGCGATAACGCTTGCGCTCGCCAAACTGGATGGGCACATCCATCAGGGTCAGCACTTCGCCCTCGTGTTCGCCATCCAACACCCGATAGTCTTCCAAACGCTGTTTTTCGGATGCCAGACTTTGCGCTTGAGCCATCGCCTCCTCGGCGCGGGTAAAGCAACCGCGAAAGATAAAGTCGGTCGGCGCGCAGTGCTTGCGGCCCAGGTACACATCCCAAGTCGGACTTTGCAAGGCCTCGGCAATCGCCGCCACCCTTTCGGCGGGAACTTGCAGCAACACCGCAAAGCAGGCGTCTTGCAAATAATAGCGATAGGTCATTTTTGTGCCTCCGCCAACAGCCTTGCCGCCGTCGCTCTTCTTCGGAATCAACAGACTTGCCCAGGGATCGCCATCGTCGTAACCGCTACCCACCATCTGAAAATCCCGCAATAACGGCTCTCTGTCCTGCTTGATCGTTTCGCCATTTTGTTGGCGACAACGCGCGTAAGCAATCACGGTCTGCGGCAAACCGGCGAATTCGTTCAACAATTCCCGCTGTTCGCCACCGGCACCCAAGGCGCTGCAAACCATGCCCAACACACCGGACTTGGTCGGAAATGCCAAGGTATCGCGACGACCGAATTTGGAATCATGGCCCCATGCCTGTAACGGACCTTCCAACCATAGCAGTAACCAGGGATCACTCATCTCGGCAGCCTTCCGCGTGTCGTTTCAGCGCGGCAATCAAATCGTCGACGCTGAAATTTTCGTCCTCGCCCCAGGTGTATTCGGCGATTTTGCCGAACAGCGAGCCGGACAGTTTTTCCTTGCTGGTCAAATAGGCAACCAAAGCGTCTTTGCTGGGTTGCAGAAAGCCGCCGTCCTTAGGCTTAACCGCCGTCTCGAACGGCACTTGCAAACGTTGACCCTTGCGCACCAGTACTTTGGCGAACTCCCACGGTGACGCCGCCGATTGAGTAGTTTGCCGTGCCGCCGGCAACGCCACGAATAAGGCCTTGGTGAAAGCCTCGACCGCTTCCGGCAAGTTTTGTCCGACCAGCGTTTGACAAAGCTGGCCCAAGTCCAGGCTGATATAGCGGTAATAGGTCGCCGAATTGAACTCCAGGCTGCCCATGTGCGCCGCGCCGGGGTCGTCCTGCAAATCGTCGAGCGCCGTGAAAAATTCGACCTCGTTGCTGACCTTATGGGTGGAAATCGCGTGGGAAAATGCCGCCGCGGCTTCCACATTCAATTCGGCGGCCTGAGCCACCATGCGGCCAAATAGAGCGATGTCCAGGCCGTCAACCGCCGGATTTAGTGCTTTCTTTGCCAGTTTGTGAATCTCCTTATCTTTGATATTGCCGCTATCGAACCCATGTTGCTTGGCAAACTCAGCGAAGGCTTGCGCCTCGGTAGAACTAAAAAACAATAAAGTATCTTTAGTTAAGGCTGAACCGATTGCCATAGCGCAAGCTTGTGCCTGTTCCTCAGCTGCACCGAGACGGATACAGGCTTCTGCCACGTAATCGGCAACTAGTTTGCTACGAATCGCCAATTTAACACCGAAATCCCGCAGTGCTAGCCTCACCGCCCGTTTCCAAGCTTGTGAACTGACCCTGGCGCGGGTCACACCGCCCACCACGGCGGATTTTGGCGCACCGACATCGTCGCGGTTAAGGCAACTAACCGGAAACGATTGCAGGATGTGGTATTCGATGTGGACGCCTTTCAATGGGTTTGCTTGGTTCATGTCGATTCCTTCAATGATTGAAACAGTGTGATTGGATGGGTTAAAGCGGCACGATTTGCAGCAGGCCGAAACCGAAAGCTCGTCCGCGGCCGATGCCCTGCCGAAAACTGGCGACAAAGCGTTCGCGGTCGATGACTTCCAGTTCGCCTTTCAGACTGGCGCTGCCGTGGGTGACGGTTTGCTCGCCCTTTTTAAAACGTTGCACGGCGAGTTTTTCCACCTGGAGATTGTCCGGCTTGACGGCAAATCCCCAGGACGCGGCGGCGCGTTCGAGAAACCAGTCGGAAATCGCTTCCCGCCCAAGCACGGCCAAGATTTTGCCGGTTTGGGCGTCTCGCCGACACGGATTGACGACGACTTGAAAGGCGTAACTTGCGTGTTGCAAGAATGCCGGTTGAATGATTTTGTATTCCACGGTGCCATGGTCGGGCGTCAGATTTGGCAACCGGTCAGCCAAAATCAAAATCGCCCGATGATGAAAATCGCCGCCCTGATCGGCGTACAAAATACCGCTGGGCAAGCTGGCCTGCTTTTGTACGGCACTGCGGGTATCGGCAAACAAGCCGTATACGGCACGATGCACTGAATACGCATCGGTCAAACGCAAGGCCTTGGCATCGCCTCGCGACAGGCGCAGCACGGCAGCGTACATATCGGCGGAATCATCGCTGCTCATCCGTCGCCCCCTGCTCGCCGCGCCGGAAGAAATCTTGCGCCCACCGAGCTTTCACTCGTTGCGGGTCGAAGTTGAAGTACAGCAAATCGTCGAGCAAGCCGGCATAGTTCAATGGGATACCGGCTTTAGCTTCAATCAAGCCGAACAGAGGCCGAAGAATGCGGCAGGCTTCTTCCACTTGCTCGCAGGCCAATAGCCGGCGCAGTTTGGCCTTGGCTTGGTCGCTTTGATTGTCGTCGTCGTAACAAGCGGCAATCGCTCTGCCGATGCCGAGAGAGCCGTTATGCTCGGCTTTGGCCCTGGCAATAGCTGCCGCAACAGTGGCGTATGGCAAGCGCCGCCAGGCCTGGTCCAAATCGACGAATGCCGCCAAGTGTTCCCAGCTCTGGTATTCGGTATTGGGGTTGTCGGCGCGGCGCAAGGCGGCTGCGAGGCCATTATCTTGCTGGCAGCGTTCGATGGTGTAGTTGACGAAAGCGGCGCTCTTGCCGACTTTCTCGCTGGGTTGACTCATGTTGTGGCCTCCTGGGGTTGAGTCGCGTCGTGTAGATAACGCCCGAGATTGGGCTGATTTTTCGCCCAGGCTTCCAGTTGCCTGGCCGTGTCGTTGGGACAATGGTGCTGATAGCTTTGCCGAACGAAATCGGCAAAACGTCGGCGCAGGATTTTGATTTGGGCCGGATCATCGCAGCCGTCAACCAGTTTTTGGAATTGCCGCTCGCAGAGTTGCCAGTACAGGTTGCTGGCTTGCCCTGCCTGCTGCTTGCCTTCCATACCCAGCGTTTTGTAATAGTTCAGCGTGGCGCTATAGACAATTTTGGCGAGTTGGTCGAGCTCGGCCATTTCCCTCTGCAAAATTTCAAACCATTTCTCGCCCAAAATTTCCATCGGTAATGTGAGCACTGATTCTACGAAATCGTCGGCGCCGGAAACAAATTGCTCGCCGGCATTGCTGCTGACCCGCAAACCGCCCGACCAGATACCCAGTGCTTCAGCATGGCGGCGAGCGCGTTGTAAACCTCCGCGCAACAATTGGCAGTCATAACCGACGGTACGGTTAACGCCGAGAAAGCTGAGCATGGCGGTCAGGAAACGCCACGGCCGTTTTTCCGGATCGACCCATACCGCCTTGGCGTCCTTACCGGAATAATCCACCGAGACGGATGGATCGACCATGCCTTCCTTGTAACCGGGGTGGGCGATGCCCTCCGAATAATGCAAACCCGATTCGGCCAACAAACAAAAGCGCGACATAGGCAGCAAGCGACCCATCAGGCTGTTTTGCAGTTGAGCCGCTATTGCACAAGCCTCGCCCGTCGGCATTTGCTCCCAAGGTGCTTGGCCCAAACCAGTAGTGAACACCCGCAAACCGGCGATTTGTTCAGTCGTCAGCAGATTCAGCCACAGCGTTTCCGTAAGCGATGCACCTACTAAAAAGCTGTGTAAAAAACCGGAGAATCCTAGCGCTGGTCCAGGCTTGCCGGTGGCAGGTTTACCCTTGTCGTTGGCTTTTCCAGAATAACCTGCCGACAACACGACGCTGTTATCGGTTTTTTTTCCACCTAGGCCAAAACCCATCAGAACTATCAGCAACAAGGCGTTATCAGCGGCCGACAGTGTCTTTTCGATATGTATCTGCGTTAGCACTGTCGTGTTGCCCGTCGCCACCTCAGGTAAAACCGCCCCGGCTGATTGGATTGCTGCCTTGCAAACTCCCGGCATCTGCAAAAACGGCCTTTCGCCATACAGATCAAACCGATCGTGCCATTTTTCCAAATACACCAGGCATTTCTCGGCCATACCGGCCGGGCCGAGTTCCGCCCAAGCTTCGTCGTCCGCCGGTGTCGTTGCCGCCTGTACGATGGCCAACAACAGTTTGGTCACCGCAATTTTTTGTATCGGGTTGCCGCCTAGCGCTCGATATTCCGGTTGGCTGAATATTTGCCGTAAGCTGACCAGTCCAACGTCCACTACCGGCAGCCAAGGCTCGTCGATCAAGTTAAACCGATTTTCTGTCCTCATGTCTTCTCCAGACGGGATTAAAGTTTCTCGGCGCGGTAGCCAAAATGGTCGTAAGCCAATGCATAACCCGGTAACGCGGGGCCGCCATCCAGGGCTACCAAATCGCCGCTATCCATTAGTTTGGCAATTCTCAACGGACTTTCGCCCTTGTCCGCTTTGCCCAAATATAAATAGCCTTGTAGACCGCGCAAACGCTCGGCGGCCACCGGGGATGGCGCCAAATACTCGGCGACTCTGACTGTGTGTTGCAGCAATTGCGCGGCCAGTTCGCGGCGTTGCGACGGAGTCAGACCCTTGCCAAGTGTCGGTAAAACCAGTTTGCTATCATCTGGCAACAGCATGACAATCAGGCCATCGGTCTTATCGGTGCAATAGTTTTTCACCAGCAGTACTTCCACGCTGTCTTGCTCACCATATCGGGTGCTGGCCTTTTCTTCCGGCAACGTTTCCACCCCGAAGGAAACACCAAGCAGGGCCAGACGTTGCAAAACCTGGCGCTCTGCCTCCAGTAGATTGAAATACTTCAGCATGACGCCTTGCTCCTGTCGCGGCGCATAGGTTTGCTCGATCACTTGGCGAATCTGTCCCGGCAGATCAATGGATGGCAGGAATTGCCAAACCTCCAAACTTCTGCACAACACATAGGGACTGTAAACTTTGGCCGATTTGCTGAAAGCGCGTTCCGGTTCGTTTATCGCGGATTCTAAATCGGGCGCCAGTAACCAGGCCTCTTGGGTCGCACCGCTTGATCTTGGCGTATCGACATGCCGCCACAGTCGACCGAGACGCTGCAACAGCATGTCGCTGGGCGCAAAGCGCGAGACAAGAAAATCCGCGTCAATATCTAGGGATTGCTCCAATACCTGAGTGCCCACAAGAATCCGCCCACACCGGTTGCGACTGGCATGACCTTCTTGGCCGAAATGAGTAGTCCACAGTGCTTCATTGCGCTGCCGATCCAGTTTGCTGAAGCGCGAATGCAATATGCCGCACTCGACGCCGATATTGGCGCTACGACTTGCCAATTGTTTGAAACAAGCTTGCGCATCGGCCACGGTATTTTCGATCCATAATACCTGCTGGCCCTGTTCCGCCCGCAATAAAGCTTGCTCCAACGCCTCGGTGTCGCCGGCGATGCGCAGTTGAACTCGATTGTCGGGCAAGGCCGCTGCCGGTTGTTCTATTAACTCGCCCTGCCAAGGCAGAGCTGAAATTAGCGGATATTCTTCGGCTGCCGCCGGCAGGCCTGTCAATGCCTGCCGACGGTCCCTGGTCAGCGTGGCGCTAAGTACGATCACCGTGCAATGCAACTGACGCAAGGCTTTGACCAGTTCGTCCAGAATCGTGCCGGTATAACTGTCGTAGCTATGCACTTCGTCGAGGATTACGACCTTGCCAGCCAAGCCGAAGGTGCGAACGAAACCATGCTTAACATTCATCACCGCCATCAAAGCTTGATCGATGGTGCCAACCGCGAACGGCGCCAAAATGCCGCGTTTGCCGCCTTGAAACCAAGAGCCACCGGGATTGCCCTCCTTACCCAATTCCAACGTTTTCAGCCAAGCATTGCCGTGTAACAGCAAGGCTTGGCGGTGCGGACTTTGCGGGTGCAATATCCGGTTCAGGAATAAAGCAACCCGATCGTGGATTTTGTCGGAAGTCAGTTGCGTTGGTAATGCAAAATACAAACCGCTGGCCTGACCTTGACTCATCAGTTGGTAAGCGGCATATAGCGCGGCTTCGGTTTTACCGAGCCCCATCGGCGCTTCCAGGATATACAGACCGGGTCCGGTAACGCATTCAATGAAACTTGCCTGGCTGTCGCGAAGCTGTTTGCCATCGAAAATATCGGTAAAACTTAAATCTGCAACAAAATCCGGTTTTACGAACCCGGCTTGGTCCAGCGCCTGGTCTATGAGCGGCTGCCAGTCGACAGTTGGGTCGTCGAATAGCGAACCTGAACCGATCCAATCGGCGACGGCCGTCAAGCCGGCTAATAAGCGGGCGTGCAGCAGGTCAGTGATGACTGGGAAATTGGTTTGCAAGGCAGTTTGCAACGCTTTGACTAATTCGGCGCGGCGCATTTGCCAAAGATCTCCGCCAAAAACCGAATCGGTCGCCAGGCGAGAGCCAACTACTGGAGTGTATCCATGGTGCTGACCGAGAATCTCGGGAATAAATTTCCCCAACTTCAATTCATCAGCGGTGAGCTGACTTAGCCCAGCGTGTCCACCCCAGTTGTGTTCAAGCGTTGGATCAACTTGCTCCAGTCCTGTTTTAGAGTTCCAAATGTAATCGCTAGTGCCACGAAGAATTTTTTCTTGGAACGTCGGGCTAACTTTACCAATGTCGTGCGCAGCCGCCACAAGAACCGAGCCAACGGGAAACAGCGATTCAACTAACCATCGAGGTTGACGCATTAGCAAGGTTCGAGCAATTTCCCCTACTATTTGCGTATGATTGAGAACAGTTCTACCAAGAAGTTTTTTGCCGCTTCGATCCATCCACGTCTTAGCAAAACAATTTTCTAAGTCAGGTGCGAGAGTAATTTGCGAAGTTGAGCCACGCTTCAGCATACAAATCCATTTGCTTCGTTAGTTAAACGTCTAACATCTTAAATTGGCCGCAAAATTCACGCAAGAACTTTACTTAGCGCTCTATTTACATCGAAATAATTAGGGTTTAGGAGAGTCTGCTGGCCGATCAACCAAGAAACATGGCGCTTAGTAACGTCGCCAATGGTGTAAGGTTAATTTGGTTATCGATGCTGAAACCTTGGAAATCCTGGCCATTGAGGTGACTTCTAATCGTGAAGGTGATGCCCAAGTCTTGCCGGAGTTACTCAATCAAATTTCTGCCGATGAACGCATCGAGTTTGTCAGCGGTGACGACGCGTACGGACACAAAGAAGGTACACACCGCGATTTCCTAACGGAACACCGAGGCAATTATCCCCGTCCGCAAAAACGGCAAACCCTGGAAAGAAAATACCGCAGGCGCCAAAGCACGAAACGAAACGCTGCTGGCGATGCAGTCCGTTGGGCTCAACACTAGGTTTAAAGGGTAATAATTTCCGCCGTTATTTATTCGCCAGTATAAATGAATTGGTTTACAGATTCGAACTCGGTGGTCGAGTTTAGATTGAAAAATCCATTTGATGAATTTTTAACGCTTGTATTACAGCATGGGCAATTACATCTGCCCCCTGTGAGTTGATTTTTTGTGGATTTTTCAGTGCTTGAATAATTTCGCCTTGCCGGCTTTGCTGCACCTCCCCATAGCTGTACAGCGTCGTCAATACGTCTTCATGTCCAAGGTTTTGGCTCCAGGCTTTGAATTGCTCAGGCGTTTGACAAAGTTGCTGCCCAAAGTTTACCAGCGTTTTTCTAAATGAGTGAGGATTGAAGTATGGCAAACCCGCAGATTCAAATGATTCACGAAAAATGGTGCGTATCGGCGTTGCGTTGCTCCAATGCGCCCTTGCTAACCCAGAGGCTACAAAACCTCTGTTTTCGCTGACGGTCACATGGGTTTTAGGAAACAGCGGATCATCATTACCCCAGAGAAGTTCGTCTTTGAGGTAGCGAACCCAGTCAAGGAAGATTTCCAGAATCTCGTCACCGACCGGAAAAAAGTAGGTGGTGAAGGTTTTGCTGAATTTGGTTTTCACCTCCCGAGCATCCTGAAACACGCTATTACCGACGAGGTCGATGTGTTGCAACTTCATTGATGCGATAGCGCTATCTCTGGCTCCTGTTGCCAAGGTAAAGGCAATCAAGGCGCGGTTGCGTCTTTCGATGTCGGTCTGGTACGGCATCGCTCGAATGACGTGCTTGATTTGCTCTACGGTCGGTTCAGCGGTTGGCCGTTTTGCGGTGGCAATCCGTACGTCTTTTTCCGACAGGTTGAAATATTCCGAGTCGCTGTAGTTGATGCGCGATTTGTAGCCGGGTTGCATGGCCAGCCATTGGAAAAACGTTTTCAGTTGGCCTAGCGTGGAATGCAACGTTGCCTTACTGATCGGCTTGCCGGTTTGCTGGTTGGTCTGCCGGCCAAGGTGTTGTTTGAAGCCTACGGCCTGTTGAAAATGAAAGGCCTTGAAATCACGGTGCTTGTTATACGCTTCAAAGCGACTGATAGCCTTGGCGACAGCGTCGACCGAACTTTCATTTTGACGCTTAGCTTCCTTGAGAAAGGTAAAGTATTGGCGCTTGATGCGCTCGTTATTCGCGTTGTATTTGGTCATGGTTTCATTTCACTAGTTGAAGTCACTGTTTACGAGGGGTTTGAAACTATCGTTTATGTGTTCCAGTGTTTTCGTGTGCGTGATGTCTAATTGCCCGCGAATGGCATCCAAGCGGGTTCCTTTAATGAATTTGTTGATGATGCCGCCGCAGTCTGGACAAAGTCCAATCAGGCGCCCGGTGTCGCCATTGCGCGGTTCAAAATCTGCCATGTTTCCAGCTGGCCGTTGCGGAATCCGACAGCGAACACAATAAATTTCGTAAGGCTGGCATTTGCTTTTTCGGCTTACCCGTTTGTTTTGCCAATACAGGCGGAGGTCTGCGCCGCTGATCAGAATCGGCCGATTTTGATCGATCATAGGTAATCCGGACTTTATCCATTGCCTCACTGTGTTTTTATGTACCGAATAAAGCATCGCAATTTCTTCTACCGAGTAACTGCGGTGGATTTTGGCGCGGTTGGGGTTTTGGAGTTTAGCCATTCGGCCTGCTCCGCTTTGCAGCCATCCATTCCAAAGCCGGTTGATGGCAAAACATGAGATCGCCTAGCACATGGTACATATCTATAAAGCTGTCCATATAGCGACAACAAAACACCAGAAAAACAGCCGCACTTGTCTTGATAGCGAAAACAACTCGCTGGTTTTGAGATAGTAATTTGCTGATTTGTCCTAATAGCGACATCATTTAGTCCTCATGCCGACAACAACTTTTAACTCGGGCCGTTTGTTTCTCTTCGGCTTGAGTTGCGCTTCGTGCCAAGCGTCGACAAAACGTTGATCGATATTTGCCTTGTTCTCCAATTTCCAAAGATTTGAAGGTACTCGGGTTGGCGATACATCGAGTTTGCCGTCGCATTCGTCAATCGCCAGCCACGTCAGGGCATACAACGAACATTTGTTTCGGCCGCCCTGGCGGGTTTGCTCGATAAAGCCGTTTGCCAATAACTCGGTCAAGGCGCTGTGTACGGAACCTTGAGAAGTCCAACCGTACAGCTTCATGATCTTAGGTGCCGCCGCAAGGTCGCCGTTGTTATTGCCGTTGAACTGCGCCACCAGGTTATCGAGTAAATGTGCAGCCATATGGCTCAACACTGACGCAGGCGAAGGCTGGCTGGTTTTTATGTTCGCACGAAAGATGTGGTGCGGTTTCGCTCCAAACGTTTGGCCGGAGCGGCGGCCTTTGAATTTTTGTCTTTTGTCTACCATTAACTGGACTCCATACAATTCAATCCTGGATGCCAACAACAGGGATTTTTCAGCCATCAGAAATAAAATCACTGTAGTTTTGCGTTGGAAGGTGCGAGTTATCTGGGTTTGTCCCGCATTGCACATGCGAAACCGGCTATCTGTGCCCGATTATCCGAATCGGTAGCCGGCAAGCAGGGGCAGAACAAGCCGAGTTACGCGCCTCTGCGGTTGGCTAAGCAGTTGGTAAAGGTTGGAATATGCACCAGAAACTTTCTGGCATTGACTTTGACGAACGCTTCTTTAAAGCCGTTGGCGTCGCGGTTTTTGAACAACCAATTGAACTCAGACTCTTTCAACGGGTTGTCGGGGTGGGTGGCAAAGGTATTTTTTGGGCAAAAGTCGCCCAAGGTTGTATGCATCGACGTATCGGTCATATGAAAGCCTCACGAGTTGTTTAACATTGTGAGGCTATGGTATTCGGGTCTGATAGGCCTGTTTTCTAAACGGCTAAATGTCCAAAAATATCAGCTAATGTCCTGCTTAATGTCCGTTTTTTTAAAATACCGGTCAAATCGTTTTTTAAATGCCGCTCGATCAATCGGCTTGTCTACACCCTCAATAACTATAGCGATGAGCTTACTTCTCTCATAGACACCTTCAACAATAATTCCACGAGGCTGATTTTCGACCATAAACGACATTAATTCAGCCCATTTAGGCGTTCTGTTACACTCAGAAATAAATCTATCAAAACTAAGCCTTATTGCTTCAAATCCGTCATTTGATCGCTGTAATTCCTTTACTCGAACTGGATTTCTTTTTTTTGAAATTTGGCTTTCCGTATAGTCAATGTCGTCATAAAAAGTAATGCCTTCACGAACTACTTCGACAAGAAACTCTTTATACCAAAGTAATGCCTGTATATCACGCGAAATCAAATAGTTTTTATTTAAAAACTCTTTTTCATGCGGCGCCATGAATGAAAGTCTAATATCATACTTGGCATCAAAAAATTCGAACTCATCCTCACAGCCATTTTCTTTGAAATATTTCGCCCTCGCTTCTTGGTGTTGCTTGGATTCTTCCAACGATGGCATAATAAAATCCTCCCAAGCACCAGTAATTAATTTGCAATAAAGCTCTGGAATTTCGGATGCACTAAATGCGTTACGAGGGGTCATTAGTTGATTGATACCCTCGTCGAGTAACAAATCAACATTATTTAATTCTTTTTTTGCCCATATTCTGGGATCAATGGAATGACTAATAGGATCAAGGCTACAACCCATTAATGCCTCGTATACGCCCCATGCTCCAGCCTCCCAATGATGTATGGCCAATCTAATTTCAATTTGCTTATCATTCAAAGACGCATAAAATTCCGTGGCTGCCGATAAATCTTTTATTCTTGGCTGAATTAAGTTGGAGAACAAAGAAGGCCATTCTATGGTTTTACTGTTAGCCGAATACACTTCCATTCGAACATAAGCCTCTAATAAAAGTTTTCTTTGCTCTTCATTCATTTCTTATTTCCAAATAAAATATTCGACGTTCAGTTAATTGAGCATATATACGATGCCGAATATATTTTTTATAAAATCCAATCGAACAACCTATCGCTTCGTTAAGAATCTGACTTTTGTGTTCAGTACAGAAGTGAGCATAGCGGTCTGTACTGATTAGGCTTTTATGTCCTAAAATTTCCGCTATTTCCTTGAGCGTACGACCGTCACGTGCCAACGTCGATGCTGTGTCATGCCCCATACCCAGTTTGGCAATACAACTCAATTTTCAAATGGACGTACATGCACCCAGTTTGGAAATTCAGTAACTTGCAATTAATGAATTGATGTGGACTTGGTCAGGTTTCAGAATGGCAAAACCTGACCATATGAATAGATTCTCTTGTCTAAATACCGTCAATCGTTGATTTAGTCCACCCATCTGGAAATTCACACTTTGCAAGTTGGTTTTGTATTTTGTGATGCATCATCTCAATGATTGATAAAGACTCGGTAGATTTATCAATCACAGAATTAAATTTGAAATATTTTCCAAGTAATAGCATGGTCTCTAGAAAATATCGCATACTCCATAAGCAAATAAAAATACTAAAAGAATGTTTTTCTGATTTTGCTCGTTTTTCTAAATCAACATCGTCTGTTAATGAGTACAACAGGCTATTAATTAAATCTTCTGGATTTTGATGAGATTGGCCACACATGGCTCGATATACCGTTTGGTATTCAACTTCACGATCAAGTTTTTTATAAATATCATAAATGGTATATTTTTCTGGTTTAGCTGGCCAAATACCACCAATTGATTCAATGAATGCTTTACATATGGATTTTGCGCCATCCTCAACTTCATTTTTGTTTTTAATGAGGCTATTGTAAAAATCAGAATCGGCCATGGTATCTGCGACGGACTTCCAATGTCCATTTTTATGCATTGAATCAGAATAGTAATACGCTAAATAATTAGAAATATTGTCTACAACATTTCCAGTTAATAAGGATTGTATTTTTAATGTTGATTCAGAAAGAGTTCGAGCACTAATTTCTGCATCTTGTAAATGTCCGTTAGCAATGAGCGTGATCATGCTTCCAAATGAATTTGATGATCTGTGTATCATATCGATAAAAAAACCATCTATTGGGTTATTTCTATCTTGAAAACACTTAGTATCAAGACACTCGATGAATAGCAAGAAAGGCGCATATGTTTCAGTGGTCGCCCACTTTAGACCATATTCCATCGTATCAATAGAAATATTGTGAGTACTGCAAAATATTTTAGCTATTTTTTCAATTTGATCATTATTCATATGGGTTGGCAATTAAGACTTATTTGTAGTTTTTTTAAATCGCGTTATCTTTTTTCTTCAAAAATCTCTTGCTACATATATAAAATTCATGTTTATTCTCCATTCTCAGCTGATTTACTAAATAAATTTATCTTGTAAGCTGATGTTATGCCAAGATAAGTTGTAAAACCATATGACGCTGAAGTTATCATTCAGCGTAATTCTTCAGAATCATAGACAGCAAGTCGATGTCAAGTTTGGTGCAGACACCAGTCATTCAATCCATCTAAATTTCGATATGCCAATTGGCCGGTGTTGGCCGAACAGAGACTAACAATTAATACTGATAGTCTCTTTTGTGGTCAGTAAATCTAAGTGGCATGAACGCTGAGCCTAGAAATTTAGTGATCGGCTCATTGTTTCGTTGAGAATTTGGCTTTTGTGTTCAGTGCAGAGATGTGCGTAGCGGTCGGTACTGATTAGGCTTTTATGTCCTAATATTTCCGCTATTTCCTTCAGCGTACGACCGTCACGTGCCAACGTCGATGCGGTGTCATGCCGCATATCATGCCATCGAAAGCTTTTGATATTGGCAGCCTTCAAGCAACTGGCCCATTGTTTTTTATAGTCGAATGGCTTATTGGGATCAGTTGTTGATGGAAATAATAATCGACTTCCTACTTCCCGATGTTTTTTGAGTTCATCCAACGTGACACTGGGAATAGGTGTATGTCTCGGCTGGCCATTCTTGGTGTCGGCTAGAAGGGCCAGGCCCTTGTCAAAATCAATATCACACCAGCGCAATTGATCGAGTTCGCCTTTGCGCATTCCAGTGGTCAGCGCCATCAGGACTTTTAGATAAAATTTGCCACCAATCGCTTGGGCGGCGCGAATCAGACGCGGTTTTTCTTCATCAGATAGATAGCGTATGACTTTATTGTCTACAGTTTGAGAGCGAACTTTTTTACAGGGATTTTCGTCGATGTATTGTTCTGCAACCGTATCGTCCTCTTGCTGCCGTGTGGCAAAATCCATGACAGAGGATAAAACAGCCAGGTAGCGGTTGTAGGTGGCTGGGGCTTGCGTACGTTTGGGCCTGAGCTTGAGTCGAATTTCATCGGGTGTGATTTCCGGTAAAAGCGTTTTGCCGAATTGATCGGCCCACCATTTGACTAAACGCGCACGGTCGTGGTCTTTGCCCGTCCACCAGGCCATGTATTCATCGGCCAGACGATCAAAAGGAATGGTGCATGGACGAATGCCCTTGGCTTCGAATTCTTGATATTCTAGAACAGACCGATTGCCCCAAGTGCGGGCATCTTGCTTCCGTCGAAAAGTTTTAGTTTTGATTCCCTTACCAGATTTGGTAAGAATTGTGCGGTAACGAGTTTCCCCGTTTTTGAGATCAACTTTGATGATATGAAAATTTAGCATCTGTGCTTCCTCATGCTAGAGGGTTAAAACACAACTACCAGTAAAATCACTGTAGTCGGCTGTTTTAGCACACAGTTACTGAAGCTTAAAGTCCTTGTAAGCTTTTGTTTTTTCAATCAATTCAGTGGTGGGTCGTGTGCGATTCGAACGCACGACCATCGCATTAAAAGTGCGGTGCTCTACCGGCTGAGCTAACGACCCTGAATGAGCCGCCCATTATACTTAAAAATATCTTCTTTGCAACGATTAATTGTAATAAATACAAAAAATAGCCTCATCTCGTCCCAAATCCCGCTTCATTCCTTTACCGGCCTTTTTTCCAGCTTTCTTTGCAAGGTTCTTCTGTGCATATTTAAGGCTCTCGCTGCGGCAGAGATATTGCCATCATGTTGCATCAGCACTTTTTGCAAATGCTCCCACTCCAAGCGCTTCACCGATAGCGGGTTATCGCTGATGGCTACCGTCGCATCGCCTTCGTTTTTGTACAAGGCATTGACAATCTCATCGGCGTTCGCCGGCTTAGTCAGATAATGAATCGCCCCCAATTTAATGGCCTCCACGGCGGTGGCAATACTGGCGAAACCGGTCAGCATGACAATTTGGGTATTGTCATCCAAGGAAATCAATTTCTTGACCATTTCCAGACCGGAGTCAAACCCAATCCGCAAATCGATCACCGCGTATTCAGGCTCGGTTTGTTCTGCCAATTTCATTGCCGTATCGACATCGTTGGCGACAGTCACTTGAAAATTTCGTTTTTCTAACGCTGGCTTCAACACCGAACAAAAGGTGACGTCATCGTCGACCAGCAGTAAATTGGGCTTATCCATAGGTAATTGGGTCATGCGTACTCTCCTTAGCTAGTAACGGCAAACTGATCTCAACGCAGGCGCCGCCCGACTGTAAATTACTGAACTGTATTTTACCGCCGAGTCGCTTGATGGTGGTGTAGGTCAAGAACAATCCAACACCCATGCCCTGCTTATTACTTTTGACCGGTTGGTGCCCTGCAAACTCGATAAACTCAGCGGGCAAGCCCGGACCAAAATCCCTGATTTTCAAGTTTAATGTATCCTCGTTCCATTCAACATGAAACTCGATACCAGCATCGACCGGGGACGCCTCGGCAGCGTTATTAAGGATATTGATGATGGAGTGGGTCACCGTACGTTCCGCAATTACTCGCGCCTCCATATCGACATCCGGCGAAATAAATAGCTTGAGCCGAGTAGCAGCTTTATGCGTCCGCCACTGCCCCAGCACTTCATCGATATACTCACTTACCAGCATTACCTTACCGGACTCGGCCCGCATCTCGCCGGCGGAGGCCGACATTACCGACAAGGCCTGTTTGCAGCGGTCGATCTGCTGCTGAACAATCACCAGTTTCTGATGCAAATCCGGGTAACGATGCTCTGACAACTCTTCAGCCATCTCATGAGTTAAAATCGCAATCGTACCCAGCGGGGTCCCCATATCGTGCGCGGCGCTAGCGGCTAAGGTGCCCAGCGACACTACCCGCTCGTCTCGCAACGCGCTTTCGCGGGCATCGGCCAGATTGCGCTCACGCTCTTTTAAGGTTTTGGACAGCTCGACCACGAAAAAGGCCACTAAGCCGGCGCTAAACACAAAACCAAACCACATGCCAAATACATGCAGATTGAAATAGCGCCTGTCGTTCATCAAATGCATTTGTAACGTCATTTCCGGCGTCATTTCCGCCATCGCCGGATGAGCCATATGCGGCTCCACCGCCGGCAACGGTACGTTGTAGGCTATCAGTACCGTATAGACGCAGGACGTAATGATCACCATATTCCAGGCATAAGCCTGCGGCAGCATGATGGCGGTAACAATCAACGGCAACAGAAACACCCAAATGATCGGATTTGACGCGCCGCCGGTCAGATAAAGCAAATAAGCCAAGGCCAACACATCCATGCATATTTGCGAAAAAATCTCATGTTCGGTGACTTCCTCCGGCGTTCTCAGTCGCAACCAGGTATAGAGATTGAGTATCGAAATCGCAAAAATCGCCAGCCACAACTGGTTTTGCGGCAAATTGATACCCAGGCCATTCACTGCAAGAAACACCGCGACAGTGACGGCAAACAGCATCAGGTTTCTGAGGATGTATAGCCAACGCAGGTTTTCCCGAATAGATATTTCGGCTTTAGGCAGGATGTGTGAAAGCATAGAAACAACAGTAAATTGACGAAAGCTTATTGGCGATATCGCACCGCCGATCGTTTAAGAAGGCGCAAAGCCGATCAACTTAGGATGCCAGTACCCGAACAACGCAAAATCGATTTAGCTATACACGACGACATCACCCTTGCGCGCGTAAGGCGCATGTGACCGTTTATAACAAATCGGCGCTTTGAACGATAGTGTGGCATATCACGCACTTGCTAAGCGCCAGCCACCGTTTTTATCCACCCATCTCATGCTTAGCCAATACCAGAAAGTCATAGGCAACATCATGGCGAACCACTCCCAATCCTCGATTAAAAACAATTTGGCCACCCAGCCATTACCATCGAAATAGAGCGTCCAAGGCACGCAGTAAAAGGTAAAAACGATACTACTCCAGATCAGTAGCAACGCGCCTTTGCGAGTTTCTATACTGGATAGCGCCAGGAACACCCAGAGCGGGGTTTTATCGGTTTTTTGCATACTTCTTCTCCACTGAAAAATCTATCGCCAAGCCAATTAGCAGGGCAACAACCTAACAACAAATGACTAGAAAAGAAAGAAATTCCTGAGCGAATCCGCCAGAACAATCCTCTCCTCCCATTCCAGAAACCCTATCAGTAATTAAACTGTGTTATATAAAACAAGTCTCTGAGTTATTTCCCCGTGTTTCGACAACCACCCAACGAAACCACCCTACGTAAAAAGGTCACAATTCTTTGAAACTTATACATTTTATTAAGATGGCCGATTATTCGCTTTAGATACCGTGCTTGCTTCAGGGATTTGCTTTCCAGCTGCGGTTATCAGGTCTTCATTCCTGCCATGTCTACCGCTGGCTCATCGGCAAATCGGTGAACGCAAGGATTGCCACACCCGTCGTGAGGCGGGGCCGGAAAATCACGGTTCTTAAAAACAATTTAAAGAAGGCCGGATTGCCCCATGTACGACATGGGTGCTGAGCAAAGTTTGACGCAATGTGATTGATCAAGCTTTGTCGGTTTCGCTGTTGCATTTATTTTAATTAAAAAGAGGATGATCATGATTTTTCGCAAAACCGCTATAGCAGCTCTCTTGACAACCGGTCTGGCTGGCGTTTCCGGCCAAGCATTCGCGCATCAGTATTACAACTTGACGGGGGCAGGCACCGTGGCCTCCGGGGATTCCGCCATAGGCTTTGGGATTGCAAATAGCATTAACGGCACTGACGGTGTTTCAGCCAACTCCAACGGCACCAACCGCGTTGCCAACGGCACCAATACTTATACTGTCGGCGACTTAACCGCCAATACTTTGATACCAGGAACCGGTACAGCAGCTGCGACCGCTACCGAGGTATCCGGCAACCTGCCTTATATGTGGTACTCCGGTCAGCATACTTATGGTGGTACGGGCAATGTAGTCAAAGCCAACAGCTCAGTCGTAGGCGTCTCAGCCGGTGCCACCAAGCGTGAAATTTTTACCGGCAGCAGCGTTACTGACAATACCGGCTCTTTGGCCAATGTTACCGGAACTGGAAACGGCAACAGCATCACCTTGCCAAACGGTCAAGTGATACAAGCCCCGTCAACAGGAACTTGGGGTACCAATGTAACTACCGGCTTGTGGAATGCTTATAACGCCAAAAACACAGGCGCCAACGCGTCTACATGGGGCACAATCATGGCCGACCTGCCGACCTCGGGCCCAAATGCCGGCGATCATCCCTACATTGCAGTCGCCGGCAACTCAGCCGAAACCGGCCTTGGCCTGGATTACGGTTTGATTCATATCAGCTGTGGTGACAATAGCGCTACCGATAACTGCGCGACGACCGGCAACGTCTTAACCACCATCAGCATCAAAGCCGATACCGACTACGCTGCAAACAATCTCGCATCCGGCGGGTTGCTGGATGTAGCCTTGTATCGCGGCGCCGACTCCAGCTTAAGTTCAAGCCGCACAGCCGCGGCTGATATTACTGGCGCAGCACCGACCGACATTCAAGGCTCAGACCTGGGTGCGGCAATTTGGAGCGCTCATGCAACCAGTCTAAGTGATTTACTGTCTTTCAGCTTTATTTTCAACCAAGCCGAGTGGAATGCCACCGATACAGCTGGCCTATCGGAAACGAATGGTTTCTATACCTTGGTGGTTGGCGCTCACGGCGGCTCAGCGTTATCAGGCTTAACCTATGACGTGTTGGTTACCACTTCGGCGGTTCCAGTACCTGGCGCAGTTTGGTTGTTCGGCAGCGCAATGGCCGGCTTGATTGGCTTCGGTCGTCGTAAAAACGCTTAAACCCCTGATTATGTGCGGCAATGCAAAAACAGCATTGCCCCTCTTTTATTTTTATGAGGTAACACAATGGTAACTTCTTCTTTGTTCAAACAATCGACTTTGGCAGCGGCTATTGGCGGCCTGATGCTGGTAAGTACCAGCGCCAGTGCGCATCTGACTTACAACGCGGCTGGCCCTAACGTGAGTGATAACGATAACGCGTCATGGACCGGCGACGGCATGGACTCGGCATACGCCGGCAGTTTGCCAATTGCCTGGACGGCCTATATCGACAATCAGGGTGGCGTACCCTACTCTTTGACCGCCAGTTCGGCCGACGCTCAAGGGCAGACCGGTAACAGCAGCTATATTCTAGGCGCTGGTGCATATTCGTACTTGGATACCCGTGGTTTAGGTGATTTCCCACCACCTAACTGGGGGCATTCGTCCGATTTCGCAATGTTTGAGTTGGGTACGAACGCAGACGTAACCATTACTGTGAGTGCCGATTTGAATTCCGGCTTACGTTCAGCCTTCGGTGTATGGAGCGGCTGGGATACAGGCGGCGGATCAAGACACGGCGCTTATCCCAATAATGGCGCATACGACCCAATGGCGGCATTTCCCTTAGGTGCGAATCTGGAGTTGATCAACGGCAGCACCAGCACTTGGGCCTATGACGACAATTCAGATGGTACCGCCACCTTAACTTTGACTAATTTGGCCGCCGGTCAATACACTATGATTATTGGTGGTTACGACGGTCCTTTGGCGGGACATTCTGCGGGAAGTAACCTGGCTTATTCCGCAACTATCTCTGCTGCCACCGTTAGTTCACCGGTTCCAGTGCCTGGCGCTGTCTGGTTGTTCGGTACTGCACTGATGGGTTTTCTTGGTCTAAGCAAGCGTAAAGGCTGGGGTTAACAGAAAACCAGGGGACGGATTGCCTCAAGGAGTCGGGCGCAATGTTTTAAACAGGAAGGATAAAACGTAGATTGTTGACGGATTAACCAAGACATGGACGCATGCAACCCCGAATACGGCAGGAAGCCGATTCGGGGTTTTTTATGCGCACTTCCTATTCTTGGTAGCCAAATACGGCAATATAGGGTTTTAGTATGGGCATGACAGGCTCATAAAACGCCTGATAATGCTGCCAACGAGCCAATGACCGGGTGTAAATTGGCTGTGTAACATCCACAAAGCTGGGTGTCGCTATGAACCGACCTTGGGCTTTTTCGTGAAATGCATTGATTTCGTCAGTCCACTCAAGATTCAATAACTCAAAGACTTGCCGAAATGAATTTTCAAAATGATTGACGGTATCTTCATAGCGTAATTCGATAAATTTCGGTTGCATCATGGGTTTGATGGTTAACCAAAGCTTCATCACCGCGGCATATTGTTCGGCTACCCCCTGCCAATCGGTGAGGTTGGCGGTGACCGCGGATGGCGCAAAAGCTTGCTGAAAACAGCTCAAACAAACATCACGGGGGTCGCGCAAGGCGAATAAAATTTTGGCCTCAGGAAATAGGCAGGCGATCAGTCCAATGTCAATGCTATTCAAAGCCACTTTATCGATAAAGCGGCTTTGAATAGCGGTTTGACCATATTCTTCACGAACTCGTTGCCAATAATACTGCCTTAATTGGCGAGCTTGATCGATACCGAGTAGGCGCACGCCATCAACCAGATTGTCTATGCGGCATTTTGTAAATTTTTGCAGTTGTAGTATCAGGCCGTGAATCAAATCATTTTCATCCGAGGTTTCCACCTCTGGATGCGCGGCTAGGACTTGTTCTGTGAGGGTCGTACCTGAACGTAAGAAGCCCATTAAAAAATGGGGTGTCGGCAGATCGTCGGCAAAATCGGTAACTGACCAGCGTGACAGCAGTGCCTGGTCGTATCCAGCCTGATTATTTTTAATGGCTGTGAATATTTGCTGTTTATCCAATGCCTTTATTTCGGGTAATTCTTTATATCGTTGCTTAGCTTGTAAACAGGCCTGAAACGAGGCCTCGTATTCACCTGTTTTGTCTAGTACACCGACTAGTTCTTGCCAGGCACGTGCGGTTTGTTGCGGATTGAGGTTAGCCTTAATTACTGCTTCAAACCTTCGTTTGGCGGTGGATAAATCGCCTAAATGGGCCTCGATAATGGCCAGCATATTGTTGCAAGCCGGTTCGTTGGGGCGAAGCTGGCAAACCCGTTGAGCATAGGATAGAGCTTCCGAGAAGCGATTGACCCGCACCAAATAAAGCGCGTGGTTGTTCAAGGCTACGGGATTGACTGGTTCCAGAGTAACCGCGAGTTCGGTCAGCTCAATCGCTGTGACAAGATCGCCCCAATGATGCAGTTGTTCGGCAAGTTCCAGAATCAAGCGTACTTCGCGCTTGATCTGCGCGTTATTTTTTAACTGTTTGGCCGCTTGCTTTAGATAGCTTAAACCCTCTTGAATTCGATGCTGCCAGCAAAGGGCTTGGCCAAGTCCTGCCAGCGCCTCGGCATTAGTCGGCTCTAATTTGAGTGTTTGTTGGAACCAATGCGTAGTTGCTAAGACATCGCGCTGTCCGACTGCCTGCCATGCCATTTTGAGTGTTTCAACGACAGTCAGTTGCGTTGCCGGTGTGCTTTTGTTACCGCAGCAAGCTTTAAATTTCTTACCGCTATTACAAGGACAAGGATCGTTGCGGCCTACTTTAGCCGAGACATTGGCAGTATTTTTCATATTCCCTGAAAGTGAAAACGCAATAAAGCGGACATAATAACACTGCTGGTTAAGCGAGTTTTGCAGAGATGATTATTACAAATCCGCCAACACCGCCAGCGCTTCTTGAATATTACTGACCGCATAGATTTGCAAGTTCTTCACCACATCCTTGGGTTTATTGCTTTTCGGGATGATCGCTCGCTTGAAGCCGTGTTTAGCGGCTTCATTGAGGCGGGCGTGGCCATTGGCTACCGGGCGAATCTCGCCGTTCAAGCCCACTTCGCCAAAAAACACCGTATCGTAAGGAATGACACGGTCGCGCAGGCTGGAGACTACGCCGACCATGATCGCTAGGTCGCTGCTGGTTTCAGACACCTTGATGCCGCCCACCACGTTGGCGTAAATTTCGTCGTTGCCGGTGAAAATGCCGCCGTGGCGCGACAACACCGCCAACAGCATCGCCAGCCGGTTTTGATCCAACCCCACCGCCAAACGGCGCGGATTGCCGTATTGGCTCTCGGTAACCAAGGCTTGAATCTCCACCAGCAAGGGCCGTGTGCCTTCCCACAACACCGTCACCACGCTGCCCGGCGACGGCTTTTCCGCGCGGGATAAAAACATCGCCGACGGGTTTTTCACTTCCTTCAAGCCGCTGCTTTCCATCGCAAAAAAACCCAATTCGCCGACGCTGCCGAAGCGGTTTTTGTCGGCGCGCAATACCCGAAATCTTGAATCGTCGGTGGACGACAATACTACCTGCGCATCGACGATATGGCTCAAAGTCATCGGCCCTGCCAGCGATTGATCCTTGGTAACGTGGCCGACCATAAAAAACGACACACCGGTACGCTTGGCGTACTGAGTCAAATAGCTGGCCGACTCGCGTACTTGCGATACCGAACCCGGAGCCGAATCCGAACCCGAGGAGTACATCACCTGAATCGAATCGATGATCACCACCTTGGGCTGCTCTTCGTCGAGTATCTGGCAAATCTGTTGCACCGATGTTTCCGCCAGCATCTTGATGCCTGCGGCATTGAGTTGCAGGCGATGGGCGCGTTCGGCAATCTGTTGCAGCGATTCCTCGCCGGACACATACAGCACCGGCAATTGCTGAGCGATATGGGCAATGGCTTGCAGCAGGATGGTACTTTTGCCCGCGCCCGGCGCACCGCCGATCAACACCACGCTGCCGGTGACGATACCGCCGCCCAGCACCCGGTCAAACTCGGCCAAACCGGTGGAAATCCGTTCGGCTTGCGCCAGATTAACGTCCAACAACAAGCGCACTTCACTCCGGCTGCCTGCATAGCCGGAGTTGTCGCGCGCGGTTTTGCTGCTGCCCAGCTTCACTTCCTTGATGCTATTCCAGGCCCCGCATTGGTTGCATTGTCCGGACCAACCGGGATAGTCGGCGCCGCATTCGGTACAGACATAGGCGGATTTTGATTTTTTAGCCATTGAAATACAGATTTAGCGAGTTAGCCACAAACCAGCCAGATCATAGCTGAGCTGCTGGTAGTGTTTGATTGCAAGCATATAAACGGTGTCGGTCTGCAAGTAGAACAACTTCGCGGATCGGCATATATCGCTCGGGATTTTTTCTATCACGTTCAACGCTTCGATCGATTCGGGGTTGTGACGAGCAAACAAGCGTCCCATTTGCGGATGCCGCTCAAGATTGGAGATGACAGGGTCACTCAAACTACCCAGCAACCGGTCTTAAGCTTGCGGAAAATCATGCTCTTGCCAATAGTCATCGATGTTTTGCCAATTGGCGAGAAAGTTATAGGTAAAACGTAGCTACATGGATCAGACGGATGCGGATTTAGCCCGGCCTTTTTTGATTTCCTTTAACGCTACGCGGGCATCCTGCTGATGCCCCGCCGACATCCGCCAGCCCACGTTCAACTTCACGCAGTAACAATACATGGATATGCGCAGGCTCCAGACGATGATAATGATCCAAGCGCTCGGCACCAATCACGCGGAAACTGGGTCCGCGCCCGGAAAACTGCACTATCTCTGCCGCTGCAATACTCATGATGGCTCCAGATTAGTTTGCTCAATATTATGAGCCTTAGGCGGCGTTGTATAGCAAAACTTTCCCTGTTTATGTAATCTCATATTATGCCTATCGTCATTAATGAAAAACACGCCAGGTTGAGATGATGGCAAGACAGGTCAGGCCGTGATTGGGTTAGCCTTAGGACTTGGATCCCGCTTTCGTGATCAGACCTCAGTCAGCGGATTCCATTCGGGACAACAGAAATAGCTTCAGAAAAGTCCGAATTTATGGCTGCAATCTTTTACTGTCACACCCGATTCAAAATGACTACTTGGCAAACTGGGGCGTCTATGTCGGGTCTCCTATAGGCTTCGCGAATTTTCAGCTTTTTGCGCAAAAAATCAGGTATAAATTTTGACAAACAGGATAGTAAAGCCGACTATTGAGCTCACTATTTAGCATTTTCGGACAATTAAGATGACCCTCCCTAAAAAAATATCTGTTCTAACGCTTTTATGCCTGACAACAAATATGGCATGGTCTGAACCCGTTAACTTTTGCAAAGTTGAAAGACTTTATGACAACGATGTTAGCGTTCCGGCCAAGATTGTCTATGAAGACTGTTCCGGCGTCGCGTTTCTTTGGTATGCCAAGTCTTACGTAGAAGCGTCTTGCTGGAATAATGCTGTCGATTTATTGAAGGGAAAGTGTGAGCAAAATAACGTCGATCTCAAAGACTCTGCAACGGATCTATCCGCGATTGAAACGCAAGAAGAACAGCAAGAATAAAAGCGTTTTAGTGCAAGCACTATCCAATGAACCGATAGTATCGTTTTTACTGACAAACGCGATTTTCGCGCTTATCGCTGGAAAAATCGCCAGCCATTTGAAACTCTGCTTCGCGTAGAGTGAGCTGGTTAACTTTGTCGCTATCGTGACTACTGTCGTTGCCAGGCCCTCTCTATTCCGGCAAACAAAGTTGCCATGTGGGTATCAGGCGCGCAAATATTTCGATCCCTTCAAGTTCGTGTCGCAAGATATTCCAACGCGCCAGGTCAAACGAATCCCGATACAAACACGCAACCCAATCTGCCAGTAACACGGCGGCATAAGTCTCGGCATCGTTAGTATCACAGATGGAAAGACCTGCGCTGTGCTGGTACCCGGTCACAATGGTTTGCTCATCATAGCCCCAGCGATGTAGTGCGATCGCAGCTGTACCTGCACGAAATGTCGTATCCTCCGGGAGACTCAATTCTGCTGCCGAGGCAATAGGATTCAGTAAGGTCGGCAGCTCAGAGAAATGAATGTTGGTAAACAAGGCTTGAACGTGCGCGGCAAGTTCCGGGGTATTCGCCGCATGCCAGAAATTGAAGACGACTGTTTGTCGCGGTTGGGTAACCTCGGTGACTGCATGGTATGAATCGACGTGAAGCAGAAAGCCAAAGGCTTTGTTGTACTCAGGATTAACACTGAAAACCGCATCACTCTCCGGCGAAGAGAATAACTCCAGAACGCCGCCATGTTCAGCTTGCCATTGCTTATTGAGTTGCACGACCAGTCGAACAATCTCATAACCCACCAGCGGCCGGTCGCTATGTATACCAATGACTTGTCCAGGCAGCATTCGTTGAGCCGTGACCAATACACGATTAACGAGCGGCAAGCCTGTAATCTCGCGCATTCTACCGAGCACTTCCGCCTGAAAAGCAGCGGAAATACTCTCGGTAACGTCTCTTAGAGAACACCGATAAAACGCGCCATCCCGATGCTGCCATTCAGCGTCTTGCAAGAATAAACACCCCAGCGCCGCACACTGCTCCTCAGAAAATGCCGAATTGACATAAAAAAACGGGAAGGGATTATCGTGGTGGATGGGCTGCGCGAGCAAGGGCTAAACTCCTACATAGATGTTATGCGAACCTTGCATTCGCAAAATTGTCGGATTTACATTTTCCCCAACATGCTACCGGTATCCTGTATTTTATGTAAGGAGGGAGCTGCAAAACTTGAAAAACCGAGCGGAATTTGTGGCACGAACCACTAACCCCC
Organism: Methylomonas albis; assembly: GCF_014850955.1. NCBI lineage: Bacteria > Pseudomonadati > Pseudomonadota > Gammaproteobacteria > Methylococcales > Methylococcaceae > Methylomonas > Methylomonas albis. The sequence continues at coordinate 4,079,002 of NZ_JACXSS010000001.1, forward strand.
CGCGTCAGAATAGTTGTCGCCTCAAACTTTTAGACACTTTGAAATTTGAGATAAAAAATGATTACCCCGAAAAAGCAGTATTCTGACGAGTTCAAAGAGCAAGCCCTGGCAAAAGTCTACAACCGTGGAAAACGCACTATTCAAGACATTGCCGACGAATCGAACCTCAGTATACACACCCTAAAAACCTGGATGAGCAACACAGTACCGACCGCCACCTCCACACCCACCCCGGCCAAGCGCCCTCAAGATTGGCGTCCCGAAGAACGCCTGTTGGCACTCCATGAAAGCCATGGCTTGACCGGTGAAGGGCTGAGTGCCTGGTGTCGGCAACGCGGGCTATTTGCGCATCAACTCGTTCAGTGGCGAAGCGATTTTTGCGCTGCCGCCCGACCGCGTTCAGGTGGCGATGACAGCCTGATGCTGCGCGGCCTGAAAGCCGAGAATCAACGCCTGGAGCGCGAACTGAACCGTAAGGACAAGGCCCTGGCTGAAGCCGCTGCCTTGCTGATCCTACAAAAAAAGGTCCGGGCGCTGTTGGCGGGCGAGGTCGAATGACATCCCTTCAGCAGCGCCAACACCTGATTGAATCCGTCGCCGAAGCGACCATGGCCGGTGCCCGCCAAGACCAAGCCTGTGCGGTGTTGGGCTTAAGTTCGCGCACCTTGCAGCGCTGGCAAGCCGGTGAAAACCTGGGCGAAGACCGGCGACCGCTGCGGCAATACATGCCACCGCATGCGTTGACCGAGGCCGAGCGCACCCACATTTTGACCGTGGTCAATTCCGTTGAATTTGCGGATTGCCCACCCAGCCAGATTGTTCCGCGCCTGGCGGATCAGGGCATTTATCTGGGCTCCGAATCGACGATCTATCGCATTCTAAAAGTCGCCCGGCAACTGAAACACCGTCGCAGTGAACGCCCTAGCCAGCCTCGCACCAAGCCCAAAGCCTTAAGTGCGACGGCACCGAACCAACTTTACAGTTGGGACATTACCTATCTGCCGACCGCCATCAAAGGCCAGTTCTACTATCTCTACCTGTTCCTCGATATTTTCAGTCGTCAGATCGTCGGCTGGCAGGTGTTTGCAGAAGAAAGCAGCCACTACGCCAGCGAGCTGTTGCGGGATATTGTTGGGCGCGAAGGCCTACAACCTGGGCAAGTCATCCTGCATTCCGATAACGGCAGCCCCATGAAAGGAGCGACTATGCTGGCCACCCTGCAACAGCTCGGCGTCATGCCCTCACTGAGTCGCCCGGCGGTCAGCAATGACAATCCGTATTCGGAATCGCTGTTCAAAACCTTGAAATATCGTCCGCAATACCCGTTGAAACCGTTGGCCGACCTGAGCGTCGCTCGTGAATGGGTAGCCGATTTAGTGCATTGGTATAACCACGAGCATCGGCATAGTGCCATTGGCTTCGTGACCCCGGCCCAACGCCATACTGGATTGGACGAGGCGCTGTTGAATCAACGCAAAGCGCTTTATGAAGACGCCCGCCGCCAAAATCCGCGACGATGGAGCCAAAACACTCGGAATTGGAACAGAGTCCATACCGTGAAATTAAATCCCGATCATGCCGAACCCCAAAACAAAACGACCCAGGAGATTAATAACCAGGAGAAAATAGCTGCTTAAGATTTTCACCTTGAGGCGACAACTAGCTTGAAATTTTCCGCTAAAAAACGAAAAAGAGCCAGCCGTTAAATCGTTGAAAACTCAAAAATCATCGACAATTTAACAGGCTGCACAAGACTGATGTGTCAACACTTTTTCCGGACACACGACTAAGCAGCTTTTGGCTGCCTTTCATATGTCACGGGCGACTGATAACCATCGATAGAATGCTATCACTCGTGGTTATGATATATTCAAACCCCGCCTGCTTAGCCTCAGCGCGGGTTTGGTAGGGATGATGGTGTATCAGCTCGGTTTTTATGGATGAAAGAAACGTTCCGATACCGCATTATCCCAGCCGTTGCCTTTACGGCTCATGCTCTGCCGGATACCGTACTCCTTTAATAGCGTTCGTTGACTTTCCGAAGCCTATGCTGCCACGGTCGCTATGCCATAACAAGCCCAGCGGGCTTACGCTTCCAGTTGTGCTCTCTGGGTAAATGGCCATCAGCAGCGCATCGTTAAATAGCCTGTGTAAAAACGCTGACTGCAAGTTAAGACTACGCACGTGAACGTCAGCTTTTTTTACACTGATCAATGCGGGTTAAATTAGCCGTTAGTTATCTATCTAAATAGAAAGCGTTTTTTTATATTGGCACTAAGTTTGCTTTGACTATGCGAGGCTAACTGTGGTTTGTCGCTATATTGCCCAATATTTATTAGTTACCTTTATTCCGCGGAACGTTCGCGGGTTAGAGGAAATTTATTCGGCTTTTGATTTCTTTGTAACAAAGCCGCAAAAAAATACACTTTATCAAGTCGACTTGGGAATTAATCATGAAGCATATTAGTAAAAAATTAACGACAGTCTCCGCAGCATTTGTTCTGCTCTTAAATACAACAACACAGGCTTCGCCGGTAACAAATTTGGTAACCAATGGATCAATGAACTTTTCCCTTGGCAAACCGACGGGTTGGACATTAATCACTCCCGGAGGCGAATTATGGAATACTTTTGAGCCCGGAATCCTCAGTAGTGATGGCGGATCTTATTTTGGTATTCAGGACTTAAACGCTTTTGCGCCCAGATTCTCTGCTGGTGGTCTTTATCAAACCATTGACAACCTGACTATTGGAGCAACTTACCGCCTGTCATTTGAATCGAATGAAGAACATACCAACCCTAATGGCTTGGCACGATGGGAAGTGTCTTTTGGAAACCAAACTGGATCTAGCACCTTAACCAATACCACCTGGATTACCGATACTCTACAATTTACCGCGACCAACACCTCAGAGACCTTAAAGTTTCTGGCAACATTTTTGCCAGGCGCGAATCCCCAAATCCTTAATCTCGATGGCGTCACCTTGACACAAATCTCATCCGTCCCCGTTCCCGCTGGCATTTGGTTGTTCGGTTCTGGTATTTTGGGTCTAATCGGATACGGCAGACGAAAATCAATTTAATCCGCATTTTTCTGACAGCATTCCAGATTGATCGAAGTAATTCGGCGCTTTTGATTTACTCCACAAGCGCCGTTTTTTTGTGACTATCGAGTAAAGCATGGAACTGATAAATCAATGGGTACAATTGCTCTCTGAGAGCACGCCAAGATTATTGGGACTGGCTGCTTGGCTGCTAATTATCATGTTGCTCTTAACCCCTTTAGAGCGCTTGTGGCCAGTAAAAAAACAAAAGGTCTTCCGTAAAAATTTTATCGATGACCTTTTTTATTATTTCATGGGCGGTATTATCCCCGCTTTTTTTGTGGTGGCCATTCTTTATCCGGCGAAACTAGTACAAACTCAACTCCCGCAGAGTGTTTACTTTTGGGTCGGCGAGTTGCCGTTTTGGTGCCGTTTAGCCGCTACGCTGGTGCTGGGAGAAATTGCGTATTATTGGGCTCACCGTTGGTCGCACGAAGTTCCTTATTTATGGCGCTTTCATTCTATCCACCATAGTCCAACAGAGATTGATTGGCTGGTGAATACTCGGGCGCATCCTATTGATTTGGCGTTTGATCGATCAGTTAGCTCTAGTTTTCTGCTGCTTGTGGGACTCGGCCATCGAGCCAACAGCGACATCTTGGATCTTGTAGCTATGATTTTGATTTTTAACACCACATGGGGCTTTTTCATTCATACTAATTGTCGAATTCGTCTTGGTTTCCTTGAATATTTAATTACTAGCCCGGCATTCCATCATTGGCACCATGCCAACGACAATCCCGAGGTAATCAATAAAAACTACTCGGCATTACTGCCCTGGGTAGATAAATTGTTTGGCACGTTTTATTTGCCCCGCCATCAGCTTCCGCAACAGTACGGCATTAATAATCCAATACCAGATACCCTAGTCGATGAGTTGCTTATGCCATTCCGTAAACGCACCAGCAAATAACTACTCTACCCACTGATATGCAAAATCCGACCGATTCTCTTCGAAAAGTAGGTGAGGTATTTTGATGCTTTTAGTGGCTATAGACGTTGGTGCCGGCTGAAAATTGACCACCTGTAAGGTAATTGATCAAATCCACCATATGCGAACCACCCGTGAATTGGGGCTAGAAAGCCATAAATAGTCCCAATCAATTGTTGCTTGAAATCTGCTTGTAAGAGAAAGTACAGAGGAGTTCTTGATAACTCCACGGGGGCTTGCAAACCGAGCCAAAGCCTTATCACTGGCTTTCCCTGATTCCGGATGACTTGGTTGGGCGCACGCCTGAAACGTTTGTCAATAAAACACCCTAAACAAGCGCTGAATCTGCCCAAACTCGTACAAATATGGCTGCGCCACGTCTCTATTGGCGGCGACGACGATCAAGTCGTGGGAGAACACCGAGGTGTTGTACCAGTTGAAACTGCCATCGATGACGATGTAATCGTCGATTACGCAATATTTGCTGTGGATGGGCGAGTAAGGTACCGGCAAGTCGTCCTGGCCGTAGACCAAACCCACGCGTATCCCGGCGTCACGCAAGCGTTGCACGGCCGGTAACAGCGGCCGTGCCAGTTCATCGGCCATGCTGCGCTCAACGCCGATCTTGCCCTGCCGGGCCAAGTGGCCGTTAAACAGCAATTGCACATCCACACCACGGTCGCGGGCTTGAATCAAGGCTTGGACCACGCTGTCGTGATGATCGCCCAGCAAGTCACCGATCAAAAATAAACACAGTTTCAAAGAACGGCGCGCGCGGTGAATTTCCGCCAATATGGCGTGATGCGGCCGATAAACTCTGCCGTTGGCCATGGTGTGCCGGCCGAAGGTGTATAACAAATTGAACGGGCTAAGCGGATCGACGCCGTACTTTTGGATCACGCCGCCGCGCTGGCTTTGGAAAATATTATCCAACAAGCGGCTCACGCCCTTGGAATGAAAGCTCATCCCCGACTCCCAGTTGGCCCACCAACGATCAAAGGTGATGTTGAACGAGCCGATGATGCAATCTTCGTCGTTGAAGATCACAAACTTGGTGTGCATGTCCGGCTCCACTTCGATCAAGTGGTGTTTGGGCGTGCAAAACACCCCTACCAGTTCGATGCCGGAACGTTTCAAGCGCGCATAATTCTGACTATTGGTCAGGGTCATCTTCCGCCAATCGACGATGCATTGCACCCACACGCCCTGCTGGCTGGCGTGAATCAAGTGGTTAATAAAATCGCCGTCGTCGATGCAATCCACGCTGACCTTGATGGTGCATAAGCGGTCAGGCTGGCTGTGTTTGGCCGCGATGACTTTATCGATATGATCGTGAATAAAGCGCTTGGGGTGATAGGGATGAAACTGTTGGCCCTTGGTGAATTTTGGCGTCAGTTGCAAGGAATCGAAATGATGGTTGTACCAATCCACATCGCTTTGCAACTGGCCTGGGTCCAGCTCGTAACTGCGGAAATGGTTGGGCGTAGCCCAATGCTCGTTAATATGGCGCTGCTGCGGGTGGTTATCGCGCAACTGGTCGCCGTCCATAAAAATGTAATCGTGGCGGGAGGCAATGGAGTGCTCGCCCAAATGCACGATAAACGAAAATTTGATGCAGCTGATGTTGCCGAACTGCGCGGAATAAGGCATGACGTAAAAATCCCGCGTCGAGCGTTTGTGCTTATCCCACTGCACATCGTAAGCATCGGTATCGACGATATAGGTTTCGCAAATCGACTCCCTATACACCTTCACTACCACCTTCAAATTGGCGGTAATGCCATGCGACATGTCGAAGTCTATCTTGCCCCAGCGAACGTCGAAGCTTTCCCTAAAGTCGTTACCGCGTTGAAAACAACCACCGAGTTTGCCAAATACCGGTCTGGCGTAATGTTCTGCTACTTGCATATCGTGCTGCCTAATTAAACAAGCTTAAATTCAATCGTAAAATCGCCTTAGCAATTTAGTCTATAGCGGCTCAAAGGTCATCAGATAGCCGCAATGATCGGACACCGGTCCGTAGTCCTGCTCGGTGAACACAGTTCGCGCCGAGCCGGCCCGCAAACCGCTATCTCTGTCCATGAAAATGTAATCGATCCGATAATCGTCGGCCAGATAATCCCGCCAATGTGCATCGTTCACCCGAAAAATCTGTTCGAACAGCGCCGGGGCGTTGGCGGCCAGATATTGATCGTCGTATTGATGGCCGTTGACCACTAATTGGTAGCCAGTCGAGCCGGCGGCGATATTGAAATCGCCGCACAGCAAGGTGGCATCCACCTCGCCACTGCGTTTACCATCGGCCCAAGCGGATAGCCGTTGAAATTGTTGCTGAAAGCCGTCTTCCCACCAACTTAAATGCGCGGAAAATACATCGATGGTGCCGATGTAAGGCACCTTGATCCGCGCTGACACCACTTTGCGGGAATGGATGCTGTAGGCGTCATGGCTATCGGACACATAGCGCGCCTCTTGCTCGGCCAAGGGATAACGGCTGAGAATGGCCACGCCCTCGCGGAACTTATCAAAACCCAGGTGCGACCAATCGCTATACAAATGAAACGGCTGGGGCAACCGTTGATTGATGATATTTGCGGAATTCGAGGGCCAATCGCCATGCCCGTCATTCCAGTGCTCAGCCACTTCTTGCAAGCAGACTATATCGGCGTCCAGTTCGTCTATGGCATGCGCAATTTGCCAGAACTTTCGGTCTTGCTCGTCTTCCTGGTAACAATGCAGATTCAAAATCAACAGTCGCAGCGGTGCGCGGCTCAGAATGTAATTTTGGCCGGCGCGGTTATCCCATAGCGTCTGCGCCTTGTTTTCGCAGCAGATGCTGTATTGCAGACGAAACCCATCCCCTACCTTGATCCGTCCGCTCCACAGCTGAGCAAGATGCAGACCGGCATAAACCGCTTTACTGGCGGATTTTCTGACGGCCTGCCGGCGGCAACTGGTGGTATGGCTGTGTTGCCAATTATCGATGGTCCAATGTATGGTTACATGGTCTATTTCCAGCGCGGCGTCCACCGCCAGCTTGATCGGCACGGAATGCTGGCCATCTCGAAGTTGTTCGGCGTGGCTCAATTGCAGTATGGCCGCGGCACCGGTCAATCTGCCGCCGCTGCCGGCACCGCTAAAATAATCGGCGCCTTCGTTGTTATCCCAATATTCGCTGCCGGCTGCTTGCAAACGCAAAGCAAAACGAATATCGCCGGGAATGTCGGCATGCGCTTGCGGCGGAAACACGATTTCAGCCTGCCAATACTCCTGGCCGTCTTCCGCCTTGCGGTTAAATAAGGCTGGCAAAAAGTGCCAAACCCCATCGTCTCCGGCCCAGAGTACTTCCACCTGTTTGTCATAATCCAGGTCCGCGACTCGCATCAAAAACAGCAAGGATTGCTGGCAGGCCGCGGCTTTGCCGGTCACGTTATTGGCTACATACAACAATTGGATGTTATCCATAGCTCCCCCTGGAGGTTGAGTTAGGCATTGCCCGAAACGGGCATCTGTCTAGGCGGCATAATGGCGAAAATCGATGTCCGGAAAAATATCGTCCATGATCTCCAGCGCTGTCAGATAGCGTTCATCGATACGATTTTTGCGGATCGCATCGTGCAAGTAATTAAAACGGGCCAAATGATCGGTGATGCGCTTGCGCGCATAATCGATAGTGGTGCCGGCCTTCATGATAAACGGCCAATCCGAAGACTGCGCCAGCAACAACGATCTGGCGGCCTGATTTAAAGCCCGTTGCTGTAAATCACTCACAGTAAAACCGCGCAAATCGCCCGCCAGCTTTTCCATCTCGGCGGCGGCTTTGTGCAACAAGGGATAAATCCAGTCGTTGCTTTCGTTCAGCCAGTAACTGGAATAACCGTGCTCGCCCCAACTGGAGGCAGCCGGCATAGCCTGTACGTGCTGCAAGGGCAATTGCAAATAATCGCCGCAGCTGACGGTCTGGATCCTGTTTTCGCTGCTGGCCGCCAAGCGTAATACTTGCTCCAACCATAAAGGTCCTTCGAACCACCAGTGTCCGAATAGTTCAGCATCGTAAGGTGCGACGATAATCGGTGCCTGCGGCATTTCCGCGGCTAAGGCATCGATTTGCTGCTGACGGCGCAAGATAAAATCCTCGGCATGTTGGCGTGCCTTCAGCTTGGCCAGCTCCGGCTGGTAAACCTGCTTGGTTTGCTTGGCGCCGGTGATGCGATAGTACTTGATGCCGGTGTTGATCCGAGTTTCGCCGTCCAGAATATACGGTGCAATATATTCCAGGGGCAAATCGAAACCGATGTCGCGATAATACTCGCGGTAATCGCCATCGCCGGGATAGCCTTCTTCAGCGCTCCACACCTGCCGCGACGCAGCAGGGTCTCGACCAAACGCCGCCACACCATTGCCGCAATCCAGCGGCGCATACACACCATAGCGCGGCGACTGGTCGGCGTCCATGATCGCGTGACTATCGACGAAAAAATACGTTACACCTTCGGCTTTCAACAGCTGTTCCAGACCCGGATAGTAGCCGCATTCCGGCAACCAAAACCCGCTGGGTGCAAAGCCGAATTGACTCTTAAAGTTGGCGATGCCAACGCCGATTTGATTGCGCACCGACACCGGGCTGACATTCAACAGTGGCAAGAAACCATGGGTGGCCGCGGTTGTAATCAACTCCAGACCGCCCGCGCTGTGATGGTGTTGAAACGCCGTCAGCAAATCGCATTGATAGCGTTGCTGGTAGCGATGCAAAGCATCCTGAAACCACTGCATATACAGCTGCGCCAATGGCTCAAACTGCGGCAGACGGCGGGTGCGCTCCAACTCGCGTTCCGCCAGTTCCAATCGGCCTTGCAGATAATGTAGATACCGGTTTTGCAGCAAGGGGTCGCGCAGCATCGTCATCAGTGTCGGCGACAGAGACAACGTCAGCCGATACGGCACTTGATCGTAATGCAGGCGCTCCAGCATTGCCAACAAAGGCAAATAGCATTCGGTAATCGCTTCGAACAGCCAGATTTCTTCAAAAAAACTGTTGTGTTCAGGGTGATGCACATAGGGTAAATGGGCATGCAAAACGATGCTGAGATAGCCTTTGTTCATCGAGAAATTAGCTTTTTTGGCCGGACGCGGTTACGGCAAGCGCCGAAGACGCTTGAGACGGCAGTATTATAAACTGCGCCATCGCCGGCGACAGTCTTTCCGTAATCGGCGAAATTTGCGGCGCGGCAGCGGTAGTATTCGAATAAGCCAAGGCGTTGAATTCCTGTTGTTGGTTTAGCCGGCCAATTGCCACTTGGTAAATGCCGGCCATATAGACACAGTCGCCGGGCAAGGCGATCTGCTGCTGGCTGCGTTCGGCAGCGACCGGCACATCGAACCAAGTGCGGATGGCCTCGGCTGGCGCTGTTGCCGCTTCGGTCGGGTCAGACTGACTGTAAACACGCAAGGTCAACGGCTGAACCTCCTCTACCGGTTCGACAATCGGCACAGCTACCTGCGGCGCTTCGTCAAGCTGCCAATACACATGCAAATGTTCAGGGTCGACTGGCAAGGCAACCAGCTTGGCACGCTTAAGCTCGATAGCCGTTTCCGCACGCGGGGCGAACTCCCGACTGATTTGCTGACTAATGCTTAACAGCTCTTGCGGCGAAAAGCCGGTACTCGTCAACCTCGCCGCGCCTGCTCTAAACCGCCGCGGGGCAAAGCCCCGGCTAATCTCCAGACTAATAGCCCGCATTTCCTCCGCAGAGAGCGGCGCGCGGACTTGAGACTGTGAGGAGGATAAGGCCATCGGCAATGTTAACGGGTCGGGTGACTAGGTTTTATCCTGTGGGTAGCGGACATTCCGCGACGTATCGCCGCAGCGATCAGGCTTTGTAGACTCTAACCGTTGTCGATTATTTACGCAAGGCATAGGCCTGCAGGCCCCATATGCAGTAAAATCAGTACTAATTCACAGTTTCTCGGTCAAGGGCATGCACAAACCATACAGTTTAAAGTCAGGGAGTCCCTATCCGCACGGCGCCAAGGTTAGCGAGGGCGGCGTCAACTTTTCCATCTCCAGCCGTCATGCCACAGACGTGGAATTGCTGCTGTTTTCCGAATCAGACAACATAAAACCCTTACAAGTCATACCCTTACAAAAGGACAAAAACCATACGTTTTTTTCCTGGCATGTGTTTGTGGAAGAGTTGCCAGTCGGCACTTGGTACGCTTGGCGCATCGACGGCCCCGCCAATACCAGCGAGTCGGGCTTACGCTTTGATCGCGAAAAATTATTACTGGACCCTTGGGCGCGCGCCATCAGCGATAAGCTATGGAACCGCGCCGCCGCCTGTAAACCCGGCGATAACAGCCACCACGCCATGCGCGCGGTGGTGGTCGACGACCGTTACGACTGGGAGGGCGACACGCCGCTGGCAATCCGCAGCGAAAAAGCCATTATTTACGAATTGCACGTCGGCGGCTTTACCCGCCATGCCTCCGCCAAGGTTAAACACCCCGGCACCTTTATCGGCCTGATCGAAAAAATCCCTTATCTGAAAAAACTCGGCATCACGCATGTAGAACTGCTGCCCATCATGGCGTTCGACGAGCAAGACGTGCCGCCGCACACCTCCGACCTGGGTTTGAAAAACTACTGGGGCTATAGCACGCACAGCTTCTTTAGCCCACATCCCGGCTATTGCGTCACACCGGAGCAAGGTACGCATATCCGCGAATTCCGCGATCTGGTCAAAGCGCTGCACAAGGCCGGCATCGGCGTGATCATGGATGTGGTGTTCAATCACACCTCGGAAGCCGGCGCCGACGGCCCGGTAATCAACTTTAAAGGCATTACCGGCAACAGTTTTTATTTGACCGACAAACAGGATAAACGGGTATTTCACGATTACACCGGTTGCGGCAACACCGTGAACGCCAATCACCCCTTAGTCACCAATTTCATCATCAGCTGTCTGGAATACTGGGTGCGGGAAATGCACGTTGACGGCTTCAGATTCGATCTGGCCAGCGCCTTGGCGCGCAGTGAAGACGGCAGCGTACTGCAGGATCCGCCCTTGGTCTGGGGCATAGAACTATCCGAACAGTTGGCGAAAACCAAACTGATCGCGGAAGCCTGGGATGCATCCGGCCTATATCAAGTCGGCAACTTTCCGGGCTATCGCTGGGGCGAATGGAATGGCCGCTACCGCGACGTAATTCGCCGCTTCCTGCGTGGCGACACCGGCATTATCAGCGAGGTGGCCACCCGTATTTGCGGCAGTAGCGATCTCTATCAACACCAGCATCGCTTACCGATCAGCGGCATTAACTTTGTCACCTGCCACGACGGTTTTACGCTGAAAGACCTGTTCAGCTACAACGAGAAACACAACACTGCCAACGGCGAGAGCAATCGCGACGGCTGCAGTAACAATCTCAGCAGCAACTGCGGTGCGGAAGGCCCAACCCCCAACCCGGCCATTTCCCGACTGCGGCGGCAACAGGTGAAAAACGCCTTTACTATTTTGCTGCTTAGCCACGGCGTACCCATGCTATTGGCCGGCGACGAGATTCTGCACACCCAGCAAGGCAATAACAACTGCTACTGCCAGGATAACGAATTAAGCTGGCTAAACTGGGATAAAGCCAAGGAAAACGCCGATGTGCTGCACTTTGTGCAACAGATGATCCGCTTACGCAAACGCCATCCAGCCCTGATGCGCCGCAACTTCCTCACCGGCAGAAAGATGGAAGGCAAAGACATGGCCGACATCAGCTGGCACGGCTTGGAGGTGGATCAACCGCCGCATTGGGACGACCCGTCCACCCGCACGCTGGCGTTTACTCTGGCGGCATTAGGCAAAGACGAAACAGACCTACACGTAGTACTCAACATGTCAGACAGCAAACACGATATGCAGCTGCCGCATATCGAAGGCAAGAGCTGGTGTCTGGCCGTGGATACCGCGCAAAAATCGCCCGATGATATTGTCGAGCCCGCAGAACAAAAAGCGCTGAGCAGACATTGGTATACCGTGGAACCACACTCGATTGTGGTATTCGAAAGCACCGCCCAATCCGGCGTCTACGGCGGAGATAGCGTGTCGAAGCGGTCCGCGAATTTTTTCAGCAAACTGACCGGCATCAAGTTACTCGACCAGCCTCCGCCAAGTTAATAAGCCAATAGCCTTAAACGTAGGACTTTAGGTGCGAATTCATTCGCAATGCCAGAGGGTCTTAGTCGAACACGTCGCCCCAATCCGGTGGCGGCGGCGCCTCTTCGGCTGGCACCGCCTCAGAGTCCGTCTGCTTTGCTGGTTTGGAATCGACAAGCGGCTCTTCAGTATCGACGGCGGACTTTTCGCTAACCGGCTTTTCTGGCGCATTTGGCAAAGCATCCAAATAACTATCCATTAAACGGCACAGGTTTTCGTAAAAACCGCCCACCGTCTGCTGCTGCATTTGCTGCTCTACAAACCCGTACAAAAACTGCTTTTCCGCCGCGATCAGGTTTTCGCTGACAGCCTGCGCGGTTTGTTCGTCTACATGATGCTTACCGGCCAAAGCCAAGGCCAACCTGTCGCCGCGCCGTTCCTGCCTGTCCTTAATGTCTTCCAGCAACTCTTCGATGCCCGCCAGCCGTTGGCGTTTATTCCGGCGATTCACGATAAGCAATACGATCAGGCCTGTGGACAAAACCAGCGATAACTCTGCCAATAGAATAAGCAACAGTGATTGAGTCATTTTCCCGGCTCCGTCATGCCCTCACGGACGCCACGCTCAGCATCGTAAAAAATTTGCAGCATTTTTTTACTGCTGTTTTCCAGCTCTAATGCGGTTTGGTTGCCGCTAAACACCCGGGTATATTCGGCAGACATTTCGTCGATGGTTTTCATCGCGTTATCCAGCTGCCGCACCAGTTGCTGGTTAATGCGCTCCATGCCGGCCAGTTGACTCGCTTGCGGGGACTCTTGCGTCGTGGCGGCCGGCGCAATCGCTCCGCGATTTGCCAACAAATTCTGATATGGTTCGGTTAAGCGGCCGACGCGCTGCTCAATCTCGCTTAGCAATGCCAATTCGCGTTTTAGAAACAAACGAATCACCCCTTCAAACAAAGCACGTTCAGAGGCGTTAACCTCTTGCAACAGTGGTTCGATCTCCGCTGCTTCCAAGCCGCAGTTTTCCTCCAGAAATTGCTCCAGCCAGCGATTTTTGACGATGGCTTGCTCTTCAAGCTCGGTAATAAACCGATCAATATCGGCCATCTCCCTACCGCGCCTGTTTCTCGATATAAAAAATAGCACGATGACCAACAGCGTCAGAAACGCCAGCGCCTCGCCCGCCAATATCACTATCACGGAATCGAATGGGTTCATGACAATCTCTCCAATAACTGTTGCTGTTTTTCTGCTTGGCTTTTTTTCAGATAACGGTGAATAAAAAATCCGCCGACACCAAAGAACACGTTGATTGCCAGCAGGATGCCGCCAACCAACAACCAGTTGGTTTTATGCTCGGCGGGCGCTGGATGCGTTTCGCTATCAGCCTCGCCGTGCGAATCGGCGGAGGCTTCCTGATTTGGGTCTTCTTGATGCTCGGACTTGCTGCCAGATGGTTCGACCGCCGCCGGCTGCTCGGCCGGTTTAAACCAGCTGTCGTCGATACTCAGTGGTGTGACCGCAGGCGTCAACGGCTTGCCGTCATGGTCTTTGGCCATGACATTGAAATTGACATGCGTGGTGGTCTGCGGCGGCAAACCAGCCAAATCCAGCAACCAGACCCCATCTTTATTTGTCAGTGGGCGGGTTTCCGGCTCGTGTCCGGTTTGGCTAATCACTGCATTCACCACCAAGCCGGCGGGATCGATCAGTTTGGTGTCCGGCAACAGCTTTAAGCTAACCTGGCGCTGAGCGGCATCGACGTGCTTCTCGACGGTAATCGGCGTGGCAACGACTTCGATCTCATGAATAATTTCCCGTTTGAAGGTCTTGCCGTCCGCAACAATTTTCAGCAAATGCTTGCCCAAACTGAAATGCTCGACCTGATGCTGGTAAAAACCGGGCTCAGCAGCCAAGGCCTGCATTTTTGCCGGTGCTTGCTGATCCTGTATCACTTCCAAGGTCAGCATGCCCAGGAAATCGGCGCGGGTTATCAGCGTATCCTTGTCGGTAAAATGCGCTTTTATCGGCAAGGTTTCGTTCTCGCCCAAAAAATTAGGTATCTCGCTAAGTTGCAGTTTCAAGTCAGTGACGATCATGACTTGGTTGTCCGGATCGACTTCCGCCACCAGACGCCATTCGCCGATCAACGGTTGCTTGACGGTGATCAGGTCGTACGACTGACTTTCCAGCCAAGACACATTGGCAACCATGCTTTGTTTACTGATGCTTTTGCCGTCCGGCGCCACCAATTGGGTGGGCGCGGCATGCGGTTTTTTGAACACCAACACCGAAAACTCGTGTATGCCGCTATCGACCTGGAATTTATTATCTGTCAGCGGCAAAGTCTCTTTCGGCGCGGCTTTTTGGGCCATTTTCAAAAACACCCGCTGTAATTGTTCGGCCGATTGCGCGGTTTCTGCCCAGCCGCCGGTCTCGAAGGCCAGTTTTTCCAGCAATTCCTTATCAGCTTGCTCAGAGAGCGCGATGGTTTGCACGTTGATATTTTGCTGTTGAAGTTTGGGTATCCACTCGCTGAGGATGCGCTCGCGGGAATCCGCGCTTTGCATGATGTCTTTGGAAATGTCGACAAAACCGTCGGTCAATAAAATCAGGTGTTTCTTACCACCAGCCGTAAAGCCTTGGTCGAGAACAGTCTGGATCGCGTCCTCAATGTGGGTATACAAACCGCGAGAATGAATATTCCCAATAGCTTTGCTGGCTTGCTGTTTCCAGGCCGCACTAACCGAATCAGTTGCCGACAGCGGCGCGGTTTTTTCCGCGAACAACCAGAATGCCGCCTTGGCACCGTCCGGCAACAAATTGACCAGCAAGCGACTGGCCTCGATGCGCAGATTGTCCGGATCGTTCTGTTTCATGCTGCCGGATACGTCTATCAACACCTGAATTTGGTCGGCGCCGGCAGCGGCAGGCACGGGTTCGCAGCGCGCGGAATCAACCGTTACTAGCAACACGCAGAACACCGTAAAAATGAACGACTTGAACATAAGTCCGCCGGTAAAAGTTTAGGCAATGGATAGCAAATATAGTCCAAGCACCTGACTATTCTGTTATTTTTTAATTCAGGCTGCAGTCAGCGTTACACTTTATAATGTTTTCACTATTTCAACCAAAGGAGAACTTATGTCTATCAAACGAATGGTCGATCTGGATTTGGCCGGCAAGCGCGTATTAATTCGCCAAGATTTGAATGTGCCTGTGAAAGACGGCAAAGTCACCAGCGACTTGCGTATCCAAGCCAGCGTCCCTACCGTGGAAGCCGCATTGGCCGGCGGCGCAGCAGTGATTTTAATGTCACATTTGGGCCGTCCTACCGAGGGCGAATATGACGAAGAGTCAAGTTTGAAGCCCGTCGCCGAGCGGTTTTCAAAATTGCTGGGTCAACCCGTACGTTTGGTGAAAGACTGGCTGGAAGGCGTGGAAGTCAAACGCGGCGAAGTAGTGCTGTGCGAGAACGTGCGCTTCAATAAAGGCGAAAAGAAAAACAGCGCCGAACTGGGCCAAAAAATGGCCGCGCTATGCGACATTTTTGTCATGGACGCCTTTGGTACCGCGCACCGCGCCGAAGCTTCGACCCATGCAGTAGCCGAACACGCCGCCGTCGCTTGCGCCGGCCCGCTATTGGCCGCTGAATTAGATGCATTGGGCAAAGCCCTGGAAACCCCAGCCCGGCCATTAGTTGCCATTGTCGGCGGCTCCAAAGTATCCACCAAACTGACCGTGCTGGAATCCTTGTCGTCTAAAGTCGATCAATTGATCGTGGGCGGCGGGATTGCCAACACTTTTATTGCCGCAGCCGGTTACCCGGTCGGAAAATCCTTGTATGAAGCGGATTTAATCCCGGAAGCCAAACGTTTGATCGCCTCGGCAAAAGAACGCGGCGCCGATATACCGGTACCGGTTGATGTGGTCTGCGCGAAAGAATTTTCCGAAAGCGCTGCGGCCACCGTGAAAAACGTCGCCGACGTCGAAGCCGACGACCTGATCCTGGACATTGGACCGGAAACCAGCAAGCAATACGCCGAAATCCTGAAAACCGCCGGCACCATCGTCTGGAACGGCCCGGTCGGCGTATTCGAAATCGACCAATTCGGCGAAGGCACCAAATCGCTATCCTTGGCGATTGCCGAAAGCCCTGCCTTCTCCATCGCCGGCGGCGGCGACACATTGGCGGCGATAGACAAATACGGCATCGCCGACAAAGTCTCTTACACCTCTACCGGTGGCGGCGCGTTCCTGGAGTTCCTGGAAGGTAAGGAATTGCCTGCGGTAGCGATTCTGCAAACTCGCGCCTAAGAGCGCCTGCATTGCAGGGCCAATCTGCCCAGTCAAAGCTCATAATTTATGAGAATGTATACCAGTCGATCAGCAGGAGAATTGCTGATTGACTGGTTACTACGCCCCGTTTTATTGCCCTACCCAATTGAATGTCAGCAAGTTGACCTATTTCAACCGACTTACGTAGCTATATGAAGCGAAGCGCAATCCGGGTTTGACAGTCTTTTTTCCCGGATTTCATTTCATTCCATCCGGGCTACGCTGGCTAGGTTAACAGCGGGCATGTTTGCCGTTTCCGCCTCAAGAGATGATTGTTTAACCATGAATACTGAATATGAAATTGAACAAGATATTGCATTGTCTGAGTTTATTGAAGAGATTTCAGAACAAGCTATTGGCGAATTTAAGCTAGATTGCTTGTGTTCTTATTATTATGAAAACCCAATGGTTATGGGCCATGCAGTAAACGTCCTTCAAGAAGGTAAAGAACTTCTCAAAGAGAACCATCCTGCCGCAGCTCTTGTATTCTTCGTCACATCTATCGAGCTTTTGCTTAAAGCAACTATTCTACAGCCAGTCGTTAAAGGTTTGGTACATAATGCCAAATTTGCTGAAATTATTATGATGCACACACTTGGACAGTCTGGTTTTGATCGCTACAAAGAGTTATTAGGACTAATATACAAGGAGTTAGCTGGCCTAGACCTTTCGACTGTTCAACGAAACGGAGCAAAAGACCCGCTGCTAAAAGAATGTACAGAACTGCAAAAAATAAGAAATTCAATAATTCATAAAGGGGAATCATGTAGCTCCGAGATAGCTGAAAAAGCACTGGATGTCTCTGTAGCCGTATATAACCTAATTGTTGTGGCTGTTCTTGATTCACTTCAACTCACTGTAGTAGAGCTGGGAAAAATCCTTCCAAAAACATCCAAATATCCTTCGCCATTCTGACTCGAAAACAGCCCCGTAGGGTACGCACCGCGTACCTTTTAGCTTTCGCCGCCATGATAACTTTCCAACGGTACGCGATGCGTACCCTACAATTATTTCAGTAACCGATTAACAGCCGGCAGGCTCGTTGGGATAGAACCTGAAGCCCTACCCCGACAACCAATTCATCTTCCTGACCACCGCCATTGGTCCGGCCTTGCGTCAAACCTCACGACTCAACAGGCGCTGTTTTGGGCCCGGTAAAGCGTTTCCAAACTGCCATGCCCAGATTTTTGAAATCGTCCAGATAGGTGTAAGCCACCGGAATCACCAACAGACTCAGCAAGGTGGAGGTCACCAAACCACCTATCACCGCAACCGCCATCGGGCTGCGGAAGGAGGAATCGGCGTTGCCCATGCCGATCGCAATCGGCAACATGCCGGCGCCCATCGCAATTGTGGTCATCACAATCGGCCGGGCCCGTTTGTGGCACGCATCCAATAGCGCATCCACCCGGCTCAAGCCCTGTTCGCGGCGAGCGATAATGGCGTAATCAACCAGCAGGATCGAATTTTTGGTGGCTATCCCCATCAGCATTACCAGACCTATCAATGATGGCATAGAAAAAGCCTTGCCGGTCAACAGCAGCGCCACGAAGCCGCCGCCGAACGACAGCGGTAGCGCCGCCAAAATGGTGATGGGTTGCAGGAAGTCTTTAAACAGCAACACCAGCACGATGAAGATGCACAACACGCCGGTCAGCATCGCCAAACCAAAGCTCGCGAACAACTCTTGCATCATTTCCGCGTCGCCGATGTTGATGCGCTTCACGCCAGCCGGCAAGTTTTTAATGCTGTCCAGATTTTCCACCGCAGCGGCGACGTCACCCAGTGGCTGGCCGGATAATTCGATTTCGAAATTGACATTACGTGAGCGGTCGTACCTGTCAATCACGGCGGGTCCGCTGGACAGTTCCAGTTTCGCCACCTGGCCGACCATCACCGCGCCGATGCCCGGCTTTGCAGACGGCACAGCCAAGCGTTCCAAAACGCTCAAATCTTGCCGGCCCTCATCGGCCAATTTCACCACCATCGGCACCTGGCGTTGCGCCAGATTGAGCTTGGACAAAGACCAATCGTAATCGCCCAAGGTGGCAATGCGCAGGGTTTCCGCCAGCGCGGTGGTGGTCACGCCCAGATCGGCAGCGCGGGCAAAGTCCGGCCGTACCGCTATTTCCGGTCGCACCAGCGCGGCGCTGGAGGCGATACTGCCCAGGCCGGGAATGGTTCTGAGGTCGCGTTCCAGGTTGCGAGCGGCGGCGCTCAAGGCTTGCGGATCGTCGCCGCTCAACACCAACACATATTTCTCGCCGGAAGCGCCCAATCCCACCTTGGTACGCACGCCGGGCAATTTTTGCAAGGCCTGGCGGATATTTTGCTCAATGGCCTGTTTACGCACCGGGCGGTCCTGGCGATTGGCCAAGGTAATCGTCAACGTGGCTTTGCGGACCTCGCCGGCGCCCTGGTTGCCGGCCATCGGGTCGCTACCCGCCGAACCGCTGCCGATAGTGGTGTAAATCGTTTTTACATAGTCGATACCGGCAATCAATTGCCTGGCCGCTTCGGCGGAAGCGCGCGTTTGCGCCAGGCTCGAACCGGGCGGCAACTCCACGAATACCTGGGTTTGCGGATTGTCGTCCGCCGGGATAAAGCCGGTCGGCAACAACGGAATCAAAAACAGCGAGCCAACAAAGAATGCCGCAGCACCGCAGATGGTGGTGAACCTATGTCTTAGGCACCAGCTCGCCAAATGCATATAGTTGCGCATGACGAAGCCTTCCTTAGGCTCGGAGTGACTAAGGTCTTTCAGCATATACGCCGCCATCATCGGCGTCAGCATCCTGGCGACCACCAACGACGCCAATACTGCCAGTGCCGCCGTCCAGCCGAACTGCTTGAAAAACCGGCCGGCGACCCCACTCATGAACGCGGTCGGCAAAAATACCGCTACCAGCGCAAACGTGGTAGCCACCACGGCCAAGCCGATTTCGTCGGCGGCCTGCATTGCGGCCTGGTAAGGCGTTTTGCCCATCCGCAAGTGGCGGACGATGTTTTCCACTTCGACGATGGCGTCGTCCACCAGAATGCCAATCACCAAGGACAAGGCCAACAGCGTGATCACATTCAGCGAGAAGCCCAAATAATCCATGCCCACAAAAGCCGGAATCACCGATAGCGGTAATGCGACAGCGGAAATAAAAGTGGCCCGCCAATCGCGCAAGAACAGCCAAACCACCAACACCGCCAGCAAGGCACCTTCGTAAAGCATGGTCATGGAACCTTGGAATTCCTCCTCGACTGGCGTGACAAAGTTAAACGCTTCGGTGAATTCGACATCCGGATTGGCGACACGCAATTCGGCCAAGGCTTTTTGTACGCCGGCACCCACTTCGACTTCGCTGGCGCCCCGGCTGCGAGTCACTTCAAAGCCCACCACCGGTTTGCCGTTCAACAACGCCAGCGCGCGCGGTTCTGCTACCGAGTCGTCCACCTTGGCGACTTGATCGAGCCGAATGTGGCGGCCATCGGCCAGTGAAAGCTGCAAGGGCCGTATTTCCTCCACCGAGGCCACGTTCGCCAAGGTGCGCAACGGTTGTTCGCCGCTGCCCAAATCGATCCGACCGCCGGCGCTCTCACGCTGGATTTGCCGCAATTGCCGGGAAATGTCTGCCGCTGTCGCGCCCAAAGCTTGCAGCTTGACCGGGTCCAAGGCAATCGTCACTTCCCGGCTAACGCCGCCCACCCGATTGACCGCACCGACGCCACGCACCGCCAGCAGACGCTTGGCGACCGTGTCTTCGACAAACCAGGACAGGGCTTCTTCATCGCGCTGCGCGGAGCTGACGGTTAAGGCCAAAATTGGCGAGCCGGCCAAATCCAGCTTGGTGACTATTGGGTCGCGCAGGTCGCCCGGTAAATCGGCGCGGACTTTGGACACTGCTGAACGCACATCGTCCAAGGCTTCCTGCACCGGTTTTTCCAGGCGAAATTCGGCGGTGATGGTGGCGCTGCCGTCCTGGGCTTTGGAGGTGATGTGTTTCAGCCCTTGCAAGGTGGCGATGGCGTTTTCGATTTTCCGCGCCACCTCGGTTTCCAGTTGCGACGGCGAAGCGCCGGGCAGCGTGGTGGAGACCGTGATGGTGGGCAAATCCAGATCGGGGAAATTCTGGATTTTCATCGATTTAAAGCTGAGCAAACCGGCGAAACTGAGCAGCACGAACAACATCATGGCCGGAATGGGGTTGCGGATACACCAGGCGGAAACATTCATTGTGCTAACACCCGCACGCTGTCGCCATCCGCTAAAAAGGACGCACCGCTGGCCACCAGACGATCGTCGACGGCAACTCCCGCTAAAATTTCCAGCTGGTCGCCGTTTCTGCGACCCAACTGCACTTTCACCTGCTTGACGCGCGCCCGATCCTCGGTTTGCTCGCTCAGCACAAACACATAGCTAAAGCCATCCCGCAAAGACAAAGCCTGTTGCGGCACGGTCAGTCCGGTAGAGTTGCCCAAATCAAATTCGCCACGGGCGAACA
Source organism: Methylomonas albis (assembly GCF_014850955.1). Lineage (NCBI taxonomy): Bacteria > Pseudomonadati > Pseudomonadota > Gammaproteobacteria > Methylococcales > Methylococcaceae > Methylomonas > Methylomonas albis. The sequence continues at coordinate 4,100,015 of NZ_JACXSS010000001.1, forward strand.
TGCCTGCGCGCAGGCCGCTCTGCACGGCATTGGGTAAATCAACGTAAACCAGCCCGTTGCGGTTTTGCACATCCAGGGTTGGTGCCAAGAAACGGATGCGACCGTCTATAATGCCGACATTAGGCACTTCTACCCTCACCTTAAGGCCGGGTTTAAGTTGCGTCATTTCGGCGGCGGTAAGCTCGCCGCGCCATTCCAGGCGGTTTTGCCGAATCAAACGAAACAATTCCTGGCCTTTCGTGGCGACCGCGCCCAAGGTGGCGCCGCGCGCGGAAATCACCCCGTCGTCGCTGGCCAATACCTTGGTATATTTCAAACGCAATAATTGCGCATCCAACTGCGCCTTGGCTAGCTGTACTTTGGCGTTGGCAGTTTTTTCACTGGTTAGATATTGCCCGACTTGTTGCGCGCTCAAGGCTTTGCTGGCAAGCCGCTCGGCGCGTTCGGCGTTGATCCGTGCATCGGCCTGATTGGCTTCCGCTTCCGCCAACACCGCTCGGCTTTGTGCGACATCGGCCAGTACACTTTCGTCGGAAAATGTCGCCAATACCTGACCTTTCTTCACCGCTTCACCCACCTGTACGTTGACCGCACTCAGGCGCAGATCGCCGACTTCAGCACCGATCACCGCTTCCTGCCAGGGTGCAATAGAACCATTCGCCGTCAGGCTGACCGGAATATCGCGCATTTCCGGGCGAATCACGGAAACGCTGAGCGCCGGGTTGGCAATAGGCGCTATGACTGAGGGGGCGGATTCGGTGGCGCGGCTAACGGCCACACCAATGCCTATGGTTAATAGTACGCCGACGAATAATGCGCCTATCTTGCCTTTGCTCATGACTTTCCTCCGATGAAACTGTTGTGTTGGTTCGAAAATAAATCGCGAAGACCGGTGTTAATCAATAAACCACTCCATGCCAAATGAAAGAGTGGTGCCAGTGTGTTATTGCTCATTAGTGCTATCCTGCGCACGACGCGCTACCTCGCCTTCGATCATGGCTAGCGCATAGCCGGCCAAGCGCTCCGCTAATACATCTATCGCTTTAGGCGTCGTTAAAATTGGGGGGGAAATGGCTGATACGATTTCTTGTCCGACATAAAAATACACCGCCATGCCTATCATCGCGAATGCCAACCGATGTACATCGGCGTCAGTATCGGACAAGCCCAAATGCGCTTTCAGCAGCGATACCAGTGCGGCATGTTGTGGCTTGATTTCCGCGTCAATTTCCTGTTGCCAAGCGCCTGTCGGCTCGATCATCTCCCGAAAATGCAGCTTCATCACCAGCCCCAGTTCCTCCCCGCGTTTAAAAGGCTCCAGAAATTCGCTGAAAAACCTGCCCAGTACCTCCGGTAACGGTAAATCAGCATATTCCGCTACATTGGAGCCGCAAGGCAGATCACCCATTGGTTCGGTAAACGCCGCACGATATAGCCCTTGCTTATCGCCAAAGTAATAGCGGATAGCCGAAATATTCGCCCCCGCCGTGTCGCAGATTTCTCGTGTCGATGCGGCCTTGTAGCCCTTTTCGGCAAATAACCGCAACGCCGACATCACCAGTCGGCTACGTGCGTCGTGAACTTCTGTTGCGGAATTTTCGGTTGTGACCATGCTGCCTCGGCGAAATGCTTGCTAGAAATAAAATCAATCGATTGATTTACAAAATATCAATCAATCGATTGATTGTCAATTTTGCACGAGGTGAAGGCTAAGGCCTTGAATGCTGTGTAAATCAACACGCAGAGCTAATTTGGATGCGAACAGCGTTTTGGACATGGTTTGACTGAAGTGGCAGCTGAAAGCCGTTGACGAAGATGAATGTCTGTTGCTGCGCCTGCTCGATGAGGAATATACGCAGCACCCTTTTTATGGCTCTCGGCGGATGGCGAAGTACCTGTGTGGCTACGGACATGTGGTTAATCGCAAGCGGGTTTAGCGCTTGATACCTACAGGGCACAAGTGCAAACCCTTGGATTGGCGGGCATGGCGCCCGGCCCCAGTACCAGCACGTCTATCCGCAGCACAAGCTTTAACTTCTACCGTAGCCTGACTTCACGGGAAATGTTTTTTGACCTGAAAAACCATGTCATATGCCGAGACGAGTGCGGCATATGACATAGTTTTATACGGAATCCTTATTTTTTCTTTCTCTTCAAAAACATTAGCCTAAGCATTACAAAGGCTAGACGGCTATCCATCCTTATTGGCACACAGCTTGCGGAGGTTTCCAACTTCCGCTCACTAAAACCCGGAGCTTGTCGCTTGTCCGCCATCGCCCTACAGCATGATCAGATCGCCGAATTGTTTCTCAGGCATAAGGAAGCCATCGTCGATTTTTTGATTCAGAAGGTAAAGTGTCCGGATACCGCTCAAGATTTAAGCCAGGAGGCTTATTTACGCCTGCTGGGCAAGGACGGTTTGACACATATCGATAATCTGCCCGGCTACCTGTTTCGCACCGCCGAACGATTGTCGATAGACTTTATCCGCCACCATCAGCGCAGCGGCGCAAAGACTCAAACACTCGACGATGAGCTGACTTGCCCGCTGATTCAGCCGGAAGACTTTGCCATTCTTAGTCAGCAATGCGAACTATTGCTGCAGGCTATCGCCAGCCTCCCCCGGCAATGCCGGCATATTTTACTGCTGCGCAAGATCGACGAATTAAGCTATGCCCAGATCGCCGGACAATTGGGCATCTCCGAAAAAACCGTGCAACGCCAATTGGTCAAGGCCATGTTGCACTGCCATCAGTTACTAATCGATCCGCAATACTAAACAGGCGCATTGATGAAAGCACCCGGCATTTCCCAAAGACAACAGATTCTGAAACAAGCGACGACATGGTTTGTGGCGTTGCAATCCGAACACTGCAACGACAAACAGCTTCAAACATTCGAGCAATGGCTTCTGCAAGATCCGGCACATCAGCAGGCTTACGCAGAAGTGACAGGCCTTTGGGGAGATTTGGATACCCTGAAAACCCGCAAGATAACGGGTTTGGATGCCGCACGCTCGGCACGACCCCGCATCTGGCGAAACAGCAAAGCTTTAACCGGCTGCCTGCTGCTTGGCGCAATTTTAACCGGGGCGTGGCTGGACTACAGCACACCCGGCACGGATTACCGGACAAGCATAGGCGAACAACAAACCGTGCAGCTAGCCGACGGCTCGCAAATGCAATTGAACACAAACACGCAACTGAGTGTACGTCTGTCCTGGTGGCGCCGCGAGATCGAATTGCAGCAAGGCGAAGCCATGTTCAAGGTTGCCCATCAGGCCTGGCGTCCGTTTACCGTGCATACCGGCGATTTACAAATTAAAGACATCGGCACCGTGTTTAACGTGCGACACGATACGCTCGGCACCGCCGTATCGGTGTTGGAAGGCGAAGTTTCCTTGCTCGCCGGCCGCAGCTGGTTTGGCGAAAATTTAGCCGCCGGTTTCAGCCGCAAAATTGACCAAAACGGCCACTGGCAAAAATCGGGGAAAACCAGTGTCGAACAAGTGGCGGCGTGGACCAGCGGCCAGCTGCTGTTCGATCACACCCCGCTAGCCGAAGTCGTCGCAGAATTGGAGCGCTATCACACCGTACGCTTTGCGTTTGCGGATCCCGCTTTGGCAAAACAAACCCTGAGTGGCAGTTTCAATTCCGCCGACCTCAAGCCGTTTTTGCAAGCCTTGGAAAAAATCCTACCCATCCGCGTACAGCGCCAAAAACAGACCATCGTGCTGTATGCCCGTTAGCTTGAAAAAATATTCAACCAAATTGTCCAGTTTGGCCGACCTGCTTCGTTAATAGGGTATGGCAAGTCAAAAAATCTTGCTGCCCACGACTAACAGGAGATGATTATGAATTACAAACTTAAACCCAAACCTTCCGGAAAACAGCGTCCACACCTACCGCTGCTGGCCTTCGCATTGACGGCATCCTTGAACGCGATGACTGTCGTTGCCGCCGACGCTAACATAGACCTTCCGGCCCAGCCGTTGGCAGCGACCTTGGATAGCTTGGCCAAGTCCACCAACACCAAATTGATTTACGCCGACTCGGTTGTACAAGGCATGCAAGCCGAAGCACTGAAAGGCAGCTTTACCGTGCAACAGGCTTTAGAGAAGGTACTCAGCCGCAACGGTTTGCAATTCGAACAAGTTGGCGAGGGTGTTATTGCGGTTAAAAAGGCCCCAGCGCCAAAAGCCCAAGCCATCAAGGACGATTCGATTTTCGAGCTAGGTGCGGTCACAGTGAGTGATCAAGCCGAGAGTGTAAAATTAACCGGCAAGGACATCGCCACTTCGGTGGACATCATGTACGCCGATAAGATCGCCGACCAAAACGTGTTGACAGCCTACGATTTGTTCCACCGCATGCCCGGCGTTCAGGTGACTCAATTCGGCCAAGGCATCACCACCGGAAAAATGTCGTTTCGCGGCTTCAATGGCGAAGGCCGGGTTAACGCGGTCAAATTACTGATCGACGGCGTTCCCAGCAACACCAACAGTGGCGACACTTATTTCATCGACTCGCTGTTTCCGCTGGACATCGAGTCCATCGAAGTGGTGCGCGGCACCAACGACGCCCGCTACGGCCTGCACTCCTTCGCCGGCAACATCAGCATGAACACCACCACCGGCGGCAACTACGTCAAGGGCCGGGTCGGTTACGGCAGTTTCAACACCCACGACATCCAATCCGGACTGGGCTACGAAAAAGACGGTTTCTCGCAAAACTATCAAATATCCTATCGCGCCAGCGACGGTTACCGCGACCACAGTGATACCGATAAAAACAGCTTTTCGGGCAAGTGGTTTTACACCCCGGACGACCAAAAATACAAAATAGGTTTGATCGCCCGCTGGAGCGAAGCCGGCGCCCAAGAGCCGGGCTATATGACTTACCAGGAACAGTTACTTAACCAAACCCAAACCTTCGCCCGAAATGCCAGCGACGGCGGCAAACGTACAGTTGGTCAAGTCAGCACCCATTTAGACGTCAACGTTAGCAAGACTTTATTCTGGTCGTCCAAGGTTTACGGCAACTTGTTCGACGACCAGCGTTACGTGACCTACGGACCCGGCGCGACGCAACAAGAACGCGACCGCGACGAAATCCAGTATGGCGCGATGACCTCGCTGACCTACCATCCGGTGGTCAGTTGGCTGGACGACTTTTCGCTGGAAACCGGCTTTGACTTCCAGCAGCAGGAAAACAAATATCTACGTTATCTAACCACTAGCCGAGCTCGCAACAGCGGCGGTTTGCGCAATGACGAGAAATGGGACTTCCTAAACTACGGCGGCTACATCCAGGCAGTCATCAAGCCTTTCAAATGGTTGAAGCTGACGCCAGGCTACCGCGCCGACATCATCGACGGCAGCTTTTTCAACTATCGCCCCGGCACGACCTTCGGCTCTTCTCCGTTGAACGATTACGGCACGATTTCGCAACCCAAAATCGGCGCGGTGATTACGCCGATAGAAGGTTACAGCCTTTACGGTAACTGGGGCCGCACTTTCCAGGTCGGCCTGGGACAAGCCACCTTCATCGGCCGCAACCAAGCTAACATCGGCCCCTCGTTGAATGACGGTTGGGAAGTTGGAATCAAGCTAAAGCCGGTGGATTGGGCCGAGGGCCGGGTCGCCTATTGGGCACAAGACGCCAGCAACGAAATCAGCCGCAATCTGGCCAGCGTCGACTCGACGATGATCGGTGCGACCAAACGCCAGGGTGTGGACATTGAGGTCAAGGTCTATCCGACCGACAAAGTCGGCGTTTGGGCATCCTATTCTTTGCAGGAAGCTAAAGTCACTAACCCGCCCGCAGTCGCAGCCGGCACGATGGAGTACACCGCCGGCAATCAGGTGGTCAATACCCCGAATTATTTGTTTTCGGCCGGTATCGACTACCAAATCCTGCCGCAACTGCGTTCTTCGCTGTGGACCAGTGGCCAAGGCGATTACTTTGTCGATCAAGCCAATCAACGCGGCAAATACGGCGAATATGCCCTGCTGAACCTCGATTTGGGCTATCAGGTGACCAAGGAAGTGGAATTGCAATTTCAGGCCAAAAACCTGACCGATGTTCGCCGGGAATACGTGTGGTACGACGAAACCTTCGGTGCTACCGCCCAACCGTTCTTCTCGCCCGGCGACGGCGTTGCGTTCTACGGCGCCGTGAACGTCAAGTTCGACTACTAAGCTAACGTAAAACATGAGAGCAACGGCCAGCAAGAGGCAGGCTAGACGCCAGTTCTGGCTGGCCGTGCATTTATATCTCGGACTGTCGCTGGGTTTGATCATCGCCATGGTCGGCCTGAGCGGCAGCCTGCTGGTGTTTTATATCGATCTGGACGAATGGCTGAATCCGCAGCTGATCATTTCCGAATCAACTACCCAACGGCAAAGCTACGAGGATATTTTTCAAGCCTTGCGCCGGACTGAACCCACGCGGCAACGCGGCTGGCGTCTGGAAATTCCCGAAGACCCGCAGCGCGCAATCACCGCCCGTTACTACAAACCCGGAGAAACCGCACATCATGGCTTTGCGCCGCTGACGCTGTCAGTCGATCCGTTTACCGGCACGGTACTCGCCAATCGCTTCTGGGGCGAATTTGCGATGACCTGGCTCTACGATTTGCATTACAAACTGTTGCTGGACGATCTGGGTAAGATTTTGATGGCTATTCTGGGCGGCTTGTTGCTGATTTCCTTAGTCAGCGGAGTCTATCTCTGGTGGCCGCCTCTTCATAAATTGAAGAGCGCTTTGAGCCTAAAGCGAAATGCCAGCCGCGAACGCTTGAATTACGACTTGCACAAACTAGCCGGCGTCTACAGTTTGATCGTGATAATGGTGTTGGCGGTCACAGGGATTGCCTTGGAGATTCCGCAATACGTCAATCCCATACTGGGCTATTTCTCGCCTTTGCAAGCATCGCCCGCGCCAAAATCGGCCATAACCCAAAACAACCCAGCACGTATCAGCCTGGATCAAGCCGTCGCGGTCGGCCAAGCCCGTTTTCCGCAGGCGCGCCTGTGTTGGATAGAGACACCGCACGACGCCAATGGCAGCTACCGCATCAATCTGCGCCAGACTGGCGAACCCAGTCAGCGCTTTCCCAAAACCAATGTCTGGGTCGATCAATATTCCGGCCAGGTGTTGGCGGTCAGCAATCCCGACGAACTTGGAAGTTCAGATACAATCATCAACTGGCTGCATCCTTTGCATACCGGAGAAGCGTTCGGCTTGACCGGCCAATTGCTGGTGTTAATTTCCGGCTTGCTCTGCCCGCTGCTGTTCATCACCGGTGTAATTCGCTGGTTACAAAAACGGCGCGGTCGACCAATGCGTCATCGGCAGCAACGCCACACTGCTAAAAATCAGCCGCTGTCGCCCGAGCTGCTAAACCGATAAATTCAACGGCGGATCACTACTACTGGCACCTGCCTGTGGATAGCTAAGGTGATTTTTGAGAACGTTTATACCCATTGGCAATGACAAATATGTCGTTCGCTGAGCGGACTTGTGCTGAGCGACGCCAAAGTAGCCGAAGCAAACGGTTGACTTCGGCTCCGCTCAGTCAACGGCAAGTCGCTTGCTTTGGGTGCATTTATTGCCATAAATCGCCTAAGTATTTGCAGCAAATCCACGCGACTAATCTAAAATTCGCATAATTAGCAGGTGCGTTTCCGGTAGTGTTTGCCGCAAATGATCGCAGCCTTACTCAACATTTTATTCGGCCCAAAATCCATGTCTCATAGCAATTCCACCTCAGCCATTATTGTCGCGTTCGCCGCAAATCTGGGCATCGCGTTGACCAAAACCGGCGCGGCAGTCTGGACCGGTTCCGGTTCGCTGCTGGCGGAAGCCATCCATTCCGTTGCCGATTGCGGCAATCAGGTGTTGCTGTTTATCGGCATGAAACGTTCGGCGCGGACGGCAACCCAGCAACATCCTATGGGTTATGGCCGGGAAGCCTATATTTGGTCAATGATGGTGGCAATTACCCTATTCTCGGTTGGCGGATTGTTTTCGATCCACGAGGGCTGGTTGCGATATCACGAACCGCAAGCCGTGGAAAACGCCGGTATCGCGCTGACGATATTGGCTATAGCCGTAGTTTTGGAAGGTTTTTCATTGCGAGCCGCACTGGGGGCGATGGAAAGCGAACGTGGCGATCGCAAAATTTGGCAATGGTTTAAAGAAACCCAATCCAGCGAATTGATGGTGGTGATCGGCGAGGATCTGGCCGCACTGCTTGGCCTGGTGATAGCCGCCGCGATGCTGGGTTTGACCATGGTCACCGGCAATTCGCTTTACGACGCCATTGGCTCAATGTTGATCGGCGCACTGTTGATAGTCGTAGCGATTTTAATTGGCCGGGAAGTGCATTCTTTGCTACTCGGGGAAGCCGATGCGCAAATCCGCGATGCAGTTCACCGTTATCTGGAAAAACAAAGCTGTGTCACTCGCGTACTGAATATTTGGGCTATTAGCCACGGCAGCCAAGTAATGGTGGCCGTAAAAGCCGAAATGCCACCGAATTTAAGTGTCGGGGAAGCCGTTGAATTAATTAACGGAATGGAAAAACAGATCAAAACAGACCACCGCCGCATCAATTGGGTCTTTTTCGAAATCGATAATTCTGATTAAATAATACAGTCAAATGTTTACGCCACATATCTGGAGCAAAGTAAGAACTTGAGCACCCTACCGAAAACCCGTTTAGCGCTACTTTCTTTAGCATGTCTGCTGTTGCAAAGCGCTCCCGCGTCCGCCAGATACGCGGCCATTGTGATTGACGCCGACACCGGTCGCGTCGTTCACGAAACCGAATCGACCCAACGCTGGTATCCCGCGTCCTTGACCAAGGTCATGACCATCTATTTAACGCTGTCGGCTTTGGAAAACGGCCGACTAAGACTGACCGACACCTTATTTGCGTCGCAACACGCCGCCTCGCAACCGCAGTCCAAACTGGGCTTGCGTACCGGGCAAAGTCTGACAGTGGAACAAGCGATCATGGCGGTCACGACCCGTTCCGCCAACGACGCGGCGGTGGTACTGGCGGAAAAGCTGGGTGGTTCGGAAAGCAATTTTGCGACGATGATGACCCAGCAAGCCCGTACTCTAGGCATGTACAACAGTTCGTTCGAGAATGCCAGCGGTTTGCCGAACGACGGCCAAATCAGCAGTGCCCGCGACTTGGCCTTATTATCGGCCTCGCTGATTCGCGACTTCCCGCAGCATTATCATTATTTTTCGGCGACGGAATTTAACTATAAAGGCCGGGTAATGCCCAACACCAACCGCATTCTGAAAACCTATCCGGATGCTGACGGTTTGAAAACCGGCTTTACCTGCGGCTCCGGCTACAACCTGATCGCCTCGGCCAAACGCAACGGCCACCGCTTGATTGGCGTGTTATTGGGTGCGCACAGCAGCGGCGAGCGTTTCGAGCAAATGGGCAATCTATTGGACATGGGCTTTGCCAATAGCGAAAAAGGCCTGTTCGGTGAACATATCTCGCAACTGAAAGACTACTCAGCCCTGCCGCCACCGTTTCAGTTGTCCTCTAACCGTTGCGCCGGCAGTGCCGAGCAAATGGGCGCCGACTCCGGCAGCAGCCGTTATGAGCCAATTCGCATCAATGCGCCTTACAATAGCCGCCGTGAAAAGCTCACCCAATTGGCCCAAGCTAAGCCGCAAAGCCACGGCAGCGTCTGGACAGTCAGCATGGGCAGCTATCCGCGCAAAATTGATGCGGACGTAAATTTACAGCGCGCGCGCAACGCTCTCGGCGCGTTAGCCAAATCCGGACGAGCAGGCATCGTCAGAACCAAGTCTAAAGGCAGTACCGCCTGGCGCGCGCAATGGAGCGGTTTACAACAGGACGACAGCCAAGACTTTTGTCGGCGCTTACGTGCCAAACATATGGATTGCAGTTCCTCGCCGCAACCCCGGCAAACCTTGGCGGCTACTAGCCCATCTAAGCCGATACGCCGCGTCAACCACCGTAGGTCCTGAGCCTCAAATCAGTAATGGGGCGGCCGTTCGTCAACCGCCCCAACTTGGCGATCATCAAGCGCCAAGCTTTTGATCTTGTCGTTTAGCAATTTACAGGTTTCTTCCAGCTTACCGATCTGCTTTTGCTGGCCGGCCACCACCTGATTCAAGGCCTGAATCAAATCTTCCTGATACGCTTGTTTAATCTCCAATTCGATGAATCTGTCTTCGCTCATTGCTCCAGCCGGTTAATATGCAAATTTGCCATTCTAATCGAAAATTCCGATAGTTTTGCCCCATGTACTCGCACAGCTTCTATAAACTCGCTATCATTGCCCAGTACATCAACATAGCGAGGATGCAACCATGACAACTATTGCAGATCCGGTCATAGGCCGTTGGTATAAAGACCTGGAAAGTAATCTCACCTTCAAAGTCGTAGCGATTGAAGGCAACGAAGAATCGGTGGAAGTTCAGTTCGCCAACGGCGATTTGGGCGAGTACGACAACGAATCCTGGTATGGCTCGACTATCGATTACATAGAAGATCCGGAAGACTGGAGCGCGCCGTTCGACGAACTGGAAGCCGACGACCTCGGCTACACAGACCCTGATCGCCATGCCCGGCCGGATGCGGAAGATTTGGACATTAGCGATTTGTTGGATTGAGATAATTTATGAGAATGACCCCGCAACAATTTCTGGACTGGGAATCCAAGAGCATCACCCTGCTGGCCATGTCCGGCGCCGGCAAAACCACCCTCTCGGCCAAGTTACCCAGAGATAAATGGTTTCATTACTCCGGCGATTACCGCATCGGCACCAAATATCTGGAAGAACCGATTCTGGATAACATCAAACAGCAAGCCATGGGTGTGCCGTTTTTGCGTGATTTGCTCAAGTCCGATTCTATCTACATCTGCAGCAATATTACCGTGGAAAACCTGGCACCCGTATCCAGCTTTCTGGGCAAAATTGGTGATCCGGCGAAAGGCGGCTTGTCGCAAGCCGAATTCAAGCGTCGCCAGGCCTTGCATCACCAAGCCGAAATTGCGGCGATGAATGACGTGCCGGACTTTATCCACAAAGCCGAAGACATATACGGCTACAAGCATTTCATTAACGATGCCGGCGGTAGCGTTTGCGAACTGAATTGCCCGGAGGTCTTGGAAAATCTAGCCAAACACACGCTGATCGTCTACATCAAAATTCCACCGACCTTGGAACAGACCATCATCGACCGCGCCAAGCAAGACCCGAAACCCTTGTATTACCGGCCGGAATTCGTCGATGAAAAACTGACGCAATTCATGGCTGAGCGCGATTACCGCTCTACCGACCAAATTCCACCGGACGAATTCGTCAGTTGGGTGTTTCCGGAATTATTCAAAGCCAGGGTACCGCGCTACGAAGCGATTGCGGCTCAGCACGGCTACACCATCAGCGCCGACGAAACCGCCAAAGTTAATAACGAAGACGACTTTATGCGTCTGATTGCCGAGGCGATTGCCCGGCAACAATCTTGAGACCGTTCTTGCAATGCCGCTAGTTGCTCATACCGCTTTACCCACTTTTCAGCGCCTGCACGAAGAAGGCGAAGAAATCCTCAGCCCGGACCGCGCCAGCCAGCAATCGATTAGAGAATTACACATCGGCTTGCTGAATATCATGCCGGATGCAGCGATGGAGGCTACGGAGCGCCAGTTTTTCCGCTTGGTCGGCGCCTGTAATCAAATCGCCCAGTTTCATGTGCATCCATTTACGATAGAAGGCCTGGAAAGAAGTCCGGAAGCCTGGAAGCATATTCACGACTATTACGAATCCTTCGAGCAAATCAAGCAAGACGGCCTGGATGCCCTCATCATTAGCGGTGCCAACGTCACTCACGATCATTTACAAGAAGAAGGCTTTTGGGGACCTTTGACCGAAGTATTCGAATGGGCTACAAAAAACGTCACCTCGGTGCTGTGTTCCTGTCTGGCCACCCACGCGTTCATTCAGCATCGCTATGGCGTGGAACGCACCCGTCTGCCGGCCAAGCGCTGGGGCGTTTTTTCGCACAAAGTAGTCGATAGACAACATCCCTTGGTGGCAGAAATCAATACCCGCCTGGATGTGCCGCATTCGCGCTTCAACGAAGTATTTCAGCGCGACATGGAAAAACACGGTTTAAAAGTCTTGGTAGCCAGCGAAAGCGCCGGCGTGCATCTGGCCGTCAGTCCGGACGGTTTTCGCATCGTGTTCTTTCAAGGCCACCCGGAATACGACGACATCAGCCTACTTAAAGAATATAAGCGTGAAGTGCTGCGCTATTACCACGGCGAGCGCGACGATTACCCCCCTTATCCCGAGCATTATTTCGATGACGAAGTGCAACGCTTATTAGCCGACTATGCCGAGCACGTCAAAGCAGCCAAACAGGCCGACACAGCGCTAAATGCCATGCCGGAAACGCAGATCATCGAGCATCTGGACATTACCTGGCGCGACTCAGCCAAAGCGGTATTTAACAATTGGCTGGGCAAGGTCTATCAGATCACCAACGAAGATCGCCGCCTGCCGTTTATGGACGGCATCGATCCCAACAATCCGTTGGATTTGTAATGCATGAAGGCTTTCTAAACCAAGCTATCGCCTTGGCCTGTGAGAACATCGCGGTGGGTGGCGGCCCGTTCGGCGCCATTGTGGTGAGAGACGGCGAAATTATTGCCGGCAGTGGCAATCGGGTCACAGCGGATCTAGATCCTACTGCTCACGCGGAAATCGTCGCCATCCGACTGGCCTGCCAAAAACGGGGCGATTTTCAATTAAGCGATTGCTCGCTTTATAGTAGCTGCGAGCCTTGCCCGATGTGTTTGGGCGCCATTTATTGGGCACGACTGCAAGCAGTGTATTATGCCTGCGATCGTGTCGACGCCGCGAAAGCCGGGTTTGACGATAGCTTTATTTATACCGAAATCGACAAACCCACTCAGCAGCGCCGGATTCCCATGCAACAGCTGGCGCTAGAAACCGCCAAGCGTCCCTTCGAGCTCTGGCAAATCAAGAATGACAAAATTCGCTATTGAGCTGGAGCGGGTGCTGCGACCGGTTTAGCGACTTCTTCACCATTAATTTTAAGCAACCAACCATCCTGCCCCAAGCAGCCGCTCTCCAATTTACTTTCCGCAGATTTGGCGGTGACGTGGACGCGGGCAAAACCCGGTGTCAATTGCGGTAACTTGGCCGTTACCAAGTAAAAAGTCTTTTTATCCACCACATTAACTTTCATTTTTTCACCGCGGACAGCGGCGGTAACCGTAAAAGGGTCGGCATTGTGGGAGACATGAAAAGCAATATCGACACCGGCATCGACCTCGGCTTTTTGCTCAGGCACAAAATCCCTGAATTTCGGCCTTTTACACTCTTTCAACTTTTCTTCTTCATCCGGCGATAAGGCCAGCGCCGCACTTGAAAACACCATGGCACTCAGTAAGAACACACCTCTCCAGCGATTTGACAATTTCATGACTAGCTACCCTCTTGTTGTTATTGTAGTGTTGGAAACGCCGGTCAATGCGGCGCATCCTTAAAATACCAGCACTTTGAACTTTAATCAGTTTTCTTGCTTTGTTCAATGTTTGCGCCTTTTAGCTACCGAACTTAGGGTTTTAAACTTCTACCCCATCGCCGCCGAGAACATGTAAAATCGCCGCCTTTCCCTTTTTCATTCACAGACATGACGAATTTCAGAGGCACCACCATTCTTTCCGTCAGACGCGGCGACAAAGTCGTGATCGGCGGCGATGGCCAAGTCACCCTGGGCAACACCGTGATGAAGGGCAATGCCCGCAAAGTCAGACGCCTGTATCACGATAAAGTGATTGCCGGTTTCGCCGGCGCGACTGCCGACGCCTTTACCTTATTCGAACATTTCGAGGGAAAACTGGAAAAACATCGCGGCAATCTGACCCGCGCCGCCGTAGAGATGGCCAAAGATTGGCGCACAGACCGCGCTTTGCGCAAATTGGAAGCCTTATTGATTATCGCCGACAGCAAAACCTCACTGGTGATTTCCGGCACCGGCGACGTCATCGAACCTGAATACGATTTTATTGCCATCGGCTCCGGCGGCGCTTTTGCACAAAGCGCCGCCCGCGCCTTGCTGGAAAACACCGAACTCAGCGCTCGCGACATCGTCGAAAAATCATTGGGGATTGCTGCCGATATTTGCATCTACACCAACCACAATCTGCGCATCGAAGAATTAGACGCCGAACCCCAACCGGCACAAGAGTAAAACATGAGTCAAATGACCCCCAGAGAAATCGTCAGCGAACTGGACAAGCACATCGTCGGCCAAGCCGCCGCCAAACGTTCCGTCGCCATAGCCTTACGTAACCGCTGGCGCCGCAGTCAGGTTGCCGCCGAACTACGCGATGAAATCACCCCGAAAAATATTCTAATGATAGGCCCCACCGGCGTCGGTAAAACCGAAATCGCCCGCCGTCTGGCCCGGCTCGCTAACGCGCCGTTCATCAAAATCGAAGCCACCAAATTTACCGAAGTGGGTTATGTCGGCCGCGATGTGGAATCGATTATTCGCGATTTGATCGATAGCGCCGTGAAAACTACCCGCGTGTCGGCAATGGAACGTGTGCAAAATCGCGCTGCCGATGCCGCCGAAGAAAAAGTATTGGATATTTTACTACCGCGCGCAGAAGGTGGCATGCTCTCGGATACCGAAGAATCGACCCGGCAAAAAATGCGTAAAAAACTGCGCGAAGGCGATTTGAACGATAAGGAAATTCAAATCGACGTCAGCGCACCGGCAGTCGGCGTGGAAATCATGGCCCCGCCAGGCATGGAAGAAATGACCAGCCAACTGCAAGGCATGTTTCAAAACCTGGGCAGCGGTCGCACTAAAACCCGCAAATTAAAAATTAAAGATGCACTGAAACAGTTACAGGAAGAAGAAGCCGGCAAATTGGTCAACGAAGAAGAAATCAAACAAACCGCGTTGGAAGCCGTTGAACAGCACGGCATAGTGTTTTTGGACGAGATCGACAAGATCTGCAAACGCTCGGAAATGGGCGGCGGCGAAGTGTCCCGCGAAGGCGTACAGCGCGATTTGTTGCCTCTGGTGGAAGGCAGCACCGTCACCACCAAATACGGCATGATCAAGACCGATCACATTTTGTTTATCGCGTCCGGCGCGTTTCATTTGACCAAACCGTCGGATTTAATCCCTGAATTGCAAGGCCGTTTCCCGATTAGGGTGGAATTGAATGCCTTGAGTGCGGACGATTTCGTGCGGATTCTGACCGAGCCGGACGCCTCGCTGACCGAACAATACCAGGCTCTGCTGAAAACCGAAGGCGTCGAGGTACAATTCAGCGCCGATGGCATCCAGCGCATCGCCGAACTGGGTTGGCAAGTCAATGAAAAAACCGAAAACATCGGCGCCCGCCGCTTACACACGATTCTGGAAAAACTGTTGGAAGATATTTCCTTCGACGCTCCGGACCTGATCGAAAAGTCCATCAACATCGACGCCGCCTATGTAGACGCGCATTTGATGGAACTGGCCGATGATGAAGACCTTAGCCGCTACATCTTATAATTATGCGCGTAAAAATAACCCCCACTCAGCGAGTTCCAACCGAAATCAAGCTGCACAAGGTTTCGGCGATCCTGGAAATTCATTTCGACGACGAGAGTATTTACGAGCTGCCCAGCGAATACCTGCGCGTGTTCACCCAATCGGCGGAAGCGGTCGGACATGGTCCCGGCCAGGAAACTCTGCAAATCGGCAAGGAAGACGTGACCATTACCGACATCCAGCCGGTGGGCAATTACGCCATCAAACTGGTGTTCAGTGACGGTCACGACACCGGCATTTATAGCTGGGACTTGTTGTACAAGTTGGGTTCGGATTTCCCGCTGCTGTGGTCGAATTATCTGGAAGAACTGAAAGCCGCCGGCCTTAGCCGCCGTTCGCCCTTACACAATTAAACAACATCATGACAAACGACAACACCACCCATTTTGGTTTCAAACAGGTTCCCAAACAGGAAAAAGTCGCGTTGGTGCGTGGCGTGTTCGACTCGGTTGCCAGCCAATACGACGTCATGAACGACTTGATGTCCTTAGGGATACACCGCATCTGGAAGCGGGTAGCCGTGCAACTGGCCAACGTTCGGGAAGGCGATAGCGTACTCGATCTGGCCGGCGGCACCGGCGACTTGACCAAATTGTATGAAAAACGCGTCGGTAAATCCGGCCAAGTTGTCTTGGCCGACATTAACGCCGCGATGCTGCGCACCGGCCGCGACCGGCTGATCGACCATGGTTTGAGCGGCAATATTCGTTATGCTCAAGTCAACGCCGAATGCCTGCCGTTTGCCGACAACAGCTTCGATTGCGTGACCATCGGCTTTGGCTTGCGCAATGTCACCGACAAAGACGCCGCTTTGCGCTCCATGTACCGAGTATTGAAGCCGGGTGGCCGGGTGATCGTCCTGGAGTTTTCCCACCCTATCGACCCGATCACCGAAAAAGTCTACGACTTTTATTCCTTCAAACTACTGCCCAAAATCGGTGCCGTGGTGGCCAAAGACGAAGACAGCTACCGCTATCTGGCCGAATCGATCCGCATGCATCCCAAACAGGACGAACTAAAGCAAATGATGGAAAACGCCGGTCTGGAACGCTGCGAATACTTCAATATGACTCAAGGCATTGTTGCCGTGCACCGCGGCTACAAGTTTTAAACAAGCACTATGCTCAAGCCGCTTTTTATTGCCACACTGGAAGGCGCGCTGAATCGCTATTTGGCGCTGGATGACAACTTGGAGCAATACCTGACGCCGATGGCGGGTAAAGTCATTGCGCTGCATATTTCTTCTTTTGACAGCAATCTCTATCTCTGCCCCACGATAAATAGCATCCAAGTACTCGAAAGCTATCCAGGTTTGGCAGACGCCACGCTGAGTGGCTCTCTGTCGGCACTGGGTTTGATGGGCTTAAGCGCGACACCCATGCGCTCGCTGTTTAAAGGCGAAGTCCGCATTGAAGGCGATACCCAAGTCGCCCGCCGCCTGCAACGCCTGTTTGAAAAACTGGACATCAATCTGGAAAGCAAAATCGCCCGTTATACCGGCGACGCCTTTGCCCAAGGTTTAAGCAAATTGTTCCGCGGCAGCCGCGACTGGACGCAGCACACCCTGACCACCTTTCGTTTGAACCTGGAAGAATTCCTGCAAGAAGAAACTCGCGAGCTACCGGCCAAATCGGAAGCCGAGTTATTTTTCCGCGACATCGACACGTGCCGCAGCGACTGCGACCGCCTCGATGCCCGCCTCGACCGCCTGGAAGCCTCGCTCCAATCAACATCCGCGCCTCAATAACAAGGACCTGCACCGTGATTCGCCCGAAAATTCTGATGCGCCTCATCCACATCAACTGGGTGATGATGTACCACGGCCTGGATGAAATCGTTTTAAAAACCCATCTATTCCGCCCCATCCGCTATATCGCTTTCTTGTCTCCCAACTATTGGACCAGCAAAGCCCGTGAACCGCGCGGTGCGCGGATTCGTAAAACCCTAGAAGACCTGGGGCCGATCTACGTCAAGTTCGGCCAGACCCTGTCCACCCGCAAGGATTTGCTGCCGGAAGACATCGCCGAAGAGTTGGTCAAACTGCAAGATAAAGTGCCACCGTTTTCCGCCGTCACCGCGCGCAAAATCATCGAACAACAGTTGGGGCAATCGATAGAAGAAGCCTTTGCCGAGTTCGATCCGCAACCGCTGGCCTCGGCATCGGTCGCGCAAGTGCATACCGCTACGCTGAACACCGGCGAAAAAGTCATCGTTAAAGTCTTGCGCCCGGACATCGAAGACAAAATCCATTCCGACGTCGGCTTACTCTACGAACTGGCGCGCTTGGCGGAACGCTTCTGGAGCGATGCTCGCCGACTGCGGGCAATGGAAATCGTCGCCGAATTCGAAAAAACCATCCTCGACGAGTTGGATCTGGTGCGCGAAGCCTCCAACGCCAGCGCCATCCGCGCCAATTTCAAGAATTCCGAGATGCTCTACATTCCGGAAATTCACTGGCCGCTAACCCGCCGCAAAGTCTTGGTGATGGAACGCATCTACGGTGTGCCGGTTGGCGACATCGACGCCTTGCGTAAAGGCAATGCCGATTTCAAAAAGTTGGCCGAGCGCGGCGTGGAGATTTTCTTCACCCAGGTATTCCGCGACAATTTCTTCCATGCCGACATGCATCCGGGCAATATTTTTGTGCAATTGCCGGACAAATACCTGGCGGTGGATTTTGGCATCGTCGGCAGCCTGTCCAGCTCGGATCAACGTTATCTGGCCGAAAACTTCCTGGCCTTCTTCAACCACGACTACCGGAAAGTGGCGCAAATGCACATCGAATCCGGTTGGGTGCCGGCGACGACGAGGATCGAAGAATTCGAAGCGGCAATCCGCAGCGTCTGCGAACCGATTTTTGAAAAACCGTTGAAAGACATTTCCTTTGGCTTGTTGCTGCTAAGACTGTTCCAAACCGCCCGCCGCTTCGACATGGTGGTGCAACCGCAATTGGTCTTGCTGCAAAAAACCCTGCTGAACATCGAAGGTCTGGGCCGTCAGCTTTACCCCGATCTGGACTTGTGGCAAACCGCCAAACCCTTCCTGGAAAACTGGTTCAAGGAACGCGTCGGTCCCGGTAAAAAGATCAAAGAGCTACTTGCCAAATTCCCGGAAATCACCGAACAGATTCCGGAAGTCCCCGGCCTCGTATTCCAAGCCTTGCAAAGCGTTGCGCACATGCAGCAGCAACTTCAGCAGCAACAAAAAGACATGCTGGAGCTACGTAAACAACTGAAGCGCAACAATACTCGCACATTGCGGGCTATTCTCAGTGCGGCGGTGTTGATAGCGGCGGCGATAGTGATGCAGTCGCCGTTGTTGGGAGGGTGAGTGGCTGGCTTTCCGATCGACGGCATCTGGTTGGTCACTTGCACAAACTGGAATGATAGAGGGTAATACATCCAAGGAATGTGTTATGACTGATGAATGGATAATAAAGCCAAAGGAATCATGGAGGGAAGAAACTAAAATTTATCATTCACGTTTTGAGGAAATTTCAACAATAAGCACAGATGCAGCAGAAGCCATAAAATCTAACTTTCCTGGTAAATACTGGGGTATGAGTGATAAAAACGAAAAGGCATCAGTTGTAAGTCGTATTGTTATTTATGCAGTTAACGGGTTTTCTTATTCATTAGGTCTTCGCCCCATAATTGAGCAACAATTTAAGCAAGGTCAATTTATGATTGTGCCTTTATCTACCAGATTTTTCTTTGAAATGTGCGGAAGCATTAATTACGCTAAATCATTAATTAGCAAAATCTCCAATAAGGAAAGTGTTGAAAGTGAGCTAAACAAAGTTAACAAGCTTCTTACAGGTGCGAAATCTGAGGTAATGTTGCCTTGGGGTGAGTTAGCTACCGAATCATCTATTAATGTCATGGATTTTGTCAGGTCTCTTGAAAATGAGCATAGTGGAGCAGTGGAGTCATATGGTTTTCTATGTGAGGCATCACATCCCAACTTTGTTCAAAATAGTTATTTTCAAATGGCTGGGCCTCCCGTATCAAATTGGGACAACAAAGAATTTAAGAAACACGGGCATATTTTGCTAAATAAAACCGTAAGTATTTATGAGCAAGCTGTCCATAACTCAGAAAATGATATTCTGAGTATTTTCAAAATGAGTAATGAACTTGTCTAGTCAATAGGCTTTCGTGTTTGGTGTCGCTAACGCGACGGTTGTTTTAATATCGGGTCTCGGCCCGACAGCCGAGATACTTTTCTTTGCTTGTCCAAAGAAAAGTATCCAAAAGAAAAGACACCCGGATGCCACTTATTCCCTGCGCTCCTCGCTTTTGAACGGGGTTGCCGAAAGGGGCTTCCTGCCCCTTCGGCAACGCGCCGCATCCCTGCGGCGCCCCTAACGGGCTGCTCACTCGGTACATCCATGTACCTCGCCCTTCGGGTGCTGCGCATGCAAATCGGCTATCCTGCCGATTTGTCCGTTCAAAAGCTCCGGTGCTCGGCGCGGCATACGGGGAGAAAACCATCCCGATTTTCGGTGGGCCTCTGTAGGTCCGAATAGCGATAGCGTATTCGGACGCATGTTTTACAAAACCATTCCCTCGATTATGCTTCGCTGTTCGGGCGCATGTTGGCAATGCCTTAATAATTTAGGGCGTGTGCTATCTCCCAAAAGGTCCAAACGATGTTTCGCAAACCCTTCGTTCCTCCGAATACGCTATCGCTATTCGGAGCTACACAACTATTCCCCTTAATCCAAAAGAACCGTCAAAGCCCTTTAAGTTCGCGAGGGGTTTTTCCCGTATGCCGCGCCGAGCACCGGAGCTTTTATCGAGAATTGCCCGAAGGGGTGCGGCAAGGATGCCGCACGTCGGCGGAGGGGCTGGGAAGCCCCTTCTGCCGACCCTCGATAAAAGCTTCGGCGCGCAGGAAACAAGCGGCGTCCGGGTGGCGTTTCTTTTGGTGACTTTTCTTTGGCCAAACAAAGAAAAGTTACTCGGCTGTCGGGCCGAGACCCGACATTAAAACATCCGTCGCGTTAGCGACACCTAAGACCAAGCTTTACAAGTCATTCCCCCGATTACGCTTCGCTATTCACAGCTACGCCGCTGTTGCTTCAGAACGGTAGGCGGTCAATGTGATCGTTGATGACTTCGATCAATTGTTGGGTGGCGGCATCCAGCCAATTCAGGTGCTGTTGAATGTCCTCACGGACCGGTTCGCGCGCCACCAGCAAGCGGTTGCTTTCCTGGGTGCGCATGGTTTGTAAGGCGTCCAGGCGCAACGCCAATGTACGTAGCGTAATTTCCGCTTCGTTACGGGGTTGCCAAATAGGGGGATGGCGCTCGGCGCACTTGTGCCCTGGGGGTAGAAATCGGCGATGAGTTTAGCTGCATGGGTCTACGTCCCGGGCTGCAATAGCCCAAGGTCCGATACCTATGAGTCCTTCGGTGGGTAGTGAATAATTGAGGAACCGTTTATGAAAGCCGCGCGCTGAATTTTGTGGTCGTGCCGAACGACGACGAAAGCACGGTTGTCTGAGTTCGTAGCGAACCGTTCCCGTGCGGTTCGTAAACCGCCACATTGATAGTCATTACAGATGTTTGCCCGCATTTCGCGAGGTAGAGTGCAACCTTGTTCTCCCTGATATAGACAAGCGTTGAAATAATGCTGGCTAGGCAAGTAATCAAGGTAAATTTCCACCGCATCGTAAAGTTCCAGCTCAGGCTTTTCAGTCACGAAACGCAATAGCGTTTTATGATCGAGGAATGCGTTGTGAGCTGCTCCATGGAAACAGCAGAAACCCCGACATATAGCGCACACCTGACCGAGTCGCGAGAGCATGGCGGGAGGCGTGTCGGACTGGGGCGGAGCTTCCATAAATTCGTTAGGGATTGTCTCTGTAGTTTCGGAGCTGATTAGTCCGTTTAGAAACTCCGCCAGCATCCGATAATCCTCATGTGTCAACGGGACTAATTTTGGTTCCCAGTGCGGAACAACAGCAATTGGAAAAGTCTCGGACTGGCCAAAATCCAAAGCCTCTGCAGCTTCGGTACGATAGCTAACCAGTTGGTTTTCTAGATGCTTTTCTCGACAGCGCCAGTTACTACAGATGGTTCCTGCGAATTGCTCGTGCCTGCTCAAGGGAGTGTTGCAATAGAGGCAATTAGTCATATGCTTGTTCTATAGATGAAAGGCAGTGCAAGAGAGCAACTAGTGATACGTTGTGTATTTGTTTCAGGTTTAGTTTGCCCAAAATCGGTGAAGTAATCAAACTAGTCAAGCAGCCTGAGTCAAAATCGACTGATGTATCAACACTAAACTGGACACGTAGTTAAGCGGCTTGATGCCGCAATTCGTAGTTGACCGGTGACAGATAGTCCGCAGAAAAACAGGGTCAGGCCTTGCAAAGCCACAACAAGCTCGTAGGGCGATAGCGCAATGCGCCGAATGAACAACACATGGCGCAATGCCCGTTGGTTTTTATGCCCAAGTGGTTAATAGGCTTTCGCGGTTTGTGTCGCTAACGCGACACCTAAAGAGCGATAGCCGCCCGCTCGCCTCGATATAGACTTTTAAGTGCAATTTACCCAGGTTTGAATTAGCATCGCGGCAGAACTGTTTCGGAAGCTCATAACCTTGTATCAGCAATACTTCAATTTCAGCGAATTGCCCTTTTCAATCTCGCCCGATCCGCATTTCATGTACATGAGCGAGCGGCATCAGGAAGGTCTTGCTCATTTGTTGTATGGCATCAACAGGGGCGGCGGTTTCGTCGCTTTAACCGGCGAGGTGGGGACCGGGAAAACCACTCTCTGCCACTGCTTGCTCCAGCAGTTGCCGGATAACGTCGATATTGCCCTGATATTGAACCCCAAACTAACTGCTCTGGAACTGCTGGCAACGATCTGTGACGAATTGGGTATCCGCCACAACAGCATGCCGATAACGGCAAAAAATCTGATCGATGCCATCAATCACTATCTGCTGACCGCGTATGCCAATGGCCGGCGCACGGTTTTGCTAATCGATGAGGCCCAGAACCTAAGCCTGACCGTACTGGAGCAAATCCGGCTATTGACCAATCTGGAAACCAGTAAGGCCAAGTTGCTGCAAATTATTCTGGTCGGCCAACCCGAGTTGAACAAAATGCTGGCACGCCAGGATCTGCGTCAACTCAATCAGCGCATCACCGCTCGCTACCATTTACTGCCGCTTTCGCTCGAAGAGACGCGGGCTTATATTCAGCATCGGCTGAGAGTTTGCAGAGGGAATTATCGTCTGTTTAACCCGATGGCGATTCGCAAGGTCTACCACTATTCGGCAGGCGTGCCGCGCTTGATCAATATTTTATGCGACCGAGCCTTGTTGGGTGCCTATGCGACCAATGCAGGGGTGATTACGCCGGCGATCATTCGCCGGGCGGCTGCGGAAGTGATGGGCCCGGCCCGGTTTATGCCGCAGCGGTATGGCGCGACGGCTTTGGTTTTGTGCTTTGCCGCGGTGATTGGGTTTGAGCTGTGGCGTCCCGCGTTATCCTTGATCAAGCCTGTCAAGCTGGTCGCGACGCAACAAACTGTTATGCCGCAGCCGGTGGCCGCCACGTTAGCAAAACCCAGCCTCAATGAACAACTTGATAATGCGGGACTGACATTGGCGGGTGCGCTGGCCGAAGCGCTGCGAGTTTGGGGGGAATCGGCTCCAGCCGACAAGGTGCCGGACTGCTATGGAGTCGCAGCGCTGGGATTGAGCTGCTTTTCAGGAAAAGCCAGTTGGCAAGAATTGCTGAGCATAGACCGCCCAGCCATTTTAGCGTTTTCCGGCCCTGCCGAGCAAAAGCGCTACGCCTTATTACTCGGTGTCGACCACGACCATGCCGAAATCCGCGTCAAGGATGATACCCGGCGATTTCCGCTCGCCGAGTTGTTGACCATTTGGGACGGCAATTATCTGGTGCTTTGGCGGCCACCACATCCAGGGGTCACGGAAATCGCACCTACTCAGCAATCCGAAGCAGTGTTATGGCTGCGCGAACGGCTGGGGAAGGTCAACGGGAAACCTGCCGGCGACATGGCGTCCCACGTTTTCGATGAAACCCTCAAAGCCGAGTTGATTGCTTTCCAACGCCGGCAACATCTTGCATCCGACGGCATAGCCGGCGCCCGCACCCTGATACATTTGGATAACCAAAGCGGAGCGGCAAATTCGCCCCACTTGGCGATAACCCCGCGCTAACATTATTGATATGTCTTACATCTTAAATGCACTACGCAAATCCGAACGGGAACGGCAAGCCATGCTACCCGACACGGTGACCAATCGCATCACTGTCCCGCAAACACCGGAGCGGCAAAGCCTGACCAAGATCATCGTTTTGCTGGTTGTTTTAAATTTGGCGATTCTGACCTATTTTCTGGCCATCACCTCGTACAAGCCGCAATCGGTAGTTGAGAGTGAACAAGCAACGCCATTGATAGCCAAATCAAACCCGCCACTGTCCCTGGCTAACCCGTCGACACCGGTAAAGATTGCTCCCATTAAACAGCTTGATGAACCGCGAAACCTGACATCGGCACCGGATAAACTCGCCGCCACCAAGAAACAACTGACTGAACCGGTTAAACCGATTGCGGCGCCTCCGCAACCAGTGAAGAAGCCTATCCCAGCGGCAATCGCCGAACCGCAAGTGCCTACCAAACCCAAGAATGTCGCGGAACAGCAATCAATCGATGTGCCTCAAGCCACTGTGAAAACGGATGCTCCCCCGACGGAAAATCCTGCACCAGTCGCCACCGCAAGGCCGCAAAACGATTTACCCACCTTACAAGACTTACCAGCAAACGTGCGCCAGTCATTGCCCGGTCTTCCCATCAATGTGTTTAGCTATTCATCGACACCTGCAGAGCGGTTCGTCATGATAGACATGGTCAAATACGTGCCCGGCCAGACCATCAAAAACGCATTAGAGCTGAAAGAAATAGTGGAAGATGGCATTATCGTTCGCTACCAGGACCAAATATTCAAAATCACCCGGTAGCGATGAGTCATCACTTCTGTCTGTTCACCCCGTTTGTTAGCACTCGCGGGGTAAAACCTTACTTTGCTGCAGTACGACTAGAAACTGTATTTTGCCGAAAACTGCACTCGCTGCAACACACCATCGCGACCATCGATCAACTCCCGCGTCGCGTAAGTGTATTCCACGCCCAACATAGCCTGACTGACCGGGCTCCACAGCAGATTGGCATGCACCGACTGCACTTGGCGGGTTAACACCACATTGGCAAACGTCGGATAATCCGCTTGGGCGAAACCGTAAGTCACGCTGGAACGCCATTGTTTATCCCACCAATGTTGGTATGACAACAGCCCCCCATAGGCATCGACTAGCTCGATAGCACCATGTTGATCGAGCGCCGCGTCGGCGAAGGTATTGTTGTTGGAGACATAGCGCCCGTCGCCTTTGCCGTAATGCGCCATAAAGCGAATATTATCCAAGCCAAAGGTGTTAATCCGTCCGGCCAGATTAACGCCGCCGCCCCAATCAGCTTGTCGATAACCCGTCGTGCTGTTAGTGTAGCGAACCTGTCTGCCGACCGCTGCCAAGGACAGATTACCCCAATCCGGATTCAGATTAAGCCTGGCCATCAAATCCGGGTAACGATCAGCGTTGGGTGTAGTGTAATAAGCGGCATCCAGATTGGGATTGGTACTTTTACTGGAAGAAGTCTCCAGCGCGGAATCAACCCACAACCGCGTGCGCGGTGCCTCCAGCGCCACTTGCCATTCCATCGGCGTACTCAACCAAGTAAAAGGTTCGGTCCATCGCACCAAGGGCTGGCGCAAACTAGTCAGCGCGCCCGCCGAGCCGCCGATATCGAGATTATCCGGCAACGCCGATACGTTCAAAAAAGTTGTATAGGTTTGCCCCGCCAAAAAATGACCGATAGAACCGTAAGCATGCCGCAAGCGTGGCGTATAGGTATAAGTGGCCGGATCGCCGAAAAAGTCAAATTCCAGATAGGTATTGATGTCGCCCCAACTGTTGGTCGGGGTAAACGATTTGAACCACAAGCGGCTTTCCTTGCCGTGAAAGGTAATTTGCCCACGTTCACCGGCCGCACCCACCGGGATTTGTGACATCGCCAGTTGCTGGTCCCCCAACTTGTCACGTCCAGCGCTGACGCTATTGAACATGGTATCCATTTTCACAAACCCGCCCAAACCCACCGAGGTGTCCGTACCGGGAATTTTAAAAGTGCCTTTCACATCGCCAACCGTAACCGCAGGCTTTTCTTTAGCTTTATCGCTAGCTACAGCGGTGCTGGCGGATGCTGTTGCCACCGTTGCCGGCGATGCCGCCGTTACCTGAGCAGTATTGCCAATCGGCGGTTTGCTGGCCGCGACTTGCTCGGCACGGACATGCTGTAACTCCTGCTCCAACTGTTCTATCCTGGCGTTGGAGCGCTCAGCCTGGCTCTGTAACTGCGTGACCTGCTGACTCAAGGCTTTCAGCAAAGCCTTGATGTCTTCATCGGCAGCCTGCGCGGGACTAACCATCCAACAGCACAACAACATCGAAAATATTTTAAGCCATCGTTGCGATTCGCTCATATTCTAACCCCCAAGCTTTCTGAATAAGGCATGACAGGAAGTACAGGTCGTATTGATCTCATGCAGACTGTCCGGAATAGCATCAATGTGATTTTGCTCGGCGAGCTGCTGCAACTGCTGCGATTCTTCCCGCAACTTGCTGGCAAGCGCCAGAAATGCGGCTTGTTCGCTAGCGTTGAGCTGTAAGCCAGGCATCCTGGCGATGATCGTCCCGACGTTAGCCGACAAATTCCGCGCCGCCTCGCCGATTTGCCGAGAGTACTTGCGGCGCTCTACATCCAATTGCTGCTCGGTCATAAACCGCTCCTGCATCAAGCTGTCCATCCTCTCCATCAATTCGCGTAATCGATTGTCGCGCACCGCATGCAGTGCGGGCTGACCGGTCTGGCTGCGGCCGCCTTCTACGTGTGCATGCTGATTGCCGGGACTGGAACAAGCGCTCAATATCAATACTATCGCCGACAGATATAAGGTTTTCATACATTGCACTCCGATTCGATCAATCTTGAATACACGGCAATTAACCGCATCATGGCCAGGTTTAAGTGTACCCGATTCCAGTAGGGATATTTTTTCAGTCGCCGTCTAGGGTAGCGTACGCAGTTTAGGTATCATGCTGCTTCCGTTCTCCCGTCAGGATGCCGCCTATGCCACTTCTCGATTCGCTATCTCAACACACGGTACTTTTGCCGGGTGAACTACAGGCGCTGACGGCCGACTTTTGCACACAGCTCGACGAAAAGCTTAGTCCAGAACATCTGCAAATTTTCGACAACGCGGTATTTTCCGCGTCGGTGCTAAAAGTCTGCGCTTGCAGCCAGTTCATTAGCGAAAGCTGGCTGCGACATCCCAATCTAATTCCGGACCTGGTGACATCGACCGATTTATTCTCCCCTTTGCGCCGCGCCGATTACGCCGCCGCACTGCAACAAAGCGGCAAGGCCGACGGCGAACCCGCATTGGCCAAGCAATTGCGCTTATTCCGCCGCCGAGAGATGATCAGAATCGCTTGGCGTGATTTGGCCGGCTGGTCCGATCTGGATGAAACCCTAGCAGACCTGACCGCATTGGCGGAAACCTGCATCCAAACCGCGCTGGATTTTTTATACCGCCAGGCATGCCAGCGTTGGGGGACGCCGACATTGACAGACGGCACACCGTTCAATATCGTGGTACTGGGCATGGGCAAACTCGGCGCCTGGGAACTGAATTATTCCTCCGACATCGACCTGATCTTCGCCTACGCCGAAGACGGCGTGCTGACCGAAAAAAAAGAAATCAGTTACGGCGAATTCTTTACCCGCATCTGCCGTGCACTAGTCAAAATGCTCGACGAAATCACCGTGGACGGTTTTGTGTTCCGCACCGACGTGCGCCTGCGGCCATTCGGCGATAGCGGCCCGTTGATCATGAATTTCGATGGCATGGAACAGTACTATCTGACGCAAGCCAGAGAATGGGAACGCTATGCGATGATCAAAGCCCGGCAAGTGGCCGGCGACTTCGATACCGGCAAACAGTTAGCGGCGCTGATCAAGCCGTTTGTCTATCGCCGCTATCTGGATTACGGTGCTTTCGAGGAGCTCCGCTCCTTAAAATTTCAGATTGCCCAAGAACTAAAACGCCGCGACCGTGCCGACAATGTCAAACTCGGCCCCGGCGGCATCCGCGAAGTGGAGTTCATCGGCCAGGCCTTTCAATTGATTCGCGGCGGCCAGGACGTCGCCTTGCAGCAGCGCGAAATTCAGACCATCCTCACCGTCCTGGAAGAACTGGGCTTGATGAACGTTGAGGACGTGGCGAGCTTAAAATTTGCCTACCGGTTTTTGCGACGCGTGGAAAACCATATTCAGCAATACCAGGACAAACAAACTCACGATTTGCCCGGCAATCCACTGGCGCAACGGATTCTGGCGTATTCGCTGGACTTCGAGGATTGGAGCGCATTCAAAGCCGAGTTGGACCAAGTGCGCGAATCGGTGCAGGAGATTTTCGAACAAGTGTTTTCGCTGAGTGAACAAGACAACAAACAGCAAAGCGCGCGCTTGATCTGGTCCAGCCGCGCTGACAACGAGTTGGCGCTGGAAGCGCTGGCCGACTACGGCTTTGCCGACCCACTGAGCATCCAAAATACGCTCGTCGCTTTCAAAGAGTCGCACGCCATTAAACGCATGACCAGCAAAGGGGCCGCGGTCTTGGACCGCTTGCTGCCGCAACTGATAGAGCAAGTAGCAAACAGCGACAATGCCGATGCGACCTTTCTGCGTATTTTGGATCTATTCGAAGCCGTGGCCGGCCGTAACGTGTATCTGGCCTTACTGGCCGAGAATCCGGATGCGCTGAATCAGCTGATCAAGCTGGCGGCTGCCAGTCCGTGGATTTGCGAGTATCTGTCGCTATATCCGATTTTGTTCGACGAACTGCTGGACACCCGTTCGCTCTATGACCCGCTGCAAAAACAGGCTTTGCGTGAGGAGTTAGAACGCGACCTGGCCCGCGTCGATACCCAGGACAGCGAACAACTGATGATAGCGCTGCGCCAGTTCAAGCATCTGAACGTGTTACGGGTAGCTGCCGCCGACATCATGGGGGTAATACCGGTGATGATCGTCAGCGACTATTTAACCTGGACCGCCGAGGCCATTCTCGAGCAGGTATTGCAATGCGCCTGGCACATGCTGGTCAGCAAGCATGGCCACCCGCCCGGCACCGGCCCTGATCCGCAGAACTTTGCGATCATTGCCTTCGGTAAATTCGGCGGTATCGAACTGGGCTATGGCTCCGATCTGGATTTGGTATTTTTATACGCGTGTGCCGACGGTGATGCGCAAACCAACGGCGAAAAGCCCATCAACTCCGGCCAGTTTTATTTACGTCTGGGTCAAAAAATCCGCCACATTCTGGACACCAAAATGCTGTCCGGCATCCTTTACGAAGCCGACTTACGCTTGCGGCCCAACGGCGACTCCGGCTTGCTGGTCACGCATATCGACCATTACGAAGCCTATTTAAAAAACGAAGCCTGGACCTGGGAGCACCAAGCCTTGGTTCGCGGCCGTTTCGTAGCCGGCGACGAGGACTTAAAGCACAGCTACGCAGCGATACGCGGCCGGATTTTAGCCTTGCCCAGAGAGCGCGAAGCATTAAAAACCCAGGTGCGGGAGATGCGTGAAAAAATGCGCGACAACTTGGCCCCAAAAGACCCGGCGGTATTCGATCTGAAACAAAGCCAGGGCGGTATCGCCGACATCGAATTCATCGTCCAGTTCGGCGTGCTGGCCGAAACCGCGCATCAGCCGACTCTCGCCACTTACACCGACAACGTCCGCTTGCTGGAAGGCCTGCAACAGCAAGGTTTTATCTCCCCGGTGGATGCCGCGCTGTTAAAGCGGGCCTACTGCGCCTATCGCGATTACGGTCACCATCAGGTTCTGCAAGGGCTCAGCGCAACGGCGCACGCTGACGAATTTCACGAACTGCGCGCGGAGGTGGAACGGCTTTGGCAGCAGTTTATACAGTAATCTTATAGCCGGTCGAGCGCCAGCCATTTCAGAGTACGGCCGCGACTTTAGATGCCAAACAAAAACGTATTTTCCGCTTGATCCGTATCAAATAGCACGCATGTACCAAGGCCCTGCCGGCTAATTTGGCGCCGGATTATCGCTGCCATAATGTCGATAATCCGGCATTCGTCAAACCTAGCAAAACATTGCGGCCTACATAACTCGCGTGCTAGCATGATTTGGTTACGAGTCGACACTGTACCTGCACTATCTGGCGTTGACTTTAAGATGACAACAGAGTCTTCAACTTAATTCGGGGGCCGCATGCATGACAGTTGGCGAGAATTCGGCGGACGCGCAGCAATCACGGTCGCTCTTACTTTAAGCTTGCAGCATGCGCGGGCGGAAGAACCCAGCTTGCCGACAGCCCAGGCACAGCTCACTGCAAGCGATGATTCGGCGAAAAAAAGCGTCGCCGATATGGACATCGACGAGTTGGTCAACGTCAAAGTCTCACCTTTCGTAGTATCCAGCCAACTCGATAAAGGCTATCTTGCCTCAAATTCGGTATCCGCCTCGCGTTTCGACACCCCTATCCGCGACCTGCCGTTTGCGATACAGGCCTTTACCGAATCCTTCATCAAGGATCAAAAACCCCGCGATATTTTCGACATCGCCCGCTATTCTCCGGGGGTCACTTATCGCAGCAACGATTTCAACGAGGGCAACGCCAACCTGGCAATACGCGGTTTCGCGGTGGGTTCGCTGGCCGGCGGCAATATCCAGACGCTGCGCGACGGAGTGCATGGACCGTCGATTCTCGATTTCACCAATGTTTCGCGGGTGGAGGTGCTTAAGGGACCTGCGTCGTTTCTATACGGCCAAGTCGCACCGGGTGGCATTGTCAACGTCATCACCAAAAACCCGCAACGCCGATTTGCCGCCAACGCTGATGCCCGCTACGGCTCCTACGGCGAATACCGTTTCGATGTCGATGTTACCGGGCCGGCATCGAGGACACTAGCCTACCGGTTGGCGGCTTCCTACGACCAGGACATGCATTACTGGGACGCTTACGACGCCCAGTCCTGGAACATTTCGCCGTCCTTGCTCTGGCAACCCAGCGACCGGCTAAGCGTGACGCTAAAGTATGAACATTTCGAAAAAATCGAAGAGCCGCAATTGATGCAAAAACCCGGCTACGGCACCTGGGCCGGTATTGTGCCTAGCGCGTCCGATCCCAACCTTTCCGCTGTCGACGTGCCGGGCTTGGCGGACAACTGGAACAGCATGGCTTATACGGATTATCGGCATAGTAATACCCACAATTTCAGCACCTGGATAGATTTCAAAGCCGACGAACATTGGAATCTGCGTACCGGCTATTCGCATCTGGAATACGATGTGGATGCGCTGTTTACCGGTAATCTCGGTATGGCGAACAACAGCACGCTGATGCAGGGCCGCCGCGTCAGACAGCAAACCTATAGCAACCGCGACGACACCGTAGAAGTCCAGGGCGTCGGCAAATATGACTTGGGCTTCGCCAGCCTACGCCTGTTGCTTGGCGGCCAATATATCGACCGCAACTTCCAGCGCGAGGGTGGTCAGGCCCCCAACGACCCAGCCTTGGGTAGTATTCCTACCGGCTCGCCGCTACCGCTGTGGGACTTGAGCAACCCTTTTACTTGGAACCGCAACACGTCAATTCCGTTGTCGCAAATGACCACCGGTCGCTTCGACCAGAACGTAAATGCCGTGGACAAGTCGGTTTATGGCGGCTCGACCTTTGGCTTTTTCGACGACCGCTTGCTGGTGTTGACCGGTTGGCGCTGGACGGAGACGGAAAACCTGTTTACCGACCGCCTGATTAACCAGTCTCTGCCCAACACCACCGTCAGCCGGGTTACCCCTCAATACGGGGTGTTGTACAAATTGACGCCCGAATGGTCGTTGTTCGGCAGCTATTCCGAGTCCTTCGTGCCTAATTCCTTCCCGATCAACAATATCGACGGCACCAGTTCTATTCCTAAATCGACAGAAGGCCAAGGCTTCGATGCCGGCATCAAGGCCGAATTGTTCGATGGGCGTTTGTCCAGCACGCTGACGTATTTCGATATCGAAAACAAAAACATCGTCAACGACTTGGCCGTGACCAATGCCAGCGGCGTGACGACAATCTACGGCGTTGCCAGCGGCATACAACGCTCCCTTGGCATAGAGTGGGATGCCACCGCCAGACTGACCGACAATTGGCAACTGTATTTGTCCTATACCTATATGGACGCCAAGATCACCGAATTCACCGGTCGCGACGATACTATCCTGGCCCAGGACCCCAACACACTGGATGCCGCCGGCCAAGCCAATTACAAGAACGTACTGCGCTATCACAATGCGCCGTTGCAGATGAGCGCGCCGCATCTGGCCAACCTCTGGACCCGCTACGATTTCAGTACGGAAGCGCTACGCGGGCTGCACATCGGCGGCGGCGTCAACTTCGTCTACGATCAGACTTTATTACCCGATTCACCCAAGTCCGCCCATCAAACCTATGCGCTGCTCAACGCCTTGGTCGGCTATACCTGGAACGTCGGCGGCCATAGCATGAGCGTGGATTTGCTGGGCAAAAACCTACTCGACGAGCAATACCGACCCTCGCAAAGTAGCCGAGGCCGGCCACGCGAGTTGATGGTCAATTTCTCAGTCAAGTTTTGATTTCGGCGCAATAGCCATGAAACCAGCAAAACCCAACATACCGGGCTTTTTGTCGGGATTTAGCGGCATCGCCTTGCTGATGCTTGCCCTGCTTTTGCCCGACCGGCTCACGGCCCAGGAAAACCCTTACACTGTCAAAGCGGCTTTTTTACGGAATTTCACCCACTATATCAGTTGGCCGGACCATACTTTTCCGAACAACGGCGCCGCATGGCATATCGGCATATTGGGCCAGGACCCCTTCGGCGCCACATTGGAGGCTACTTTTCAAAATCGCACCGAACAAAGCCACCCATTCGAAATCTTCCGCGCTGAGCAACTGGAGGATTTACCGCCTTGCCAAATCATCTTCATCGCGTACCAGGACGGCGCAAAACGCCGGGCAGCGCTGATAAAATTGCGAAATAAACCGGTATTGACGGTGGGCGATGCGGAGGAATTTCTACTCGATGGCGGAATCATACAATTCCAGGTCACGGATAGAGTGCGGATGGGGGTTAACCTCGACCAGGCGCGAGCCAGCTCACTCACTATCCAGACCAAAATGCTTGAAGTGTCCACCGACATTCTGGAGAACGGCGAATTACGCCGCATGAGATAAACCATGGCGAAACATTTGAACATTCACAACAGACTGGCATTGGTGCTCTGGGGTGCAGCGCTACTCGCATTCGTGGTGGCGGGTGTCGGTTTTTTGCTTTTCGAACATCTCACGCTGGAAAATCGCGCCCGGCAAATTATGACGCCCTACGCGCAGTTGGTATCGGTGGGTACCGACGCCGCAATAGCCTTTGAGGATACGCAACGGGCTCAGGAAATTCTCGACACCCTAAAAGCCAATCCACAAATATTGGCGGCGGCCATTTACCTGGCGGACGGCCGACTATTGGCGGGGTTCGACCGGCTATCCGCGCCACAAACATCTATCTCGTCCCAAGCCGACGGCATCTACCTAAGCGCTAATCGCGCCGAATGGCTGCAATCTTTGCCGCACAATGCGCGCTTACGCCTTAACATGGATTTGGACCAGCTTGGACGGCAAGCGCGGCAAGTCTTATGGTTTTTAGGTGGCGGCGTACTGGTGTTGCTGCTGGCGACTTGGGGACAATTGCTGGTCTTGAAGCGGACCATCGCGCAGCCCATCGCTATCTTGACCAATGCCACCGAACGCGCGCGAACCCGTGCGGATTACCGGCAACAAGTGCCGCTGGCAAGTACCGACGAATTGGCGACCCTGGGCCGAAACTTTAACGCCATGCTCGATGCGATACAGGAACGGGAAGATGCCTTGCACCGACTCAGCGCCTTTCAACGCGCGATATTGGACAATGTAGCCTACGGCATCATTTCAACCACACCCGAAGGTTTGGTCACCAGCATCAATCCTGCTGCCGAACGCCTGTTGGGTTACAGTGCGGAGGAGATTATCGGCAAATATACACCCGCTCTTTGGCACGACCCGGAGGAGATCGTGTGGCGGGCGCGGGAACTATCCAGGGAAAGCGGCGAAACCATCCCGCCGGGCTTCGAGGTATTTACAATCCATCCACTCCAGCGCGAATCGGAAGAAAGAGAGTGGACCTTTATTTGTAAGAACCGCAGCCGAGTGCCAGTCAACTTATCGGTAACGGCGCTACAAGACGAAAATGGCGAAATCAGTGGCTTTGTCGGCTTGGTTTACGATCTTTCCGAACGCAAGCGCGACCGGAATCAACTCAATTTATTGAACTTCGCGCTGGACAAGGTCAAAGAAACGATTTTTCTAATGGGTGAAAACGATCCCCATTTCCTCTACGCCAACCACAGTGCCGCGTTGACATTGGGATACAGTTGCGAGCAGCTCACCAGCGGCATGGGGGTATACGACATCGACCCGACCTGGACCGAGGACGTTTGGCAGAAATTCTGGCCTGAGTTCCGTGATCGTAAGCAAATGCAATTCGAAACGGTACACCGTGCGCGCGACGGACACACTTTTTCGGTGGAAGTGGCCGGTAACTATTTCGAATACGACGGCAAGGTCTACAACTTGGCCATTTGCCGAGACATTAGCGAACGCAAACAAATCGAACTAGAGCGCCAGACCAATCTGCATTTTTTTCAAAGCAAGGCGTCGATCAACCAGGCGATACAGCAAGCGAGCAGCCTTGAACAAATGATGAGCGATGTGCTCGATACCGTGCTGGGCATCTTTGACTGTGACCGTGCTTATCTTTTGTTTCCTTGCGATCCGGAGAGGTCAGCATGGTCGATAGCGATGGCGCGTTGTAAGCCGGACTATCCAGGGCTGTTAGCGTCTAAGCTGGAAATGCCTATGGACCCGGATATTGCAGAAACATTCCGTATCCTGCTTGCTGCCGACGGACCGGTAAAATTCGAACCCGAATCCCCGTATTCATTGCCAACGGACACGTCCGAGCACTTCCAATTCAAGAGTTTTATGGCCATGGCTATTCACCCTAAAGTGGGCGAGCCTTGGATTTTTGGAATCCACCAGTGCTTACATGCCCGTACCTGGACTGCAGATGAGTTGAGACTCCTTCAGGAAATCGGCAGACGCTTGACCGACGGGCTGACCGGTTTGCTATCGCAACGAGATTTACAAGCTAGCGAAACCAGATACCGCCGCATCGTGGATACGGCCAACGAGGGCATTTGGGTATTGGGGGCGGATGCCAATACCAGTTTCGTCAATGCCAGAATGGCCGAAATGCTGGGCTATGCCATTGAGGACATGCGCGGAAGGCCGATGACCGACTTCATGTTTGCGGACGATATCCCCGATCATATGCAAAAAATGGAAAATCGCCGCCGTGGGCGGGCCGAGCAATACGAACGCCGTCTTTACAATAAGGCCGGACAAGTAGTGTGGACCTTGGCATCCGCCGCTCCCAACTTTGATGACGAACAGCATTTTCTGGGTTCGTTCGCGATGCTCACCGACATTACCGAGCGTAAACAAGCGGAGGAAGCGCTGCGCCAGCACAAAAACCGCTTGGAAGAAACCGTTCAACAACGTACCGCGGAATTATTACTGGCCCGCGATGCCGCCGAAGCAGCCAACAAGGCCAAGAGTACATTCCTGGCCAATATGAGCCACGAATTGCGTACGCCGTTAAACGCGATCATGGGATTTTCCAATATTCTGCGCAAAAACCTCAAGCTCGATAGCGATGACCGGCGCAATATTGACATCATCAACCGCAGTGGCGAACACTTGCTGACCTTGATAAACGATGTATTGGAAATGGCAAAGATCGAAGCCGGACGCGTGCAACTGGACTCGGCAGCCTTCGATCTGGGAGAAACGGTGACCGATGTATTGGATATGATGCAAGTCCGCGCCACCGAAAAAAACCTGGAACTAGTCATCGATCAATCCTCTACATTTCCGCGTTACATCGTCGGCGACCAGGCGCGTTTACGCCAAGTGTTGATCAATTTAGTCGGCAACGCCTTGAAATTTACCCAGCATGGCAGCGTTAGCATTCGCTTGAAAACGCGGAATAATTCGCGCGCGCACTTGATGATAGACATCGAAGATACGGGGTTGGGCATTTCCCCTGAAGATCAACAACGAGTGTTCGAACCCTTCGTACAAGTCGGCCCGCTGGCCGACAATAAAGGCACGGGTCTGGGTCTGAGCATCTCCAGGCAATTTGTAGAATTAATGGGCGGCGAAATCAGCCTGGACAGCCAGCCAGGTGTGGGCTCGCTGTTCCGCGTGGACCTGCCCTTGCAACTCGCCGAAGCGAGCGACATAAGCCAACTCAACAGCGCAGACGAACGCGAGGTGTTGGGGCTTGCCCCCGGACAAAGCGACTACCGGATACTCATCGTTGAAGATCAACAGGAAAATCAATTATTGCTCACCCATCTTATGGAGAGCGCGGGGTTCCGTGTCATGCAGGCCGACAACGGCGAACAAGGGGTGGCAATTTTCCAAGCATGGCAACCGCACTTAATCTGGATGGATAGACAAATGCCGATAATGGACGGCACGCAAGCCGCCAAAATTATTCGCGCCTTACCGGGAGGCGACGCGGTAAAAATCGTCGCGGTGTCGGCTTCGGCTTTTGAAGAACAGCGCGCGGAGATGTTGGAGGCCGGCATGAACGACTTTGTGCGCAAACCCTTCCGTGCGGCTGAAATTTATGACTGTCTGGTCAAACAATTGGGAATCCGCTTTATTTACGCGGACAAATTCAAGCCGGAGTCAGCTAACATAACTTTCCGGGCGGAAATGCTGTCGGTATTGCCGAAGGAACTGCGCCAGGCTTTGGCAACGGCACTCACCAGCTTGGATAGCGACCGCATCGATCAAGTCATTCAACAGATTGGCGACAGTGATCGGACCTTGCAGTCCGCCCTTGCCCAACTCGCTGAAAATTATAATTATCCTGCCATACTGAAAGCCTTACGGCTTTATGAAAACGATCATGACTAACAGGAAAAGCAATATTTTGGTGGTAGACGATACCCCGGCGTCCCTGAAGCTATTGTCAGACTTGCTTAAGGCCGAAGGATACGAGGTACGTTCCGCCATTAACGGCGAACTAGCCATCGAATCGGCCATCCGCAATCCGCCGGAACTCATGCTTCTGGATATTTTGATGCCGGTTATGGGCGGCTTTGAAGTCTGCCGCCGACTGAAAGCACATCCGGCCACCTGCCAGGTGCCCGTTATATTTGTCAGCGCGCTGTCCGAAACGGACGAAAAAGTGCAAGGCTTTGCGCTGGGTGCCGTGGACTTTGTTACCAAACCGTATCAACGCGACGAACTGCTGGCCCGAGTCCGCACGCACTTGGAAATCGTTAACCTACGCGACCATCTTGAAGAGTTAGTTGAAGAACGTAACAGCGAACTCAGAAAAAGCCAGGAGATGCTGCAGGCCTCTCTGCAGGATTCGATGCTAGCTAACACCCATCTGCGCACACTGGTACAGACTATTCCCGATCTGATCTGGTTAAAAGACCCCGACGGTGTTTATCTGGCGTGTAATCGACAATTCGAACGCTTGTACGGCGCCCTAGAAGCAGACATTATCGGCAAAACGGATTATGACTTCGTCACCCAGGAACTGGCCGATTTTTTCCGTAGAAATGACCATAGGGCAGCATCAGCCAACAAAGTGTGCGCCAACGAAGAATGGTTGAGTTTCGCGGACAACGGCTATCGCGGCTTGTTTGAAACATTGAAAAGTCCAATGCTTGATCAAAACGGCAAATTGATAGGTGTGCTGGGTATTGCCCGCGACATCAGCGAGCGCAAGTTAGCCGAAGCGAAAATCCAACGGCACATGCATCTTTACGCGGCCTTGAGCCAGGGTAATAAAATCATCGCGCACTGTACCGACGAAGCGGAATTGTTTCTGCGCATTTGCCGCGCTGCCGTGGAACTGGGCGGCATGAAAATGGCGTGGATCGGCCTGATTGATGCCGCCCAAGCCAAGATTCGCCCCGTCGCCAGTTTTGGCAAAGGTGCCGAGATATTAGAACGCCTGGAAATTTCGCTGGATCCCGACAGTCCGTTTGGCAACAGCCCTACCAGCATGGCTATTAGGCAAGAAAGCCCTGTTTGGTGCCAGGACTTTATGAACGATCCGTTCACTGCACCCTGGCGGGAAGAAGGTGCCCGAGCCGGTTGGGCGGCATCAGCCTCTTTACCCTTGCGCCGCAACGGCGTCGTGACAGGTGCATTTATTCTCTACGCCGACGAAATCAATGCCTTCGACGATGCCGCTCGCGACCTGCTAATCGAAATGTCGATGGATATTAACCTAGCACTCGACAACTTTAGTCGCGCACTCGCACAAAAACAGGCTGAAGCTGAAATCGAACGGCTGGCGTTTTACGATCCGTTGACGAATCTGCCGAATCGCCGCCTGCTTTATGACCGTTTAAAACAAGCGATTGCCAATAATGCCCGCTCCGGCAATCACGTCGCCGCTTTGTTTATCGACTTGGATAATTTTAAAACCCTTAACGATACCAGGGGCCATACCATCGGCGATCTGTTACTGATAGAAGTGGCCTGTAGGCTGGAAACGTGCCTGCGGGAAGGCGACACTGTCGCAAGACTCGGCGGCGATGAATTCGTAGTGATTCTAAACGGGCTGGACGAAGACCCTACGCACGCCGCCAGCCAAGCCAAAACAGTCGGCAACAAAATACTGTCTACCGCAAGCCAGCCCTATCAGTTAAGCGGCTATCAGCACCATTGCTCGGCTAGCATGGGCATCGGTTTATTTCGCCACGCGGAAACGACGACGGAAGAAATATTGAAATGTATCGATACCGCGCTATATCAAGCCAAACGGGGCGGACGCAATAGTCTGTCGTTCTACGATCCGGCGATGCAAGCCACCCTGGAGATTCGTGCCGCCTTGGAAAACGATCTGCGCCAAGCTTTGGAAGAAAACCAGTTCCAACTCTATTACCAGATGCAGGTTAACCAAATAGGCCAAATTCTCGGCGCCGAAGTGCTAATACGCTGGCTACACCCGCAACGCGGCCTGGTATCACCCCTGGAATTTATCGAACTGGCCGAGGAAACCGGGCAAATTTTACCCATCGGCAAATGGGTAATCGAGACGGCTTGCGCCCAGCTAAAAACCTGGGAAAACCAACACCGGTTCGCCAATTTGCAGCTGGCTGTTAACGTCAGCGCCCCGCAATTTCATCAAAACGACTTCGTTGAACACATAAGACATACCTTGCAACACTATCGGCTGAACCCCGAGAGACTCAAACTCGAACTCACCGAAAGCCTGGTGCTGGATGACATCGAAGATACCATCACCAAAATGCAGCAACTCAGGGAAATCGGCGTGCGTTTCTCGATGGACGACTTTGGTACCGGCTATTCATCCCTGTATTACCTGACTAAATTACCGATTGACCAATTGAAAATCGACCAGTCTTTTGTGCAAAACATCGGCATTACCCAAAACGATGGGGTCATCGTACAAACCATCATCGGCATGGCCAATAACTTGGGTATCGAAAGTCTGGCCGAAGGCGTAGAGACAGAAGAACAACGCGCCTTCCTGGAACAACACGGTTGTAATTTTTATCAAGGCTATTTATTCAGTAGACCGCTACCGCTAAATCAATTTGAAGAGCGGTTTATCGCGGCTAATACGGAACAATCCGCCGCAAGCCATGTATCGACTGGCATTAATTAGTCATCTAGACGATTTTCCGTTGACTGGGCGAACCTGTGCTGAGCGAAGCCGAAGTAGCTGAAGTCAACCGTTCGCTTCGACTCCGCTCAGCGAACGACCTATTTGGCATTTCTAATGGGTACAAACTTTCTCAAAAATCACCTATTAGCCGCGACGAACGACAACAAGGTTGGCCAAAGGCGGAGCGCCATATCACTATCATCGAACGCATGCGCGGCCAGCCTGCTAAAATCAATTCGGCATAAATCTCGCCCCGATCACAGACAAATCTCTAAGCGCAACCATACCCATAGAAGGAAGAAATCAATGAAATACTTTCTGCTACTGCTTCTAGCGGCTTTTGCAGCCAACGCTCTTGCCAACGGCAAACCCGGCAAATTCGACGGTTATATGCTGGCTTTGTCGTGGTCCCCCACTTATTGCGAAGAACAACCCAAAGACTGGGAGCAATGCGGCAAGAAACTGGGCTTGGTACTGCATGGCTTATGGCCGCAATACAATGTCGGCTATCCGAGCTTTTGCACTAAGGAAGCCTATGCAGCCAGCCAGGCCCAGGCTTTTCCTGAGCTATATCCCTCCGAATTCCTGTTCGAACATGAATGGGAAAAACACGGCACCTGTTCCGGACTGACACAAACCGGCTATTTTCAATTATCGCAAGCGCTGAAAGGCAAAGTTGCCATCCCGGAAGCCTACCAGCAGCCAAAAACGCCTTTTAGAACAAGCTCGGACGGCTTGAAAACCGCCTTTACCGAGGCCAATCCTTGGCTGCAGGAACAGGCTATCGCAGCGTTCTGTAGCGGAGGCGGACGGTTTTTTAAAGAAATATTCGTATGTCTGGACAAACGCGGCGCAGCAACCAGTTGCGGTGCCGACATCGTAAAAAATGCCGCCAAGTCTTGCGGGCAAAAAGATTTTTTAGTGCGGAATATCAAATAAGCATTTATCGATGAGGAGACGCCCATGCGTAGCGAAATCGAAATCAGTCCAAACGGTTTACAAGTCAGAGCGATTGCCGGCACTTACGTGGTGCTGTTGGCTTTTACTTGCCCGAAAGCCTATTGCGTTGGCTTACTGGGCTTCGGCATTCGCCGGGAAGACCATGAAAACGGCGAGGTGACTTGGCTGCGCGGATTGAAACGCTTCGACCTGCCGGGTGACGCCGGCTACAACGTCAGCACTCGCGACCATCCGATCCAGAAATTTCATTGGGGCGACTATACCGCTAAACCCGGCCGTACTTATACTTACACCGTACACGCGCGGTCGGGGAAACCGGGCGCGTTAAAGACTTTCGAATCCCTTGCCCTGCAAGTCAGTTGTGAACAGCCCACCGCGATTGGCACAAAAGGCCATGCCGTGCATTTCAATCGCAGCGCGGCCGCCAGCCAAGCCTTTGCCTCGCGCTTTCCGCACTTGCCGGCCGGCGAAATCGTCGATGTCAACGCCCGTCGCTGGCTATCGCGCGGCCTGGAAGAAGCGCTGATCGCCTATATCGACGCGGCCAAAGCCAAACAGGGTTTGCATTTATTTTTATACGAATTTGCCAAAGACGCGTTTTTCGAGGCACTGAAACGCGCCAAGCTACGCAAGGTCAGGCTGCAGATTTTGTACGACGGCTTACTGGACGCCAAAGGCGATGGCCCCTCGCTAGACGCCATACCGCAGATCAAAAAATACGGTTTGAAAAGCATCTGTAAAGCCCGCACCGGCGCCGGCTTGAATATCTCTCATAATAAATTCATGGTTCTGAGCGACACCCAGGGCAAGCCGGTTTCGGTGTGGACCGGCTCTACCAACTTCACCGATGGCGCCATTTACGGACAATCCAACGTCGGCCATGTCATCAGCGATGCAGCGGTTGCTAAACAATATTTCGATTGGCATCAAACCGTCTGGACAACCCCAAGCTTAGCCGGTGCGGACTCGCGGAAAATGGCGATGAGTTTAACGCAAACGCCGGCCGGCACTTCCCCCGGTTCGTATCTCGTGCTGAGCCCGCGCAAAACCACTGAAGCCATCAGCGAATGCGCGGAATGGGTAACCGCCAGCAAACGCCTGATCTGTTTTACCGCGCCGTTTGCGATGCACGACGACTTGGAAGCCGCGCTGGCCGGCGCGCCTGCGCATGTTCTGGGCTTGTTGAATACCAACGGCGTAGTCGGCAAAGCCTTGCACAATGCCCCCAACACCCAACTGGCGGCCAGCGCCGCCATCGACGAGCAATCCATCCTGGAAGCCTGGCAAGGCCGATTATTAGCCGAGTCCAAACATCATTCCGGCGTGCATGTGCATACCAAAATACTGCTGGTGGACCCACTTTCCGACAATCCTTTGGTCGTCACCGGTTCGGCCAACTTCAGCACTAACTCCTGCCGCTATAACGACGAAAATCAATTATTTATCGTTGGCGATACAGCGGTCGCCGACGTTTATTTGGGCGAGTTCGTGCGCATGTTCGACCATTATTATTTTCGCGACTATGTCGACTGGGTGGCCAAACAGCAGAAGATAGATCCCCAAGCCGGCTTTCTGGACCCTAGCGACCAATGGGCATTACGCTTTTTCGACGGCGGCGAACGCGAAGCGGCACGGTTGGCGTTTTTTGGTTGAGATTGGCATATTAGTGACGGACAAAATGGCTGGGCATGTTGGTCTCGGTTCGGCCATTATCTCCGAACCTTGAAATCGTCGGTGGCGACGAATCAGACCTTCAACGCCTCCAGAATGGCGGGATAGTCGAATTTATCCGCGCTTTCGGATAGCGCCCGCCCCAAATTTGCATCGACGTCGCCTATCTGGCGAATGATTTGTGCGATGCGATCACAATCCAGACTAACCAAAGCCTCCTGAAATTCTTGGCGCTGTGTCGCGGGTAGCGAGAGTAGCGCGACGGCATCGATCACAAGCACGGCCTTGCTATTGGTAGGCTCCTCGCTGCTGTATCGATACTCAACGCCCAGCTGCCTGGCCAGGCAAGCGTAGATTTCTTCGAAGCGATAGGGTTTGCGCACGAAGTCATCCATGCCGGCGTCCAGCATTTCCTGTTGTTGCTCCTTGAAGGCCGAGGCGGTGACGGCGACGATTTTGACGGTTTGACCACC
Source organism: Methylomonas albis (assembly GCF_014850955.1). Taxonomy (NCBI): domain Bacteria; kingdom Pseudomonadati; phylum Pseudomonadota; class Gammaproteobacteria; order Methylococcales; family Methylococcaceae; genus Methylomonas; species Methylomonas albis. Next base: position 4,142,753 of record NZ_JACXSS010000001.1, read on the forward strand.
TTGCAGTTGGCGTAGTTGCTTGGTCGCTTCGATGCCGTCCATCACCGGCATGCGTCTATCCATCCAGATTAAATCGGGGCGCCAGGTTTGGAACCATTCCAGACATTGCCGGCCGTTTTCCACCACTTTCACTTCGAAACCAAGCTCGGTCATTAATCGGCCGAGCAACAGCTGATTCTCCAATTGATCCTCGACGATCATGACCCGATAGCGTGGCGTGCCGGGAGCGAGCCCCACTACCTCGCCCGGCTTGCTAATTTCCAGTCCTAGCATTTCGGCCTGGCTTGCTACCATGTACGGCAAATCCACTCTAAACACCGTCCCCTTGCCCAAACTACTCTCGACGGCGATGTTGCCGCCCATCATCTGTACGAACTGACGGGTGATGGTCAGGCCCAGGCCGGTGCCGTGTTGTGCATCGTCTTCGGCCAATTGTACAAAGGGCTCGAACAAACGCTGCCGATCTTCGGGCGCAATGCCGGGGCCCGTGTCTTCAACCTCGATCAATAGATGCTGCCGACCATTGTTTATGACACCGAGGCGTAGCGTCACGCCACCCTCTCCGGTGAATTTCACCGCATTGTTGATCAGGTTGATGATGATTTGCCGAATGCGGGCTTCGTCGCCCTTGATATAACGCGGGAATTCGGATGACTGATCGAGCAACAGCCGCAAACCTTTTTCCCGTGCGCGGATTTGCATCATTTCGGTCACATCCCGCACCACAGCCCCCAAGTCGAACGAGGCGATTTCCAATTGCAAGCGGCCGGCTTCGATCTTGGCCACTTCCAGCACGTCGTTGATCAGGTTCAGCAGATGTTCACCGCTGCGATTGATGATGTCGAGGTTTTCGCGCTGGTCTTCGGACAGTTGCGGATCGCGGCGCATCAGATTGGAGAAGCCGAGAATAGCGTTCATGGGCGTGCGCAGTTCGTGACTCATATTGGCCAAAAACACGCTCTTGGCCTTGTTCGCCGCTTCGGCAGCGTCGCGAGCCAGAAGCAGTTCCATCGTGCGCTGCCGTACCGTTTCTTCCAGTTGATCGCGATAATGACAGAGCTCATCCTCGGCCTGCTTGCGTTCGGTAATATCCAATGAAGTGCCAATAAATCGAACCGGACGTCCATCCTCATCAAAAAAGGGTTCGCCGCGTTCATAAATGTATTTCACCCTGCCATCCGGGAATAGCAATCGATGTTCAACCTGATACAAGCTCTTTTCGACGATTGCTTGGTTATAGGCCAGCGTCACTTTGTCCCTGTCCTCGGGATGCACTGTTTCAAGAAATGCGGCAAACGTCGCTTCGAATTGCGTCTTGTCGATTTCCCAAATGCGGAAGATTTCGTCGCTCCAGTCCAACACGTCATTCACCATATCCACGTCCCAGCTACCGATATGGCCAATGCGTTGCGCCTCTTCCAACGCGGACTGACTGCGCTCCATCGCCAATTGGATACGTTTACGCTCGGTGATGTCGATGTTGGTACCGATCATGCGCAAAGGCTTGCCCCCGCTATTCAGTATCGTCTGCGAATCCGCCTTGATATATCGGATGGCGCCATCCGCCCGCACGATGCGGAATTCCGGAGCGTACTCCCGCTCGCCTCTCAATGCCGCCTGAATTTCTTCGCCTGTGCGCGCCTTGTCCTCCGGATGGATGGTGCGTATCCAGGCATCGTAAGCACCGCCGAAATCCACCTTTTGAATGCCGTAAAGCTGGTACATCGAGTCATCCCATACCAACTCGTTCGTGGGAATATCCCAGTCCCAAATGCCGATATTCGCAGCGCGAGTGGCCAATTGCAACCGCTCGGACGAAAGACGCAAGGCCTCTTCGGCTCGCTTGCGTTCGGTGATATCGCGAAATACCACAACCGCCCCGGTCACTTCCCCCGCGTCGAAAATCGGCGTGCAAACGAGTTCTACCGGAAAGCCGCTGCCATCCTTGCGCCAGTAGAAATCGATCCCACGATAAGGTATTCCCTGCTTATAGACAGCCTCTATAGGACAGTCCTGTTCCGGGTAAGGGCGACCGTCCTGGCGAGTATGATGAAATTGCGTATGGCCACGCTGCCCAAGTAACTCATCGACGCTATAACCCAGCAATTGCGCCGCGGCTGGATTGATAAAAGTAGAGCGTCCATCCAGTCCCAGACCATAAATGCCTTCGCCCGTCGCATCCAGCACTAGCCTATTTCGCAAGCTAAGCTGGAACATTTCTTCCTGCGCTTCCGTACGCTGCTTGGCCATGCTATCGAAAGCCAGGCCAAGCTCGGCCAGTTCGTCACGACCACGCAGATTAACCCGCGCATCCAGATCCCCTGCCGCGAAACGCCTCGATGCTTCGACGATTTTTTTGACACGCAGGGTCACCAGCCAATGCAGGATCAGCGCCACGACAATAGCGACCGCCACCGTCACACCTCCAACCAGGGATGCCTGAACCACCGCATTGTGCCTGGCCTGAGCCAACTGCGGACCAAGATCGTATTCGACGAACAACACGCCGACCCGATTTCTCCCCAAACCGCCCGATGCGATCTTCAGTAAAACAGGGTAATAACCGTTCAGTATGCCTACATCGAACGACACGGAGCTGGCCTGATTTTGCTTGACCCGCTGGGCAATCAGGTCGTTATACGCGGAAACCTGGGCCGCAACACTCCCTTCCCATATGTAATGATTGGCCAGAATCACGCTGTTGTTTTCATCGGCCAGCAACAAGGTGCGAATACCGGGATGCAGTGCGGAGACAGCCAGACTGAGTTTGGCGTCCTCAAGACTGTCCGCAGCCAACTGCGTATTCAGCATGTTCTGTAACTGGGTCAACGTGGTATGGAGATTGTTGGCCCCCGCCTGACGGATATCGCTGTTGGCGACGCGAAGCTCTTGCCAAAACAACAGCGCACTGCCCATCAGCGAAGACAGGATCAGCAGCAGCGGAATCAGCAAGGAAAGACGACCCAGTTTCATATTACTCCATGCAATTCGTGAAGCTGGTGTCGATGCTGGCGGCAATGTCCACCGCTTCAGAGAGCATTTGGCGGTGCTGCATGATGTCGGACAAGCGCCGCGCTGGCGTGAGCAGGCCCGGCTGATTGCCACCCAGCAAGCGCTGGTTCTCCTGCCGGGAAGGCACTTTCAGTCCGCCTATGGCAGCACTGAACGCCTCGGCGTCCATGCCCAGACGCTTACCCATATGAGTATAAGCATCGTGCTTATTGGCTTGCACATGATCGAGAGTGCGGAACCATTGCTGGCTGAGATGACACAATTCCTCGCGGCGGGTCAGGTAAACATCTTCTCGCACGACGATCAAATCGAAAATTTCATCGGGAATCTGACTGCTGTCCAGCAACACATGGGCACCGGCTTGGATAAGCTTGGTCTTGAAGGGCTCCATGGTAATCGCGGCATCGATCTTGCCTTGCAGGTAAGCCTTTTCGTGCTTGTCCTCCGGCATAGGGATGACATTGATGTCGGCGCTATCAACACCGGACATATCGAGGACTCGGCTTAAAATATAGGCGCCCAGCGGAATGTTCTCCATACCCACGCGGCGCCCCTTCAGTTCGGCGAGAGACTTGATCTCCGGCTTGGCCACCACGCCATCCGCGCCGTTGGAAACATCCATCACCAACAGGATGCGCAGCTTTTGTCCTCTTGCCAATAGCGTCAACGTTTCATCCAGAGTTAGCGTCGAAAGATCGGTTGAACCGTTGCTGAAGGCTTCCATGTTGAGATTGGAAGAAGGCAGCTCGGTGATGCGCACCAAACTCTCTTGCAGATAACCCAGATCGCGTGCCAAATAAAGCGGTTCGTAACCCGGCCATGGGCTGCTGACGATGCGCAAAGGCTCAGGAGGTGGCGAGCATCCGGCTATCGACAACATGACCGCAAGCTGCGCCAGCTTGGATAACAATTTCATGACACGTCTCCCTGGGACATGGTCAAAAATAACTTCCCTGAATTGATACAGTCGCAATGGTGAAAATGTTGATAATACCGGTTTTTGCATAATGGACAATCGAAAAACATAGCGGGTGACGAGTCAGCCCTTACCGCGAAAATGCAGCGCTTTTTTGCGAGCCTATCCGCAGACGATCCGTTGGCATCTGATCGGGTCCGAAAAAAGGCGGCGCTCGGAAAACAGCCGGCGTAGCCCGGATGGAATGAAGGCTCTCGAGCCCTGGATGGCGCTTCGCACCATCCAGGCCCGCAAGTTGACCTGTATCGGCCAACTTGCCGTCATTGAATTAGATGGATCAATCAGCTACAAAGGCTAGAACTGCGAGAATCAACCCCATATCCATTACCCCTGAAAAACCGTTAGCTCAAATTTGATTTTTACACTTTTTGCTATTTCTGTTTGGCTACACCAATCAAAAACAATAACCCGTCTTTACCAAGCTTTACCTTTTCAGTGTTGCCAAGCCTGGGGCCAGAGCATAAACTCCCCTCAGGCTTGGCAGAAGGCTGGAAGCAAGATTCCGGCATCCCGCTAAGCCATATCCTGCTATCCGCTGTCGAAGCCATCGCCACTACTGCCGGTCGGGAAACTATCCGTCATCCTCAAGTAGACATACATTATTGCCATGCCGCAATCGCTCGATTCCTCCCCAAACCGCCGGCGTCTGCGTTGGCTTGCCCTGTTATTACTGGCTATCGCGCTCGTGGGCGGCGGCTGGTATTTTGCCAAGCAGCCCAAACGCGCTGATGAGGATAAAACCGACAGCGTGGAAGTGACGCTAGGCGATCTGGAAGAAAACGTCACCGCCCAAGGCAAACTGGAGCCTAAGGAATACGTGGATGTCGGCGCTCAGGTGACGGGTCAATTGCAAAAAATTTACGTCAAGATCGGCGATAACGTCCAGGCCGGCGAATTGCTGGCACAGATAGACCCACGGATTTACGCCGCTCGCGTTGCGGCCGACGAAGCCAATATCAAAAACTTGCAGGCGCAACTGGCCGGCCAACAGGCGCAAGTGGTGTTTGCCCAGCGACAATACGACCGCAACCGCGAATTGCTGCAAAGCAAGGGCGTCAGCGTCCAGGATTTTCAAAATAGCGAGTTCACCTTAAAAAACGCCAAAGCCACCGCCGAGTCGCTGCAAGCGCAGATCGAACAGGTGCAATCAACCTTAAACGGTGACAAGACCAACCTGGGTTTCACCAAAATCTTTGCCTCGATGGACGGCACCATGGTCGATCAAAAAGCCCGCGAAGGCCAAACCCTGAACGCCAACCAGACCACCCCAACCATCCTGCAACTGGCCAAACTGGATACGATGACGGTGCGCGCCCAAGTCGCGGAAGCCGACGTGATGCGTTTGCGTTCGGACATGCCGGTGTATTTCACCACGCTGGGCTCCGGCGAACGCCGCTGGCAAGGCACGGTGCGGCAGATTTTGCCGACGCCGGAAGTGATCAACAACGTGGTGCTGTACAACGTGCTGGTCGATGTCGATAACCGCGACCGACAGCTGATGACCGGCATGAGCACCCAGATGTTTTTTGTGTTGGGCAAGGCCGAACAAGTGCCGCTGATTCCTGTGAACACATTGGGACAACGTCAGCGTAAAGAAGATCAAGGCAACGGCCATGCGTACCAAGTGAAAGTGCTTACCGAGCAAGGCGTGCAAAACAAAATTGTCCAAATCGGCTTGCGCACCCGGCGCTTCGCCCAAGTATTGGATGGGCTGTTGGTCGGCGACAAGCTACAGGTCAACGCCGGCGGGGACGACAAGGCTAAAAATCGCAAAAAAGACCAAGGCTACCCCGGCGCCGGAGTACCCCGAATATGAGCGCCCTGCCCCTATTGGAACTTGAGCATATTCAACGCTTTTATCCTAACGGCGACAGCATCGTTCGCGCGCTGGACGACGTCTCGCTGAGCATCTGGCCCGGCGAGTTTGTCGCCATCATCGGCCAGTCCGGTTCCGGCAAATCCACTTTGATGAACCTGATCGGCTGCCTGGACAAAGCCGATGTCGGCAACTACCGGGTGCTGGGCCAGGACGTAGCGAACTTAAACCCGGACCAACTGGCGGAGCTGCGCCGGGAAAGCTTTGGCTTTGTCTTCCAACGCTACAACCTGTTGAATACCGCTACCGCCGCCGAAAATGTGGAGATTCCGGCCTTGTACGCCGGTCTGCCCAAAGCCGAACGCCAGCAACGCGCCTTGCAATTGCTGGGCAAACTGGGTTTGGCCGAGCGCAGCGGCCATAAACCCATGCAACTGTCCGGCGGCCAACAGCAACGGGTTGCCATTGCCCGCGCCTTGATGAACGATCCACCGGTCATCCTGGCCGACGAACCCACCGGCGCGCTGGACAGCCAAAGCGGCACAGAAGTGATGGCCTTATTGAAAGCCTTGCATCAGGAAGGCCGGACCATTTTATTGATCACCCACGACGACAAAGTCGCCGCCCACGCCCAGCGCATCATTCATATCGCCGACGGCAAAATCGCCAGCGACGGCCAAGCCAATAAAAGCGGGCAGCGATTGGCCCCGCCCCAACACCGCGGCATCGGCGCGGCTGGATTACTGGCCGAACTGGGCGAAGCCGCCAAAACCGCGCTGCGCTCCTTACGCGCTAACCTGTTTCGCACCGCCCTCACCTTGCTGGGCATCGTGATCGGCGTCGCCGCAGTGGTCACCATGCTGGCGGTCGGCCAGGGCAGCCAGGAAAAAGTGCTGGAGCAAATGCGAGCCATGGGCACCAATATCCTGTCGATTCGTCCCGGCATTCCCGGTTTTCGTGGCGGCGGCGATGTCGCCACCTTAATGCCGGCCGACGCAGACGCCATCGCCGAACTGGAGAATGTGCAATGGGCCTCACCCGAGCGCACCAGCCGCTTGACCGTGCGCTACGGCAGTGTCGATTACGCCACCAGCGTGCAGGGCGTGGCCTCCAGCATGCCACTGGTGCGCGACTGGCCCTTAGGCAGCGGTGATTTTTTTGATGAGCGCGACCAACGCCGCTACGCCCCGGTGATGGTGCTGGGCGACACGGTACGCAAGCTGCTGTTCATTGACGGTGAAGACCCCATCGGCCGCTACGTGATGATAGGCAATATCCCGTTTGAAGTGATCGGCGTGATGTCGCCCAAAGGCGCAGACGCCATGGGTACCGACCGCGACGACGCAGTGTTCGTGCCGATCAGCACCGGCCTTATTCGACTGTTTGGGCAGAAATACCTGGGCGGCATCACGGTGTTGGTCAAAGACGTGTCGCAGATTGACGCCACTCAACAAGCGATAACCGACCTATTAACCGCCCGTCATCAGACCGAAGATTTTCGCATCCGCAATATGGCCTCCATCATCGAATCGGCTACCGAAACCCAAAATACCTTTACCTTGATGCTGGGCATCGTCGCCGCGATTTCCTTGCTGGTCGGCGGCATTGGGGTGATGAACATCATGCTGGTCAGCGTTACTGAGCGCACCCGAGAGATTGGTATCCGCATCGCCACCGGCGCCCGCCGCCGCGACATTCTGCTGCAATTTAATACCGAGGCCGCCGTGGTCTGCACCCTGGGCGGCTTGATGGGCGTAGTGCTGGGTTTTGCCGCCGGTTATGTGCTCAAGTATTTTGACATGGCGGTATTGTTCTCGCCGCTGCCGGCGATATTGGCCTTCTCCTGCGCCTTCGGCACCGGCTTGCTGTTTGGTTATTTACCGGCCCGCAAAGCCGCCCATCTGGACCCGGTTGTGGCCTTGGCGGCGGAATGAGGATGCAATATCCCGCTCGTTTGTTAATAGTCAGCTTGCTCAGTGTCTCGGCCGGCTGCAATTTACTAAGCCAATACCAGCGCCCCGTCGTGGAAACACCCACGCAATGGCGCGAGGCCGCACAGTCCAACACCGCCAACATCAATCCGCAATGGTGGCAGGCCTTTGCCAGTGAACAGTTAAACCGATTGATGGTCGATGCGCTGGCCTTTAACAACGACTTGAATGCCGCCCGCCAGCGGATCGAACAAGCCCGCGCCCAGGCCCGCATCGCCGGTGCCGGGTTGTGGCCGGCCGCCAGTGCGAACGGCGATTTTACCGACACCCGCAACAACGCCAGCGACACGCAAAAAACCAGCGGCCAGCTGGACATTGCTTACGAAGTGGATTTGTGGGGTGCCAATCGAGCCCGGCGCGATGCCGGCAGCGCGCGCTTGCTCAGCCAGGTGTTTGCCCGCGATGCATTGCAGTTAGTGGTGATGGCCGATGTCGGCCAGGCCTATTTCAATTTGCTGGCTATCCAGGAGCGGCGGCAAATCGCCAGCGACTTTTTGGACACGGTCACTGCGATTTTGAGCATCGTCGAAGCCCGGCAGCGGGCCGGTGCCGCTTACGAACTGGAAGTAGCGCAGCAACGCACCGCCCAGGCCAACGCCGGCGCCAATCTGGACTTGCTGATGCAACAGCAAACTCTGGCGGCAAACACCCTGGCTATTTTGCTGGGCCATCCGCCGCAACATCTGGTGCTGGAGCCGGCGCAATTCGCCGCGCTGAGCGTACCGACCATTGCCGCCGAGCAACCGGCCACGCTGTTGCAACGTCGGCCCGACATTGGCCAGTTAGAGATGGAATTGATCGCCGCCAATGCCGACATCGCCGTGGCCCGTGCGGCGTTTTATCCTAAACTGCAACTCAGCCTGAGCAGCGTATTATCCAACCCGCAACCAGCCGGCGTCGCCGCCAGCCTGGCGGCCGGCCTGACCCAGCCCTTGTTTCAGGGTGGTCGTCTGGAAGGTGCCCTGGGCAACGCCCTGGCAACGAATGCCGAATTGGTCGAAAACTACCGGAAAACCGTATTGACCGCCTTCAAGGAAGTGGAAGACGCGGCCACCACCTACGCCAACTCCAGCCGCCGCCTGCAAGCCCTGCAACACGCCGCCGCCCAGGCCAAACTTGCCTACGACATCTCGCAAAACCGCTACCGGCTCGGCGCAGTCGATTACCAAGCCCTACTTAACACGCAAAGCAGCTACCTGACCACCGAAAACAGCCGGGTACAGGCCAGACTGGACGTGCTGGTCGCCCAGGTGCAGATGTATAAGGCGTTGGGGGGTGGTTGGGCGTTGAGTGAGCAGAATACCGATTTGTCCGACTTGGCGCCGGGGCCTTAGGAACGTTAGAATGCAGCTATCGAAATAACCGGCTCTAGGAAATTGACGTTTTTGCCCAAGAGATTGGGATCGGCTAAGTTTTATAGAACATTGACGTAAAGATGAAATTTTTATTTAACAAACCGATTAGACCGCGGTTTGACGCAATTTTTTGCGTCATTTAGGGCGTGTAATTCTAGTTAGCCCAGCTCAAAATATTGTCGCTTAACTCTATAAGCCAAAATAAATGACTATTTATTTCGACCTCGCTGATGAAAATCTATTTGGCAACGAAGCCGGTGAAGATGAAGATCAAGCACTGCTAAATGAGCACTTTGTAGATCACGACAGCTTCAGCCATTTCTTCGACCGAAACAAACTCCTCTCCGTGGTAAGCGCGCGGAAAGGCATGGGAAAGTCTGCCTTAATATCTCAACTAAAGTACCGGCTGGAAAACGACTCGACATACGACAACCCTGTGGTTGTCAAAGCAAAAGGAAACGAACTGCTCGGCCTAGGTGATTTCACGAACAAAGATCAAGCGTATTTGGAAAACTATTGGAAGAGAATAATTTGCAAGAAAATCATCATAGAGATAGGACGGACAATTGGATTTGCCGTTTCAAGCGATGCGATATCTATGGTGGAGATTGCAGAGCTTGACGGGTTAAAGGGAAAGAACCTTGTAGGAGGGTTGATTTCAAGAATCAAAACAAAAATTCCTTTTCTTGACGCAGAAATAAAATCATCCATCCCGGAAAACTATGAGTCACTTCTCGCAAACTACCAATCCGGCCCATCGGAACGAACAGTATGGGTCTTGATTGATGATATTGATGCGAAATTCCAAAATACCGTAGATTATCAAGCGCGAGTGGGTTCGTTTTTTAGCGCCATTCGCGGGCTTGCGTTTGAACAGGAGAATTTACGCATTAGGGCAACCGTTCGAAGCGATGTATGGTCATGCCTTCGGCACCTAGAAGACCTCGACAAGCTTGACCAGTACCTGATAGAGATATTCTGGAAAAAGAAACAAATGCAAGATATCCTCATAAAAAAGATTATCTCTTATGTAAAAAGAAAACACCCTGAATCCGCTGAATCAAAGTATTTGCCATCGAGGGATTACAACAAGATTCTTGATTTGCTTTTCACTTCGCCAATCACGTGGAGAGACGATCGAGATGCAAGGTTGTTTGATGCTATTAGCGCGTTTTCCAATCGCCGCCCTCGTTGGATGGTGCAATTGTGCCGCATGGCAGCAGCCAAAGCACGCGAGCTAAGAAAAAGAAAGATCGATCTTGATCACATTAATTATGTGCTTGAAGATTTTGGCAAAAAGCGCAGAGACGATCTCATCAAGGAACACAAACATCAGTTTGTTGAATTGGAGAACCTTATAGATGCGTTTCGCGCCACCGAAAAAGAGTTTCGTTACTCCGACATCCACTCCATGCTCGAGGAAAAATTCATTAGAAACCGCTCTTCGTCGGAGATTCCGCCAATCGATGGTTCAAAATATGTTAATCCAGAAGACCTTGGGCACTTTACATACAAGTTAGGCTTGATTTCAAGAATTCATTCAGATGCTAAAAAATTTACGCACTTCTCGGACGATCCAGATCTATATCGGTCAGGAGAAAACAGAGAAGGCCATATTATTTGGTCGATACATCCATCGTACAGAACATTCCTAAATATCCGGTAAGCAGATGCCATTTACCAGGTATTTGGTTAGCCAATCATCCACCGGATGCTGCGGGATAAGTCCGTAAGGCGCAATAACCAACGGGCATTGCGCCGCACTTTAAGCTATGGGGAAAAGGGGCCGGGTTACTTTATGGAAAGACATCTGTACAAGGTCTTGCAATCTCGCATCTTGCCTAACATCGCGCTCAACCGGAGCGTGGTTATCATGCAGTTTTATTTTTCTGCTTTCACTGCCGCGCGTGGTTAGCTTCACGTTAGCGACCAAACCAAGACAACTTGGAACGCCAAGGGTAAAATGCCTTAGGTTAAGCCAAAGGAGTATTCACCATGTCCGCGTTACTTGTCGAGTTAGAGAAACAAGCATGTTCACTGTTGCCTGAAGAGCGAGCTCATCTTGCTGAGGTTCTTCTTGAGTCACTACATGACGCCCCACTAGCCGAAATAGAAACAGAGTGGGAACGAGAAATTGAGAAGCGCACCGCCGCTTTCGACAGAGGGGAACTACAGACCTATCCGGCAGAGGATGTGTTTTCTGAAGCAAGGCGCATGACCCAGTGAAGCGAGCACGTTTTGTCGCAGAAGCTCGCCAAGAATTTCTTGCTGAGGTCGCTTATTACAACCAAGCACAACCGGGTTTAGGAGGCCGCTTCACCAAGGCAGTCGAAGAAGCAACTGCCCGAGCGTTGTCTTTCCCGCTATCAGGGACACCATCAGCCTCAAATACGAGGCGCGTTTTTCTCAAAGGGTTTCCTTTCTCGCTTTTCTACCGACAAGATGCCGAAGGCATAGTCGTTTTTGCAACTTCACATAATTCCCGGAAACCCCGTTACTGGGTCGGTCGTATCCATGGCCGCTAATCCGGTGTTCAACTCGGACGCTCCGCCGAAAAACACGATAACGTGCGCCTAACCCTGGTGAAAACGGCATACTGCCGTCAGACGCATCAATCGCGACCGTTGCGCCTCGCATGGCTCGGCACAACCTATTTTGAAACAACGGGTCAGGTCTTGCAAAGCCAGGCCACTCACTTGAAATTGCAGTCGTGTAGGGTGCGCACCGCGCACCATTGAATGGCTTTTTGGCGGCGTAAGCCAATAGGTACGCGGAGCGTACCCTACTGTGATCTACCAAGTTGAATGTTGATGAATCCCAGCCAACGCCGCTTGCAGCGCGTTTAGTAAGACCAGGTGGACATGCCGGTATAAGCAACCAGATGCGCCGCTACTATTAAACGCCAAAACCTATGTTTTGTTACAGCGCTACCCTACGCGCCGAAATTTTTTATATTATTTTTTTGGTTGCTCGTTTTTACGTTTAAGAAAAGCATCAGCTTAAAAACGGCCTATTACAGCGCACGTTTCAGCAACACTATCGCCAACCACATAAAACCGATGGTGGTCATAATAAAGCTTGCTGCGGTATACAGTCGCCAATGTGATTTTTTCCAAAAATCGGCATCAAACGCTGCAATGGTAAAAACGGTTGGATTGGTAAAACCGCCAATCGCTACGCACCAGCAGGCCACTAATGGCAATTCCATACCCAACCCATAAAACCCTAAATTGAATAACGCCATCAGGGCATAATCGACATGCGCTCTGATCATTGTTTTAAAATCAACTATCATCTGGTCGACCCCATTTATTGGAAACCAACGCGCCAATGTCATTAGCCATGCTGATAGAATTAAGCCAGTAATACAAGCTGCGGCGCCAATCAATAATATCCCCACTGTTACCTCCTGTTTATTTTTGTTATATGAAATAAATCCGTATTGCGATATATCAGCAAACGTTCTACAAAATTGGTATGACGCGTTGATTGCTAAGAATATTAATATCCGCGTATTGGCAATGCCCTTCTTGATGTTGAAATAAACTCACGGCAATAAGCCAGACCTTGACGATTTTGCCAGGTAAATCGCCACCTATAGTTTTAACGTAGTCCGCATATAGATTGCGTTCCTCGTTAAACCATTGGCCTAAACCTTCTGCACCGGAGCGAATCACCACATGCGTTTCTCGATGCTGCCACGTGGGAATGGGGCAACGATAGGCCGTTTCCGGTGCTAGCTCCGCGCTCCAGTAATATGTAATGTCTTGGCCGTTATCAAACTCGACCGCGATGCTTAAATAATCATGGGTAGGCAGCGTGTCTTCACGCACGGCGGATGGCAAGACTTCAATTTTCCATGCCCAACGCAGCAAGGTGTCGGGCATAAAATCCAGTACGACTGACTTTTGGATTATCCCCGTGTCATTGTGGGTATGGCAGCACACGGCTGGGGTGTTTTCAGGTGTTTGGCAAGCCCGGTAGATTTCGGCTTCCCCGAGAAACCATAGGTAATGCCAATTCTCCGGCGGCAATACCGGCGATTGTAAACGGTCGATTTCTTGTGCGATGAGATGTCCGGCAAGGCTTGGTGCCGACAATTGCTGCAAGCTTTTCAATGCGTCATCCTGCCATCGAATTACCAGCACGCTCAAATCACCGGTTACCATTGCGTAAGCAGCATCCGGCGTGGCTAAATCGCCGGATTTAGTGGTCCACTCGCCTGGGAAATAGCTACCTATAAATAAGCGCCCAGGGCGTGTTGCGGTACAGCTATGGCTCTGCCTGGTGCCGCGGAAAACCTCGCCGTCTAATCCGATGCGAAACCAGACTTGAAAGTCCGCCTCCAAGCTAAGCGGCAAATCTTTGAAACGGGTTTGTCCACTAACAAAGGTGGTTAAGCAATCGCCCTCTACAAGCTCAATGCCGGTATCCTGCCAAGGCTTGAGATCCGATGCCAGGCTGAGGAAATGAAAATCTCTAACCAGGTTCTGTTCTGCGGTTTGCAGCAACGCCGCAAATTCCGCTTTCAAATCAATAATAATGGCGGCAGTCACATCAAGCACTCCAAACAGGTGTTTAAAAACTGGATTTTTAAATCAGAAGCAAACATTATAGTGACCGACACAAACTAAAATCTTGTATAAACCTGCTATGTTGTCACTCTATCCGTCTCATACTCGCTTATTTATTTGGCCAACGCGCTTGCTGTATTTTGGTTTATCACAGTATTTGGCGGCACATTCTTATGCTACTGCCGCCTTACATATTGGCGTTTATCAGCCTTTTAAAATAAAAATTGGTAACGGTAACTGGCAAAGTTGTCGTTGCGCCTTTATTCCAACCGGTATAAAGCATGAACTCGATTTTGGCCGCGGCATTCATGCCAAATTATTTATTGAACGCGACAGTGCGGATTTTTTATATTTTAAAAGACGATTCCCTTATGCTGAAAAATCAATCACCTTGTTTCAAGACGCTGACTTATTGGAAAAGTTTTTATGGCTGTATGAAGAAAACCCCGATAAAAAACAGATTGAACAATTTCTAGACCAGCTATTGATTTGTGACGAGTCGCTTGATTTGAAATTGGATATGCGCGTGCAATCGGCGCTTGATCTTATTTGTAATGCGCCTGAGCGTAATTTTTCAAGCGATTATTTGGCTGCTCATATTGCTTTATCAGAGTCGCGTTTTTTGCATTTGTTTAAAGAAAACATTCATGTACCCTACCGGCGTTTTCGCACATGGAAACGCTTGTTTCTCGCGGTGGAACATTTAAATCGCAGCGATAACATGACTTATGCCGCTTTAGAAGCCGGATTTTGTGATGCCTCGCATTTCAGCCATTGCTTCCGCGATACCTTCGGCGTAAATCCAGGTTTTGTACTTAAGGGTATCGAGCGCTTTGAAGTGAAATCTAATCCATGATTTACCGGTGAGTCTTTGATTACAGTGCAACTTCCCAGGGCGTTGCACGGTAGTTTCAACAAGAAAACATCAAGAGCGCCAGCATTTTTCGGTAAAGCTGAAATGGGTCCCATCCGATTTCAGCGCGAAAAATTTGCTGGCAGTTTATGCCTTCGGCGGCCCCGATTCGTCCGCGTCACCTCGTTTCGACCCAACAGGGGGTCGAAACATCGGCTCTCGCATGACTTGACGCCGTGTCGCGATGCCTTGCAGGTTTTCTCCGCTTCGCTGCGAAAACCCGCCCGGCGCTACGGCTATCGGGGACTAAAAATCTTCACTTCGCTATCGCTCCGTTTCCAAGATTTTCAGCGTACGCCGCGTTTTAAAGCTACTCGAAACCATGTGGTGTGCTCATCGCGTACTTTTTTGGTCTCGGGTCATATCCAAAAACTGAAAGGTACGCGGTGCGTGCCTTACTTTAATCGGTTAAAACCACCGGGTCAGGTCTTGCAAAGCGACGCCACTCACTTGAAATTGAAGGGGTCAAGAAAAAGGGTGGGCAGATCTTTGGATATAGCAAAGCCTTTTTAGGTTGCTAAATTGCGAGACCTAACCCCTTTTCTCCGTGTGAAAAACAAGCTACCACCTATTGGAATAGAACCGGCCTGCTACGGCTTCGTACAGTCGGAAAATAACTATTGGACTTTACCTGTAAGCGTGCTATCGATTAAATTGAAAATAGATCTTTCAATAATGCCGGTTGACCAACAGTTGTCCTGGTACTTTACGTTTTCGTATATCAAGCCAACGTCCCCATAGCTGTTACTAACAACCCCGGTTGGTTCGACCTTACTATAGCGATGTCCAAATCGGGTATGAACTGAAACAATTGAATTAGGCCCGACTCTTTCTATCCCAATAATAATCGAGCCATTATCCAAAGCAGGGGCCCGCCCTATAGTAGGATTATTTTGACAAACGGCATAGCTTGAATCCTTTGGCGCATATTCATACACCAGAATACTTCGCCCCATATTAGGACATCCTGCTTTCACAAAATCTGTACCATAAAGGGTCTGGTCAGTTGCCCCACAACCAACCTGAGATTTAAAGGCTTTATTGGCAGTAGACGCCACATAATCACCTAGTTTTTTCCCCATAATATCCCACACTTGATCCAAAGTTAGCGCGTAGGTTTTCTGGGTTTGAATAACCGGCACGGTAACAGGCGTGATAGCACAAGCGGATACACTTATGCTAACAATAATAACGCTTATAAATAAGTTGCGCATTGTGATCATTATTTAATTTGATGAAAAAAGCCAGACGGCCAATTACTATTTTCAAGTAAAGACTGCTCCTTTTAGTAATATCGACTTATATCAAAACTCTGCGTCGATTAATTCTGAACTGTACTTCTTTACTGGTATTTTTTTAAGAAGTGTCTCTGCTTCGCCCAACTGAGTAGCCGTCAATGTTGCTCTAATCCCGTCAGCGGGTGCTTGAGATTCTGCGTCCCCTTCACGTGCCGCAGATGCATAGAACACATAGGCATGTATTTGATCTTTTTGATCACCAAGTCCACCATTGGCGATAAAACCGAGATTGCGTAATGCAATTCGCTTAACTCTATGAGGGCCATAGCCAGTACTATTTGCTTTACTAAACAAGCTCACGGGTTTACTGACATCTTTTTTAACCCCCATTGAACCAGTACCATACAAATAACCCATTTTCAGTTGAGCAGATGAATTATTACCTGCTTCAGCCTTGGTATACCATTCAAGGGCTGTAGCTTGATTTTTTGTTACTCCAAGTCCATTTTCGTACATAACACCAAGATTGTATTCTGCAATATGAACTGATTCGCAAAACAAGCCATCATGCTCATTCCGCGCATAACTTGCGGCTTTTGTAAACCATTTAACAGCCGCCTTTTCGTCTTTCTGGACACCGTAACCCATTGCATAAACAACACCTAGTTTTGCGAACAGGCCTTCTCGGTTACACAAAAAAAGATTGTTTTTAGTATCCTCTGCTACAGCACTCCACCATTCAATATCTTTTTTTGTCGCGGTAGAAGGTATTTTCGCTTTTTCTGACTTTTCTGCGGGTATGCCCGTAATTAATCCTTCAGCAAAGGCCAATGTTACTGGGGGATTAATGGTTGAACTAATTAAGTCGGCATTGTAGTTTTGAGTACTGGATACTCGAGTAGGTTTGGAGGAACACGCTGTTAACGCTATTAAAATGATGACTAGGCAAAGTTTTTGACGCATAAATTAAACTTACTATTATTTTTAATGAGGAACGATGAATTTCTGTTGGATTACGCAATGTCTTTTAAAATAGCCAGACTATCAGAAGAACAGCGAGTTTTTTGGTTTTATACAGTAACAAATAATACCGTTTTCATTGCTGAAATTGAGTCACATATAAGTCAAAATGGCAACGATTATGTCATGATAGCTCGACAAGGCCTAACTTAATTCCTACGGCGCCCGTTATTCAGATCTGGCAATTCTGATCTTTCCAGCCCGTAAAGCCCCCACACCAGCCCAAGTTATCACTTATCCCCTAGTTGGGTAACCCTGCGTTTCACTACGGTTGTCGTTACTTCTTCCGATTACCTCCTTTCAGGTAATTAGTTTTGGCCCATGCTGGGCACACCGCAATACGGCTTCGCCTATTGCCCTACAATTTGACTTGCAATAGGGAAAACCATGTAAGGCTGTGGAAAACCGTCGTTTCAACATATTCCATCTGACCGAGAAATCACCATCATCGGCCGGTAATGTCCAAATACTCGGCAACCGCTCTATGCGTTGCCCTACCTCCTACCGCTATGCAGTCGAATGTCAGTGGCCAGGCATTATGACAATGGCATCAATCTGGAGTGGTTTGCGTTGTTTTACATGTCAAAAAGCATGGCGCAATACATCGATCTTATCAATCAATAAATTGTTGTTTCCGCTGGGCAAGATTGACGGTGAAAAACCAAACCACATGACGTTGGGCATGTAAAATCGACGGTACTCCCCCATGGAGCTATTGTGACTCGATCGATGCGCCGCCTGACGTCGGCAGATCCTATATGCTACCCCATTACCCCACAAGACATAAGAACATGCTAATCTATATACACTTTGGATGCTAGGGTCTTGCGACGCAAACCCGCCTCCGGCTAAGCACCGTTACGCTGACGCTTAGACGAGGGCGAGATCATTCGCTCTCCGGACGCTTCAACATGCTTAACTTTGCCCATGCGCTTGGCCTGGAATTTACCCAAGATAGCAAGATCAGTATCCCTACGGGCATCTCTAGAAAGTAGAAAAGCCAGTCGCCCCAAAGTAGATGGTCCACAAACCGTTGGGAACTTAAGCAAACCTGCCGATTCATGCGGCGGAAGGAAGCGAGCATGGAACTATTACATTTTCTTATTGGCGAAAAAAATTTCTGCCTACCACTATCCAGTGTCAGTCGGATTGTGCCAATCCCCCCGGCTTATGCCTACAGCGGGCAAGCCTCCGACCCTTATTACGGTATTGATGGCAACGTTTTCCCTTACGTGTCGCTTTGGGATTTATTGGACATCAAGTCGAAATACTTGGAATACGAGGAACTAAAATCTTTTTTGGAAATTCGCAGAAAAGATCATTTGGATTGGATTGCGGATCTGGAAAATTCCATACTAAACCACGGTGTATTCACCAAGAGCAGAAACCCCAGGGAATGTGCATTTGGCAAGTGGTATTACGCTTATACCCCTAAACACAAAAGACTCAGTTTGCTATTGTCTTACTTCGAAAGGCCGCACGCCTTGATACATGAACTAGCCGATACATTACTGACTATGGCCGAAACCGGCCGAGCCGACCAAGCCTTATTGGCCTTGAAACAAGCTAAAGATTCGACGCTGATGGAGCTCTTGACTATTTTCGAATCAACGATTGAGCTGGTGGTTGACCTGCAACGGCGCCTGATCGTGCTTGCCAAACACGACGCGCAATACCTAGCCATCGGCATCGATGCAGTCATTGACATCGTGGATGTTAGCCCGGCGATGCGTTGTCAAAACCCCATCGCCTCTTCTCAACACATTTCCGAGTTCGTCTCTTTCGACAATGGTCAGAGCGTGCCGATTATTAATCTCGCGCACTTAGCCAGCAACGCCTCCCTCGCCTAACTGCAAAGCTTGCTGCCGGCGATTTGGCTCCGACATTGGCCAGATAAAATCAAGCCCAACCAAGTCGGTGATTGCCCATCAACCGGTCAACACTTGTCGCCAGGCAGGATGCTCGTAAATTGTTGTCAACGCAGCCTGCAGCAAACCGGCCCCCGGCTCTGTGCGATGCCAGGTGGAAGCGCCGGAGGGGTGCGGTAGCGGGATGACGTCGGCGTCGTGGCTGTGGAAGCTTAGGCGATGCAGACCACCGATGACGTCGCTAAGTTTATCGACCGGCAGCATTTGCTGAATCGCCAGTTTACCAACCGGGATGATTAACTTGGGTTGCAACAAGGCTACCTCCGCTTGCAACCAGGAGATGCATTGCTGGATTTCCTGCTGATTGGGTACCCGGTCGCCGCCCTTGGGATTTTTACCGGGGAAGCAGCGGCAGACCGCCGCCATGTAAACCCGCTCCCGAAATGTGGCTTCGTCCAGGCCGATTTGGGCAAACCATTTAAACATTGTCTTACCCGCCGTCCAGGCAAACGGTCTACCCAGCACACCTTCTTTATCGCCAGGCGCTTGGCCGATCAGCAGAATGGGTGACAACACCGGCTTGCCACTAACCACCGGGCGGATCATGGCCGGACAGCGGGTACAGGCCAGCAAGGCCTGTCGATGCTGCTCTAACAGCTGCTGGTGGTCGCTAACGCTCAAAGCGCCAGCTCGATGCCGACCGGGCAATGATCCGAGCCGAACACGTCCGGCAGAATGAAAGCATCGCTGATTTGACCGAGCAGCGTCTGGCTGGTCAGCACATAATCGATCCGCCAGCCGATGTTCTTTTCGCGGGCATTGGCGCGGTAGCTCCACCAGCTATAAGCCACGGTGTCGGGGTGCAAGTGGCGGAAACTGTCGATCAAACCGGCTTCGATAAAACGGCTAAAACCGTCGATCTCGACCTGGGTGTAACCCGCGGATTTATTGTAATTGGCTTTGGGCCGGGCAATGTCGATAGCTTGATGGGCAACGTTGAAATCGCCGCAGGCAATCAGCGGTTTTTGGCTTTGCAGTATTTGCATGTAGGCGAGAAACTCTTTATCCCAATCCTTGCGGTAATCCAGCCGTGCCAAACCGTCGCCGGAATTGGGCACGTAGACATTCAATAAATAAAAGGTTTCGAATTCGGCAACGATGACCCGGCCTTCCTGGTCATGCTCCGCAATGCCCATGTCGTGCACCACTTGCAGCGGCTGTTGCCGGCTTAATATTGCTACGCCGGAATAACCCTTACGTTCCGCTGAATTGGTATAGAGATGATAGCCATGTATATTTTCCAGCGCTTTGCTGACTTGATCGTCTTGGGCTTTGGTTTCTTGCAGCAAGACGCAGTCGGCGTCGAGTTGTGCCAGCGTGTCCGCAAAGCCTTTGTCTTGCACGGCGCGGATGCCGTTGACATTCCAGGAGATGATTTTCATGTGAGGGTTCCATTTGGACGTGGGCGGAGTAGATTGATATTTTACCGGCTTGTCCGCACGCAAGCCACCAAGGCGAAACGTGAAAAACTGGCGAATGCACAAGCAATGGCAGACAACGAACAGCCTGCCAAATTCCACGCAGCGGTAATTTCTAGCCCGGAACCTGCCGGGGCTTGCGTTTAACGCGTGTATGCGTCAAGACAAACCGCGCAACCCGGCTGACGCCTTAGCTTGTAGGCATTACATCTTCAGTTTGCTGAATTGCGCCTCGAACTCTTCCAAGGACATCGCCCCGCTCTTACCCAGGCGCTGATGCCCGGCATCAAAGAAATAGGTTCTGGGTAATTCGCCGTACCAGGCCGGATCGATTTCGTAACGCAGTTTTTCCGGGTTATCCGAGGCAAACGCCCAGTTTTCCAAGCCGCCCAGTTTGTGACTGTCGATGATACGTTTGATCTCCGGCAAGGCTTCCACGTCGTCGGTGGCTAACATGACGATTTTTAAAGCCGGATGCTTTTCATGCAGTTTACTCAGTGTGTCCATGTCCTTCAGGCAGGACGGACAATCCACCGACCAGATCGCCAGCATTAAGGGCTGATTGGGGCTTGCAGCTAAAATCTGTTGGTAGCTACCGGGGGTGAAAGGTTTTATCTCAGGCTGATCAGCCGAAACCGAGGACATGAAAATTGTTGTTAACGTTAGCCCAGCCAGCAGTTTTCCAGTATTCATAGTGTTATTAGCAAATTGGTTAAACACGCAGCCGACCTACGACTGTAAAAACAGCAGTCACATTACCGCCTGTTACCCTGACATTCAAGCCAAAACTGATGAGATCCGCGCAAGGCAAAGTTCAGTAAAACCCCATCAATCAGACAGGATTTGTAAACAGAATTTTACTATTGGCCATCCATACGTCCGCTTGACAGCACACATTTGGCAACCCAAGCCCGTCAATCCTCAGTGCTGTCCGCATGACACTAACCGTTTGAAATACAGAGATCTTTCACACCTGTAATCCGGGTGATACAGCTACTCAACCATCCCGACTAACAATACTGCGCGGTATCACCCAAAAAAAGCTTAACAAATCATCCATATAACATAGATTAATAAAATTACGCCGCAGTACTGGTTTTTTTTCAATTAAATCAAAGCCATTCCATTCTGGCCCCAATATTGCGGCTAATCCGAAACGGTTTTTGCCCAAAAGCCTTACACGAATCCTCAAACAATAACTACGACAGAGACTAACCGTGAAAATTCAATCCGAAATCTTTGAGAACCCCAACTCTCATCGTTTACCAATTCGAACTTTGTTATCAGCGGCTATTCTGCTCGCTTTATCCGGTAATTTAGCAATCGCGGAAACTCAGAAAAAACATACGGGCATTGCAGCGAAAAATACCACTAAGGACAAAGTGTCGTCTGAGTCTGCAGAGCAGGCTAAACGGCAAGCCCCGCAAACACAACCGGAGCAAAAGTCACTAGAAGGTGCCGGCTTGGGTGCTAATGCCAAAGAAGAAGTGATGGAAGAAATGGTTATTACCGGGGAAGTAGCAAAAGACTCGCATTTCACCTCGCCATCCACCCGTTTATCACGCGCCGAAATTGAACGGCAAAACGCCCAAACCACCGAGGAAGCCGTCAAGTACCAACCCAGCTTGCAAATTCGCCAACGCTACATCGGCGATCCTAACGGCGTGTTGGGCATCCGCGGTGCAGATATGTTCTCTACGGCCAGAAACATGGTCTACGCCGACGGCCTACCCCTGCACAATCAACTGCAAGCTTCTTTTAACGGTGCGCCGCGCTGGTCCATGGTGGGTCCAAACGAAATCGACGCGGTTGACGTGGTTTACGGTCCATTTTCCGCGGAATACAGCGGTAACTCGATCGGTGGCGTGGTCAATATCAAAACTCACATGCCGATGAAGGAAGAATACTACGCTGAGGCCAGCTACTTTGCCCAACCCTGGAAAAATATTGGTGCGGATAGCGGCACCTATGACGGCAATCGACAGTATTTTTCTTACGGTAATCGCTTAGACAAGTGGTCCGCACTGCTTTCCTATAATCGCTTGGAAGCGGAAAGCCAACCTATGAGTTACTTCATCGATAACACAGGCTTACGCAATCCGACTGGAACACAGACTGCTGTCACTGGCGCGGTGCCGACGCTAGACACTCGCGGCACGCCTAGTTACATCTACGGCGACACCGGCCCGGAATTAGTCAATACTGATTTAGTTAAACTCAAAGTGGGTTACGACATTACCCCGGATTTGCAGGCCATCTTTACCGGCGCATTTGAGGAGCGCACCCGTAAAGCCGAAACACCCCGCAATTATCTAACCTCTGCAAACGGCAGCGCCTACTACGGTGATAACAATAACAACTCTCGCGATGCCGTTTATGCGGGGAGGGCGTTCAACGTTCTGAACAGCGGCTTTGGGCCATCCGATGACGAACGACAAACTATGCAAATCGGCATGCAGTTGAAAGGCGCGATCACTGACACCTGGGATATCGACACCACCTTCAGCTATCTGGACGTGATCAAAGACGAGCGCAGAACCGCTTTTTTTAACCCTGACGATCCTCGTAACCAAAACACCGGTCAATTACAGGTGTTTGACGATTTCAATTGGAAAAACTACGATCTGAAACTGAGCACCCGGGAGTTTTTAGGCTGGAAACCATTGGAGTTCTTGGGCGGTTATCACTTCGACAACTACAACATGAACTTCAAGCAGTTCTCCTATAACAGCTATTCAGCGGATCAAATCGGATCGGAAACCGTAGGACGGCGCAACCAAGGCGAAGTGACCACTAATGCTATGTTTGGTCAGTTCGCTTATCACTTTGCGCCCGACTGGGATTTGACACTGGGTGCACGATACGAATGGTGGTTGGCATCAAGCGGCGTAGCCTCGAACCGCGCATTGTCGGACCGGAGTGATGACGCCATTTCCCCTAAAGCCTCTTTAGGCTTTGAGCCTTCCAATTGGAAGTTCCGCTATTCTTTCGGTCGAGCTTACCGCTTTCCGGTCATCGCCGAAATGTATCAAAACTTGCAAACACCGACCAGCATCACCACTGCAAACGCCAACTTAAAAGCCGAGGACGGCTGGCATCACAACTTCATGATTGAGTACGGACTGGAGAACGGCTACGTGCGAGTCAACGTGTTTCGCGATGACATTCGTAACACGATCCAACAAGTCCGCCGCGCGTCCGGCATATTGACAGAAAATGCTTTCCAAAACATTCCTGCTACCAGCACTACCGGCGTGGAATTGGTTTACGATCAAGCACGCGTGTTGGATTCTGATTTTGATTTGAATTTTAACGCCACATGGATGAACGCCATTGTTGAAGACGGTGGACCGGACATCAACTTCCAGGAAGCGGATGGAACGCTGACCCGATTTAATCTCACCGGCAAAGAACGGATCCGGCTACCCGAATGGCGTTTTAACGCGCTGGCAACCTATCACATCAACGAGGCCTGGGATACATCAATGGCCGGTCGATATACCAGCGATTCTTACAACGATATCGATAACGGCGACCACGTTAACAACGTATTTGGCTCTCAGGACGGTTTTTTCTTCCTGGACTTTAAAACCAGCTACCGCTTTAAATACGATTTGCTGGGTAAACCTGCGAAAAGTCGCATCTCTTTCGGTATTAATAATCTAACCGACAAAACGGCTTACGTATTTCATCCTTACCCCCAACGAACCTTTTTCCTGGAAGGTGCCATAAGTTTCTAGGCGTGACCAAGGCCGGCGCGCCGGCCCTGATTTCGGCGAGTGTCGGCTTCCGGCGGGAAAGATTGCTAGCCATCCCTGACTAGCAATCACGCCTACACCACCACATGTTTGCCTGCGGCGGCCCCGGCCGTCCGCGTCACCGCGGCTTTGGCCCAACATGATGACATGGACTCCTCCTCACTTCCATGGTGTCGAAAGGTTTTATTTCAATACTTTCAGCAAATGCACAGCCAACGTTGCAAATTAGCAATACTAATGCCGTCAACGTTTTTTTTATCATCATATTGATTTGTTGTTCAGATGGAATTGGAATTGCTCTCGGTAGAGCTCCATGTTGCGCTGCAATTTACAGTCAGCTGCTGAAGCATTCAAGACCAAAGTATATTTGCTTAAACAAACTTTCTCGCCAAGCCTTCACACTCCTTATCAAATAACATAGTTTTTTAAAGCTATGCGTCCTTTAACAAGAGCAAGAGGGTCCATATCGGTCCAACCTAGCACATTCAATACCCAACCTCGCCTACAAACCCTATCCAATCGTGATTAATGGCCCTAAGTAATAAGGAATCAGTCAAAAATATAGGTTATATGACTCATTATTGCTGCAATATTTAAGTTAAATAACATAGTTTTGATAAAAAACGCTTGTATAAATGTTCCGACTTTTTGCTCAATGCCAGCATATTCGGTGCCTAGCCCATATCGATACCGCCATGGTGTAAATCTTGCTTTAGTGATGCTATTTACTTTGCCTAAAACTGGCAAAACTCATTTCTGCTGTATCCACACTAAATTTGATATGACAATAACTATTAAAACCAAATATCTAGTCCTTTTAGGCTTAACACATCTTGGAACCGCCCTAGCAGAAGAAGCCGCTAAACCCCAAAAGGCTAGTTCCAAGGAAAAATCCGAGACCTACCAACTTGAAGAAATGGTTGTCAGCGACAAACAAACAAGTGGCACACCATCGAAATACAGCCTGTTTCCGAATACTGCCAAATCGACACCTACCTACACAATCAAAGCAGAGGACGTTGACACCAAAGTCAATGCAACGACAGTTGAAGACGTACTGAGGTACGCCCCGAGCTTGCATATGCGTAGACGCTATATTGGCGACCAAAACGGTATGATGGGAATACGGGGTAGCAATATCGTGCAAAGCACTCACAACATGGTGTTCGCGGATGGCATGCCACTACACAATCCCGTAAGCAGCGGTTTTTCCGCCCCGCGCTGGTCCATGGTTGCGCCAAGCGAAATCGAAACGGCGGAAGTGCTGTATGGACCGTTTTCAGCTGAATATGGCGGCAGCTCCATGGGCGGCGTTGTCAATCTAAATACCAAGATGCCGGATAAGTTTGAAGCGGAGATGAATGTTACCGGGATGTTCCAAGACATGCATCGCGGTGGACGCAATGAATTGCTCAGTGGCTTTAGAACATTTCTTTCCGGCGGAAACCGCATAGGCAAGTTCAGCGTATATGGGTTTTACAATCATTTGGAGAATGACGGCCAACCGATGGACCCCATCGACACAGCAAGCGTAACTCCGGGCGCCGTAGGTACTAGAACCCGCGTCACCGGCGGACAATTGACACCCATCCCGACCGGGGCACAAGGCATTATTTTTGGCGATGACGGCACTCAACACGTTGCCACCGATTTGTTTAAATTGAAAATGGCTTACGATTTGACGGAAGAATTGCAAGCCCGCTTCACCATCGCCTATGAAGAACGCGAGAACTACAACAACGCACCACTAAGCCTGTTAAGAAACAGTGCGGGCGGAACGGTATACAGCGGCAATGTGAATCAAAACGGTCTCAATTTTACGGTTCCTGCGACGGCGTTTAGAAATTCCGTGTTAAATCGTCAGGCGCTAAATTATGGTTTCAATTTAAAAGGTAAAATTTCCAAAGACTGGAAAATCGATACCACCGCCAGCTATTACGATCCGTTTAAAGACAACACCGTTGCCTCTAACTTTTCACCACTTGACCCGTTAAACAACAACAGAGGCCAAGTCACCGACATCAGTACCTGGTGGGCATCTTACGACTTGAAATTCGCCAACGATAACTTTTTGGGTCGCGACGATTTATCTTTCATGGGTGGTTATCAATTTTTACGCGGCAGCGTAACCAACAAGATTTATAACTCCAACAATTTTACTTTGGCCGGCCGCGATCAAGCAGTCAGCGACAGCGGCGGCGCAACTCAAACCAACAGTGTATTCTCCCAGTTGGAATGGCGCTTCTTGACTGACTGGAGCATCATGGCGGGGGCAAGACTGGATTATTGGGAGGCGCTTGATGGTCACTTTTATGATTATTTGAATGCCACTTCAAGATTGAGAAAACAGGATTACGCCGACCGGGACGCTTCCCGCATCTCCCCCAAAGCAGCGCTCGAATTTTCACCAGGCAATTGGACGTTCCGCTACTCGTTTTCAAAAGCGTACCGTTTTCCAATTTCCGACGAGCTATTTTCCAGCGCTAGCACATTTGCAGCGACCACAGTTGCCAACCCTAATCTAGGGCCGGAGAACGGTTATTTTCAAAACTTCATGACTCAGTACGATATTCCTAGAGGCTATATACGAGCCAACTTCTTTTACGACATCGTTAATGACGAAATTGCCAGTGTTTCGCAAAGTTTTGGCGGCGTAAACGTCAGCACGTATAACGCCTTCGGCCAAACCGAAACCATAGGCACGGAATTGGCCTTTTATCAAAACGGCATTTTCGGACTACCTCTCGATTTTATGGCTAATAGCACGTTCATGAACAAGAACATCACTAAAAACCGGGATACTTCATATGTGGGGAATCAGTGGGCACGGATACCCAAGCTACAAGCTTATGCATCTGCGACCTACCATATCCTTCCGGTATGGGATACGGCCGTCGGCGTGCGTTATCGTAGCGATATTTTCCAGCGTTACGAGAACAACGACATAATGGCTAATGTGTTCAGCGGCTCCGACGAATACACCTTTGTTGATTTCAAAACCACCTATCAATTGCCAATACATCCGCATTTGAAAAGTGCCATTTCCGCCGGCGTAGACAACATCCTGGATCAGGATGTGTATGAAAATAACCCGCTCGCTCAACGCTCTTACTACGTCAGTTTGTCACTCAAGTATTAAGCGATTGGACAAAGATAGGGGCTAACAGCTCCTATCTTTTCATTCTCCAAGCGCCAATCCAAAAAAAGCTTAATGCTTAGCGTTGCAAGATCAATATCCTACAATAGACAGATCAAAACTTAAGGGTGGTTTGGCTGAAAATAGCCGAATGAAAAATCGTCGCTAACCCGCCAACGGCGGCATTGGACAGCACATCGAATGATGGTGCGGAATTCAGTCCTCAGGCCCGAAACACTGCTGGTAGTCCTTACAAACCTCGCAGGACGGCGCCCGGCAGACATATAAACCTTCCGCTTCGCATAGTTGTTTGTATAGAAATTTTTTCCATTTCATGTCTTTGCTGTTGCGGACCAGTAGTTCCGGAAAGTTGTAGCCCAACATGGCCGATAAATCGCTCCGGGCCCATAAACCTAAATCCTGCCACAGATGATCGCTACCCAAACAGGCGGCCACGATCATGGCGATCAGCCATTCGGTTTCCACGCCGGGATTGGCGGCGAATTGTCCGAGTAGGACTTCAAGATCCTGTTTTTCCAACATACGACTGAAATCCAGACAACTACCTGAAATGGCTTGCGTAGCCAACTGATACCCAGGGAAATACCTATCGATCAGTTGTTGAAATTGTGCCGGGCTTAAGCCCAGGCTATCGGGCAGCACCCCATCGCCGACGCTCCAACTGGCGATGATTTGTGCCAACCAGACACTATTGGGTGACTGGTCGGCACAGGCCATCAGATCCTGATAAATGTGTTGCCGCGACCTAACAACCGAGGGCTCTGCCCTATCGTTCGGTTCGATGGAAAGTGTGCAACTCATACTCGATTCTCCGGCCTATTTAACGATGACGCAGAAATTAATATTCGACGCGAATATCTTCATCCCTAACGATCATCTGACAAGCCAGGCGCCATTCCGGCGGCAGGTCGTCGACGATCATTTGATCCAACTGTTCAGCAGAGACTTTGCCGATTTGTTTCAGCAGGGATTTTTCTTTCTCGGTCATCGTGCCACCCATGCGTTCCAATTTTTTATCGATGCTGGTGACGCGGACCACGCAAGTGCCGCATTCGCCATCTTCGCATTCGAAATTGATGGGGATTTTGTTTTCCAAAGCCAGCTTCAAAATAGTCTGGGTGTGACTGCCGGCAACGGCGTAAACGGTTTTATCCCGATATTCGGGACTGGTAAATGTTACTAAAGCCATGTGTTACTCCTTTTGCGTTGCTTAAACTGGTTTAAGGGAAATTTCGCCGCCCAAGACTTGCGCTTGGCAAGCCAGACGGTTGTGTTTACCGGCCATGTTTTCCCGCAAAATTTTGTCTTCCAGTACTGACGGCTCGGTCAAGTTATTCCAACCAGCAGTCACTTTCATAATGCAGGTTCCGCAATCGCCTTCCCGGCAACCGTAGGTAATGCCGGAACCTACTTTCTCGGACACCTCAATCACCCGAGTGCCGGCGGGGACGGTAACCGTCACGTTTATATCTTCAAATGTAATGGTCGCTTTGGCCATTGTAAAAACTCCATAAGGTATTAAAAGTAATCTCGGCAGCCTCTAATCTGAGGACTCCCGGTTTGGAACCGAAACGATTCCTGATTTTCACCGGCCTTACGACCGATGAGGTCACCGACACGTCCTTGGATCGGTTTAGCCTACGAATAATGCTGTAGGCTCAATAGCAAGCGTCTGTTAATCCGGTTTACAGGTCCGCAAAATTAATCACCTTCGATTCTCTGGCCCCTGTCAACTCCTGGGCCAGTTCCAAACCAAAGGCCTTACATTCATGTATTTCGTCGTCGGTCGGAATCAGCTTCACCCGCAGGCCTTGAATCGGCACCCGCAGCTTCAGGCCGCGCAAGCGGTCTTCCACCAAACGCACGCCCTCTCCGGTCCAACCGTAAGAGCCAAATACGCCGCCTAGTTTGTTTTTCAGATTGACCACGGTCAGCGAGGACAGCAGATCCCAAATCGGTTTGACGGCGTCGCCGTTGATAGTGGGCGTACCCAGCACCAACCCGTCGGCCTCTTCGATCAAATCGACAAAAGGCGACACCTCGCCGCCTTCCAAGTCGTATAGCGATACCCGCACATCCTCAACTTGCATGGCACCTTGATAAATCGCTTCGGCCATGCGCCGGGTGTTGCCGTAGGAACTGATATAAAAGATCAGCAGGGTCTTTTGATTGGGCCTGAGTTCGTTATGCAACGCCGGGCTGGATAACTGGCGGTAACGCTGGATGTAATGTTGGGGGCGGTCGCGCAAGATTGGCCCATGAGTCGGCGCGATCAATTTCAAGGGCAAGGGTTCGATCAACTCCAAGGCCCTTACCACGTATTCCTTGAACGGCCGCATGATGTGGGCGTAGTAGTACTCGAAGGAGAAGCGGAAATCGCCGACTTTGTCGTTGTACAAACGGTTGTCGCAAAAATGACAACCAAACACGTCGCCGGAAAACAGCATCGCTTCTTCCGGCGCATAAGTGCATTGCGTGTCGGGCCAGTGCAAATACGGGGTATGCAAAAACTCCAGACTGCGGTCGCCCAAGGACACTTTGTCGCCGGTTACCACCGGGGTGTAGCTCAACTCGTCCTGCTTCAGCAGGCCTTTGAGCATGGACTGGGCTTTTTGAGAAATGAATAGTTGCGCTTGCGGTGCCCGTTTCATCAACTCCGGCAAGGCGCCGGTATGATCGGGTTCCAAGTGATTGAGGACGATGACCTTGATTTCCGAGTAATCGGCAACGCTTTCCAAGCGAGCGAAAAAGTCGTTGGCAAAGCCTTCCTTGACGGTGTCTATTACCGCCACGCCTTCGCTACCGCGAATCACATAAGCGTTGTAACTGGTGCCGTTGGCGGTCTTCAGGATGATGTCGAAGGTACGTAAATTCGGGTCCAACGCGCCAACCCAATGCACGCGATCGGATAAGGCCACCGCAAGCGGTATGCCTTCTTCGCTCTCCAATTTGACGCTGTTCATGGCTTACACGCCTCGGCATGTGACTGCTTGGGGCACGTTTCCAAATCCTTGTGCGTGACGGATGCCGCTAAGCCTAGCCAGGCATCGACCTGTTGTTGGTCGAACCCGCAGACTCGCTGCTCGGCGACCTCCATCAAAGGCCGACGAATCAGCAGCGGCTGCGCCACCATCAACGCTATAGCTTCGTCTTCGCTGACGGCATTTGGATCGACCAACCCTTGTTTGACAGCCGGCGCACTGCGGTTAAACCAATCCGCTACCGGCATGTCGCCGAAAAACGAGCGCAACTTGCCCGGTTCTCTGCCCCACGGCTGCTGCAATAGATCGTAAACCACCAACAAATGGCCGGCGGCACTCAGCAATTGCTTTTGCCGGGTATTATTCAGGCAGCCCGGCTTTTCATAGAAATGCACGGTGGCCATGGCCGTCAATGTGCTTGTAGTTCCGCCATCGCCTCTGCCATTTTTTCCGGCGGGATACCGGTCAGCGAGCCGGGCGGGTTAATTGGTACGCCTAGCGCATCGAGAATCGCACCTTCGATAGGGCAGATACTGGCGCATTGAGTATCTTTAAAATCGCCTTCGCATTCGGTACATTTTTTCGGATTGATGCGAAAATGTCCGGTTTTTTCCGACATATAGATGGCTTTGCTGGGGCACAACGGCTCACAGGCATAACAGTTGACGCAGGATTCGATAATTTGTAAAGCCATGACGTTACCTTTGTATTCGATGGTTAAGCTGTAGGTCGGTTTACCCCTTAGGCACAAGCGCTATGCTTTCATGCCCGCATGGGTAAACCCGACCTACGTTTTTTATGCCGTCGCCCGTTCTTCGGCTACAGCTTCGTCCAACTTACCGGCCGCCGCCATTTCCTTGTAGACTGCCATCACGGCTTCTTCGATAGGCTCCATGGCATGCTCGCCGTTCGGTACGATGCCGGCTTTTTCCAGCAGATCCCAAGGCTCGTAACCGATTTTGGAACACAGCACCGCTTCGCAGCCGGCCAAGGACCGAATAGTTTGTTGCAGTACGCTCTCGCCTTCGCCGCAGGTGTCGTCGCCGCCGCAATACAAATCGGTTTTGCGATGACTCATGAAGCGCACACCCTCCGGCGATGCTTCGTAGATCAAAAACTCTTTCGCATGCCCGAAGTGCATATTGATCACCCCTTGACCACTGGTGGCGATGGCCATCAGTACCGGACGGGTATTCAATTTCGGTTCGGCGGAGTGTTGCGCGGCCTTTTCATCCTTCGCTGCACGCTTGCTGTGCATTTCTTCGCTGATCGCTTCGTGGATGACTTTGCGTTTTTCCATCGCCGCTTGATAGTCGATTTCCATGTTCTCGATCTTGTCCATCGTGAACTCGTCGCCACGGTCCTCGCCCAACAAACCAACCGCGTCGGCACGGCATTGACGGCAATGGCGCATCATGTTCATGTCGCCGGAGCAAGAGTCTTGCAAGTCCATCAACTCATCTTGAGTCGGACCACGTTGGCCCATAACACCGTAGAAAGTGCCATGTTCGGCTTCGGCGATCAAAGGCATCACGTTATGCAGGAAAGCGCCCTTGGATTTAACAATTTTGCTGACTTCTGCCAAGTGTTTGTCGTTGACACCGGGAATCATCACCGAGTTGACTTTGACCAAAATACCTCTGGCCGCCAACATTTCCAGGCCTTTTTGTTGCTGCTCGATCAAAATCTTCGCGCCTTTCACGCCCTTGATGCGTTTGTTTTCCCAGAAAATCCAAGGATAAATCTGCGCACCAATTTCCGGATCAACACAGTTGATGGTAATCGTGACGTGGTCTATGTTGTGTTTGGCTAACTCTTCGACCGATTCCGGCAAGGCCAGACCGTTGGTGGATACGCACAGTTTGATGTCCGGCGCTTCTGCACTCAGGCGGCGGAAGGTTTCGAAAGTCCTTTCAGGATTGGCCAATGGATCACCAGGGCCGGCGATGCCCAGCACGGTCATTTGCGGAATGTTGGCCGCCACCGCCATGGTTTTTTTCACAGCTTGATCAGGCGTCAATAACTCAGAGACCACACCAGGGCGTGACTCGTTAGAACAATCGTATTTGCGATTGCAATAGTGGCATTGAATATTACAAGCCGGCGCTACCGCTACGTGCATGCGGGCAAAGTAATGATGAGCGTCTTCGGAGTAACAAGGGTGGTTTTCCACCTTGGAGCGAATCTCGTCGGACAAATGCCCGAGTTGATCATCACTTGTACCGCAAGAATGGGAGGAGCAGCCGCCTTCGCTTGCTGCTGGAGTTTCGTTTATTACTGGCAGTTCCATATTCTTCACCTCACTTGATTGGTTATACAGTGAGAAAGCACAGGCTATGCCAGTTATGAAATCAATTTAACACTATGATTTTAATATTGTTTTTTAACATTAACCGCTAAACACCCCAAAACAAGGCCACCTAATGTTTGTAACGGCACAATCCCAGCGGGCCTATTGTAAGGATTTGGACAAAGCCAGCGGCCTTAAAACCACATGATTCCGTTGACTACACAGCCCTCAGAGCCTTTCAATACATACGCTTACGAAATAGCCATCCGGCGCAAGTCATGCAGAACAAACCGATAAGCGCCAGCGGCCAGTATTGATCGATTAAATCGGCTATCCCCAAGCCTTCCAGAAATACGCCGCGGATAATGATCAAAAAATAGCGTAGCGGATTGACCAGCGTCAGCTGCTGCACCAGTTCCGGCATGTTCTCGATGGGCGTAGCGTAGCCGGAGAGGATCACGCCCGGCACAATCAGCAAAAAACCGCCCAGCAGACCTTGCTGCTGTGTTACCGACAGGGAAGAAATCATCAAGCCGGCGCCGATTACCGAAAACACATACAACACGATGCCGATATACAGCGCGGCCAGGCTACCCAGGAGCGGCACATGAAACCAGAATACTGCCATGAAGATGCTGAACGAGGCTTCCGCCACGCCGATGATCAGTCCGGGAATGGCTTTGCCGATCAGAATTTCCGCCGGCGTAAACGGCGTGACCAGCAATTGATCGAAGGTGCCCTGTTCGCGTTCGCGGGCCACCGACAACGCAGCTACCGTCATCGTCACCACTAGCGTCAACAGGCCGACAATGCCGGGCACGATGAACCAACGGCTTTCCAGGTTGGGATTAAACCAGGCCCTGACGCGTAATTCGGCGGGCGGCCCGGTTTGGTTGTGCTGGCGCGCCCAGTCGCTGTTGAACTGACTGATTACGTTACGGGCGTAACCCAAGGCTATTTGGGCCGTATTGGAATCGCGGCCGTCCAGTAAAATCTGCACCGACGCAGCTTGCTGCCCGCTAAGCAAATCGCGGCTAAAATTTTGAGCGATATGCAACACCATCAATACCTGTTTGCCATCCAGCGCTGCGGCAATTTGATCCTGGCGCTCGATGCGCAACACTTCCCGAAAAGCCGGCGCGCCATTGAAACGGGCGATCAAATCGCGGGCGGCGCTGCCCCGGTCTTCGTTGTAAATCGCTACCGGCAATTGGTTTAGATCGTAGGTGGCGGCATAGCTGAGCACGAATAATTGCACCAACGGCGGCACGATCAATACAAAGCGGCTTTTTTTATCCTTGAGCAGGCTCAGGAATTCCTTGATCAATAAGGCCTGGATACGCCACCACATATTTTTATTCCAAGCGGCGCGGCGCCCGCCATAAGGCCAGCGCCAGAAACGCCAGAGCCATTAGCAACAAGGCCAAGGCGTTCGGCAATATGACCTCCCAAATATCACCGGCCAGGAATACGGTCTGCAAAATCGCCACGAAATATCGAGCCGCCACCAAGTGGGTGAACAACTGCACCGCCCACGGCATGCTATCGATATTGAAGATAAAGCCGGACAAGATGAATGCCGGCAGAAACGTCACCACAATGGCGATCTGTCCGGCGACAAATTGATTCTTCGCGGCTATCGAAATCAACAAACCCATGCCCAGCGCCGCCAACAAAAACAAGGTGCCGGCCACTAGCAAGACCCACAAGGATCCGACCAACGGCACCTGAAACAAAAACACCGCCATACCTATCGACAGCAACATGCCGCCCATGCCCAGCAAGTAATACGGAATCAATTTGCCGAGCAGCACTTCGCGGACGCTGACCGGCGTCGAAATCAGCGCCTCCATGGTGCCGCGCTCCCATTCGCGGGCCATCACCAACGCGGTCAGTAATGCGCCAATCAGGGTCATAATTACCGCGATTAGACCCGGCACCAGAAAGTTACGGCTGCGCAGGCCACTGTTGTACCAAACCCGCGCTTCCAACTGTACCGCCCGCATTGGAGTTAAACCTTGCGATTCCATCCGGGCATTAATCCAGGTCTCCCAAACGCCTTGCACATAAGCACTGGTCAGACGAGCTGTATTGGCGTCGACACCGTTGACGATCACCTGGATCTGTGCCGGTTCGCTGCCATTCAGCCGCCGCTCGAAATCGGCCTGCAAGTGAACGATGGCATTGATTTTTCGGGCGAGCAACGCCTGCCGGGCCTCGCGCATGTCGCGGAAGTAATGGGCTTGAAAATATTCCGAATAATCGAAGCCGGCACTCAAACTGCGCGACTCCGGCGAGACAAACTCAACTACCAGGCCAATCGGCACGTGGCGGGCATCCAGCGAGACGCCATAACCGAATAGCAGCAGTAAAAACACCGGCATCGCAAAAGCAATCGCCAGGCTACTGGGGTCGCGTAACACTTGCAAAAACTCCTTACGTATCAAGCCCAACAAGCGTTGACTGGCGGCGTTCATCCGCTTGACGATCCTGTGAGTTCCAGCAGGCGGATAAAGGCCTCTTCCATTGTGTCGGCAGGCGATTGACCAACGCCTTGACTGCGGCTTCTGATCTGGGCCGGCGTGCCGGCGGCCAGAATGTCGCCTTCGCGCATGATCAACAGTCGATCACAATATTCGGCTTCTTCCATGAAATGCGTGGTGACCAATATTGTTACCCCTTGCGCCGCCAAGCTGTTGATACGAGCCCAAAACTCGCGGCGCGCCAGCGGATCGATGCCGGAGGTGGGCTCGTCGAGAAACAGAATCTCCGGCTCGTGCATTAACGCGCAAGCCAGCGCCAGCCTTTGTTTATAACCCAACGGCAGATCAACGCTGTTGGTGTCGGCGAAATCTTCCAGGCCAAATTGAGTAAAGGCCCAAGCCATGCGCACGCGTCTATGGCTATTGCGCAAGCCATACGCATGACTGAAAAACGCCAGATTTTGCTTGACCGATAATTGGCCGTACAACGAGAACCTCTGCGACATATAACCCAATTTTGCTCTGGCCTGCGCTGCCGCCTTACTCAGGTCCAGGCCAGCCACCCGCACGCGGCCGTTACTGGCCGGCAATAAACCGCACAACATTCTAAAGGTGGTGGTCTTGCCGGCACCGTTCGCGCCGAGCAAGCCGAAAATCTCGCCGTGCCGCACCTCAAACGACAGTTTTTTAACCGCCTGAAAATTTCCAAACCAGCGATCAACTTGCTCGACTTCAATCACCGCCGGCTGTTCACTCGCCAAAAACGGCGAGCCATTGCCGGGTACCGGACCCTTAGTTGCCGCTGGCGACTTTTGGCCCTGCCGAGCCAGCAACAGCATGATAAACGCATCTTCCAAGCGCGACGGTACCGGCACAATTTGCATTTGCTCGACATCGTTGAACATAGCCGTCCAGTCCGGCCGGCAAGCGGGCCGGGCTACCGCGCGTACCGCATCGCCCTGCACCACCGAATCGATTAGGTCCGGACACGCCTGTAAGCGTTGTTGCAGCAAACGTTTACCCAGTACCGGACTGGACAGTTTGTAACTGCAGGCGTTGGCCAGACGATGAAATCCGGTGGGTGCGTCTTGATGCAGAATTTGGCCTCTATCCAGCAAGACCACCTGCTGGCAACGCTCGGCTTCATCCATGTAAGCAGTGCTGAGCAACACCGTTGTGCCGAACTCTTGCACCAGCAAGGCGATAATCTGCCACAGCTCGCGGCGCGACAGCGGATCGACCCCCACCGACGGCTCGTCCAGCACCAGCAACCTGGGCCGATTCAACAAGGTACAAGCCAGACCCAGTTTTTGTTTCATGCCCCCGGACAGCTGGCCGGCCAGACGCTGATTGAATTTTTGCAGATTCGTCATGCGCATCAGCTCGAGAAAACGCTGTTGCCTGTCCTGCTGCGAGATGCCGTAAAGATCGGCGTAGAGATTGAGATTTTCCTGCACGCTCAAGTCTTCATAAAGGCCGAAGCGCTGAGGCATGTAGCCGATCAGACGGTGCAATTGCGCGCCGGCGGCGGCTGTATCCAAACCAAAACTGGCTACGCTGCCGCTGTCGGGCAACAACAAGCCGGCCGCCAAGCGTAACAAGGTGGTTTTGCCGGCGCCATCCGGACCAACCAAGGCCGTGACTTGGCCGAGCGACAGGCTCAGGGAAATATCCCGCAAGGCCGATACGACCCGGTCACCGGCGGTAAAGCGTTTGCTTACCGACGTGAAGATCAGCGGCGTCGGTGCGGCTTCGGCCGCGATGGCAGTCACGGCGCGGGTTCGCAGCTCGGTTGAGTCATCGGTGCTTGGTGGGTGTCTATGGTCACGGTGACCGGCATGCCCAGCCGCAATTGGTCGTCCGGGTCGCAGGCGTAAATCCGCACTTGATAGACCAGGCTGGTTCTCAGCTCGGTGGTTTCCACTGTTTTAGGCGTAAATTCGGCAGTCGGCGACATGTACGCCACCCAACCCCGGTAATTTTTATCCGGAAAACTGTCGCTGGCCAGACTGGCCGACAAACCATAGCGTAGCCGGCCCAAATCGGCTTCAGCCACATAAGTTCTGGCCCACAGCGGATCGCGCAAGGCCAGCGTCAATACCGGCTTTTGGGCGTTGCCCATGTCGCCGGGTTCGAGGATGCGGTTCTGGACCACGCCATCCTGCGGTGC
This sequence comes from Methylomonas albis, assembly GCF_014850955.1. NCBI lineage: Bacteria > Pseudomonadati > Pseudomonadota > Gammaproteobacteria > Methylococcales > Methylococcaceae > Methylomonas > Methylomonas albis. The sequence continues at coordinate 4,179,833 of NZ_JACXSS010000001.1, forward strand.
GTACAAACGCGCGTCTGCTAAGACTTTCTCGGCCAATTGCAAGGCGGCCTGATCTGCTTTCAGTTGTGCTTGCGCCACTTGAATATCTTCCCGACGCGGGCCGATTTCGGTTAGCGCATATTGCTGTCTCAAGGCTTGCAGACTCTCCTTGGCCCCGTCGTATTGCGCTTGAGCCCGATCCAGGGACTCGGCGGAGCTTAGTTTGCGCTTAACCAGCACTTGTAAACGGGCCAACTCTTTCTTAGCCAGTACCACAGCCGCTTCCGCCGCTTTGACATCGTTGCCGGCCTTACCGATTTCCTGCGGCCGCGAACCGTGCAACAGTTTGTCCAGCTGATGCTGTTGCACGTCCACTTTGGCCGACGCTTGATCGCGGGCATATTGAAATCGCTCCGGCGCTTGAGTAGCCAACAACTGGCCGCGTTTGACCCGCTCGCCTTCCTGAACCAGGATCTGTTCGACGCGCTCGGGATCGTGAAAACTCAGTTCGACCTGGCGAATGTCGATGTTGCCGTATAAAACCAAGGCATCGCTCTGCGGGCTCCCGCCCCTGAGATAAAAACTCGTGGCGCCTAGAACAACGGCAGCCAACGCACCGATGGTAATCAGGCCTGGTTTACTAATCATCTATGATTCACCCTCGGCTAATTTGAACGTGTCCGTTCAGTATACTGAAAGCCAGCCTCACGGTGTATCGAACAACTTACTCCAACACGCAGTAAGTCGCGCTAAATATACAATGACTGGATAGAAGGTGCCGACGTCAGGCGCTGCATCTGTCGAGTGACCGGCAAGCCTCAATCAAACCCCAGACCGCAGCGCTTAACAATCGGCGGCCTGTTCACCGCACAAAACCATTGGACTCCCCGCAACGGCTAAACACTCCATCCGACGTTCAATCCAACACCCAAGCCATTAATCCCAACTTGTTTTTAAGGTGCTCGAACGTAATTTTCAACAAAGCAAACACGACCCCGAGCAACCAATTGAACCGCTACCGTCAAAAAGGGATAAACACCATAGCCACCACGTCGTTACGATAACCATCCTGCACTTTGTACTCGCGGTAGCCCTTAGATACAGCTACTCCCAAGATGTAACTCGCACCATTTTGCTGAATTACTTCCGAACTGCGATGACCGGTTTTCAATCCGAAAAATGCTGCATCAACCTCCAGAGTATCGCCAGGCTTGAGTGCCGGATTATTGGCAACGGCAATAATGGTTTGGTTGCGCTGCGCAAACACGCCAAAACAGCCTGCCAATACCTCACCTTGTTTATCGCGTGGCAAAACATCGTTTAGCATCGATTCGAATTGCGGCTCGCTATCAAACACAATGCCTATGCCGCCCAACACTTTGCGCGAATCGTCCAGATCGGTAATCGCGGCGTTATAGATGTAAGTATGCCGATTACTGTAAAGATGCGTTTCCTCAAATGCCGAGACCGTGTAGTGCTGTGAATCACTATGTTTTAAAGCCTCGGTCGCGCCGCTTGACTCGTCTAGCTTGATGCCGACTAACATCTGCTGTTGGGGCGCGGAGACCGCCAGAATTCGACCTTGGCTATCGTAGAGATATAGATTGGTGTAAGCCGTGTAAAGCGCATTAATATATTGCAGGATCTCGCTGATTTGCCGGGTTTCGGCGAAACTAAGTGCCGTATTGGACAAGCCCCTTCTAAACGCTGAGGTCAGTGCCCACCAACGGCAATCGTTAGCTCGTTCGTATAAATTGCGATCCATGATGTCCACCGCCAAGGACGCTAAAAATCCCGCGTTATTGAGATGCGAGGACATTACCGTCACTTCCTGCAAGCTCTTAACTGACGCGTCAAATATGGTGGTAATATCGGAGCCGATTTGTTTGATGGCTTCCAGCACCGGCATAAATTCGGTGGCATTTTTGCGGGCCGACGCAATCTGTCCGTTTAACACCAACAAGCCCAGGTCGGTATTGATATCCGAAGAAGCCCGATGGATTTCCCGCAATTCCTGCGGAAAAGAACTTGCCTGATGCATGATCTCGGTATAGCCGTTACGGGACGGCTGCATTTCTTCGCGACCGAATGCCCTATCCAGTCCGGTCATCATTTGGCCGCGCCAGCCCAGACCATAAAAGCCCTGATAACCGTTGGTACTGCGCATATTCACAATATAGTCGTGGCGCCGATAATTCAGCATCCGCAAGCCCGCATCGCCTTTAAATTCGGTGTTAAGCGGCAACAATTTCTCGTCGCTACTGGCAATCACCTGTCCCTCGCGATCAATAACCGCTAAAACTGCAATATCATCCGGCATTAAGAGTCCGTCGAAAATGCTATTCATTTCATCATCAAAGCGAAAGCACAGACATAAAATGCCCAACACCGGCGAACGCTTATCGTCGGTTTGGGTAATTTTGCAGGAGTAGATTAAAGAATGGCGACGCTCGCTTTGTAAATCGGAATAGCGAAAGGTTTCGACATAATCTTGCTCTGACGTCAAAGTTGCCGCCAACAAGGCATCGTTGGAATGGCATATTGGATTGGTTTTGTCCAAATGGGCCTTCACATTCCCTTGTGCATCAAAGACGATAATCTCATCGTAAACACTGTATTTTTTTACATATTCTTGGAGCCTGTTTTCGATGAACTGCGTTTGCTCGGCGCTGACATTCTCTGAACCAAGAAACACCCTGATGTCGTCGTCGGTTGCCAGAAAGCCCACATCCGCTGTGCGTTCGAATAGGTTACGGATCAACAAATCGATAGCCACTTGCGCTTTCGACGAGTTATCCAGCACCAGTTTTTGCAGATTTTCGACCAGTAAATTACGGGTCAATTGCTTCTGCAGTTCGCCAAATTTAAGCTGGGTACGACTCATATCGTCCAATATAGTCGTCGCCACGTTGTGGCTATTTATTTTGCCTATCAGCGTGATTTTGCCCCACCAATCGTTTAAAGACGCTAACCGACCCTCAAAACTTTTAACCACCGGCATTGATCCCAACAATTTTGTCGAGTGCGATTGCAAAAATTCGTTCATAAAACTCCTCTCACTAGCATTTGAAAATCGGGGATTTACCCACTCTGCCTGGATAATCGGCAGCTCATCCACACCTACCGATAAATCAGTTGGCAACTTTCGCCAACATCTACAAAATGGAATTCATCCTCCTCCCTGTATAACTTGTCACAATCCATATTGGTCTCATTCGGATAACCCTGGTAAATAAGCACAGATTATTCCAAAAAAAAACAGCGCCGAAGCTTGTCTCAACAGGCGGTTGCAAAGCGTTTGTTCAGACCTTAGTCGGGCAACAAATTGCTAAATTATTGTGACTCTATTCAAGTTTATCGACGGAATACTGCCCACCTAACGCTACAAATATAGAATTTCAACTAGCCGTTAAAGCAACAAATCTTGCACTTAACCGATCCCAATCGCAGCCCACGATGCATCGTCATGGTGCAAATACCAGAACCCTAACGGCAAACATAATCAACCAAAAGTTAATCAACACTGGCCTTGGCCTTTACGCAGCTTCTTTAGTACACTGCCAATAACCCTATTTTCAGGCACAGAGCGTATGACTTACTGTATTGCTGTCTCTCTAAAAGACGGACTGGTATTAACCTCAGACTCCAGAACCAACGCTGGCATCGACAATGTCAGCATTCACGGCAAGATGCACGCATTCTGCACCGCCTCGGATCGGAAGATCGTGTTGCTAAGCGCCGGCAATCTGGCTACCACCCAGGCGGTGATCGACCAGTTGAAACGCGATATGAAGGAAGAGTCCGAAATCAATCTGGACACGGTTAATTATCTGTCGGAAGCAGCGGAATACCTGGGGCGGGTCAGTGTCGAAAAACAGCGCCGTCACGTGGATGCCGGCCAAAGCAGCTTCAATCCGTCCGCCACTTTTATCCTGGCGGGGCAAATCGGCCAGGAACCGCACCGCGCATACTTGATATATCCGGAAGGCAATTGCATCACCACCTCCCGGCAAACCCCCTATTTGCAAATCGGCGAAAATAAATACGGCAAACCGGTGCTGGATCGATTTTTAAAAATCGATACCTCCTTGCACGAAGCCGGCCGCTGCTGTTTGATTTCGATGGATTCCACCATGCGCAGCAACGCCAGCGTTGGCGCGCCGGTGGAACTGTTGATTTATCACCGGGATACGCTGATGCTGGACGAGTACTATTGCTTCCAGGAAGACAACGAGTATTTGAGCAAAATCCGCAAGATGTGGCACGAAAAGCTGAAAGAAGCCTTCGCCACCTTACCGCAGTTCAGTAAAGAGGATTCCCGTCCGCTACCCGGCTGCATATAAAAACCGTGCTTTACCCTACGTAGCGACACACGGAACAGAGCGCTAGCGGTGCGGTTTGATTTATCGTCTATAACTCGTCACAACGGTGAGCAACCGCTACAATTGCCGGCCTTTTTCAAAGTCCTGCTCGCCGACCCAGCCATATGGCGTTTGGGCGATCAGGGCCGCAATGTGCCATGGCAAAAAAACTAATTCAAAAAGTTAATTACGGCTGGCGCTTGCTGGCGACGGCCATTAGCTTTAGCTGTTTCGGTATCGGCGGCGTTTTACTATGGCTGCTGGTATTTCCGCTGTTGGCGATATGGCCGGGCAGCCGCGTCCAAAAAGCCTGCCGCGCCCAGTACACGGTACACCTCAGTTTTTATATCTTTATAGGCTTGATGCACAGGCTGGGCGTGATGACGTATGAAGTGATCGGTCTGGAAAAACTCAACCGTCCCGGCCAACTAATTCTCGCCAATCATCCAACGCTGGTAGACGTGGTATTTCTACTCAGCCGAATCAAACAAGCCAACTGCATCGTCAAAGCCAGCCTGTGGCGCAACCCGGCGATGCGTGGACCAATCTTGAACGCCGGCTATATCAGCAACGCCGATTCCGAAACCATGATCAACGATTGCGCAACCTGGCTGCAAAACGGCGGTGCCATGCTCATTTTCCCGGAAGGCACCCGCTCGGTGCCGGGCCAGCCTTATCGATTTCAACGCGGCGCGGCGGCCATTGCCTTACAAGCCGGTAGTATAATCACCCCGGTAACCCTGACTTGCATGCCCAGCACCCTGACCAAAACCCAAGCCTGGCACCAAATCCCGCAGCGGCGTTTTCATTTGCAAATGATCGTCGGTGACGATGTAGAGTTGCAGCCTTTCCGGGCACTGCAACCCCGTTCGATAGCAGTGCGCCGTTTAACGCAGCATTTACAGGATTATTTTACTCAACAACGAGAACGCCATGAGCGAGATGGAAACTGAATTAAAACACCTGATTATCGACACGCTGGCGTTGGAAGATGTCGATGTCGCGGATATAGACAGCGATGCCGCGCTATTCAATGGCGGCTTGGGCCTGGACTCCATAGACGCGCTGGAACTGGGATTGGCGATACGCAAAAAGTATCAGGTAAAAATCGATGCCGAACAGGACGACGTGGTAAAAATCTTCGCCTCGGTGGCCACATTGGCCCACTATATAGAATCGGTTCGCCGTTGAAACCTGTATTAAAATCCTGACGAAACAATATGGTAGCGTTTTACCAATCTATTGTTACTGCGAAAAACTACAGACTTTATTCCGACCGCCATGTTTGGCTTGATACAAGCCTTTATCGGCCAGATTCAACAAATCACCGATGCTACTGCCTTCATCCGTGAGGGTGGCCACGCCAATTGACACCGTAAAGTAAAGCGCCTGACCGGACTCCACAATAATGGCGCTGCCGGCCACCACTGTTCTCAGTCGTTCCGCCACCTCAATAGCTTTTAGCAAACCGGTTTCCGGCAACAAAATCGCAAACTCTTCGCCGCCCATACGCCCGGGAATATCGATTTCCCGTAAAACCTCCACCAAAATGCAACCCAGTTTTTGCAAGGCGTGATCGCCCGCCGCATGACCGTAATTGTCGTTGACGGCTTTAAAATAATCGATATCCAGCATCAATACCGACAAGGGATTGCCGTAACGGCCACTGCGCGCCAATTCCGCTTCGCCCTGTTCCATGAAATAGCGGCGATTGGCAATGCCGGTCAGATAATCGATGCGCGCCTGGCGCTCCAACTCCGCTTGCAGGGCTTTGCGTTCGCTGATGTCGCGCACGAACGCACAGTTATATTCCAGGCCTTCGAAAACCAGATAATTCGCAGCCACTTCCACCGGAATTTCTCGGCCGTCTTTACATCGATGCAAGGTTTCCAGCTTCAACGAACCCTTTTGCTTCAGTTCCTGCCAATGCACTGACCAATGCTCGGCCTGTAAAGACGGATCGATATCCGTGACCGAAAAAGCTAGTAACTCTTCTCGGCTGTAGCCCAATACTTGGCAGGCGGTATTGTTAACAAATTGCAGCTTGGCGTCGGCAGCTATCCAGTACAAACATTCGGTGGCTCTATCAACCGAAAACTGCGTCAAATGCAACGCTTTTTCAGCGTGCTTACGTTCAGTAACGTCGTTGTATATCGAGACAATTTCGCCACCCGGCAATTTATATACATAATTTTCCCGCCAGCCTTGAATCCGCTCGTCGCGATAAAACGCTGGTGGAAAAGCTTCCGGCGCTCCGGTTTTAGCTACCCGCCGCAACACATCCAGCAAGCCGAACTCGAATACACCTGGAAACATCTCGGTGAGCTTTTTACCGATCAACTGTTTACGGGTAATTTTTTCAATCTGCTCGGCGGCCTTGTTGAAGCCGATAATAATGAAGTCCCGGCCATCTTCACTGACTCGGTATACCGCCACCCCGCTGCTCATATTCTTGAACAAGGCCGACAAACGCGCCTCACTAGCGGCCAAGGCACGTTTTTCGAACAGCAACTGCTGATTGTTTTGAATCAACTGCTCGGCTCGCTCTTCGACGCGCCGATTCAGTTCGTTATTTAGCGCCGCCAATTCCGCCACGGCCTGTTTTTGCTTTAAACGGTCCGCGCCGTGCTTGGCAAAGGATTGCGCGAGTTGCGCGTACATTTTGGTGATGGTTTCCAGCCGTTGCCGCGGTATGACGGGCACTTTGGCAATGCTTTGCAAATAACTGTTTTCTTCAAACCCGCAACGCCGGGCTCGGCCGCGAAAAAACTCCAGATCGGGCGGCTCGATAAAACATTGGCCGGTAAAGATATTGGCGACGTGTTGGCCGTCAACAATAATCGGCATGGCCGAATCCACCAGACCGTTCAGGCATTTATAGATCGCAAATGTGTCGCCATGCAGCATACTCTCAGCCAAGGCCGTATCGCTTTCTATGCAGTTGCTACAAGTGTCGTGATTGACCCGATGAAATTTCAGGCAGGCATCTTGCCAACCGGCGTTGGTAATAACGATGCCATCGGTGTCGATAATAGCGTTTGCTATGCCGATCACCTGATGCAAGTCGTCCATCAGCGTTTGCAGACTGGCAAGATCGACAAGTTGGGCGTATTTGATGGTGTTTTCGGACATCGGCTGGTCTGGAATCGAGCAATTAAGTTAACAGTCTGACGTTAGGATTGATAATAGCAGCATTCCGCTGAAGCGAAACTTTAAAACGCTGGATTTTGGCTAGCGACGAATGCGCTCCAAGCAGTATTCGTATGGCATTAACGCGAATGACTGCTTAGCAAGCACGCTATGGCGACCAAGCCCGACCGCTCACCAACTGGCAAAGCACGGTCCGGCGGCAGTAATTACCTCGCGGCGATCCGGACAAGAATTTCAAGAAACCGCCGAACGCGTCGCAGGGCGGATAAGCAACTGGAAATTACATTACTAAAAGATCGATAGTTTCTGTTGTTTAGGCCTAGCTTGGAAATATCGATTGAGTTTAAAGAAAACAAAATAACTAAAGTTTATTCGTATACGGCAAACGTAATGCCATAACCCAAAGAGATAAGGCATGAGTGCGGAAAAAATACAAATTGGAATTCACCCGTAACTCGATAACGTGAGCAGCACGTAGCCTCGATGCAATCGAGGTTTCAAAGCAAGGCTCTATCGGACTACCACGCTAGCCACACGGGATGGCGCTTCGCTTATCCTTCCTACGGCCCTATGCATAAATCAGTAAAATACAAAAAATCACAAGTGTGATAATAACTTTATATAATTTTTTGCTTAAAAATTTTCTTGTCAATCCCCCAGTCAATATTCCGAAACTATATGTTAAAAGCATAACAGGCCCCAAAAATGCCACTACTAAACCCAAACCTCCCGCCAGTGATGGAGAGCCTTCGTCGCCATGAGCACTGAAAAAGATATAGCTAAATACTCCCAGTAACCCTGAAATTGTTAACACGGCTCCAGATTTTGGCTTAAACAGCAATCCAACAAAGTAACCCAAAATTAACGAACAGATTGATATTAGTGTTGTAAACATATTCTTAGTGAATTTGCCGTATCTCGATAAACCCGAGGGAGAATAGGGCCACAAACCCGAATAGCAAAGCGTAATCGGACGAATGTGGTTTTAACCGACCCGACCACACTAAATGTTTGGGACAACACCACAACCTCAGCCTTTTTCAACGACTTGCTGAGCGGCATATAAACTCGATAGCATGCGCAATACCATCCGCCATTCAAGCATTAGGATTCGCGATCCATTTCCCCAGCAACAACATAGCCGCAAAGATATTGTTAACCAACCATCTCCAAAACTCCCGGCAACACCACAACCTCCGCCTTTTTCAACGACTTACTCAGCAACATATAAGTATCCCGATCAAAGGCCGGAACGCCGGCCTGTAATAGCTCGGCTATCTCCGCTTCGTTTTTGGCTGTGCCCAGATAACACCAGCGATCAATCACATGCAGATCCTCGCCTTCTCGGACGCCAATCGCGCCCGGATACGGCCAGACGGCGAGTTTGAGTTTTTGCATGGCGATCAATAGCCGCGTGGCATGTGCCAACGGAGCCTCCATACCCACGCAGGCACCTCGGCATTTTTTCAACTGATGGGCAAAACAGGGCCGGCCGGCGGCGGTTTTCTCCAGGCCCAACACGCCCAGACACAGACCATGCTGCTCGGCGACACTACGTAGGGCTTTTTGGGCGTCGCGCAGGCAGTGATACAAACCGTAGAGATTGTCCTGCGCGCCAAAATCCAGATGGTCTGCCCAGGTCAACATCGGCCGTAGATGTTCGCCCTGTTGTTGCAATTGCCAGGCGCACAATGCGCTTTTTCGGCGCAAGCGCTGGTTATGTACCGGCATCATTTCTTTGATTAATTTAGACTCGGTCAGTAGCGCACCCAACTCGCCAGCGGTTTCGATCCAATCGATGCGCCGCAGTTGCTGGGCCAAGCTCATTTCCTTGTTGTTCTTATGATCGGCGCCGAAATGCGCCAATACCCGGTTACGAATATTCACGCTTTTGCCGATGTACAAGGGCAAGTCGTTCTCACCGTAAAACAAATAGACGCCTGGCGCTTCCGGCAAGTCGTGAATCAATAAGGGATCGATATTGGACGGCAAGCTGGAACGACCGACCAAACGCTGAACGACGGCATCAACGATCTCGTCGGAAAATTGTTCGTAGGCCTGGGTCCAAAACTGGTGAATCAATTGCGCGTCGGCCAAGGCCCGGTGCCGGTCTTTGGCCTGCAAACCATGCCGTTCAATGAGGCTATCCAGGTTATGCCGATGAAAATGCGGGTACAAAGCCCGTGACAGTTTGACGGTACACAATACTTGCGGCCTAAACGTAATCCCCACCCGGCTAAACTCGTTCTTCAAAAAACTGTAATCGAAACGGGCGTTATGGGCGATGAATAAGCGCCCTTCCAACAATTCCGCCACTTCGCCGCCCACTTGCGCAAAACTGGGTGCGTCCGCGACCATCTCATTGCTGATGCCGGTCAATTGTTCGATAAACAACGGAATACGGGCTTGCGGGTGCACTAATTGGTTCCACTCCCTTACACCGTCCTCGTCGACTAGGACGATGCCTATTTCGGTGATGCGGTCTTTGGTCGCTGAGGCGCCGGTGGTTTCCAGGTCCACAAAGGCCAAAGCTTGCATGGTGGCATTCAGGATGCAGCCTCCAACGGCTCAGCCCAATCGGTCGGACAGCTGCACATCACGTTGCGGTCGCCGTAAACGTTGTCGATACGGCCCACCGGCGGCCAGTATTTATCGTCATGCTGATGACTGTCCGGGAAGAAAGCTTTTTGCCGGGAATACGGCAACATCCATTCTTCCAATAGCAGCCGATGGGTATGTGGCGCATTGTGCAGCACATTGTTCTGGCAGTCTGCCTGGCCGTCTTCGATCTCTTGAATTTCTTGCCGAATCGCTATTAGGGTTGCGCAAAAGCGGTCGATCTCGGTTTTATTCTCGCTCTCGGTGGGTTCTATCATCAAGGTATCGGCCACCGGAAACGATACGGTCGGGGCGTGGAAACCGTAATCGATCAGGCGCTTGGCAATGTCCTCAACCGTGACATTGGCGGTTTTACGAAATTGATGGCAATCGATAATGCATTCATGCGCCACCCAGCCGTTGGCATCGGTATACAGAATCGGATAATGCGGCGCCAGACGGCGGGCCACATAATTGGCGTTCATGATCGCAGCCAAGGTCGCCCGGCGCAGACCGGTCGCGCCCATCATGGCGATATATGCCCAAGAAATTGTCAAAATGCTGGCCGAGCCCCACGGCGCCGCCGACACGGTGCCGACCGTGCCATGCTCGCCCTTGGCCGGGTTGACGCCTTCCACCAAAGGATGATCCGGCAGAAACGGCGCCAAGTGCGCACCGACACCTATCGGCCCGACTCCGGGACCGCCGCCGCCATGCGGGATGCAAAAAGTTTTGTGCAAATTCAAATGCGCCACGTCCGCACCGATCTTGCCGGGCCGGCTGAGACCGACTAAGGCGTTGAAATTGGCGCCGTCCATATACACCTGGCCGCCGTGTTGATGGACGACGTCGCAAATCTCGCGAAAGGCTTGTTCGTAAACGCCGTGGGTGGACGGATAGGTAATCATCAGCGCCGCCAGCGTATCTTTGTATTGCAGGGCCTTAGCGCGCAAATCCTCGACGCTGACATTGCCTTGGGCGTCGCAGGCCACCACCACCACGGTCAAGCCGGCCAAGGTGGCACTGGCCGGATTGGTGCCGTGCGCGGACGCCGGAATCAGGCAAATATCGCGTTGCCCCTGGCCGTTGACTTGATGATATTTACGTATCACCAGCAGGCCGGTGTACTCGCCTTGCGAGCCGGCATTGGGTTGCAGGGAAAACGCATCGAAGCCGGTTAAATCGCACAGCATATCTTCCAGCTCCGCGAATAATTGCTGATAACCTTGGGCTTGATACAGCGGCGCAAACGGGTGCATCGAATTGAATTCGTAGAACGAAATGGCTTGCATCTCAGTCGCGGCGTTCAGTTTCATGGTGCACGAGCCTAGCGGGATCATCGCCCTATCCAAAGCAATATCGCGGCGCGCCAGCCGGCGCATGTAGCGCATCATCTCGGTTTCCGAGTGATACAAACTAAACACCGGGTTCTGCAAAATTACATCGTTGCGCAACAGCGCATCCGGGATGCATTCATTCAAGGATGCATCCAGCACGGCAATGTCCGGCAGTTCGGCAATCGGCGAAGCGAACACCTGCCATAAGGTGCGTAAATGCTCGCGGTTAGTGGTTTCATCCAGGGCAATACCCAGGGTATCGGCATCGATAATGCGTAGATTGATATTCACGTCAGCCGCCTGCGCGGCGATGCGCCGGGCGCGATTCGGCGCGCTAACCAGCACGGTATCGAAATAACACTGGCTCAGCACCTGATGGCCGCTTTGCACCAGACCCGCCGCCAGAATCTGTGCATAGCGATGTACCCGGCCGGCAATCATCCGCAGACCTTCCGCACCATGATAAATCGCGTAAAAACCGGCGATCACCGCCAGCAACACCTGTGACGTACAGATATTGCTGGTGGCCTTGTCGCGGCGAATGTGCTGCTCGCGGGTCTGCAAGGCCATCCGTAAGGCGATCTGGCCGTGGCTATCCTTGGAAACGCCGATCAAACGGCCCGGCATCGATCGTTTGAATTCGTCGCGCGTGGCAAAAAAAGCCGCGTGCGGACCGCCGTAACCCATCGGCACGCCAAAACGCTGGGCGCTGCCTACCGCAATGTCGGCATCGAAAGCGGCCGGCGGTTTCAGCAAGACCAGGCTCAACAGATCCGCAGCTACCGTGACCAGCGCTTGTTTGCCATGCGCAAGCGCGGTCGCCTCGGTCAGATCGCGAATCTCGCCGCTGGAACCGGGGTATTGCAGAATCAAGGCAAAGAAATCGTGTTGCGCCAGATTGTCGAACGGATCGGCGACCACCACTTCATAGCCCAAGGAACCGGCGCGGGTCCGCACCACGGCGATGGTTTGCGGATGGCAATTTTTGTCGATCAACACGGTATTGGATGGGCTTTTGGCCAGGCGCCTCGACATGGTCATCGCTTCCGCCGCCGCAGTCGCTTCGTCCAATAACGACGCGTTGGCGATGTCCATGCCGGTTAAATCGATGATCATTTGCTGAAAATTCAACAAAGCCTCCAGCCGGCCCTGCCCTACTTCGGCCTGATACGGCGTATAGGCGGTGTACCAGCCGGGGTTTTCCAGCACGTTACGCTTGATCACGGCCGGCATGATGGTGTCGTAGTAACCCATGCCTATCATCGACACCAGCACCTTGTTACGCTCGCGCATTTTGCGCAAGTACTTGATCACTGCCCGCTCGCTGATGGTGCCGGTGAGTTTCAGCGGTTCGTGATTCAAAATATTGGCAGGAATGACTTGGCCGACAATCTGTTCCAGATCACTCAAGCCCAGTTCGGCCAGCATCTCCTGGGTCTGTTGCGGGTTGGGACCGATATGGCGCTGGATGAAATTTCCGCGCATTTCCAGTTGGTCGAGACGGGGGTGTTTTGCAGACATGGCTTTATGTTCTCAAGTAGCGGTGTGGAACGAAAGGTAGCGAGGTGACCGTGACCAGTATCGGCGAGTTCCGCACCAGCGCCGTCAATACCGTACCATTTGCGGCAAACCGGCCATCCAGGAGTGCCATCGCCACCGGCCGGTTCAGACTGGGCGAAAAACTGCCGCTGGTCACCGTGCCGACTGCTTGGTCTTGATGATATATCCGGCAACCATCCCGCACCGGGATGCGGCCTTCCACCAGCAAACCAACGCGCACTCGCTCAGGGCCATTTTGCCATTGCGCCAGTATTTTTTCGGCGCCGGGAAAATCGCTATGGCCTTTTTTGAATAACCATTGCAAGCGCGCTTCTATCGGCGTAATGGTTTCGTTAAGTTCATGGCCGTACAGGCAAAGGCCGGCTTCCAACCGTAGGGTGTCACGAGCCCCCAAACCTATCGGCTCGACACCGGCTTCCGCCAACAGCAAACCCGCGATTCGTTCCGCTGCGGCTTGTGGCAGGGAAATCTCGAAGCCGTCTTCGCCAGTGTAGCCGCTGCGACTAATAGTGCATGCCACCCCGGCTATTTCGGCTGCACAAGCCTGCATAAATGTCAGACCGGCAGCCTCAGCCGAAAACTTGGTCATCACTGATGCGGCACTCGGCCCTTGTAAGGCCAACAAGGCCAACTCGCTTAGTTCCTCAAACCCGCAATCGGCTGGTAACCGGCTACGCAGATAGGCAAAATCTTTGTCTTTGCAACCGGCATTGACGATGATAGCCAAGCCCGAGGCAATGCGGGTGACGATAATGTCGTCTATCACGCCACCCTCGGCATGGGTCAATACCGTGTATTTCTGCGCACCGAGTTTTAAATCGACGATACCGCCGGGCGTGAGTTTTTCCAGGGCTTCGGCCGCACCTTCGCCGATTACCCGGCACTGACCCATATGCGAAATATCGAAAAAACCGGCCTGACTGCGGCAGTGCAAATGCTCATGAATAATGCCGTTTTTGTATTGCACCGGCATTTGGTAGCCGGCAAATGTGGTCATCTTGGCAGCCAATTGCCGATGTAAATCGTACAAGGGCGTTTGCTTTGAACTAGTCACCATTGCCATCCTATACTGTTAGTAGTTTTGCTAAGTCTAGCCCCGGAACGCAGTCCGACCAACCTAAGTTTTTGCCGGAAAAAGAGTGACGGCATTTAACTATGCCGACCACTAGATTCTAAGTAAGCATTTTATTTTTAAATCAGCCATTTTTATTGGCTTATAGCTTTATTGCCTTTACCCCCACAATGCCGATTTAACAGCATTAGCAATAAATATGAAAAAATAGCAGCCTGGATAGAAAAACCGTTTTCCTTACAAAGGCGGCATACATAACCCAGGCTTCAATCGCGAATCAAATTTAGATAGGCCGCGTGTGGCAGCAGATAGACAGGACTGGGCGAAATAGACACGCTGGCCTTGCCCGCAGCATCGACCGCTAGCTCGCGAACTTGCCCGACTACATCCACCAACACCCAGGCTTGTTGGGGATCTAACTGCATAGTCCAAGCGCTGCTGGTTTCGTCTGAGCGCCAGATCATCAAGGTGTCGCCAAAATAAGCTGCCTGAATGTTCGCGTCCTTGGCATCGACAGCGCGGTAAGGCAAACCGTCGATCAACGCGCTGGCGGTATATAGCGCGGCTTCGCCGGGTTTGTGGCCCAGCGAATAATCCCAGATTCGGCCATAAGCTTGGTCATATTCATGGGCGATACAAAACGCCACGCCCAGATAATCCTTGCGGCTGTTGATCCAGGCAATGATTTTCGCCACCTGCTCCGCCTGCCAGCGTCGACCGCTAAAACCGTGCATGGCTTTGGCACCGGTTTCGCCTAGCCAGAACGGCAATTTGTTGGTTTTGCCTAAACCGGCATAAGCGGCCAGCACGCCACGCTCGTCTTCTGTGGAGCCATTACCGATTGGGCCGCCAAAACGTGGCGGCTGTTGCGGATAGGCATGTACGTCCCAAGCATCCTGATAATTATCCAAACCCAGTTGCAACACTTGCTTGAACCAATCGCCCTCGCCCGGCCTGACCAGGCTGCCGCCCACGTAATGTGCATCGTTACGGGCTTGATGAGCCTGCTGATATTCCCATTTGGCCCGTTCGACCCAATGCGCCGGCTCGCGCAGCTTTTGCCAGTCGGCTTCTTGGCGAATGTCTATTTCGTTCGTGGCTTTAAAATAGCGGGTGTAAGCGGCCGCAGAATTGATAAAGTGTTGGCCGTCAGTAGGCTTGTCGTTCAACCAATTGCTGTCGCCTGAGGAATCGGCAAATACCTGCACGCCGCGCTGTTTGGCTTGTTCCCACAGTGGCTTATATTCGGGATCAAAACCCGGATAGCTACCGTAGCTTCTGAAAATCCCCATCCGTTCCAGCCAAGCAAAATAACCACCAGACTGCCTGAAACTTTTGTCCCCGTCGGCCAGCGCGTAGTAATCGTTATTCCAAAGCTTCTTTTGCGCCAGCCGTTGCTTTTGGGCGACGTTACCGCCGACCACACTAAAACCGTCGGCTGGATAATGCATAATCAAGCGGCCGTCGGTCCTATACAAGGACGGATAGACCGCGTAATAGCCCGGCTCAAGAAGCTTGCCAAAATCGGCTTCAATCTGACCGGGAAAAGTATCGCTGACTTCCCGTTCGGCGACCTGTTTGCCGCTGTAATCCACCAGGCGCAGACGGCATTTTGCCGGAAAGCGCAGTAGCGGCGCCGCTAAAGTCGTTTCTTCCAAAATCGGCTGCCAGCGTAAATCCAGCTTTAACTTCACCGTATCGCCCGAATGCGGCAGGTTGGCCGGCGCATCGACAAATATCAAGGGCCGCAATTGGGCGGCAATGCCTTGCAAAGCCGGATCGGCGTCAGGATCAGCGACTTGGGTTTTCAAACCTTCCAGGGGGCGACCGGCCGGATCGGTAAATAAACCGGAGAAATAAAAGCGCTCGCCTTGCTCATGTTGCATCACCAATTTAACTAACAGACTATGCCAACCGGGGGAGAGATTTAGTGTCGCCACTTGCGCTTGCTCCGAGCGTTCGGCTGTGGCGCTCACCAACAAACCTTCCGGGGTCACACCGTGCAATAAGGCTTTAGCCTGAATACCAATAGGCTTGCTGAAACCGGCCGGCGGCGTTGGATTGCTAGTGAACGTAAAAGACCGGCCATCCAGCCAACCCGCAGATTTGATACCGGATTGTTTTAGATGTAACAGAGCAGACCGGGATTGGTCGGTATACAAATACAGCTGGGCATAGCCGCTGCCCCGCGCCCAACCGTAAGCATGCTGGGTGCTGGCTTCAATGTCGGTTTCGCCGTTAGCCTGGGTCGGTGCGATGCGCCAATTGCGCATTTTGCCGCCCATCATTTCCAAACTTAGGTAGGGTTGCTCGGGATTGGGCCGTAAGATGGTTTCCGTATCCAGGCCAGACACCGATGCGCCGGCCGGGCCGTCTTGCAAACCGCCGACCAGCCAAGCAGCCGGCACACCGTTGTTTAGCGGTGTTGGCGACGCGGGAGCAACTGGAGCGGGTTTCGGCATTGTGCCGACTTGGCCGGGTTCGTTCAGAAACTTAAGCGCCGCCTCTTCATTTGCTGGCCGAGTGATTACACCCAGCAAAGTGTAATGATCATCTGTGATTACCGCCGCAGGCAGCGACTCGAGATGCAACTGCCCAGCCATCGTTTCGGCTTCCGCTCCGATCAAATAGGTCACCGGCAATTTTTCATAAATTGGGCGCGCAGCATCCGCAGCCAAACCGCGAAATAGTATCTCGGCGTGTTCACCCTTGCCATCCAACAGATAAAGGCGTTGCGGACCGTTGGCGGCAGGTTTGGTCAAAGCCAAAAATCGATTTCTAGCCTGGGCCTGCTCTGGGGACATCCAACCACCGAGCGGCTTATCCAATTGCAATAAAAAAGCATCGAAGACTTTGGCCCCGTCGGCCTTGCCGCTATTTTCGATGTCCAGCCAACGGTCGCCAGGCAACAATGTCACGCCGGCAGATGCCGGTAACCATTGATATTCCCACGGCGTGGTATTGGTCAACGCAAACTCCGCGCGAGTTGCCGGCTCTTCAGGCTTGGCACCGGCCTTGACGATGAAATTTTGTTTGACCTGCGACACCTCGCCACCGTTTTTATAGCGGGCTTGCAAGCGGTATTGGCCGGGTTTCAAGGTCGCCGGCAACTCAAAACGAAAACGTCCGCCCCAATCGCCAAAGCCCTGATGAAACAATAATGCTTCGTCGTTCTCGATTGCCAATGCGCCGGTATTAAGACCCGCCGTGGCAGTACCGGCAACGACGTCGAGATACGGCGGCCTCGGCAATGCCGCCAAGGCCGGTGCCTTGCCCAGCTCCAACAGCACAGCCGGCTGTTCGACACTACCCTGCACCGGCAATGCCGCCCACGGCGAGGCCAACAAAAATGCATCAAAGACCTTGGCATCGTGGCCGTTACCGCTATTACGGATCTCGATCACCCTATCGCCAGCCTGCAGCGGCACCGGCACATCGCCGGTAATCCAGGCATATTCCCAGCCCTTGGGTTTGAGCGACAAACTGCCGCGCAACGCCAACCGACTAGCATCCGGCCCGGCCCAAACTTCAAAAGTCTGCACGCACGCATGCGGATCGCCACCCTGCCGCCAACGCGCCCAAAATCGAAAATCACCCGCGACCGGTTGGATCAAATCGAAACGAAAAGCCGCCTGCCATGAGCCAAAGCCTGAATGCAACACGTTAACGGCTTCAGGCTCGACTTGCCAGCTAACGCCGGCTTGCGGCTCTTGCAGCGCCTGGCCTTGAACGACTTGGACACCGGGCAACAAGGGCGATTTCGCAGAAGACGCACTACCCAGCTCGAGCACTAAGGCCGGTTGCAGCGGAGTGGGATTGATGGGCAGATTCGTCGCGTCATTTGGACTGGCCTGACACAAACTAACGGCAGCCATTGTCAGCAGACAAGCAACAATGACACGGGTAGAGGCCGAAAACAGCCTGATGAACACAATACAGGGAGACATCGCAAATCCTTGTCGGTTATAAACGCCCGAAACTAGTCCGAGAGCCGAACACATCCTTGTGGGTTCCATGATAAAACATCGTGGCGAAATATGGCTATCGTCTATTAAAAAGCTGACGATCTTGGTTTTATTTATGTCGTTGATTCGTTCGCAAAAAAATCACCCGCATGCTTACGAGCGGCTTTTTCAAGGCCAACAAGTTTCAATGGAACGACTCTTTTGAGATGGACTAGTAATGGGACTCAAGATTTTCATGTTGTCGGATTCGGCCGTGCTTCCGAATCAATTCAACATAAATTTGGTCTCTACAACAATCTGTTTTGGGCACACGGCATGTATTCACGGCTGCCCGGCCACCAAAAACGCACCAAAAATACCTTTTTTTAAACTGAGGCTCTAAATTCATTATTCTACGGATTTGAACACATCGACCACAAATCAACTAAGCAATGCCGTTTGACGCTGTTTTAAGAGCAATGTTAAGAATGCCGTTTCATCTATACTATGGTGTGATTTATTGCTCCTTACACACGGATGAAATTTAAAAATTTTTTATCGTTAAAGTCTCTGATCGTACTGGGCTTTGTGATTGCTGTAATTCCATTGTTTCTGGCCGTGATGTATGCCGCTTTTGGCATGCGCGAAACCTCTGCGCTGGGCCGAACGGTGAACACCCATGTCTTCGAACAAACCAAAACCATCCGCCTGGTACTACAAAAAGCATCCGATATAGAGCGCAAGGCCAAGCTGTTCGTGTTGCTGTCCGACCCAACGCTACGCCAACCCTACGAGCGGCAATCCTACGAAACAGTGCGAGCCTCATTTAAACAGGCTTTGAGCGATTTACTAAAACTGCACGTCGACAACAAAATCGCGCTGTTGGTTAACGAATTATCCGAAAAAGAAAACCTGATTTATCAACAAATCATCGGTTCGGATGATGAAAACAATCTGGAATTGCCAATAGACGAGGCTTTTCAGGGCTTACGAGAATCCGCTGCTACGCTGTCGCGCGAATTTGAAAACCATGTCGATCACGAATTCAACGAGTTGCATCAGTTGTCGGAATCGCTGGAGCACGGCTTGTTGGTCAAAGGCGCGTTATTGCTGGCGATTTCGTTCAGCGTGATTGCGATTCTGCTGATCGTACTGTCGCGCTCGATGCGGCAGCTCGATATATCGATACGCCGTTTGGGAGCGGGAGAACTTACTGATCCGGTTCTGGTCAACGGTCCCTCCGATTTATCTTATCTTGGCAACCGCCTGGAGTGGCTGCGTACCCACTTGCTGGAATTGGAGGTATCCAAGCAACAGTTTATGCAAAACGTCGCCCGTGAGATAGAACTGCCGCTGGCAAGCCTGCGCCAGGATGCAGAACTACTGGCTGGCGAAACCGACTATGACCCGAACAGCAAACGGGAAAATACTGCTCTGCATTTATGCACCAATATCGAAAAGTTAAATACGGTATCCGCGGAACTGCTGCGCTACAGCCAGATCAATTCCCTGCCCGATATAAAACACAAGGAAAGCATAAATATCAAAAACTTGCTGGAAACCGTGATTGAGGATTTCCAGCCTATGATAAGCAGTAAAGCCATCGCTGTTCGCATGCTGGCGCGGCCAGTGGAAATTTCCGGCAATCCGGAGCAATTACGCGTGATTATCGAGCAGTTACTGACCAATGCTGTGAAATACTCGCCGGTGGGCGGCGAAATTCGCGTCATACTGCGCGACGCCGGCACGCTAATGGAACTGGAAGTGGAAGACGAAGGTCCCGGTATTGCCGCCGCCGAACGCGACCATGTCTTCGAACCCTTTTATCGCGGAAAGACCGGCGAAACAGGCAATAACGATGGTCCGGGCTTGGGCCTGGCCATCGTCAAGGAATATGTCGCCAACCATCAAGGTAAAGTGGAAGCGATCGATGCCCGTCAAGACCAACAAGGAGCCCGTATCCGGGTTCAAATTCCGTTAAACCAGGAGAGTTAATAGACATGCAGTCACTATTTACCCGCATTTTCAGCCTGATCGCCTCATTGTTGGTTATCGGCGGCTGCGCCGACGTGAATTCCAGCGTAAAGGAACATTTTCCAACCGTTTATAGCGCTCCCGTAGTGCATTCGGATATAGACGAGTTGCTGGATTTTGGCAACACCCTGACCAATATGAACACAGCGAGCCGAACCGAGACTTGCCGGTCATTAGTGAAGCGGCAAAAAGAGGAACCAGAAATCGGCGGATTACTGCACTTGCTGGTAGGCCGCCTGCTGTCCGATGCCTGCGGTGATATTCCCAAAATTCTGGATGAAATTGCCGGCATCCCGCCCTCAAGCTTGGGCGACGAACGGATGCGCCACCTGGTGGCCATTCATAGCGAAGCGTTAAAACGCGTCAACAGCACGTCTAAAAAACTGGGCTCATTGGAACGCAAACAAAAAACCGTGCAAAACGTTCTGGAAACCAAAGACGCCGCCGGTTCGAAAAAAGAAGAATCGAGGCTGTTGCGCGAAAAGCTGGAAGCCATCCGGTCTATGGAAAAACAATTGGACGAAACTAGCGAAGGAAAATAACGCCAATGTTTCGATTTCGGTTGGCGATAGTCATTGTTGTTTCCTTCTGCTTTGTATTGAGCTTGGGCATTGCCTTGTATTGGGGATCTAACGAAGTTGCCCGCTATTTTCAGCACAGCCAAACAGCCTATGAAACTTTTGACGATTACGAACAACTATCACAAGAAGCCTATCGCCACTTCAAACAGCGTATGGACCGGCTGATAACCGCCAACCCCAATTCGGAAACCGGCGTGGAATCGTCCAAGCATCGCCTGTACGAGGCGATGCAAGCGCTGCGAGATACTGCGGTCAAAGCGCCCGGCAAAGACAGCGCCAGCGAAGACTGGACCAATAAACCCGCTGAATTGGAAAAAGTCGCCCATCTCACCGCTTTCCTGGAAGCCAGCGAATATCGCTTTGAAGAAGTGGAACGACTGCGCTTACAGGGCAAGCTGACCACTGCCGTGCAAGCGCTGGCCAAGTTCACCGAGGAAGAAATCGACGGCAAATTTCAGCCCTTGATCGATGCCGCCATTAACGCCGAACGGGAAAAGGCCAAGAAAGCCAAGCAGGAGCTGGAGACTTTGGTCGAGAAATCGCGCTGGACGGCGATTCTGGCCTCGTTAACTGCCGCCGCTTTCAGCTTGGTAGCCGGCATGCTGTTGCTCCGCGCGTTTAAAAAGCCCATCGAAGCACTGATGAAAGGCACTGACGAAATCGCTTCCGGCAACCTGGATTACCGGATAGCCCTGGATAGCCGCGACGAATTTGCATATTTGGCCAGTCACTTCAATCAAATGGCTAAGGAGTTGGAAGTTCAGCAGGATAAGCTGCGCGAAGGCCGGGCTGTACTGGAAAAACGGGTGACCGAGCGGACATTTGAACTAAATTTGCTAAACGACGAACTTAAACGCATGGATAATGCTCGCCGTGAGTTTCTGGCGGACATCAGCCATGAGCTGCGGACACCCATCACAGTGATTCGTGGCGAGGCAGAAGTAACGCTACGCGGTCAGGATCGCGATGCCGAAGAATATAAAGACGCCTTGCAACGTATCGTCGAACTGTCGATGCAACTGGGAAAATACGTCAACGATTTATTATTCCTGGCCCGCGCCGACACTGCCAATCTGCAATTTGAATGGAATAAAGTAGACTTAGCCGACTTGGTCGCCAGCAGCGTCGAGGATTTTCAGGTGATGGCGGAAGAATATTCGATTTCGGTCAGCCTGGACGCCCCGACAGGACCGCTATTAGTTCGCGGCGACAAGCAGCGGCTCAGACAAGTATTATTCATATTGGGCGAGAATGCTTGCCGCTATTCGAAGCCGCTCGGTCATATCGGCGTGGCCTTATGGCGCGAAGGCAAACAGGCCTGTTTCAGCCTGACCGATCAAGGCATAGGCATTCCGACCGAGGATCTGGAGCGGATATTCGAGCGTCATTTTCGCAGCAGCAACGCTCAACATTCGCGAGACGATGGCTCAGGCCTAGGCTTGCCGATGGCTAAATCCATCCTGCAAGCCCATGGCGGCCAGATCGCGGTGCGTAGCGTCGAAAACTCAGGATCGACATTTACGGTTACATTACCGCTACTTACGGTGGCATAGGATAGATTTTCATATGAAATGGAGAAATACATGACATCAAATACTCTGGCAGGGGTAGGCTATATGCGAGTAATGATGGTTGAAGACGACGATCGCATCATCGATTTCGTACAACGCGGCTTGAAAGCCGAGGGCTATGCTGTGGAAGTGGCCCGCAGTGGGCACGAAGCCATTGCCTTGGGTACCGAGGGCACCTTTCAGGTGATCGTTCTGGACCTGGGCCTACCGGACATGAATGGCAAGCAGGTTTGCGAGCATTTGCGCAGCAACGGCATAGACACCCCAATTTTGATGCTGACAGCCCGCGATACCGTGCAAGATAAAGTGGCTGGTCTGCGCTCCGGCGCCGACGACTATATGACCAAGCCTTTCGCCTTTGAGGAATTGCTGGCCCGTATCGAAGCCTTGCTCAGGCGGCGCGGCGGCGAAGTAAAACAGGACGACAAGGAATTGCGCATCGAAGACTTGGTACTTAACGGCGAAACCCACGAGGTGCGCCGTGGCAATAACGAAATTATTCTGACACCCAAAGAATTTGCCTTGCTGGAATGCTTTATGCGCATGCCGGGCAAGGTGTTGAGCCGGACCCGAATTCTGGAACAAGTCTGGGGTTATAGCGCCGACCCGCTGACCAATGTGGTGGATGTTTATATTCGCCAACTACGGCGTAAGATCGACGACGATTACGAACTGAAATTGCTGAAGACCGTGCGCGGCTTCGGTTACAAAATGGATGGAGCGTAATATAGACGCGACAAAGGCCTGGCCACCTACCCCATTCAGCGCCACTTAGGGATTACGCGCCGCTTATGCAACTCACCCTGCTCGATCCGGACCACCCCCATCAAGCCTTTCCACCGCTGCATAAGGCCTTGAAGCAACCCAACGGTTTATTGGCCTTTGGCGGTTGCCTGTCGCCGCAGCGCATCGTCAACGCCTACCGGCACGGGGTCTTTCCCTGGTTCAATCCCGGCGAACCCATACTGTGGTGGTCGCCCGATCCGCGCTTGGTGTTGTTTCCGGAGCATTTGAACATTTCCCGCAGCCTGGCAAAAACCCTGCGCAAACAGCAGTTTCAGATTCGTTACGATACCGCTTTTCGCCAGGTTATCGACGCTTGTGCGGCCCCGCGTAGCGAAGACGGCGGCACCTGGATTACCGACGACATCCGCCAAGCTTATGCCACCCTACACCACCTGGGTATCGCCCACAGCTGCGAAGCCTGGCTGGACGGCCAACTGGTCGGCGGCCTATACGGCATTGCCATAGGCCAAGTATTTTTCGGCGAATCGATGTTCCATCGTAAAACCGACGCCTCCAAAGTGGTGTTTGTGCATCTGGTAGAGCAACTCACGGCTTGGGGCTATCAACTCATCGATTGTCAGGTCAGCAGCGAACATCTCCTCAGCCTTGGCGCGGCTGAAATTCCGCGCCGCCGCTTTGTAGAACTGCTGGACAGGCTCTGCGATCAATCGCCGACTCCCGACGCTTGGCAAACATGAACGCTGTGCCGATTTGGCTGGACAGCGGCCACGCCTGCAGTTATCTGGACGGCCGTTTGGCGCGTTCCGGCTTCGTCCATCCCTCGCTGGCGATGGACACGCCGCTGTATTCGCAATTGATTACCCAGGGCTTCCGCCGTAGCGGCGATCATGTTTATAAACCTTATTGCGAAGGCTGTCGGGCTTGTGTGCCGACGCGTTTGCCGGCGGCCTTATTCCAAGCCGACCGTAAACAAAAGCGCTGCGGCAAACGCAATGCGCAAACCAGGGTAGTCATCAAAGGAGCCGAATACGACCCGCGCCATTTCCAGCTTTATCAACGTTATCTAAGTGCCCGTCACGACAAACCCGGTGAAGATACCGAAACCACGCCGGATGACTACATCAATTTTCTGGGTAGCCGTTGGTGCGACACCATGTTCGTGGAGTTTTTAATCGGCGGCCAGTTGGCGGCCGTAGCGGTGGTCGATGTGGTAAGCGACGGTTTGTCGGCGGTGTATACCTTTTTCGACCCGGATTTTGCCGACTACAGCCCCGGCGTTTACGCGGTGTTATGGCAAATCGAAACCGCCAAGCATTTGGGCCTGGAATATCTTTATCTGGGCTACTGGATCAAAGACTGTCGTAAAATGCGCTACAAAATCGATTATCAACCGCTGATCGGCCTGATAGACGGCCAGTGGCAAGTTATTTCAAAGCAAACATTTATAGAGGATTAAGCCGTGCCAAAAGCCAACGAACTGAAAAAGGGAACCGCCATCGAAATCAACGGCGAACCGTATGTGGTCAAAAGCATCGATGTGCGCAACCCCACTTCGCGCGGCGCCACCACGCTATACAAAGTCCGTTTTACGCACATGAAAACCCGGCAAAAACTGGACGAAACTTACAAAAGCGACGAGATGCTGAAAGCCGCCGATTGCTCACGGTGCAATGTGCAATATTCCTACCAGGACGGCGACACCTATTACTTTATGAACGCCGAAACCTATGAGCAATACAGTTTGTCGGCGGAAGATTTGGAAGGCCAAACCGAATATTTATCGGACGGTCTGGAAGGCATCATCATGCTGCTGATGGACGACGCCGCGCTAGGTATCCAGTTACCAACCACCATCACGCTGCAAATCGTCGAAACCCCGCCATCCATGAAAGGCTCCAGCGCCACCAAACGCACCAAAACCGCCAAACTCAGCACCGGCCTGGAAGTGCAAGTCCCCGAATATATAGAATCCGGCGAGATGATCAAGGTTAATACCGATACAGGCGAGTTTTCATCGCGGGCGTAACGCCGCCCTCTCCGCCAGCCGCCGACCGAATCAACCGTCGGCGGCAACGGCTGCAATTAAAAGCCCCGCCCCTTACGAAGCGATTTTTCATTCTTTATGGCACACACACCGCAATCCCTTTGGCAGCATTGCTGAAAGAATTCTGAGTGCACCAGCTCTATTGGAATATTTCGCAGGCATTCAGTGCTGACTGAGCAAATTCGGCCAAGACCTGTCTCTGATAAAGCAATTTCAATGACATCAAACTGTTCGTTTGCCGCCAGATAATTGTCCGCAATCGAAGCATGCATAAGCGATAGTGTCATGCCTCGAGAGGCTTACCCTAGGCATGCGGCGCTCCGCTTACCGCCCTGCGCTCAAAGCGTTTATGGTGGTGCATTGGGCCTTCCGCTATCGTCGCAAAGCTTTTTACGTTGAGTGCAAGCCCCAAAGCCTCACGTGTTAACCTAAAAGCCTTGCGGGCAACGCAAATTCTTTCGCCCGACCGGCAAAACGCCTTGCGCGCAACGCATATAAGCTAGCGCACGAGGTCTTTTGCGATCGTCGCAAGGCTTTTTACCTTGCGAGCAAGCCTACCTTGGAGGGTGTAAGAATTTTTGTGTAAACGGCCATGAGGTAGGAAACTACCGATCCTGATGAGGATGAAAAAATGACCGTATCACCCAAAGCCATTCCTGATGAATTACTCGATGCCTTAATGTCGAACTATCAAACACCCGAAGACCTGATCGGTGCCAATGGACTGTTAAAGCAGTTGACCAAAGCCATTGTCGAACGCGCCCTGGAAGCGGAAATGACCGCGCATTTGGGCCACGGCAAGCATGAGGCGGTGACCAACGCCAATAGCAATGCCCGTAACGGCAAGAGCCGGAAAACGCTCAAAGGCGACTTCGGCGACTTACCCATCGAGATTCCCCGTGACCGTCATGGCGAATTCGAACCCCAGATTATCGCCAAGCATCAACGGCGCTGGACGGGCTTCGACGACAAGATCATCTCGTTGTACGCCCGCGGCCTGACGGTACGGGAAATCCAGGCCCATCTATTGGAGATCTATCACACGGAGGTGTCGCCCACCTTGATTTCCTCGGTGACCGACGCGGTCCTTGAGGAGGTGAGCGCCTGGCAAACCCGTCCGCTGGATCCGATTTACCCCATCGTCTACCTCGACTGCCTACACACCAAAGTGCGGGACAGTGGCAGTGTGCGGATCAAGGCGGTCTATCTGGCTATTGGTGTCAATCTGGACGGCCACAAAGAGGTGCTGGGGCTGTGGATTGCCCAAAGCGAAGGCGCCAAATTTTGGCTGCAAGTGGTCACCGAGCTCAAGAACCGTGGCGTCAACGACGTTTTTATCGCCTGTGTCGACGGTCTAAAGGGGTTTCCGGAAGCGATCGAAACCGTGTTTCCCAAAGCCACTGTGCAGTTGTGCATCGTGCACTTGGTCCGTAACAGCCTTAACTACGTCAGCTACAAAAGGCGCCAGTCGGTCGCCGACGACCTCAAGCGTATCTATCAAGCCGCTACCGTCAGGGAAGCCGAACAAAAACTGGCCGAATTCGAGGCCAACTGGCACGAAGCCTATCCCACCATTGCCCCGATCTGGCGACGAAACTGGGACCGTATCATCCCGTTTTTCGACTATCCGCCCGAGATTCGCAAGGTGATCTACACCACTAATACCATCGAATCGGTGAACCGAAGCCTGAGAAAAATCATAAAAAATCGCGCGATCTTCCCCAGCGATGACGCATTATCCAAGTTGCTCTATCTGGCATTGAAGAATATCAGCCAAAAGTGGACCATGCCCGTCTATGACTGGAAAGCCGCATTAAACCGGTTTAGTATTCAGTTCGAAGACCGAATCCCTAACCGATAACTTAAACCCGTTTACACAAAATTCGGGATACCCCCCTACCTTGCCTTGGGAATTAACCTAAATGCCTTGCGGGCAACACAAATTCATTCGCCCGACCGGCAAAACGCCTTGCGCGCAACACAAATAAGCTCGCGCACGAGGCCTTTTGCTATCGTCGCAAAGCATTTTACCTTGCGAGCAAGCCTACCCAGCCTTGCGAATTAACCATAAAGCCTTGCAGGCAGGGCAAATTCATTCGCCCGATCGGCAAAACGCCTCGCGCACAACGCATTTAAGCTCGCGCATGCGGTCTTGGTGCTATCGCAGTAAAGCTTTTTACCTTGCCCGTAAGCCTGCAAAGCCCTACGGCAACGCGTTTTGGTTTGCGCCCAAGCGAGCGAATCTTTAGCAAATAGCAAAATGCGACTAGCGTGAGGCTTCAAGGCCTGCGGTTGAGGGGAGAAGCGATATCCCCCTAGAAAATCAGGCCAGGCACTGTCCAACCGTCCCGGAATTGCATGTGATTGATCAATGTATTGCTGGCAGACTTACGTGGCTATCGGCCACTTTCAGCCCCTCAGTGAGTGAAAATATAACCTCTTTGAACGTCGGATTGCTGACTGTAACCCGACGTTGAAGGCATAGTGGAAGCATTTAGCTACTGTTGAACAATTGCAGATTTTGGGGTCAACATATTCGCGATAGTTCATTTCATTACCATAACCGTTACTCAACTTGCGCACTTAGAACCGATTTATTCGTAAAGCGCTATGTCTGGTTGACATGTTCATCATGTATGATCTATGTTTAAAATGCATGTCTCTAATTGTCGGCACGCCTGACAATCACTGTGCGATCTTTCTAAAGCTGCCCAGGCTATTACTAAGGTGTTGCCGGAGGGGAACACTCCCAGCCCCGGAGAGGATCGCTGCAGTGGATAACTACAACGAAAGAGGTATCCCATATGAGCAACACAACAGCTGAGCTCGAAGAGCTCCTTATGCAGCGATCGCTGGACGACTCGCAGCTTCTGGCAGCAATAGAGGAAGCGGAAGACTTCCGGATCCTGCCGGATGCAACGGTAATCAAGATCGGCGGGCAGAGCGTCATCGATCGTGGCCGCTCGGCTGTCTATCCGCTGGTGGATGAGATCGTCTCCGCCCGCAAAGAACACAAGCTGCTTATTGGGACCGGTGCTGGCACCCGCGCCAGACACCTCTATTCGATCGCGGCGGGGCTAAACCTGCCGGCGGGCGTGCTCTCGCAGCTCGGAGATTCGGTTGCCGATCAGAACGCCGCGATGCTCGGACAACTGCTCGCGAAGTACGGTATCTCGTCGGTCAGCAGCGCCGGACTCTCGGCGGTACCGCTCTACCTCGCCGAGGTGCACGCCGTCGTTTTCAGTGGCATGCCGCCCTACAGTCTCTGGATGCGCTCTCCCGCCGACGGCGTCATCCCACCTTACCGCACCGACGCCGGCTGTTTCCTGGTTGCCGAGCAATTCGGCTGCAAGGCGATGATCTATGTGAAGGACGAGGATGGCCTCTACACCGCGAATCCGAAAACCTCGAAAAACGCCACCCTCATCCCCAAGATCTCGGTAGATGAGATGAAGGCGCAGGGACTACATGACTCGATCCTAGAGTTCCCGATGCTCGACCTGCTCAAGGCGGCTCGTCACGTCCGGCAGGTTCAGGTCGTGAACGGTCTTGTCCCCGGCAACCTGACGCGCGCACTAGCAGGCGAGCACGTCGGCACTATCATCACCGCGAACTGAGGGCCACTGCCATGACGGACACCACCAATACCATCAAGCACGTCGCTTCGCCGCTCGCGCGTCAGACCCTCCTCGACGGCGAGCTTACCCGCCCCGTGGCAGGTGTGCGGCCAATCCGAATCCTCCCCTGGCTGCAAGTCGTGAAGATTGGCGGCCGCTCCATCATGGATCGCGGCGCCGATGCCATCCTCCCGATCGTGGACGAGATCCGCAAGATCCTCCCCGAGCACCGTCTGCTGATTCTGACTGGTGCCGGCGTCCGCGCCCGCCACATCTACAGCGTCGGTCTCGACCTCGGCCTGCCGGTCGGGTCGCTCGCCCCGCTCGCCGCCAGCGAGGCTGGTCAGAACGGCCATATCCTGGCGTCGCTGCTCGCGCCGGAGGGTGTCTCCTACGTCGAGCACTCCACACTGGCAAACCAACTCGCGATCCATCTAACCGCAGCCCGTGCGGTCGTGGGAAGCGGCTTCCCGCCATACCACCACCACGAGTTTCCAGGCTCGCGCATTCCTCCGCACCGGGCTGACACAGGTGCGTTCCTGCTCGCCGACGCGCTCGGTGCTGCAGGCCTAACGATCGTGGAGGACGTGGATGGTGTATACACCACCGACCCCAGAGGCCCTGGAGGTGAAACAGCGCAGTTGCATCGGGAAACCAATGCCGCCGACCTCATCAAGCAGCAAGGCACACTGCCAATCGACCGAGCCCTCCTCGAAGTGATGGCGAACGCACGTCACCTCGATCACGTACAGGTCGTGAACGGCCTGGTACCGGGCCGGCTCACCGCTGCGCTGCGCGGTGAGCACGTCGGGACGATCATCCACACTGGCGGGCAACCGGCCTGAGTAGACACACCCAGGACACATAGCTTAAGCTGCTGAGGGCGATCCCAGCAGCTGCACCGCTGGGTTTGCTGCTTCCACGCAGATGGCTTGTAAGAGCCCGCCGAAGTGATCATCGTGGCGAAATACCCGCTAAGGTGCCTGCCTGAGAGGTTCTTGACCAGCTCAAAATTGCACCTGTGCGCGATTCCTAGGGGGCATCTTTGATACAGCATTGCACCAAAGACTTTCGCCTCAGCCAATTCATGACACACTAACGGCTTGTAATCGAAACTTTCCAGCTCCCATCCGTGCGCGGTTCGATTCAAATTAATCCAATATGGATGTGCCCTTAATTTGTACAAAAACCGACAGGAAGTTGACGGACGGCAAGCAGCAAGCCGAACGTCTCTTCAGGGTCGATAACGATCATTTACTATCGATTCATAAACAAATCAAATAGCGCGCAATTGGCTTGACAAACAGACCTCCGACTCGGGCTCTCAGACGCCGAGTACCAATCGGCTTTTTCATTCTCTGAGAACGCGCGATTACCTATGGAATTTCCGTTACTAATTCGCCAAAGCCTATCGCTTTACGGTTGCAGAGGTCTTATCACCAGAAAAAAACACTGCGTCAGCGGTTATCGAAAATATCCTGGTTCAGTATATCCAGGAAGAAAATAACCCATTAGCACAACGCACCTATTACGTCAGTCTATCGTTAAAATACTGAGCCAGCCGAAAGCGACGGCGGCGCATCGACGCTGACCGTCGCGAATTATTAGCCCCTAACCCAAGTATCCTTTATGAACTCTGAGTCCCCCGTATTGGCCGCACTAAACCTGGTTGTCGAGTACCGACAACATCGCGCGGTCGACAATTTGAATTTGCACATCCCTAAGGGCTGCGTGTATGCACTGCTGGGTGGCAATGGTGCCGGCAAGTCCACGACCATCAGCACGTTTTTGACCTTCAACCAGCCCAGTAGCGGGCAGGTGCTGATCGAGGGCGAATCACCGCATACCAATGCCGATCTGGTGCGCTCTAAACTGGCCTATCTGCCGGAAAACGTCGCGCTTTACGAGGTGATGAGCGGCCTGGAAAACCTGAGTTATTTCTGCACGCTGGCGAATATTCGTTTGCATGACGAGCAAGCCCGTAACTTGTTATTGGACAGCGGCCTGCAAGCCGATGCCCACGACAAACGGGTGGCGGCTTATTCCAAGGGTATGCGCCAAAAAGTGGGCTTGGCCATCGCCTCGGCGAAGCAGGCCAAAGCCATGTTGCTGGACGAACCCACCTCAGGCCTGGATCCCAGCGCCGCCAACGACTTTGCGCAACGCATCCGCGCCGCCGCCGATCAAGGCATGGCGGTGTTGATGGCCACTCACGATTTGTTCAACGCCAAGCAAGTCGCCGACCGCATCGGTATCATGAAAAACGGCCGGCTGGTGGAAGAATTCGACGCCCACACCGTGCAACACGACGAACTGGAGCAAAAATATCTGGCGCATGCACGGGGGCTAGCATGATCAAGACCATCATCCGCAAAGAATTTCTCGCCACGCTCCGCGACGGCCGCTTGCTGACCTTAGGGATTGCTCTATTGCTATTGTTTGTCGGCTTCTTCCTGGCGTCAGCCTACGAGTTGCAACAATTGCGCGCGGAAAAGCACCGCGTAGGCACCACCGCCAAAGAACAATGGAATACGCAGAGCGTGAAAAACCCGCACGCCGCCGCGCATTACGGCATCTACGTGTTTAAGCCGGACACGCCGGTGGCGGCGCTGGATCCGGGCTTGCGGCCGTATATCGGCCAGTCTTTATGGCTGGAACCGCATAAACGCAACCTGACCCGCTTCAGCCCGGCGGCGGATCAAGTGCTGGCCGGCCGCTTTGACCAAGCCACGACCAGTTTTGTGTTAACCGCCTTATTACCGCTCTTGATCGTGGCCTTGACCTTTAACTCAGTCAGCCAGGAACGCGAATCCGGCACCTTGCGGATGTTGCACAGTTTGGGGGTGAACGCCGGCCAATTGTTATTCGGCAAATTGCTGGGCTTGCTGAGCGCGTTTGCCCTGGTCTTGGCGCCGGCGCTGTTGGTAGCTGCCGTGGTACTGCTGGGCAACTTCGCGTTTACCCTGGATGACGTGCTGCGCCTGCTGGTGTTACTGGTGTTGTTAAATCTGTATTACGGCATCTTCGCCGCAGTCGCCATCGCTGCGTCCGCGTCTTTCAACACCAGCCGCACGGCCTTGTTTTGCCTGCTGGGCTTTTGGTTAGCCAGCGTGTTTATCGCCCCGCGCCTGGGAGCCGTGGCTGCGGAAATGCTGGCGCCCAACCCCAGCGCCAGCGAGTTCTGGCGTGAGATCAAGGACGACATCGACCACGGTCTGGAACACGACGGCGATCATGA
The DNA here is from genome assembly GCF_014850955.1 of Methylomonas albis. Taxonomy (NCBI): domain Bacteria; kingdom Pseudomonadati; phylum Pseudomonadota; class Gammaproteobacteria; order Methylococcales; family Methylococcaceae; genus Methylomonas; species Methylomonas albis. The sequence goes on from NZ_JACXSS010000001.1 coordinate 4,211,666, forward strand.
GCAACGCGCCAAGGCCTTCGAAGCGCAAGTCTTAGCGCAGTACGGGGTGACGCGAAAAGAAGATTTGCCGGTCGGTTTCGTGTCCTTAAATCGCCAGCACAACGATGCCTATTCCGTTAAGGTGCACGCCTTGCATTTCGATGCCTTGCGCGACAACTTTGTCGCACAACAACACTTAAGCCATCTGGCTTCCTGGCTAGGCCCCAGTCTGGCGCTGCGCTCCTTGTCCATGACCTTGGCCGGTATGGATTTGGCGCATCAACGCCATTTTGAAGACGCGGCAGAGCAATATCGGCGCTATTTTATCAACCTGACCGAAGACTGGGACCGCGAACGCAGCCGCGGCACGGAGCGCAAGGCCACCGGCGCAGAAGCCGATTGGCGCAGCGTGGCGGACTTTAGCTATCAAGCCCCGGACATCGGCTTTGCCTTACAGGCCGCCGAGCTGGATCTATTGGTTTTATTGCTGTGGCTGAGCTTATCGGTCGGCTTGTTGAGTCTTTCCGCACGGAGACTGGTGCCATGATGCAACTAATCGCCATCGAATGGCTGCGTTTTAAACGCAACCGCTTAAACCTGTGGGTGACAGGACTATTTCTGCTGGTGATGCTGGGTAGCGCCGTCTGGTCGGGTTTGGCTGCGCGCGAATTCCGTCAACACGGCACGGCAGCGCCGCAGACCGTCAACGCCATGTCCAATCAAGCAGAGATGCACGATGCGCCGAAAGCGACCGACAATGCGCCTAAAGCCAGTGTTTTTTCCGCCAGCGCCGCCGCAGCACCATTGCGGCTGCCGGCCTTGGGTGGTTTGGCCCTGAGTGTTCGACAACTGGATTTTTTAAGTACCGGCATCAAGATCTCCACTCGGAGCCGCCACACCGACGGTCGCAATAGTGATCAATTGTTCAACCCGATGCTGCATGAATTGGGCATGCTGGATTTTGCCACCGTGTTCGCGCTGCTGACGCCGCTGATGGTGATTGCCTTGAGCTACGGACTGGTGCAGGAAGACCGGGAGAGCGGGGTCTGGCGTTTGGTCTGCACGCAAATGTCAGCGCCCTGGCGCTTGGTATGTGCGGCGCTGGACGTGCGGTATAGCGTGGTGGTATTGGCGGTTTTCAGCAGTTCGCTGTTGGCGCTATGGCTGGATCCGGCATTCAGCCTGGAAACGCTGGTTTATTGGCTGGCGTTCGCCGGTCTGTACACTCTAGTGTGGTTTTGTATCGCCGGCTTGTTCCTGCTGCTGCCCTTCTCTTCAGGGGCGGCGGCCATCGGCATGCTGGGGGTGTGGTTGGTTTTAACCTTCGCCAGTCCGGCGCTGCTGGGGTGGGCCGCTGATCAGCATGCGCCTATGCCATCCAGGTTGGATAGCATCATCGCCGTCCGCCAGTTTCAGGAACAAAACAATCAACAACGCCAAGCGCTAATGGCGCAGTGGTATAGCAATCATCCCGATCTGCAGCTGCCGCAAACCGGCAAAGAGTTACCGCGCGAAATCGCCGGTTTGCCGGCCGGTTTGGTTCTGGATCAACAGATCAGACCGGTGATGTACCGCTTCGACAGCGCCCGCCAAGCGCAATTCGAGTTTTTGGAAGCGTGGTCCTGGCTGTCGCCGGCGCTGGCGGCCGTGCAAATGGCGGATAGGCTGGCCGGTATCGACGCGCCGCGCTATGCCGAATATATTCAGGCGGTCAATAATTTTGAAGATCAATGGCGCGACTATTTCGTACCGAAGATTATGAGCGATAGCGCTTGGAGCGATGAGCTCAGTCACGACCAACCGCGCTTTGCCTTTACGTATCCGGCAAATCCGGCGGCATGTCTAAACTTGATTGCCGGACAAGCGGCACTGGCGTTGCTATTGTTGGCGATACTCTTCGGCTCACGACGGCGCTTTGCCAAAGCCTGACGACGCTATTTGATTAAAAGACGTCCTGGACGACGTTAGTCGTCCGGGTCGGCTGCGCAACATCAAGCCACTATATTTCTGACGCATTGCCTGGCAAAAACATTGATAGGCACGCTGCTGCTTAAATAGCGGTTGAACAATTCATTAATGGTAAGCGGATTGAGGTATACATAAATGCCGCAACCGGTAATGGCGATAAACTGCCTGCTTAAAGTTTCGATAAACACGATACGCAGTGTACTGATTTCGTTGACTTCATTGCTTGTTTCCATGACGTTCTCCCGAATATGCCGATTTGACTAATATATCTTGAGCATAAGTAACGCCAATTAACAAAAGCCTTTACAAATCATAGTGGTATGATTTTTTCTAAACTTAGGCAACTTCTAAAAATTGACGCTGAGTTTAAGTTATCGCAAACAGCGCTTGCCGTCGGTAGCCTATGCCACGAGGAATCAGTGAATTATTTCACCGGTGCCCGAAAAACGGTTAGCGCTCATACACCCAATCACTCACAAGCTGCCAAACTCATTCTCACGCCAAAATCAAGACTTCTGCGCAGCCGGTATTGCCGGAGAGCGCTTTATAGTACAATTTCCGCCAATTTTTAGCCGATGCGGCGCAGCAATAATCACTAAACAACACAGGTTCAGATAATGGCAACGATGGATGATAGAGACGGGTTGATTTGGCTAGACGGAAAATGGGTTGATTGGCGCGACGCCAAGGTCCACGTCTTGACTCACACCTTGCACTACGGCTGCGGCGTCTTTGAAGGTCTGCGCGCATATAAAACCGACAACGGCACCGCGATTTTCAAACTAGCCGAGCACACCGACCGTCTGTTCCGCTCCGCGCATATCATGAACATGAAAATGCCGTTCTCTAAAGACGAGATCAACCAGGCGCATCGCGACGCGGTCGCCAAAAACAACCTGGACAGCGCTTACATCCGTAGCATGGTGTTCTTTGGCTCAGAAGGCATGGGCCTGCGCGCCGACAACCTGAAAGTACATGTCATGGTCGCGGCTTGGACCTGGGGCGCGTATCTGGGCGCGGAAAACATGGAAAAAGGCATCCGCATCCGCACCTCGTCTTACACTCGCAACCACGTCAATAGCACGATGTGTAAAGCCAAGGCCAACGGCAACTACATCAACTCCATCCTGGCCCTGCAAGAAGCTTTGTCCACCGGTTATGACGAAGCCTTGCTATTGGACCACGAAGGTTTCTGCGCAGAAGGCAGCGGCGAGAACCTGTTCATTGTCCGCAACGGCAAAATTTATACCCCGGAAACGACATCGGCTTTGGAAGGTATCACTCGCGATACCTTGATGACTATTGCCCGCGAACAAGGCTATGAAGTGATCGAAAAACGTATCACCCGCGACGAAGTTTATGTGGCCGACGAAGCCTTCTTTACCGGCTCCGCCGCTGAAGTCACACCGATTCGCCAATACGACAACCGTGACATCGGTGCCGGCAGCCGCGGACCCGTCACCGAAAAACTGCAAGCCTTGTATTTTGACTACGTTCAAGGCCGCCGCGCTGACCATAAGGAATGGTTGACCCTCGTTTCTTAAGTGTCAGCGCAGCCTTATAAAATCCTGGTCGTCGGCCCATCCTGGGTCGGCGACATGGTGATGGCGCAAAGCCTGTTCATCACCCTCAAGCAACAACACCACGATTGCCTTATCGACGTGCTGGCCCCGGCTTGGTCACTGGCCCTGCTGGAGCGCATGCCGGAAGTACGGCAGGGTATCGCCATGCCGCTTGGTCACGGGCAATTTGATTTGCGCGGCCGTATCCGTATTGGCCGGCAACTGCAAAGCCATCATTACGATCAAGCAATTGTGCTGCCCAACTCCTGGAAGTCGGCTTTGATTCCATTTTTTGCACACATTCCTAAGCGCACCGGCTTTCTCGGCGAACTGCGCCGGGGCCTGTTGAACGATGTGCGCAAGCTGGATAAGACCGTGCTAACCATGACCGTGCAGCGCTTCGTGACACTGGGTTTACCGAACGAAGCGCCTCAGCCGCCAACTTACCAAGTTCCGAAGCTGACGATCACCACCGAACAACAATTAAACGTCTGCAAAAAATTCGAGATTACTGGCGCGGATTTAATCGAAATCCCCCACCCCAGCGCCCTGCTTGAGGACTCGGATGAATTGCGCCCTATAGTCAGCAAAATCCTGGCCCTGTGCCCCGGCGCGGAATACGGCCCTGCCAAACGCTGGCCTTGCGAACATTACGCCGCCGTCGCCCGGCAAAAGGAAGAACAAGGCTGGCAAGTCTGGTTATTCGGTTCCGATAAGGACAAAGCCGTTGCCGAGCAAATCAATGAATTATCGGGCGGTATTTGCCGCAATTTCGCCGGCATTACCTCGCTGGCCGATGCGGTGGATTTGCTGTCCTTGGCCGATGCGGTGGTCAGCAACGATTCCGGTCTGATGCATGTCGCGGCCGCACTGGATAAAAAATTAATCGCGGTTTATGGCTCTTCCGACCCCGGCTTTACCCCACCGCTGCATCCCAAGGCGGAGATACTGGATTTACACCTGGACTGTTCGCCGTGCTTTAAGCGTGAGTGCCCGTTGGGCCATACGCGCTGCTTGACGGAAATCCGGCCGGAACAGGTGCTGGCGGCGTTGGACGCCTAAGCGATGAAAATTGCCATCGTCAAATTGTCGGCTTTGGGCGACATCGTGCATGCGATGGCGGCCTTGCAATTCATCAAAGCCGCATTACCGCTGGCACAAATCGACTGGATAGTTGAAGAACGCTTCGTCGGCGTGCTGGCCGACAATCCACACCTGGATAATATTTTAGGTGTGTATTTAAAAGCCCTGAAAACCGACAAATGGCGCGTCTTTGCCGAGATAAGTAAAATTCGCGCTTATGCCGAGCAAGGCTACGACTTGGTTCTGGATGCGCAAGGTTTGATTAAATCCGCAGTGGTCGCGCGCTTGCTATCGGCCAATTGCGTGGGTTTCGATCAAGATTCGATCCGGGAAAAATGGGCGGCTTTTTTCTATAGCAGGCATGTCGCTTACCCTTATGACGCCAACACCATTGATCGCAATGTCGCCGTGCTGACTCGGCCGCTGGGTCTCGATGTCACACCCGCACAAATTCAGGCGAAACAGGCGTTTTTGTTTTTTCAGCCGCCGCAAACACCGTTGGACGAGTATTTTCCAGCCGGCCAACCCAACATCGTTTTGGTGATAGGCTCGACCTGGCCCAGCCGCAATTACCCTTTGGAGAAATTTCTCCAGGTGATCTTCGGCCTGGAAGCGAATTTTCTGATCTGTTGGGGCAACGAGAAAGAACACTGGATGGCGCAATGGCTGGCCGAACGCAGCCTGGCAAGAGTATTACCGCCATTAAGCCTGAATGATTTGAAAGCGGCGCTGGCCAGGGCCGATTTAGTGATCGGTAACGATACCGGACCTACGCACATGGCTTGGGGTTTAAACCGACCATCGATTACCTTGTTCGGACCGACGCCGGTCAGCCGGGTTTACCAAACCGATATCAATAAAGTATTGAAGTCGCCGTCGCCGGTCAATCCGTTCAAACTGGATAAAAACGACTATTCGATTGGCGAAATCGATCCGCACGCCATCATTACCCTAAGCAAGGAGCTATTCGGCAAAACTGAACCGCGTGCCTGAGCTGTTGGCCGGCTAAATTTTTTCCAATTCGACAAACATTTTCAGCAGTTCGATAATCGGTTCATCGCTGGCCAAAACTCTGACTATCTTGATGTTATTTTGCTGCTCATCGGCCAAATCAAGCGTCCGCTCTTGAAAAAGCAATTGTTTCTGCGGATTGGTGATTACCTTCAATAGCGGACGCTGAGGGAATTGTGAATTTGCCTGGACCACCACCGCGAGCTCGTCAGTTTGCAATTCGACAATGCAAGCAACCGGATAAATAGCCAGCACCTCTATAAAACGGGCCACCCATTGCGTATCGAACAAAAACTGACCGGAACAATATAGATGCTCCAATGCGTCAAGCGGCGTTAAGGCATTACGGTAAACGCGTTCACCGGTTAAAGCTTCGTAAACTGAGGCGATACTGACTATCCGCGCCAGTTCGCCAACGCGTGCCGCCGGTAAACCGTTTGGATATCCGCCACCATCCATTTGTTCGTGATGGCTAAGGACGATTTCCAAAACCTCCGCAGGTAGTTCAGGCACTTTGCGCAACAAGTTCGCACCATAGTCAGGATGTCGCTCCAGAATAAGCCGCTCTTCCGGCATCAACACTTCGATTTTTACAAGAAGGGCCTCCGGTACCCCTACCATGCCGATATCATGCAACAACGCACCCAGCCCCAACAACTGCAATTTATTTTCCGGCAGCTTTAAATACAAACCCAAAGCGGCAGCCAAAATACAGACATTGACCGATTTATGCGCCAAACCATCGATATTTTTGCCATTGAGCCGCATCTGTCCAAACATAGCCTGAACATCGGCGGTAACTGCCGCCAGTAAATCCGCCGCTATGCTGTCAATCTTGAGCAAATCAAGCTCTCTGTTAGACCGTGCATCGTTTAACACGGCACTAAAAAGCAATAGGCTTTGTTCGTAAAGCTTTTTAAAAGAATTGTTTTCATCGACGCGGCTCGACATCTCTATCGCCGAGAAACTGTCCGCGTCCACTATTACTTGAGTTTCAGCCGGCTTATCGACATCAATACCTTTTGCGGTATCGATAGAAACGGTTTGGCAATACTCTTTTAATTTATTAATTTGCTTATCGGATGCAATCAGAAATTTAGTACGAAAGAAAGGTATATCCATCCATTTCCGATCAGTGCCGCAAACAAACATACCTTTTCTGAGCTGGTTAATATTAATTTTTTTAACCATTATTGAAAAATAATACCCAAGGAGTTACCAATTTACAGCATTTAATTTTTAGATGACTACCGCGTATTCTTTAGTAAACTTACCATCTTGATAATACTTGGCCAAATCGACACCGCAATCTTGCGGCCTTATCACTTGTTTAACACCATAACGTTTGCCGCTTGCGTCGGTAAGATTCAAGGATAAATCAAGTATTTTCTCTTCAACAGGATTTTTATTGCCATCTTGGATTAACAATAATTTTGGCTTAAGTCGATCTGCTTTATTTTGCTCGACTATTATACCGACCTCGCCAGTACTTAATTCTACTAAATTTCCTTGCGGATAAAATCCTATGCAGTTAATAAACTGCGTCACATAATTAGCTTCATATTGTTGATTCATCCCTTTCACCAAAACCCCCAAAGCCATGAGATGGGGCTTGCCCCTCTGGTAAACCCGGTCACTGGTGATGGCATCGTAGGTATCGACAACCGCTACCACTTTAGTAAAAACCGACAACGTTGATTTGTTTACCCCCCGAGGATAACCCGTGCCGGCCAAATGCTCGTGATGGTCGTAAGCAACGTCGACGGCACCCGGATACACGTTACGGGCAGACATTAAAACATTGCGTCCGTATAGCGTATGCTTACGCATGATATCCATTTCATAGTCTTCCAAAGAACCCGGCTTATTGAGTATTTCCAAAGGCACTTTCATTTTGCCGACATCGTGCATTAAACCGCAAAAACCTACTTTATTGAGATCTTCTATCGAAAAGTTTAACTCTCGGCCTAACAGAATTGACAATATACAAACATTCATACAGTGTTGCGCGGTATATTGATCCTGATCTTTAAGCTGGGTCAGTAATAACATTGTATCGGGGTTTTCCAATACTTTATCGACACATTCGGAGACAGCTTGCTTAACCGCGCTAACGCTGAATTGATTACCGAAGCGAATATCGTCCATCACCGTTTTTATTAAATTACCGGTGCGCTGATAGGTATTGGCGGTTTGATTAAATGACCTGGCGAAACCTAAATATTTTCTAGCTTCGGTATTTTTGGTGGGAATCGCACCGGAAGAAGACTTTTGATATTTAACATCGATATAGACATAATCGCAAATTGCCTGAATGGCTTGAATATCCGCATGACTTTCAATAACGACTCTATCCAATAAAAAAGGCGAATCTTCCACGGGCGCTTCCAGACGGCTTACGCACATGCCAACTCTCAGTTCATACACATGAATTCTGAGTATTCCATCCTCTTTATCAGCCATACGAGTCCAATCTGGGATTTGTGAAAATCCAAAAAACTTGAAAAATAGCTGCCAAAACGGCATCTAAGAAAATTGCTTCTGACTTAACCTCAGACGTCAGTTTGCTAGCATACATAGCTAGCTCGGGCTTGTCCGAACAATAAGTCCGCAAACCAGCGGCGGATCACAAATTCAGTTGATGTTTTAGTATAGGCGAAGCATATTTTATCGTGGCGTAATATCTTCGATTTGAAAGCCGCTACGACCGCTCCAGACCGTTCGACTCATAACCGGCCATGTCCTCCACGTTAGCACACCACCAGAACCAGGACGAAGCCAAGCTGATGACCGACATTTAAAACCTTTAGCAAATTTAGAATTGCTAGATTCTCGGATTGGTTTAAACTGGCAACTCGGTGATATTTAGTGTTTTGGCACCAGAACAGGCCCACCAGCGCGGATACTGAAAGTTTTCAAGACGTCTTGAACAATCAGACCGACCCGCTTACCTTAGCTTACAATATCGAAAACACTAAGCCCGACCTTAGTTTAATAGCCCGTTATCGAAGCTAACTTTCACAGACTTCGTTTCGGCATTAAAGATTTTCTCGACACGGATAGCTTAGTAAAATGTTCTAAAATTTCGCCCAGCTCGGCTATAACAAAAACTATAACCTTCGGACTTAGCACCAGGGAGAAAATCGTGATGCTTCCATATCGCCATGATTTCCGCGTCGTCGGAGACGATTTTTACCATTCAAACCCCATGCCCTGGCCACACAGAATGCGGCGCCGGACCTTATTTTTGCTGCTGTTTTTACCTTTATTGCTGATTACCGAAACCTATGTATTTCTGCAGCCGGCAATTTTTGAAAGCCAGGCCTTAGTCTTGACCACCGCAGCAACCGATGTCGATCAATCGCATGTCGAAGCGGATCCGGAACACGTCAATATTCAAAAGCAGGTCTTGCTGGGTCAGCCGGTATTGGAAAAAACCGCCGACACGCTAAAACAACAGAAAGATATTGAACACCCCACGGTCAATCAACTGAAAGCGCTCTTCCAAGTAAAAGCGGTGCCGGAAACCAATCTGGTGCAATTGACTGCGGAAGGCTCCCATCCGCAATTTCTGCAGCTGGCCTTAAATACCTGGATAAAAACCTACCAACAAATTCGCACTGAATACATCGGCGAAATCACCGAAAAAGCCAGCACCACGATTACTGCCGAATTGACACGCATCGAACAGCAAGTGCGCGACAAACGTCAGGAAATCGAATTGTTCAGATTGCAGCATGACATTGTCTCCCTGGAAAGCACCGATAACGAGGCGCACGCCCGTTTACAAGGCTTAAATAACTCGCTGAATGCCGCCCAGGAAGAAGAAGCTAAAGCCAAAGCCAAACTGGACGCCATTCGCGCTGCGATTGCGGAAGGCAAAGCCGTGGTGCCGGAAGCCGATTCACAAAGTCTGGCGGTATTAACCCAGCAAGCCGAACACCTGCGCGAGCGCCTGGAAGCGCAAAGAAGCCAATACACAGACGAATACATCGAGTTTCATCCCACCTTGCGCAACTTAAAAATCCAACTGGCCGAGCTGGATGAAAAGATCGCCAGCAAGGAACAAGCGGGCAGCACCTATGCAACGCAAGAAGCGGAGAATGCCTACGAAGCGGCGCATCGCACCGTGCTGACCATTCAAAAACAAATGGCCGAACACAAACAAAAAGCCTCTGAATACACCAATCAATTTGCCAAACACAAAGCCATGCAGGAAGAGCTGGTTAAATTGGAGGAGTTATCACAGCAAACCAAACAGCGACTGGTTGAGATCGACGTAAAACAACGCCAAAGCAATCCCCAATTGGATGTAGTGGATTGGGCCTCTCTGCCGGATAAACCGGTAAAACCCGATTACGACCAGGACGCCAGCATCGCCTGTATCGCTAGCCTGGGAATAGCGCTACTCGTGGTCTGGCTTAGCGATTATCTGAACAAAGAGCCCACACAGCCGACCGTAGATTCCTATACCGAAATTCAGCTCTACCACCATCCCGACCCCAAATTGGAAAACGAAGTCCACAATAAACCCTTGGGATTCGAGCCGGTAAATAGACTACGCCGCGCGGACGATCCGAAACAATTGCCGGACGAAACGCCCGAATCATAGCTGCGGCGCAGCAACAATGCTAAAATTCGCCGCTCGATAAACTTCATTCAAACAGGAAACCCATGAGCCAAATTACCGTTGAGCATAACCCTAGCGAAGAACGTTTACAGGAGCTAGGCGTATCAAGCTGGCCGATCTGGGAAAAAGAAATTTCCACGTTCACCATCGATTTCGACGAAACTGAAACCGCTTATGTGTTGGAAGGCGAAATCATCGTCACCCCTGTCGGCGGCGAGCCAGTGCGGATTTTGCCAGGCGACTTGGTGATGTTTCACGAAGGCCTGGATAGCCATTGGGAAGTGGTTAAGCCCTTGCGTAAACACTACCACTACGATTGATTGCTGTTATATCGGCCGACAATCTGCAAAAAGGCATCTTCAGGGTGCCTTTTTTAGTTGTACCGGTAGACTCCGCTGACCGGCATGAGGCCGGAACCCACTTATTAATACCCGCATGGCTATGAACCAGGATCAGGATTACGCCGCATTAAAGCCAACTTCGCGCTGGCGCTGGGCTGCAGTACTCACCGTAATTGCCGCAACCGGCGGCTATTATTTCCTCCACGCCGACCCACACAAGCAAGAAAATCCGGATGCCCGCCACAGCGAGATTGAAAACGCCCCGATCAGTGTGGCGGTTGCGCTAACCAGGCAAGGCGACCTGCCGATTTATCTGAATGGTCTCGGTAGCGTTACCCCGCTACACACCGTCATGGTGCGTTCGCGTGTCGATGGCGAATTGATCCGGGTGGCTTTTAGCGAGGGCCAAGCGGTACGCCAAGGCGAACTGCTCGCCGAAATCGACCCGCGTCCCTATCAAGTAGCCGTGCAACAAGCCGAGGGCCAGTTGCTGCGCGACGAGGCGCTGCTAAAAAACGCCGAAATCGACCAGGCCCGCTATCAAACATTGCTGGAACAGGACTCTATCGCCGCCCAACAAACCGCCACCCAGGCCGCGCTGGTTAAACAATATCGCGGTACCGTCGAGATCGACCGCGCCCAACTCGATAACGCCAAATTGCAGTTGAGTTACGCGCGCATCACCGCACCGGTAGTGGGCCGGATCGGCTTGCGTCTGGTCGATCAGGGCAATATGGTTCGCGCCAGCGACGTCAATGGCCTGGCGGTCATCACCCAAATTCAGCCAATCACCGTGGTATTCACCTTGCCGGAAGATCAAGTTCCGGCGGTCATGCGCCGTTGGCGCTCGGCCGAGGCCATCGGCATAGACGCTTACGATCGGGCCGGCCAGCTAAAACTGGCCAGCGGCAAACTGCTGGCGGTGGACAATCAGATCGATGCCAGCACCGGCACCCTGAAATTAAAAGCTCAATTCGAAAACGAAGATCGCACCCTGTTTGCCAACCAGTTCGTCAACATCAAAATGCGCCTGGACACCCTGCGCGCCGTGACCTTAGCACCGACTGCCGCGATCCAGCAGGGCAGCAAGGGCGCCTTCGTCTATTGGGTCAAAGACGACAATACCGTCAGCGTGCGGCCGGTAAAAACCGGAGCAACAGATGGCGAAACCGTGGCGATTCTGGAAGGCTTGACGCCAAACCAAAAACTGGTAATCGACGGCGCCGACAAACTGCGCGAAGGCCGCGAAGTTAAGGTAATAGACAAAGCCAAGCCAGCCGCTCCAAACGCCGGCACACCGAGCCACTAAGCATGGCAGCTGCGCAAAACCCCTTACCCGGCTTCAACCCCTCGCGCCATTTTATCCTGCGGCCGGTCGCCACCTCCTTGCTGATGGTGGCACTGCTGCTGGCCGGGATTTTGACCTATCGCTTATTGCCGATCTCGGCATTGCCGCAAGTCGATTACCCAACCATCCAGGTCACTACGCTTTACCCCGGTGCCAGCCCGGAAGTGATGACCTCGGCCATCACCGCACCATTGGAGCGCCAATTCGGGCAAATGCCCGGCCTGCGACAAATGTCCTCGACCAGCTCCGGCGGCGCGTCGGTGGTGACCCTGCAATTCGATCTGGAATTGAATTTGGACGTCGCCGAGCAAACCGTGCAGGCGGCCATCAATGCCGCCAATAATTTCCTGCCGGCCGATTTACCGATGCCGCCCATCTATAACAAAGTCAATCCAGCCGATGCGCCCATTCTGACCTTGGCGATCAGCTCGGCGACCCTGCCCTTAGCCAAAGTCCAAGACTTGGTGGACACCCGCTTGGCGCAGAAGATCGCCCAATTGCCCGGCGTCGGTTTGGTTGCCATCAGTGGCGGCCAAAGGCCGGCCGTGCGGATACAAGCCAACCATCAAGCCCTGGCCGCTTACGGCCTCAGCCTGGAGGACTTGCGCAGCGCGATCGCTGCCGCCAATGTCAATCAACCCAAGGGCATGTTCGATGGCCCGCAACGCTCGGCGATTATTGATAACAACGATCAATTGCGCTCCGCCGCCGAATACCGAAACCTGGTCATCGCCTACCGCAATGGCGCGCCGGTGCGACTCGCGGACGTGGCCGACGCAGTCGATGCCGCCGAGAACGTCAAACTGGCCGCCTGGGCCAACGACACGGCGGCGGTGATCGTCAATATCCAGCGCCAACCGGGCGCAAATGTGATCGAGGTCGTGGACCGGATCAACAAGCTGTTGCCGCAACTGCGCGCCACCCTGCCCAGCGCGGTCGATGTACTGCCTTTAACCGACCGCACCGTCACCATCCGCGCCTCGGTGCATGACGTGCAGTTTGAATTGATGCTGGCAGTGGCTTTAGTCATCATGGTGATCTTCCTGTTTCTGCGCAATCTACCAGCCACCCTGATTCCAGCGGTCGCCGTGCCGCTGTCGCTGGTCGGCACCTTTGCGGTGATGCATCTAGCCGGCTTCAGCATCAATAATCTGACCTTGATGGCGCTGACCATCGCCAGCGGCTTTGTGGTGGACGACGCCATCGTCGTCATCGAAAACATTTCCCGCTACCTGGAACGCGGCGAGTCGGCCTTGCAGGCGGCGCTGAAAGGCTCAGAGCAAATCGGCTTTACCATCATCTCCTTAACGGTCTCGCTGGTAGCGGTACTGATTCCGTTGCTGTTCATGGGCGACGTGGTCGGCCGCTTGTTTCGGGAATTTGCGATTACCTTGGCGGTGGCGATTCTGATCTCGGCGGTAGTGTCGCTGACTTTGACACCGATGATGTGCGCGAAGATATTGCGCCCGCTAGACCCCGACCATGTTCAGCGCGAAGACTTCATCAATAAAGTCATCGCTGCTTATGGCCGCAGCCTGGAATGGGTGCTGAAGCGACAAGGTCTAACCCTGCTGATCGCCATTACCACCCTGGCACTAACCATATGTTTATACATGGCCATGCCTAAAGGTCTGTTCCCCATCCAGGACACCGGCCTGATTCAAGGCATCTCGGAAGCACCGCCCAGCATTTCCTTCGCGGCGATGGCCGAGCGCCAGCAAGCCATGGCCAAACAGATCCTGGCCGATCCAGCGGTCGCCAGCTTGTCGTCGTTCGTCGGTGTAGACGGCAGCAATGCCACCCTGAACAGCGGCCGCTTTCTGATCAACCTGAAGCCGCAAGCGCAACGCGACAACGCCACGGCGGTAATCGAACGCTTGCGGCCGCGTCTGGCGGAGGTGTCAGGTATCTCGGTTTATCTGCAACCGGTGCAGGACATGACCTTGGAAAACCGCGTCAGCCGCACCCAGTTTCAATTTACCCTGCAGACGGTCGATTTGGCGGAACTGAACCGCTGGACCCAGCGTCTGGTCGAGCGCATGCGCGCGATACCCGACATCGCCGATGCCGCCAGCGACGTGCAGGATCAAGGCCTGCAGGCCTATATCGAAATCGACCGGGCCAGCGCCAGCCGACTGGGCGTCAGCACTGCTGACATCGATAACGCCTTGTACAACGCTTACGGCCAACGCCTGGTTTCGACCATCTTCACCCAATCCAACCAATACCGAGTGGTATTGGAAGTAGATCCTAAGGAGCAGAGTGGCCCGGAAGGCTTGCAACAACTACGCGTCCCCTCCGGCAACGGTACTCAGGTGCCTCTGTCCGCCTTAGCGACTGTTTCCGAACGGCAAACCGCGTTGGCAATCAACCACCTGGATCAGTTCCCGTCAGCGACCATTTCCTTCAATCTGGCACCGGGTGCAGCCTTGGGCAATGCGCTGAATGCCATCGAGTCCGCCAAACAAGCCATCGGCTTACCACTGGCGGTACAAAGCGATTATCAAGGCGCGGCCTTGGCGTTTAATGCCTCGCTGAGCGGCACGCTGTGGTTGATCCTGGCCGCCATAGTCACTGTGTATATCGTGCTGGGCGTACTCTACGAAAGCTATATTCATCCCATCACCATCCTGTCCACCCTGCCCTCGGCCGGGGTTGGCGCGCTGCTGGCCTTGCAGTTATCCGGCAACGATTTGGGCATCATCGCGGTGATTGGCATCGTGCTGCTGATCGGCATAGTGAAGAAAAACGCCATCATGATGATAGACTTTGCTCTGGAGGCCGAGCGTAAGCAAGGCTTGCCGCCGCACGAGGCGATTTTCCAGGCCTGCCTGTTACGCTTCCGGCCGATCTTGATGACCACGCTGGCGGCTTTGCTGGGCGCTTTGCCCTTGATGCTGGGCAGCGGCGTCGGCTCCGAATTACGCCATCCCTTAGGCGTTAGCATGGTCGGCGGCTTGTTGCTCAGCCAGTTGCTGACGCTGTACACCACGCCGGTAATCTACTTGAGCCTGGACCGACTGGCTCGCCGGCTGCGCGGCGCAACCGAATCGACACTAGCAGACAGCGGCGACAGCCAGCCGTGAACTTCTCTGCGCTGTTTATCTATCGGCCGGTCGCCACCACACTTTTAACGCTGGGCTTGGCGCTGGCGGGCATCATCGCCTTCCTGCAATTGCCGGTCGCCCCTTTGCCGCAAGTGGATTTCCCGACCATCTCGGTATCCGCCAACCTACCCGGCGCCAGCCCGGAAACCATGGCCGCCACCGTGGCTACGCCGCTGGAACGGGCGCTGGGCCGCATCGCCGGCATCACCGAAATGACATCGGCCAGTTCCTTGGGCTCGACTCGGATTACCTTGCAGTTTGATTTAAATCGCGACATCGACGGCGCCGCGCGCGACGTCCAGGCCGCGATCAACGCCGCCAGTAGTTTGCTGCCGAGCAATCTGCCCAACCGGCCCAATTACCGCAAAGTCAATCCGGCAGATTCGCCCATTTTGATTCTGGCCTTGACCTCCAACACGCACAGCCGTGGGCAAATGTACGATGCCGCCTCGACGATCTTGGCGCAAAAAATCGCCCAGTTACCCGGCATCGGCCAGGTCAGCGTCGGCGGCAGTTCCTTACCGGCGGTGCGGGTGGAATTAAATCCGGCGGCATTAGCCAAATACAACATCGGCCTGGATCAGGTTGGTAAAGCCATCAATGCCAGCAACGCCAATCGCCCCAAAGGCACACTAGAGCGCGGCGACCGGCATTGGCAAATTCACGCCAACGATCAGGCCGAGCATGCTGCCGACTACCTGCCGCTGATCGTCGCTTACCGTAACGACGCGCCGGTGCGTATCGCCGATCTGGGCACAGCGGTCGACTCGGTGGAAGATTTGCGCAGCACCGGTCTGAAAAACGGCCAGCCTTCGGTGTTGCTGATCCTGAACAAACAACCAGGCGCCAATATCATCGAAACCGTCGAACAGGTGAAAACCATGCTGCCCCAGCTGCGCGCGCTGTTGCCGGCGGCCATCGAGTTGTCAGTGGTGGTGGATAGATCCTCGACCATCCGCGCCTCGGTCGATGAAGTGGAACGCAGTCTGTTGATCTCGGTCGTGCTGGTGATCATGGTGGTGCTGTTGTTTCTGCGCCGCTGGCATTCCACCCTCATCCCGCTAATCGCGGTGCCGGCATCGCTGCTGGGCGCTTGCGCGGTGATGTATTTGTGCGATTACAGCCTGGATAACTTATCGCTGATGGCCCTGACCATCGCTACCGGCTTCGTGGTGGACGACGCCATCGTGGTTCTGGAAAACAGCAGCCGGCATATAGAAAATGGCGTGCCGCCGTTCCAGGCGGCGTTGCGTGGGGCCGGCGAGGTTGGCTTTACGGTGTTGGCGATGAGTTTGTCGCTAATCGCGGTATTTACGCCAATTTTATTGATGGGCGGCATCGTCGGTCGGCTGTTTCGGGAATTTGCGGTGACACTGTCAGCGGCGGTTTTGGTGTCGCTGCTGGTATCGTTAACCGTCACGCCGATGTTGTGCGCACGCTGGCTGGAGCCGGCTGAGCAGCATCAACCCGGCAGACTGTCGATCTGGATCGAATATCAATTCCAGCGCCTGCACGACGGCTACCGCCGCAGTTTAAGCTGGGCCTTACACCATCCCAAGTTGATGCTGACGGTACTGTTGGCTTGCATCGGCTTAAATGTCTATCTGTACATCATCGTCCCGAAAGGCTTTTTCCCGGTGCAGGATAACGGCCGACTCAGCGGCACCATCCAGGCGGATCAAAGTATTTCCTTCCAGGCCATGAAAACCAAATTGCATGATTTTGTCGATATTTTGCGGCAAGACCCGGCGGTGACCAATGTGGTGGGCTTTGCCGGCGGCATGCAAAACACCAATTCCGGCCTGATGTTTGCGGTGCTGAAGCCGCCCGAGCAGCGCGATGCGCCGATAGCCGAGATCAGCCGCCGATTGCGGGAAAAACTGGCCGACGAACCCGGCGCCAGCTTGTTTTTACAGCCGGTGCAAGATTTACGCATCGGCGGTCGCGGCTCGGCGGCGCTGTACGAATTTGCCTTGCAATCGGAAGACTTGAATCTACTGCGCGAATGGACGCCCAAAATCGTCGCGGCGTTGCGCAAGCGACCGGAGCTGAGCGACGTCAACACCAATCAGCAAGACAAAGGCCGACAAATATCGCTGGTGGTGGATAGAGATAAAGCCTCAAGTCTGGGGGTCAGTCAGGCGGCCATTGATGCCGCTTTGAACAACGCTTTTGGTCAACGCCAAGTCTCGGTTATCTATAAACCCTTGAACCAATACCGGGTAGTGATGGAGCTGGCACCCGAATACTGGCAAAACCCGCAAACCTTGCAACAGTTGTATGTTAGCGCCAGCACCGGTACACAGATTCCGCTAGCCACCCTGGCCAGCTTCCAAACCAGCAACGCGCCGCTAACCATCAATCATCAAGGCCAGTTTGCCGCCGCCACCGTGTCGTTTAACCTGATGCCCGGCACCTCGCTGTCCACCGCCACGCAATTCATCGAACAAACCCTGCGCGACCTCGGCACCCCGGCCGCAGTGCGCGGCAGTTTCCAGGGCTCGGCTAAGGCTTTTCAGGAGTCGCTACGTAATCAACCCTGGCTGATTGCTGCGGCGCTGCTGAGTATTTACATCGTGCTGGGCATGCTCTACGAAAGCTATATTCATCCGCTGACGATATTGTCCACGCTGCCCTCGGCCGGCGTCGGCGCCTTGCTAGCCTTGCTGGTCTGCGATACCGAGTTCAGCATCATCGCTTTAATCGGCGTGATTTTACTGATCGGCATAGTGAAGAAGAACGCAATCATGATGATCGATTTTGCCCTGGACGCGGAACGCCGGCACGGCCTGAGCGCGGAAGAAGCTATCTTTCAAGCCTGTTTATTGCGCTTCCGGCCTATCATGATGACCACGTTGGCGGCCATGCTGGGCGCACTGCCATTGGCTTTGGGCTCGGGTTACGGTGCGGAACTGCGCCAGCCCTTGGGGATTTCCATCGTCGGCGGTTTGATTTTCAGTCAACTGCTGACACTGTATACCACGCCGGTGGTTTATCTGTACCTGGATGGCTTGAGCGCCTGGGGCCGCCGATTTTTAAGCGCCAAGCAAAATAGCCGGCAATCTTAACAAGGTGATTTATGGCAATAAATAAGCAACTTGCCGTTGAATGAGCGAACTTGTGCTGAGCGAAGCCGAAGTCAACCGTTCGCTTCGGCTCCGCTCAGCGAACGACATATCGGGTAAGCACTCAAGAACTAGCGGCCTGTTCCGCGCCACGGTTAAGCGCATCAGTCTGCAATAAGCTTAAAAATTCGTCTTTAGGTACGGGCCGGCTGAAAAAATAGCCCTGAAATAAGCCACAGTGATGTTGTTTCAATAACTCAAGTTGCACTGCGGTTTCGACGCCCTCGGCGATGGTCTCCATACCCAAGCCGTCGGCGAGCGCCAGAATAGCGCGGACGATGGCCGCGCTACTGCCCTCGGTTTCCAACTGCCGCACAAAAGATTGATCGATCTTAAGCACATCCAGCGGTAGCTCTTTTAGATAGGACAGCGACGAGAAACCGGTGCCGAAATCGTCCATGGACAAGGTAAGTCCTAGGTCTTTTAAGCGATGCATGCGCTCGATACACATTTTTATATCGCCGATAGCCACCGATTCCGTGAGTTCCAGCTCGATGAACTTCGGGTCCACACCGGTTCTGTTCAAAACGGCCGCTATTTTCTCAACCAATTCCGGATGCTTAAAATCGACAGCGGAAAGATTCACGGAAATCCGCAACGGCCCCAGTCCTTGCGCGTGGCAAGCATTCACCCACAAACAGGTTTGCTCCAACACCCAATCGCTGATTTCCACGATCAAACTGGTTTGCTCGGCCAAGGGGATGAATTTGGCCGGCGAAATCATGCCCTGCTCGGTGTGCCGCCAGCGGATCAACGCTTCGGCGCCGACGATTCGGCCATCCCAATCGACTTTGGGTTGATAAAACACCTGCAGCTCGTTTCTACCGATTGCGCCACGCAGCTCTTGTTCCAGCTTGATATTTTCCAACGCGGCCGCATTCAATTCCGGCGAATAAAACCGGAAATTGGCACGTCCCTCGCTCTTGGCATGATACATGGCAGCGTCGGCATTCTTCAGTAAGTCCTGCACGTTGTCGGCATCGTCGGGAAATAAGGCAATACCGACACTCGTGGTCACGGTCATGGGTAGCCCCGCCACCGTGACGGGTTGCTTCAGCGCGCAAAGGATTTTCTCGGCAACCGCGCTGACGAACGCGGCCGGATTATGCTGTGTATGTAATTCACCAACCACGATGACGAACTCGTCACCGCCCAATCTGACCACCAGATCGGTGGCTCTGACACAAGTAAGGAAAATGCCCGCCACCTGGCGCAGCAATTCATCGCCAGCCGAGTGCCCCAACGAATCATTGACGTTTTTGAAGCGGTCCAAGTCCATAAAAAATACCGCCAGTTGCGCATTATCGCGTCTGGCCCGCGCCATTTCTTGCCCCAATCTGTCATGCAGCACCAAGCGATTGGGCAGCCCGGTCAAGGAATCGTAATGGGCGTGCTGGTACAGCTTCTCTTCCCAGGCGGCATTGGACAGCGCGACGGCAATGCGGTCGCCGAAGTTGATGGCCGCGTTGCGCGATTCCGGTGGAATCTGATTCGGTGCTTGATAACCCAAGCAAATAATCGAAGCCAGTGCGCCGTTGAAGTGAACGGGAACTAGCAAATAGCGCCATGCGCCAGACACGCCGAACACCCGCAAATACTCGGACATCCGCTCGTCATCGCCACCAATCTCGAGGGCGCCATTTTGCAAGTCGCGTAAATCCGCGACATCCTGTTGGTTCAAAATCACCGGCTCGGCTAATATTTCGGCATCGTGTCCGCTACGCCGCACCCGAATCTCGTCGGCGATACCGGTATCCGGATTAACGGCGGCGATGGAAATCAAATCGCAAAACAATATACTGGGCAATCGGTTCAGTGCAGTGTCGATAATATCTTCGGCATTTAAAGCGGAGAGAATATTGCGGTCGATTTCCGCCATGATAGCGAGAATATCGAACTGGCTGCGCAGGCGGCGCGTCATTTCGTTGAACGAATCCGCCAACTCTTCAAATTCGTCATGGCTATGAATATCTACTCGACATTCCAGATTGCCGTCGGCAACCCGTTGGGTGCCGATTTTTAAGCGTTCGAGCGGCGTTAAATATTTAGCAATCAACCTGCTGCTCAAATACACGACAATCAGCGCGGCCAGCAGAATCACGGGCGGGTAAATCGCGCTGAATTGCTTGATTGCCGCAAACGCCAGCGATTCAGGCTGGCTTTGCACGATGATTAGGTCCGGACCGAAAAATAGCGTAGCGACCGGCAGCTTCCAATACGCACCGAGGTAGGCTTCGCCGTCCCTTTGCCACGAGAAGCGGCCGCTATTGGCTTGTGCGACTTGCGCCCTAAGCTCCGGAGACGGATCGAAATCTTGCTCCAGCGCGAACAATATCTGTAGCGAGTCGGCAGCCATCACCCATAGCAGATTGTTGGGATCGATAGTTTCGGAATTCCATAACAAGTCGGGTTTCAATTCGGCCATCAGGATGCCGGCTTTCGGTGAGTTTTCGACTAGATTGATGGCCATCCACAAACGATTGTCTTCAAGCCGCTGACCACTCACCGGTTTAATCAACGTTTTCCCGATCACAATCTGCGCTAGCTCTTCTGGCGTCAGCGTCGGTATTGCCGTGTTGTCTCGGGATAATGTGGAGGGTTGGCCATCGGCCCGCAGCACCGCCAACCCGGTGAATTGGCCTTGCAGCCATTGTTCGCCGGCCATCGCGACCGGCTTATCACTATTGCTGGATTTATAAATTTTCAAGGCCGCCAGTCGCAGAGAGCTTTCGGCAAACAGCAAACGACTGACCAATCCGTAGGCGTAATCCTTACAACCTCTATGTAATGCCTTGGCAGTCTGCGCTTGCAGCTGCTGCTTCACCTGTTGAAAGGAAAGTACACCCAGAATGACAATAGGAATCAGCGCGGCCAGCACGAAAGAAAACAGAATGCGGCGGGCAACTTTACTACCGCTAAAAGATAGCCTGCTACCCATCGCCGATGGATTACTCAGAAATCAGCGGCCAGACCGACGAAACCACCGTCGCGGGCCAGGATAATATCGTCCAGACTGTCCTTCTGACTAATCTGCTTTTTTGTGACACCATTTTTACCCAGGCTGTACAAATCGTATTTGGTATTGATTGGATTAAGCGCGTGGTCTTTGCGCACTTCGCCGTGAGTGCCCGGCCCACCCTCAATGATATTGAGATAAACATAATCTCTACCCCAAGGGTCCTTACCGTTGTTTGGGAGAACGGAGGTGATGTCGCTAAGTGCATTCGGGTAGCGAAATTCGCGGGTGTAATACCGTTCGATTTCCATTTGGATGCCTATCAGGTAGCTAATGGCAAGATCGTTCTTAGTCTTATCGATATAACCGTTGTAGGCAGGTATCGCAATGGTCGTCAACACCGCCATGATAGCAACCGCCAACAGCATCTCAATCAAGGTAAATCCGTATCCCACCATGTTATTTCTGTACATTTACCAAGATGCCCCGAGAAAATTTGTATCCATGGCTTAGCCAGCCACAAGAATCCAGACGAACATCCCCATGAACAAATCATTCCTCCACAATCGTCAGCTTCCTCATTTTAGCAGGATTGCGCGAGATGTCCGATTATGTGAATTGCCCTAACGCTTGTCATTAGCAAACCCCTTTTGTAATATGCCTTGTTGATAATATTTTTTGATGTCGATATTGTAATCTTGGGCTTTGACGATGCATTTGATAGTCAGCACTTTTCCGTGTTCGTCTAACAACATCTCGGCAAGATTGGTGATTTTCTCGGGGATACGCCGCTTTTGAACATCGAGCAACATGATCACTTTCGGCCTCAGCTTCTGCAATTCATTTACTTCCACCACAATCGCTATGTAACCGTTAGTCATCATGACGATGCTGCCGGGCGGATAAACGCCCAGACATTCTATAAATTTGATCACCAAACGCTCATCCAATTGGGTGCCGGCCATATTTGCCAGGATATTAGTCGCCTCCAGATGGGTCCGACCTTTCTGATACACTCTGTCGCTGGTAATGGCGTCGTACATATCGACTATCGTGACGATCCGGGTAAATAGCGAAATTCCTCTTTCACCGATTTGCCGAGGATAACCCTTACCGTCCAGCGTTTCGTGATGGGTATATGCGGCATCTATAGCACCTGGATACATTTGGTCGCTAGACTTCAACAACTCGTAACCCAATGCGGGATGCGAGCGCATGATTAGCATTTCATCCGGATCCAAACTGCCAGGCTTATTCAGGATGTCCAAAGGCACTAACATTTTACCCATATCGTGCATCATGCCGCATAAGCCGACATTGTTGAGGTTAGCTACGGAAAAGTTCAGGTATCGACCCAAAACAATGGCCAAGGTGCAGACGTTCAAGCTATGTTGCGCTGTGTATTTATCTTTGTTCTTTAATTGATTAAGCCACAAAAAAGCATCCGGCGAATGCAAAATGCTGTTTACGCATTGGGCTACCGCTTCTTTGGCGGCCTTGGTATCGATACCTTCGCCATTGGCGATGCGCTCCATAAAGCTGGATACCAACTGGCCCACTTCGTTGTGGACGTTTTCGGCCCGGCTAAACTCTTTCTCAAACACGCTTAGCTTTGGCGGCGGCGGTTTGCCAAAATCGATATTGCTTTCGTTGAGCAAGCTCTCTTCCAGACCTTTGCTGGCGACGGGGCGTTTTCGTTTTCTGGTGGCATCGATATACACGTACTGACAGACGTCTTTTACCGCACGGATATCCGCTTCGGTTTCCAATTCAAACCCTTGAAATAAAAACGGGCTCTCCAACCAAGGTCTATCCAATTCTATGACATACATACCTATGGTTAACAGGCTAACCGGTGTGTGGACCCGCTGATTAACATCAAAGGAATCGTCTTTCTTCGCCTTATTCTTTAGCTTGCGGCGAAAAGGCCACCAATTCTTATAAAACATACAAATAAAATATCGCTATAAAAGAAAAATACAACATCAGTAACCACGCCTTGGTTAAGAATGTGACTGTAACCGGACACTAAATATAAGGCCCTTAGTAAGACCGTATAGCAAGCCCCCAAAAACCCGACGTTGAGTATAGGGCCTGTAGCCAATTAAGTGTCGCCCCCGTCCGCGTAGAACGACATATTGGTCCTAACAAACGCAAACTAAAGCGAACCAAGAGCGCCCCTGAGCCATGATTAACGGGTAAGTCGCTCGTCAATTCGAGGTGTAAATATAGCCACTCACCCTACCACCCCACAAAAACCCCGCGATTTATGTTGGTTAGATAACAGGCCTTACAAAAAATGTTGCTAATCCGACCATCCAAAAAACAGAAAATATTATTATTAATCGTTTATTTTCAATTACTTATGACTAACCAAAACTTTGGCACGGCCATTGCTCTTATCAGTTTGTTATTAACAACATCCACTCAAGAGGAGAAGATCATGGCGAGATTACGTCAATGTGCTATTTACGGTAAAGGTGGTATTGGTAAATCTACCACCACGCAAAACCTGGTTGCTGGCTTAGCTGAGATCGGCAAAAAAGTAATGATCGTCGGCTGCGACCCTAAAGCCGATTCTACTCGTTTGATCCTGCATGCTAAAGCGCAAAACTCTATCATGCAAATGGCTGCTGACGCTGGCAGCGTAGAAGATTTGGAATTGGAAGATGTATTGAAAGTCGGTTATCGCGACATTAAATGCGTTGAGTCCGGCGGTCCAGAGCCAGGCGTAGGCTGCGCAGGCCGTGGTGTTATTACCGCGATCAACTTCTTGGAAGAAGAAGGCGCTTACACCGAAGACCTAGACTTCGTATTCTACGATGTATTGGGTGACGTTGTATGCGGTGGTTTCGCGATGCCAATTCGTGAAAACAAAGCACAAGAAATTTATATCGTTTGCTCAGGCGAAATGATGGCTATGTACGCTGCCAACAACATCGCTAAAGGTATCGTGAAATATGCTAACTCAGGCGGCGTTCGTTTGGCCGGTTTGATCTGCAACTCACGTCAAACAGCTCGTGAAGACGAACTGATCATGGAATTGGCAGCGAAAATGGGTACACACATGATCCATTTCGTACCACGTGACAACGTTGTACAACGTGCCGAAATCCGTCGTATGACAGTTATCGAGTACGAACCACAAGCTAAACAAGCGCAAGAATACCGCGACTTGGCTACCAAAATCATCAACAACACCAACTTGGTCATCCCAACTCCAATCACTATGGACGAACTGGAAGACCTGTTGATGGAATTTGGTGTCATGGAAGAAGTTGACGAAAGCGTTGTTGGTATCACCGCAGCGGCAGAAGCTTCAGCTTAATCAAGACGTAGGTTGGGCTGGCCATTAAGCCAGTTCAACCTGCTTTCGCATTGTTCCTAACAGGTCTGTGGGGGATTACCCACGACTACCAGGAGGATTACATCATGGCAGCCATGACAAGAGAAGAGACCGAAGCGCTTATTCAAGAAGTGCTGGAAGTCTATCCCGAAAAAGCCAAAGCCGATCGCGCCAAACATCTGGCCGTAAACGATCAAAGCTTGGAAAAATCAAATAAATGCATCACGTCCAACCGTAAATCCTTACCGGGCACAATGACCATTCGTGGTTGCGCTTACGCCGGTTCAAAAGGGGTGGTTTGGGGTCCTATTAAGGACATGATCCATATTTCTCACGGCCCGGTTGGCTGCGGACAATATTCCCGCGCCGGTCGCCGTAACTATTACGTAGGTACTACAGGTGTCAACACCTTCGGTACGATGAACTTTACTTCGGACTTTACCGAAAAAGACATCGTATTCGGTGGCGACAAAAAACTGGCTAAATGTATCGACGAAATCGAATTGTTGTTCCCTCTGAACAAAGGTATCTCGATTCAATCCGAGTGCCCAATTGGTCTGATCGGCGACGATATCGAAGCGGTTTCCAAAGTTAAAAACAAAGAGTACAACAAAACCATCGTGCCAGTACGTTGCGAAGGTTTCCGCGGTGTATCTCAATCTTTGGGTCACCATATAGCCAACGACGCGATTCGCGACTGGGTATTGGAAAACCGTGATGGCGACGAAAGCTTCCCAACGACTCCATACGATGTAGCCGTCATTGGCGACTACAACATCGGCGGCGATGCTTGGGCATCACGTACTTTGTTGGAAGAAATGGGTCTGCGCGTCGTTGCACAATGGTCCGGTGACGGTACCATTGCCGAGATCGAAAAAACGCCAAAAGTGAAGTTGAACCTGATTCACTGCTACCGCTCGATGAACTATATCGCTCGGCACATGGAAGAAAAGTACAACATCCCTTGGATCGAGTACAACTTCTTCGGCCCAACTAAAATCGCCGAGTCTTTGCGCAGAATCGCCGCTCACTTCGATGACACCATCAAAGAAGGTGCAGAACGCGTTATTGCTCGTTACGAGTCTGAATACAACGCGGTCATCGCTAAATACAAACCACGCTTGGAAGGCAAACGCGTGATGTTGTACATCGGCGGCCTGCGTCCTCGCCACGTTATCGGTGCCTACGAAGATTTGGGCATGGAAGTGGTTGGTACCGGTTACGAGTTCGGTCACAACGACGACTACGACCGTACTATCAAGGAAATGGGCAATGCCACCTTGTTGTATGACGACGTAACAGGCTACGAATTTGAAGAATTCGTAAAAAGAGTCCAACCTGACTTGGTCGGCTCCGGCATCAAGGAAAAATATATTTTCCAAAAAATGGGTGTGCCTTTCCGCCAAATGCACTCCTGGGATTACTCAGGCCCTTATCACGGTTACGACGGTTTTGCGATCTTCGCCCGCGATATGGACATGACCATCAACAACCCTTGCTGGAAAAGCTTTAAAGCACCTTGGAAAACCGAGGCTACTGAGAGCGAACCCGTCAAAGCGGTTGCGTAATCCGTAGGGTGGGCACAAGCCCACCTTAATTCCCGGAAAGGTGGGCTTGCGTCCACCTTACCAGGTGCCAAATATCGGTCGGGAGTCATTCCCGGCAAAATCCAATCAACGCCGGACCACAGATTAGTGGCGCGTTAGGAGATTATCATGAGCCAACAAGTCGACAATATTCAACCAAGTTATCCTTTATTCAGAACCGACGAATACAAGGAAAATCTGGCCAATAAACGTGAGCAATACGAAGAACGTCATCCGCAAGATCAAATTGACGAAGTCTTCCAATGGACGACAACTCAGGAATACCAAGATCTAAACTTCCAACGCGAAGCGATCACGGTAAACCCTGCAAAAGCTTGCCAACCGCTGGGCGCTGTCCTTTGCGCACTGGGTTTCGAAAAAACCATGCCTTACGTGCACGGTTCACAAGGCTGCGTCGCTTACTTCCGTACTTACTTCAACCGTCATTTCAAAGAGCCTATTTCTTGCGTGTCCGACTCTATGACTGAAGACGCGGCGGTATTCGGCGGTCAAAAAAATATGTTTGCCGGTTTGGAAAATGCTAAAGCATTGTACAAACCAACCATGATCGCAGTATCGACCACCTGTATGGCTGAAGTTATCGGCGACGACTTGAACGCGTTTATCAACAACGCTAAAAAAGAAGGCCACGTCGATCAAGACTACCCTGTACCATTCGCTCACACCCCTAGCTTCGTTGGTAGCCATACCACAGGTTGGGACAACATGTTCGAAGGCATTGCTCGCTACTTCACCCTTGAAAAAGGTATGATGCCTGAAGGTAAATACGAAGTTGGCAGTAACAACAAAATCAACTTAGTCCCTGGCTTTGAAACCTATTTGGGCAACTTCCGCGTCATTCACCGGATGTTGAACGAAATGGGCGTTGACCACACTTTGTTGAGCGATCCTACTGAAGTTTTGGATACGCCTGCTGATGGCCACTTCAACATGTATGCCGGTGGCACCACAATCGACGAAGTTACAGATGCGCCGAATGCGATTACGACCATTCTGTTGCAACCTTGGCAATTGGAAAAAACCAAAAAATTCGTTGAAAACAGTTGGAAACATGACGCACCTAAGCTAAACATCCCAATGGGCTTGGAGTGGACCGACCAGTTCCTGATGAAAATCTCCGAACTGACCGGCAAACCGATTCCAAAATCGCTGGAAGTGGAACGCGGCCGTTATGTTGACATGATGACTGACTCACACGCTTGGTTACACGGCAAAAAATTCGCCTTGTACGGCGACGCAGACTTTGCTTTAGGTATGACCAAATTCCTGCTGGAAATGGGCGCCGAGGTAACCGATGTGTTGGTCAACCATGCGAACAAACGTTACAAAAAAGCGGTTGAAGAAGTGTTGAAAGCGTCTCCATACGGCCAAACTGCTACAGTACATATTGGTAAGGACTTGTGGCATTTCCGTTCATTGATGTTCACTAACAAACCCGACTTCATGATCGGCAACTCCTACGGTAAATTCATTCAACGCGACACCTTTTACAAAGGCGAAGAGTTCGAAGTTCCATTGATCCGTGTTGGCTTCCCAATCTTTGATCGTCACCATCTACA
Source organism: Methylomonas albis (assembly GCF_014850955.1). Classification (NCBI taxonomy): domain Bacteria; kingdom Pseudomonadati; phylum Pseudomonadota; class Gammaproteobacteria; order Methylococcales; family Methylococcaceae; genus Methylomonas; species Methylomonas albis. The sequence goes on from NZ_JACXSS010000001.1 coordinate 4,239,288, forward strand.
CCGCATGACCACTTTAGGTTACGAAGGCGGCATGTATTTGCTGACCACCATTGTGAATGCCTTGCTGGAACAGTTGGATAAAGAAACCAAAGGCATGGGAACCACCGACTACAACTACGATTTGATCCGTTAATCGTAGGGTGGGCACCGATGGCGGTGCCCACCGCTTCTTAAGCTAGTCAACCACATCGTGTCGGGTTACGGCGCATGGATAGGTAATTGCTCCTGCATTACCTATCCTTCTGCATCCATGCAGTCGTAACCCGACCTACACTTGTCTGGAGAATCCCAATGCCTAGCGTCATGCTCAGGAAACGTGAAGACGGCAAATTGCTGTTCTACATTGCCAAAAAAGACCTGGAAGAAACCATCGAATCCTTAGAGTTCGACACCCCTGACAAATGGGGCGGCGAAGTCGTGTTAGGCGACGGTTCAAAATATTACTTTGAGCCTTTGGATACTCCGCCTAAAATCCCCATGACTTTACAAGCTAAACGTCTATCGGAATTATGAGGCTACCATGACTTTATACATTGTTGCTGACGAATGTATCTCCTGCGGCGATTGCCTACCCGTCTGTCCAACGGACTCAATTAAGGAAGGTGCGATCGTCTTTGAAATCAACAAAAAGACATGCACAGAATGCAATGGCGACTTCGACGAACCACAATGCGTCAAGGTTTGCCCAATCGACAACTGTATTTTGCCTGTAGCGGCGTAACGCCATGAGCCAGTCTACCTTAACCCGGGAACTGGCCCTGCGCATCGGGCTTGCGGCTCGCGCCCTGCCCGATACCCCTCCCAAACTTTTCATATCAGTGTTGCGTGCCTGTACCGGGCCGGTTTTAAACGACAAAAGCTTAGCGGAACTCGGCGAAACCCAGTTTCGACAAGCACTGAACAATTTCGGTATCGCCGCCGATGCTGACAGCATCTGCGAATCGCTGAATATCCTGCAAAATGCCGAGGCCAAAAGGCCGGAAGCCGATAGCCCGCTATTACCCGAAACCGCCAGCTCGATCCGCATTGCTATTGGCAGCGACGATCCGCAAACAGTCAGCGGCCATTTCGGTTCGTGCCGACAGTTTTTGGTCTATCAGATTGCGGCCGACGACGCCCGTCTCATTGATGTGCGTAGCATCGATAGCGAAGCGCAACGACAACATGACGACAAAAATGTTTACCGCGCGGAACTGATAGCCGATTGCCGAGTGCTGTATATTGCCTCTATCGGCGGTCCGGCGGCGGCGAAAATTATCAAATACGGCATTCATCCGGTCAAAGCCGATCAGGGCGAAGCCATAACCCAAATTATCAAGCAGCTGCAAATCGTTTTAGCGCATGCCCCGCCACCGTGGCTCGCCAAATCGATGGGCATCCAGCCCGTGCAACGAATTTGTTTCGAACAGGAATCTTAGCGATGATTAGTCCAGAGCAACTACAAACCATAGCCAACAAAATTAACGGCCACGTCTTGGACGAAACCGTGGTGAGTGGACTGCGCGGCGAATATCCCGGCGTGCATTTCACCTATTGCATGGATGACGACCTGCCTAACAATGAACCCTTATTCGAAGGCGCCGGCTTCAATCTTTATCTGGTCGATGGCCGGGAACATTGTTTACGGATTACCGATAATTACGAGAATGCCTCAGGCATTGTAATAGCAGAAGTTATCCCCGAATAAGGCGATAACATGGCGGAACAAGACAGCCCTGTTACTCTGCCCGTCGCCGATTGCAGCCTCTGCCCATTCCGGGGGAAAACCCTGTTAATGGGCCGCTGCATGCCCGGCGATACTTGCGTGTTCATCAATAGCGGCCGGCAGATCGACCGCTTCTTTCGGGTCAATCCGGCTTATGCCCCGCATTATCTGCAGGACCCGTTCTGGGAACGCCGCGCCATCGCCGTACGCTACGCACCGCTAAAAGCCTTATCGGCGCTGATCACCGACGAAGACGAAGTAGTGCGCCGCGCCGTGGCTTTTCGGCTTCCGGCCCAGCAACTACAGGCCTTGATCGAGGATCCGGACCGCGAAGTACGGATGACGGTCGCTGACCGTATCGATCTGGAACATCTGGAATTGCTGGCTAACGATCCCGACTATATCGTGCGTTTGATGGTAGCCAAACGCCTAGCGCCAGGCCGCTTGTTTCGCTTTATCAAGGATGAGGACCTGCAAGTACGCAAACGCGTTGCCGAAAGGCTGCCGGAAGTCAGCCTGGGGCTGATGGCTGCCGACCATTCACCGGATGTGCGCCGTATCGTCGCGGAACGCATGTCGCCGGATGACGCGACCATGCTACTAAATGACAGCGACTGGGTAGTACGCTACACTGCGGCACTAAAAGTAGATCCGGCCCATTTAGCCGGACTAGCCGACGATCCCGAACCGGATGTCCGCGAACTAGTGCAGCAACGCTTAACTTCAAACTCTACTCCTGAAGCCGATCATGACTGAATCAAGACTCAATCTTGCCGGACAAGACATTACCGATTGTTGTAAAAAAATCATCCCCGGTCAAACCGACGATTTACTGCTCAGCAAACTACAGGCGCTGATCCCCGACCACCCTATCCGTTTGGCATTAACCGGCGATGAATGGTACCGGCTAGGCGGCGTGGTGGATATGGACGGCAAACGCATCGCCAACGATTTAATCGAATGGGTGGAACGCAGCTATCTGGAATGCGGGCAAAACCTGCAAACCCTGATCGATTACACGCTGGAACAAAAGCTGATAGCCACCAAACAGACCGGCAAAACCCTGTATTTTGTGGTTCAGACCGGTACCAAAGCCGAAGACTTTACCTTGATCGAAATCGATAAAACCCACGAAGTGTCGGACCGGATGCTGGTGGATGAAAACAATCCGCCCGACGACCTGGAAGAATTCATCGACCCGTTGCAGCCCTTTTGCATCGAGAGTTTCGGCTTTGGACATTCAAGATATACCTACCGGCGCAAAACCGATGTCAAGCTGTTCATGGAAGTCATCAACGAGCGTCATCCCGGTGAACATCCCGTTCAACGCTTCATGGAAGACTGGAACCGCAGCAGTGCCGGTCAGAAACACAGCATGTCCGAAGACTGGATTATCCGCCCCTACCGGCACACCGGCCGCTTTGGCGAACAAATCGTCAACGTGGAAATCGTCAACACCCACAAAAACAATTTGCCGCATTTGGAAAACTTCGCCGGTAAAAAAGGCAGCGCTTTAAGTAATGTCCTAAGCCGCTTCGACCGCCAGGCCGGCTATCCATTTGCCTGGTACTTCTACATGGTGAAAGGCAAGCTGGTCTCAACCTACAGCGCCGAGTCGGTCTACAAGGACATCTCAGGGGATTTTGCGTATTTGCCGGAGAGGGACGAGGCGGTGTTACGGGATTGGATTTCTACGCCGTATAACGTTTGATTTTTTTGTGTCGCTAACGCGACGGTTGTTTTTATGTCGGGTCTCGGCCCGACAGCCGAGATACTTTTCTTTGCTTGTCCAAAGAAAAGTACCCAAAAGAAAAGACACCCGGATGCCGCTTATTTCCTGCGCTCCTCGCTTTTGAACGGGGTTGCCGAAAGGGGCTTCCTGCCCCTTCGGCAACGTGCGGCATCCCATGCCGCACCCCTAACGGGCTATTCCGTTCAAAAGCTCCGGTGCTCGGCGCGGCATACGGGGGAATTCGTCTCAAAATCGAAGCTCAAACCAATAAGTCAATTTTTAACCTCTTCGTGCTGCCGTTTACTTGCACCCAAACAAAATTGACGAGCAGAAATGATCTCCCGACTAGGCCAACCTTCTAATTCACTTCTAACAGATATTATCCAATTCTGGAAGATTTACAGATCCTATCCAGGCACACACATATTTACTAACCACATCTCTCGTATTGACTAAAAATGACTAGTAGGATAGTCTTTTTGCTTCACCTGGGAGAATGAAATGAACAGCATCGAACCTAAACTAGTCAAGCTAAAAGGACACCTTGAGTCAGCTGCCTTTATGGTAAGCAAGGGCGCTTTAGAGAAGGAAGCTCATTCGGAAATCGTACAAAGTCTTGTCATATTATCCGAAATTGAAGGTATGCTAGCAAACCCCATGGAGGTAGAAGTCTATAAGAAATCAGACATGCGGGAGATAAACAAAGTTAACAGGCGGCTTAAACTTTGGGCAAAGCGACAAAATCAAATAAATTCGAAAATATTAAACGCATTCCTAAAATTAGAACGCTCAGGTGTAACAACAATAACCGAAACTGACATTAGAAATGAACTTCCAGAGGAAAAATCCTTTGAAAGTAATTTTGTGCAGATGAAAATTATCGCAGAAAAGAATCATGGAAAAATCTTCGAACAATACGGCGATAACATAGCCCTCTGGAATCCAGTGATTGCTGGGGTACGTGAGTATGAAAATTTAGTGTTTGAAAAAGCCGTAAGACGCAATTCGTAGGGCGTCAATAGGAGTAGCCGTATTGCGCCATATGTGAGCCTTAAATCATTCGGCGCATTACGCTATCGCTAATGCGCTCCACAAAACCCCATACAAAATAAACTGCGGAGTTGGCACGGGGTTTCTCCCGTATGCCGCGCCGAGCACCGGAGCTTTTATCGAGAATAGCCCGAAGGGGCACCGCATGGATGCGGTGCGTCGGCGGAGGGGCTGGGAAGCCCCTTCTGCCGACCCTCGATAAAAGCTTCGGAGCGCAGGACCAAAGCGGCATCCGGGTGTCTTTTCTTTTGGATACTTTTCTTTGGACAAGCAAAGAAAAGTATCGCGGTTGTCGGTCCGCGAACCGACATTAAAATAGCCGTCGCGCCAGCGACACACAAACATCAAACCCGCGTGGGCACAAAAACCGTGCCCACCCTACGTCGCTTTCTTTTGGCGGAGCAAAAGAAAGTACCTCGGCTGTCGGGCCGAGACCCGACTTCTAAAACAGCAGTCGCGTTAGCGACACATAGTCCCCATCACCACATGGGCCCAAAACCCCATACCCACCAAAAACAAATCTCCCTCAATCACTCGCCGTTTTAAACCGGGCGGTAGCGCCCAATAAGCCAATCACGAAGAAGGCCGTCCCCACCAAGGTAAACCGCAGATTCAGATTATCAATCGCCAAATCATCCGTCGCATACAGCATAAAAATCACCGCAATCCCGCCCCAGGCTAGAAACCGCAACACGGCGGAAATGACGGTTTTGCTCAAAGCTTCCGCTTCGCTGGCCGGCGCGTCCATCCGGTAGGCGACAAAACCGCTGATCAGGGCTGGCATGATTCCCCAGCGCGCATGGTCGAGGAAACTATCCAGGAAATCAAAGTCATCCCGATGATAAAACGTCAGCTCTAGGATGAATGTCGATATGGTGGTACTGACCACGAAGCCGACAAACATCACCGCCATGTAGAAGCCATAATAGTGTTCGGCGGGTTCCTGTTGGTGTCTGAAGGCGATACTCCGCATTACGAACACTAGCGCAATCGGCAATACATAAATCGCCACCGAATACGCTATCCAGCGTAAGGTGGTATAGCTAAAGTGCGCCAGCGGCGTACCCGGAAACAGAAATACATTGTGCAGCGCCACCGACACTTCGCGGCCCAAAATCACGCCAAACGCTGTCGCCGCGGCAAATATCAGCACGTATTTATACGTATGCTTCAAGCGCGCTTCGTGGACATTGCCGCCGAGTTTTTTCACGGTGGTCCACATATCGTCCTCACTGGGACTGCCGAATACTACCGCCGCCGCCAGTAACCGGCAAAGCAGGCCGGTTAGCCGATCCAAATCCTTTAGCAGATTGACGGTTTTGGTGTAATGCGGCTCGGCTTCTTTCCAAACTGCGACTTTTTCCGACATAGCGTTGTAGGAGATACAAATTTCCCCCCATTTCAGCGAGGGCTCGCTGAACAGGCGTCGATATGAAGATTGATCGGCATAATGTTGGATCTGGTCAAACAACAGGCTGTTATGGGCCCATTTATATTCAACCGTCGCGCCGGATTTATCAAAATCGCCCGAGTCTATGCTTTGCACCAATAGCCGATCGGCGATTTGTGCTTTTATTTTATCGTCCGCCGCCGATAGCCGGGATTTGATCAGGGCGTTGTAAACTTCGACGGCTTTGGTCGGAATTGCAAACGCGTCGTGTATGCTGTCCCGTAAAATCAGCAAGGGGTTAAAGGGGTTTTCCCACCCGGCAAAAAACAACATTATGCCGGCGGCGATGAGCGGCAACAGTTTATTGCCGTCCAGACCGTAGAGCAGATTCACCAACTCTCCTGCGCGCAATTGGCTGACGATCAGCGTTACCAGCGGCTCCAACGGCAACCACTGCCAGGTCAGCAAGCAGAATAATACCGCCATTAACGCGCAGTAAAGGGCAATCCCGGTCCAGTAAGTGCTGCGCCGAATAAAGTACTGCGGCAGGGTGGGTTCCGCACCGAGCTGAATCCGGCGCTTCTGAAACGAGCGGTAAGCCAAAAAGGAGGCCGCCGCAGCACCGAGAAGCTCAATCGCCATATTGATCAGAAATTCGATAGTCATGTTTCCAGAGTGTTTGAATTAAGTGTTGTCGCTTTGCCGTAGACCCTAAGGCTTAAACTTCAGGGCGTCAAGACAATAAGCATATTCTGACCAGCAACGCAGCATGGCTGCAAATGCATCGCGTCGCCGGTAAGTCTCGATTGCCGGGCGCAAGTTCCAAAAAAGATAAGATCTGTTACCAAAAAGCGCTGGAAGCCGGGTAGCAATTGACAAACTGGCGAGATAATCAACAGCCTATGAGCATTGATCAAGCGCCGAATTGGCGCTTTACTTGAACTAAGAAGGAAACACGAAGAAGATCTCCCGCCTGCGCCGTCTGATACTTTCGTCCTTGAACCGAAGGCTCAAGTGGAAACCAAATCCAATCAATCAGGCTTCCTGAATAAACAGGCATGCGCACCATGAATGGCAAAAAGTTTCCGGGGTAAAAACAGGTTCAGGAAACACCCAGTACTGCTCGAACGCCGCAGGAGATTGGACTTATAGTCTACCGGGGAATTACGGGTTTTCCAAAACGTTTTCTATCTTGTTACGCAAATCGGCCAAACGCGCACAAATATCGACGCTACTGCCGCTTTCGGCTTTATTGGAAGACACTAGATCGTGAGCCAAATTCAAGGCCGCCAATACAGCGATCCGGTCGGTACTGCTGACCTTGCCGGTATCGCGAATTTTGCGCATTTGCCTATCCAGCTCGCGAGCCGAATTGATCAAAGTGTCTTTTTCATCGGCGGCGCAGGCGATTTTATATTCCTTATCCAGGATATTCAGTGAAACAGGCTGGACGGCTTTACTCACGAATCGTGCTCCATGGCTTTCAAACGGGCAATCATCGCTTCCACCCTGCTTTTGGCCAACGTGGTTTTTTCCAACAATTTGGCTTTTTCTCTAACCAAGGCATCCTGTTTAACTTTCAAGGATTTATTCTCGTTTTTGACTTGATTGAATTGCGCGATCAGCGTATCCAGTTTCGCTTCCAATGCTTCAAGTTCGGTTGACGGATCTTTTTCTGTTTGAGACATAGCAGGAGTATGGGCCGATATGACGTTATAATCATCGTAGATGGCTAAGAATGTTAGCATAAGCCATGTTATTAAACAGCTTTAATAGGAAACACAGCCCAGATGACCTACCGTTCGATTGAAGCAATTTTAGAGCAACAAGACGCCGACATCGGCGCCGCCGAGGCGCATGGCATCGCCACCGGCATGCTCTGCGTCGAAATCCGCGCCGATGTGGAAAACTGGCTGCGCGAGCTGATAGACAACGAGCAACAGCTGATCGACGAAGACAAAGCCTTGCTGCATGGCGTATTCGAAAAAACCCGGGTATTGCTGGAAAACCAGAATGACGATTTTGCCTTTGATTTATTGATGCCGGAGGACGACGATCCTCTCGATGAGCAAGTAGAAGCCTTACGCTGTTGGTGCCAGGGCTTTTTATTCGGCGTGGGTTACGCGCAAACCGGCGCCGACTGGCCGGGCGACACCGCTGAAGTGATGCGCGACATCATAGAACTCACCAAAATCGACACCGATGTCGGTGACGAAGACGACGAAAACGCCTTAATCGAACTCCGCGAATATGTGCGCGCTGCCGTGTTTACCGTCCGTGATCAATTTGCCGAACTCGGCCAATCGCAACCGCATTAATCAAGTAGATCGACCATGAAACAAAGCGAATTCAAAAAACGCCGCGCCAGCCTGATGAAGCAAATCGGCAAGGGCAACATCGCCATCATTGCCAGCGCGCCGCAGCGCACCCGCAACCGCGACGTCCACTACCCATTCCGCCAGGACAGTGACTTTTACTACCTGACCGGCTTTAACGAAGCCGAATCGATGGCCGTGTTCATTCCCGGCCGCGAGCAAGGCGAATACATCCTATTCTGCCGTGAGTTCGACGAGAAAAAAGCCTTGTGGGAAGGTGCCCACGCCGGCCTGGAAGGTGCCACCAAACACTACGAAGCCGACGATTCTTTCCCCATCGACGATCTGGACGACATCCTGCCCGGTATGCTGGAAAACAAAAGCAAGGTATTTTACCCGATGGGCAAGGACAGCGACCTGGACCATAAACTACTGGAGTGGATCAACCACATCCGCAAGCAGTCGCGCTCCGGCGTCACGGCGCCGGGCGAACTGGTATCGCTGGAACATATCGTTCACGAAATGCGCTTATTCAAAAGCGCGGAAGAATTGAAATTGATGCGCCACGCCGGCGAGGTATCCGCCAAAGCCCATGTTCGCGCCATGCTGGCTTGCAAACCGGGTGTGTACGAATATCAAATCGAAGCCGAGCTGATCCACGAATTCATTCAAGACGGCCTGCGCGCGGTGGCTTATCCGTCCATCGTCGCCGGCGGCAAAAACGCCTGTGTGCTGCACTACGTCGAAAATAAAGACAAACTCAACAAAGGCGATTTGCTGCTGATCGATGCCGGCGTCGAGTGCGACCATTACGCCGCCGACATTACCCGCACCTTTCCGGTGTCCGGCAAATTCAGCGAACCGCAAAGACAACTCTATCAACTGGTACTGGACGCCCAAGCTGCCGCGTTGACCGAGATCAAGCCCGGCAATCCCTGGAACAAAGCCCATGAGGCTTCGGTAGAAACCTTGACCAAGGGCCTGATCGAACTAGGCCTGTTAAAAGGCAAACTCAAAAAACTCATCAAAGACGAAAAATACAAACAGTTTTATATGCACCGCATCGGCCACTGGCTGGGCATGGACGTGCACGATGTCGGCGATTACAAAATTAAGGATGAATGGCGCTTGCTGGAACCGGGCATGGTGTTAACCGTCGAACCCGGCCTGTACGTACCCGCCGATTGCGAAACCGTCGACAAACAATGGCGCGGCATCGGCATACGCATCGAAGACGATGTGCTGGTGACGAAAGACGGCCATGAAATTCTCACGCATGGCGTTCCTAAAGCCGTTGCCGACATCGAAGCGCTGATGGCGGGCTAAACCATGCAACACGATTTCGACCTGATCATCGTCGGCGCCGGCCTAGCCGGTAACTGTCTGGCCCTGGCGCTGAAAAACAGCGGCTTGAAGATAGCCCTGGTCGAAGCCAATAGCCGCGAACAGCTACGCCATTCGCCGGCCGGCGACCGCGCGCTGGCCCTGGCGGCCGGCACCGTGGAACTGCTCAATGACTTGGGCGCCTGGCGCGGCGTGGCCGATAAAGCCACTGCCATCAAACATATCCACGTCTCGGACCGCGGCCATTTTGGGAAAACCCGGCTAGCCGCTGAAGATCAGGGCGTGGAAGCCTTGGGCTATGTGATCGTTGCCCGCGACATCGAACAACACATGGCCGATCTGGTGGAAAAAACCGACACGGTTTGTCTGTATCAAACCCGGGTCGCCGGCTTAATGTCCGGCCGAGATGCAGTAAACGTCAGTTTGAAGCAGCACGACGGCAGCTCGTTAAACGTCAATGCGCAGTTACTGGTCGGTGCTGACGGCGGCAACTCCACGGTGCGCAAGTTGTTGGAAATACCGCAGCAAGTTACCGAATACGGTCAAACCGCACTGGTCACCACCGTGCAATCGGCGCTACCACATCGCAACATCGCCTTCGAACGCTTCACCGAATTCGGCCCGTTGGCCTTGCTGCCGGTAGCGGGTAAACAATCGGCGGTGGTCTGGACCCGCACTCACGAGCAAGCCGAAACCCTGATCAACGTCAGCGACCGCGAATTTCTCGCCGAGCTACAAAACTGCTTCGGTTACCGCTTAGGCGAACTGAAACTGGCCGCGCCGCGTCGGGCATTTCCCTTGAGCCTGATCCGCGCCGAAAGCATGGTCTCCGGCCGTACCGTCATCATCGGCAACGCCGTGCATCAACTGCATCCGGTGGCCGGCCAAGGCTTTAACCTGGGGATACGCGATGTGGCATTACTGGCGGAAATGTTGCTTGATCAACACGAACGCAATGGCGATTTAGGCGATGCCCGCCTGCTGAAAAACTACAGCAGGCAACGCCAACAGGATCACGGCAAAACCATAGGTTTTACCAACAGCGTGGTGAAGCTGTTCTCCAACGACAACCTGCCGCTGGCCGCCGTCCGCAACGCCGGCTTGACCATGCTGGACCACCTGCCCTTTGCCAAGCAACTACTGACGCGACATGCGATGGGTTTGGCGGATCGGCTGCCTAAATTGGGTGATCGGGAATAGTTTCAGGCATAGCCCAGACCACCGTTCATATATACTGCATAAGCGGTTGTGCGAAATTTAAATACCAGCCTTTCAATTTGCCAGGGAAGACCAACGCGCCCCCGGACCTACGAGGCTGCCATTCGGCCGAACCCGGTAAACCGTCTGCCTTACGTGGGTAATTTAGCCTCATCGTTCGGAACCCAATCGAGCACCCCTTCAATTAACCCTGCTCCTACCTTTTTCTGAAGGCAGATAGTGATCTGCTGAGCAGCGAGAATGGCCCCGTGAATTGGATAATTAATCCTTTGGTAGTCAAAATCTTTGCCATCACGTGGGAACCCAATTAAGAAGAGCCCCCCTGTTACCCGTTCCCCAAGCGGCGACAAGTGAGTTAAATGGCAAAGCATTTCATATGTTTCCCAAAGACTCTTTGTCTCGTCAGAAGATTCAAATAGCCCCTTTATTGAAGCAGGGTGATGCCAGTTAAGGATACTGCTCGGGTTACTTTCCTGTAACTTCCAAATACGTTGCCAATCAGGCATTTTAGACTTGAGTTCTTGAAAGTTATTTTCAGAAACCTTGCAACCGTTCAAAAACTCTTCATGCGTTATTTTTCCTTCAGACAGGCACGTTTGCCAATCTTGGAAATGCTGATACTTGGATACGTTCGGGTATTGAATAAATTTATCTAGCTTTCGTTGTTTTTTTAACGGATTGCAATATACATGCTCAAGTGAAGCAAACAGCTCAAGAGCTGCACGCGCATGGTGATATGACGCAAGCAAGGCTCCATTTCGTATAGCCCCAATTTCTCCGAACATTTCGTTGGTAACTTTTACCAGAACAGTGGTCAGAAAAGCTTGCTCATTACCGCTTTTAAGATCTAAGACCTTTTCTTCAAGCGCATAGGAGAACCTTAGTGCGATATTCTCAAGGTAGGGTAGGGAGGATCGAGAAAGGTAGTCAGCAATTTCCGCCAAGACAGTAGTGTAACTCCTTGTATAATCTAAATATTGCTCTGACATTTCAAATCACTCTCCTAACAAGTAATTATAAAGTTCCGTATATCACCCAAGCCCACGCTTAGCAACTAGCCAGCATGAAGTGCGTCTAAATCTAGGCTATTCACCGAATTGTCTCCCGGATTACGCTTCGCTTCATCCAGGCTACATTGACTAACTCCTGCGCCGCATCAGTACCACCCAAAACCCGCCAACCATCGGCCAGAACATCCCCGGCAGCGGCACGGCGGCGACCGTATTAACGGTAAGCGGCGCCGCATTTGCCGACAATGCGTTACCCTCGGCATCCGCCAAACCGTTAATCAGTAAATCAAGCTCACTGCTACCACCGCTCAGCACATTGAAGCGGATGATCGCCAGCGTAAAGTTACCGGCTTGCAGGGTTTGTAAATCCGCCGCGTCGTCCAATGACGACTCGAACAGATTCAGTACGCCGGGAGCAAGCAAATCAGCGGCGGAACTGTTTCCACCCAAATTAAGCACATCCAACTGGTTGCCCAACACGGGATCGCCGAAATCCACGCCGGCGAAAGCCAAATGTGTTGGGTCGAACTGAATATTAAAATCATAGGTTGCTAACGCATCGTCGCCCAAACCGGAAATATTCAAGCCTATTTCAATGGCATTTGCAGTTTGGCTACGGGGTGCAAAATGCAAATCAATTGAAGCATCTGCAACGCTGCAGGTCGCGTATAAAGCTATGCCGGCCAGACCGGCTTTTAGTTGTTTCATCATCGTTGTTAATCCTATATTCGGCATCCTGGATTCCCGCATTCGCGGGAATGACGATATGTTTTCGGTTCGTATAATCGGCTGAGGGTATCGATTGCTGACCGATTGGCACCTGTCTGGTTACACCGCACAGCGCACCCGGGTGCAAAGCAAAGTAAGCTTGCGCACATCCAGCACATTGATCACGCCGTTTTTATCCAGGTCTCGCGGGTCGCTTACGCCGGATGCCGGCAGGTTGCGTGCCGCAATGACCACGTTCAAATCCAGTTGATCGACGTCACGGTCACCGTCCAGATCGCCTCTTACGGTGATATTCTCGCAACTGTCCGGCAGATGATTGAAGTTGGTATCTCCGCTGAGCCGATTTTGAATATCCAACACATCCGATTTGCCGTTGCTATTGCAATCCGGAAACACGTTAAGGTAGTAAACATCCTGCTCGCCGTTGTAGGTGGCGGTGTAGGCAATATGCGCACCGCTGGCGTCGGAAACCAGCTGGGTGTAGTCGCCCAATTTATATGTTTGTTGCGCTTGGCCGTTGACGATTTTATAGGGCAAATGGGTGTCGAACTCAGGAGTCACGGCTAGGTTTTTACTCCAGGTCAGCCCACCATCCCATGAATATGCATAATAAAGTTGCGAATGCCGATATTGATCGGTAGTGCTGCCGTTCCGAGTATCGTACCAAACGGCATCGATGCGTGAATTGGGCGCCACCCCTAACATCGGGAACCATTGAAACGAACCGGCGCTGGGCGGATCATCGTTAAGCCGTAAGGGTTCCGACCACGTTTCGCCGCCGTCGGAACTGCGGACGAAATAGACATCCAGCGGATCATCGCCTGGCAACCAATCGTAGCTCTGGACGTGGGCCATCATGTAAATATTGCCGCGCATGACGCCTATCGACTGATCGGTTGCAATTTGCAAATCACCAATGCCGCCTATGGGGTTTGGCGTTTTCTGCGCATAAAATCCAATGCTGTTTCCACCCATATCCACTTGCTTGGCCGTGAATGTTGGTGATAGTCCGGACGACTTGGCGTCGGTGGATTTCAGAAAGTAGTGCCCGCTGCGGATAATGCCGATAGCATTAATCGATGAAATCTCCTCATTGATACCCGAAACATAAACCTCACTGTTCGGGCCAATGGCCATTCGACCGAAACCGAACGCCGAAATCGGCAAACCGACGTCCGGCTCTTGATAGCTATGACCGCCATCCGTGGAGCGAATGAAGAACTTCGGTACATAGTTGGGATCGAGTACAGCTTCGCCAGGCCGCCAAGTACTGTAGATATTGCCCTGACCTTCACCGTCGGTTCTATCAATAGCCAGCCAGTTCTTGTCACCAATAAATTGGTATACCGGGTCGTGCCACGTGATGCCACCATCCGTGGATTTGAATACGGAACTGCCGTCCACACTGCCCTGGGACATCGATTGATAGTAAAAATTACCTTGCGAATCGGCATCCAGAACCGGGTCGGTTCGATTCTGCATGGCTATTGCCGGAAGTGCGCCATTACCCCAACTCGCACCAGCATCAAAGCTATACCCGTACCCACCCTTTTTGGTAAGGATGTCCTGCGGATCAAACATGCGCCAGCCGATGACGACATTGCCGGCATCCAAAGGGTTAATGGCAATGGACGGCTCGTTGCCAATATCGCCTATGATGTTTTGACCGCTTGCATCCACGTTGACTTGGTGACTGACATAAACACCAAAGGTATTGACTTGAGAAGGCGCCGATTGAGCGACTGCGGGCAACATCATCACCGTCAATAAAACACCGGCTTGAATTCGATCGCCCCCGTTCATGCTGTGATTCTCCTGCCAACTCGACCAGTGATGCCAAGCCCGATCAAACCGCTCGCGAACAACCATACGGCAGCAGGTACGGGCACCACTGTGGTTTGAAAACTAAAGGTGCCGATACGCGCGTCGCTCAATCGAGCGTCGGTTGCGCCCAAATGATCAAAGCCCCAACCATATCCAAGATTACCGGCGAGCGTCAGATTATTGCCAACCAATCTGGTCGATACGTCGAACAATTCGAAGGCATCAGCGGTAAAACCGAGATGATTTACCAGTAACCATCCGGAGCGACCCGGTGTGGCGGACTCTAATTCCGGGCGATATTCCAGCGTCATATCCCCCAACAGCACCCGATTAGTAGGCGGAGTCACATCAACTCGAAAACGCATCACGCCTCCTAGACCGATACTGCCAGTGGCTGTCCCGAATATATTGCTCGGATCGAACGCAAAGGTAGTTGCTTTATTTTGTCGTTGGGTCGGATTGGCAGGAACGACTGCTTCGTTAACAGCGAACTGCAGGCCTACAGCTGAGATTTCATTGGCCGCATAATCGGCGGGATCGGTAGGCGTATTGGCGTCTCGCAGTTCTATAAACGTTTTAGATGCCACTGCGCTGGCATTAAAAAACTCTTCCACGTAGATGGAGGGGGCTGGCGTGTTATCTAAAGCAATACCCGCAGCCAAGGCATCGCCGTCTATATTTAAAGTGAGTGCGCCGCCGGAAACCGTAGCGGCGTTAGCAAAGCTTGGGAAGAAAAATCCAAAAAAGACAAATCCCATTGAAATCACAGTCATTGTGAAATAGTTGGTAGTGCGTTGTTTCATAAACATAAGGTTGGCCGAGTGGTTTGATGCAAATAAATTGCGCTAGCCAAACAGGGACGATCAAAAATGCGTAAGGTCATTGTTGATCATCCTGTTGGCTACGAGCGCAGGCGGACCCATCCGGCACATCAGTATTTGCTGTTCCGGATGGTTTTAGCTAATAGTGTTTAAGCGACACGTTTCCGGCGATTCATGCCAAGCAAACCGAGCAAACCGCTACCAAAAAACCATACAGCTGCCGGAACCGGCACTGCCGATGGGTTCAATTCCAGGTGACCGAAAATGTGATGAGGATCTGACGAAGCGAAAAAATCCCCGTAAGTCATCACACCGACATAATTGCCGTCAACCGAAGTGCCCCAAGTCAAATCGCCGCTCAGGTGAAGCAGGCCAGAACCATCAACCGATTCAACGGAGTTGACCAAGGTGAACAAAGTGTTGGCACCAAATCCGGCATCATTCGATACGACATTCCAGACACCATTCACTTTCTGCAAGTCCCAGTCCGTGGAAGAGTTGTAATTGCCGGTTGCACCCAGAGCGTCCCTGAAACGAATTGCACCAGTTAAGCCGATCTGACCAACGGAAGTGTTGTTGGCATCCATGGTAGTTTTTTGCAGCGTGCGGTTATCCGCTAGGCCGGGGCCATTGGCATAAGTAATCGTCGACGTATTGCTGTTCACGCTGAACAACATATTCGGCACGTTGCCACCGCTACCAGCATTACTAGCGGTGATGTAGGTTTGGTTAAAGCTCGAATCGAAATATTGCTCGAGAATGACACCATTCGGAAAGTATCCAGGTACGATTGTTGCCGCCGCCATTTGCGCGTTGTCGATAGTGACGTAAACGTTGCCACTGACTTGCGAAGCACTGGCAGTCGCGGGAGACAATACCAAACCAATTGCGACCAATGTAAAAACACCGGCAACCGCCGATTTTAAATTGCAGTTTTCCATCAAAATTTTCCTTCATTGTTAGGGTTGAAATTCATCCTCCGGAAGCGGCACGCAAACAAACAAGTTTCTCATACGGCACGCTACCCAAGTGCAACCCGGCTGTCTTGGCCCCAAGACCCGTGGCTTTCCGGCTCCGTCTCACGGCGGATGTGGCAGTGCGTCCATCCCTGGACTTTGCTCCTTTCCCTGAGCGAAGTTGTCCTAAAAGTCCGACGTAAAGCTTGCCTTTACCGCCATCGCAGAGCACAGATTGTCGATGGCGGCTAACGAAGCAACATTGGTAAGGTAATAAGACGGGCTATATTCCATAAACCATTGCTCTTCTGTTAATAAGTCGTATGGGCGGAGAAATCGACTACGGAAACATGGAATTTTTTTGCCGGGGGATGTGGTTTTTAGCGGAATTTTTTATAAACAATTGAATATAAAGGGCAGAACCCTTAGACGGACAAAGTCTTGATGACTGATGGTTGGAGCTAAATTAGAGCGACTAACATGGATAGCCTATTTGTTCCACTGAAGTCTTCAACGGTGTAGAGGACTTTTGGCGAGCATTGGTCTGCAGCTGGCTACCCGTTCAAAAGCGTAACGCCGCGGAAAAATACAGCGACGCACCGGCAGAAGGCACCACGCGCCCACCGCCAATATAGCCGCCGCCGAAATATTGGAAGGGCTGAAAATAGTCGTTATCCGTCAGGTTTTTTGCGGTGAGTGCCAAACGCAAGCCCTGCATTTCATAAGCGGCAGTGGCGTCAAAGCTGTGATAGCCATTGACCTTAAACGCATTATCATGGGCGATGTAGCTGCCTGAGCGCAGATTGACTCCGACCCCCAAAGAAACCCCGGTAAGCAATTCATTTTTAAAACGGTAGTTAACCCACAAACGCCCGGCGTCCTCAGGTACCCAGGCAACACGGTTGCCTTTGGCGATTCCACCTGAGTCCAGCATAAAACGGGCGTTGGTATGGGCATAATTTGCCACGACTTGAAACTCGTCGCTGAATTGCCAGAGTAAGTCGGTTTCAATGCCTTGGGAACGTTGATAGCCCGAAGAAGTGTAAAACAAGCCCACACCGGTATTCGGCACAGCCACCTGTTGGCGGTCTATCTGATAAACGGCCACTTGCCCGGAAAGCCTGTTGGCAAACTCGAACTTGAATCCGGTTTCCATTTGCTGCGACATTTCCGGCACCGGGGCACTATCGAAATTCACGAACGGCTGTCCGCGCATGCCTTCGCTATAACCGGCGAAGAGCGAAAGCTGATCGGTGACATCGTAGACCGCTCCAAGCCGTGGCAATAATTCCAGGCGAGTGGTGGTATTGGAATGTTTGACGACTTTATCATCGTAGGCAATTTCCAGGCCGCCTAACCTTAAACTAAGCAAGGTATGTAGACCTTTGGCAATAGTACTTTGCCACTGCAGGTAACCGCCGTATACCGTATTCGCTACAAATTGGTTATATGCGCCTACTCCCGGATCGCTGTACGCGACCGGAAACGACGGCTTGCTGAGATCGACAAGTCCTATCGGCCCAGCGGCCTCGACGAAACCATCATCTTTCAGCTTGCTATAGTCTCCACCGAATAACACCGTGTTATGGGTGATGCCAAAATCGAAGCTGGCTATCGCGTTGGCGATATAACTAAACTCCTGCTGCTGCTGCGCTAACTCGCCATTGACCAAGGCCCAGGTTGAGGGCGCGAGCAGCGGCGTGTCGGCAACGAACGTGCCGTTAAACAGCGTCTGAATTTTTTCATCGAAGCTGGAATTGGAGTACCGCGCTCTCAAATCCATGCTCCAAATGCGGTTGATGTGATGCTCCAGTTTGGCCCACACAGCCTGGCTTTCCGAGGTACTATCGGGAATGTCTGAGCGGCCAATGTACAGATCGCGCGGTACCCGAAAACTACCGGCAATAGTACCGGTCGCCGGCAGGCCCTGATATTCCGGCTGGGCCCAGTGCGAGACTTTGCCCTGGAGCGTCAAAGTGGTGTTTTCGTTATCGGTCAGAACCAGCGATGGATTGATGTTGTAACGCTCGGTGTGAATGTCGTCGATAGGGTTCTCCGAATCAGTGTACTGAGCAGTGACTCGGAATAAGATGTTGTCGTTGAGCGGCTGATTGAGATCAAAATGCGGCTGGTAAAAATTGTAACTACCTGCGGTAAAACCGATTTCGCGGGAGGCTTCGCGTTGCGGAAGTTTTGAGACCACGTTGATTACGCCACCCACCGGCGAGCCGGAACCGCCGCTGTAAAAAATTCCATTGGCGCCTTTCAGCACTTCTACCCTTTCCACGTTAACGGTGCTTTCCCGATCACCGGGATTGTAATATTGGGTAAAGCCATCGATGAGCTGTTCGGCTCTGAAACCGCGCACCAAAGTCCCTTCGATGACCGGACTGAATAGTAGACTTCTGGAAACCACACCGCTGACATTATTCAAGGCATCGCTTAAAAACAGTGTTTGCTGGTCATCGATCAGTTGCCGATTGATGGTTTGAATCGACTGTGGGATTTCCTTGATAGGTGTATCGATCCGCGTGGCGCTGGCAATAGTGGTCACCCGATAACCGGCTTCTTGACCGACAACATCAACTGGCGATGCGAGATTGGTAAGCGCCTTGACTGGTCTCGTGGCAGTAACCGTCAGGCTATCCATTAAAGTGACTTCGGTTGCGCGACTTGGAGCATCGATTTGCGATTGCTGCTCGAGCAGAGTGGCGGTAGCTGGATCGATAAATCGGTAACTTAGCCCACTATTTTTTAACAACAATTCCAACGCTTGCGTGGGCTCCAGATCACCTTGCAGAGTTTTGCTGCTAAAACCGCGCACCATGTCCGCGGAAAAAAGCAGTTGAATATGCGCTTGATTAGCATACCTAAGCAGCGCGTCGTTAAGGGATTGTGCCGGGATATCGAAGTGACACAAGGTATCAGCCGAAACCGCAGGAGCGACCAACACCATACCTGAGAATGAGAAAATACAAGTCAGCAGCAATGCTGGCGTGCCAAAAAAACAATAGTCCTTTGGTCTGGTCATGAACGGCAACAATAATTTACGTCGATATCCGCGTGGACGCCCTAAGCTTGAAAAACTTTGGACGGCAATTGTGAACACTTTGATTTACTACAATGCGGATTCAGCAAAAATTAACTTCCCGATTGCAGTTGCCATCAGAACTAGCAGTAGAGCCGCATTCATTCGCCACATGGCCCTGGTTATTGTTGAGAAAGACTTAGCGGTGCAATAAAACCCACCAGGGCCCAATTGCGGTTTGTTTCAGCGACAGTGCCGCAGTGACTGTGTGCAGGGTTTGTTCCGGGTTATCCAGCGAAAACACACCGGTAACCCGCAGGTTTTTTAATGCGGCATCGGCGAGGAAAATTCGACCTAAGCGATACCGCTCCAGTTCGCTGATAAGCTCAATTAACGGACGGTCATTGATGACCAAGCGATGCTGTTGCCAGGCGGTCGTTTGTTCCAGCCTCGCCGCCTGGGGTTTTGGCAATGATTGCCCTGCGTTGTAGTTTATTTGCTGGCCTTCTTGGATCTCGACGTAATCCGTCGGCGTGGTTAGCCGGGATACGGCTACCGCATGCTGCTGCACGATCACATCGGTTTGGGAGCCAACACTTTCATAGACATCGAATACCGTCCCCAGCGCACGGATATTGAGATTGTCCGCTTTGACTTCAAACGGTCTGGCGAGGTCTTTGGCGACCGTAAAGCGGACTTGCCCATGATGCAAAACGATCTTCCGGGCAAACGCATTAAACTCAACCGAAACCGCACTATTGGTGTTCATCAACAAGCGACTACCATCGCTAAGCTCAATTTCTCGCAGTTCGCCGGTTTGTGTGCGGTAATCGCTCAAATAATCAACCAACAATCGCGATTGCTGAGGCATGATCAGGCCAATCACCAACAAGCACGTCGCCGCAATGGCAAACCCGGCGGCAAACCAAGGCCTTTGCGACGCCTTTGTGGACAAAGGCGGAGAGGATGACTTGCTTTTAACCGCACCGAAAGTCGCCGGCGCGGTTTGTCTAGACACCAGTTGTTTTGCGTTCGCTTGTCCGGACAGACTGCCGGCCACCACCATCTCTCTGAACAAATTTTCAGCGGCGGTAAAGGCCTCGGCATGCAGTGGATCCTGACTCAACCAATCGGCAAACGCTTCAAGTTCCGCATCGCTCAAACTGTCGTCACGCAGACAGACCAGCCAGGCGATGGCCTGATCTTGCAGACTTGGCTGAGCGGATTTATCGGACGGCGCGGGCATTGGTTCTCCAATCAAGCAGGGACGTTGTTTAATAAGACGTGCGAGACGAGAATGCGATCATACCAAAGCTTGAAGTCACAGCGAATTTGGCGGACACGCTCAGCGCTATTCAAACAAGCGGCGGGAGTTGTTGCTATTTGCATGGGAAGGGCTTGAATCTAGAAAATGCAGACTTGCGATTAATCGGTCAGCTGCTGCGCGCAATGCGCCATGGCTTTTGCCAATAATTTATTGACCTGAGACTTGGAAATCCCCAATCGCTGAGCAATTTGCGTATAGGTAAGGCCGTCGACGCCATGCAGCAAAAACACGCTGCGGCAGGCTTGCGGCAAGTCGTCCAGCGCTTGTTGCAGCGCGCCCAAGCGCTCCCGTCCGATCAAAACCCGGTCCGGTGACGCAGAATCGCCAGGAAGGGATTCGGCTAAAGCGTCGAAATCTTCGTCAGCACCGTAACGGGCCCTGACCATGGTTTTGCGCTGATGATCGATGGCCAAATTGATCGCGATCCGAAACGCCATGGCTCGAGCATTATCCGGCGGGGTTTTTTCCACAATCTGCCGCAACCCCAAATATGTGTCATGGGTTAATTCGGCGGCGACGTCAGGGCATTTCAAGCGCCCGGTCAAAAAACGCAATAACTCATCGGCCAAGGATTGAGTCCAGAACGCGGTACTATCGGTCAATGGCTGTGCACTCATGCGGATGAGAATTATCGATGGCTTGTATAAAAACAACGACAGGCCAATTCCGCCAAGTCGTTGCAGAGCATTAGCAATAATCAAACCAAAGGCGAATTGCGCTGGTTGGCCTGGCCTGGCAGCCTGCACCTGGCCAATAGCGTCTTTGACTCCCGGCTTGGAGCATGTCAAATCACGCGCGCCATATCCGGCAGATAACATAGTTTTATCAATAAGCCCCGACTTTGATTTTTGCAGCGCGCCTAGCCTGTATAATCGCGATAACTTCTCTACTCACCTAACCAGTCTCTAATGCGCACCGCCAAACTGCTGTTCTGTATTGTTTTAATCATTGTCGTTCATGCAGCCATCGCCTGGAGCCTGAATCGCCCGCAGGATGCCGGCGTCGACGTGCCATCCGGCAAATTGCGCAGTTTGTCGTTTGCGCCGTATCGGGAAGGTTTTAGCCCCATCGAAGAAAAATTTCCCTTGCCGGAGCACATCGATGCCGACCTCGGCTTAATTGCGGATAAAACCCATGCCGTCCGCACCTACTCGATACTCGGCGGCATGCAACCCACACCGGCATTCGCTCGCAAACACGGCGTGGAGATGATCCAAGGAGGCTGGCTGGGCGACGGCCATGCCAGCAATAAAAAGGAAATCACCGCGCTGATCGAGTCGGTCAACGCTAATCCCGATGTGGTAAAACGCGTGCTGGTCGGCAATGAAGTCCTGCTGCGTAAGGACATGGATGTGGACACTCTCATTGGCTATATCCGCCAGGTAAAACAGGCGGTGAAGCAGCCGGTATCCTACGCGGATGTCTGGTCTATCTATCTGAAATATCCGCAGCTGATGCAGGAAGTGGATTTCATCACCGTGCATATCCTGCCGTATTGGGAAGACGAGCCGGTGGCGATAGAAGACGCGGCCGGGCATGTCGAAAAAATCGTCAAACAAATTGAAGACAAAGCCCACAGTATGGGCTTGAACAAACCCATACTGATCGGCGAATCGGGTTGGCCGGCGGCCGGCCGGCAGCGCGGCCATGCGGTACCCAGCGTGGTTAACGAAACCCGTTTTATCCGCAGCCTGATCGAAGTTGCCAACCGCCACGGTATGGATTACAACATTGTCGAGGCTTTTAACCAGCCCTGGAAAAGCCATAACGAAGGCGTGGTCGGTGCCAACTGGGGTTTGCTGACTATCGACCGGGAACCGGTATTCCCGTTGACCGGCCCGGTTTACGAAAACGCGGAATGGCTGCTGGATTTTGCCTGGGCGATCGGCCTGTGGCTGCTATTGGTCGCGGTCTACTTTAAAAAATTGCCCAGCCTGTCACTGCCGCGCTTGCTAGTCTTTCTGACCTTGGCGCAAGTGCTTGGCGCTTGTCTGGTCACACTGGCAGATTTTCTGTGGTTTACCAGCTACAGCATCTGGCAACAGGCTTACACCATCCTGCTCGTCGCGGCAAATACCTTGCTAAGCGGCCTATTGATGCAACGCAGCTATGCCATTTTGGCTCAGCAACCGGCGCTGCCGGAACTGGCAAGCCGTTTAAGAAGCAGTTATCTGTTTTTCGTTGTATTGGCACTTTATAAAACCTACAGCCTGGCGTTCAACGGCCGGTATCTGAGTTTTCCTGTTGAACAATTCGCGATTCCGGCTATCGGCATCTGCGGTTTGATTGCTTGCCTATGTCTGGTCCAGCGCCACTTGCACTGGCATATGCTGCGCTTCGACACCCTGTCCGGCGGCAATTCGCAAACACCTCGCGACCGTTTACTGGCCTATTTTTTCAGCGCAGGCATGTTTGCTGTAGTGATAGGCGAGACTTACGAATTCATGGCCGCCTACGACTTCATACAAGCGCATCCGAACTTTAGCGAAGGTTTACCGGTGGCACTGGGGTACACCCTATACAATCGGCAATTGCTGAATTGGTTGCTGTGTATACTGGTGCTGTCCATCCCGTTCTGGGCCAGTCGCTCCGGCAAAGCCAAGGCGTAGCTCAGATCTGCAATATTGCGCGAACGCTTTGTTCGCACTCAGGCAACGCGCCTACCGACGCTTGCCGAATTTGACTGAATTTTCGGTAACCAAACAAGGACAACCAATATGTGGCTGCGCACCAGTTGCGAAATAAGCTTCGATGTCAGCATCGATACCCCGTTCATTCTGATGCTGCGACCGCGCAACGGCGCCAATCAATGGGTAGCCCGCGAGTCGTACACCTTGAATCCAACGGTGCCGGTGTTCGAATATACCGACTATTACGGCAATCTTTGCCAGCGCCTGATAGCACCGCCCGGCGAGTTTTCCGTGCGCACCAGCGCCGACATTCATACCAACGAGCATATCGACGTCTGCCCCGGCGCGCCGTTTACCGAGGTACAAAGTCTGCCTGATTCGGTATTGACTTATCTAACGCCGACCCGCTACTGCGAATCCGATCGTTTTATCGATCTGGCCCAGGAAATCGTCGCCGATGCCTTACCCGGTTACGACCAAGTGGCTACGCTGCACCGCTGGCTACGCGAAAATATCCGTTTCAATCCGGACTCCCCGCATTTCCAGCTGTCGGCGGTCGAAACCAATATGGCTGGCGAGGGCGTTTGCCGCGAACTGGCACATCTGGGCATCGCGCTGTGCCGGGCATTATGTATTCCGGCGCGCATGGTGGTTGGCTATTTATACGGCTTACAGCCTATGGATTTCCATGCTTGGTTTGAAGCTTACGTGGGCGGCCGTTGGTACACCTTCGATCCCACCCAAGCCGAACCCTGCGGCGGCCGAGTCATCGTCGCTTACGGCCACGATGCGGCGGACGTAGCGATCTTCACGCAATTCGGACCGGCGCTCTATCCTATGCATATGGCCGCTAATGTCGAACGTCTGCCCGGCCCACCGAATTAGCGTAGCTCCGGCGACCACATCACACATCGAGCAAAGGTGCGGATTCCCGGTATAATGCCGATTCCGCTGTAATTAATGCTTTATCTATGAGTAATCTTGTTCTGGTCGCCTGCGCCTTGTTGCTGGTATTTCTAAACGGCTTCTTTGTTGCAGTCGAGTTCAGTCTGGTTAAACTAAGGCAAACCAGAATCAAGACCATCGAACAAACAGAAGGCTGGCGCGGCCGGATTCTGGCCAAAGTACACAAAAAACTCGATGCCTATTTATCGGCCTGCCAGCTGGGCATTACCCTGGCTTCACTGGGGCTGGGCTGGATCGGCGAACCGGCCTTCGCCGATCTGTTAATACCGCTATTTGCCAAAGCCGAAATCACCTCGCCGGAAATCATTCATAACATCTCATTTGCTTTTGCGTTTTGCACGATCTCCTTCCTGCATATTGTGGTCGGCGAGCAGGCGCCTAAATCGCTGGCCATCCGCAATCCGGAAGGCATAGGCCTGTGGAGCGCCGGACCGCTATACGCGCTGTACTGGCTGATGTATCCCGCCATCTGGTTATTGAACGGGAGCGCCAATCTGGTGTTGCGTATCGCCGGACTCAGCGACGGCCACAGCCAAGATAGCCATTATTCCAACGACGAATTAAAACTGATCCTGCGCTCCAGCCGGGCCGGCGAAAACCTGACCAGCGACGAATGCAACGTGCTGGCCAAAGCGCTGGACTTCGGCAAGCTGGAGGTCTCCGACCTGATGCGGCCTATTCACGAAATCACCGCGCTGTATCAAGGCCAATCTCAGCAACAAATGCTGGATACAGTGTATAGCAGCTGCTTTAGCCGTTACCCGTATTTCGACATTAACGGCATTGATGTGTTGGGCATTATCCATTTGAAAGATTTGTTCCTGGCGCAACAACACGGCCAGCAAATCGACGATTTAGAACCGTATCTACGGCCGATTCAACATATCTCCGCGCATATGCCTGCCCTGGAATTATTCCGACGCTTTACCCAAGGCTCGCCGCATTTCGCAGTCATCGGCCAGAAAGGCCACAAACCGCACGGCTTTATCACCCTGGACAATTTGTTGTCGGCCATGGTCGGAGAGATCCGCGACGAATTCCGGAAAACCGAGAGCGATTGGACCCGCCAGGACGACGGCAGTTTGCTGGGTAAAGGCAGCTTGCCGATTTTCTCGTTGGAGCGGATTTTGGGCATCGATGTGGAAAACGAAGAACTGGATCTGGATGATGTCGACTCAGTGGGCGGCATGATCTTGGCACAACTGCGCGACATCCCCGACGCCGGCGAACGCATCGCCTTTAACGATTTTGAAATCGTCGTAAAGGAAATGAATGGACCGCGGATTGAGTGGGTACAGGTTTATCCGAAGCACTAGTTTTAGCGAGTGACTGCTACAGACAGCGATTGAGAGACTCAAGCCGCAAGCTTTTGGTGGTAGCAGAGTCCGAACCTCGCGGTCGCTAGCCCCAGCTGATTGAACACTGTATCAACCAGCTTGCGTAGCTTGCGTAGCTTGCGTAGCCTGGATGCAGCGCAGCGTAATCCGGGGCTTGTTAGCCTTAACTTCCCGGATTCCATCCAGGCTACGCCGCTGGCATGACAGTCACACCGCTGATGGAAGCAACACAGGCTTGATCGCCACCCCCCGCTTGATATTTATCGCAAATTACATACGGAAAGGAAAAACATATGCTTATAAAAAAATTATCGTTTAGCCGTATGTTTGCCGGTAGATATACGGTTAACTATTTAATTCCTTTTTGGGCGTCTTAAGTATGCCGCAGTCGACTGTGACTCTTCTCGAAAATGCCTCCGTGTTTATCAATGAGGCCATCCGTAACGCTCGACGAGCGAAGCGGGAGTCGAGGTATTGGTCATTCGCCATCTTTCATCTGATTCAAGGCTTGGAGCTGTTGATGAAACATGTGCTTCAACTCCAGCATCCGATCTTGATCTTCGAGAACATTGATAGTCCGAAGAACACGGTCAACCTGACGCTTTGCCTAGATCGACTGAAAGGCATTGCGAATATTCAGATCGACGAGAAAGAGGCACGCGCCATCAAGCGTGCAAGTACTCAACGTAACAAGATCGTGCACCACGAGTACGACCTAAACCCTGACTATTACCGCTCCGTTTTCGTGGAACTTTTTGAGTTCGTTCACTACTTTCATGCAAAGCACCTGGCGGGCGAGTTGCATGATCGCATTGACCCTAAGCTATGGCGCACAGAGGCAGAGTTATTAGCGCAATTCGATAACCAGTGGGTAACGTACCGGGGCCGGAAACTACCAAGCTACCTTCCTTTGGATATTGTCGTCGCGCAGCGTTACACGACCGTTCGAAAATCAATCGTAGGCGGTTACAACTATTTGCCCCGTGAGCCGTATCTTGGAGAGTTCGGCCCAGAGTGTCCCGACTGCGGTGTGAATAACGGAGAGTTTCATACGTCCCTCTGCGATATTGAACGCTGCCCAAGTTGTGGCGGCCAGCTCCTTATGTGTCTGGTATCGCCTGAACGGTGCAATATCGAGTACTGGATTCCAAGGCGGGGCAAAGGGCTGCCATAGGACGACAGGACCAGGCAGATCACTCACTTGCAAACTCACCGCACCCTCGTTGCGATTGCGGTTGGATATTTGCTTTTGACGCGCTGTCTGGCAAGTTTTGAGAGTAGCCCGGCGCAGATAAAATGAAATCTGGGGAAATGTGGCTACCAAACCCAGGATTGCAGTGCACTGCATCCAGGCTGCGCATGAGGGTCGAGATAGGCCAGTTTCCCGTTTGACCTGGCGGAACAACGAGCGTAAGGGGCAGACCTCGCCCCCTGCTCTAAAATTTGTCAGCGCCCAAGAATTACGGCTGACACTCCGGCATCAGAGAACTCCGCCAATACTGCCCTTCCTTCTCGAACAAACGCTGGCTTTCCTCCGGCCCCCAAGAACCAGCCGGATAAGTGGCAATGTAATCCCGTTCGGTCAGCCAATTTTGCAAAATGGGATCGACAATGCGCCAGGCGTATTCCACTTCGTCGAAGCGTAAAAACAAGGAACGGTCACCTTTCATCACATCCAGTAGTAAGTCTTCGTAGGCATCGACACGGCGTTCGTCGGGATTACGGAAACTGGCGTCCAGGCTGGTGGTGCGAGTACGCATTTCCAGGCCGGGTTCCTTGACGGTCATTTCGATACGAATGCATTCTTCGGGCTGAATCCCCAGCAATATCCAGTTCGGCGTCATGCATTGCACATGGGTATCACGGAAAAACTGAAACGGCGGATGCCGAAAACAGATCGCAATCGAGGATTGACCCTTGGCCATGCGTTTGCCGGTGCGCAGATAAAACGGCACACCGCGCCAGCGCCAATTGTCGATCAACAATTTCATCGCCGCATAGGTTTCGGTACTGCTGTCAGCGGGAATATTGGCTTCTTCCAGGTAGCCGCACACTTTTTGACCTTCGATATTGCCGCGGGCATATTGGCCGCGAAAGGCATGCGCATGCACAGCTGACTTGGGGATCGGCCGGATCGACTTCAGCACTTTGACTTTTTCGTCGCGCAGAGACTCGGCATCCATGGACACCGGCGGCTCCATCGCCACCAAGGTTAAAAGCTGTAACAGATGGCTTTGCAACATGTCGCGCATTGCTCCGGCGCTGTCGTAATACTCGCCACGGCTACCTATGCCCAGTTCTTCGGAGTGAGTGATCTGCACATGGTCGATGTAATTGCGGTTCCACAAGGGTTCCAGCATCACGTTGGCGAAACGAAATACCAAGACGTTCTGCACCATGCCCTTGCCCAGATAATGATCAATGCGGTAAATCTGGTCTTCGCTCAGGTAACGGCTCAGACGTTTTTGCAAGGCCTGAGCGCTTTCCAGATCGTAGCCGAACGGCTTTTCGATCACCACCCGCCGCCAGCCGTATTCTTCGTTGAGCAAGTCCACTTGGCTCAAGGCTTCGATGACGTTGCCGAAATCGCTGGGACCTATGGCCAAATAGAAGGCCATATTGCGGGAAAACCGCGACTGGCCGTTCAATGTTTCCGCCAGAGTTTTATAGCATTCCGGTTGATCGAGATCGCCGCGATGATAATCCAACCGTTCACTAAAACGGGCGAATACCGCCTCGTCCAGCGCTCCATTGGCCTGCTCCTGTAACAAAGTCTTCACTTCCGCCAGCCAGGTTGCCTTATCCCAAGGACGGCGCCCCACGGCCAGGATGCGGGTGCCTTCCGGCAATTTTTTTTCCAGTTCCAGATGATAAAAACCGGGCATCAGTTTCAGTCGCGCCAGATTGCCGGTAGCACCGAAAATGACGTAAGTGCAGGGGTCTGTATTCATAAGGGCTACCTCGTCTTTACTTTGCAGGATTGGATGCAGTTTGCATCATTTGCACGGACACGTCGAACTCAAAAACGCAGCGCTCAACAAAAGCGACCAAAGTGATTCACACCCGACTGTCATCCTTGACCAGACATTGCAGCACCTGCTCCTGGTTATCCAGCAGCCAGTTCAGAATGAGTTTCAAAGCACTAAAACGTTGCCGCGCCTTATCTTCGTCGGCTTGCTCCAATGCTGTTTGCAAACTCTGGACCACCGCCAAACAATCGGCAAAATCGTAAAAACAAAAGGTGCCATGCAGTTTGTGGTTAATCTCCCAGGCTTGTTGGAGTAGCCCACAATCTAGCGCCTGCTCTATATCGCTCATTAAACTGGGCAACTGGGCAAATAATTTGCTCATCAGCGATTGGCTCAATGGTCTGTCATGCTGGGCTTTGGTCAAAATTTGCCCGGCATAATATTCGGCATTCACAGCACCATGTTGCCGCCAACGCGCCAGCAATTGCTCCAAGTGAAATAGGCGAAGGGGTTTGACCAGGCATTCATTAAACCCGGCTTCGATTGCTCGCTCGCGCTGCTGATTCTGCGCATGAGCCGTTACGGCAATCGCCGGCGTTTGCCGATTGCAGTTTTCAGTCCCGCGCAATTTTTCCGCCACATCAAAACCGCTTAAAAACGGCATGTTCACGTCCAAGAAAATTAAGTCGTAGCGCCGCTGTTGCAATTGTTGCCAGGCCTCCCGGCCATTATTTGCCAAGGCGATATCCATCGTCCAGTGTTCCAACTGCTCGCGCAACAACCACAGATTGATTTCATTGTCGTCGGCAATCAGAATCGAAAAATCGTTTGTCATGGTTAGTAGTTTCAAACCGTTAATCATTTGCTGATGCCGTTATCGAATGTTTCGCTGCAAAAATCAATCTATTGCGCGTCAATAACTCGAAAACCTTTCCATACCAAAAGCGGCAGGCCATAAAAAACCCCGGCACCTTGCGGCAACCGGGGTTTTTAGGCCGAGGCCGAACAGCGATTACATCATGCCGCCCATGCCACCCATGCCGCCCATATCAGGCATTGCAGGGGCTTTGTTGTCAGCTGGTGAATCGGCGATCATTACCTCGGTAGTGATCATCAGACCAGCAACAGAGGCTGCATTTTGCAGCGCGGAACGGGTTACTTTCGCAGGGTCCAAAATACCCATGGCGATCATGTCGCCGTATTCGCCGGTTGCTGCGTTGTAACCGAAGTTACCTGTGCCTTTTTTGACTTCGTTCAGGACAACAGACGCTTCGTCGCCGGCATTGCTGACGATTTGACGCAATGGCTCTTCCATCGCCCGACGCAGGATGCTGACACCTACGTCTTGGTCGTGGTTGATGCCTTTCAGGCCTTCCAGAGCAGACAGTGCGCGGATCAGCGCGGTACCGCCACCGGCAACCACACCTTCTTCAACCGCAGCGCGAGTTGAATGCAGCGCGTCTTCAACGCGAGCTTTCTTCTCTTTCATTTCCACTTCAGTCGCCGCGCCCACTTTGATAACCGCTACACCGCCAGCCAGTTTGGCCAGACGTTCTTGCAGTTTTTCGCGGTCGTAATCGGAGGTTGCATCATCGGCTTGGGCGCGGATTTGCGCGACGCGGCCTTTGATTTGGGTTTCGTCGCCGGCACCGTCGATGATGGTGGTGTTTTCTTTGTTGATTTGGACACGTTTTGCTGTGCCCAATTGGCTGACGTCGGCTTTTTCCAAAGACAAACCTACTTCTTCGGAGATCACCACACCACCGGTCAGAACCGCGATGTCTTCCAGCATAGCTTTACGACGGTCCCCGAAGCCAGGCGCTTTAACAGCCGCCACTTTAACGATACCGCGCATGTTGTTCACAACCAGAGTGGCCAAGGCTTCGCCTTCGACATCTTCAGAAATGATCAACAAAGAACGGCCTGATTTCGCCACGCCTTCCAGAATCGGCAACAACTCGCGGATGTTGGAGATTTTTTTGTCGTAAAGCAGCACGAAAGGATCGTCCAGTTCCACGCTCATGTTTTCTTGTTTGTTGATGAAGTAAGGTGACAGGTAGCCACGGTCGAACTGCATACCTTCAACCACATCCAGATCATTTTCCAGACCGGTACCTTCTTCAACGGTAATAACGCCTTCTTTACCGACTTTTTCCATCGCTTCGGCAATGATTCTACCCACAGACTCGTCAGAGTTT
Source organism: Methylomonas albis (assembly GCF_014850955.1). Classification (NCBI taxonomy): domain Bacteria; kingdom Pseudomonadati; phylum Pseudomonadota; class Gammaproteobacteria; order Methylococcales; family Methylococcaceae; genus Methylomonas; species Methylomonas albis. The sequence goes on from NZ_JACXSS010000001.1 coordinate 4,269,837, forward strand.
GCAGAGATAGTACCTACTTGGGCGATTGCTTTGTTGTCTGTGCAAGGGGTTGATGCCTTTTGAATCGCTGCAACCGCTACGGTAACAGCCAAGTCGATACCGCGTTTCAAGTCCATTGGGTTCATGCCCGCTGCGACTGATTTCAAACCTTCGTTAACGATGGATTGCGCCAGCACGGTTGCAGTAGTAGTACCGTCGCCGGCTACGTCGGAAGTTTTAGAGGCAACTTCCTTTACCATTTGTGCGCCCATGTTTTCGAATTTGTCTTTCAATTCGATTTCTTTCGCAACCGATACACCGTCTTTGGTGATGGTTGGTGCGCCAAAGCTTTTATCCAACACAGCGTTACGGCCTTTAGGACCTAAAGTAACTTTTACTGCGTTAGCCAGAACGTTAACGCCTTGCACCATCAGTGCCCGTGCGTCGCCACCAAATTTTACGTCTTTTGCTGCCATTTCTTATTCCTGAGATATTGGTTAAATTGAAAAAGGGGGTGTCGGACGAATCGGGATTAACCCAAAACACCCATGACGTCTTCTTCGCGCATGACGATGTATTGCTCGCCATCGACTTTAACTTCGGTGCCGGAATATTTGCCGAACAACACTCTGTCGCCAACTTTAACTTCCAGGGCACGTACTTGGCCGTTATCTAACGTTTTACCTGAACCCACCGCTAAAACTTCGCCTTCGCTGGGTTTTTCTGCGGCTGAACCGGGCAGCACGATGCCGCCAGCAGTTTTGGTTTCTTCTTCCACGCGCTTTACGACGATACGGTCATGTAACGGACGAATTTTCATCAATGTCTCCTTAATGTAGATAAAGTTAAAGGTTAAAAACTTAATAAAGCTATTTAAAAAACAACTACATCCTTGCAGAAGAAGCGAGCTTTTAAACGGCCTCAAGTTTATTAGCACTCTCTAGCAACGAGTGCTAATAATATCCGGCTTTTGCACTCTGTCAAGCTCTTTGGCATCATCTGCGCCTCACCCCACTCATGCAAACTATGAACGACGAACAATTACTCCGTTACAGCCGGCAAATCATGCTGCCGCAAATCGACATTGCCGGGCAGCAAAAATTGCTCGATGCCAAAGTGTTAATCGTCGGTGCCGGCGGTTTGGGCTCGCCTGCCTCAATGTATCTGGCGGCGGCCGGTATCGGCCAGATCACTGTCTATGACGACGACCAGGTCGATTTAACCAATTTGCAACGCCAGATTGCTCACAACACAGCCGATATAGGGCTGGATAAAGTTATTTCAACCCAACAGACGCTGGAAAAAATTAATCCGGGCGTAAAAGTGTTTGCTCACAAGCAACGCCTGGCCGGCGCGCAATTACTTGACGAAGTGACGAATGCCGACGTGGTGCTGGACTGTAGCGATAATTTCACCACCCGCTTTGCCATCAATAAGGCTTGCGTGGAAAGGCGGACACCGCTGGTTTCCGGTGCAGCGATCCGCTTCGAGGGCCAAGTCAGCGTGTTTACACCCGGTCTGGACGACAGTCCGTGCTATAACTGCCTGTATCAAAGCGAGGGCGAGGAATTGCAAAATTGCGCTCGCAATGGCGTGATCGCGCCAATAACCGGCATCGTCGGCAGCATACAGGCCATGGAAGCGATCAAGCTGATAGTCGGCACCGGCACCACATTGACTGGCCGCTTGCTGTTGTTGGACGGACTGAGTATGGAATGGCATAGCATGCGCTTGAAGAAAAACCCAAATTGCCCAAGCTGCGGCTCGAAATAAGCTAATCCGCATAAAAAAGCCGGGCTAAACCCGGCTTTCTATTGCTGGCAAATAAGGCGTAATTAATTTCTTCCCAGTTTGCCTTTAACCATCAGAATGGCTTTGCTGACATTTCTCAATAGCGCTGAATCGCTATCACTGTGCGGCTCGATGTCGCCGAACGGTTCGCCATTCTTCATGGTGTACATGTAAATAAAATACCCTAACGGTGCGAAAGCGAAGATGGCAATAATCAACATCAACACCACTAATTCGATAACTCCGCCCATAAATACCTCCAACTATTTGTTTTTATTTTAATTTAGAATGAGGTCATAGACCTCGGGAATGGACTATAACCCCATACCTTTTAGGGAACAAGTACAAAGTATTCTTTGTCGACTCATAGCTTTAGCCGCTGACTTATTTGGCTCTAAACCGACGGCCGCGCCGCCGTTTTCAATCACTTAATCCAAGCATATGGACAATTACCCGAAAGCCGACTGGCACAGCCAAACACCGGAAACAGTATTAACGCATTTTGGCGTAGAACTGGGTCAAGGCCTGAGCAGCGACGAAGCGCAAAAACGCCTAGCGACCAGCGGTGCAAACCGTTTGACTGCTCGCCGCGGCAAGGGCCCATTGCTTTTGTTACTGGCACAATTTAATCAGCCCTTGATCTACATTTTGCTGCTTTCCGCCGCCACCACGGCGTTTTTAGAAGAATGGACCGACAGCAGCGTGATCTTTGGCGTCGTTATCATCAACGCTGTGATCGGCTTTATCCAGGAAGCCAATGCGCTGAAAGCCATTAACGCCCTGGCTCAAACCTTGAACATCAGTAGCAATGCGCTACGGGACGGCCAACGCCGAAGTATCGCCGCTGCGGAATTAGTCCCCGGCGATTTGGTATTTCTACAATCCGGCGACAAGGTACCTGCCGATCTGCGCCTGTTGCAAAGCCGCGAACTGAAAATCGATGAATCCGCCCTAACCGGCGAATCCATACCCGTAAAAAAACAGGCACAAACCCTGCCCACAGCCACCTTATTGGCTGATCGCGGCAATATGGCTTATTCCTCGACGCTGGTCAGTTATGGCAGCGCGCTGGCTATCGTCGTCAGTACCGGCGACGACACCGAGATCGGTCGTATCAACAAGCTGATCGGCAGTGCCGAGCCATTGGAAACCCCCCTGACGCTGAAGATGAGCCAGTTTAGTCAATTGTTGCTCTGGGTGATCATCGGCTGCGCGGCCATCACGTTTGCGGTCGGCGTCTGGCGCGGTGAAACCATGCTAGACATGTTTATGGCTTCGGTGGCGCTGGCGGTTGGCGCCATCCCGGAAGGCCTGCCGGCGGCCCTGACCATAACGCTGGCGATTGGCGTCTCGCGGATGGCAAAGCGTAACGCCATTATCCGTAAACTACCGGCCGTGGAAACCCTGGGCAGCACCACGGTGATCTGCTCCGACAAAACCGGCACCCTGACGCAAAACCAAATGACGGTGCAATTCGTACAGGCGGGTGGCGAAGTATTCGAGATCAGCGGCAGCGGCTACACACCGGACGGCAAATTCAGCAGCAATCAACAAATCCTCGACCCGCCCCAGAAACCGGCATTATTGGAATGCCTGAAAGCCGGCTTGCTGTGCAATGACGCTCGATTAATGGCTGATGCCGGTAGCTGGCACATAGAAGGCGACCCCACCGAAGCCGCCTTGTTGGTAGCCGCCCACAAAGCCGGCCTACATCAAGCCAGCGTCAGCGATGATCATCCGCGCCTGGACGCAATTCCGTTCGAATCGGCATACCAATTCATGGCGACCTTGCACCACGATCTAGCAGAGGATGCTAGACATATTTATTTGAAAGGTTCCCTGGAAAGCCTGCTGGAGCGTTGCGACAACGCCTTTTCTGCCGACATGCAATTGGTGGCGCTGGATAAAAATCGCCTGAACCAACAAGCCGAAGCGTTGGCCGCGCAAGGCTTGAGAGTCCTGGCCTTTGCGCGCGCCGAGCATGACGACGACGCAGTTGAACATCGCGAAGTGCACGGCGGCCTGACATTTCTGGGCTTGCAAGCCATGATCGACCCGCCGCGCCCCGAGGCTGCCAGAGCCATTGCCGCCTGTTATAAAGCCGGGATCTGCGTCAAGATGATCACCGGCGACCACCCAGTCACCGCGCTGGCCATCGCCAAGCAGCTGAATATGCGCCATACCGAACGGGTGATCAGCGGCGCCGAACTGCAAAACTACAGCGAGGCCGACTATCGCAAACACGTCAAGGACTGCGACGTATTTGCCCGCATCGCCCCGGAGCAAAAGCTGCAATTGGTGCAAGCCTTGCAGGCTAACGGTCACGTAGTAGCCATGACTGGCGACGGTGTCAACGATGCGCCAGCACTGCGGCAAGCTAACATCGGCGTGGCGATGGGCATGGGCGGCACCGAAGTCGCTAAAGAGGCCGCGGCCATGGTATTGACCGACGATCATTTCGCCACCATAGAAGCAGCCGTAGAGGAAGGCCGCGGCGTGTTCGACAATCTAGTGAAATTCATTGCCTGGACCTTGCCGACCAATCTTGGCGAAGGGCTGGTGATTACCGCTGCGGTGTTCGCCAATGTGGCTTTGCCGATCACGCCCTTGCAAATCCTGTGGATCAATATGACTACTGCGGTGCTGCTGGGTTTGATGCTGGCTTTTGAACCCAAGGAACCGGGTTTGATGCTGCGCAAACCGCGGAACCGCAAACAGCCGATCCTCACCAAACGCCTAATGCTTCGTATCTGTCTGGTCGGCTTTCTGCTGCTGGCCGGCGCATTCGGTCTATTCGAATGGGAACTGTCGCACAACGAAACCCTAGACAAAGCCCGCACCGTGGCGGTCAACGTGTTTGTGTTCGGTTCGCTGTTTTATCTATTCAACTGCCGCTCGTTAAATTACTCGATGTTCCATGTCGGCCTATTTTCCAATTTATGGCTAATTTTTGGCGTAGTCAGCATGACCTTGCTGCAGTTACTGTTTACCTACTGGCCACCGATGCAGGCATTGTTCGGCAGCGCGGCAATCGGCCAAGACGAGTGGCTGTTGATTTTAGGGGTTAGCCTAGTAGTTTATGCGGCGATAGGCCTGGAAAAACTAGTGGTGCGGCGCTTTGCCCGCCGCAGTTGATTCGGCAAAGGCGTCCAGCGCCACTAATAGTGTCTCCAAGCTTTTTAGGGACTGCTTCTCCCCCGCTTCCTGCGCTTCCAGTTGTGCCTTAACAATAGCGCCGTCGACCGCCACCGCAGCAGCGTTAGCTAACTGCTGACGGTTGGGGCTATCAGGCAATAGCTCACTAATCACCCGCACCATATCCTGTTTATGCTGGTGGCAGATGTCCAGCACATCGGGTAACACGCCCCCCAGTTCCGCGACGGTATTGATAAACGCGCAGCCCCGATAAATGGGCTTGCGAAACCATTCTGCCATCGTCGCGACCAGCGGCATCAACCCACCACCCGCTCGGCCACCGTTTCGCTGCAGCGCACCACGAAACCAGGCCATCCAGCCTTCATGCCGATAATCCAAAAAAGCCCGGATCAAATCATTCTTGCTGGGAAAATATCGATAGAACGTCACTTTAGTGACACCGGATTCGGCAATCACTTTGTCGATGCCGGTAGCGCGAATGCCGTCTCGATAAAATAGATCATGCGCAGTCAGCAAAATCCGCTCTCGCGGCGGTCGGTCCAAAATAGTAGAGGAATCGGAAATCATGTTTCGATTGTAGACAAGTCTGTCTACAATTGCTACCATCGCCAGCAGTAGACAACCCTGTCTACATGACTTAGCCACCCGCTCAGGAGCTCAACAATGGAAAGCAAACCCCCTCTACCGCCATTTACCACCGAAACTGCCGCACAAAAAGTCCGCATGGCAGAAGATGCCTGGAATAGCCGCGATCCTGATCGGGTCGTGCAGGTGTATACCGAAGACAGCTGCTGGCGCAACCGTGCCGAGTTTCCGGTCGGTCGTATCCAAATCCGCGAATTTTTACAGCGCAAGTGGGCCAAGGAATTGGAATATCGCCTGATCAAGGAGTTGTGGGCTTACACCGACAATCGCATCGCGGTGCGCTTTGCTTACGAATGCCATGACGATGCCGGCAACTGGTTTCGCAGCTACGGCAATGAGAATTGGGAATTTAACGAGTATGGGTTTATGCAGCGCCGCTTTGCCAGCATCAACGACTTACCGATTACCGCCGACGAACGCTTATTTCATTGGCCCTTGGGCCGCCGGCCTGATGAACATCCAGGCTTGAGCGAGTTAGGGCTATAAAGGCACCCTCCTCCTAAAAAGCAAAAGGGGCGGATAAATCCGCCCCTGCCTGTCACAATTTGGCTAATTGACCGTTAGTGGCTAACGTCTACTTTGCCGCCTTTGTGCTGACCGATGGTCGCCAAAGTTTCGGTGAACCAATCGGTTTCGATATCGAACGGTTTACCACCTTTGATGCGCGGGAATTCAATCGCTCGCAACACGTTGCCTTGATCTTCGTCATGGCCGATCAGGCCAGATTCGCGGCGCAACGCACATTCCACGGCCAAGTCGGCGCAAGATTTGATCAAACGCATGTCGTCGATATTAGCTGCGGAAGCACGGGCGAAATAGCCGGATTTTTGCACCAGAGTTTTTTCTGCGCCTATCATTTGCGCGAATTGCTCGCCGAACCATTTGCCGGGATTCACCGCATCCAGTTTGATGTGGCCGAAGGCATCCCGCGGCACTTCCTGGCCTTTGGCCTGCAATTCGGCAACAATGGCCTCTACGCCAGCACCCTCGGAAACGAAGATATTGACGCAATCAACTTTATCCATCACCGCGCGTAACCGAGTCGCTTCGGCTTCCAGATCGATCGCCATTTCCGGAATGAATACCGCGTGAACTTCATAAGATTCGCGAGACAAGCCCAATTCAGGCAGCCAGTCGGCTTTATCCAGTAATTTGCGGTATTCCTGCGCAGTGGCTGCAGTCAACCAGCCGCAGTTACGGCCCATTACTTCGTGGACGATCAACATGCGCGGGTTGGAATTATTTTCCGCCACGACGTTCAAGAAATAGCTCGCGCCTTGTTCGGCAGCAGTCCAGGCTCCGAGCGATTGCTTGATCGGGAACACGTCGTTGTCGACGGTTTTTGGCAGACCAATCACGGTTAAGCCGTAATCGTTTTTAGCCAGGAAAGCCGCCAAATCGGCTGCCGCAGTATTGGTGTCATCGCCGCCAATAGTATGCAAAATATCGACGCCATCTTTAATCAATTGGTCGGCCGCGACTTTTTGCGGATCTTCGCCCTCTTTCACCAAACCACGTTTTACGCAGTCTTTGATGTTGGTCAGCTTTACGCGGCTGTTGCCGATCACTGAACCGCCGAAGCGTTGCAACAGGCCGGCTTTGGCACGCACTTCAGCGGTTACAGGATAGGAGTCGCCAAGCAGCAGGCCTTTGTAGCCGCCGCGATAACAAATAATTTCGATGCTGGGATCAATTTCTGTGTAGCGTTCAATCAGGCTGCCGATAGCGGAGTTCAGGCATGGCGCCAAACCGCCGGCCGTGAGAATTGCGACTTTTTTGGGTTTGTTCATGAGCATTTCGAATAAAAAAGTTAAGAAAAAAGTGATGGCTCAGCGTGCTAACCATCAGCTATCGCAGCATCTCAGCGCCGGCGTTGCGAACCCTTTTGCCGCAACACCCGCCAAAACGGTGCAAGCCGCGCGATTCTAACACAAGCTTTTCTTTTATCCGGCAATGTTCGATGCTCGCTCAACTCCCCCAACTTAACTGGCTGAGCAAAAAACACCACTGAAGCACAATCCAGCGGCATGGACGCATGAATAAAAGCGGAATAGGTTCGCGGCTCGACATCGGTCGTGGTGATACTAACTTTGGTTAGCTCGCCGTAATCGCTTAGCGATAGCAACAAATATTCGCTGAGTCCGTGCTCTGACTCAGCGAGCAACAAATCGTCGAGCGGCACCGCAGGCTTGCCTCGTCTGACACCGTGAGTTTGTTGAGATGATTGGTCTGTCATGTGTTACCGCTCCGCACTGAACTAACTAGATTACTGCGGTAAGCTTATCGTCATTCCAATTATTGACCAGTGTACCAAGGTTCTAAACCGGCTTAGATCAATGACTTAAACGCTACGCAGCAAGCAACCAATCCTGCACCAAGCTACAAAACTCGTCCGGCTGCTCTACATATAGCCAGTGGCCGGTATCCGGAATTGTCGCGATTTGCGCTTGCGGAAACACCGCATAAATCGCTTCTTCATCCAGATATTTGGAATTTCCACCGCCGATAAATAACACCGACCGAGGAAAAACGCTGTCACCGACATCAGGAAACCCGACAATGTGGTGGGCGTTTTTTTGAATAATGTCCAAATTGATTCGCCAATAGTAATTGCCGTCTTTCAGCAACAGGTTTTGTAATAAAAACTGCCGGTAGGCCAAATCCGGGACCGCCTCGGCTAGCGCCTCTTCCGCTTGCTTCCGATTGCCAATGCTGTCCACCGGCAAACGACTAAGGGCGTCGACCAAATCATCAAAGCTATGCTGATAGCTTACCGGGGCAATGTCGGCAACGATCAAACCGGCGACCCGCTCCGGATAATGTAAAGCAAACCACATCACCGCCTTACCGCCCATGCTATGTCCGAGCAGGTTCGCCTTGGCGATACCATGGCTGTCCATAAAAGCCAACAGATCAGCGGCCATACTGGGATAATCCAACACCTCGGCATGCGGCGAACTGCCGTGATTGCGCATATCCAGCACATAAACGTGCTGCTGTGCGGATAGACGCTTGGCTACCGAACGCCAGTTACGCGAGGCGGCCAAAAAACCATGCACAATCAGTAACGGCGTGTCGCCGGGTGCGCCAAAACTATCGTAAGCCAGTTCGATGGTAGTCATAGTCACGCCGCTCAGGCAAAACCGAATACAGCGCCCAAGATTCCACCAAATACGCCGCCCCACACCACCAGCCAACCCAAATGTTGCTTGATGATGGATTGCACCATTTCCTTGACCAACTGCGGCGTCAGCTCATTCAGGCGTTTATCGATCACCATTTCTATTTTGCCGGTCAAATCCTCACCAATCTTGTGAGCGTTCAAGCCCTGATGCAAAGCCTGTTTAAATCGCTCTGACTCCACCATTTCCAGCAGAGTGTGCTGCATTTTTTCGGTAAAAGGTTGTTTTAACGGCAATAACGCTTCCTCGCCCCCCATCATCAACAACATGCCACCGAACGAAGAAGCCATAATCGAGGATACCAAGCCTTCGTAAACCTTGTCGTAATCGACTGCGTTTAACAAAGGGTGCAAATTCAACACCTTTCCGCCCTGCTGCTCTTCTCTTTCGATGAACTGTTCGATATTTTCCACCGTGAAAAATTGCTGCATCATCAGGGCCTTGATCGATGCTTTAAACTCTTCGAAACGTGCCGGGATAATCCCTGAGCCATATAAGAACGGCACTTTTTCGAACAGCATATGAATGGCCAACCAGTTAGTAATTGCACCGGAAAAGGCAAAAAAGCCAATCGCTTTCAAGGTTTCCGGATAAAACGGGCTGGCGTAGCCGGCAGCGATAATCAGCAAAGCGATAAAGTTGGTTAAGAAGCTTTGGTTTAATAGTTTTTTCATTATTTTGTTCAGTGACTGGATTAATCTTACTTTACCAGATTGGCATGGATAAGACAGGCACGGAGCTTTGTCGAGCGACACTCCGATAAAAAAACATACCATTGACACGAGTCAATCTAGTCGACATCGCCCCCTGTCCGCTGGGCTGGCTGGCTGGCTGGCTGGCTGGCTGGCTGGCTGATTAAATTGTGTATTCGCCTTAGGCAACGCTCCAGGCAATTTAGCAATAACCTTCAGGACAATTCTCCGGATGGCTCGCCGAGTCCGAGCACATTTTCGCCAAATTGCGGAAATTTATCGAGATGCCAGAGGCCGGAGCTAGAACTAATCTTAGATACTGGCCGCGCATCATCCCGCAGCGCATTTGGCAATGCATTACAGGGAATTCCTATAAGCGCTACAACTAGTTACAGCGGCATTGCCCGCATAAGCCTCACCGAATTCGGCCGAGCACCAGAGAGCGCATACGCAGCCAATCCTTTAGCCATAGCAATACCTTGTCATCGGGCATTAAGAATTGATGGGGATTTATCAGGCTATCGTTAGGGCTGGAACACAAAGCGGCGCTACAGGAAATACAGCATAAAATGCAAATGCCAGAAATAAAACTATAACTTTTAATCCGAAACCTAATGGTTTGCGTAGATAAGGTCGCAACGACAATTGAGACTATCGACCGAAAGGACGAAATTTTGACCGCCTAGCTATGCGGCCCGAAAGTTAGCACTGTCGTGACAACCGGCAAAATAACTAAACGTCTGATTTTAATGGGGTGAACGATGGGGCTCGAACCCACGACAACCGGAATCACAATTAGGCCTGCCTTGTATATTTACCAACAATTTAACCAGGCGCCCTGTCAGTATTTGTCGAAATTATGCCTTTGATTTCCAAGAAGTTTCATTTTATTTGTCATCAGAATTTTGAGGCTAAATCAAGCCCTTGACGGGCACCAAAATTAACCAAATCAGAAGTTTTGATCGGTCGCGCAGCATTTTCATATGGTGTTTCCTTTGATGATTGATCAAGGATCTTTGGTAAACAGCACAAAGGAGCCGGCAGTATAGGCTGCTATAAATGAATTCTCAGTCAGGTTCAGCCAAAATTTCCCGAACCGTCTCTAACGTCATCATCAAAGTCATAGCTTGCAAAGGTGACTCCACAAATCCACTCGAGTTAGTTTTATCTCATTTTACGAAGGCGTATCTCCTTGTTACGAATTGGCGAATCTATTGCCCTACGTCTGGAAGTATAAGCTTGCTGACTCTGAATGATTTCGAATTTTCTTTGGTTTCTATCAGACTATCCTCAAGTCTAGACATTCAGCCGCAAGGCCGGCGGTTTTTTCATGGCCGTGAATCGTCAGCATTGCAAAACACTCGCCAAGTCGATGGCACTGCGCAGCCCAATGGCCGATGATTGGACTCAGTGCCGTAACACACACTAGAATTGATGCTATTGAGAGAACCTAAAAACACCTGCCCTATTCAAACATCAGCATCTCTGCTAGTCTAGTCGGCAGACTACAGGGCTATTGATGCCATGATTCGAGCAGGAGGAGACTCTTTTTAAGCGGACTTCCATCCCCAATAATTACGAGAGGACAGACCAATGCCGGACATTTGCCAATTTTGCCGGCGCCAGGCCCCTTTTGACCTGCATATCCTGGTTTCTTCCAGTAAAGATCCTGTAGTCGGCGTGTCATCGCGTCTTCCCCATGCAGCCCGTATACTAATTCGCCCATAACAAGTCGAGTATTGCCACCATGTATAACTGGAATGACTTTACCACCGATTTCAACAAGCCCAGACCCTACCGACTCCCGAGCAAAAGCCCTTTCGATATGCTCGATTCTCCACGGAATTTTGTTTCCGTGCACAGCATTGCCCAAGCTTTGCGGCTAGCTGCGCCGCTCGACATCTGTGGTCCGCTTCAAGTTGCCTCCCTGTTCGGAAGGCCTTGGCCGCGCACACCAGCCGTGAATTTTCGACCATATCCAACTCAAGTAGTCGCCACACCTTACCGCAGCCCGATTAACAAAATGCTTCACAAAAATTCGCGCCATAGCCTGCCGAGCGACTTTTGCCGGAATGGTGCCTTCGACTATGTAGAACAATAACGAATACAGACACGGACTCGCCATGGTAACGGCACTATTGAACGATCCAGCAATCGAGGAATACATGGTCCTCGAACGGAAAACGCAACAAGGCAAATTAGAGCGTGTCGCCTACATCGTGACAACGGAAGCCGACAACTTCGAACAGCTACAACTCCGACTGCACGCACAGGCCGAAGGCCAAATCGCTACATTCGTAGCCGTGGCCTATCTCCCCCTCAACGACGACGGCACAGTAGACGAAACCGCGTTGGCACGGGTACCGGTTTTGTCGGCAGAATTTACCGAGAACGTCACTAAGCGTATCGCCGCATTACCCGACATCGAACGGGCTGCCTGTATTTCGGGGTACTGGCCGGATAAGCCTCGGCATATCCACGTCGGCAAGTTGCTGAAAAACGCCGTGCCAGGCGCCGCGCATCAGTCTCAAGCAAAGACCCCGCTCCAAGCAACCCTGAGCGATGCGCCCGCCGCCATCAGTCACGGACAACCCTTACCGCAACGCGACGGTGCGGCCCAAGTTCTGCAGCAGGTTTTATTTGCAGCCCAAACCGACACGCCCATTATCTATATCGACCATGACGGCAGCGAACGCATTGAAAGCTACGGCTCACTGCTAACGGAAGCCTGCCGAATACTCCACGGCTTACGACGCACCGACCTAAAACCCGGCGATAAAGTCGTTTTCCAGCTTGAACGCAACGACGATATCCTGCCCGCCTTCTGGGGCTGTTTACTGGGCGGTTTTGAGCCTGTTATCGTTCCGGTGCCCGTGAGTTACGATATTGAAAGCCGAGCCCTGGAGCAGCTCCAGCAGGTCTGGAGCCTGTTCGACCAACCGCTAATCTTCACCAACCATGCCCACGGCGCGTCTATTCGGTCATCGTCGCAGACGACAAGTTTCGCCGATGCCAACTGGGTTGCCATCGAAGCGCTACGCGACAATCCGGCGGATATGCAAATCCACACAGCCGCGCCCGACGATGTGGCCTTCTACACGCTGTCGTCCGGCAGCACCGGCATACCCAAAGCCGTCGCGCTAACGCACCGCAACCTGCTGGCACGCGCACGCGGCACCAATATGCTGTGCCGGCATTCAGCCGACGACGTCATTTTAAACTGGTTGCCGTTCGACCATATCGGCAGCATTTCCGAGTGGCATCTACGCTACCTCGATCTCGGCTGCCAACTGGTCTACGCCCCTAAAGATTATGTCCTGGCGCAGCCATTACGCTGGCTTGAGCTCATTCACAGGTATCGCGCCCGCCACAGCTGGGCGCCCAATTTTGCCTACGCATTGGTGACAAATACCCTCAACAACGAACCGCAACGGGACTGGGACTTATCCTGTGTTAAATCGCTACTGACCGCCGGCGAATCCATCACACGCACGACCACCCGAGATTTTTTGGCAAAACTGGCTAACTACGGCCTACAACCGTCAACGCTAGTGGCCGCTTTCGGCATGTCGGAAGTCTGCTCGGGCGTGAACTACCATCAGCCGGCAGCCGGCCAATCCCTTGGTTTTCACCATCTCGACCGAAACTCCCTCAGCGGCGCGGTTCGCCGGGTCGAAGTGGACGACGAACGTTGCGTTTCCTTCGCCAGCCTCGGCCCAGTCATCCCCGGCGTTTCGATGCGCATCGTCGATGACCAACAGCGTGTGCTGCCGGAAGAAACCATCGGTCGATTTCAACTTAAAGGCGAAGTGCTCACACCCGGCTATTACCTCAATCCCGAGGCAAACAAGGTGTTTGGGGCCGACGGTTGGTTCGATACCGGCGACTCCGGCTTTATTTCCGGCGGCGAACTGGTTCTCACCGGACGTGTCGGCGCCGGCATCATCATCAACGGCGCGAATTTCTATAATAACGAGATCGAGGCGGCCGTTGAACAAATCCCCGGAATCGCCGCATCGTTTACCGCAGCTTGCGCGGTCCGGCCACAAGGCTGTGACGAACTGAAATTGGCAATTTTCTTCCATGCCGACTACGAAAATAACGATGCCGTCCTGCTCAAATTATTAAAAACCATCCAGTCGCGACTGATCAAGCGCTTGGGTATCAAAGCGGATTACCTGATTCCGCTCGATTGCAGTGCGATACCCAAAACCGGTATCGGCAAGATCCAGCATAAAAAACTCATTAGCCAATTCCAACAAGGTGATTTTCAGGCCATCCTCGAGCATCTGGATGTATTGACGGCAAACGAACACACCCTGCCGGACCGTTTCCATAAAAAGATTTGGCGACGCAAGCAACAAACGCCGATGAACCGCACAGACAGCGGTGCCAGCCTTATTTTTCTCGACAGGCTTGAACTGGGTTTACGGGTTGCTTCCGAATTAGCTACAGCAGGCATTCAATGCATAGTCGTCAAATCCGGCGAATCTTACGCTCAACTCGGCGCGCTGGAATTCTCGATCCGTCCGAATGATCCGCAACACTATCGGCGATTACTGGAATGGATTAGGACATCGGATATCCGACTCGGCCCCATTCTGAACCTGTTCGATTATGCCTCCGAACCCGCCGAAGCCGGCAATCTATTAGCTCTGGCCCAGGCTCTGTCGGCACTCGGCACCGTCGGACCGCTACGGCTGCTGACGGTTTCCTGCGATACGCACGACGCTATTGGCTATGCGAATGCCGCGCGTTCAGAACTGCTGCATCGCATCGAACAAGCGTTCCCCGCCCTGCGCTGCCTGCAACTGGATTGCCCAACGGATAACCCGCCGACCTATGCGCCGGCTATCGTCAAAGAGTTGCTGGGAACCGCCATCGACAGCGAAATCGCCTATCGCGGGCCACATCGTTGGGTCATGGGCCTACAGCCAATCGATATGGCTACTGCCAGCCAAGCGTTCCCTATCGGCTTGCCTTTCCGGCGTCAAGCCGTCTATATCATTGACAACGGCCTGGAAGGAATCGGACCGCAATTGGCGGAATATCTGCTCAACCGCTACCACGCCCGTCTGCTGCTGCTGGGAAAGACGCCGTTGCTAACGCAATCAGGACTGACAGACAAAGACGCCGACCGCCTTGCCTACTACCAACGACTACGGCAATTGTCCGGCGAATGCATTTATCTAGCCATTGCCGATTTGGATCAGGCCGCATTCCAGCAGACTGTTAGCGCCGCGCTCTCCACTTGGGGTGATCAGTTGGACGGGATCATTCGCCTTGCACACACTTTAGCTGACGGTTCGCTGCTGGAGCTCCCCCCGGAAGCTCTGCAAACCCGGCTGAGCGCTGAATTAATCGGCACGAGCGCTCTCCATCGCATTCTTGAGCAATACCGAGGCAAACTTTTTGTCACCCTGTCGTCGACAGACGGCTGTTTCAACCCCGCCAACCAAAATTTGCCCACCGAATTCGACTCGCGGCCAACGATGACAAACAGTCCGCGTGTTTGCCATATCGGCCTGAGCGACTGGGACCTACTCAACATAGCGAGCTCGCCGAACGAGCAATCAACCGCGACCAGCCTAATGCGCGGCAACCTCAATGCCATCCTGGTTGCACTGCAACTCAACGAAACCCAGATACTCATCGGTCTGGATAACGCCAGCCCGGCTGTTCGCGCAAAAACCCACAGCGGCCCGCCGCAATTGGCTAAAACCAAAATTTATTTCACCGCGCGCCGCTTGATGGCGCCGTCGGGCTTAAACCCGGAACCGCTGACAGACCGCTACGGAACGCCAATCCCCTGCGACTATATTCAATTACACGAACCGGAAAGCGCCGGCGCACAGCAGCTTGAATTGTGGCCGTCGGTAGCCGAATATTTCGTCTACGACGACCTCATTTATTACGCACTGGCCAACGACGAACGTCGAAACCAAAGTTACCGCATCGCGCTACAACGCACGGTTCCCGGCAAAATAGTCCTCGACATCGGCACCGGTAAAGAGGCGATCCTGGCCAGGTTGGCGCTGGAAGCGGGAGCGCGCAAAGTCTACGCCATCGAAATGGGCGACGAAGCATACGCGCAAGCGGTGGCCCACATTCAACAGCTGGGCTTGGAAGACAAAATCACCATCGTCCACGGCGATGCAACCCAAGTCGACCTACCGGAACTGGCCGATATCTGCGTGTCTGAAATCGTCGGCCCGATCGGCGGCTGTGAAGGTGCGGCTGCGCTGATCAACAACGCGCATCGTTTCCTGCGCCCAGGTGGCATTATGATTCCCGGCCGCAGCATTACCAAAATCGCCGCCGCGCGTTTTCCCGATGCTTTGCTGCCGCATCCGGGGTTTTATCAAGTCCCCAGCCGCTATACCGGCAAAATTTTTGACGAGGTGGGCTACCCTTTCGACCTGCGGCTGTGCATTAAAAACTTTCCTCGCGGCAACCTGTTGTCCAACGCGGACATCTTCGAAGACCTGGACTTCAACCGCATCACGCCGTTAGAGGAACAGCATGACATCGAATTAATCATCGATCAGGCGTCGCGCCTCGACGGCTTTTTGGTGTGGCTAAACCTTCACACTATAGAAGGCGAAGTCATCGACATTATTGAGCACGAATACAGTTGGCTACCGGTCTATCTACCGTTATTCCATCCAGGCATCGAGACCAGACCCGGCGACCGCATCGTCGCAACAATAACCCGTAGTCTATGCGACAACGGCCTTAATCCCGACTTCGTGGTCAGCGGTCAATTCCTGTGCGGCAACGGCGAAAGCATTCCCTTCACCTGTACCTCTTACCATAACAAACAGCAGTACCGGCAGCACCCTTTCTATGCCGCGCTGTTTGCCGAAGACCCGCTGGGACGCCGTCCCGGCTGCCGTCCCGGCAATCTCTTACAGTACCTGCCGGAAATGCCGCTGACCGCAGCCGGTGAAATCGACCGCGACCGGCTGGCAAAACTAGCTCAGGGCAGCCGCCCGGAATCGGCCCAACAACTGCCCCCAGGCTCGGATATCGAAATCCGGATCGCAAAAATCTGGCAGGACCTGCTGGAAATCCCGCAAGTCGGCCTCAACGACAATTTCTTTGAATTAGGCGGTCACTCGTTGCTACTGGTGCAGGCACATGCTCGCTTGGTGGAAATCTTCGGCCCACAACTGACTTTGGTCGATTTATTCAAATATCCGACCATCGGCGCGCTGGTAGAACTACTGGCCGATGAAGGACTCAGGGAAACGCCTTCCCAAAGAGGTCAGGAACGCGCGGAAGCGCGCAGCGGCTACAAAGCCGGTCACGGCAGCAGCGAGATTGCCGTCATTGGCATGTCCTGCCGCTTTCCCGGCGCCGACGATTTGGATAGCTTTTGGCACAATCTGGCCGAAGGCGTCGAATCGATCAGCTTCTTCGACGAACTTGAAATTACCGGCACCGGCATCAAACCCTCGGTTGTGCATCATCCCGACTATGTCAAGGCCAGTCCGCTGTTAGCCAACGTGGAAAATTTCGACGCCGGCTTCTTCGGCTACACTGCCCGCGATGCTGAATTGATGGATCCGCAACACCGCTTATTTCTGGAATGCGCGTGGGAAGCTTTCGAGACCGCCGGCTACGATCCTATCGCTTACGAAGGTGTTGCCGGTGTTTATGCCGGCGCAAGCATGAATACCTATTTGCTCAACAACCTCTACCCCAACCGCGACACCCTTGACATCCAGGACGATTTGGAAGTCGCCACGCTGGATTCCATGGGCGGGTTCCTGCTGATGGTGGCTAGCGACAAGGACTATTTGACCACGCGGGTTTCGTACAAACTCAACCTCACAGGTCCCAGCGTTAACGTGCAGACGGCTTGTTCCACCGGCTTGGTGACTATCCATATGGCCTGCCAATCGCTACTGAATGGCGAAGCCGACCTGTTTCTCGCCGGTGGCGCGGCGGTGCAAGTGCCGCAACAATCCGGCCATTTGTTTCAAACCGGCATGATCGTTTCTCCCGACGGCCACTGCCGCTCGTTCGATGCACAAGCCAAAGGCACGGTGTTCGGCAGTGGCGTCGGCGCCGTGCTGCTAAAGAGGATGGACGATGCCCTCCGCGACCGCGACCATATTTACGCCGTGGTCAAAGGTTCCGCCGTCAATAACGACGGCGGCGTGAAAGTCGGCTATATGGCGCCCAGCAGTGAGGGACAGGCCGCAGTCGCGGCGGAAGCCATCGCCATGTCCGGCGTCACGGCGGACAGCATCGGCTTCGTCGAAGCGCACGGTACCGGCACGGAAATGGGCGACCCCATCGAAGTCAACGCGCTGACCCAGGCGTTCCGCGCCCACACCGAAGCCAAGGGCTTTTGCGCACTCGGTTCGGTT
The DNA here is from genome assembly GCF_014850955.1 of Methylomonas albis. Lineage (NCBI taxonomy): Bacteria > Pseudomonadati > Pseudomonadota > Gammaproteobacteria > Methylococcales > Methylococcaceae > Methylomonas > Methylomonas albis. Next base: position 4,287,660 of record NZ_JACXSS010000001.1, read on the forward strand.
AAAACCAATGTCGGCCATTTGCAAATCACTTCGGGAACGGTAGGTTTCATCAAGACGGTACTGGCACTGCAACACAAACTAATCCCGCCCACCCTGCACTTCAACAAAGCCAATCCGGCGATTGATTTCGACAATAGCCCGTTTTACATTAACACCCGCCCGACCCCTTGGAAAACCGCCGGCACCCCGCTACGCGCAGGGGTGAATTCGCTGGGCATAGGTGGAACCAACGCCCATATCATTTTAGAGGAAGCGCCGCCGCCGGCAGCCGTGATCAACGAATTGGAAAGGCCGCGACACTTGCTGATGCTGAGTGCGCGCAGCCAACCGGCCTTGCTAGCGATGGCCGAACGTTACGCGGCGTTTTTCGCCAATAACCCGCGAGTATGTTTGGCTGACGTCTGTTTTACCGCTAACACCGGTCGCAGGGCGTTTGAACATCGCTTGGCGCTGCCAGCCGATGCTGTCGAGCAGTTGCGCGAGGACTTGCAAAACTTCGTCGCCGGGCAGAGTCCTGACCGCGTCATACTGGGACAAACAACTCCCCAGGGCCGAGCCAAAATTGCCTTCCTGTTTACCGGCCAAGGCTCCCAATATCCGGACATGGGTCTGCAGTTATACGGCAGTCAGCCGGTGTTTCGTCAGCAACTCGACCGATGCGCCGAGATTTTGCAGCCCTGGTTGGACCAGCCCTTGTTGGAAATACTCTATCCGGCTGACGACAGCCCGACAGCGCTGGATGAAACCGCCTATGCTCAACCGGCCCTATTCGCGCTCGAATATGCCCTGGCTGCACTGTGGAAATCCTGGGGCATAGAGCCCGACTTTGTCATCGGCCACAGTTTGGGCGAGTATGTCGCGGCCTGTATTGCCGGAGTATTCAGCTTGAACGACGGCCTGAAATTGGTCGCGGAACGTGCCCGCCTGATGCAGGCTTTGCCTAAAGACGGCGAAATGTGGGTGGTCTTCGCCGCCGAAGCGCATCTACGCCCGTTGTTAGCCGCCTACCCGAACGATGTGGCTATCGCCGCTGTAAATGGCCCCGAGAGTGTCGTCATTTCAGGCAAAAAATCAGCCCTCTCCGAGATTGTCGCCCGCTTGGAGCACGACGGCTATAACACCCAGCCGATCAACACCTCGCACGCCTTCCATTCGCCATTGATGCAGCCAATGTTGGCCGATTTTGCCCGTATCGCCGCAGGTATCAGCTATACCGCACCGCAAATTCCGTTGGTTTCCAACCTCACCGGCACCCTGGCCTCCGACGAAATCGCCACGCCCGAATACTGGCGCCGCCATATTCGCCAGCCGGTAAAATTCATGGCCGGCGTGCAGAGCCTAAGCCAACACGGCTGCGAAATCTTTATCGAGATCGGTCCGAAACCGACTCTGTTAGGCATGGGCGCGCGCTGCCTTGGTTCTGACCACGCACTCTGGCTACCCAGTTTGCGGCCAGGGGAAACCGCTTGGCAGACGCTGCTTAACAGTCTGGGCCAATTATCCGTTTGCGGCCCGGTAGACTGGAAAGGCTTCGACCAGGCTTATCAACGCCGACGCTTGCCGCTACCGACTTACCCATTTCAGCGCCGCCGCCACTGGCTGGATCGGCCCGCCGCCCTGACAACGGCCGTTCGCAGCAACGACTCCAGCCAGCCATTGCTCGGTCATAAATTGCAGTTACCGACCGTGCAAGCGACAATCTACGAAAATCGCTTCAGCGCGGAAACCCTGCCCTTTTTACTGGATCACCGAGTTTACGATGAAATCGTGGTATCCGGAGCCTGCCATGTCGCCATGATGCTGAACGCCGCCACGGAAAGCTTCGGCAACAGTGCCTATGTGCTGAAAGATGTCTTTTTCCCGGAACCGCTGATTATTCCCGGCGGACAAACCCGTAGCGTGCAGGTGATAGTAACGCCGACCACAGACAGCAACGCCACGCTGCAACTGATCAGCTTTGCCGCCACCGCCGCAGCGGAACAAGCCAGCGTCGCCACCCACGCGGAAGGCACGTTTGCCCCAGCCGTTGCTCACTCGCCCGGCAAATCTTTTCCAAGCCTTTGGGAGCGTTGCGGCGAATCCCTCTCAACCGAGGTCTTTTACCAAGCCCAAGCTGATCGTCATATCCATCTGGGACCGAGCTATCGCTGGCTGGAATCCATCAAACTCGGGAATCGGGAAAGCATCTGCCGGCTGCGTAAACCGCAATCGCTGGGAGGCCTGGATCCTAAACAACTGCATCCGGGATTATTGGATGCTTGCTTCGGTTTGCTACTGGCCACCGGCATCCTGGCGGAAGACGAAACTTGGTTACCGTTCGCTATTGAGGAAATACGCGTCTTCCGGACGCCGGACGATAGCCCGCTATGGGGACATTTGGTGTTGCGCGCCGCCGATGCCGCGAAACGGGTGATTGCCGACGCCGCACTGTGCGACGCCTCGGGACAGGTGTTGATCGAATTCATCGGTCTGGAAGCGCGAGCCGCCAATCTCAAGGCCATCCAGCGCTACTTGCCGAGCCGGGCCGATAGGCTGTTGTACCGCAGCGCTTGGCTGCCGTTAGCAGCCAGCCAGCCAGCGGTCGACATAGCGGGACAATGGTTAATTTTTGCGGATCGTCGGGAAACCGCCCGGAAATTGGCGCAACAGCTGACTGATCGCGGCGACCGTTGCGTACTGGTGACGCCGGGTTCGGTCTATGGCATGGTCGGGCCAAACCATTATTGCGTCAACCCTGAACAAGCCGAGGATTTTGCAAAATTATTGCAAGATAGCGTTGGAACCGAGGGTCGTTTCCAAGGCATCGTGCATTTATGGAGTCAAGACGAACCCCAAGTCGAGGACAGTCAATGGCTAGCCCACAACCAAAGCCTCGCTTGCGCCAGTGTGCTGCACTTGGTTCAGGCTTTGGTTCGCGCCGGATGGCCAAACGGCACACATTTGTGGTTGGTCAGCCGTGGCAGTCAAGCCGTCGGCAACGAAACGGGCAATCGGCAAATTCAGCAAGCGCCGTTGTGGGGCTTGGGCTTGGTCGTGGCGCTGGAACACCCGGAATTCGCTTGCACCCTGATAGACCTGGATCCGGCGATACCACCTACCGATACCGACGATCTACTGGCCAGTCTGCAGCCGGACGATGGCGAATCCAGAATCGCTTGGCGGCAAGGTGTACGATACGTTGCCCGCCTCATCCGCCAAGCGGCTCCCGCCGGCAAGCGCCCATCGCTGGTGCGGGGCGATGCCAGTTATCTGATTACCGGCGGCACCGGCAGCTTGGGACTCAGCACAGCCGCCTGGTTGGTAGCGCAAGGCGCCAGACACCTGTTATTGACCAGCCGCGGCGAAGCCGCCAAGGAAGCCTTGGAAGCCGTAAGCCGCATGAAACAGGCCGGCGCTCAAGTGCTTTTGATGCGAGCGGATGTATCGGATATGCAAGCGCTGACCGAAGTATTCCACAAAATCGACACCGCCCTCCCGCCCCTGCGCGGCGTGATGCACTGCGCCGGCAGCATTGAGGACGGCATGCTTGCCGAGCAAAGTTGGCAACGCTTTAAACAAGTGTTACCCGCGAAAATCCAAGGCGCCTGGCATCTCCATCAACTCAGCCGGACACTGCCATTGGATTTTTTCGTGTTGTTTTCATCCGCCGCCTCAGTGTTAGGCAACCAGGGGCAAGGCAATTATGCCGCCGCCAACACTTTCCTGGACGGTTTAGCCCATTATCGACAACAGCAGGGATTGGCGGCTACCAGTATTAACTGGGGACCGTGGGACAGCATAGGCATCGCCGCATCGGACGCCGGCATTGCCAAGCATATGGGCCGCTTGGGCTTCACAGGCATTCAACCCGATATCGGCATATTGGCTTTGGAACAAATCCTGGCGAGCACCGGTAACATCGCACAAATCAGCGTAATCGATTGGGATTGGCAAAAATATCTCGCCCAACTCAATACGCCGCCGCATTTCTTCTCGGAACTCAGCAAAACCGCCCCAACGGCAATAAAGGAAAGCGGCGCCTCCACGGCGGATATATTGCTGGAACTGCGGCATGCATCGCCGGAAGCTCGCAAGCAGCTACTTGGCAATTTGGTGCACGACACGGTACGGCAGACGCTGGGTATACACGAATCGCTGCATTTGGATGCTGCCAAGCCCCTGGCCGACCAGGGCTTGGACTCCTTGATGGCGGTACAGATGCGAAATGTGCTGGGCCGTCACTTGCAGCAGGCCTTGCCGGTCAGTCTGGCGTTTAACTACCCTACCGTAAACGACATTACGCACTACGTAGAAGAATTGATGGACGCCGCGCTAATCTCGCTTACGCAACCTAGCCGCGGCGAACCACCCGAACCCGCGCCGCGCGACGATTCCGCCAGCTTTAACGCGCAGTCGCTACTGGCAGACCTAGACAAGCTCCTTGACGAACCGAGTCTGAACTCATGAGAACAGAAAATTTAGATTCAGCCTTTTGCCCCCGCCAACCCGCCACCGCAGTAGCGAAAGCGCATGTGCCCATCAAGTTTAACGACTGGATAACCTGTCCAAACCCAAAGCCTGCGGCACAGTTAAGGCTGTTTTGTTTACCGTTTGCCGGAGGCGGAGCTTCGATCTACAGAACCTGGGGAAAAGGCCTATCGCCGGCGATTGAGGTTTGCCCGATACAGTTGCCCGGACGGGAAAACCGCTTTCGCGAGCCGGCACATACCGCTGCCCTGCCTTTGGCCGAGCTTCTTGCGGATCAGATTCAACGGTATGCCGAGAAACCGTTCATGTTGTTCGGCCATAGCATGGGGGCCTTGCTGGCGTTTGAACTAACCAAAATCCTGCAACGCCAAAACGCACCGTTGCCGCTGACGCTGTTTCTTTCCGCTCACCGTGCCGCACATTTGCCGGCACGTCGAGCGCCAATGCACGCATTGCCTGACCAGGAATTCATCGAAAAACTCCGCCGTTTCGGCGGCTTTCCGGACGAGATTCTCGAACATCAGGATCTGCTGGACTTTTTACTGCCGACACTGCGAGCCGATCTGACCTTGTGCGACTTCTACGACTATGTCCCCGATACGCCGCTGAATTGTCCACTACAATTGTATGCTGGTCGCCAAGACACGGAAGTTTCGCCCGAAGACGTTGAAGCCTGGAGCGAACACACCACGCAGAGCGCCAATCTCCATGTATTTCCGGGAGGACATTTCTTTCTACGCTCGGATGCCGACGCGCTGATGCAGGCAATCAGCACGGCATCAAGCCGGTTTGTAGTGCTTTGAGCGCGTCGTGCCTGGCTTACATAACGGCTAAGACGGTCATCCATTCCCTAACCTCTATATCATTCTAAGAGACACCCATGCAACACGATGAACAGGAAGACCAAACCCTTTACAAAGTGGTAGTGAATCATGAGGAGCAGTACTCCATCTGGCCTGCCGAGCGCGAACTTCCCCTAGGTTGGAATGATGTCGGCTTTAGCGGCCTGAAAGCCGAATGCTTGGAACATATCGAGAAAGTATGGGTGGATATGCGCCCCCTCAGCCTGCGCAAACAGATGGAAGAGGCCGCTCGCAATCCACCACCGCCAAGCGAAGCCATACCAACCGAAGACAGCGGCGAGGACGACTTGGTGGCGCGACTGGCTGACGGTCCCCAGCCTGTTGAGCTAGGCCTGCGCCCTGAAAAATCCATCGCCGCCCTGCAGGGATGCCTGGATCGGGGATTCGTGCATATCGTCTTCCCGCAAACTCAGGGCGGAACCGAGCTTGGTATCAAACTGGATCGGGACGATAGCGACCTTAGCCAGGCCAATTTTGAAACTCAGACCGGTAAAATTCGCTTGGTTGGCGGTTTAACCCTCAATTACACCAAAGTCCGCTGCATAGCCGATGTCGATCTGGCAACTTTCGGCGGACAGGGGCATCTTGAAATTATTGCCGGATAGCGACCTTGCAAGCGCAATCACAGCTTTTTCCGAAACATTCGGGCTTACCATCGACGACCGAAGCCGCGGATTTTTTGCCGTCCCCGGAAACAGGCAGCGTCCGCGTTTGGCAGCTTAATTTGGATGCGCTGAGCGGATTTACCGACCAGCTGGAAGCTATTTTGTCCCCTGACGAACGCGAACGCGCCCATGCCTTTGCCACCCCCAACTGCAACAGCGCTTCATTGGCGGACGCGGAGCGTTACGACTGATTTTAGGCGCTTGTTGTGCAAAAGCGCCGGAACGCCTGGTGTTTACCTATGGCCCTTACGGCAAACCCGCTTTGACTGGCGCCGATGCTGTCTGGAAATTTAATATGGCCCACAGTCAGCATATTGGGTTGATTGCGGTATCCCGCGATATAGAAATCGGCGTGGATGTTGAAATCGACCGACCGATACCCGACCTTGCCGGCCTGATCGCCTTATGTTTTTCGAACCAACAACGCAACGCTTGCCTGACCCGGTCCAAACCACAACAACTGCTCGAGTTTTACCGAACCTGGACTTGCAAAGAAGCACTCTTAAAAGCCAGCGGTGAAGGCTTGCAAATCGATTTACCGGACCTGGAGATTGGCGAAGACGGCACGGTTTTACGTTGGCCCGCCAAATTGCAAGCCTATAGCCGTTATCGGGTCTATCCCCTCCCGCAAATAAAAATTCCGGCGGCCCTGGCCTTGGGACCGGAGCTGACGGATTGGCAATGCGAGGAATTTCCGTTACACGCTTTAGAGCGTTTGTTTGACCATGATGTAAATCGAGGCAAGCTTTATGTCTGATCAGGAAAAAATGGCTCAATTCGCACAGCAAGACCGAGAAGAAGCCTATAGACAAGCTTTACAAAAAGCCACGATCAGCATTCGGCAACTGCTGGAAGAAAACGCCTCGCTCAAACACAAGGAGCCCATTGCCGTTATCGGCATGGCCTGCCGCTTTCCCGGCGGCGCCAATAACCCTGAACAGTTTTGGCAACTATTGGAAAACGGCTCCGATGCCACCACCGAAGTCCCAGCCGATCGCTGGCTGGCCAAGGATTATTACGACGCCGACCCACAGGCACCGGGCAAAATGTACACCGCTCAAGGCGGCTTCTTGAATATCGCGGTTGATGGTTTCGATGCGGACTTTTTTGGTATATCGCCCAAAGAAGCCCGCGCCATGGATCCGCAACATAGACTGCTGCTGGAAATAGCCTGGGAGGCCCTGGAACATGCCTGCCTGATTCCAAGCCGCCTAAAAAACAGCAGAACCGGGGTCTACGTCGGCATGTCCAGCGACGATTACGCCCGCAGCCACCGCCATTCCGGGCAGCCAGAAAGCATCGACGCCTATGCCATTACCGGCTCCACCTTCAGCACCGCCGTGGGCCGACTTTCCTACATCCTGGGGCTGCAAGGCCCTTGCATGGCTTTGGATACCGCCTGTTCTTCGTCGCTGGTCGCACTTCACCTGGCCTGTGCAAGCCTTCGGAACGGAGAATCCGACTTGGCGCTGGCCGGTGGCGTCAATCTGATGCTATCCCCCGAATTGCATATTGGTTTTTCTAAACTTCAGGCCATCTCGCCCGATGGCAAATGTAAAACCTTCGATGCATCCGCCAACGGTTATGCGCGCGGCGAAGGCTGCGGCATGGTCGTGCTCAAACGCCATAAAGACGCGATCCGCGACAACAACCGCATTCTTGGGCTTATCCAAGGTTCGGCGATTAATCAAGACGGCAAAACCAATGGCTTGGCCGCCCCCAATGGTCTTGCTCAACAGGCCGTTATTCGTGAAGCCCTGGCAGATGCCGGGCTCCAGCCGCAAGCGGTGGATTACGTGGAAGCGCACGGTACCGGCACCGTGCTCGGCGACCCTATCGAAGTCGAAGGCCTGGGCGCGGTGCTGGGAGTCAATCGGCAATCCCCTTTAAGGGTAGGCGCGGTAAAAACCAATATCGGCCACCTGGAACCGGCGGCGGGCATGGCGGGGCTGATAAAAATCCTGCTGTCCCTGGCCCATGAACAACTGCCGCGGAATATCCATTTCCAACGCCCCAATCCGCATATAGACTGGAACAGTCTGGCGCTGCGGGTCCTTGCCGATCAATCGCCCTGGCCACGCTCAAGCCGGCCTCGCATTGCCGGCCTCAGCGCTTTCGGCTTCAGCGGCACCAACGCCCATGTCATCGTCGCGGAAGCGCCCCTGCCGGAAACTCGTCCCCAAGATGTGCGGCAGAATCTCTACCTGCTGAACCTATCGGCGCGGAACCGTCCCGCATTACTGGCGCTGATTGCCGACTATCTGCCCCGCTTGTCCCAAGATGCGGCGAAAACCGCATCAACCACGCCGGCCGACCTATGCTACTCGGCAGCAGTCGGCCGTCAGCACTGGCCATGGCGGCTGTCCGTTACCGGTCGCAGTCTGGCCGAGATGCGTGACAAACTGGCCGACTTTATCCAACTGGGCCAAGCCAACCGGGATCCGGTCATCGGACACAGCGAAAACGGCGCCCCCGAGATCGCCTTTTTGTTTACCGGCCAAGGCTCGCAATACCCTGGCATGGGCCAGGCACTCTATCAAACCCACACGATTTTCAAACAAGCCATCGATCGTTGCGATGCGGTGCTGCAACCCCTGTTAAACCGCTCCTTACCCGATTTACTGTTTAACAGCGAAGCCGAAGTTTTAAACCGGACGGCTTACGCCCAACCCGCAATATTCGCATTGGAATACGCCTTGTACGAACTGTGGCGCTCATGGGGAATCACGCCGTCGGTGCTCATGGGGCACAGCGTCGGCGAATATGTCGCGGCCTGTGTAGCCGGGGTATTCAGTTTGGAAGACGGTTTAAGCTTGATCGCCGAACGCGGCCGCTTGATGCAAGCCTTGCCGGCAGGCGGCGGCATGGCGGCGATTGCCGCCCCGGCGAGCCGTGTCGATAGCGCAATAGCACCCTACCAAGGGCGGATTAGTATTGCGGCATATAATGAACCCGAACAATTGGTCATCTCCGGCGATCAAGACGCGGTCCGCGCCATTTGCGCCTTGATGGAAAAACAAGGTATCCAAACCACGCCGCTGACGGTTTCCCATGCTTTTCATTCCCAGCGCATGGACGACATGCTGGCCGAATTCGAGCGCGTCGCGCGGCGCGTGACGTACTCGGCGCCACGCATCAAACTGATCTCCAACATCACCGGCAGCAGCATAACCGAAGACATTGCCTGTGCCGATTACTGGCTAGAACACATCCGTCGGCCCGTGAATTTTGCGGCGGGCATGGCCACGCTCGATCAAGCCGGAATAAAACTATTCTTGGAAATCGGCCCTCAAGCGACGCTGCTTGGCTTGGGACGCCATTGCATCGCCGAGGGCGCGACATGGCTGGCCAGCATGCGGCGGAACATCCCGGAGCAACAACAACTATCCCGCAGTTTGGCGGAGCTCTATGTACAAGGTGCGGAGATCAACTGGGCGGCAGTGTATGCCGATCAAGCCTGTCGGTGGACCGAACTGCCGACTTATCCCTTCCAACGCCAGCGATACCGGGTTGAAACGCCGGCACAGGCCAGAATAACCCACCAGCCCGCTCCCTCGCAGTTGGCCCATCCGCTGCTGGAGCGAATGATCCGTTCGCCGCTGCTGGAAGCCATCCTGTTCGAGACGCGGTTTGGTGAAGCTCAAATGCCGCTACTCAAAGACCACCGGATTTTCGGCAAGACCGTGGTGTCCGGCGCCTGCCTGACCTCGATGATATTAGGTGCGGCCAGGCAGGCTTTCGGCGAAGGCGCTATTCAAGTTTCGGAATTGATGTTTCACCAAGCCCTGGCCATCGCCGATGGCGGCGAAATATCCGTGCATTTAGCCATTAAACCGCAGGGCAATAACACGGCCTCGTTCCGACTAATCAGCTTGACAGGCGATAGCGAAACGGCTGAAGGAACGCTACATGCCAGCGGCAACTTGAATGTGACCTCGCCCGCTCCAGCAACCCGACCGGCATCATCCCCGGCGGAATTGTGGCAGCGTTTCGACGATGAACTAGCGGGGCAAACCGTCTATGAAGCCTATAGCCGCCGGCACATCGAGCTGGGCGCCAGCAATCAATGGCTGGAATCGGTTCGGATCGGCCCAGCGGAAGCCATTGGCCGTCTGCGGCTGCCCACTATTGGCCGGCACAGCCTTGCCGTTGACGGCTACCTGTTGCATCCGGGCCTGATCGACTCCTGTTACGGACTGTTAGGCACGCTAGTCGCCCTGGAAGACGACGCGACTTTAGTACCGTTCGCCATTGAGCGTTTCAACGTCCTCCGTCCAGCCCAGGGCCAACAGTTTTGGGTACATATTCGCCGTCGGCAGGTGGCGGAATTCCCCGATAAATTAATCGGCGATATTCAACTGCAGAATGAACAGGGCGAATTGATTGCCGAATGCCTGGGGCTGGAAGGCCGCGCCGCGACACCGGAGACCTTATTGCGCACCCTGGCCAAAGACCCTGACCAGTGGTTTTACCGGCTGGATTGGATTAAGCGTGATCGTCAACCCGCATCATCCTTAACAAGCCGAAACTGGCTGATTTTTATGGATGAGGCAGGGCTCGGATCGGTAGTCGCCGCACGACTGAAAGCGCAAGGACATACGGTAGCATCGGTTCATCCCGGCGTCCGCTTCGAAGAATCGGATAGGCTGAATTACCGGATAGACCCGCTGCGAGCCGAGGATATGTCATTGCTTTTGGCGGCGGTTTTTAAGAACCACGCCAGTGCGCGCATCGTCTATCTTTGGAGCTTGCACAGCCCCGCACAGGGCGAGTTGGCAGTTACGCTGGCGCAAAGCTGCGCCCCCGCGTTGCAGCTTATTCAAGCCCTGAGTCGTATAGAGCCCGCGCTGGTGTCTGGCCTAGTCCTGGTAACTCAAGCCAGCCAGATGGTCGATTCGCCTGATTTTTCCACCGCAACGCCGCGCATCGAGCAAACGCCTTTATGGGGCTGGGCAAAACCATTGCACTGGAACATCCCGAGTGGCGTTGTCAATGCATAGATCTGGATAGCGCCGACAGCACCGAAAGCAATGCCGTCTTCCTAGTCGATGAGCTGCTTAACCCGTCATTGGAAAATCAAATTGTCCGGCGCAATGCCATGCGTCTATGCGCCAGATTGGTCCCTTATCGTCCGGCGGAAACCTCCAAAACCCTGCCGGTACGTCAGCACGGGCATTATCTGATCTGCGGCGGATTGGGCGGTTTAGGACTGTTGTTGGCAAAGCGATTGGCAGCGCGCGGCGCGCGGCGGCTCACGTTGTGCGGACGCAAGTCAGCCAGTCCCGAAGCGGCGTCGGTTATTGCAGAGCTGGAACAACTGGGGGCTATCGTCCACGTCAACCAAACTGACATTACTGACGCCGGGCAAGTCCAGGATCTTATTGCCACCGCCTCGGCACAATCGCCTTTGACCGGTATCGTCCACGCCGCCGGCATGCTGGATGATGGCGTCCTGGCCCAATTGGATTGGCCGAGATGCAGGCGGGTGCTGGCGGCTAAAACAGTCGGACTCCAATATCTGCATGAATACAGCCTCCATCTGCCTTTGGAGTTTTTTATCGGCTTTTCTTCCATGGTGTCATTAACCGGCTCTCCAGCCCAAGGCGCTTATGTCGCCGCCAACTGCTTCGTTGACGGCTTGATGCAGCAACGCCGAGCGGAGGGTCTAAGCGGGATCAGCATCAATTGGGGGCCATGGGCCGAAGCCGGAATGGCGGCGCGTCTTGATGACAAACAGCGCTTACGACTATCGTCGCTCGGTATCCTGCCCATGTCGGCAGAAGACGCTTTTCGCGCCCTTGACCGGCTGTGGCCGAATCCGCCGGCTCAAATCGGCATCATGGATATTCATTGGCCAAGCTTCCTCAGCCACTTCCCCGGCGCCAGCGACATGCCGCTATTTGAGTCTTTACGCCAGCCGTCCGCTAGGACTTTGACGACTGAATCAGCACCCACATCGCCAGCCGCATGGCCCGCGCAACTCGAAAGCACTGCCGTGGCGGATCGGCGAAGCCTGCTCAGCGCCTTGGTGAGCGCTGAAATCAACCGGGTACTCGGTGCGGAAAGCAATCGATTTATCGCTCCGCGCCAGCGCTTGTTCGATTCTGGATTGGATTCGTTAACCGCCGTGGAATTAAAGAATCGGCTGTCAGCGCTACTGGCCTGTCCGTTGAACACAACCCTGTTATTCGATTACCCAACGCTCGAAGCGCTGACCAATCACTTGGCAACCATGCTACCCGTATCATTCGAAGTGATCGAGGTAGCGGCACAGGCAACGACAAGTTCGGCCATTGACGAGCAGACGGCGGCGTTGGATCTGTTGTCGCAACAACAACTGGAAGATTTACTGGCGGAAAAACTCGGACTCATCGCGGAATAAGCTAAGACTATGACCCCAACCAGCGACCCCGGCCCCGCGCAGCGGGACTTGATTAAAAGCGCACTGCTGAAGATCGATGAGCTGCAAGCCAAGCTCAAGGCTTCCGTCGCCGAAAAAACCGAGGCCATTGCCATCGTCGGCATGGCCTGCCGCTTGCCCGGCGGGGTGAATAATCCCGAGGATTTTTGGCGGTTGCTGGACGAGGGCCGCGATGCGATCACCGAGGTCCCGGCGCAGCGTTGGGATATCGAGGCCTATTACGATGCCGATCCTGATGCCCCCGGCAAGATGAATACCCGTTATGGCGGTTTTATCGAGCAGGTCGAAGACTTCGATGCGCGTTTTTTCGCGATTTCCCCGCGCGAGGCGCAGTCGATGGATCCGCAGCAACGCTTGTTGCTGGAAGTGGCCTGGGAGGCGTTGGAGTTCGCCAATATTCCGCCCGAGCGCGTCTATGGCAGCGCCGCAGGGGTGTTTATCGGCATCATCGGTCAGGATTATGCCCAGCGTTTGTTCGCGCCGGCGCATCTGCAGCAGATCGATGCCTATGTCGGCACCGGCGCTTCGCAGGGCGTCGCGGCGGGGCGTTTGTCATATTGTTTGGGTTTGACCGGCCCCAGTTTCAGTGTCGATACCGCCTGCTCTTCGTCGTTGGTGAGTTTGCATCTGGCCTGCGAGAGTTTGCGCCGCCGGGAATGCGAGCTGGCCTTGAGCGGCGGGGTGAATCTAATCCTGGAACCGGGGCTGAGCATTAATTTTTCCAAGGCGCGAATGATGGCGCCCGACGGCCGCTGTAAGAGCTTCGATAGTGGCGCGGACGGCTATGTGCGTGGCGAAGGCTGCGGGGTGCTGGTGCTGAAGCGCTTGAGCGATGCGCTGGCGGACGGCGACCGGGTGCTGGCGGTGGTGCGCGGTTCGGCGCTGAATCAGGATGGCCCCAGCGGCGGTCTGACGGTGCCCAGCGGCCCCGCGCAGGAACAGGTGATTCGCCAGGCGTTGCGCCATGCCGGCCTAAGCCCGGCGGCGGTGAGTTATGTCGAGGCCCACGGCACCGGCACGGCGCTGGGCGACCCGATTGAGTTGGGGGCCTTGGATCAGGTGTTTAGTCCGTCGCGTTCGGTGGACAATCCTTTGTATCTGGGCTCGGTCAAGACCAATGTCGGGCATTTGGAAGCCGCCGCCGGGGTGGCCGGGATCATCAAGCTGGTGCTGGCGCTGCAGCATGAATCGCTGCCGCGGCATTTGCATTGCCGGCAGCCGACGCCGCGTTTCCCCTGGGCCGATAAACCCTTGCGGGTGCTGCAGGCGTCACAGCCTTGGCAGCGAGGCGAACGGCCACGGATCGCCGGGATCAGCAGCTTCGGCTTCAGCGGCACCAATGCCCATGTCATCATTGAAGAGGCGCCGCTGGCGCTGTCCGCTCAATCCCTGCAATGGGATCAGGCAAAGCCGTCCAATCAGCCTATCGAAACTGCGGGGCCAGTCGATTTGATACCCGCTGTCGCCGCAACAGCAACAGCCGCTTCCGCTTCCGCCAGTCCGCCGCAGCCGTTGCTGGTGTTGAGCGCCCGCTCGGAGCCGGCGCTGCGGGCGCTGGCCCTGCGTTACCGGGATTTTCTGTACGCAAGCCCGAACCTCGCGCCGCTCGATCTGTGCGCCAGCGCCGCCACCGGTCGCAACCATTTCCCCTATCGTCTGGCGTTGAGCGCGGCGTCGATTGCCGCGTTTGCCGAGGCCTTGGCGGCGTTTGCCGACGCTAATCCGGTCGAGGGCTTGTTCACTCATCCGCTTCCGGCCACGACCGCGCCGGCCACAGCCTTTCTGTTTACCGGCCAGGGCGCGCAATATCCGGGCATGGGCCAGCGGCTGTATCAAACCCAGCCGCTGTTCCGTCAGGCCCTCGACGGTTGTGCCGAGCAGCTGCTGCCGTATTGTCCCGTGCCGCTGGTCGAGTTGCTGTTTGCGTCGACGGCGGCGGCACTCGACCAGACCGTTTACACCCAACCGGCGCTGTTCTGTCTGGAAATGGCGCTGGCCGAATTCTGGCAAGCGCTGGGCGTACGGCCTGCCGCGGTATTGGGGCACAGCGTCGGCGAGTATGTGGCCGCCTGCGTGGCCGGGGTGTTCAGCCTGGCGGATGCGCTTAAATTGCTCTGCGCCCGGGCTCGGCTGATGCAGGCCTTGCCGGCTGGCGGCGCGATGGCGGCGGTGTTTGCCGATGAAACGCGAGTTACGCAAGTCCTGAGCGAACAGGCCGCCACGTTGGCCGACCGCTTGGCCATCGCCGCGATCAACGGCCCCGACAACGTAGTCATCTCGGGCGAGGAAGCCGCGCTGCAGCAAGTGCTGGAGACGCTGCAAGCCCAACACGTCAGCCATCGCCGGCTGCAGGTCTCCCACGCCTTCCACTCGCCGTTGATGGAACCGATGCTGGCGGCATTCGCCAAGGTCGCCGCCGAAGTCCATTTCCACGCGCCGCGGATACCCTTAATTTCCAATGTCAGCGGCCAACTGATCACCGGAGCCATCGCCACGCCAGCCTATTGGCTCGAACACATCCGCAAACCGGTACGCTTTGCCGACAGCGTCGCCGCGTTAAAACAGCGGCGCATCTCACTACTGCTGGAAATCGGCCCCCATCCGGTGTTGCTGGGCATGGCCGCTTCGCTCTGCCCGGACGCGGTCTTGATCCCCGCCTTGCGGCAACACACCGCCGACGACCAACAAGTCAACCGCGCCCTGGGCCAGTTGTTTGTGCACGGCGAGTCCATCGACTGGCCTAGCCTGTATCCCAAACACCGCCACCAGTCTCTGCAGTTGCCGACTTATCCTTTTCAACGCCAACGATTTTGGGTGGAGCGGAGTTCATCCACCAACCAAACCGGCAATATGGCCGGCAGCGCTAGCAAGCACCCGCTGCTCGGCCAGCGTCTGAATTTGCCAGCGCTGGCAGAAGGTGAAATACGTTATCAACAAACCCTTAACGACAACAATTATCTTCAAGACCACCGGGTGTTTCAGCAAGCGCTGCTGCCCGCCGCCGCTTTTATCGAAATGGCCTTGGCCGCCGCCAGCCGGAATGGCAATACTGTCCTGCCTGGCCTGGAAGATGTCAGCATTCAACAAGCGTTGATTTTTGCCGACAATCGCGACAAAACCATGCAATTGATTCTGACGCAAACCAAGGAACAAGCGGCTCATTTTGAAATTTACAGCCTAAGCGATAAACCAGCGCAGCCATGGACCTGCCATGCGACCGGCGGTATTACCGCCATCGCGGCAGATTCTGTGCCGCCACCCGTCAATATCAAAGCCGTTCTGGCCGAATTCTCGGACGACATTGATATCGCGGATTTTTACCGACACTGCGAGCAACACGGCATAGCCTACGGCCCCAATTTTCAGGCATTGCAAAGCCTGCGACGAGGCGATGGCCAAGCGCTGGGCTGGATTAAGTTGCCCGAGCGGCTGCTTGCCGAGGCGGCCGGCTACCACATACATCCGGTGCTTTTAGATGCCTGCTTCCAGATATTAATTGCCACCTTGGTCGACAGCCGCGCCAACGAAACCTGGCTACCGGTGGGGCTTGATCGTTTACAACTGTACCGTGCACCTGGCACGCGATTATGGTGCCGGGCGAAAGTCCATAACGCCGACGAACGGCGATTTCTCACTGCCGACCTGTTGCTGTTCGACGACGAGGGTGGAATCATCGCCGTCATCGAAGGATTCAAGGCCAAGCAGGCTAATGCAAACAGTTTGTCGACCGCGGCATCCGGCCAAGCCGACGACCTGGAAAGCTGGCTTTACCGGGTTGACTGGCAGCCTCGGGGCTTGTGTTCACCGAATGCTCACTCGGCTTTACCGGCGTCGCCGACGACGATGAGCGCCGCATTAAACGCTG
Source organism: Methylomonas albis (assembly GCF_014850955.1). Taxonomy (NCBI): domain Bacteria; kingdom Pseudomonadati; phylum Pseudomonadota; class Gammaproteobacteria; order Methylococcales; family Methylococcaceae; genus Methylomonas; species Methylomonas albis. The sequence continues at coordinate 4,303,941 of NZ_JACXSS010000001.1, forward strand.
CGATGACGGCAGGGATCCGGCTTTCGCGGCTGGAGCAATGCGGCATGGCTTTGGATGAATTGGACAAGCTGTGTGTAGCCTATGTGTTGCGTGCATTCCAGGACATGGGCCTAAGCTTTCAACGCCAAGATTGTTTTTCAAGCTTGGAAGCAGCCATTCGACTCGGTATTGTGCCCGCCCACCGGCAGCTGTTCGAACGCATGCTGGAAATGCTGGCGGAAGCTGGCATTCTGCTGCGTAACACCGACGACTGGGCGGTGCTGCACACACTAGCCACTCCCAATCCGCAACAAACCGCAGAAGAATTGCGCGGCCATTATCCGCAAGTAAGCCTGGAACTCGATCTGCTGGAACCTTGCGGCTCCGCGCTGGCGCGAGTCCTGCAAGGCCGCTGCGATCCGCTGCAAGAATTATTATTTCCCGGCGGCAACGGCTCGGCGCTGGCCGCGCTGTATCGCGATCCGCCCGGAGCGCAAGCCGTGGGCGCGGTGTTTCGGCAAGCTTTGCTGGCCGCGCTTAAGCCGCTGCCGCAACGCAGCGGCATACGCATTCTGGAAATCGGCGCGGGTACCGGCGGTGCCAGTTCATTTTTGTTGCCGCATTTGCCGGCAGAGCGCAGCGAGTATGTCTTTACCGACATTTCGCCTGCTTTCACGCTGCAAGCACAAACGACGTTTGCCGCCTATCCATTCATCGAATACAAAACCCTGGACATCGAAAAAGATCCGCAGGCACAAGGTTTCAAACTCCAGGATTACCACATCGTGGTGGCCTCCAACGTTTTACACGCCACCGAAGATTTGGCGCAAACCCTGAAACACACCCGCAGCTTGTTGGCGCCCGGCGGCCTGTTATTAATGCTGGAAGGTAGCGCGCCGCAAAACTGGATAGACCTCATCTTCGGCATGACTGGCGGCTGGTGGCGATTTAACGACAAGCATCTGCGCCCCTCCCATCCCTTGCTATCAGGGTCCGCTTGGTGCGACGCCTTGCAGGCATCGGGCTTTCAAGAAACCGACTGCATCGATTGCCCGCCGATTCACCAGTCCATCATCATCGCTCAAACCGCTGCGCAAGCGCTTGATCAAAGCCTGGCCAAACCCTGGCTAATTTTCGCCGATGCCGGTGGAACGGGCTTACGCTTAGCTCAATACCTGCGCGCCACCGGCTCAATCTGCACGGTGGTTTATCCGGGTAGCCAATACCGGCGCCTGCAAGCCGACAGTTTCAGCATCGATCCTTACCAAGCCGCGCATTATCAACGCTTATTCAGCGATCTAGGCGACCAAGGCCCGGCTTACTGCGCACATTTTTGGAGCCTCGATACCCATACACCCAATGATGACCAGTCTTCGCTGACCGCAAGCGCTCGCCTGGGCTGGGAAACGGCGCTGCATCTGGCCCAAGCCTTAGGCAAAAATCAGCTCATGGCTCCGCCGCGCTTAGTTTTAATCACACGGGGTGCCGTCTCGGTGTCGGGTGAAGCGGTGAATAGTTTGGCCGCGGCGCCGGTTTGGGGGCTGGGTAAAAGTATCGCCTTGGAATACCCGGAGTTGCGCTGCATTCGTATCGATCTGCCCGCCATGGCCGGAGAAGATGAAATCGCGGCCATCGTCGCCGAAGTGAGCGCAGATAGCCAAGCGCCGCTTGAGGATCAGATCGCCTTTCGAGGCGAGCTACGCCTGGTGCCAAGACTGGTGCGGCACAGCGCCAAACGCGGCTTACCGCAGTCGGAAGCCTACAGTTTATGCGTACCTGCAACAGGCAACCTCGACGAATTGGTCTGGAGCCCGTCCGTACGCCAGGCCCCCAAGCCAGACGAGGTAGAAATCCTGGTGCGGGCTGCCGGACTCAACTTCAAGGATCTGCTGTTGGCGCTGCATAGCGTTGCCGCCGCCGGACCGGTATTGGGTATCGAATGCGCCGGCACGCTGACTCGCGTGGGATCGACCGTGAACCACCTTGCCGTCGGCGATTCGGTACTGGCCATGGCGCCGGGCAGCTTCAGCCGTTACGTCAATGTTCCCGCCCGGACGGTTGCCGCCCTGCCGAACAACCTAAGTTTCGAGGAAGCCGCGACGCTGCCCATCGCCTTTTTAACCGCCGCCTATGCCTTGGAAGATCTCGCCCATTTACAAGCAGGCGAGCGCGTACTGATCCATGCCGCGAGCGGCGGCGTCGGCCAAGCCGCTATCCAGCTGGCTCAGCGGGCCGGCGCCGAAATATTCGCCACGGCCAGCGTAAGCAAATGGCCGGTGCTGCGCGGTTTGGGCGTCAAACACATCATGAGCTCCCGCAATCTCGACTTTGGCGACGAAATCAGGCGTTTGACCGCTGGCGAAGGCGTCGACGTTGTTCTCAATTGCTTGAGCGGCGAGTTCACTAGTCAAAGCCTGGCCTTACTGCGTAGCGGAGGCCGGTTTTTGGAAATCGGCATCACCGATTTGCGCAGCGCCGAACAAGTCGCCGAACTGGCGCCGGACGTCAGCTACCACACCATTGATTTAATGGCTTTGTACCTGGAACAACCCGCGCTGCTGCAAGGCCTGCTGCAACGGCTGATAGCCGAGTTCGGCGACGGCCAACTCAAGCCCTTGCCACGCACAATCTTTGCCGCAGCCGAGGTGGAATCGGCATTCCGCACCCTGCAGCAGGCCAAGCATACCGGCAAGCTGGTGTTATCTTTCGATAGCCCGGCCCTGCCTTTTCGTAAAGATGCCAGCTATTTAATCAGTGGCGGTTTAGGCGATTTAGGTTTACTGGTCGCCGCCTGGATGGCGGAACACGGCGCGGGCCACCTGATTCTGGCGGGACGCCGCGGCGTTACACCGGCAATCGAAGCCAAAATCCGAGGCATTAGCCAAGCCGGCGCCGAAGTCAGCGTATTTCAGGTCGATATAGCCAAAGCGGAGCAAACCGCCAAACTGTTGGCGGAAATCGCCACTAAGCTGCCGGCGCTATCCGGTGTCATTCATGCCGCCGGGGTTCTGGATGACGGGGTACTGAGCGAACAAACGCCGACCCGCTTCAGCAAAGTCTTGGAACCCAAGCTGGACGGCGCCTGGCAACTCCATCGCCAGACCCTGGCGCTGCCTTTGGAGTTTTTTATCTTATTCTCTTCGGTCACCTCTGTGCTCGGCGCCGTCGGCCAAGCAAACCACGTCAGCGCCAATGCCTTTCTCGACGCCTTGGCTCATCAACGGCGAGCGAATGGTTTGCCAGCATTGAGTATCAATTGGGGCGCGTGGTCTGAAATCGGTTATGCCGCGCGGGTACAAGCCGGGGATTTCCTTAAAGCCCAAGGCATGGGCTTCATCGCCCCGCACGACGGATTAACCGCGTTGGAACAAATTTTTCATAGCGGTTCGGCGCAAATTGCGGTGGCAGCCATTGACTGGCCAAGCTATCTGCAACGCGCGGCCCATTCGGGGTATTTGGCCAATTTTCGCCAAGAATTCTCGGCGCCACAGTCCGAGCCGCGCCAAGCAGCCGGCGAATTCCGAGCACTTCTCCAAGCCGCCGCCGTCGGCGAACGCCTGGGGTTATTGAGCCGCCATGTCGCCTTACAGGTGGCAAGCGTATTGGGATTTCCCACTACGACTGCCATCGATAGAAAACAAGGTTTTTTCGACATGGGTATGGATTCCCTGACCTCGATAGAATTAAGAAACCGTCTGCGCAGTAGCCTGGGCTGTCCACTGCCGTCCACACTGGCTTTTGACTTCCCCAATGTGGCAGCGCTGGTCGAATATTTGGCGAACGAACTATGGAGGCCGGAGATTATCGACGCGTCGCCAGCGCCTGAAACCGCCGTAGCCGTCGAACTCGAATCACTGCAACGACTAACGGAAGCGGAAGCGGAAGCGACGCTGCTCAAGGAACTGGAAGAAATGGGGTTTTCGTCATGAATCACGCTGCCTCGCCGGAAACCGAACTGTCCACGGTAAAACGCGCTTTACTGGCCTTACAGACCACCCGCGCCAAACTCGAAGCCCTGGAACAGGCGCAAACGGAACCTATCGCCATCATCGGCATGGGCTGTCGCCTGCCGGGTGATATTGCAACGCCCGAGGCGTTTTGGGAACTGCTGCGCGACGGCCGGGAAACGATTAGCCCGGTACCTGCGTCGCGCTGGGATAGCAACCGTTATTACGATCCCGATTACGATGCGCCGGGCAAAATAGTCACGCGCGTTGGTAGTTTTCTGACCCGGATACAAGACTCCGACCCGCAGTTTTTCGGCATTTCCCCGCGCGAAGCCATGAGCATGGACCCTCAGCAGCATCTGCTGCTGGAAGTGTGCTGGGAAGCTTTGGAGCATGCCGGACTGGTTCCCGCCGACTTGGCTGGCAGCCGCACCGGGGTATTCATCGGCATTTGCAATCAGGATTACAGCGTTCTGCTGATGTCGCGGGAAGCCATCGAGATTGACGCCTACATGACAACCGGCATGGCGCATAGCGTTGCCGCCGGGCGCTTGGCCTATAGCATGGGATTTCAAGGCCCCTGCCTGGCGGTGGACACCGCCTGCTCATCGTCCCTGGTGGCGGTTCACTTGGCCTGCCAAAGCCTGCGTAATCGCGAATGCGATTTGGCCGTGAGCGGCGGCGTGAACTTGATTCTATGCCCTGAAACCAGCATCAACTTTTCCCGCAATCACATGCTGTCGCCCGATGGCCGTTGCAAGAGCTTTGATGCCACGGCCAACGGTTTTGGCCGTGGCGAAGGCTGCGGTCTAATCGTGCTCAAACGGCTTTCCGATGTAGTACCCGGATCAGACCGGGTGCTGGCGCTGATCCGGGGATCGGCAAGCAACCAGGATGGCGCGACCAGCGGCTTGACGGTGCCCAATGGACCAGCCCAGCAAACGGTGATACGCGATGCCCTGCGCAATGCCGGTGTAGCGGCGGAACAAATCGACTATGTCGAAGCTCACGGCACCGGCACCAAGCTGGGCGATCCCATCGAAATCGGCGCGCTCAACGCCGTTTTCGGCCCGACCCGCAGTTCGAGGCAGCCGCTGATCGTGGGATCGGTCAAAACCAATCTGGGTCATCTGGAAGGCGCCGCCGGCATCAGTGCACTGATGAAAGTGGTGTTGGCGCTAAGCCATCAACAAATCCCCCGCCACCTGCATTGCGACCAACCCACGCCATTCATTCCCTGGGCGGAAATACCAATCAGGGTAGCCACGCAAGCCATCGCCTGGCCCGCGACGGAAAAACCACGACTAGCGGGAGTCAGCTCGTTCGGTTTCAGCGGCAGCAATGTGCATGTGGTGCTCGAGGGAGCACCGCTTGAAGTGGCGCCTGCTAACGAAGCCGCGGCGGAACGCCCGCTGCATCTGCTTTGCCTCAGCGCCCGCACTCGCGACGGGCTAACTGCGCAAGCCGCCCGCTATGCCGATTATCTAGGCTGCGTGGCGCCAACGGCACTGGCCGACGTTTGTTATTCCGCCAATACCAGCCGCTCGGTATTTGAATATCGACTGCTGATCGCCGCCGCCGATCCGGCCGAAATGCGCGGCAAACTCGCACAGGGTTGCAACGGTGCAGATCAAGGACAGCCCGGCGCATATCCCGTCGAACCACCGCGCATAGCTTGGTTGTTTAGCGGGCAAGGCGCTCAATATCCCGGCATGGGCGCGGATTTGTACCAAACCCAACCGGTTTTTCGACGGGCCATGGATGACTGCGCTCAATACCTTGATCCCTTGCTCGGCCTATCCCTCACCGGATTATTATTCGATACGAATTCAACTGATCTTCACCAAACCGCCTACACCCAGCCGGCCCTGTTTGCCCTCGAATATGCGCTGGCGCAAATGTGGCTATCCTGGGGTTTGCAAGCCGACGCGGTCACCGGACACAGCGTCGGCGAATACGTCGCCGCCTGTATTGCCGGAGTTTTCAGTCTGGAAGACGGCCTGAAGCTAATCGCCGCGCGTGCACGTCTGATGCAGGCCCTACCCGGCAACGGCGCAATGGCGGCGGTGTTTGCCGACGCCCATCGCGTGAAACAGGCCATCGCCGCGTTAGAGAATAACCCGCCACGGATTGCGATAGCGGCTATCAATAGTCTGGGCGAAACCGTCGTTTCCGGCCAACGCCAAGCCATCGAAACGCTGCTAAAGCAGTTAACCGAAGCCGGCATTTCCAGCCGCGAACTGACAGTTTCTCATGCCTTTCATTCGGCGTTGATGGAACCGATGTTGGCCGAATACCGGCAAGTCGTTGCCGGCGTTGCCTTGCGGCCACCGCGCATTCGCCTGGTCTCGAATATCAGCGGGCATTTTGTATCTGACGAAGTCACCGATCCCGACTACTGGTGTCGGCATATCCGTGAGACCGTGCTGTTTGCCGGCGGTATCAACACGCTACGCCAACACGGCATCGCGGCGTTCGTGGAAATCGGGCCGCATCCGGTACTGTTGGGCCTGGTGCGTGCGGACGCTCCGCCGGCAAACCGTGAGTTATATCTGCCCAGCCTGCGCAAGGGTCAAGCCGATTGGCCGCAACTCGCCCAAAGCTTAAGCGAACTTTATCTGGCGGGCGCCGCGATTGACTGGAAAGGTTTTGATCGGCCTTACCCTAGGCATCGCCTCACGCTGCCGACTTATCCCTTCCAACGTAAACGCCATTGGTATCACGATAGCCCCACGATCGCACGGCAACCCGCCGCCCCCAACTCCCCCCTGCTATCCTTGCTGCAAGCCGGAAACGCCGAGGCGCTGAGCCAGTACCTGCAAAGCCAAGGCGAGCTGTCGGCGGACGAATTACGGTTGTTACCGAAACTGAGCGGCTTATTGATTCGCGGGCATCAATCCGTCAATGCCAATCTCGACAGCCTGTGCTACCGGCCGATCTGGCAGCAACAATCCCGCCTGAGCGCTTCAGCCTTAGCGCCCGGCGCCGCGCCAAGCCGGCCGTGGCTGATTTTCAGCAGCGACGAAGCCGCCGAGTTAACGCAGGGTTTCCAGGATGCCGGACTCACCGGTATCCGTGTCTCGCCGGGCAATCGCTATGCCCAGACCGCCAGCGATGTCTGGTCGCTTGATGCCGAGAATGCCGACGATTACCGGGTTTTGCTGGAGGCGATTCAGCCGCAAGCCATTGTCTATCTCTGGCCGTCCGCGCCGACACCGCCCGACGCTTTGGGCGAGGCGGCCTTGATGCAGGTCATTCTGCTGGCGCGTGCCGCCGCCTTGCAACCCGCGGTCAAACTTTGGCTGATCACGCCTTCGGCTAGCAATGCCGCGGACCATGCGCCCACCTCGCCCTTTCCCTGGCTGCTGACGGGTCTGGCCAGAAGTTTGTTTCTCGAATATCCCCAGCTCAAAGGCGGCGTGATTGACCTTGATCCCGGCGAAACCCCAGCCTTAATCCGCGAACTGCTCAATCCGGGCGACGAAGACGCCATCAGTCTGCGCGGCGGAAAACGCTATGTCGCCCGGCTGGCAGGCTACCCGCCACCCCCTGCCGCCGTTGTCCGCTGCAAAGCCGACGGCGCTTACCTGATTAGCGGCGGCCTGGGCGCACTCGGTTTAAAAACCGCGCGCTTTTTAGCCGAAAACGGCGCCGGCCAATTGATCCTGCTAGGCCGCAAGGCTCCTGGCGAAGCCGCTCGGGACACCCTGGACTTTATCCGGCAGCTGGGCGTGCAAGTGCGCCTGCTGCAGGCGGACAGCGGCGATGAAGCCGCCATGTCCGAGTTATTCAAGCAAATTGCCACCGGCGACTTTCGCCTCAAAGGCATCATCCACGCCGCCGGCGTCCTCAGCACCCGCAGCCTGAACGAGCTTGATCGCGAAGGTTTAAGTCAGGTACTGGCGCCCAAGCTTCGCGGTGCCTGGACTCTGCATCGCTTGAGCATGGACCTGCAACTGGATTTTTTTGTCCTTTACTCCTCGATTTCCGCGGTTTTGGGGACGGCGCAACTGGCCGCTTACACGGCGGCAAACGGCTTCCTGGACGGCCTGGCCGCGTATCGCCAAGGCCTGGGCCTGCCCGTGCTCAGCATCAACTGGGGACCGTGGCAAACCGGCGGCATGATCGCTGACGAGACCGCCACACAAGTCGCCGCCAGCGGCTTTACCCCGCTTGACGCCCACTCGGCGCTGGCGCTGTTCGGCCGTTTGCTGGCAAGCTCGCAAAGCCGCGTGGCCGTGGTCGATGCGGATTGGCCTCGCCTCAAGAGCTTGTATGAGATTCGCGGACCTCAACCCTTGCTGGCGCTGCTGGGGCAAAACGCATCGCCAGCCGTTACAACAGCCCCATCCTCCACGCTTAACGAACTACGGGCGCTGACCGCTCGGGACCAATTCGACTATCTGGTCAGTCGACTACAAGAGCTAGTGGGCGCGGCGCTAGGTTTCGACAGTAATAATCTCCCCGATCCAAAATGCGGCTTCTTCGACATGGGCATGGACTCGCTGACCGCCGTGGAATTGAAGGGCCGGATCGAGGCCAAGTTGCAGCGCTCGCTCCCGCCTTCAGTGGTTTTCGACTATCCTAATGTCGAAGGCTTGGCCGCCCACCTACTCGAGCTGCTGTTCCCCACCGCTCGGCAGGATCAGCCGGTCGCATCCGCCATTGAGCAGACCGAGGAATCCGCACGCTCTAGCCGAGCCGAGATTCAACAACTTTCCGACGCCGAACTTGCGGCGCTTATCGACGACGAATTTTCCTCTCTAACCCAATAAGGATAAACAGAGATGGCTCAAGGGCTCCCGGATGAACTCACTCCCTTGCAGAAAGCCTATACGGCTATCCAGCAATTGCGCGGTAAAGTCGATCGCCTCGAACAGGCGGCCAGCGAAGCTATCGCGATTATCGGCATGGGCTGCCGAACCCCCGGCGCTAACGATCCCGACGCCTTCTGGGAGCTTGTACGTAATGGCCGGGACGCAATCCGCGAAATTCCGGCGGAACGCTGGGACGCCTCCGCCTATTACGATCCGGAACCGGGTCGACCCGGCAAGGCCTATACCCGTTACGGCGGATTTATTGAACAGGCCGACCGCTTTGATGCGGCTTTTTTCGGCATTTCCGCGCGGGAAGCCGAAAGCATGGATCCGCAACAACGCCTGCTGCTCGAAGTCGCTTGGGAAGCGCTGGAACACGCCGGCTTACCGGCTTCACGACTGCTAGGCAGCCCGACCGGGGTGTTTGTCGGCGTCACCGCCAGCGATTACGGTCTGCTCCAGGCCGAACGCGCAGATCAAGGCCAGGTAAACCCCTATTTCAATACCGGCACCCCGTTAAATGCCTGTGCCGGCAGACTGTCCTATGTGCTGGGTTTGCAAGGCCCCTGCATGGCGGTCGATACAGCCTGTTCTTCCTCGCTGACGGCCATCCATTTGGCATGCACCGCGCTACGCGCCAAAGACTGCGATCTGGCGTTAAGTGGCGGCGTCAACCTGACGCTGTCGCCGTTGCTGAATATCACCCTATCCGCCGCCGGCATGATGTCGGCGGACGGACGCTGCAAAAGTTTCGACGATGCCGCCAACGGCTACGTCCGCGGCGAAGGCTGCGGCATTGTCATACTCAAACGTTACGCCGACGCCCTGACGGCGGGCGATCAGATCCTAGCGCTAATTCGCGGCTCGGGCGTGAACCAGGACGGTGCCAGCAGCGGATTTACCGTGCCGAACGGCGTGGCGCAACAAAAGCTGCTACGCCAAACCTTGAGCAAAGCCCGGGTGCAGGCGCACGAAATCGACTATATCGAAGCCCACGGAACCGGCACATCACTCGGCGATCCTATCGAAGCTCAGGCCTTGGGTGAAGTACTGGGCCAAGCACCAGGCCGGGAGCGCCCGCTACTGGTCGGCTCGGTAAAATCCAACATCGGTCATTTGGAATCGGCGGCCGGCGTTGCCGGATTGATCAAGCTGGTTCAGGCCCTGCGCCACGAAGAATTGCCGCCGACGCTGCACATAAAGCAGCCCAATTCACGCATCGGCTGGGACCAGCTGAATATCCGCCCTATCACCCAACTGACGCCCTGGCCCAGAGGCGAAAAACGCCGTTTGGCCGGGCTGAGCGCCTTTGGCGCCAGCGGCAGCAACGCCCATCTGATTCTCGAAGAAGCTCCGCTGAAAGAAACACTTTCTCCAGCGCAAGACCGCCCGCAGCATATTCTGGCCCTTTCGGCCAAAACCGAACCGGCGCTAAATGACTTGGCGGTTTCTTACCAACGATTTTTGCAGCAATCGTCAGCGCCGTTAGCGGACATCTGCTTCAGCGCCAATACCGGTCGTCAACATTTCAAACATCGCATTGCGGTGTGCGCCGAAGACCCGTCCCAGCTGCGGCAGCGGCTTGCCGCCTTTAGCGAAAACCAGGCCAGCCCCGGACTTTTTGTCGGCGGCCCTCCACCCGCCAAACCGCTACGACCGGTGTTGATGTTTAGCGGGCAGGGCTCTATTTATCCCGGCATGGGCCGCGATTTATATACTCTCCATCCCGGTTTTCGCCTGGCGATGGACGACTGTGCGGCCATCCTCGAACCGCTTTTGGAAAAACCGCTGCTGTCCGTCCTCTATGCCGAGACAAACCGTAGTGACAACGAAGACTTGCTTAAACAAGCGCGCTACGCCCAGCCCGCCCTGTTTGCCTTGCAATATGCCTTGACCGGTCTGTGGCGGTCCTTCGGCATGGAACCCGCCGCGGTATTCGGTCACAGCATAGGCGCTTATGCCGCAGCCTGTGTCGCCGGTGTATTCAGCCTTGAAGACGGCCTTAAATTGGTGGCTGAACGCGCCCGGTTGATGCAAACGCTCAGCGAGGATGGCTCGATGGCGGCGATTTTTGCCGATGAGGCGCGGGTGGCGACCGCCATCGCACCGCATCGGCAGCAGTTGAGCATCGCCGCGATCAACGGCCCCCAACATATCGTGGTCTCCGGCCGTAGCGCGGCGTTGGCCACATTACTCGAGCAGTTCCGCGAAGCCGGCATCGAAACCTATCCCTTGCAAGTGAGCCACGCCTTTCATTCGCCGCTGATGGAGCCTATCCTGGATCCGTTTGAGAGTTATGCCCGCCAAATCCGTTTCCAAGCGCCGAAGTTGCCGTTTATCTCCGACCTGAGCGGACGACCATTGGCCAGCGAAGAAATTCCCGATGCCGCGTATTGGCGCCGGCATTGCCGCCAGCCGGTTCGCTTCGCCGAAGGCTTGAACAGCCTACTCCCCAAGCTTGCAGTGAACGATGAAGATAAGGCGGCGCCTGCTGTTGGCCGAAATTTCGAACTATTTCTGGAAATCGGCCCCGGCCAAGTGTTAACGAATCTGGGCAAGCGCCTGAGCGGATCGGCCACTTGGCTGCCGTCCCTGCTGCAACAAAAACCCGACTGGACCGTGATCTCGACTAGCTTGGCCGAGGCTTACGCACGCGGCGCGGACGTCGACTGGTCTGGCTTCGATGCGGCATTTGGCCGCAACCGTGTTTGTGTCCCCACTTATGGCTTTCAACGCAAATCTTATTGGCTCCCTCCCAAGGAATCGACCATGACCAATCCGCAACCAGTGATGTCACAGCCTGTTCAAGATCAGCACGCCCGGCGCGCAGCCATTTTGGCCCGTCTGTGCCAGCTTTTTTCCGGCTTGCTACGCACCGATCCCGGCGAAATTGATACCCACGCCCAGTTCCTGGAAATGGGTGCCGACTCTCTGGTTCTGGTCGAAGGGGTGCGTATCGTTGAAGATAATTTCGGGATTAAACTCGAAATCCGGCAGTTTTTCGAAGAAATCACCACCCTAGACGCGATTGCCGGCTATCTGGCGGAGCGAAGCTGCGGCGATTTACCGCAACAGGCAGCGTCGGTAACAACCCAAGCGCCTCAATTGCAAACGCCGCCACCCACACCGGCGACCGCCAACAGCGCTCAATCCTTAAGCGCTCCCGTACCAACACCGGCAATCGCTTATCCAGCAACGGCATTAGCGGCTGGCGGCAGCGTCGACGGCAGCGCTTTACAACAAATCATCCTGGCCCAGACGCAACTAATGGCCCAGCAGTTGGCCGTTTTGCAGGGCTTGCCGGCGGCGGCAACCGTCGCCGGCACTCCGGTTCAAGCCGTCGCACAGAGTTCAGTTCCAGCGCAAGCCCTTGCCCAAACCGAGCGGCCGCAAGCGTCGGACAACTGTTCTTCGCCGCTACGGGCGCTCAACAATCCTATCGTTCCGGGCGCAAGCGGGCTGAGTCCGCAGCAAAGCCGACACCTTGAGAGCCTGATCGAGCGCTATCAGAAAAAAACCCCTAAATCTAAAGCGCTGGCTCAAGCCTGCAGGCCGGGATTGGCCGACAGTCGAGCCAGCATCGGCTTTCGTTTTTCGACCAAAGAAATCCTCTACCCCATCACCGGCGCCGAGTCGATGGGTTCACGGCTACGCGACATTGACGGCAACCGCTATGTCGACCTGACCATGGGCTTCGGCGTGCTGCTGTTCGGAAGCCGCCCCGAATTCATGCAGGGCGTGCTGGAAACGGAAATTCAACACGGCTTCCAGCTCGGCCCGCGCTCCGAGCATATGCAGGAAATCACCGAGCTATTCGCCGAAATAACCGGTCACCAACGCGTCGCCTTCACCAACTCAGGCACCGAAGCGATCATGATCGCATTGCGCCTGGCTCGCACCACCACAGGCCGACATAAAATCGTGATCTTCGAAGGCTCATACCACGGCCATTCCGACGGCACCCTGGCTAAAACCACCCGCGTCGACGGCGAACTTCGCTCCGAACCGGTATCACCCGGCGTACCGCCGAATCTGGCCAAGGATATTCTGGTACTCGAATACGGCACCCAGGAAAGCCTTAACATCATCCGCGAACATGCCCACGAAATAGCAGCGGTGCTGGTAGAACCCGTACAAAGCCGCCGCCTGGATTTTCAACCGCTTGAATTTTTGCAGCAATTGCGCGGCCTGACCCGGCAAACCGGCGTCGCGCTAATTTTCGACGAAATGATCAGCGGCTTCCGCGCCCATCCCGCCGGCGCGCAAGGGCTGTTCGGTATCAAAGCCGATCTTGCCACCTACGGCAAAATTATCGGCGGCGGCATGCCCATCGGTGCCGTCGCCGGAGATGCACGCTTCCTCGACGGTATCGACGGCGGTTTCTGGCAATACGGCGACGCCTCCTATCCGCGCGCTACCCGCACCTATTTCGGCGGCACGTTCTGTCAGCACCCGTTTTCGATGGCCGCCTGCCTGGCCACGCTACGCCATCTCAAAGAGCAAGGACCGGCGCTGCAAGAACGCCTCAATCAACGCACCGCCGCATTGGCCAAATCCCTCAACGACTATTTCATAGCCGAGAAATTGGAACTTCGGGTATGCCATTTCGCCTCGACCTTCCACTTCAAGTTTCCCGGCAATCTGGAGATGTTTTACTACCACTTGCTGGAAAAAGGCGTGTACATCTGGGAATGGCGCGCCTGTTTCCTGTCCACGGCCCATACTGAAGAAGACCTTGAGCTGCTGATTCGGGCAGTCAAGGAAAGCGTTGCGGAATTACGCCAAGGCGGCTTCTTGCCGGAATGCAATCAAGCGGCCGCCATTGCCACCCATAAACACCTGGCGGATTCCACGGATAGAACCTGGTTCCGCCACAACTCCAAGCTCAGCCACCGGGAAAGCGCATTTCCGGCCAGGACTGCATCGACGACAGGGCGACGCGGCCTGGCTTTCGGACTGTTCTATTTCGGCAATTACGATGCCGATTTTTCCGACGGCAAATACGATCCGCTGCTGGAAGGCGCGCGTTATGCCGACCGCGAAGGCTTTCGGGCGCTATGGATTCCCGAACGGCATTTCAGCGAATTCGGCGGATTTTCACCCAATCCTTCGGTGCTGGCCGCCGCATTGGCGCGTGAGACCCAACACCTGCAACTGCGCGCCGGCAGCGTGGTCTTACCGCTGCATAACCCGGTCCGGGTCGCGGAAGAATGGGCGTTGGTGGACAACCTGTCCAACGGTCGCGTCGGCATTGGTTTTGCTTCGGGCTGGCATCCTAACGACTTCGTGTTCGCACCCGATGCTTACGGCCATCACCGCGAGTTAACCTTTGAAGGCATAGAAACCATCCGGCATTTGTGGCGGGGGGAAAGCATCACGCGGCGCGGCGGCAACAATAGTCAGGTTGAACTGAGCATTTACCCGCGGCCGAAACAAGCATCGCTCCCCGCCTGGCTCACCATCGTCAATAACCCGGACACCTACCGTAAAGCCGGCGAGATGGGGCTGGGCGTGCTGACCAATCTGATGGGCCAATCGCTGGAAGACCTGGCGGACAATATTGCCACCTATCGGCAAGCCTTGGCTGAACATGGTCACGACCCCAAGGCTGGCAATGTCACGGTATTGATCCACACCTATCTGTGCGCCGACGCCGAACAAGCTATACGCGAAGCCCGCCAGCCGATGTGCGACTATTTGCTGTCCAGCATCGGCCTGTTCCAGAAAATGGCCCAGGACGTAGGGCCGTCTACGGATTTAGAACGGGTAACACCGGAAGATAAAGCCTACATCGTCGGCAAAGCCTATGAAAAATATGTGGCCAGCAGCGCCTTGATCGGCTCCCCCGAAAGTTGTGTGCCGATTGTCGAAAAACTGCTCAGTATCGGCGTCGATGAACTCGCTTGTTTCGTCGACTTCGGCGTCGCGCCCGCTTCGGTCATCGCCAACCTGCCGCAAATCAGCGAGCTCAAGGCAAAATACCCTGAGGTCGCTTCCGGCAGCCAGCCTGGATTTGCGCTGAGCGAAGCGCAAAAACAATTGTGGGTGCTGGGCCAGCTCGATAAAGACGGTCATCGCGCCTATAACGATCCGGCGGCGATGTTGCTGCAAGGACCGCTGAATCAAGCGGCGCTGCGCTTCGCCTTGGAACAGACCATTGCTCGCCACGAATCCTTGCGTACCCTCATCGACGCCACCGGCGAACAGCAATGGGTGCAAGCGCCGCTAGCGCTAAGCCTGCCTTGTATCGATTTAAGCGCCGAGAAAGATCCCGAAGCCAAACTTCAACACTGGTTACAGGAGCAAACCCGGCAGCTATTCGACTTCACACAGGGCCCCTTGTTCTACCCCACCCTCCTCAAACTCGGCGCCGAACGCCATGTGCTGTCGCTGTCCGCCCATCACATCATTGGCGATGGCCCCTCCACGGGCATCGTCCTGAATGACATCATGGCTTTCTACGCAGCGGCTTGCCGTGGCGAGACCGCCAAGCTGGCTACGCCGATTCAATATCGCGATTTCATCCGCTGGCAGCAAACCCAAATCAACTCGGCGGCGATGGCGGAACACGAACGCTATTGGCTGCAACAATTCGCCACACCGCTTCCGGCTTTGGACTTGCCGGCCGACCGCCAGCGTCCCTCCGTCAAAACCTATAACGGCGCTAGAGCAAGCTCGACAATCGAAGCCAGCCTGCTGCAAGCCCTGAAAAACCTGGGGAGCCAACAGGGTTGTACCTTGTATATGGTCTTGCTGGCGGCATACTCGGTGTTGTTGCACCGACTCAGCGGTCAACAGCGACTAGTCATCGGCGCACCCTACACCGGACGCGGACTGGAAGGCGGCAATGCTTTGGTCGGCTACTGTGTGCACCTGCTGCCCATAGTCAGCGAAATCAACCCAGCCAGCCGTTTCGACCAACACTTGCTGCAAATCCGCAATACCTTGCTCAATGCTTACCAGCACCAGGATTATCCATTCGCCCGCCTGCTCGACACACTCAAGCTTAAGCGCGACAACAGCCGTTCGCCTTTGCTCGGCAGCATTTTTAACCTTGAACGCCAGGCGGAGATCCCCGAAGTCGAGGGCTTACAGCTAAAGGTGTATCCGCAACCGCGCAGTTACACCAGCGTCGACCTGACCCTGACCGCGAATCTGCGCGACGATCAACTGCAGTTGGAATGCGATTACAACACCGATCTTTTCGATGCCGCGACGATACAGCGGCTGCTCGGTTACTATCAAACCCTGCTCGAAGCGGTCGTCAGCCAGCCGGAGCGAAGCCTGAACCGCCTGCCTTTATTGAGCGAAGCGGAACGACTGATGCAAATCCTGCAATGGAACCAAACCGAACCTGCCGCCTGTCCGACTTGTTTTCATACCTTGTGGGAGGAACAGGTCGCCAAACATCCCGACCGCATCGCACTGGTAGAGGACGGTCCGGAGGGCAAGCTGTTTAGCTATGACAATCTCAATCGGCGCGCCAACCGCCTGGCCCATTATCTGCGCAGCATCGGCGTCGGCCCGGACCGGCGAGTCGGCATTTGCCTGGAGCGTTCCTGGCAACTGATGGTCGCGCTGTTGGCCAGCCTCAAAGCCGGCGGCGCTTACCTGCCCATGGATCCCAGCTATCCAGCCGCGCGCTTGGCTTTCTTGCAAAGCGATGCGGAAGTGGCCGTGTTACTGACTCAGGAAAAGCTATTGCCGCGACTGACAGATCTGCCTCGGCAAGTCTGTTGTCTGGACCGGGATGCCGACACCATCAATCGCGAGTCCGACAGCAATCCGCTCAACACTGTTTTGCCCCATCATCTGGCCTATGTCATCTACACCTCGGGATCGACCGGCAAACCCAAAGGGGCGATGATTTCACATCAAGGCTTGGTCAATTATCTGCAATGGGCGGTAAGCGCCTACAAGGTCGATCAAGGCGATGGCGCACCGGTGTTGGGCTCCATCGGTTTCGACGCCACCGTCACCAGCCTGTTCGTACCCTTGCTGGCCGGACGCCAAGTGGTTTTGCTACCCGACGGCGAGGAACTCGAAGCCCTGGCCGCCCTACACCGCTCCCCATACCGGTTTAGTTTTATCAAGCTGACCCCGGCTCATCTGGAGATTCTAAATGCCCTGCGTGCCGCCGACCCCAACGCCTCCGCCCATCTCGCCCGCTATTTGGTCCTCGGCGGCGAAGCCTTGCCGGGAGCCTCGCTCGATCCTTGGTTCAGGGATACCGATACGCTGGCGGTCAACGAGTACGGCCCAACCGAAACCGTGGTCGGTTGCTGCACCTATCTGGCCGATAGACCGATTGCCGGGTCCGTGCCGATTGGCAGACCCATTCGCGCCACCCGTCTGTATGTACTGGATCAATATCTGCAAGCCGCGCCGCCGGGCGTTCCCGGCGAACTGTACATCGGCGGCGAGGGACTGGCCCGCGGTTATCTGGACAGACCGGGCCAGACCGCCGCCGCCTTCGTACCCGATCCGTTTAGCGATGATGTCGGCGAACCGGGTGCCCGTTTATACAAAACTGGCGACCGTGCCCGCTATTTGGCCGACGGCACGCTGATATTCCTGGGCCGCATCGATCATCAAATCAAACTGCACGGCTATCGTATCGAACTGGGAGAAATCGAAGCCGTTCTCACCGACCAGCCGAATGTGCGCGAGGCCGTGGCCCTGCTGCGTGAGGATCAACCCGGCCATCACAGGCTGGTAGCCTATGTAACTCCGATACCGGATCAATCGCTGGATACCGACCAATTGCGCCAAGCGCTCAAATTGCTGCTGCCGGAATATATGGTGCCGGCCGTTATCGTGCCGCTGACAGAGATGCCGTTGACCAGTCACGGCAAGGTCGACCGCCTGGCCTTGCCCGTCCCCGATCGGTCGCGTCCCGATCGGGCCGAAGACTTCATGCCGCCCGGCAATGACATCGAACGCCAGATCGCCGCCGTCTGGCAGGAAATCCTGCAACTGGACAACGTGGGCATTCGCGACAACTTTTTCGATATAGGCGGCAACTCCCTGCTGATACTGCAAGCCTATCAAAAACTGCAAGCGCTATTGCCAACCGATTGTCTGGTGGTCGAGCTATTCAAATACCCGACGATCAGCGCGTTGGCGGCGTTTATCGGCAACGACACGGCACCGATTCAAGTCGATTACGAGGTGATCAAAAACCGGGTCAGCCGCCAAAAAGCCGCCGTCGATCAGCAAGCTCGTCGACGCAGCACCACTCATGTCTAGGAAGTAGAGGCTATGAATCACGAAGAAATAGGCGAAGACCAAGAAAACATCGCCATCGTCGGCATCGCCGTGCGCATGCCGGGCGCGCCCGACCTGGAAAGCTTTTGGCAAAACCTGCGCGACGGCGTGGAAGCCGTGTCGCTATTCTCCGAAGCCGAGATGCTGGCTTCGGGCCTGGACCTGGAAACCATCCGTGATCCGCTATTCGTGCCGGCCAAGGCGATCTTGGACGACGTGGAAATGTTCGATGCGCCATTTTTCGGAATTTCCCCGCGGGAAGCCGAGTTGATGGATCCGCAACATCGCTTGATGATGGAGTGTGCCTGGGAAGTGCTGGAGCACGCCGGTTACGATTCGGAAACCTACCCAGGCCGAATCGCCGTGTTTACCAGCGCGGGCATGAACACCTATCTGCCTTTTAATATTCTTTCCAATCCCGGTTTGCTGCAGCAAGTCGGCGGTTTTCAACTGTCCATTTATAACGATAAGGACTTTGTCCCCAGCCGGATCGCCTACAGCATGAATCTCAAGGGACCGGCGATCGACATCGGCACCGCCTGCTCCTCCTCGCTGGTCGGCGTACACTTTGCCTGCCAACACCTGCTGACCTATCAATCCGATATGACGCTGGTCGGCGGCATCTCCATCCATTTGCCGGAAAAAATGGGGCATTTATATGAAGCGGGAACGGCGTATTCTCCCGATAGCCACTGCCGCCCATTCGACGCCGAACCTAGCGGCTTAATCGATGGCAATGGCGTTGCCGCAGTGGTCCTAAAACGGCTCAGCGAAGCCCTGGCGGATGGCGACCGCATTTACGCAGTCATCAAAGGTAGCGCGATCAATAACGACGGCGCGGCGAAAGTCGGCTATTCGGCGCCCAGCATCAACGGTCAGGCCGAAGTCATCGTCGAGGCGCAAGCCGTGGCAGGGGTTAGTCCGGCGACCATCAGTTACGTCGAAACCCATGGCACGGCAACGCCTTTGGGCGACCCAATCGAAGTTGCCGCCCTCACCCAGGCCTTTCGCGCCGGCACGGATAAAAAGGGCTACTGCGGGATAGGCTCGGTCAAATCCAACATCGGCCATGTCGATAAAGCGGCGGGGCTGGCGGGCTTGATCAAAACCGCGCTGGCGCTCGATCACGGCATGATTCCCCCCAACTTGCATTTTAAACAGCCTAACCCCAAGTTGAACCTAGCCGACAGCCCTTTTTACGTCGTCGGCAGTTTGCAAGCCTGGCCCCGCGACCCAGCCGCGCCGCGCCGCGCCGGTATCAGCTCGTTTGGGGTGGGCGGAACCAACGCCCACGCCATCCTCGAAGAAGCCCCGCTGCCCGAGCCAGGGTCATCCTCCCGTCCGCTGCAACTGATGATGATTTCCGCGAAAACCGATGCAGCGCTGTCGGCCGCGGCGAAAAATATGGCCGCTTTTCTGGAACGAGAACCGCACATAAATCTGGCCGACACCTGCCATACCTTGCAAAAAGGCCGCAGGGCATTCGCCCACCGGCGGGCCTTTACCTGCACGTCCACCGGGGAAGCGATTAAAGCACTCCGCACCATGCCGAACAGCCACGTCGATCATCAAGCCCAACGCGGCGTGGTGTTTATGTTCCCCGGCCAGGGCAGCCAATATCCGGGCATGGGCGCAGAGTTGTATCTTCAAGAAGCGGTATTCCGGGAACAAATCGATTTATGCGCGCAAATCCTGCTGCCGGAACTCGGCCTGGACATTCGGACATTATTGTTCCCCAACGCCACCGAAACGGCAGCGGCGGCCATCCAATTAAAACAAACCGCACTGGCGCAACCGGCGTTGTTTAGCATCGAGTACGCCTTGGCGCGATTATGGATGAGCTGGGGCTTAAAACCCTACGCCATGATTGGCCACAGTCTCGGCGAATACGTTGCCGCATGTATCGCCCGGGTTTTCTCGCTGTCCGACGCCTTAACCCTGGTCGCAGCCAGAAGCCGATTGATGCAGTCCATGCCGGTCGGCGCCATGCTGGCGGTGCCTATGGCTGAACCGGCACTGCTGACGCTGCTGGCTGAAATAGCGCAGCCGATCGACCTTGCCGCCGTCAACGGCCCCGAACTGTGCGTGGTCTCCGGCCCGCTGTCGGCAATTGAATTGCTACAAAATCGACTGAATACTCAAGGCCTGTCCAGCCGCTTGCTGCATACCTCGCACGCCTTCCATTCTGCGGCGATGCAGCCTATTCTGGCGCCCTTTACCGAATTACTGCGGGCTATTGAACTCAAGCCGCCGCAAATCCCCTATCTGTCCAATCTCACCGGAACCTGGATTAGCGCAGCAGAAACCTGTAGCCCTGATTATTGGGCCAAACATTTGCGCCACAGCGTGCGCTTTGGTGAGGGACTTGCGGTGTTACTGGCGACCGATGCTACTCCGGTATTGTTGGAAGTTGGGCCGGGACGCACCCTGGGCGGTTTGGCAGGGCTTGCCGCCGGCTTGAAAACGCAGCCCCTATGTCTGTCTAGCCTGCCTCAAGCTCAGGAAAATCGCGATGCGCAGAGTTTTCTGCTACGTAGTCTCGCCGATTTATGGCTGGCCGGCATCGACATTGATTGGAATGGATTCTACCGAGATGAGCGGCGCTTGCGCGTACCGCTGCCCACCTATCCTTTTCAGCGTCGTCGCTACTGGATAGAAGCGGGCAAACCTGTCGCCGGAGAAGCCGCAAAAAGCACTGCAGGCAGCAGACAAGCCAACCCGGCCGACTGGTTCTACCTGCCGTCGTGGAAAGCCAGTCTTGCCCCGACGCCCTCGGCATCAGTCTCTGCATGGCTGGTGTTCGCCGACGAAATCGGACTGGCTGAGACATTGACCACGGATCAGGCACAAAACGATCGCCAAATCATTACCGTTAACGTTGGCGCCGGTTTTACCCGGCAACATCAGCGCGCTTACAGCATAAACCCGACCAATCCCTCCGACTTCGATGCGCTACTAGACGCTTTGGACCGGGAAAACGCACTGCCAAGACAGATTGTCTATCTATGGGCATTGAGCAAACCCGATGCCGGCGCGACAGACTTGAGCCGACACTGCGACCCGCTGCTAGCGCTGATTCAAGCACTGAGCCGGCGGCCTGACGGTGTGCCGGTCGAGCTCAGCGTGATCGGCAACGGCATTCGCGATGTCGGCGCTAACGAGCCTATCGATCCGGGCAAAGCCTCGCTGCTCGGTCTGCTGCGTACCCTGCCCTGGGAGTTGCCTCATCTCAGTGCGCAAGCGATTGATATTCCGCTGCCGACGACGGCGGTTCAACTACACCGCCTAGCCAGCCGCTTGTCCCGAGAATTGAGCGTTGAGGCAAAAGAGCCTCTGCTGGTCCTGCGCAATGGCTACCGCTGGATTCCCAGCCTGGAAGCGGTTAGGCCGGATAGTCCGCATGAAGAAGTCCCGTGCTTGCTTCGCAACGGCGGGATTTATCTGATCACCGGCGGCCTCGAAGGCATCGGCTTGTTGTTTGCCCGGCACGTGGCCGCCATGGTTCAAGCCAAACTGATACTCACCACCTCGGCTTCGTTGGATTCCATCGCCGTGGAACAAATTCGCGCGCTGGAAGCTTTGGGTTGCGAAGTGTTGCCCCTCCGTCTTGTCGACTTCGATACGCCTAGTCTTAATTCGGTATTGAACCAGGCGGAACACCACTTCGGGGGGCTTGACGGCGTCATCCACGCGGCGGACATGAGCAGTTCTCGTCCGTTTTCCTTGATGCAAACCATAGGCAAAGCAGAGCAGGACGCCTACTGGCAAATCCAGCAACAATCCCTTAACGCCCTAAAGCAATCTCTCGAACAGCGGCATATCGAATTCTGCCTGTTGATGTCCTCCTTAGCCGCCGAACTCGGCGGTATTGGACAAGCGACTCATGCCGTTGCCTGCGTTTATTTGGAGGCCTTTGCCAGGCAACACAATCAGACCGGCGCCTACCCCTGGATCGTCGTGCAATGGGATGTATGGCAAGAAGAAGGTGAAGCACCCGGGATAAACTCGGCCTTGGCCGACATTGCCATGACCCCGCAGGAAGGCGGCAATGCCTTCCTGCGTCTGATGGCATTGGGCGAATCGACCGCTATCATCATTGCCACCAGCGATCCTCGTTTCCGCCGAAAGGCTCTCGACCGCATGTCGGATACCCCGGCAACGACCCAAACATCCGCTGCCGGCAAGCGTCACGACCGTCCCGACTTGGACTATCCTTATCAGGCTCCTCGTAATGAAAGTGAAATGGCGATCGCGGAATTATGGCAAGAATACTTGGGCATCGACAAAATCGGCATTCACGATAACTTTTTCGACTTGGGAGGACACTCCTTGCTTGCCACGCAACTGGTGTCACGGCTTCAGCATACGTTCAAGGTAGACCTGGAATTGACGCTGTTTTTCATTGCGCCAACGATTGCCGAATTAAGCGAAACATTGCTAAAAAAACAGCTTGAATCAAGCGACGAAGATCAATTGGCCGAGTGGCTCGACAAACTCGAACAAATGTCCGAGGACGAAGCGCAAGCCCTGCTGGAAAGCGGTAGTCTGCCGGCGGAGTTGCTCAATGCACTCGGACATTAGCCATGGTTTTTTCTTTCTCGCCCTAAATTTTATAACCGGATACATTCGAGGCACATCGTGAAATCAAGTCTGCGCCGAACCACCATCCTTTGGACGCTTCCCTGCTTGTTGGTTCTGTTGCTGGCGGCGTGTCAAGAACAGCATACACCACCGGCGTTCCCGCCGCCCGAAGTGACCGTCCAGCATATTGAGGCTAAAACGATCCCTATTGAATGGGATTTTGTCGGCCAAACAGAAAGTTCTCGCCTCGTCGAAATCCGCACTCGCATCGAAGGCGTTATTGATAAACGCCTATTCGAGGAAGGTACGCTGGTGCGGAAAGGTCAAGTCTTGTATCAATTGGATGACCGCTCGTTTGCCGCCGCCTTACAAGGCGAAAAAGGCAACTTGGCTCAACAGGTAGCCAAGCAGAAAAACGCAAAACGCGATGAGGAAAGACTCAATTACCTGATATCGGAAAAAGCCGTTAGTCAAAAAGACCTTGACGATGCGGTGTCCGCATTGACTGAAGCAGACGCGGCAGTGCAAACGGCCAAAGCCAATGTCACGACGGCGGAATTAAACTTGAGTTATGCCACGATCACATCGCCACTAACCGGCTTAACGGGTCAGAGCAAAAAAGCCGATGGCAGTTTTATCAGCCCAGGCCAGGACGGCTTACTGACCACAGTCACACAGACCGACCCGATGTGGGTCAAATTCAGCGCTTCGGAAACCCGTCTGTTGAAAGTCTCCGAAGCCGTCATGAAAAACCAGTTACTCATGCCGGAGAACAGTAGCTTTGTGGTGCAACTGCATCTGGCTGACGGCTCTACCTATCCCGTTGACGGCACTCTGAATTTTTCCGACAAACAATATTCTACCGACACCGGCACACGGGAGTTTCGCGCCACTTTTACGAATCCCGAGATGAGACTGGTTCCCGGTCAGTTTGTGCGGGTTAAGCTAAAAGGCGCTAAACGACCCAACGCCATTCTGGTTCCTCAACGTTCGGTGTTGCAAGGCCAACAAGGTAAATACCTTTACGTGGTCGGCCCCGATGACAAAGCGGAAATACGCCCGGTTGAAATGGGCGATTGGTACAACGACGAATGGATTGTCGAAAGCGGTCTACAAAGCGGCGAACGGGTGATAGTGGACGGCGTCAGTCACGTGGCACCCAATATGCCGGTAAAACCGCAACAGGCGGCGGCCGACAGTAGCAGGAGTCAGCCGTGAGCATTGGATTTTTTATCAGCCGACCTATTTTCGCTGCTATCCTATCAATCGTCATCGTTATGGCGGGTCTATTAGCCTTGCGTCAACTACCCGTGGCGCAGTTTCCCGATATTTCTCCACCGCAGATCCAGGTATCCGCCACCTACCCCGGCGCCAGTGCCGAAACCGTGGCGCAAACAATCGCCGCACCGATTGAGCAACAAGTCAACGGCGCGGAAAACATGCTGTACATGAACTCTAGCAGTGCATCCAATGGCTCTCTGGGGCTGAGCATCATATTCGACATTGGCACCGATATCGATAAAGCGCAGACCGATGTACAAAATCGCGTCAAGATGGCCGAAGCGCAACTGCCGGACGAAGTACGCCGTGGCGGCGTCTCGGTCACAAAGTCTACTTCCAGCATTTTGCTGATGTTGGCCATTAAATCGGATGGCCGTTACGATCCTACCTACATCAGTAACTACGCTAGTCTGCATGTCCTGGACAAACTCAAACAAATTCCTGGCGCCAACCAAGTTGCCCCCATGGGTTCATCCGATTACGCCATGCGCATCTGGTTAAAACCCGACAACATGGCGCATCTTGGCATCACTACCGCGGACATCCGTAACGCGATTTCCCAGCAAAACACTCAGTTCGCCGTCGGCCAGATTGGGCAAAAGCCGACGTCAGAACCCGTCGCGCTCACCCTGCCCATAGCGGCGGAAGGCCGTCTCACCGACCCCAAAGCGTTTGAAGAGATTATCCTGCGCGCCAACATTGACGGCGCCATCCGCTTGCGCGACGTCGCCACTGTGGAACTGGGAGCGCAGAGTTATGACATGTTGACCAGGCTCAATGGAGAAAACGCCACCCTGATAGCGGTCTATCAACAACCCGGCGCCAATGCGCTGGATGTCGCGGCACAAGTCAGGGCAACCATGGATCGTTTGTCTACCACATTCCCGGCAGGCATCAGCTACGCCATTCCCTACGACACGACAGAGTTTGTCGAAATATCGATCGAGGAAGTCATTGACACCTTGTTTGAAGCCATCATCTTGGTGATCGGCGTTGTATTCCTGTTTCTGCAAAATTGGCGCGCCACGCTGATTCCGACCTTAGCCGTACCGGTATCCATTATCGGCACCTTGGCGGGCATGTATATTTTGGGTTTTTCAGTTAACACGCTCACCCTGTTCGGCATGGTGCTGGCTATCGGACTGGTGGTCGACGATGCGATCGTGGTGATCGAGAATGTGGAGCGCAATATACGTGAACTGGGGCTGAGAGGCCGCGAAGCAGCGACTCACGCCTTGTCTGAAGTCGCTGGGCCGGTGGTTGCCACGACCTTGGTGCTGATTGCCGTATTTCTACCGGTATCGTTTCTCGGCGGTATGACCGGACAGCTCTATAAACAATTCGCCATCACCATCGCCATATCGGTAGCGCTATCGGCCATCGTTGCCCTGACCCTGAGCCCGGCTTTGGCGGCCATCCTTATCAAGCCGACCGAACACCAAAAGCCGCGTCTGTTTCTATGGTTCGACACCGCGCTGGAAAAAACCACCCAGCGCTACCTCGGCGGCGTCCGTTGGCTATTACGCCATACCGCTGTCGGCATACTGCTGTATGTTTGCATGGTTGCCGCCATCGTCGGCCTGTTTAAAGTCGTACCGACCAGTTTTGTTCCCCCGGAAGATCAAGGCACGCTATTTAGCGTCGTTTTGCTACCGGACGCAGCCAGCCTGGACCGCACCGGCGCAGCAGTACAGCAAGTGGAAAACTTGGTAAAAAACAATCCGGCGTTACGCGATATAGCCTCTATTACCGGCATGAATCTGATGGATGGCGGCAACGAGACGAATGCCGGGGTGTTATTTCTGTCCCTGAAAAATTGGAAAGATAGAATCAAACCGGAGTTGCAAGCCGAAAACGTGTTGGGCCGTTTGATGCAACAAGCCTCCAGTATCAAAGAGGCGATGGTGATGTTCATGAATCCCCCCTCCATCCCCGGTCTCGGTGTAGCGGGTGGCTTCGAATTCTGGATTCTCAACCAGGGTGCCGGCGATACGGCCACCTTGGAAGCCATGACCCAAAAGGTCATCGCCAAAGCCAGTCAGCACCCGGAATTACAAGGTGTCTCCACCAGCATTAACTCCAACTCGCAACAATTATCCATCACCCTCGACCGAGACAAGACTTGGGCCATGGATGTGGCTATCGGCGACGTTTTCGATACCTTACAAGGTATGTTCAATACCACCTATGTTAACGATTTCAATAAATTCGGCCGCACCTACCAGGTGTTGTTACAAGCGGCCCCTCAATACCGCAGTCGCCCTGAAGATATCGAAAAAGTTTTTGTCCGTAGCACCTCCGGTACGATGGTCCCCCTCAGCAGCTTACTGAGTGTGCATTATGCCAACGGCCCAGACTCCATTAGCCGTTTCAACGGTTTCCCCGCAGCCCGTATCAACGGCGCCGCCGCGATGGGCTACAGCTCCGGTCAAGCCATGTTAGCGATGGAACAAGCGGCGCAAGAGGTCCTGCCGGACAGCATGTCATTCGCTTGGGGCGGACAGTCGTTTCAAGAAAAAGCCTCGGGCAGTTCATCGGGTTCGGCGTTTGCTTATGGCATTTTGATGGTATTTCTGATTCTCGCCGCCCAATACGAACGGCTGATATTACCCTTTGCCGTGATGTTGGCGGTACCTTTTGGCTTGTTCGGCGCCTTTCTTGTAGTCTGGGCCAGCCACATGCAGGACGACGTCTATTTCCAAATCGGCTTGGTCACGCTGATTGCGCTCAGTGCCAAAAACGCCATACTAATCGTTGAATTCGCGTCGCTTAAACACGAGCAAGGCATGGATGTGGTGGATGCCGCCCTGGAAGCCTGCCGACTCCGCTTTCGTCCGATTCTAATGACGTCCTTTTCTTTCATCCTTGGGGTATTACCGTTGGTGCTTAGTACCGGTGCCGGCGCAAACAGCCGGCACTCTATCGGTATAGGCATTATGGGCGGTATGGTCAGCGCTACCGTATTAGCCGTGTTTTTTGTGCCCTTATTTTTCGTATTACTGGAGAAGACCCGAGAAAACAGGACAACAAAGCCGACCGATAGCGTCATTACGAATCAGGAAATCTAATCATGCGTCTCATCTTGATCCTCCTATTCCTACCCTTAGCACTATCGAGCTGTTCCATGGTCGGTCCGGATTACCAACCACCTACATCGTCGATACCGGATGCTTGGCGTTTTGCCCCAACCGAAACTGTTTCGGCTGGCGATAGCCGCTGGTGGGAGCAATTCGGCGACCCCGTACTGAATCAACTCATTGAACAGGCGCTTCTGTATAACAAAGATCTGCAAATCGCGACGGCCACGGTGGAAGAATATTTGGGCACCTATCGGGTAACCCGCGCCGACCTGTTTCCACAAATCAGTGGCAGCGCCGCATACCAAAGGCAAAAAAATTCCGACGAGATCTCGGGAGCGATACCAACTCCCGCCTACAACAATTTTCAATCCGCGCTAAACCTTTCCTGGGAAATCGACGTATGGGGCAGATTGAGGCGCGCTACCGAATCCGCCCGCGCCAACCTGTTTGGGCAGGAAGAAGTCCGGCGCACCGTGGTTCTGACGCTTGTCACCAGCGTAGCCCGTTCCTATGTGCAATTGCGAGAGCTGGACCAGCGCTTGGAAATTGCCAAACGCACCGAGCTTGACCGGAAAGAAGCCTACCGCATCGCCCAAGCACGACTCAAAGGAGAGCTCAACTCCGAAGCTGATGTACGGCAAGCGGAATCGGAGGTTCATAGTACAGCGACTTCAGTATCGCAACTGAACGCACAGGTCGCGCAAAAAGAACACGAACTATGCGTGCTTCTGGGCCGGAACCCAAGCACGATACAACGTGGATTATCACTCACCGAACTGCAGGTGCCCGGCATACCGGCGGGACTTCCTTCGGATTTATTAACCCGCCGTCCCGATATACGCAAGGCAGAGCAAGATTTAATCGCCGCAAACGCCAATATCGGCGTAGCCAAAGCCGAATACTTCCCAAAATTCACGATTACCGGCGCAATGGGCAGTGCCAGCGCTGATTTCAGCCGCCTGCTGGATGGACCGGCGGGCGCGTGGAGCTACGGGTTAGGATTAGCCATGCCCTTGCTCACCGCCGGCAAAATCGCCGGTCAAGTAAAAGCCGCTGAAGCCCGAGAACAAGAATCGCTATTCGCCTATCAAAAGACCCTACTGCAAGCCTTCCAAGAAACTGAAGATGCGTTAGTGAATAACAGTGCAATCTTGGAACAAGTGCGGGCATTAAGTCGTCAAGTCGCGGCCTTGCGAGAGTATCGGAGGCTAGCATTACTGCGTTATAACAATGGCCTTACCGATTACCTGGTAGTCTTGGATGCACAACGCAATCAGTTCACCACCGAACTATCCCTTGCCACCGCTCAAAGCAACTCATTGCAATCGGTGATCAATTTATACAAAGCACTTGGCGGCAGTTGGATAGAAAAAGTGTCGGAAAAACCGGAAATGCCGGCTAGTTAACATGTTAATGCGCCGCACTCCGCCGCATCTACCGATTGCCAGACACGACTTGCCCCCACGGACGTCGTATTTTGTTTCGCTATAAACGCCTTACCATGGAACTGCGAAACCTTTTTTCTTAACATTGATCATCAAAAAAACCGTCGAAAGGCTATGTCTTCCGCAGCATATCGCCTTATGCTAAATGGTAGAATCTTTGTATAGTATACTCAACCTGTATGGTGTAAGATAAATGCCTAATTTCAGAATCAGCTTTTACTAAGGAGTGAGCCCCATGAATGCTACCGTAACCGAAGAAGCGACTTTATTAGCGGAAACCGTCATCGATGCTGATGCCACAGCAAGCCCGATCATTAAACGTTATAGCCTGATTGCTGCAGGTATTGGCATTATTCCAGTTCCGCTCATAGATTCCGTGTTGGTTAGCGGGGTTCAGGTCAAGATGGTCTACGAATTGGCTAAGGCATTTGATACTCCTTTTATAGAATCTCGCGTCAAAGCCATAGTGGGCTCACTGGTGGGCGGCATTGCCCCAATTGGCGTCGCAGGAGGAGCCGTTCACCTAGTGAAAGCAATCCCATTCATAGGCTTTGCGGCGTGGTATTTTGTAGGCCCGGCGCTGGCTTTTGCTTCAACTTATGCCGTCGGCAAAGTCTTTTCAGAACATTTCCAAACCGGTGGCACCCTGCTCACTTTCAATGCCGACAAAATTCGCGTCCATTATCAGCGCGAGTTCGAAGCCGCATTAAAATCCAGAAAAGCGGGCAAAACACCCGCTTAAATAAGCGCAAGGCAATTCAGATCGACAAATGCTTCCGTTACGCTTGTTTTTGGAGCACTGACTGAGGCATTTCCGACAAGAACGCCGTTCTAAGGTTAACATCGCCTAAACCCACTCACCATGACATCGCTGCCACTCATTGGTATTTATTATCTAATAATTTTGCTTTTGGTCAGTTGCTGCGCCATTGGTCGGAAACCAGGATTTCTGATAACGCTTGTCCTATCCCTGGTACTTACCCCCTTCGTCATGTTATTGATCCTTTACATCACCAAGTCCTCTGAAAAAAAGTCGACACTGACCGCATCGCGGACTTAGTTTAGCTGGACGGCGTATTCTCCATGTCCTTGATTGAACTGATTCGCCGGCACATAAAAACCTCGCCACACACATTCGTTCTTCTCGCCCTGCTTTCCGGGGTAAGCAACGTCTTGGTGATGACACTCATCACCACTTCCGCCGGTGTTGAGCAAGCAGCGCTGGACTTGCGCACTATCACCATGTTCGGATTAGTCATCGGTATTTACATTGTCAGCCAACGCGGCCTGATGCGCATTACCGCCACTGAAGTGGAGTCGATGATCCACGACTTACGCATGGCCTTAGTCGAAAACATCAGCCACGCTGAGTTGCTTTCGTTGGAACGAGTCGGACGCTCGGAAATTCTCACCGGAATGATCCGGGATACGCAAACGATCTCCCAAGCGTCTAACATTCTGGTCATAGCCGTTCAGTCTATCATCATGATTGCACTGTCCATGGTCTACGTCTTTCTGATCAATAAGATAGCGTTTGTGCTAAGCCTGAGTTTTATCGCATTCTCCATGCTGCTGATTCTGAGACACATGATTGCGCTACGCGCGGAACTCAATACGGTTTACGAGGAAGAAAATCATTTATACGACGGCCTACGCGATGTACTCGAAGGCTTTAAAGAAGTAAAAATGAGTCCGCCCAGGCGTATTGACATTTTGGCGGAAATTGACATCGCCGCAACGCGCGCACGAGACGTTAAAATTGCATTCCAAGGCCGCGCCGCTCAGGAGTTTGTACTCAGCCAGACTATGAGTTTCCTGCTGCTTGGCATCATCGTGTTTATAGCACCGATGTTTTTCAGCGTCGAAGCGGGAGCCGCCGCGCGTACTGCGGCCGCCATGTTGTTTATCATTGGCCCGTTGGCGATGGTCACCCAAGCGATACCGATCTTCGCGACCGCTAATGCCGCCGCCGACAACCTAAGCCAATTAGAACATCTACTCCAATCCCTGGTGAGCACGATACCGGGAATGATCGAACGCCCTTTGCCCGCCACGTTCGAAGCCATCCATTTCGACACTGTCAGTTTTACTTACGTCGACAATAAAGCCGTAGACATGTTTACGGTAGGCCCATTCAATTTCAGCATCCGCCAGGGCGAAACCTTGTTTATCACAGGCGGCAACGGCTCCGGAAAGTCCACCTTAGTCAAACTATTGGTCGGGCTTTATTATCCCGAAAAAGGGGTGATTCGGATCGACCAACAAGCGCTTTCGGCAGAAACCTATTCGTCCTATCGCAGCAAGTTTTCAGTCATTTTTTCCGATTACTACTTATTCAAACGGCTGTACGGCCTCAATGCACCCAGTCCGGAGATCATTGATGAGTTGTGTCTACTGCTCGAAATATTAGGTAAAGTCCGATTAAAGGACGCCAACCGCTTCGATACCATAGACTTGAGTACGGGACAGCGTAAGCGCCTCGCTTTGCTGGTCACGCTATTGGAAGACAAGCCCATTATCGTACTGGATGAATGGGCCGCAGACCAAGACCCTCATTTCCGCCGAAAATTCTATCAGGAATTGTTACCCCACCTAAAAGCCCTAGGCAAAACTATAATCGCCATTACCCACGATGACCGCTATTTCGATACAGCCGATAGATGCATCGCCCTTGAAGAAGGCCGCATAACATCGGACATCAGTAAAAAGCCACTTCAATAGTCCAAGTCTATGCAATTTGCCGCTTTTAAACCATTCTACGAAAAACATATCATGAACATCACGCTCGCGGTGATGGTCTTGGGACTGTTATTCGTGTTCTTATCACCGACCATGATCGTCACTATTCCGTCCGGTCACCTGGGAGTACGATGGTACCGCTTCAATAATGGTACCGACCTCGGACCGGCCATCAGAGAAGGAACCCGTTTAAAGTTTCCCTGGGACGAACTGTACGATTACGACGCGCGGGCACAGATTGTCGATCAAGATTACGATGTCATCACCAAAGACGGCTTGTTAGTCGCCACCAAAATTTCGTTTCTTTACCGTGTTAAGCCCGATACGCTCGGCCTGCTGCACAAAGAAGTCGGGCCGGATTTTGTCAAAGAGGTCCTAAAACCTGAATTAGGTGCCGTAGCACGGTCGGTGATTTCCCACTACACGGCGGAAGAGCTCTACAGCACTCACCGGGAAGAAGCTCAAGACAAAATATTGCAATCAATGATTGGGGAGTTATATGAGGATAACGCCTATAGCCCCAATGGGGTCGTGCTGATCGCCTTTGATAGACTCATGCTGAAATCCATAAAACTGCCTGAACGAATAGCGTCTGCCATAGAGGCTAAAGTTGAGCAGTTTCAACGCCAACTCGAATATGACTTCCGCCTGCAGATCGAGACCAAGGAAAAACAACGTAAAAGCATTGAAGGTGAAGGCGTACGGGCACTGTTCGACAATATTGGCGGAAAAGATCTCGCCAGCTATTTACGACTGTCCGGCATCAACGCCACCCTGGAACTGGCTCGTTCCAACAACGCGAAAATAATCGTCACCGGCAGTTCGCTCAATGCCTTGCCTTTGCTGATCGGCAGCGACACCGTCACGCCTACGACTCCACCAACACAAGCAGGTGAGGCAGCGAAGACAGACATTAACAACGAGATCGGCAAATCGTTACAGCCGTTTAAAGCACCGACAGACCAATCCCAAACGACGCCGAGCAGAGCGGAAAAATCGGCATCCAACACAGACAAAACAAAAACCGATGGCACCAAAAAATAGGCTGGGGTTTCGGATCGAACAGCGGCGGTTGTCGGCGACCGCCAACGGTCCGAATTAGCACCACTCAGGCTCCTTGCCGTTTGGATGACATCCGCACGGTGTTGAGTGAAATACATGACTGGCGCTTTAAACGACGGGACACCCGCCAACGCTGTCAACATCCGCTCCCTAGCCTTGGAAACTCGGTCAAGAACGATCAGTCGGCGTGGGGAAAATATTGTTTGCTCAGCCGTATCGGCTATATTCAAGTGCAAATGTCCTGAATTATTACTGTGAAAGTCATGGCGACACGGCTTTCATTTGCCGGGGTGACACGGTGTTTTCATGATCGTTAGTTAGATAAACCGGTATTAGGCGATGAGCACTATACTTCAGCTAATTGGTTCGCGCGCGATCCTCCCCTAAAGTCACCCTTTGAAACCGAGCCGATCTGTTACAGATTTTATGGGATTCTGAGTTTTCTGGAAAATGCACATGAAGGATGTTGTTGCCCGCTTTGCGTCCCTGTCGCCCGCCAAACAGGCACTTTTGCAAAAAGCCCGACAAGCAGCCGGCGGCGACGAGTTTACAGAAGGCGTTATCCCGCGCCGCGCCTCTGGCGGCACATGGCCTCCGCTGTCTTTTGCCCAACAGCGCTTATGGTTCCTGGACCAACTGGAAGGTCCGGGCGCCACTTACAATATGCCGAATGCCATCCGTTTGAATGGCCCCCTCAACTTGCCGTCGTTTGAAGCCGTTTTTCAGGAAATCGTCCGTCGCCATGAAGTGTTGCGGACTAATTTCATCCAACAAAACGGCCTTCCTGTGCAACTGATTCACGCCGAGATCGATTGCCGGATTCCTGTCGTTGACTTGCAAAATCTGCCTGAAGCGCAACAGGAAAGCGAATTTACCCGGTTGGCGGAGCAGCAAGCAAGGCACCCTTTCAACCTTGCCCAAGATCGACTACTCAGGCTGAGTATGATCCGTCTGGCGACAGATAGACACGTCCTGCTATTCAACATCCACCACATCGTCTCCGACGGCTGGTCAAACGGTAACGTGCTGCTGCGTGAAGTCTTGACCCTGTATTCCGCCTTCTCACAAGGTAAGCCCTCGCCGCTGCCGGCACTGCCGATTCAATACGCCGACTTCGCCTGTTGGCAACGCCAATGGCTTAGCGGTCAGCGATTGGATAACCAAATCGCCTACTGGCAAAAACAATTATCCGGCATTCCGACTCTGCTGGAACTACCTACGGATAGACCTCGCCCGCCGATACAAACTTTTACCGGCACAACCCACTATTTTACCCTTGAGGCGGCACTACTAACGCGCATGAAAACCCTGGGCCAAACCTCCGGCGCCACATTATTCATGACCCTGCAAGCCGGATTCGCGGCGCTGCTCGCACGCTATAGCCGCCAGGAAACCATCGTGGTCGGTTCGCCCATCGCCAACCGTCAGCGTAAAGAGCTTGAACCGCTGATGGGCTTTTTCGTCAACACGCTGGTGCTACGCACTGAGTTCACCGACTCCCTGACCGGACATGAGTTACTGGCACAAGTGCGTCACACCTGTCTCCAAGCTT
The DNA here is from genome assembly GCF_014850955.1 of Methylomonas albis. Lineage (NCBI taxonomy): Bacteria > Pseudomonadati > Pseudomonadota > Gammaproteobacteria > Methylococcales > Methylococcaceae > Methylomonas > Methylomonas albis. Next base: position 4,337,691 of record NZ_JACXSS010000001.1, read on the forward strand.
ACCGCCATCAGGATGTGCCGTTCGAGCGTTTGGTTGAAGCAATTAGACCCGAGCGCAATTTAAGTTTTTCTCCCTTGTTTCAGGTCATGTTTATTCTGCAAAACCAGAATGAACAAACCGGCGATCTGCACATCGGCGACTTGCGAATATCCACTATACCTCAAACCGCTGCCTCGTCGATGTTCGACATGACGCTCAAACTGGAAGAGCAGAATGGGGCGCTTTTGGGAGAATTCGAGTACAACACCGACTTGTTCGATGCGGCGACCATCGAGCGCTTTGTCGCCCACTACCACACACTGCTAACCGGCATTGCCATGCATCCCGATTCTCCGGTGGCAGGTCTTCCCCTGCTGGATCAATGCGGATACCAACAGCTAGTGCGCGACTGGAACGCCACCCAATACGACTATCCGCTCGAACAAACGGTCTACGGCTTGTTCGAGCAACAAGCCCTGCAACATCCCGACCGCATCGCCGTGATATGGGAAAACGAACAACTGAGTTACGGCCTTTTGAATGCGCGAGCCAATCTGCTGGCCGGTTATCTGAGTACACTGGGCGCAACAACGGAAACCCTGGTCGGTCTCTGCGTTGAACGCTCCGCCGAACTGCTGGTGGGCTTGCTGGGCATTATGAAGACTGGGGCGGCTTATGTACCGCTAGACCCGGCCTATCCCAAGGAGCGCCTGAACGCGATGATCGCCAGCTCCGGCCTTAGCCTGTTATTGACACAGCAAGCCGCCGCATCCGCCCTGCCTGCCGGCGCGGCCCGCATCGTTTTTTTGGACAGAGATTGGCCAAGCATTGCCGCAACCCGCCCCACCACGACCGCCAGCCCAATCCGCACCGACCGATTGGCCTATGTAATCTATACCTCCGGCTCCACCGGTCGGCCTAAAGGCGTGCAAATTTCCCACCGGGCTTTGCTCAATTTCTTGTTTAGCATGCGTAACGAGCCGGGTCTGGGACCTGATGACACCCTACTGGCAGTCACCACTATCTGTTTCGACATTGCCAGCCTGGAATTGTATTTACCGTTGATCACCGGAGGGCGCATCGCCCTGGCATCTCGGGAAACAGCAGCGGATGGATTTGCGTTGCGGGAAACCATAAACCGCACGCAAGCGACGGTCATGCAAGCCACTCCGGCGACCTGGCGGTTGTTGTTTGCCGCCGAAGAGCCGACATCGCTGCCGCTACGCCGGATATTCTGCGGCGGCGAAGCCCTGACCGGGGAACTGGCCCAGCAGCTTTTACAAACCCGCGCGCAAGTCTGGAATTTATACGGACCGACCGAAACTACGGTCTGGTCGACGGCCAGTCGGGTAATACCTCGGCATAACGGCGGAGAATTCGGCGGCAACGCCGCTATCGGCCACCCGATTGCCAACACCCAAACCTATATCGTCGATCGCTTTTTTCAGCCACTGCCGATTGGCATTCCCGGCGAACTGTACATCGGCGGAGACGGCCTAAGCCGTGGTTATCTGGGGCAAGCCGCGATGACCGCCGAACGCTTCCTACCCGATCCTTTCGCCGCCATACCCGGTGCACGGGTTTACAAAACCGGTGACTTGGTGCGTTTTCTCAACAGCGGCCAAATCGCCTTTTTGGGCAGAGTGGATCACCAAATCAAGATTCGCGGTTTTCGAATTGAGTTGGGTGAAATCGAAGCCGTACTCAGCCGCCATCCGGCCGTGCTTAACGCAGTGGCAATATGCCGGGAAGATCGCGCCGATCAGCAGCAATTACTGACTTACGTCGAGGCCGATTTCGACTGGCGTGCGGCAGAGGCCGACACCGCCGCCAGCGAAGTCATGATTGAAAAATGGCAGACGGTTTGGGAGCAAACCTATCGCACCACCCGACCGCCTAGCGAGGACAATTTCGATACCAGCGGCTGGCTGAGCAGTTACACCGGCAAACCGATCCCAAAATTGGAAATGCAGGCCTGGGTGGATGACACGGTCGCGCGCATTCTGGCTCTGCAACCTTCGCGAGTCATGGAAATAGGCTGCGGCACCGGCTTATTGCTGTCGCGCCTTGCACCCCGTGTGCAAACTTATGTTGGCGTGGATTTTTCAGCAGCCGTGCTGGAAGGTCTGCGGCGAAAAATCGAAACCTGGGGCTTAAGCGGTGTACAACTGCAAAGGCGGGAAGCCAACCAATTTTCCCCGGATGAAGCGCAAAGCTGCGACACCATCATCATCAATTCGGTCATCCAATACTTTCCCGGCCTGGATTATCTGCTGACCGTTCTGGAAGGGGCGATCAACGCCATCAAAGACGGCGGCTGTCTGTTTCTTGGCGATTTACGGACCCTGCCCTTACTGGAGCTTCAGCACGCTTCGGTACAATTCCATCAAGCCGCCGCCGACTGCGGTCGCGAAGAATTGAGCCTCCGCGTGGCGGCTCAAACCGAACGCGAAGAAGAGCTGCTGTTGGACCCGCGCTTTTTCGCCGCGTTGCAAGCGCGATTACCGCGCATCAGCGCCGTTGAGTTTTTCCTGAAACACGGGACGGCGGCCAATGAAATGATTAAATTCCGCTACGATGCGGTACTGCGTATCGGCGGCGAAGCGCCCTTGACTAAGCCTGCCAGCCCAATCCTGGACGCTGAAAAACAGCCGCTAAGCCTGGCGGATTTGCAAGAACTTCTATCCGCACAGCCTGAAACCCTACTGGTCAAAAACCTGCTAAACCGACGACTTACGGAGGATGCGCGGATACTGGAATGGCTACGCGACGGCGTCGGCAGCGTCGGCGACCTGCGTACGCAATTGCGGCATGAGACACCACCGGGTGTCGATCCAGAAGCGCTCTGCGAGCTCGGCGAATCGCTAGCCTACACGGTCGCGCTCGGCTGGGCGGCGGATGAACCGCAACGACGTTTCGACGCGGTTTTTTATCACCTTAACAGCCGCAACGCCGGCCGTGGCATCCGCATTGCCGGCGAGGTCCCGGCTGATAGTCTGGCACGCTACATCAACAATCCCGGCCGCAACGCTCAAGCGCGACGATTGACGACGGCACTGCGCCAGCATTTGGAGCAGCAGTTACCCGCTTATATGCTGCCCTCCGCCATCGTTTTCTTGGATAAGCTGCCCTTAACCGCAAACGGTAAAATCGACCGCCGAGCGCTACCCGCCCCCGATCTGGCCGGACTCAAGGAAGAATATCAGCCGCCGCGCAATGAAGATGAGCAAGGCTTGGCCGCTATCTGGACCGAAGTCCTGGCCGTAGAGCGCATCGGCGTCAATGACAACTTTTTCACCTTGGGCGGACACTCGTTGTTGGCCGTTCAAGTGATCTCTAAAGTCCGCGACGCTTTCAACGTCGAATTGCCGATTCAAGCCCTGTTCGATGCACCGACCATCGCGCTGTTAAGCGAACGCTTGAGTGACGGCGCAAACGGGGAGCCGATACTAGTGCCGGTTCGAGCACTATCGCCATCGGAACGTTCCGCCGCGCCCCTGTCTTTTGCCCAGCAACGCTTATGGTTTCTCGACCAGCTGGAAGGCGCCAGCGTGACTTATCATATTTCCGGGGCGGCACGACTGACCGGCAAACTGAACGTGACCGTGCTGGAAGGCGTTTTCAGCGAGATCGTCCGCCGCCACGAGGTTTTGCGCACCCGCTTTAGCGAACGCGACGGCAACCCTATTCAGACCATCCTGCCGCCGGAACCTTTCCGGATTCAGCAAGTATCGCTGCAGGCATTGACCGGACAGGCTCGCGAACAAGAAATCCTACATTGGCTGTCCAGTGAAAACCAGCGCCCCTTCATTCTGGCCGAGGAACCGTTGCTGCGCGTCACCTTATTGCGCCTGGATGAAACCTGCCACCTACTGCTGATGACCCTGCACCACATCGTTTCCGACGAATGGTCCATCGGCCTGCTGTTGCAAGAAATGGCGGATTTGTACCTGGCTTTCGATTTGGGCCAAGCATCGCCACTGCCCGAACTGCCCATCCAATACGCCGATTATGCTCTATGGCAACGCCAATGGCTGTCGGGGCCGGTACTGGAAAAACAATCAAGCTATTGGGCCAAGCAGTTGGCCGGAGCCGCTGACCTATTGGATTTGCCGACCGACCGACCTCGCCCGCCAGTACAACGCTATCGGGGCAGCAGTCTATCGTTTAGCATTGCAGCCGGACTTACCGAGCAACTCAAGCAATTGGGACGATCCGCCGAAGCCACCTTATTCATGACGCTGTTGGCTGCTTATGCCGTGTTACTGGCCCGCTACGCCCGAACCACCGATCTGGTGATCGGCTCGCCGATCGCCAATCGCAACCGCGGCGAGCTGGAACAGTTAATCGGCTTCTTCGTCAACACCCTGCCGCTACGACTGGATTTAAGCGGCAATCCCAGCAGTCGGCAACTATTGAGCCGGATCAGGCAAACAGCGCTGGCCGCCTACGCCCACCAGGATCTACCCTTTGAATACATCGTCGAAGAACTCCAACCGCAACGCAATCTAAGCCACGCCCCGTTGTTTCAAGTGATGTTCGTGCTGCAAAATGCCCCCGCGCCGACCGTGGCCGTGGCAGACCTGAGTTTGGAAATGCTCGAATCCGCCGCACCGGCAGCCAAATTCGACCTGACGCTGTCGATTGAAGAAACGTCGGGGGAATTGCGCGGCGTGATCGAATACAACACCGATCTATTCAACGAAACCACCATGCTGCGCTTCATCGCGCACTACCGCCGACTGCTGGCAAGCATGGCCGCGACGCCGCATACTCCGGTAATGACTCTGCCCTTGCTGGATGAAGCGGAGCAGCGGCAGATCGTATTCGACTGGAATAGCTCGCCTTCGCTGACACCGCCGCAGGTCATGCCACGGTTCTTCGAGGCACGGGCCGCGCAAACCCCCGACAAAATCGCCCTGGTTCATGCCGGGGCAAACCTAAGCTATGCGGCATTAAACAAACAAGCCAACCGCGTAGCCCACCAATTGCGCACGTTGGGCATAGGCCCGGAGGTAGCGGTCGGGCTATGCCTGGAACCGTCGTTTGAAATGATCATCGGCCTGCTAGCCATCCTCAAAGCCGGCGGCGCTTATCTGCCGCTGTTGCCGGAGACCCCGCCGGAACGTCTGGCGTTTATGCTGGCGGAAAGCCAGTCATCCCTGATTTTGACCAACAGCGCACTGGCCGAATCGCTATCGGCTTGTGGAACGCAGGTGTTGAACATCGACGAGCTGCTTGGCAATAACGCCCCGGACACCAACCCCGATTTCACGGGCCACGCCGACAACTTGGCCTACATCATCTACACCTCCGGCTCCAGCGGCCAACCCAAGGGCGTACAGGTAAGCCATGGCAATCTGGCGCATTCCATCCAAGCTAGACTGAATCAATACGCCGCTCCCTTAACCGGCCTGCTGCTACTGCAGCCTATTGCTTTCGATATTGCCAGCGGCGCCATCTTTTGGAGCCTGTGTCAAGGCGGCAGCCTGTTCCTGGAACCGCGCAACTTAGCGCAAGACCCCAGGCAATTGCTGGATCGGATCGCCCAAACCCAAGTTTCCCACCTGATCCTGCTGCCCCTGCTTTACTCGCCGTTACTGGACTTGGCGACAACGGCGCAATTGGCAAACCTGAATCTGGTGATCGTCGGCGGCGAACAAATGCCTGTCGAACTGGCTACGCTTCACCGACAGCTCGTGCCGCATGCCGCTTTGTACAACGAATACGGCCCGACCGAAGCCAGCATTTGGTGCAGCGCCTTTCAGGTCGATGAGGACGCGCCCTGCCGAACGATTCCGATCGGCAAACCCAACGTGCACAGCCGTCTTTATCTGCTGGACGAATGGCTGCATCCGCTGCCGGTTGGCGTAGCCGGCGAATTGTATATTGGCGGCGAGCAAGTCAGTCGCGGCTATCAGAGCCATCCGGCCCTAAGCGCCGAAAAATTCATTCCCGACCCCTTCGCAGCCCTGCCGGGCGCGCGTTTGTACCGTAGCGGCGATATTGGCCGTTATCGCGGCGATGGCAACATCGAATTCCAGGGCCGCGTGGACCAGCAAGTAAAAATCCGCGGTTTCAGAATAGAGCTCGGCGAAATCGAGGCGGCGCTTAAAGAGTATGACTACATTGCTGAAGCCGCAGTCGTAGTCAACGATCAGCTCGGCAGCAAGCGTCTGGTGGCCTATCTGATTGTCGAAGCCGGCGGCGTTAGCGACAGCGAACGCATCCGAGCCTATTTGCGCACCCGTTTGTCCGATTACATGATCCCTGCGGCGTTTGTGTTTCTCGACAGCCTGCCGCTCACCGCAAACGGCAAGCTCGACCAGCGGGCCCTACCCGCACCGGAACGAGGTAGCAGCGAATCGAATTATCTGGCCCCTCGCACGGCTACCGAAACGCTACTTGCCAATCTCTGGCAAGACGTTTTAGGCCTGGCACAGATCGGCGTTCAGGACAATTTTTTTAGTTTGGGCGGCGATTCGATCTTGAGCATACAGATCGTCAGCCGTGCGAACCGGGCCGGTCTCGGCCTGACCGTCAAACAATTGTTCCAGCATCAAACCATTGCAGAACTGGCGCGGGTGGCCCCGGAACGGCAAGCGATACACGCCGAGCAGCGAACGCTGACCGGACCCGTAGAGCTAACACCGATTCAGATCTGGTTCTTTGAGGGAAACTCGCCGGAACCGCAGTATTTCAATCAATCCGTGTTGCTGAAGCTGGTCGCGGGACTTGACCCGACTCACCTGGAACGCGCCGTACAGGCCCTGATAAACCACCACGACATGCTACGCGCCCGCTTCCATTGGCAAGATGGGCCTGTCCGTGCCGAAATTGTCGGTTGCGGCCAATTGCCCTTTAGTGTTCATGATTATTCCGGCCTACCGCCCGAGCGGCGCCAAGCCGCACTTTCGGCGGATGCGTTGCAACAACAGACCCGTCTCAATTTATCCGAAGGCCCCTTATTGCGGGCGATTTTTTACCGGATGGGCGACAACCAAACCGACCGATTATTATTGATCATCCATCATCTGGTGGTGGACGGCGTTTCCTGGCGCATTTTACTCGGCGATCTCGATACCGCCTTGAATCAATTAAGCCGTGCCGAACCGATTGAGCTGGCCGCCAAAACCAGCGCTTTTCCTTATTGGAGCCAACGACTCAAGGCCAATGCCAATTCCGAGCAGGCCCTTACGGAACTGGCTTATTGGCGCGAACAAGCCACAACCCCTACCCAACAGCTGCCGCTGGACAGCCACGCCCTGCCGGATGCCAATACCCTGGCTAGCGCCGAGCATGTCACTCTGACTTTATCGGCCGATTTAACCCGGGCGCTGTTGCTGGAAACGCCGCAAGCCTACCGCAGCCAAATCAACGATGTACTGCTCACTGCACTGCTGCGCACCGTCAACGCCTGGACCGGCGACAGCCGGCTGCGTATCGTGATGGAAGGCCATGGCCGCGAGGAATTGTTCGACGATGTGGACTTGTCGCGCACCGTGGGCTGGTTTACCAGCGGCTTCCCGCTGCTATTACAGGGAGAAGCCAACCAAGCGATAGGCAGCTCGCTTAAACAGATCAAAGAAACCTTGCGCCGCATCCCCAAGCATGGCATCGGCTATGGCGTTCTGCGTTATCTCCATCAAGACCCGGACATTCGCGCCCTGTTGGCTACCAATAGTCAGGCGGAAATCAGTTTTAACTATTTAGGCAGCTTCGAACAAAATGCCGGCAGCACGATCTTGTTGGGCGAGGCCTCGGAACCCACGGGCTCCGAGCAAAGCCAAATCGGCCCGAGGCGATTTGTACTGGAAATCAACGCTATTCTTAAAGAAAGCCGCTTGCAACTGACCTGGACTTATAGCAAGCGTTTGCACAAGCGGCCAACCATCGAACGCTTGGCCAACAGCTACTTTGCCGAACTGGAAGCCATTATCCATCACTGCCGCAGCGAGGAAGCCGGCGGCTATACCGCATCCGATTTCCCGCTAGCCGCCGCGAATGAGCCCTTGTTAAACCGCCTGTTCCAGCTGTGGGGCAGCCAGGTCGAGGATGCCTATCCGCTTTCACCGATGCAACGGGGCATGTGGTTCCACAGCCTGTACGCCGGCGATTCCGGGGCCTACATCATCCAGCTGACCGGCAAGATGACAGGCGAGTTTCAGCCGCTCGCGTTTCAGCGGGCTTGGCAGCGGGTACTGGATCGGCATCCGAGTTTACGCACGGCGATAGTGGCCGAAGGCGGCGAGGATCCGTTGCAAGTCGTTATCAACCGAGTCGACTTGCCCTGGCAAGAACTGGATTGGCGCGACCAGTCGGCAGCACAACAACAAACCAACTGGGCACAATGGCTTAAGGCGGACCGCGCTCAAGGTTTTTCCATGGATCGAGCACCGCTGATGCGGTGCTGCTTGGCGCGGCTGGATGAAAATACCTGGCAATTCCTCTGGAGTCACCATCACCTGCTCACCGACGGCTGGTGCCTGCCGATCCTGATGCGGGAAGTGCTGAATTTTTACCGCGCTTTCGTTAGTGACCGCGACATTGATCTGACCGCTCCCCGCCCCTACCGGCATTACATCGCCTGGTTGCAGCAACAGGATTTGAGCCAAGCGCAAAGCTTCTGGCGTGAAACTTTGCGCGGTTTCAGCGCGCCGACCGGCTTTGGCGTGGATCGCCCGCCTAACCCGGTCGGCATACCGGCAAGCGCCGAGTACCGGGAGTCCGCGGTGACGCTGGATGCCGACACCAGCCAAGCCCTGCAACAGTTCGCGCAAAGCCGCGGACTCACCTTGAGCGTACTGATCCAGGGTGTTTGGGGGGTGTTATTGAGTGCTTACAGCGGCATGAACGATGTGCTGTTCGGCGCCACCGTCTCGGGCCGGCCGCCGGAAATAGCCGAAGTCGACACCATGATCGGCTTGTTCATCAACACCCTCCCCGTGCGTATCCAACTGGACAGCGCGCAATTGTTGCTCGACTTTTTCACACAGCTGCGCGATACGCAACTGACTCGCGACGCCTACGCTTATACGCCATTGGTAACCATCCAAGCCTGCAGTGAAATTGCCCCCCGTCAGCCTTTATTTGAAAGCATCGTGGTGTTTGAAAACTATCCGATGGACAGCTCTTTGGAACAGCAGGCCGAATTACTGGCGATTACCGACCTGGAAATCCATGAACAAACCAACTTCCCGCTAACTTTAACGGCGGCCAATGCCGCAGCTATCCCGCTAAAAATAGCCTACGACAGCAGCCGTTTCGAGGAACACAGCATCAGGCGCCTGCTGAATCACCTCGGCAATCTGTTGAGAGGCCTGGTTGCGGCGCAGTTGCAAACCGTTGGCCAATGGTCTGGCTGCCTGATCGCTGCCGAAGAGCGGAAGCAGCTGTTGCTAAGCTGGAACCAGTCCTCGATAAAACATCCCGAATACGACCATAGCCTAGCCGACCTATTCGAGGCACAAGTCAGGCGCACACCGTTCAGGATAGCGGCGATTTTTGCCGATCAACAGCTTAGCTACGACCGGCTAAACCGTCGCGCCAACCAAGTCGCCCATCGGCTGCGGGCGCTAGGTGTCGGGCCGGGCGTACTGGTCGCGCTATGCATGGAACGCTCTCTGGAAATGCTGATCGGGCTGCTGGGCATCCAAAAAGCCGGCGGCGCGTATCTACCTTTGGATCCCGCTTATCCCACGCAACGACTGGCCTTTATGCTGGAAGACAGCCAGGCGACGGTCATCCTCGGCCAACAACATTTGTCCGCAACTTTGCCGGCGACCCATGCTCGGTTGCTGTGCCTGGACGAAAACGACGCAAGTTTGGCGGCTTTCAGCGACGCCAATCCCGTCCGCCGCTCCGCGCCACGAGACTTGGCCTATGTCATCTATACCTCCGGCTCCACCGGCAGACCCAAGGGCGTGCAGATTAGCCAGGGCGCCTTGGTGAATTTTCTGATGGCGATGGCGGAAAAGCCGGGTTTGACCCAAAGCGACGTGCTGCTGGGCGTGACCACCTTATCCTTCGATATTGCCGGGCTGGAATTGTATTTACCCCTAATCGTCGGCGCCAAGCTGGCCTTGGTCAGCCGCGCAGTCGCCGTGGATGGCGCAGGTTTATTGGCCGAAATGCAGCGAGTTAACGCCACGCTGATGCAAGCCACCCCCATCACTTGGCGTTTATTGCTGGAAGCCGGTTGGCAAGGCGCGCCTTTACAAACAGCATTCTGCGGCGGCGAAGGTTTGCCCCAGGATTTAGCCCTCCGCATGCTGCAAACCGGTATCGAAACCTGGAACCTGTACGGCCCTACCGAAACCACGGTGTGGTCGTCGACCCATCCGGTCTCGGCACAGAACCACGGCGAAGCGACCCAAGCCATCGGCAGGCCGATCGACAACACCCGCCTGTACGTGGTGGACCGCTTTTGCCAACCAGCCCCCATGGGCGTACCGGGAGAATTGCTGATCGGCGGCGCGGGGCTGGCGCAAGGCTATTTAGGCCGTCCGGGCCTGACCGCTGAACGCTTCGTGCCAGACCCTTTCGGCACCGAGCCGGGCAGTCGTTTGTATCGTACCGGCGACCAGGTCCGTTACCGCGAGGATGGCAATTTGAGCTGTTTGGGCCGTATCGACCAGCAAATAAAAATACGCGGCTTCCGCATCGAGTTGGGTGAAATCGAAGCGCTGCTCAACCAACATGCCGGGGTAAAACAAGCGGTGGTCAGCGTCTGGGAGGCGGGCGTTGACGACAAACGGCTAATCGCTTACCTGTTGGCGAAACCCGGCACGAAGTTGGATGCGGAAAACCTCCGCGATGGACTTAAACAGCATTTACCGGCCTATATGCTGCCGACAGACTGGCTATTCCTCGACAGCTTGCCGCAGACGCCGAACGGCAAACTGGATCGCGCCGCCCTGCCGGTTCCCAATCGCCAACGCCGAGCGGCTTACACCGCGCCGCGCACCAAGACCGAAGCAAAGTTGGCCGAACTGATGAGCGAAGTCTTAGCCGTGAAACAAGCCGGCGTCGACGACGACTTCTTCGAACTGGGCGGGCATTCGTTGTTGGCGGCGAAGCTGGTTACCCGCATAGCCCAGGCCTTCCAACTCGCCATGCCACTGCCGGTGCTGTTTCAAAAGCCGACTATCGAACAACTGGCCGAATATATCGATACCACCTTATGGGCAGCGCGGCAAGGCGCTACGCCCGAAGCCGAGCTAGAGGACGACGAAGAGGAATTTAGATGGTGAAATCCACCGATGCATTGATGTCCAGGCTGCGCGAGTTAAATGTCAAACTCTGGCTGGATGGCGATCAATTAGGTTGCCGGGCGCCCAAAGGGGTTATGAGCGCAGAGCTGGCCGCGGAATTATCCGCTCGCAAGGCCGACATCCTGCGCTATCTGCAACAAGCGGAATCCTCAACCGCAGCGTCTCATCAAAGCCGCATTGCCGCTATCCCGCGTCATCAACCTTTACCGCTGTCCTTCGGTCAACAACGTCTATGGTTTCTGGAACAACTGGAAGGCCCTTCACCGACCTATAACATGCCGCTGGCCATGCGACTGGAAGGATCGCTGGATGTGCTTGCGCTGGAAAAAGCCTTGAACGAAATCATGCGGCGACATGAGGTGTTGCGCAGCAATTTCACGCTGGCGGACGAACAAGCCGTCATCCGCATTCGGGAAACGGCGGCATGCCCGCTGACTGTTGTCGAAGCAAAAGAAGCAGGGGCCGAACAACAACGCTGGATTCACCAGGAAGCCCGGCGCTGTTTCGATCTCGCCAACGATCCGCTGGTACACGCCACCCTGGTGCAATGGAGCGATCGCTCGCAGCTGTTTCTACTGACCATGCACCACATCGTTTCCGACGGCTGGTCCCTAGGTATTTTTCTGCGCGAATTAGTCGCCCTCTACGAAGCCTTCAGCAAAGGCTTCCCGTCACCGCTGCCGGAGCTGTCGATCCAGTACCTCGATTACGCCCACTGGCAACGCCAACGCTTGCAAGGCGTCATCCTTGATCGACTGCTCGACTATTGGCGTCGGCAGCTATCCGGCGCCCCGGAACTGTTGGCTTTGCCAACCGACCGGCCCAGGCCGCCGATCCAAAGCTATCGCGGCCACAGCCTAAACGCCAGACTGGACGCCGACTTAAGCACGCGCTTGCAGGCACTCAGCCAAACGGCGGGCACCACGCTGTTCATGACCTTGCTGTCGGGGTTTGCGCTATTGCTTTCCCGCTACAGCGGCCAGGAGGACATCGTCATCGGTACGCCGGTCGCCAATCGCAACCATGCCGATATTGAAGCGCTGATCGGCTTATTCATCAACACCCTGGCGCTACGCCTGGATCTATCGGCTAATCCGTCGGTGCAAGAACTGCTGGCAAGGGTAAGAAGCACCTGTTTAGCGGCTTACGAACACCAGAACCTGCCCTTCGAGCAACTGGTCGAAGCGCTAAAACCGCCGCGCAGCCTCAGCTACGCGCCGCTGTTTCAGGTGTCGTTCGATCTGCAAAACACCTCGCAAGATGCCATCGCCATGCCCGGTCTGAGCCTGTATCCAGTCGAGCAAGAAGCCGTGGCGGCGAAATTCGACCTGAGTCTGTCCGTGGAAGCAACGGCTACCGAACTGCTGACGGTGTGGAATTACAATGCCGATTTGTTCGATGAAGCCAGCATCATCCGCATGAACGGCCATTACCGCACGCTGCTGGAGAGCATGGTCGCCAAGCCAACACAAGCCTTGAGTGAATTAGCGTTACTCGACGAGCACGAACGCCGGCATATTTTGTTTGCCACCAACGCCACTGCCCGAAGTTACCCAACCGTGCAAAGTTTTCTTGAACTGTTCGAAACCCAGGCACAAGCGACGCCGGACCGTATTGCGCTGAGTTGCGGCTATCAATCCCTCAGCTACCGGCAATTGGCTCAACGCGTGAGCAAGCTTGCCTCAGCCTTGCAGATGTTGGGCGTTGGCGCCGAAGCATTGGTCGCGCTTTGCCTGGAACGCTCCCTTGACATGGTCATCGGTCTATTGGCCATTATGCGCGCCGGTGGCGCCTATATTCCGCTGGACCCCGGCTATCCGCCGGAACGGCTGGCGGCGGTACTCGACGATGCACGCCCCTTGCTGTTGCTTACCCAACAAGCGCTGGAAGCCAGTCTGCCGGCAAGCGGTGCGCGGGTTATCTGCCTGGATAGGGACCGGGAAATGCTGACGGACTTGGCGCGGCAAAACCCGCATAGCCCCGTACTACCCGCCGGGTCTAACACCGCCTATGTGATTTTTACCTCCGGTTCGACCGGCAGGCCCAAAGGCGTGCAAATCCAGCATGGCTCGCTGCTGAATTTTCTGATGTCCATGCAGCGCGAACCTGGATTAAGCGAACAGGACTCGCTACTGGCGGTCACCACCATTGCTTTCGACATCGCCGCGCTGGAAATCTATTTACCGCTGATTAGCGGCGCGCATCTGCTATTGGCCGACCGCGAAACCGCGCTGGACGGCAGACAACTGCAAGCCACGCTGCAATGCCACGGCATCAGCCACATGCAGGCCACCCCGGCTACCTGGCGGCTATTGCTGGAATCGGACTGGAAAGCGCCAAAACCGTTTAACGTGTTATGCGGCGGCGAAGCCCTGCCGGTGGCCCTGGCCCGGCAACTGCTCGAAAACGGCTTGCGGCTGTGGAATCTCTACGGCCCCACGGAAACCACTATTTGGTCGTCGGTCCGCGAAGTGCTAGCCCTCCGCCCCGACCAAGAAGCTGTAGAACCGATAGGCCATCCGATACAAAACACCCAAATCCATATTCTGGACAAAACTCATCAACCGCTACCGATAGGTATTGTCGGCGAACTGCACATTGGCGGCGACGGCCTGGCTCGAGGCTATCTGAACCGTCCAAGCCTGACCGCGGACAGCTATCGGCCGGATGCCTTCACCGGCAAAGCCGGTGCGCGTCTGTATCGCAGCGGCGACCTCGCCCGCCGTTTGCCAGACGGCGGCTTCGCGTTTTTGGGCCGCCAAGACCACCAGGTGAAAATTCGAGGCTACCGCATTGAGCTGGGCGACATCGAAGCGGCCTTGCGCCAACTACCGGGCGTCAAACACGCCACTGTCCTGGCGCGAGAGGATGTACCCGGCGATAAACGCCTGGTCGCCTATCTGCTGGCCTCGCCCGAAACCGCCCTCGGCATCAATGAACTGCGCAGCCACCTGAAGCACAGCCTTCCTGACTATATGCTGCCCGCTGCCTTTGTCTTTATAGCCGAGCTGCCACTAACCCCCAACGGCAAGATTAACCGCAAAGCACTGCCTGCCCCGGACTCGGTCCGCCCGGAATTAACCGCCGGCTTTGCCGCACCGCGCAACGCGCTGGAAAACAGCATTGCCGAAATTTGGCGGCAAACCCTCAACCTGGAACACGTCGGCATCGACGATAACTTTTTCGACTTGGGCGGGCACTCGCTATTGCTCACCCGCGTCTATGAAAGCCTGCGCAAACAGGTCAGCGAACCGTTTGCGCTGATTACTTTATTTCAGCATCCCACGATCCGCAGCCTCGCCTCCCGGCTTGCCGATCAGGAAGCGCCAAGCCCACTGCGCATCAGGGCAACGCCTTCACGCCGGCCTGACGGCAACGACGACATTGCCATCATCGGCTTGACCGGCCGTTTTCCGGGCGCCGACGATCTGCAGCAATTCTGGAACAATCTGCGGGAAGGCCGCGAGTCGATCAGTTTTTTCAGTCGCGAAGAATTGCTGGAATCCGGTATAGAGGCCGAATTAATCGACTTGCCGCATTACGTGCGCGCCAACGGCATACTGTCGGATGTGGCCGGTTTCGATGCGGCTTTTTTCGGTTATACGCCGGCCGAAGCGGAAATTATCGATCCGCAACAGCGGCTGTTTTTAGAAAATGCCTGGCATACGCTGGAACATGCCGGCTACGGCACTCACAGCGCAGATACCGCTATCGGCGTTTTTGCCGGTTGTAGTCATAACGGCTATCTAATCCGTAATTTGCTGCCGCACTTGTATAGCAGCGACGCCCACTCGATTTATCAGGTCATTCTGGGCAGCGACAAAGACTTTTTATCCACCCGCGTCTCTTACGCGCTGGATTTAAGAGGCCCCAGCGTCAGCGTACAAACCGCCTGTTCCACCTCGCTGGTCGCCATCCACCTGGCTTGCCGCAGCCTGCTGGATAGCGAATGCGACATGGCCTTGGCCGGCGGGGTCGGTTTAAAAATTCCGCAAAAATCCGGCTATGTGCATGAACAAGGCATGATCAACTCCGCCGATGGTCACTGTCGCGCGTTCGACGCCAGCGCCGACGGCACCACCTGGGGCAGCGGCTTGGGCATTGTCCTGTTGAAACCGCTGGCGTCGGCCTTGGCCGACCGCGACGCCATACACGCGGTGATCAAGGCCTCGGCCATCAACAACGATGGCGCGCTCAAAATCGGTTACACCGCCCCCGGCGTCGAAGGCCAAGCGCAAGTGATCGCCAATGCCCAGGCACGAGCCAACGTTGCCCCCGACAGCATTTCCTACATCGAAACCCACGGCACCGGGACGCATTTGGGCGATCAAATCGAAATTGCCGCATTGAGCCAAGCATTTCGTTCGGGAACCGACAACAAACAGTTTTGTGCGTTGGGAGCGGTAAAAACCAACATCGGCCATTTGGATGCCGCCGCGGGGGTTGCCGGTCTCTGTAAAACCGTGCTGGCCCTGCAACACCGGCAAATTCCGCCGACTCTACATTTTGAACGGCCCAATCCGGAAATCGACTTCGAACACAGTCCGTTTTATGTCAACGACCGGCTACGCGATTGGCCCGCCAATGGCGCGCCGCGCCGCGCCGGTGTCAGTTCGTTCGGCATTGGCGGCACCAATGCCCATTTGATCGTGGAAGAAGCGCCGCCGGCAACCAGTAGCGCATCGTCCCGGCCCTGGCAATTGTTGATTCTATCGGCGCGCAGCCTCGGCGCCGTGGAAAACCAACGGCTCGAGCTGTTCCATTATTTGCAAGAGCACCCCGACATTAACCTGGCCGACGCGGCTTATACCCTGGGACTGGGGCGACGGCAGTTTTCCCAGCGCATTGCCGTGGTTTGCCGAGACCGGCAAGACGCAATAATCGCACTCCAGACCACCGAACGCTGCCGCTCGGGACATATCGCCAAGAACCGGACCGAAGCGCCCGGCGTCGCATTTCTGTTTCCAGGCCAAGGCAGCCAGTATGTCGCCATGGGCGCCGATCTTTACCGTGACGAAGCCGTGTTTCGCAAACACATCGATGATTGTGCGGAACGGCTGCTCCCGGAATTAGGCCTGGATCTGCGGCAAATCCTCTACCCCTCGGCGAATGAAACAGATCAAGCCCCTGCCCGATTGGAGCAAACCTGGTTGACCCAACCTGCTCTGTTCGTCACCGAATATGCCCTGGCCCAACTGTTGATGTCATGGGGCATCGCACCCGGCGCCATGATCGGACACAGTCTTGGGGAATATGTAGCCGCTTGTTTAGCCGGCGTATTCGATCTGGAGACCGCCCTGATGCTGGTGGCCAGGCGGGGCCGGCTGATCTGGGAACAACCGCAAGGCGCCATGCTCGCCGTTTCTCTGCCGGTCGACAAAACCCAAGCCTTGCTGGGCGACCAGCTATCGTTGGCGGCGATTAACGCCGCCGAAGCCTGCGTGGTGTCAGGCCCGTTCCCGGCCATTGCGGCGCTAAAATCTCGGTTGGAGAACCAGGCTATCGCTTGTCGCCAATTGCAAACCTCGCACGCGTTCCATTCAAGCATGATGGAAGCGGCGATAACCGCTTTCGCCGAAATTTTGAGTAGCGTAAGTTTAAATCCGCCGCGTCTGCCGTTTATTTCCAACCTGACGGGGACTTGGATAAGCCCGCAACAAGCGGTCGATCCGGGATACTGGGCAAAACACTTACGCCTGACGGTCAATTTTGAAGCCGGCATCGCTACCCTGTTAACCGATCCTGATCGGCTGCTGTTAGAAGTCGGACCCGGCGCCATATTGAGCCGATTGGTTCGACGTCATCCATTAGCCGGGCGTCATCGCTGCGTGTTGACCTCGCTAGCAGGTCCGGGCAGTACTGAAACACCGCCGTTGCTGGATAGCCTGGGCCGATTGTGGTGCGTCGGCGTCGACGTCGATTGGGCGGCTTTTTACGCCCACGAACCACGTTCCCGCATTCCCTTGCCGGTTTATCCTTTCGAAAGACAGCGCTATTGGATAGACCCGCCAGCCGCTGATGTTTTACCCTCCACAGCGCAAAATCCGCTAAAAAAACCTCCGCTGGAGGAATGGTTTTATCTGCCGGGATGGAAGCCGACGCTCACGCCGCGACCACTGTGCGACGAAGATTTCGCCGAGCAATCGCTGTGGCTAGTGTTTAGCGATGAGTCCGGTTTCAGTCGGCTCTGCATCGCCAAACTGCAACAGGCCGGACAAGCGGTCATTACGGTTTGCCAGGGCGATAGCTATAGCCAACATGGCGGCGACTATCGTATCAACCCGGCTTCAGCAGACGATTATGGCCGCTTGATTCAATCGCTTGAAGAAAAGACTTTTCACAAAATCCTGCATTTCTGGAGTCTCAGTGCCGCCGATGTCACCGGCCCGGAAATTTTTGAACAGTCTCAACTCAACGGCTATTACAGTCTGCTGTTTCTGGGCCGCGCCCTGGCTAAACAACAACACAACGAGAAAATCGACATCACCGTGATCTCCAATCATCTACACGATGTCAACGGCCAGGGTGAAATCGTTCCGGAAAAAGCCACGCTGCTCGGCCCGTGTTTGGTCATGCCGCAGGAGATACCCCGCCTAAGCTGCCGCTGTCTGGATGTCAGCCTCGCCTCAAGCAGCGAAAGCGGCACAGCCGATCTGCTTAATCGAGTGCTGGCGGAAATAGCGCACGATGGCAACGATCCGCTGCTCGCATACCGGGGTAGCCGGCGGCTGGTGCCAGGCTTTGAGCGGGTAGCGCTCGGCGCCGATGGCGATAGCGTCCGGCAACTGCGCCGGCACGGGGTCTATCTAATCACAGGCGGCCTGGGTAATATCGGCCTGTTACTCGCCAAGTTTCTGGCTGAAACCGTGCAAGCCCGGCTGGTATTGCTAGGCCGTTCGTTTTTTCCGACACGTTCCCAGTGGCCGGAGTGGCTGCAAAATCACCCTGCCGACGACGAACTGAGCCTTAAAATTCAAGCCATTCAAACCCTGGAAAACTTAGGGGCGGAGGTAGTGCTGCTGCAAGCCGATGTCGCCGACGAAAAAGCCATGCAGCTGGCGCTTGCGCAAGTCCATAGCCAATTCGGCGCGTTGCACGGCCTTATCCATGCTGCGGGTCGCTTGAACGATCCGTCCTTCGTGAGTGCGTTGACCGACACAGGCCGACGCGAATCGCAAGCCCAATTCGGCCCTAAAATTCACGGCCTGTATGTTTTGGAAAAACTATTGCGCGAACGGCAGCTGGATTTTTGTTTGCTGATTTCCTCAACCTCGGCGGTATTGGGCGGGCTGGGATTTACCGCCTACAGCGCCGCCAATCTGTTCCTCGACGCCTTCGCCGCCAGGCAAAACCGTGTTAGCACCACTCCCTGGCTTTCGACCGACTGGGATGCCTGGCAATTTACCGATACGCCCCAAGCGGAAGCATTGTCCATGCAAGCCACGGAATCCGTGGAAGCTTTTCGGCGGCTTATTTCCCAAGTTTTTTCCGGTAGGATCATCATCGCCACCGGCGACTTGGAAAAGCGATTTAAGCAATGGGTACGCCGGGAAAACGGCTTGGCAACACCGCCGGCCAATAAACTCTATACTCGCCCCGAACTATCCAGCAGCTATTCCGCGCCAAACAGCCACAGCGAAAACCAGCTGACGGCGCTTTGGCAAAATTTGTTGGGATTTGCGGAAATCGGTATAGACGATGATTTCTTTGAATTGGGCGGCGACTCGATGCTGGCTATCCGCTTGCTCAGCGGCATCAAAGAAAAATTCGCTCGGCAATTGCCTTTGACTGTGCTTTTGGATAAACCGAGTATTCGCCAACTGGCACAAACACTTGACCAGCCGGAAGAAAGCCGGACATTCTCGCCACTGGTCGCGATTCAATCTCAAGGCTCGCTCCCGGCTTTTTTCTGCGTCCCCGGCACCGGCGGCAATGTCTTGTATTTTAATGAGTTGGCTCGTTGTTTTGCGGAATACGACCGCCCATTCTACGCACTGCAAGCGCAGGGACTGGATGGCCTTACTCCGCCGTTGACCCGGATAGAAGACATCGCCGCGCTGAATGTCCGCGCTCTACAAAAAGTTCAAGCCCAGGGGCCCTATTATTTGGGCGGGCATTCCTTCGGCAGTTGGGTGGCGTTCGAAATGGCGCGGCAATTACAAAAAGCCGGACACGAAGTGGCATTATTGGCCATTCTGGACACCGGCTCACCCGCTGCCAGAGACCTCTCCGCCATCGGCGGCTGGGACGATAGCCGCTGGTTAGTCGCGGTTGCCAATACACTGGGCCATCTCTACGAAAAACCCTTGTCATTAAACTATGAAAAAATCGTCGATCTGACCTGGAGCGATCAAATCGAACTGTTAGCCCAATGCTTGGCGGCGCAAGGCATTACCCAACCCGGTACCGATGCCGCTGAAATCCGCGGTTTTGTCGAAGTCTACAAAACCCAGGCGCGAATTGATTATCGTCCTATCCCTGATCAACCGGTGAAAATCGCCTTATTTCGCGCCCGCGAGCCGCTGGCGGATTTCCTGGATGGGATGCCGGAGCATTTGAAAAACGATGCCAGCTGGGGTTGGCAACAATACAGCAAGGGCGCGCCGATATTGGAATACACACCGGGCGATCACCTAACCATGGTTACCCAACCCCATGTCCGGCGGCTTACACAACTTTTACATCTTGCACTATCTTTAGCCCAAGGAAATTTCAATGACTAAAACCCCTGCTTGGTTCTACCCAAACCTCAGCATCTCTGTTAGTCTGGTCAGGCTGCTGGAGCAGGCATGACAAAAGCCAAACAGAATGAGCAAGCTTTTAGTAAGTGCATTTCACCCCAATAATGACGAGAGGACAGACCGATGCTGGACATTAGCCAATTCCACGGCCGCCTGAACGACCTTGATACTCATATTCAACCTTCCCCGAATAACTACTCGATAGCCGCCGGAGAAGTCGGTAGATATTTCGCCGATATGTATCAGCAAATGCTGGAAAATGCCCCCGCGGAAGAAGCGGCAAAAATCGCCAAGTGGGTGGGCGAAGAATCTCGGGAATATACCGAAGAGACCGTATGGCAAATCAAAGGCTCGGCCGCACCCGGTGCGTTTAGTTCCGACGGCCGCTTGAAAACATTGGATTATATGGGCGTTAACCGATCTTTCATCTTCTCGGATCCCGGCATTCAAGGCGCGGCATTTGCCAATAACGAGCTAGGCCTTGCCACCATGCGCCACTGGAATGACTTTATCATCGATTTCGGCAAGCTCAACCCCAACCGGCTGCGCTCGGTAGCCATATTGAATACGCATAACATTGACGTTGCCACGAAAGAAGCCGAGCGAGTTCTGAAAGCAGGCGGACGGGCATTTGTTTTGGCCAGTTCGGTTCCGCCCGGCGACGCTTCGCCTGCCCACGCCAACATGGATAAACTATGGCATCTGATCCAGGAGGCAGACGCCACCGCCATTCTTCATGCCGGCGGCGAACATGGATTTATGGCCAGCGATTCCTGGGCTAAGGGCGTCGATCACCTCTGCTTTCAACCCACGGATATGACATCCGAAGGCGAACAGGTTAATACCTATATATTTTCTTCCATGTATTACTCGCCGCAGAATTTTCTGTCCACACTCCTGCTCGGCGGCGTCTTCGAACGTTTTCCAAGACTCCGCTTCGCCGTCATCGAATTGGGCGCATTATGGCTAGGACCAATGGCTACTCATCTGGATCAAGTCGCAGCCATTTACAATGGACGTTTATCATCTGCGCTGTCCATGAAACCTTCCGAATATATCCGCCGCAACATCCGCGTGACCCCCTATCGCTTCGAGCCCGTCGCTGATTACATCGAACGTTACGGATTCGAAGAATGCTATTGCTACAACAGCGACTTTCCTCACCCGGAAGGCGGCACCAGACCCATGCAGGAGTTTGTCGATCATATCGACCGGCTGGGTCAACAACATGCGGAAAAATTTTTCGTCACCAATGCAGAGTGGGTACTGCCCGCATTGAGCTGAGGGATGAGCCGGCTTGTCCATTAGCAATGCCTGGCGGCTTATCTTCACCCACATCATGGCAAACCTGTCCCGTACACACCGGCACTTGCCAGCCAAGCGCTATGTGACAATCCGGTCGATAGGCTTGGCTACAGCGCCGTATCCGATTAAGTGAACTTTGACAGACTGCCATCGGGCCGCTCCTTGATACCCAAAGCGCTTGCATACCGTCACTTTCTGCCGCGCGAAAACATGCATAATCAACGCCCACTATGACCCCAACCAGCGACCCCGGCCCCGCGCAGCGGGACTTGATTAAAAGCGCACTGCTGAAGATCGATGAGCTGCAAGCCAAGCTCAAGGCTTGCGTCGCCGAAAAAAACGAGGCCATTGCCATCGTCGGCATGGCCTGCCGCTTGCCCGGCGGGGTGAATAATCCCGAGGATTTTTGGCGGTTGCTGGACGAGGGCCGCGATGCCATCACCGAGGTGCCGGCGCAGCGTTGGGATATCGAGGCCTATTACGATGCCGATCCCGATGCCCCCGGCAAGATGAATACCCGTTATGGCGGTTTTATCGAGCAGGTCGAAGACTTCGATGCGCGTTTTTTCGCGATTTCCCCGCGCGAGGCGCAGTCGATGGATCCGCAGCAACGCTTGTTGCTGGAAGTGGCCTGGGAGGCGTTGGAGTTCGCCAATATTCCGCCCGAGCGCGTCTATGGCAGCGCCGCAGGGGTGTTTATCGGCATCATCGGTCAGGATTATGCCCAGCGTTTGTTCGCGCCGGCGCATCTGCAGCAGATCGATGCTTATGTCGGCACCGGCGCTTCGCAGGGCGTCGCGGCGGGGCGTTTGTCGTATTGTTTGGGTTTGACCGGTCCCAGTTTCAGTGTCGATACCGCCTGCTCTTCGTCGTTGGTGAGTTTGCATCTGGCCTGCGAGAGTTTGCGCCGCCGGGAATGCGAGCTGGCCTTGAGCGGCGGGGTGAATCTAATCCTGGAACCGGGGCTGAGCATTAATTTTTCCAAGGCGCGAATGATGGCGCCCGACGGCCGCTGTAAGAGCTTCGATAGTGGCGCGGACGGCTATGTGCGTGGCGAAGGCTGCGGGGTGCTGGTGCTGAAGCGCTTGAGCGATGCGCTGGCGGACGGCGACCGGGTGCTGGCGGTGGTGCGCGGTTCGGCGCTGAATCAGGATGGCCCCAGCGGCGGTCTGACGGTGCCCAGCGGCCCCGCGCAGGAACAGGTGATTCGCCAGGCGTTGCGCCATGCCGGCCTAAGCCCGGCGGCGGTGAGTTATGTCGAGGCCCACGGCACCGGCACGGCGCTGGGCGACCCGATTGAGTTGGGGGCCTTGGATCAGGTGTTTAGTCCGTCGCGTTCGGTGGACAATCCTTTGTATCTGGGCTCGGTCAAGACCAATGTCGGGCATTTGGAAGCCGCCGCCGGGGTGGCCGGGATCATCAAGCTGGTGCTGGCGCTGCAGCATGAATCGCTGCCGCGGCATTTGCATTGCCGGCAGCCGACGCCGCGTTTCCCCTGGGCCGATAAACCCTTGCGGGTGCTGCAGGCGTCACAGCCTTGGCAGCGAGGCGAACGGCCACGGATCGCCGGGATCAGCAGCTTCGGCTTCAGCGGCACCAATGCCCATGTCATCATTGAAGAGGCGCCGCTGGCGCTGTCCGCTCAATCCCTGCAATGGGATCAGGCAAAGCCGTCCAATCAGCCTATCGAAACTGCGGGGCCAGTCGATTTGATACCCGCTGTCGCCGCAACAGCAACAGCCGCTTCCGCTTCCGCCAGTCCGCCGCAGCCGTTGCTGGTGTTGAGCGCCCGCTCGGAGCCGGCGCTGCGGGCGCTGGCCCTGCGTTACCGGGATTTTCTGTACGCAAGCCCGAACCTCGCGCCGCTCGATCTGTGCGCCAGCGCCGCCACCGGTCGCAACCATTTCCCCTATCGTCTGGCGTTGAGCGCGGCGTCGATTGCCGCGTTTGCCGAGGCCTTGGCGGCGTTTGCCGACGCTAATCCGGTCGAGGGCTTGTTCACTCATCCGCTTCCGGCCACGACCGCGCCGGCCACAGCCTTTCTGTTTACCGGCCAGGGCGCGCAATATCCGGGCATGGGCCAGCGGCTGTATCAAACCCAGCCGCTGTTCCGTCAGGCCCTCGACGGTTGTGCCGAGCAGCTGCTGCCGTATTGTCCCGTGCCGCTGGTCGAGTTGCTGTTTGCGTCGACGGCGGCGGCACTCGACCAGACCGTTTACACCCAACCGGCGCTGTTCTGTCTGGAAATGGCGCTGGCCGAATTCTGGCAAGCGCTGGGCGTACGGCCTGCCGCGGTGTTGGGGCACAGCGTCGGCGAGTATGTGGCCGCCTGCGTGGCCGGGGTGTTCAGCCTAGCGGATGCGCTTAAATTGCTCTGCGCCCGGGCTCGGCTAATGCAGGCCTTGCCGGCTGGCGGCGCGATGGCGGCGGTGTTTGCCGATGAAACGCGAGTTACGCAAGTCCTGAGCGAACAGGCCGCCACGTTGGTCAACCGCTTGGCCATCGCCGCGATCAACGGCCCCGACAACGTGGTCATCTCGGGCGAGGAAGCCGCGCTGCAGCAAGTGCTGGAGACGCTGCAAACCCAACACATCGGCCATCGCCGGCTGCAGGTCTCCCACGCCTTCCACTCGCCGTTGATGGAACCGATGCTGGCGGCATTCGCCAAGGTCGCCGCCGAAGTCCATTTCCATGTGCCGCGGATACCCTTAATTTCCAATGTCAGCGGCCAACTGATCACCGAAGCCATCGCCACGCCGGCCTATTGGCTCGAACACATCCGCAAACCGGTGCGCTTTGCCGACAGCGTCGCCGCGTTAAAACAGCGGCGCATCTCACTACTGCTGGAAATCGGCCCCCATCCGGTGTTGCTGGGCATGGCCGCTTCGCTCTGCCCGGACGCGGTCTTGATCCCCGCCTTGCGGCAACACACCGCCGACGACCAACAAGTCAACCGCGCCCTGGGCCAGTTGTTTGTGCATGGCGAATCCATCGACTGGCCTAGCCTGTATCCAAAACACCGCCACCAGTCTCTGCAGTTGCCGACTTATCCTTTTCAACGCCAACGATTTTGGGTGGAGCGGAGTTTGCAACAACCCGCCGCCCCCGACTCCCCACTGCTATCCCTGCTGCAAGCCGGAAACGCCGAGGCGCTGAGCCAGTACCTGCAAAGCCAAGGCGAGCTGTCGGCGGACGAATTACGGTTGTTACCGAAACTGAGCGGCTTATTGATTCGCGGGCATCAATCCGTCAATGCCAATCTCGACAGCCTGTGCTACCGGCCGATCTGGCAGCAACAATCCCGCCTGAGCGCTTCAGCCTTAGCGCCCGGCGCCGCGCCAAGCCGGCCGTGGCTGATTTTCAGCAGCGACGAAGCCGCCGAGTTAACGCAGGGTTTCCAGGATGCCGGACTCACCGGTATCCGTGTCTCGCCGGGCAATCGCTATGCCCAGACCGCCAGCGATGTCTGGTCGCTTGATGCCGAGAATGCCGACGATTACCGGGTTTTGCTGGAGGCGATTCAGCCGCAAGCCATTGTCTATCTCTGGCCGTCCGCGCCGACACCGCCCGACGCTTTGGGCGAGGCGGCCTTGATGCAGGTCATTCTGCTGGCGCGTGCCGCCGCCTTGCAACCCGCGGTCAAACTTTGGCTGATCACGCCTTCGGCTAGCAATGCCGCGGACCATGCGCCCACCTCGCCCTTTCCCTGGCTGCTGACGGGTCTGGCCAGAAGTTTGTTTCTCGAATATCCCCAGCTCAAAGGCGGCGTGATTGACCTTGATCCCGGCGAAACCCCAGCCTTAATCCGCGAACTGCTCAATCCGGGCGACGAAGACGCCATCAGTCTGCGCGGCGGAAAACGCTATGTCGCCCGGCTGGCAGGCTACCCGCCACCCCCTGCCGCCGTTGTCCGCTGCAAAGCCGACGGCGCTTACCTGATTAGCGGCGGCCTGGGCGCACTCGGTTTAAAAACCGCGCGCTTTTTAGCCGAAAACGGCGCCGGCCAATTGATCCTGCTAGGCCGCAAGGCTCCTGGCGAAGCCGCTCGGGACACCCTGGACTTTATCCGGCAGCTGGGCGTGCAAGTGCGCCTGCTGCAGGCGGACAGCGGCGATGAAGCCGCCATGTCCGAGTTATTCAAGCAAATTGCCACCGGCGACTTTCGCCTCAAAGGCATCATCCACGCCGCCGGCGTCCTCAGCACCCGCAGCCTGAACGAGCTTGATCGCGAAGGTTTAAGTCAGGTACTGGCGCCCAAGCTTCGCGGTGCCTGGACTCTGCATCGCTTGAGCATGGACCTGCAACTGGATTTTTTTGTCCTTTACTCCTCGATTTCCGCGGTTTTGGGGACGGCGCAACTGGCCGCTTACACGGCGGCAAACGGCTTCCTGGACGGCCTGGCCGCGTATCGCCAAGGCCTGGGCCTGCCCGTGCTCAGCATCAACTGGGGACCGTGGCAAACCGGCGGCATGATCGCTGACGAGACCGCCACACAAGTCGCCGCCAGCGGCTTTACCCCGCTTGACGCCCACTCGGCGCTGGCGCTGTTCGGCCGTTTGCTGGCAAGCTCGCAAAGCCGCGTGGCCGTGGTCGATGCGGATTGGCCTCGCCTCAAGAGCTTGTATGAGATTCGCGGACCTCAACCCTTGCTGGCGCTGCTGGGGCAATCGCCCGCGGCAATGCCCACTGCGCCGAACGAAGTGCGAGATCAGTGGCTGCAAGCCGCTAGAGCAAAGCATCGTACTGACGAAGAACTGTTGGCAGCATTGTTCGCCGAAGTGCTGGGGCTGGATAGCGTCGGTCCTGACGATTCCTTCTTTGCGCTGGGCGGCGACTCTTTGTTGGCAACACAGTTGGTCAGCCGGGTACGCGAGGCGTTCTCACTGGAACTGCCCGCCAAAACCTTATTCGATGCCCCAAGCGTCGCACAATTGCTGATGTGCTTGCGCGACTTGCGCGGCGCCAGAGCAACGATTTCCGCACTCGCACGTCCCGAGCGCTTGCCGCTGTCGTATGCCCAGCAACGCTTGTGGTTTATTCACCGTCTGGAAGGCCCCAGTGCAACCTATAACATTCCTATCGCCCTGCGTTTAAGCGGTCAGTTGAATGTCGAGGCGCTCGAACAGGCGTTGCTCGATCTGCTGTCTCGTCATGAAGCCTTGCGCACCCGCTTCCCGGAGTTCGACGGTGTGGCTGCTCAGGCGATTGTGCCGGTTGCGGCTATTGGTTCGCTGTTGAAGCGCTGCCGGGTCACGGAAGCGGAGCTGGCTGAGCAGTTACAAACCGCCGCCGATACCGCGCTGGATATTAGCGTGGAGTTGCCGTTTCGGGCTTGGTTGTTTGCTTCGACTCCGCTCAGCACAAGTATCGATCCGCTTGGCACGGGTTCGTCGACTACCGAGCAACAGGTGTTGTTGATGCTGGTGCATCACATCGCCGCCGACGGTGCGTCGATGGCGGTGTTGGCCGACGATTTGACCTTGGCCTATAGCGCCCGTTGTCTGAACCAGGCGCCGGCTTGGGCGGATTTGCCGATTCAGTATGCCGATTATGCGCTGTGGCAGCGCCAGGCCTTGGGGACTGTGGACGATCCCGGCAGTCCGATGGCCCGGCAGTTGGGGTTCTGGAAGTCGGCTTTGGCCGGGATTGCCGATGAGTTGCTTCTGCCGACCGATAGACCCAGGCCGGCGGTCGCTTCCTATCGCGGCGGCACGGTGCCGCTTCGGCTGTCCGCCGGACTGCATCGGGCCTTGCTGACTTTGGCCCAGGCCGAGCAGGCGTCGCTGTTCATGCTGTTGCAGGCCACGTTGGCGGCGCTGTTGTCGCGCCTGGGGGCCGGCGAGGATATTGCGATTGGCACGCCGATCGCCGGCCGCACCGACCGGGCGATTGAGGGTTTGATCGGCTTTTTCGTGAATGCGCTGGTGTTGCGCTGCGATGTGTCGGGACGGCCTTCGTTACGCACGCTACTGCAACGCGTGCGGGCCTTCGATCTGGAGGCCTACGCGCATCAGGATTTGCCGTTCGAGTTGTTGGTCGATGCCTTGCAACCGGCGCGTTCGATGGCCCGCCATCCGCTGTTTCAGGTGATGCTGATATTGCAGAACACCGCTAAACCCCGCATGGCTTTGCCTGGCTTGCGCGTCGCCATGGAACCTTTGGCACACAGTGGCGCCAAGTTCGATCTAACCTTCGATTTGACAGAGCAGTTCGACGAACAAGGCGGGCCCTTGGGCTTATCCGGCACCGTAGAATTCAGCGCCGATCTGTTCGATGCCGAATCCGTCGAACGCTTAAGCAGCCGTTGGTTAAGGCTGATCGAACAGGCCGTGGCCCAACCCGATGCGCCCTTGTATCAGTGCGATATTCTGACCCCGGAAGAACACCATACGCTGCTGGAAAAATTCAACTCCGCCGCGCAGCCTGTTCCAAAAGCCACCTTGCCGGAACTGTTCGAAGCCCAAGTGGCGCGTGATCCGGCCGCCATTGCCTTGGTCTTTGGCGATCTGACACTCAGCTATGCCGAACTTAACGATCGCGCCAACCGGCTGGCGCATGCGCTGATTGCGCAAGGCGCGGGCCCGGAAGCGCTGATCGGCCTGTATCTGGAGCGTTCGTTCGAATTGCTGATTGCGCTGCTGGCGGTACTGAAAAGCGGCGCGGCTTATCTACCGCTGGATACTGACTATCCGATAGCGCGTATTGCAACCATGTTGGAGGATGCTTCGCCGCTACTGGTGATTACCTCGACAGCTATGGCCGATAGTTTGCCGGAAGGCTATAGGCACTTTCGGCTTGACGATTCGGCCACAACTGCCGACTTGGCGTTGCGGCCCGCCAATAATCCGAGCAATGCAAATCGACTGATGCCGCTTGACTCGCGTCAGCCGGCTTATGTGATCTTTACTTCCGGCTCGACCGGAAAACCGAAAGGTATCGCAATTAGCCATGGCGCGCTCAGCGTATTCCTGGCGTCGATCCAAGCAGTCGTTCATTGCGATGCGGCTGACCGCTGCTTAGCAATGACCACGATTGCCTTCGATATCGCCGTTCTTGAACTTTTCCTGCCGCTGTCTCGCGGCGCCTGCGTACTATTGAGCATGGGTTCGGAAAACAAGGATATTGCTGAATTCGCGCAATTTTTTGCTCGTCACCAACCGACTGTGATGCAAGCAACACCGAGCCATTGGCGAGCCTTGCTCGAAGCTCTGCCGGACAGTGACCCGCAACTCCGGGCCATTTGCGGCGGGGAAGCGCTACCGCAGGATCTGGCACAGGGCTTGTTGGCAAAAACCCGTTCGTTGGTCAATCTGTATGGCCCCACCGAAGCAACGGTCTGGGCGACCGCGCAGTCCGTCACTGAAACTACGTTGGCGAGGCAACGCACTCCATTGCTAGACATTGGTACGCCACTCGACCACTATCGCATTTACCTGCTGGACCCCACTCTGGAACCGGTGCCGGTCGGTGTCGCGGCTGAGTTGTACATCGCCGGCGCGGCGTTGGCCCGTGGGTATTTAAACCGTCCGGCCTTGACCGCCGAGCGCTTCGTCGCCGATCCGTTCTCGCCCGGCGCCCGGATGTACCGTTCCGGCGATTTGGCGCGCTGGCGCGAGGACGGCACGCTGGAGTTTTTGGGACGGGCCGACAGTCAGGTCAAGATTCGCGGTTTCCGCATCGAGCCCGGCGAGGTGGAGGCTTTGTTGCTGGCCTTGCCGGGGGTGGCGCAGGCGGCCGTGGTGGCCCGCGACGACGGCCTCGGTTTGCAGTTGGTGGCCTATTGGGTGCCGGCTGTCGGCGCCGAGCTGTCGACCCGGCTGTCTGACGAGTCGTTGCGCGCGGCCTTGGCGGCGCAGTTGCCGGATTATCTGCGGCCTTCGGCCTTTGTGAAGTTAGAGGCCTTGCCGTTGACGCCGAATGGCAAGCTGGATCGGCGCGCCTTGCCGGCACCGCAACGCGGCGGGGCCCGGTTTGTGGCGCCGGTTTCTTCGGAAGAAGCGCGTTTGGCGGCGTTGTTCGGCGAGGTGTTGGGGCTGGAGCGCGTTAGCGTGGCGGATTCGTTCTTTGCACTGGGCGGGCATTCCTTGCTGGCGACCCGTTTGGTCAGTCGGGTGCGCGAGGCATTTGCGCTGGAGCTGCCGATCCGGGCTTTATTTGAGGCGCCGACGGTGGCGCAATTGGCTTTACGTCTGCGTGATATGCTCGGTGCAAGAGCGCCGCTGCTGGCCTTGCCGCGCCCTGTGCGCTTGCCGTTGTCTTATGCGCAGCAACGCTTGTGGTTTATTCACCGTCTGGAAGGACCAAGCTCGACTTATAACATTCCTATCGCCTTGCGTTTAAGCGGTCAGTTGAATGTCGAGGCGCTCGAACAGGCGTTGCTCGATCTGCTGTCTCGTCATGAAGCCTTGCGCACCCGCTTCCCGGAGTTCGACGGTGTGGCTGCGCAGGCGATTGTGCCGGTTGCGGCTATTGGTTCTATTTTGAAGCGCTGCCGGGTCACGGAAGCGGAGCTGGCTGAGCAGTTACAAACCGCCGCCGATACCACGCTGGATATTAGCGTGGAGTTGCCGTTTCGGGCTTGGTTGTTTGCTTCGACTCCGCTCAGCACAAGTGTCGATCCGCTCAGCACAAGTGTCGATCCGCTCAGCACAAGTGTCGATCCGCTCAGCACCGACTCTTTAGGCCAGGAAGAGCAAGTATTGCTGCTACTGGTGCATCACATCGCCGCCGATGGTGCGTCGATGGCGGTGTTGGCGGACGATTTGACTTTGGCCTATAGCGCCCGTTGTCTGAACCAGGCGCCGGCTTGGGCGGATTTGCCGATTCAGTATGCCGATTATGCGCTGTGGCAGCGCCAGGCCTTGGGGGCGGTGGACGATCCCGGCAGTCCGATGGCCCGGCAGTTGGGGTTCTGGACGTCGGCTTTGGCCGGAATTGCCGATGAGTTGCTTCTGCCGACCGACAGGACCAGGTCGGCGGTCGCTTCCTATCGCGGCGGCACGGTGCCGCTTCGGCTATCCGCCGAACTGCATCGGGCCTTGCTGACTTTGGCCCAGGCCGAGCAGGCGTCGCTGTTCATGTTGTTGCAGGCCACGTTGGCGGCATTGTTATCGCGCCTGGGGGCCGGCGAGGATATTGCGATTGGCACGCCGATCGCCGGCCGCACCGACCGGGCGATTGAGGGTTTGATCGGCTTTTTCGTGAATGCGCTAGTGTTGCGCTGCGATGTGTCGGGACGGCCTTCGTTACGCACGCTACTGCAACGCGTGCGGGCCTTCGATCTGGAGGCCTATGCGCATCAGGATTTGCCGTTCGAGTTGTTGGTCGATGCCTTGCAACCGGCGCGTTCGATGGCCCGCCATCCGCTGTTTCAGGTGATGCTGATATTGCAGAACACCGCTAAACCCCGCATGGATTTACCTGGCTTGCGCGTCGCCATGGAACCTTTGGCACACAGTGGCGCCAAGTTCGATCTAACCTTCGATTTGACAGAGCAGTTCGACGAACAAGGCGGGCCCTTAGGCTTGAGTGGCGAGCTGGAATTCAGCCGCGATTTGTTCGATGTCGAATCCGTCGAACGCTTAAGCAGCCGTTGGTTAAGGCTGATCGAACAAGCCCTGGCCCAACCGGATGCGCCCTTGTATCAGTGCGATATTCTGACCCCGGAAGAACGCCATACGCTGCTGGATAAATTCAACCCCTCCCCGCTGCCTGTTCCCGAAGCCACCTTGCCGGAACTGTTCGAAGCCCAAGTCGCGCGTGATCCGGCCGCCATTGCCTTGGTCTTTGGTGATCTGACGCTCAGCTATGCCGAACTTAACGATCGCGCCAACCGGCTGGCTCATGCGCTGATTGCGCAAGGCGCGGGCCCGGAAGCGCTAATCGGCCTGTATCTGGAGCGTTCGTTCGAATTGCTGATTGCGCTGCTGGCGGTACTGAAAAGCGGCGCGGCCTACTTGCCGCTGGATCCGGACCATCCTCACGCCCGCGTGACCGCCATGCTGGAGGATGCAAGACCAATATGGGTGATCACGACGGCGACCCTGGCCGAACGCTTGCCCACGAACTGCCTGGCGATGCGGCTGGATGATCCGGCCATAGTGGCCGATTTGGCCTTGCGTCCCGCCGATAATCCGAGCAATGCTCATCGCTTGACGCCGCTCAGCCCACTGCATCCGGCCTATGTGCTGTTTACTTCCGGTTCAACCGGGCAGCCGAAGGGGGTGATGATTGCTCATCGGTCGCTAGTCAACCATATGGGCTGGATGCAACAGGCTTACCCGCTTGGTTCGCAGGAGAGGGTGCTCGGCAGAACCGCCGCCACCTTCGATGCCTCGGTCTGGGAACTTTGGCTACCGTTACTGGCCGGGGCCACGCAAGTGTTGATTTCGGCTCAGCAACTCCGCGACGACCAGTCGTTGTTTGAACAGCTCGACCAGCATCAGGTACAGATTGCCCAGTTCGTGCCTTCGCTGCTAGCGTCGTTCCTGGCCGAACATGGCCGCAAGCCCAAGGCGCTACGCCAGGTATTTTGCGGCGGCGAGGCCTTATCGACCGAGCTCACCCGCCGCGTGTTGGAGCGTTGGCAGTTAGGCGTTGTCAATTTATACGGGCCGACCGAGACCACGATCCAGGTGACGCATTATGCGGCACAAGGCCCGTCTGTCAACGGCCCGACCATCCCCATCGGCTCGCCGATCCGCAATACCCGCATTTACCTGCTGGACCCCACCCTGGAACCGGTGCCGGTCGGTGTCGCGGCTGAGTTGTACATCGCCGGCGCGGCGTTGGCCCGTGGCTATTTAAACCGTCCGGCCTTGACCGCCGAGCGCTTCGTCGCCGATCCGTTCTCGCCCGGTGCCCGGATGTACCGTTCCGGCGATTTGGCGCGCTGGCGCGAGGACGGCACGCTGGAGTTTTTGGGACGGGCCGACAGTCAGGTCAAGATTCGCGGTTTCCGCATCGAGCCCGGCGAGGTGGAGGCTTTGTTGCTGGCCTTGCCGGGGGTGGCGCAGGCGGCCGTGGTGGCCCGCGACGACGGCCTCGGTTTGCAGTTGGTGGCCTATTGGGTGCCGGCTGTCGGCGCCGAGCTGTCGACCCGGCTGTCTGACGAGTCGTTGCGCGCGGCCTTGGCGGCGCAGTTGCCGGATTATCTGCGGCCTTCGGCCTTTGTGAAGTTAGAGGCCTTGCCGTTGACGCCGAATGGCAAGCTGGATCGGCGCGCCTTGCCGACACCGCAACGCGGCGGGGCCCGGTTTGTGGCGCCGGTTTCTTCGGAAGAAGCGCGTTTGGCGGCGTTGTTCGGCGAGGTGTTGGGGCTGGAGCGCGTTAGCGTGGCGGATTCGTTCTTTGCACTGGGCGGGCATTCCTTGCTGGCGACCCGTTTGGTCAGTCGGGTGCGCGAGGCATTTGCGCTGGAGCTGCCGATCCGGGCTTTATTTGAGGCGCCGACGGTGGCGCAATTGGCTTTACGTCTGCGTGATATGCTCGGTGCAAGAGCGCCGCTGCTGGCCTTGCCGCGCCCTGTGCGCTTGCCGTTGTCTTATGCGCAGCAACGCTTGTGGTTTATTCACCGTCTGGAAGGACCAAGCTCGACTTATAACATTCCTATCGCCTTGCGTTTAAGCGGTCAGTTGAATGTCGAGGCGCTCGAACAGGCGTTGCTCGATCTGCTGTCTCGTCATGAAGCCTTGCGCACCCGCTTCCCGGAGTTCGACGGTGTGGCTGCGCAGGCGATTGTGCCGGTTGCGGCTATTGGTTCTATTTTGAAGCGCTGCCGGGTCACGGAAGCGGAGCTGGCTGAGCAGTTACAAACCGCCGCCGATACCACGCTGGATATTAGCGTGGAGTTGCCGTTTCGGGCTTGGTTGTTTGCTTCGACTCCGCTCAGCACAAGTGTCGATCCGCTCAGCACAAGTGTCGATCCGCTCAGCACAAGTGTCGATCCGCTCAGCACCGACTCTTTAGGCCAGGAAGAGCAAGTATTGCTGCTACTGGTGCATCACATCGCCGCCGATGGTGCGTCGATGGCGGTGTTGGCGGACGATTTGACTTTGGCCTATAGCGCCCGTTGTCTGAACCAGGCGCCGGCTTGGGCGGATTTGCCGATTCAGTATGCCGATTATGCGCTGTGGCAGCGCCAGGCCTTGGGGGCGGTGGACGATCCCGGCAGT
The DNA here is from genome assembly GCF_014850955.1 of Methylomonas albis. Classification (NCBI taxonomy): domain Bacteria; kingdom Pseudomonadati; phylum Pseudomonadota; class Gammaproteobacteria; order Methylococcales; family Methylococcaceae; genus Methylomonas; species Methylomonas albis. The sequence continues at coordinate 4,371,162 of NZ_JACXSS010000001.1, forward strand.
CCGATGGCCCGGCAGTTGGCGTTCTGGAAGTCGGCTTTGGCCGGGATTGCCGATGAGTTGCCGCTACCGACCGACAGGCCCAGGCCGGCGGTCGCTTCCTATCGCGGCGGCACGGTGCCGCTTCGGCTATCCGCCGAACTGCATCGGGCCTTGCTGACTTTGGCCCAGGCCGAGCAGGCGTCGCTGTTCATGCTGTTGCAGGCCACGTTGGCGGCATTGTTGTCGCGCCTGGGGGCCGGCGAGGATATTGCGATTGGCACGCCGATCGCCGGCCGCACCGACCGGGCGATCGAGGGTTTGATCGGCTTTTTCGTGAATGCGCTGGTGTTGCGCTGCGATGTGTCGGGACGGCCTTCGTTACGCACGCTACTGCAACGTGTGCGGGCCTTCGATCTGGAGGCCTACGCGCATCAGGATTTGCCGTTCGAGTTGTTGGTCGATGCCTTGCAACCGGCGCGTTCGATGGCCCGCCATCCGCTGTTTCAGGTGATGCTGGCCTTGCAAAATACCGCCCGTCCGCGCATGGCTTTGCCGGGGCTGACGCTGGCACTGGAACCCTTGGCGCACCACGGCGCCAAGTTCGATTTGTTGGTGAGTTTGGCCGAGCATTACGATGATCAGGGCGAACCCTTGGGCTTAAGCGGCGAGCTGGAATTCAGCCGCGATCTGTTCGATGCCGAATCCGTCGAACGAATAAGCAGCCGTTGGTTAAGGCTGATCGAACAGGCCCTGGCCCAGCCCGATGCGCCCTTGTATCAGTGCGATATTCTGACCCCGGAAGAACGCCATACGCTGCTGGAAAAATTCAACCCCGCCGCGCAGCCTGTTCCAAAAGCCACCTTGCCGGAACTGTTCGAAGCCCAAGTGGCGCGTGATCCGGCCGCCATTGCCTTGGTCTTTGGCGATCTGACACTCAGCTATGCCGAACTTAACGATCGCGCCAACCGGCTGGCGCATGCGCTGATTGCGCAAGGCGCGGGCCCGGAAGCGCTAATCGGCCTGTATCTGGAGCGTTCGTTCGAATTGCTGATTGCGCTGCTGGCGGTACTGAAAAGCGGTGCGGCCTACTTGCCGCTGGATCCTGATCATCCCCAAGCCCGCGTGGCCGCCATGCTGGAGGATGCAAGACCAATATGGGTGATCACGACGGCGACGCTGGCCGAACGCTTGCCCACGAACTGCCTGGCGATGCGGCTGGATGATCCGGCCATAGTGGCCGATTTGGCCTTGCGTCCCGCCGATAATCCGAGCAATGCCCATCGCTTGACGCCGCTCAGCCCGCTGCATCCGGCCTATGTGCTGTTTACTTCCGGTTCGACCGGGCAGCCGAAGGGGGTGATGGTTGCTCACAGGTCGCTAGTCAACCATATGGGCTGGATGCAACAGGCTTACCCGCTCGGTTCGCAGGAGAGGGTGCTCGGCAGAACCGCCGCCACCTTCGATGCCTCGGTCTGGGAACTTTGGCTACCATTACTGGCCGGAGCCACGCAAGTGTTGATCTCGGCTCAGCAACTCCGCGACGACCAGTCGCTGTTTGAACAGCTCGACCGGCATCAGGTACAGATTGCCCAATTCGTGCCTTCGCTGCTAGCGTCGTTCCTGGCCGAACACGACCGCAAGCCCAAGGCGCTACGCCAGGTATTTTGCGGCGGCGAGGCCTTATCGACCGAGCTCGCCCGCCGCGTGTTGGAGCGTTGGCAGCTAGGCGTTGTCAATTTATACGGGCCGACCGAGACCACGATCCAGGTGACGCATTATGCGGCACAAGGCCCGTCTGTCAACGGCCCGACCATCCCCATCGGCTCGCCCATCCGCAATACCCGCATTTACCTGCTGGACCCCACTCTGGAACCGGTGCCGGTCGGTGTCGCGGCTGAGTTGTACATCGCCGGCGCGGCGTTGGCCCGTGGGTATTTAAACCGTCCGGCCTTGACTGCCGAGCGTTTCGTCGCCGATCCGTTTTCGCCCGGTGCCCGGATGTACCGTTCCGGCGATCTGGCGCGCTGGCGCGAGGACGGCACGCTGGAGTTTTTGGGACGGGCCGACAGTCAGGTCAAGATTCGCGGTTTCCGCATCGAGCCCGGCGAGGTGGAGGCTTTGTTGTTGGCCTTGCCGGGGGTGGCGCAGGCGGCTGTGGTGGCCCGCGACGACGGCCTCGGTTTGCAGTTGGTGGCCTATTGGGTGCCGGCTGTCGGCGCCGAGCTGTCTACCTATCAATCCGACGCGTCGTTGCGCGCGGCCTTGGCGGCGCAGTTGCCGGACTATCTGCGGCCGTCGGCCTTTGTGAAGTTAGAGGCCTTGCCGTTGACGCCGAATGGCAAGCTGGATCGGCGGGCCTTGCCGGCACCGCAACGCGGCGGGGCCCGGTTTGTGGCGCCGGTTTCTTCGGAAGAGGCGCGTTTGGCGGCGTTGTTCGGCGAGGTGTTGGGGCTGGAGCACGTCAGTGTGGCGGATTCGTTCTTTGCGCTGGGCGGCGATAGTATTCTGTCCATTCAGTTGGTCAGCCGCGCCCGGCGCGTTGGGCTAGAGATTCGGCCACGCGATGTGTTCGAGCATCCCTGCGTCGCCGATCTCGCAAAGATTGCCGGGACGACGCTTAGCAATAAGCCATCCACCGTCTTCGAAGTCAGCGGGCCGTTTCCGCCTACGCCGATAATGGCCCGCTTTCTGAGCGCGGAAGGCCCAGGCAACGGCTTCTACCAAGCCATGCTAATCCAGTTGCCCGCACACATCGAAGCCGAACAGCTCAACGCCATCCTACAGGCCATGGCCGATCACCATGCCCTGTTAAGTGCTCATTTCATGCGTAGTGAAAACGGGGCATGGCAGGGGGTGATACCGCCAAAAACAGTCACCGCCAATAGCCGCCTACAGCGTATTGATCTGCGCGACATGGAAGCGTTAAGTCGGCAGCAGCGTCTAAACGAAGCGATTAATCAAGCCGCCGGTCGACTCGATCCGGCAAACGGTTTGCTTTTCGAGGCGCTGTGGCTTTCGCTGCCCGAAGGGGAACGCTTGTTGTGGATCATCCATCACTTAACCGTCGACGGTGTCTCCTGGCGCATTCTACTGTCAGATCTGGACGCGGCATGGCAAGCCATTTGCCGTCAGCAACCCATCGTGCTGGAACCGGTCACCACGCCGTTTAGAATCTGGGCGCAACGGCTACAGGAATACGCGCTGTCCGCCGTCATCGCTGCGGAACTAGCGGCCTGGAAATCCATTCTTGCCCGGGGCGTACCGTTATTACCGGGCATTATCCTGGATACGCAGCGGGATACCACGGCGACCAGCCAAACCTTTTCGGTTTCCCTAAATCCCGCGCTGACCTTGGCGCTAATGACCGATATACCCGCGGCCTTTTATGCCCAAATCAACGATGTGCTGCTGACCGCACTGGCCGTGGCCGTCGCCGCGTGGCGACCCGCAAGCAAGCCGGGAGTGTTGATCGATCTTGAGGGCCATGGCCGCGAACCCTTCGCTGACGATCTCGATCTTTCGCGCACAGTCGGCTGGTTCACAACCCTATACCCTGTGAGCTTATCGTTGGCGGGCATCGATATTGATGCCGCGTTGCGTGGCGAAGCGGACATGGGCTTAGCGCTAAAGCAAGTCAAGGACCAGTTGCGTGCCATACCCGGCCGCGGCCTGGGTTTCGGCTTGCTACGTTATCTGCAGCCTAACGAGGGACAAACTCTGGCAGACCTACCCTCACCGCAACTGGCTTTTAATTATCTGGGCCGGTTTGCGGCGGGAATTAACCAAGACTGGTGCATCGCCACCGATGGCAATGGACTGAGCGGCGGCGCGGATGCCGAGATGCCTGTCACGCATGCCACAACCGTCAACGCGGTCATCGTCGACGGCCCGGAAGGCGCGACGCTTTCGGCACATTGGTGTTGGGCGACTCGCCATCTTGACGAACAGAGCATCGCGAAACTGGCCGAACATTGGCAACACGCCTTGCGAGCGCTGGTGTCACATACCCGGCAAGAGGGAGCCGGCGGCCATTCGCCGGCTGATTTTCCGTTACTCGCGCTGTCCCAGCCACAGGTGAGCGCGCTTGAACAGCGTTATCCACAGCTGGAAACCCTATGGCCTTTATCGCCGCTGCAAGAAGGCTTGCTGTTCCACGCCCTGTTCGATAGCACAGAGGCGGACCTCTACAGCGTCCAAACGGCGATTGACCTGACTGGCAACTTGGAAGCGGAGCGTTTGCGCAACGCCTGTGCGGCCTTGTTACAACGTCATGCCGTGCTGCGTACCGGCTTTGTCCACCAAGGCCAAACCCCGTTGCAAGTTGTCGTGTCTCAGCCCCCCCTGCCTTGGCAATACCAGGATTTGAGCGATCTTGAAGCGGCGCAGCAATCGCAACGTGCCGCAGCCGTGGCCGCCGAATTGCGGACTAACCGTTTCACTATTGACCAGCCGCCGTTGATTCGTTTCACTGTGCTCACGCTCGGACCACAACGGCATCGTTTACTGGTCACCAATCACCACTTGATATTGGACGGTTGGTCGACACCTATTCTGTTAAAGGAACTCTTCAGCCTGTATCGCGACTCCAGCGGCCAAAACACGCTGTCACCAGTATCCAGCTATGGCGACTATCTCGCTTGGCTGCAAGCGCAACAGCGGCCCCAGGCTCATAGCGCTTGGCGAGCCTACCTCGCAGGCCTTGACACACCCTGCCTGATCGCGCCTGAACGCTCCGACCAAGCCATAAACCAGACTCCCCACCAATGGCGGCATAATTTTCCGCAAACCATTAGCCGGGCAATGCACGATTTTGCCCGCAAGCATGACATCACCCTCAATACCTTGTTCCAGGGCGCCTGGGCCTTGCTGCTGAGTCGTATGACCGGACAGCGGGAGGTGATTTTTGGTATCACCGTATCGGGACGTCCAGCCGAACTGCCCGGCGTAGAGCAAATGGTCGGACTGATGATCAACACCGTGCCGCTACGGGTAATCGTACCGGCCAATCAAACGCTTGCCGCGTGGCTTGGCGGACTACAAGCGCGCCAGGCTGGTTTGTTGGACTTTGGCTACCTCGGCCTCACGGAAATCCAGCATATCGCCGGCGACCTTAAGCCTTTGTTCGACACTCTACTGGTATTTGAGAACTACCCGATAGACCGCGCCGCCATCAAACAAGGTATCGGCGACCTTAAAATTAGCCATATTGCCGGCCACGACGCCACCCATTATCCGCTCGCGCTGATGGTCGCCCCCGGCGAGCAAATCGAACTGCGTCTGGAATTCGACCCGGCACTCTTTGACGACCGTCAAGGCCGGCGGCTTGGACAGCATCTAATTCGCCTGATCGAGCAGTCCATCGCCCAAGCGGACGCGCCGCTGTATCGCATTAATATACTGACAGCCGATGAGCGCCATACCTTACTGGAAGAATTTAACGCCACGGCCCAGCCTATCTCCAACATCACCTTGCCGGAACTGTTCGAGACTAGGGCTAATTCCGATCCGACCGCTACCGCACTGATCTTTGCCGATCAGGTGCTGAGCTACGGCGAACTCAACGCCCGTGCCAACCGGCTGGCACATGCGCTGATTGCGCAAGGCGCTGGCCCGGAAGCCTTGATCGGCCTGTGTCTGGAACGCTCGTTCGAGCTAATTATTGCGCTGCTGGCGGTACTAAAAAGCGGAGCGGCCTACTTGCCGCTGGATCCTGAATATCCCAAAGCCCGTCTGCAAGTCATGTTGCAGGATGCCTCGCCTTTACTGGTGATTAGCACATCGGCAATGGCGGTGACGTTGCCGGACACTTGTGCGCGCTTGCTGCTAAACGATCCGTCTACACTCACCGGCTTAGCGCTAAAACCGCAAAGTAATCCCTCGAACGTGGACCGTTTAACGCCACTAAGCCCGCTGCATCCGGCTTATGTGATCTTTACTTCCGGCTCGACCGGTAAGCCGAAGGGCGTGATGATGAGCCAGCAAGCCCTGGTCAATCTGCTCGAATGGCAAACGCAACACGGCGTTTTAGACAGCAAACTGCGCACCCTGCAATTGACCTCGGCCAATTTCGACGTGTCGTTCCAGGAAATTTTTGGCGCCTGGAAAACCGGCAGTGCCTTAGTTTTGGTGCCGGATGAAGTTCGCCGCGAACCGCAACAATTGCTCGATGTATTGAGCAATCATGCGATTGAACGGCTGTTTATCCCGATAGCCGCGCTGAATAATATCGCCGAGCTAAGCGCCAATCTCGACCTATCCTCGCTGCCGTTGCGGGAAGTCATTTGCGCCGGCGAACAATTAAAAGTCACTCCGGCCCTGCGGAGATTTTTTACCCAGACCGGCAACAGCCTATTGCACAACCACTACGGCCCTAGTGAAAGCCATGTCGTCACTGCTTACACCCTTGCTCAAGATAGTGCGCATTGGCAGGAAATGCCGCCCATCGGCACACCCATCCGCAATACCCGCATTTACCTACTAGACCCCACCCTGGAACCGGTGCCGGTCGGTGTCGCGGCTGAGTTGTACATCGCCGGTGCGGCGTTGGCCCGTGGCTATTTAAACCGTCCGGCCTTGACCGCCGAGCGCTTCGTCGCCGATCCGTTCTCGCCCGGTGCCCGGATGTACCGTTCCGGCGATTTGGCGCGCTGGCGCGAGGACGGCACGCTGGAGTTTTTGGGACGGGCCGACAGTCAGGTCAAGATTCGCGGTTTCCGCATCGAGCCCGGCGAGGTGGAGGCTTTGTTGTTGGCCTTGCCTGGTGTGGCGCAGGCGGCTGTGGTGGCCCGCGACGACGGCCTCGGTTTGCAGTTGGTGGCCTATTGGGTGCCGGCCGTCGGCGCCGAGCTGTCTACCTATCAATCCGACGCGTCGTTGCGCGCGGCCTTGGCGGCGCAGTTGCCGGACTATCTGCGGCCGTCTGCCTTTGTGAAGTTAGAGGCCTTGCCGTTGACGCCGAATGGCAAGCTGGATCGGCGCGCCTTGCCGACACCGCAACGCGGCGGGGCCCGGTTTGTGGCGCCGATTTCTTCGGAAGAAGCGCGTTTGGCGGCGTTGTTCGGCGAGGTGTTGGGGCTGGAGCACGTCAGTGTGGCGGATTCGTTCTTTGCACTGGGCGGGCATTCCTTGCTGGCGACCCGTTTGGTCAGTCGGGTGCGCGAGGCATTTGCGCTGGAGCTGCCGATCCGGGCTTTATTTGAGGCGCCGACGGTGGCGCAATTGGCTTTACGTCTGCGTGATATGCTCGGTGCAAGAGCGCCGCTGCTGGCCTTGCCGCGCCCTGTGCGCTTGCCGTTGTCGTATGCCCAGCAACGCTTGTGGTTTATTCACCGTCTGGAAGGCCCCAGTGCAACCTATAACATTCCTATCGCCCTGCGTTTAAGCGGTCAGTTGAATGTCGAGGCGCTCGAACAGGCGTTGCTCGATCTGCTGTCTCGTCATGAAGCCTTGCGCACCCGCTTCCCGGAGTTCGACGGTGTGGCTGCGCAGGCGATTGTGCCGGTTGCGGCTATTGGTTCTTTTTTGAACCGCTGCCGGGTCACGGAAGCGGAGCTGGCTGAGCAGTTACAAACCGCCGCCGATACCGCGCTGGATATTAGCGTGGAGTTGCCGTTTCGGGCTTGGTTGTTTGCTTCGACTCCGCTCAGCACAAGTGTCGATCCGCTCAGCACACGTGTCGATCCGCTCAGCACCGACTCTTTAGGCCAGGAAGAGCAAGTATTGCTGCTACTGGTGCATCACATCGCCGCCGATGGTGCGTCGATGGCGGTGTTGGCGGACGATTTGACTTTGGCCTATAGCGCCCGTTGTCTGAACCAGGCGCCGGCTTGGGCGGATTTGCCGATTCAGTATGCCGATTATGCGCTCTGGCAGCGCCAGGCCTTGGGGGCGGTGGACGATCCCGGCAGTCCGATGGCCCGGCAGTTGGCGTTCTGGACGTCGGCTTTGGCCGGGATTGCCGATGAGTTGCTTCTGCCGACCGATAGACCCAGGCCGGCGGTCGCTTCCTATCGCGGCGGCACGGTGCCGCTTCGGTTGTCCGCCGAACTGCATCGGGCCTTGCTGACTTTGGCCCAGGCCGAGCAGGCGTCGCTGTTCATGCTGTTGCAGGCCACGTTGGCGGCGCTGTTGTCGCGCTTGGGGGCCGGCGAGGATATTGCGATTGGCACGCCGATTGCCGGCCGCACCGACCGGGCGATCGAGGGTTTGATCGGCTTTTTCGTGAATGCGCTGGTGTTGCGCTGCGATGTGTCGGGACGGCCTTCGTTACGCACGCTACTGCAACGCGTGCGGGCCTTCGATCTGGAGGCTTACGCGCATCAGGATTTGCCGTTCGAGTTGTTGGTCGATGCCTTGCAACCGGCGCGTTCGATGGCTCGCCATCCGCTGTTTCAGGTGATGCTGGCCTTGCAGAATACCGCCCGTCCGCGCATGGCTTTGCCGGGGCTGACGCTGGCACTGGAACCCTTGGCGCACCACAGCGCCAAGTTCGATTTGTTGGTGAGTTTGGCCGAGCATTACGATGAGCAGGGCGAACCCTTGGGCTTGAGCGGCGAGCTGGAATTCAGCCGCGATCTGTTCGATGCCGAATCCGTCGAACGCTTAAGCAGCCGTTGGTTAAGGCTGATCGAACAGGCCGTGGCCCAACCGGATGCGCCCTTGTATCAGTGCGATATTCTGACCCCGGAAGAACACCATACGCTGCTGGAAAAATTCAACCCCGCCCCGCAGCCTGTTCCCGAAGCCACCTTGCCGGAACTGTTCGAAGCCCAAGTGGCGCGTGATCCGGCCGCCATTGCCTTGGTCTTCGGCGATCTGACACTCAGCTATGCCGAACTTAATGATCGCGCCAACCGGCTGGCGCACTATCTGCAAACCCTGGGCGTCGGACCGAATACCTTGGTCAGCATTTGCGTGGAACGTTCGCTGGACATGCTGGTGGGCGTGCTGGCCATACTCAAAGCCGGTGGCGCTTATCTGCCGCTGGCGCCCGATTACCCTCGGGATCGTTTGCGCTTTATGCTGGATGACGCAGCGGTATCGGTGCTATTGACCCAGGAACGACTGCTGGCCGCGTTACCGACCAAAGAGCTACGCGTAGTGTGCCTGGATCGCGATCTAGCGCTATTTTCCGCCGGCAACCGCGGCATGCCGCCCTGTAAGGCGCAAGCCGACGATCTTGCTTATCTGATCTATACCTCCGGCTCCACCGGTCAACCCAAAGGCGTCGCCGTCAGCCACCGAAATGTAGTGCGTTTGGTGCGCTCGAACGGCTGCTTGAGTTTCGATAGCCACGAAGTATTTTTGCAACTGGCTCCGCTGGCCTTCGATGCTTCTACGCTGGAAATCTGGGCGGCGCTGTTGAACGGCGGTCGCTTGGTGCTAATGCCGCCGGGTCAATCCAGTCTGGAAGACATTGGCCGTCACATTCGTAACTATGAGGTGACCACCTTGTGGCTGACGGCGGGGCTGTTCCATTTGATGGTGGATGAACGACTGGCAGATTTAAGCGGTGTGCGACGCCTGTTTGCCGGTGGAGAAGCCTTGTCCGTACCCCACGTACAGAAGGCCAGAGCAGTGTTGGGAGACAACCGGATTATCAACGGCTATGGGCCGACCGAAAACACCACCTTTACCAGCTGCTATCCGGTAGCGTCCGCCGATGCCATCTGCTCATCGGTGCCCATCGGCAAACCGATCGCCAACACTCGCGCGTATGTTCTGGACAACGCCCTGCTACCGGTGCCGGTGGGCGTGACCGGCGAGTTATATACCAGCGGCTTCGGCCTTGCCCGGGGCTATCTAAACCGCCCGGCCCTTAGCGCCGAACGCTTTGTCGCCGATCCGTTTTCGTCAATTCCCGGAGCCAGGATGTATCGTAGCGGCGATTTGGCGCGCTGGCGCGAAGACGGCAATCTGGAGTTTTTGGGGCGGGCCGACGGCCAAGTGAAAATTCGCGGTTTCCGTATCGAACCCGGCGAAATTGAAACGGCATTACTGGCCGTGGCAGAGGTCATGCAAGCCGCGGTGGTAGCCCGCGACGACGGGCTCGGTTTGCAGTTGGTGGCGTATTGGGTGCCATCCCTTGGCGCGGATTTAACCAACGAAACGTTGCGTCGGCTATTAGCCGAGCAGTTACCGGACTACATGCTGCCTTCGGCCTTTGTGGCGCTGGAAGCTTTACCGCTGACCGCCAACGGCAAGTTGAACCGTCGCGCCTTGCCTGAACCGGAACGCGGCAAATATGCATTTGTGCCGCCCGCTTCGCCCGAAGAACTGTCCTTGGCGGCACTATTTGGCGAGTTACTGGGTCTGGATCGCGTCAGTATTACCGACTCCTTTTTTGTGCTGGGGGGACATTCGCTGCTGGCAACCCGCTTGGTCAGCAGGATACGTGAAACGTTTGCCGTGGAAATGCCGATCCGGGCGATATTTGAGGCGCCCACCGTGGCGCAATTAGCCATGCATCTGCACGATTTGCGTAGCGCCAGATCGCCCCTGGTCGCATTGCCGCGTCCCGAACGCTTGCCGCTGTCTTATGCGCAGCAACGCTTGTGGTTTATTCACCGTCTGGAAGGCCCTAGTGCAACCTATAACATACCTATCGCTCTGCGTTTAAACGGGCATCTGGATGCCGACGCGCTTGAGCGGGCTTTGTTCGATCTAGTAGCGCGTCATGAAGCCTTGCGTACACGCTTCCCCGAATTCGAGGGCGTGGCCGAGCAGGCGATTGTGCCGGTCGCCGACATTGGTTCGCTGCTGAGCCGCTGTCAGGTTACCGAGCTGGAATTACCCGCTCGCTTGCAACAGGCCGCCGATACCGCGTTGGATATTAGCGTGGAGCTGCCGTTTCGGGCTTGGTTGTTTGCTTCGGCTCCGCTCAGCACAAGTGTCGATCCGCTTGGCACCGACTCTTTAGGCCAGGAAGAGCAAGTATTGCTGATACTGGTCCACCACATCGCCGCCGATGGTTCGTCGATGGCGGTGTTAGCCGACGACTTGAGCTTGGCTTATAAGGCCCGCTGTCTAAATCAGGCACCGACATGGGCGGATTTGCCGATTCAGTATGCCGATTATGCGCTCTGGCAACGTCGAGCCTTGGGTGCGGTGAATGATCCAAACAGTCCGATGGCCAAACAGTTGGCATTCTGGAAAATGGCCTTGGCCGGGATTGCCGATGAGTTGCCTCTGCCGACCGACAGGCCCAGGCCGGCAGTCAGTTCCTATCGCGGCGGCACGGTGCCGATTCGGCTGTCCGCCGAACTGCATCGGGCCTTGCTGACCCTGGCCCAGGCCGAGCAGGCTTCGCTGTTCATGCTGTTGCAGGCCACGTTGGCGGCGCTGTTGTCGCGCCTGGGCGCCGGCGATGACATTCCTATCGGTGCGCCAATCGCCGGCCGAACCGATCAGGCCATTGAAGGTTTGATCGGCTTTTTCGTCAATACGCTGGTATTGCGCACCGACCTGTCGGGACGGCCTTCTCTGCGTACCGTATTGCAACGGGTGCGAGCATTCGACCTGGAAGCTTATGAGCATCAGGATTTGCCGTTCGAACTGTTGGTCGATGCCTTGCAACCTGCCCGCTCGATGGCCCGCCATCCGCTATTCCAGGTGATGTTGGTGCTACAAAACACCGTCAATGCGCGCCCGGATTTGCCGGGAATCAGCGTAGCCCTGGAACCTCTGGTAGGCTCCAGCGCCAAGTTCGACCTGTCGATCAATTTGGCGGAACAATACGGACCCAACGGCGAAGCCTTGGGTTTAACCGGCGTATGGGAATTCAGTAGCGACTTGTTCGATGCCGACACCGTCGAGCGCTTTAGCCGCCGCTGGTTAAGCCTGATCGAGCAGGCCGTGATGCAAGCGGATGCGCCGCTGCATCAATGCGATATTTTGCCGGCACAAGAACGCTGCATGCTGCTTAACAATCAAACTTATGTTCTGGACAATGCATTGCAACCGGTACCGGTCGGTGTAATCGGCGAGTTATATACCGGCGACATCGGTTTTGCCCGCGCTTATCTCAACAATCCGGTTTTCTGCGCCGAACGCTTTGTCGCCGATCCTTTCTCCGCCATTCCCGGTTCACGAATGTACCGTACCGGCGACTGGGTGCGCCGGCGTAAAGACGGTAATCTGGAATTTATCGGTCGTGTCGATGCCCCTGTAAAAGTTCGCGGCTTCATGCCCATCGAAGCGGCCGAACCAAAAAACGCTTTCACCCAGTCGCCGACGCCGACCGAATCGACCTTGGCCGAAATCTGGTGCGAAGTACTGCACTTGCAACACATAGACCGGCGGGATAATTTCTTCGCGTTGGGCGGACATTCGCTGCTGGCGACCCAAATGGTTTCGCGGATTCAGCGAGACCTTGGCATCGTCATGCCTTTCCGTACGCTGTTCGAAAATCCAACGCTGTGCGCGCTGGCTGAATATCTCGCCCAATGCCGGACCCGAGGCGAGCATAGCCCACCGCCCATCTCGGCGGCTTCCCGCGATCAGCCCTTGCCGTTATCCTTCGCCCAGCAGCGTTTGTGGTTCCTGGACCGGCTCGGCAGCGGTGCGGCTTACAACATGTCATTGGCCTTGCGTTTATGCGGACAACTTGACCTCTCGGCATTAGAACAGTCCCTGAGCGAAATCGTACGCCGTCATGAAAGCTTGCGTACCACGTTCGACAATAGTGCCGAGCAACCTTACCAACGCATCCGCGCACCTCAACCGCTGGAATTGCTGGTAACCGATTTGAGCCACCTGCCTGACGCTTTACGCCAAACAGAAATTTGCCGTGAAGCCCGGCAAGATTCGTTGCAGGTCTTCGATTTAAGCCGCGACTTGATGTTGCGGGCAAAGCTGCTCCGGCAGGACGAAGACCAGCATGTATTGTTGCTCAGCCTGCACCATATCGCCGCCGATGGCTGGTCTCTCGACATTTTGGTACATGAACTGACCGAACTGTATGCCGCATTCGCAGCCGACAGACCCTCGACTCTGGCTGAGCTACCGGTGCAATACGCGGACTTTGCGGTCTGGCAACGGCAATGGCTGCAAGGCGAGGCACTGGAGCAGCAAATCGCATTCTGGAAAAAGCAATTGCAAGACGCGCCCGCGTTATTGGTGCTGCCAACCGACAGGCCGCGTCCGCCAGTCGAAAGTTTCCAGGGCGGCGCTTATCCGCTAAGCTTGGATGCCAAGCTGACTTCAGGGCTTAAAAAGCTTAGTCGCGACACAGACACCACCTTGTTCACCACCTTGCTGGCGGCGTTTCAAGTGTTGCTGGCTCGTTACAGCGGCCAAGAGGATATCGTCGTCGGCTCGCCGATTGCCAACCGCAATCGTCTGGAAACCGAACCGCTGATCGGCTTTTTTGCCAACACCCTGGCGCTACGGGCAGACCTTTCCGGTAACCCCGGTTTCCGTCACCTACTGGCGCAGCTTAAACAAACCCTGCTGCTGGCACAGGATCACCAAGACCTGCCGTTCGAACGTTTAGTCGAAGAACTGCAGATCGAGAGGAACCTGAGCTATAACCCTATTGTACAAATCGTTTTTACCTTGCAAGCCGCCAAAAAGGACGGCTTCGAGCTTCCGGACCTGGAAATCAGTGCATGCGAGTTCGCCGAACCTAGCGTGCGCATGGATTTGGAATTACATTTGCGGGAACAGGCGGATGGCATTGTCGGCAGTTGTTGTTATGCCGCCGACCTGTTCGATGAAACCACCATCAGACGTCTGATGGCACACTTTTCCAACCTGCTGAATGGCATTCTCGCCGACCCGGACCAGCCCATTCCGGCCTTACCCTTGCTGGATGAAAACGAATCCCGGCAAATGCTGGTCGATTGGAACAACACCTTTGCCGACCTTCCCAAGGATCTTTGCCTCCACCAATTGTTCGAACAACAAGCCTCGCGCACGCCGGATCAAGTGGCGGTAGTCTATGGCGAACAACGTTTGAGCTACCGTCAACTCGACCAACGCGCCAATCAGCTGGCGCACCATTTACGAACTTTGGGCGTCATACCGGACACTCTGGTCGGTATCTGCCTGGAACGCTCGGCGGACATGGTAGTGGGCATTTTGGCGATACTTAAAGCCGGCGGAGCTTACCTGCCGCTGGATCCGGCTTATCCGCAAGAACGGCTGGCGCACATGCTGGAAGACGCGGCGGCGCCGGTGCTGTTGACCCAGTCCGCACTGTTGGACCGCTTACCGGCTCATAACGCCAAACCGGTTTATTTGGATAGCGACTGGCCGCTTATCGAAGCATTGCCGAATACCCAGCCTAGCAGTGCTGTGACTACCGACAACTTGGCCTATGTCATCTACACCTCCGGCTCCACCGGCAAACCCAAGGGCGTGTTAGTAGAGCATCTCGGCGTGTGCAGCATCATACAGGCACAAATCGCGTTGTTGGAAATCGGCACGGATGACCGGATTTTGCAATTCGCCTCGTTAAGTTTCGACGCCGCCGCATCCGAGATCATGTTAGCGCTGGGCAGCGGTGCGGCTTTATATCTAGGTACACGCGAAAACCTGGCACCGGGCGAACCCTTGCGGCGTTTTCTCAGCGACAATGCCATTACGGTGGCGACAGTAACGCCCTCGACGCTGGCCGCATTACCGCATGATTCGCTACCGGCCTTGCGCACCTTGGGCGTGGCCGGGGAAGCCTGCTCCGCCGAACTGTTCGGACTGTGGGCGAAAAATCGCCGTTTCTTCAATCTGTACGGCCCGACCGAAGCCAGCATTTGCGCTACCGCTTGGCTCTGCCAGACGATTACCCCCCAGGCCCCGCCCATTGGGCGTCCGCTTGCCAATGTCCAGGTCTATATCCTCGATGCCTTGCAACAACCGGTGCCTATCAGCGTGGCCGGGGAACTGTATATCGGCGGCGTCGGCGTGGCGCGCGGCTATTTGAACCGCCCGGAATTGACCGAGGAAAAATTCATCCCCAATCCGTTCGGCGCTGGACGTTTGTACAAAACCGGCGATTTGAGCCGCTGGCTGCCCGACGGCAATATCGAGTATCTGGGACGCATCGACCAGCAGCTGAAAATCCGTGGTTTTCGTATCGAGCCGGGTGAAATCGAATCGGTCCTGGTGCAGCACCCGGCGGTGCGAGAAGCCGTGGTATTGGCGCGCGCGGATCAATTCGGAAAACCACGGCTGGTCGCCTATCTACTGGTTAATGACCAAACATTGACAACCGCTGTGTTACGCGACTGGTTGCTGGAAAAACTGCCCGATTATATGGTGCCCACGGCCTTGGTAACGATTAAAGCCTGGCCATTGACCCCCAACGGCAAACTCAATCGACAAGCTTTGCCTGACCCGGAAATACAGTCCAGCGATAACGACTACCTCGCACCGCAAACACTCACCGAGTCGGCCTTAGCTGAGGTGTGGCGGCAAGTCCTGAACGTGGAGCGGGTTGGCAGACAAGACAATTTCTTCGATCTGGGCGGACATTCCTTATTGCTAACCCAATTGATTTACCGCATCGAAACCGCGCTGGGCATATTACCCACCATGCGCGACCTGTTCAGCTTTCCAGCGCTCAGCGCTCAGGCCGCGCATCTCGACACCTGCCTGCAAACCCGAGGTCAACAGGCTTTAGCCATGCCTAGCGTGGACTTTGTTGCCGAAAGCCAGCTCGATCCGGCGATTTGGCCTGCCACTGCCGACTTTGCGCTTACCGCGGAAGAATTGCGAGCGGTATTGATTACCGGGGCATCCGGCTTTCTGGGTGCTTATCTGCTAGACGAACTCGCTCGGCAAACCTCGGCGGAGCTGTATTGCCTGGTACGCGCCGATAACGCGGAACACGGTGCCCAACGCTTGCGGAGCAACCTTGAACGGCACGGCCTGTGGCGGGACGAACTGGCGTTACGCCTTCATCCCGTGGTTGGCGACTTGGAACAAATGCGTTTGGGGCTTTGCAATGAGGAATACCGCTATTTGGCAGAACAGATAGACGCGATCTATCACTGCGGTGCGCACGATAATCTTCTTTATCCCTACGCTATGCTGAAAGCTGCCAACGTCGATGGCACTCACGAACTTCTGCGTCTGGCCTGCCTGATCCATACCAAACCGTTGCATCTGGTCTCCACTCTGTCAGTCGTCTCGCCACGAGTCGAACACATCAGGGAAACCGATCCCTTGGAATATCCAATGCAAACCGGCATGGGTTATGTCGAATCCAAATGGGTAGCCGAGCAATTGGTCAGATACGCCGCTGAGCGTGGTTTGCCGGTCACGATCTATCGTCCAACCCACATTCTTGGTTTGACTACGACCGGCTATACCCATATTGATGATGCCTGGTATCGTCATCGTCTCAACGATATCCAACTGGGTATCACCACCGTCAATGGGAATAACGAGGATAATCATGTCCCGGTTTATTTTGTCAGTCAGGCGCTGGTTTATCTTTCCCTGCAACGGGCCTCGTTAGGCAAAGTATTCCATTTGTCTAATCCCCACCCTACGCCAAGGTCTGTTTATCAAAAGGTTTTAAACGAATTGGGTTATCCCGTCATTTCTCTTCCTTTTGCTCCGTGGTTGGCGCAATTAAGCGAAGCATCCAAAGCGATGCCGGATCTAGGTCTACTTCCTTTGCTTCCGCTATATACTGCTGATAATTCCGAACAAAACCCTGCGCTGAGCGTGACGCCTTGCATCTACAATGATAATACCGTTGTGGGCCTTGGCGGCAGCGGAATCGCCTGCCCTGAAATCAGTCATACTGAATTGCGCGCGTATTTCGAGTATTTGATCGCTGAAGGACATTTTCCGTCGCCACATAAGATACAACCATTCAGTCTGGCGACTGACAAGGTCTAAAGAAGGATATTGACGCGGATTTGAAACCGAACGTAAATCTTATAGTTTTATTAAAAAGGAAAAAACCCATGACCAATCCCTTTGAAGACAACGAAGCCGACTACCTAGTGTTAATCAATGATGAAGGACAGCATTCACTCTGGCCGGCCTTTCGCGAAATCCCCAAAGGCTGGAAAACCATCGGCCCGCAAGGGCAACGCCAGATTTGCCTGGATTGGATCGAAACCCATTGGACCGATATGCGTCCGAAAAGCTTAATTGACGCGATGAACACCGTGACCAATGCAAACTTTCAGACGGAATGACTCAATACTATTCAATGACAGCTTTTGTCTCTATTGAGCGACTGAAAATAGCTACTGGTTACGATAGGCCCGGTGATATTGAACGATGCCTAAGAAAAAGTAGCGTTCGTTACTTATACGGACAAGGGGGTAAAATTTTTACTACGATAGATGCAATCAATGCACCTATGGGATTAAAATTCGACATCCCTGACGCCAATCAAGAGGTAATCGATTTTATCGATTAAACGCCCATGACTAAAGGACCTGCGCGAACAGCTGTTATACCGACCGATATTGAAGCCAGAAAACTGGCGACTGGTGTCTGGTGGGATAAGTCAGGTAGTGGTAAATGGATGTTCAAATACAAAGATCCAGACCTTGGGAAATGGCGATCAAAGCGACTGATCAGTCCAAAGTCATCTTTGGCAGAAATTTGGCAAGCATACGAAAGTCTGAGTGTTCCCATGGCGGCTACCTTCGCATCTATTAGTCTCGACTTCCAGCTAACACCTATCTGGCGCAAATTGGCTACATAAACGCAAAAAGATTATCTAGATTGTCATCAACGGTGAATTGTCGGAAAGCAGGGCAAATAAAGAGCTTGCATACATAAAACGAGATTTCTCATGGGCATACGAATTGAAAAAATTAAATTCAATCCGACGGTAGGCGTGAAAAAGCTATCAATCAAACCTCGCCAACACTACGCCGAAGATCGTGATTACGAATTTATGCTCAAGATCGCTCAAGAGTCTAATTATTGGTATCTCTGGCCGGCCGTGGAAATTGCCATCTTTGCCGTATGCGTTTGTCGGAAGTGCTGGATCTCACCGATGCAAATGAATTGCCGGAAGGCCTACTAAGATGAATGTTTACGATGTAAAAATTGAAAACGGTGAAACCGTCTAACGAATGACCATTTGTCAGTAGATGCCGATCTTGCATCCTACAAACAGCATCAAATTATTGATTTTAATGGGGTGAACGATGGGGCTCGAACCCACGACAACCGGAATCACAATCCGGGACTCTACCAACTGAGCTACGCTCACCATAATGATGAATTTTTTGCGATGGCACGCTTGGCAGGACTCGAACCTGCGACCCTCGGCTTAGAAGGCCGATGCTCTATCCAGCTGAGCTACAAGCGCAAATCTTGGTCGGGGTAGAGAGATTCGAACTCCCGACATTCTGCTCCCAAAGCAGACGCGCTACCAGACTGCGCTATACCCCGAATTGACCTTCTTATTATCCCGAAGAACAGAAGCACTCCAGAAAGATGACTATGATAAAGACATTGATTGTATACGTCAATAGATTTTTTATATTGAACTAATAAACTGTTGTTAGCTCGCTGGTGGACAATGCAAAAACGTCAGAAAAGCCTTGAAAAGCTTACTGGAATACATATCCCACGTAGTTGAAACTTACGCAACGACACACTCCAGTCCATCCACTTTTTGAAATCCGCGCGGCAGCGCTGTGCCGCGATTGGCGCGGCTACCAGTATATTGGGCTATATCCATGGCTTTCAGCGTGACATGACGCTTGCCGGAGATAATTTTCAATTCGCTGCTAGCCGACAACGCCGTTACGGCGACCACCGCATCCTTGCCGGAAACCAAATCACCACCGGGAATCTGAATCAACTTATTCCCCTTGCCTTTGGCCAGCTCAGGCAGATCCAACGCTGGAAATATCAACAATCTGCCCTGCATGGTTGCAACCGCCAGCAAGTCGTGACCGCGCGGAATCGGCGCGGGCGTCAACACTTTTGCGCCGGTCGGCAAACTCAGCAAAGCCTTACCAGCCTTGTTTTTACTTTGCAGCTCTTTGACCTGAACCCGAAAACCGTAACCGGCATTACTGGCAATCAACAGCCAATCGTCAGACTGTCCGGTGAATACATCGGTAAACAAGCTACCGGGCGGCGGATTTAGCCGACCCGTCATGGGCTCGCCCTGACTCCGTGCGGAAGGCAGGTCGTGCGTGGTGACGGTATAGACCCGGCCCGTGGAATCCAACACATACGCCGGTTGCGTAGTCCGGCCTTTCGCCGAGGATAAATACGCATCGCCAGCGCGATAGCTGAGGCTTTCTACTTCAATATCGTAGCCCTTGGCCGCCCGTATCCAGCCCTTTTGCGACAGAATGATGGTGACCGGTTCGTTAGCGATTAGCTCGGTGGTATCCAGCGCCTGCGCGGCGTCACGTGCAACGATGGGCGAACGGCGGCTGTCACCGTATTTCTCTGCATCACGCTCGATTTCTTTGCGGATCAAACGATTCAGCAAACGCTCGGAACCCAAGGTTTTTTCCAAAGCCTGACGCTCCTGCTCCAACTCGTCTTGTTCACCGCGAATCTTCATTTCCTCCAACTTGGCCAAGTGGCGCAGCTTCAGTTCCAGAATCGCTTCCGCCTGTAAATCACTTAAGCCAAACCGCTCCATCAAAACCGGCTTGGGATGATCTTCTCTACGAATGATGGCGATCACTTCGTCGATATTCAGATAAGCGATCAGCAAACCTTCCAGAATATGCAAGCGCGCCAGCACCTTATCCAAACGGTATTGCAAACGACGGCGCACGGTTTCGGTTCTGAAGCTGATCCATTCGGTCAAGATCATCCGTAGATTCTTGACCTGCGGCTTGCCGTTCAAGCCGATCATATTCATATTGACCCGATAATTTTTCTCCAGGTCAGTGGTCGCGAACAAATGCGACATCACCGCATCGACATCGATGCGCTTGGTTTTGGGAATCACTAACAAGCGCGTGGGATTTTCGTGATCGGATTCGTCGCGTAAATCCTCGATCATCGGCAGCTTTTTTGCCAGCATTTGCGCAGCAATTTGTTCCAACAACTTGGCGCCGGAGACTTGATGCGGCAAAGCGGTGATGACGATATTGCCATCTTCCAGCTCGTATTTGGCGCGCATTTTCACCGAGCCGTTGCCGGTCGCATACATTTTTTGAATGTCGGCGCTAGCCGTAACGATTTCAGCATCCGTCGGATAATCCGGCCCTTGAATGTGGACCAGCAGACCTTCCAGCGGTGTTTCCGGCTCGTCTAGCAATTGCAGACAAGCGTTGGCAACTTCGCGCAGATTGTGCGGTGGAATATCAGTTGCCATCCCCACGGCAATACCCATGGTGCCGTTCAACAGCACATTCGGCAAGCGCGCCGGCATCAAACTGGGTTCTTTCAAGGTACCGTCGAAATTGTCGGTCCAATCTACCGTGCCCTGCCCCAACTCACTGAGCAAGGTTTGCGCGTAAGCCGTCAGCCGCGATTCGGTGTACCGCATCGCGGCAAAGGATTTCGGGTCGTCCGGCGAACCCCAGTTACCCTGACCATCGATTAATGGATAACGATAAGAAAAATCCTGTGCCATCAACACCATGGCTTCGTAACACGCCGAGTCGCCGTGCGGATGATATTTACCCAGCACGTCACCGACGGTACGCGCCGATTTTTTGTACTTGGCCAGCGAAGACAAGCCCAGCTCCGACATCGCATAAACGATACGACGCTGCACCGGCTTAAGGCCGTCGCCGATGTGCGGCAAGGCCCGGTCCAAAATCACATACATGGAATAATCCAGGTAGGCTTTTTCGGTGAATTCTTTTAGCGGGAGTTGTTCGAAATTTTCCTGTACGCCCATTGTTTTGCGAATAATCCTGTGTTGAAAGCCGCCGAACCGCGACAAAGTAGAGGGCGGCTAAAATACCACAGACGCCGGCGGAAAGCGTATCGGAAAAGGATTGCGCCGCCGGCACGCCGGGCCGGAAGCAGAAAGATAAGGGAAAAGTACGCGCTTACACAAGGCAAGTCATGCATTTAAGCAAGCTCTGTTAATATGCAATATACCGCGACATTAACCAAGGGCAGACGTGACTGAAACCAACTCGACCAAGGCCACCTGCCAAACCTGCAAGTTGTCCGAATTATGCTTGCCTTTTGGCTTACAACAGTCCGAAGTCGAAGACCTGGCAACGATAGTTCGCGAACGACGACCACTGCAGATAGACGATTTGCTTTATCGGCAAGGCGACACCTGCCGCAGCTTATATGCCATCAAATCCGGCTCGTTCAGGAGCTTTATTACCAACGCGGAAGGCGAAGAACAAACCATGGGGTTTTATTTGCCAGGTGAATTAATGGGGCTGGATTCGCTGCAACACGGCCGCTTTACCTGTTCGACTGTTGCGCTGGAAACCGCTTCGGTTTGCGAATTGCCGTTAAGCAATCTCAATGAATTATGCGGCAAGATACCTAGCTTACATAGCCAGCTGATGCGAATTTTGGGTAAAGAAATTGCCTCGGATCATGACAAGATCATCTTGCTTGGGCACCGCTCGGCCAAGGAACGAATGGCCACTTTTTTATTGATGCTCTCGCAACGCTATGCAGCACTGGGCTTTTCCAGCACGACATTCAATTTAACCATGAGCCGTTTGCATATCGCCAATTTTCTAGGTCTGACGATTGAGACGGTCAGTCGGCAATTGGCTTATTTGAGTCAACAAGGCATCATTACCGTTAAACAACGCGGGATACAAATCCACAAATTAAGTGCGCTGAAAACCGTGGTTAATTCTTGCCACGTGCATTGCGCCATAGAGACAAACGACGTGGATTGATATTGCCGCCCGCAAAAGAGACGCGGCAATATCACATTCCCGACTAAAACGACTTATTTAGCTTCTTTAGAGGATTCAGCTTTTGGCTTGCTGGGGCCAACACCTTGCTCACCGCAGGCGGCTAAAGTGCTTACAGCGATAACTAACAATAATACGCGACTGATTAATTTCATGGATTTTCCTGTTGTGACGATGTTTTTATTGTTCGCCCTTGCCACGCAACAGCGCTTTAGCAAAGGAGATGCTGTCCAAGCCTTAAGGCTTGGACAGCATCATGACACTGATAAGGCAAAGCCATTTGATCGATGTCAAATGGCTATAAAAAGCCCGGAATAAATTTAGACAGCCGTTTGCTTCACACTGACACCCTATTTACACAATAAACAAAGCACTACTGATAGATCAGCGATCACGACCTTCATGCTTATCTTCAGCGCGAGATTCGCAACGCCCCAGGGCATTGACGCTATCCGCGTTAATTGATGCATCCCGCGCAGCAACGCCGGTGTCGGCAAAGTCTGTAAACAAGCCATCAACTCCCAAGTCGAAGTAGTACGTCATTTCTTGTTTAGGGTCAGCGAAACCATAGCCGCTAGCATCGTTGCGGAAGGTCCAGGTGTGAACTAGCAGACCTTTATCATGCGCCAGCTCTATTACACCCGTGCTGCCATCGACCCGGCGGTCGTTAATAGTAATGGCACCATCGCCATTGCGATCCACACCGTCTGCCACGGTTTTCACCAGATACGGCTTCCACGGACCAACAGCATCGGCATAGGACTTAACGAAATCCAGACCTTCGTTGCTCAACAAGTCGGCAAAAGTACGTTGATCGCCTTTCACGACCAAGTCATACGGCTGTTTGTAAGGCGCCACCAGGGAAATAGAGCCATCGGCATTCACGTCGTCGGCGTCGATTAACTGTACCAATTTGATGTCGGTCTTGTGACTCAGGTATTGCAAATTGCTGACTTCAAAAGATTGGATAAACACAGGGGCGCAAGCGCTGTTGCCGTATTCTTTGTGTAGTTTTTTCAGCAGCTTGTTTTCAAAGACATTCAAACCAAACAAAGGCTTGTCGTTGGCGCCCTTCACAGTAGCATGATAAGTGGAGTGTTTTATTTCCGGATAAATCCCGACAGCGCGGCCGCTTGCCTTGCTTTTGTGCTTGGCCAGCGCAATCACTTCATCTAATGTTGGAATTTCGAACAAGCCATTGTATTGCGGGTCACGATCGGGGCGGGCCTGAATAGCGTGCAGCGTTTTAATTTCCGCCAAGGTAAAGTCGGTGGCAAACCAGTCATTGTATTCGACGCCATCAACCATACGCTTGGTTTTGCGATCGGCAAACTCCGGATGGCTGGCGACATCCGTGGTGCCGCCTATCATCGGTTCGTGGCGGGCGATTATATGGCCGTCCTTGGTCAATACCAGATCGGGCTCGATAAAGTCCGCACCCATTTCGATAGCCAGCGTATAGCCTTCGATGGTGTGCTCGGGCCGATAGCCGGCCGCGCCACGATGGCCAATGAGGATGGGACTGTGATGCATCTGATGACTATGCTCTCTGTGTGACTGTGCGTTAGCGTGGCTTTGCGCACTGAGTATAGCCAGCGTCGCTGCAGCAAGTAAGCTGGGTTTGTAAAAAGGCTTGAACATGAGTATTTCCTGGATCGTAAGGTTAAGGCCGTGGCACGAGAGTTGCCGACCAAGGCTGCCGTCCCAATAGACAGCAGCCTCGGTCCGGTAATCGGACTATCTATCCCGGTCGTGATGATCCTGCTCAGCTTCCGCAGGCAGGGTTTTGCTGAATACAACGGCGCCGTCGATGTCTTTTAAATCAACAGTCATCGCCCGGCTGCGCTTGTCGATATTCACTTCGCCGAAGAATTGCAGGCCGGCATAAGGTGACAAATTAGCCTTACCGGCTGGCGGAGTTTTAGTGAATACGACTTGCGGACCAAAGGTACCGTCAGCACTGTTAGGGCCGAAGGTGCCGGCGTTCAGCGGGCCGGCGACAAACTCCCAAAACGGTGAAAAGTCCTTGGTCTTGGCTTGGCTAGGATCGTAGAAATGCGCGGCAGCATAGTGGACGTCGGCGGTCAACCAGACGATGTTTTGCACGTGTTGGTGCTTGATATATTTCAGTAAGTCGGCCATTTCCAGTTCGCGGCCGGCTGCCGGGCCGTTGTTGCCGTTGGCCACTGCTTCCCAGCGCGCATTGCCTTGCGCATCGACGCCATCACCTATATTGAGACCAATCGGCATATCGGCGGAAATGACTTTCCAGGTCGCGTCGGAATTTTTTAATTCATCCTTCAGCCAGGCAACTTGTTCCGCACCCAGGAAGGCGGTTTCGCTGCTTTGCTGGGCTTGCTGATTAGCGGTGTTAGGGCCACGATAGCTGCGCATATCCAGCACAAACACGTCCAACAATTTGCCGTAGGAGATTTTCCGGTAGATACGCTCGGGTTCCTCGGCATTGTGTGGGCGTAACGGTGCGTATTCATGAAAGGCCTGAGTGGCGCGCGCTACTAGCAATGGCACATCCTTGACCGTGTAGCGGTTGTCTTTGCTCAAATCTTTCGAGTCCGACCAGTTGTTAGCAACTTCATGATCGTCCCATTGCCAAACTTGCGGTACTTCGGCATTGAAGCGGCGGACGTTTTCATCCAGCAGATTGTATTTGTAGCGGCCGCGAAATTCGGCCAGCGTTTCGGCGACCTTGCTGACTTCAGGCGTCACCAGATTGGTCCAGATTTGGCCGTTCTCGGCAGTAACGCTGGCCGAAATCGGACCGTCCGAATAGACGCTATCGCCGCTTTCCAGGAAGAATTGGGGTTGCACTTGGCGCATGGCTTCGTAGATTTTCATGCCGCCGAAGCTTTCGTTGATACCCCAGCCCTGGCCAGCAATATCGCCGCCCCAAACGAAACGGATATCGTCGCGTTTACCGATAGTATGAAAATGGCCGGCGACCGGTTCGCTTTTATGGCGGGCATTCGTCAGATCTTCGAACCAGACTTTCAGATAAACGTCCCTGCCTTCAGGAAGACCGGTTAAGTCCTGGCGAGCGGTAAAATCGGTTTCCGACATCGCATAAGGTCCCCGAATGGTAAAGGCGTCGGTGAATTCCGGGTTATAGGCATACTCCACCATCATGCGCGATGGACGGTCGGCGCGGCTCCAAACCATAGCGCGTCCGGGCGCCAAATCGCCGATCTGGATGCCTTGCTCCATTTGCGGTACGTCTCCGATTTCCGCAAATACTGGCGCATTTAGTGTTAATAATCCGACGATGGCCAATGCCAATTTGCTTGGCTTTATCGTGCGACCGTTGGGTTTTACTCGTGCTTGCATGGCGACTACTCCTAGGCGTTGTGAAGAGGCCCGGATTATAGGCAGCGGTAAATGACAAACTGATTAAGGTCTGCAGAGAAAAAACAGTAACGAATTGAACCCAATGCCATCACTATGGAAGCTTTCCACTTGCTAGATACCAGCTGCGTGTGGCTTGCCGCGTTTTGTGACGCGCCTCGCATTTAGGCACGGTTGTTGCTAAGCAACATTTTGTCTTTCGCTTTTTATTTCAATTAGTTACGATTGGTCTATTATTGATACTCCGCTAAAGCTTGGCATTTGGCTCACTTGTGGATTAACAATTGCTTACCCGCCATTAACGGCGTTCTTATGCAGACCGGCAAGTGGCTTTAGCCAGCGCGCATATCAAAATGCCGCTCAAGCCGATACGACTAACCGTGTACGGTGTATGCCAGCTATAGCATTAAAAATTATAACAATAGCAAGCGAGAGGCAGGAATCATGATCAAACCCGGAAGCACGCGGCGCGGAGCCAAATCCAAACAACTGAATCGTTTATTGACGATTCCGGTATCCCATATCAGCGAATTAGTGCGCTGGATGCTCGACTACGGCGGGGTGCCGTATCGAGAAGAAGGCAATGTGCCGATGCTGCATTTGCTGCCGTTTGCACTGGCCGGCGCTAGCGCCAAAGCCATGCCGGTACTGATCACCAGCGAAGCGACCTTATGTACGATGCGCGAATCACTGCAATACATCGACGCCCGTTTGCCCGCTGAACTACGCCTGTACCCTAGCGATACCGCAGGACTGGCGGAAACAGAACGTTTACTGGTGTTGCTGGTGGATAAATTAGGCCTGGCAACCCGCAATTACGGCTATGCGATGTTGCTGACACACAAGGAAACCGTGCTGTCTTTCTGGCAACAGCGGGTGCCAGCCTGGCAAAAATGGTTAGCCGAACGGGCTTATCCGATATTGGCTAAAGCCATGGAAAAATCCCTACCTGCCGATCCCGGACAAATACAGCCATGCAAACAACAAATCGAAGCAGTCTTCGCCGAACTGGATGCTTTGTTGAACGACGGTAGAGCCTATTTACTGGGCAACCAACCCAGCATCGCCGATTATTGTCTGGCGGCTTTATCCGCGCCGGTACTATTGCCGGAACAATTTGGCGGCGTACAGCCGACCAAGGAGCAATTGCCCGCTTCCTATCAGGATTTTGTCGATCAGTTGCGGGTAAGTCCCACCGGCACTCTGGCCTTGAAAATGTACCGCGAGCATCGACCCGCGCCGGCACCTGTCCTAGATCATCACCCCACCTCCACTACCCCGCAAAATATCGTCAGTTATTACCTGGCGCGCGGCGTCGCGATGCTGACCGGTGCCATGGTGCAACGTTGGCTATTCGGATTGTTACGTAAACATAAACCGGTTTTGGTGCTGGGCAAACGCGCCTTAGTGACCCGTGACCGCGACGTGAGAGAAACGCTGGCCCGCGATACCGAGTTCACCATCGCCGAAATAAACGCGCCCAATATGCAGCGTCTAAACGGACCGTTTTTCTTAGGCATGGACCGCTCGGAAGCCTACAGCAAAGAACAAGGCGCGCTGCGCCGCGTAATCAAGCCCGGCGAAGACCAATTGATTCGCCGTATCGTCCGTCAGCATTGCGACGAGATGATCGAGGCTGCGTTGCCGGTGGGCCGAATCGACATGGTGTCGCAATTAACCCGACCGGTAGCGCGGCGTTTTATCCGCAATTACCTGGGGGTGCCGGGACCGGACGAAGTGACGATGATGCGCTGGATGCGATCACTGTTTCACGACCTGTTTTTAAATCTAAGCAACGACCGTAGCATTCAAATCACCGCCGAACAATCGTTCCGGGAAATGGGACCGTATTTGTTGAACCTGATCGCCGAGCGCCGGCAGCGCATCCAGCAAGGCGAGCAGTTCGAGGACTTCCTGTCGCGGCTTATCAAAATGGGCATGGACGGCGAGCATGATCTGGACGATGACGGCATCCGCCGTAATATCTCCGGCTTGATTGTCGGCGCGCTGGATACCACTTCGATGGCTACTACCTTGATTGTCGAGCAATTGCTGAGCAAACCCGATGTATTGCAACGCGCCAAACAGGCGGTCGATGACGAAGACAAGCTACTGCATCTGTGCTTCGACGTATTCCGTTTCAACACCATGGCGGCGGCCATGCGCCGACATTGCAAGAATGGTGCGGAGATTGCCGGCGTGAAGATTGCGCCCGGCACGGAAGTCTTCGCATTTACCGCCTCGGCGATGTTCGACAACAGCGCTTGGCCGGAGCCGTTCAGCGTCCTCGACGATCGCGTGCTGGATCGCTATATGCACTTTGGCGACGGCATGCACCGCTGCTTTGGCGAATACATCAATCGCATCCAAATTCCCACTTTAGTTGGCGGCTTGCTGCGCTTGAACAATTTAAAAGCAGCCAGCGGCATCTTGTACGACGGACCGTTTCCCGATCAATTTGTCCTGAGTTTTGATCGCTAACTTCTTCACCAGCACGATAATAATTTCAAGAGGACGTGTGTATGCAACAAACCCCCATGACCGTTATCACGGAAATATTGCCGGACCAGCTACAAAAGCTGGAAGCGTATCTGACGCCGATAGGCACGGATATCAAAAACAATCCGGTGATTAAATTTTCCAATTATCAACAGCTGCACTATTGCACCTTTTTCGTCATCCCCGGCAAACATCCGTCCGAGGTCGATACCGGTGAGCCAGCCCTGTTGGCGTTTGAGGCCAATATCGACGGTGAGGTGAAGCAATTTATCAACGATTTGCTTGCTGGCAATCCGGACTTTGTGAATGCCGTTTACAGCTGCTGCAAGGATTATCCGGGCAATAACGCTAGCCAACTGGCTGAGTATTTATTAAAGAACGACCATGGCGCCAACGCCTTTTACGTCGCTCATCCCGGCCAAACGCGCAATACGATTTACGAGCAACAGCAAATCCGCCAGCGCATCGAAGACTATATCGACGCCAATCGCCCGGCATTGGCCGCCAAACAACCTGCCGAGATTCATGCCGACATCGTCAAACATTTGGGCGCCGTTAACAAACCCACGCCGCAGCCGTTTTTGAACAGCATGGGGCAAATGATCTTCAATGGCTTATTAGCCGTATTGGGGATTTTGCTGGTGGGCGGCTTTTTCGGCATGTTCGGACCGTTGGTGGAATTTTTGGCGGTATTGATGCTGATAGTTGGCATCGCGTTTGCGGTGGTGTTACGCTGGAACGAGATGCGCGACAAACAGGACGACAAAGCCTGGGTGGTTTCCAAGCAGATGGAGGACATCCAGCGCGTCGAAGACCGGCAATTGCAAAACCATCTGACCAGTGTCATCGACATCAAACCCGGCTGGTTTAGATTGACCACCTTGCGCGTCGTGTTGGCCGGCATCAATCTGGTCGCCAAACTGGTCGCCACCAAAGGCGATCTGAGCGGCATCGTCACCATCCATTTTGCCCGCTGGGTAATTCTGCCTGGCAACAAGCGCTTATTATTCATGAGCAATTACGATGGTAGTTGGGAAAACTACCTGGGCGAATTTATCGACCACGCCAGCGTCGGCTTGACCGCCGTGTGGAGCAACACCCAATTGGGCAAGGACCGGGGCTTTCCGGATACCCAATGGCTTGCCTTGCGCGGCGGCTCCCGCGACGAACAACGCTTCAAAAATTTCGCCAGAAACAGCCAGCTTGCCGAGCTGGTTTGGTACAGCGCCTACATTGATTTGTCTGTGAAAAATGTCGCCAATAACCGGGCAATACACGAAGGCTTGTTTTCCACGACCAATCTGGCTGCTTGGCTGAGATGCTTATAAAAGGACTCCAACAATGACCACCATCGATAAATTAGACGACGTACAAGGCATCGTGTTTAGCGGCTATAACAAATACATGGCCTGCTGCAGTTATTATTTGTTAAAAATCGACGACGCAGCCAAAACCAAGCCCTGGCTGAAAAACCTGGTCGAACAAAATCAAATCAGCCACGGTGCGGATAAACCGACCGATGAAACTGAAAACCGTATCAACCTGGCGATCAGTTATTCCGGCCTCGAAAACCTGAACTTGGATAAGGACAGCCTGTACAGCTTCGAGCTGTCGTTTCGGGAAGGCATGCACTCCGAGCATCGTTCCGCGCTGCTGGGCGACCGCGGCAGCAACGATCCCAGCACATGGGACTGGGGCAGCGGTGCTAACTGCATAGATATGCTGTTTATTCTGTTTTCCAAAAACGAAACCATTCACAAGGCCAGCCAGAAATACCATGAAAAAGCCTTTAAAGGCGCAGGCTTGAGCATCGTGCAACACCTGGACGCCGGCGAGAAGAAACAAGACGCCAATGGCTTTACTTTGGAGCATTTCGGTTTTGCGGACGGCATTTCCGATCCGATAGTTGACGGATTCCCGACGACCAGCGGCACCGGCGAAATCGCTACCGGCGAGTTTTTGCTGGGCTATCCGAATCAATACGACGGCAAACTCACCAAAATACCGCAATTGGGTTCTGCCGGCACAGCCTTTGGTAAAAACGGCACTTATCTGGTGTTGCGGCAATTGAAGCAAGACGTGGGTAAATTCTGGGCATTCATGGAAGAAGAAGCCGCGCGGCAAGGTATCACCGCCGACTATTTAGCCGCCAAATTCGTCGGCCGCTGGAAAAGCGGTGCGGTGGTGGAGCCCAACCAAGACAGCGATCCGAACAAGGTCGATAACAGCTTCAACTTTAGCAAAGACCCGCACGGCCAAGGCTGCCCCATGGGCTCGCACATCCGTCGCGCCAACCCACGGGCAGTAGGCTTGGGCGCTACCGAAGAGGAAGCGCTAAAAGTCGCCAACCGCCACCGCATCCTGCGCCGCGGCCGCAGCTACGGCAACTTCCTGGAAAACCCGGCAAAAGACGACGGGCAGGAGCGCGGTTTGTTGTTTATCTGCTTAAACGCCAATATCGAACGCCAATTCGAGTTTGTGCAACATACCTGGATCAACGGCGTCAAATTCGCCGGTCTTTACGACGAAAACGATCCATTGATTGGCAGCGGTGTGCCCGAGAACCGCAATTTCACCATTCAGGATGAACCCTTGCGGCGCCGGGTTTGCGGGTTTCAGCAGTTCGTCACCACGAAAGGCGGGAGTTATTTCTTTTTGCCCAGCTTGAGTGCGCTGGGGTTATTGGGAAGCACTTGACTGGATATTGCAAACTAGGCACTTCCAGCGAGATAAGGTTGTCGGAATTGACATTTCTATCGTGGCAAATGTTTTAACGTCGGCTCGACAAATCGGCTGGATAGCCGATTTGCATTGACCTATCACGGCGAAAAACAAGGATGTTTTTCGTAAACCCAACTTTTAACCCAACCGTCGCACCAGCAATACCTCATTTACAAAAACTCCGCCTTACCAACTGCGCCCTACCCAAAGCCCGCGCCAAAATTAACGAAAATTTAATCACCAACACCGTATTCCCCTCACTTAAAGCTGATACGCTCAAAACTTTGCTTAAGCCTGAGAAAACTGGAATCACCATTTTCCCGGCAGGATAAACCACTAAGCAATGCCAACTGGCTTACGGAACGCCATTCCCCTAAATACGGATTTCTTTCAGGAAAAGTCATGCGATCAACTAAACACACGTCTTATTCCGTCGTTCCATTTTTAATCTTTGGCATTATTTTGCTGTCAGCGTTTTTCTTGAAGTATTTTGAACCCATGCTGCCAACGGTGCTGCAGAACTGGGCTGAGCATTTGTCAATTGCAATGATTGTGGCAGTAGTCATCGGCTTGACCTATGAATATACCTCGCACTTGTTTCGCGAAGAGATTTTGAAGAATTTGCTGCATGAGAGCCAGGAGCAGGTTTACCAGGCGCTCAAAGCTTACAGCGTTCTGACGCCTGTCGAAGTGTTCCGGTTATTGAAGGAGATAGCCTGCCAGATCAATCAGACGCCAACGCTAATGTATCCGGCCAGACCGGAAAGCAACGAGTACACCTTTACCGAAAGTATGGATTTTTTCGATACGTTGGTAAATATGCGGCCTAAAGAGATCATCAAAATTCTTCATACCTGGGTGGAACCGAAAAGCCATGCCAATCTAAAGTATCTGGCTAGCGATTTTGTCGGCAAGTATCAGCTGACGGACGTGGCCGATGAGTTGCGACGTCAGGCGGAACCCGTGTTGCAGATGGGTAACCTTACGGAAGAAGACCGAGCTTGGGTGTTAAATTATCTCTGGGCGTACTCACGTTGCGAAAAACCTATCTATAAAACTTTGGGCGAAGTGATGCGCACCACCTCTGATCATGATATTGAAAAGTGGATGCTTTTTTTGCCGGTACAAATGCCGTCGATCGAGCTGGCCGCCATGATCAATGATTATCTGGAGCGGGAAGCTCCCATCGCCGACGATAATTTGCTGCTGGTAACTCAGGCGGTTGCCGCTTTACATCGCGCACAAATGACGGATGGTGTGACCTTGTTAAAGAAATTTCCAAACCGTTTTGGCCCACATCATCAGGACGATGTCGAGCGCATTTGGCGAAATTACGCACTGGTACCTGAGGAGTTGAAGGGAATTTTTTTGCCCGCCTGATGCATACGCCGTTTGTTTTTGGGTGTGCGGATAGGCCAGATAGCCTGAGTAGGTATATGTTTCATGGAACCAACGTCAAAACCAGCCTCTGCAACAGCACCATTGCCATAACCCATACAAAAACAATACTTTGAATCGCTCTAAACAAAGCCCTGTGATATATTCCCAACACATTCACCTGCCCCTATGGGCAATATAGTCTCAGCAAAACACAGGGTATAGTGCAGGAAACCTTGAAGCAGTTCCGATAAAGCTAACACCCTCAGCCGCCCCGGAACTATTTCAAGGTTTACCAACATCCCGCGGGATGCAGTCAAGCGCAAATGCATGGAAACTCGGCCATATGGGCGATCAAGCACTTGCAATGTATACGGTAGCTGGAAGCTTGGAGGATTGGCGGTTTAATCCTTTTCCGACCGGGTTTAGAAGAGCCTAGTCTCAGCAATAAAGATCGAGAACTTTATGAACTTAAAACTCCAAGCACTACTTGCCGTGTGTTTAGGCATCGCCGCCCCAAGCGGCAACGCCCAGGATGTGTCCTTGCCGGTTAATCTCGAGCAAATGCGCAAGACCGCTTCCGATTTCGAACATGGCCGTACCGTCAAACAAGATTATCGCCAAGCCTTCGATATGTACTGCAAGGCCGCATTACAAGGCGATGCAGAATCCGCTTACAGCATGGGCTTCATGTATTTCAACGGCCGCGGTGTAGCCCGCAGCATTCCGCTAGCCAGCCATTGGTTTAAACAGGCAGCAGAGCATGGCGATAAGCATGCGCAGCAAATGTTGACCCGTTTTGGCGATGTAGCCCCTAGTGATGACGCTGCCTGCCAACCGCCGGCAGCAGAACCCGAGGTTAAACTAGTTGCTGATCCCAACCCTAACCGCCAGCTGGTCGAAGCCTGGGTAAAAGAGATTGCGCCGATTTACAGCATCGATCCGCAACTGATCATGGCGGTGATTCAAGCCGAATCGGCTTTCAACCCCAGCGCGCTATCCGGCAAAAATGCCCAAGGCCTGATGCAGTTGATCCCGGAAACCGCCGAACGCTTTGGGGTTAAAGACAGCTGGAATCCGATTCAAAACATCAAAGGCGGCACCGCTTATTTGCATTGGCTACTACGACATTTCGAAGGTAAAGTCGATTTGGTGCTGGCCGCCTATAACGCCGGCGAAGGTGCGGTAGAGCGTTATCAAGGCATCCCGCCCTATCAGGAAACCCGCAACTATGTGAAGCAAATACTGGCTGCCTATCAAAAACCGACCCACCCGGTACCGCCGCAAGAACTGCAAAAAAATCTGGTTATCGAACAAAAAACTTAGTTTGTCGCCATCGCTCTACTCCTAAGCTACCCAGGCTTAGGAATACGGTATTTCGTAATATTGACGAAATACCGTCTGCACTTAGTCCCAGCATCTCGCATTACCCCGCTCCACTCCAGCCCTGCCTTAGACCGCAAATCTTTTACACAACAATCAGTTATCTAGCAATTTCCTCTAGGCCAGCATACCTGGCATAAGAATTGACCCTAGTAAGCCAACAATCCTCGCTTAACGAGAGTTCCGGCCACTCAATTCATACAGGTTTTTGCCATGAAAGTTGATAATTCGATCTTATCCATTGCCATGTTAACCACCATCGGTTCCGCCGCCGTTGCGCTAGCCGTTCTGATGGAGGCACTGTGATGCATAAGCAAAGCCTTATCTCATCCGTCGTCGTCCAACGCTGGCTCAGTCAAACTCCGGAATGCGATAACGCCAGAGAATGCTGCCAATTGAACCAAACCCGCGCGGATATTGCCGCATTGGAACGCGCCCTGGCAATTAGCCAACAGCAATTGGCCGACGCTCACCGGCAAATCGAGTCGCTAACCCATGCGCGCAAAGCCCTGGAACAACAGCTACTGGAGAGTAACGAAAACTACAGACACGCACTGCACTGCGCTCATCACGACGAACTGACCGGCCTCCCCAATCGAATTTTATTGCTGGATAGACTGCAACAGGCCATGGCTCAAGCGGATCGCCAGCAACGACCGGTCGCGCTATTGTTTGTCGATCTGGATGAATTCAAAAACATCAACGACGAACTTGGACACGCAGCCGGCGACCAATTGCTGCAAGAAGTAGCGGGACGCTTATCGACATGTCTTCGCTATGGTGACACCGCATGTCGTTACGGCGGCGACGAATTTTTAGTGTTGCTGGGCGAAGTCGATGCTGATCGTAGCGTCGCAGCAGTGATAGAAAAGATCCAATCCCACTTGGCTGAAGCGTGCTTGCTCAATGGCCAATCGGTTTCGATCACCGCCAGTATTGGCGCGGCCATCTATCACCAAGACGGTCAAACGGGCATCGACTTACTCAAGCGAGCGGATAGTGCCATGTACCGGGCAAAAAAACTGAAACTCTCCCAAGCTATCAGCTAAATACCGAAAACCGGATTAGCGGCGGCTGCTATGCGAGCTTTTGTAACGGCCGACACTATCCAAAATTTCTTGCCGAGCATCTTCAACGCCGCCCCAACCCTCCACACTGACCCATTTGCCTTCTTCCAGATCTTTGTAATGTTGGAAAAAATGGGTGATCTTGGCCAGCTTGTCCGGCTGCAAGTTTTTGTAATCGGTGACGTGGTTGTAAAACGGCGTCAATCTAGCAACCGGCACTGCCAATAATTTAGGGTCAGGGCCAGCCTCGTCTATCATCTTTAACACGCCTACCGGTCGGCAATTGATCACGCACCCGCTTAGCAAAGGGGCGGGAGTGATGATCATCACATCCACCGGATCGCCGTCTTCGGACAAGGTTTGCGGGATGTAACCGTAATTGCAGGGATATTGCATCGCAGTCCCCATAAATCTATCTACCGTCAAAGCCCCGGTGTGTTTATCCACCTCGTACTTGACCGGATCGCTGAACGCGGGAATCTCAACTACCACATTTATTTCGAACGGAATATTTTCGCCGGCGGCGACTTGCATGAATGACATCAAATCCTCTTTGAGTAAGCGGGAAACGCTGTCATTATAGCCGCCGTTATTGAGCTATCGGGGTTAAATCAAGTGTTAGGCAGTCTGCAGAAAATGACCAGCGCGTTGGCCGCGCCAGTGCAATACCGTTTGCCGGTCGGCGCACAGGAAATCGAACTAAACCCTCTCTTGGGCAAAAAACTCACGCTGCGCTACAGCGGCCAAATCTTTTGCCTGCATTGCGCTAAAAAAACTAACAAAAGCTTTAATCAAGGCTACTGCTACCCCTGCTTCATCAAACTAGCGCAATGCGATATGTGCATCATGAAGCCGGAAACCTGCCACTACGCCGCCGGCACTTGCCGCGAACCGAGTTGGGGTGAGGAATTTTGCTTTCAACCGCATATCCTTTACCTGGCCAATTCTTCCGGCATCAAAGTGGGCATCACCCGCCAATCGCAAACCCCAACCCGCTGGATCGATCAAGGCGCGGTGCAGGCCTTACCCATTTTTAAAGTCGCTTCCCGCCATCTGTCGGGTTTGATCGAAGTCACCTTGGCCAAGCACGTCAGCGATAAAACCAGCTGGCAGCAAATGCTGAAAAACAACACCGTGCCCTTGGATTTGCCGGCTATCCGCGACGACTTGCTCACCGAATGCGCCGAGCAATTGCAAACCATCAACGCGCAATTTCCAGACAGCCCCCCGCAGCTGCTCAGCGATGCCCAACCGCTAACCCTGGACTATCCGGTATTGCAATACCCCTGCAAAGTGAAATCGTTTAATTTCGATAAAGAACCCTTAGTGTCCGGCATCTTAGTAGGCATCAAAGGCCAGTATTTGATCTTCGACAACGGCGTAATCAATATCCGCAAATACTCGGGGTACGAAGTGGAAGTGGTGGTTTGACTGGGCTAAACTGTGCTTGTTTTGGGCTTTCAATAATTTGTGGTAGTCAGCACCTAACATGTGTTTCGCCAACGTAAGGCCAGATAACCCGATTTGAAGTTTTCGGCCATAACGTTTTTATCAATACACAACTTTGCCTACAGGGAAAAAACATCATGAGGAAATTATCAATTTTTGTATTTCTTATTTCTTTATTTAGTTTTAGTAGCATTTGTTCAGGAAGTACTTTTTCTTATTCTTTTTTCAAAAACGCACCATCTATCTACGCGACAAACAATGATATAGAAAACTTAAATCCACCATTTGCTGAAGTATCAATAACCGACGTATCTAATAACTCTATTAATATAGATATCTATCTGCCGGACCCAACTGGAATGTTTGAGCAGTTGAATTTCGAGTTTTTGCCTGAAATTGCTTATATAAAAAGACAAGATTTTTCAAACCCAACATAGGCTAATTTTTTCTTATCTAGAGTAAGTTATTTCACTTCTGAAGATCCCTCGTCAACTTGGTATCTTGGCGTTACGCCATATTCTGGTGTTGCATATAACATCAACCCTTGGAGTGCAGGCAGCATTATTTTTGGAGTGCAATATGCCTACGCACAATCCGTGCGTCCGTCGTTTATGCAAATAGCTTTGCGGAATTTGCCCGACACAGTATCGGCCCAGGATTTAATTCCAATTTACTTGACTGCAAAGGATGTGTTCTGGGGAAGACTAGGAAATGGCCAGGGTCTTTTATTAGCATCGCCTGTTCCGATTCCATCAACACTGTTTTTCTTTATTTCCGGCATAGCCGGTTTTCTTGCACTAAGAAAAAATTACCGGTAACTCAATTAAGCCATTTTTATGCGCTATTTGCAGCCCACGTGGCTCCGATTAGCGATAGTGTAATCGGAGGAATGTTGACTTCGAAAAGTGCGATTACGCATGCTAATCGCACCTACATTTTGTAGTGACAGCTTATTCGCCCATTTCTTGTGCCGGGGATTTGTAAATTAAGCCACATTCGGCTGTTTGGGATCGATAGCACGCTCCGTTCAACTCGCGCTAGCAGAGAGACAAGCTTAAAGGTGCCGCCTTCCCGGATAATTTTCTCAAGCCAGCGATTGAAAGCACGAACGTTCGGCTTTTTTGAGCCCATTGCTCGCCAAGGCCTTAAGGCGCAATAACCAACGGGCATTGCGCCGAATGTAAACCGATTCCATACGGCGCAATACGGCTTCGCCAATTGTCGCCCTACCGACTACACCTTACGGCCTTGGGCAAGCTCAAACCAAAACTCAAGAAAGCTCGTGGCCGATGCAAGCGGCAGCTAGCCCAATATGATGCCATCCTGGCCGCTATAGACGACGTTTACGCCGCCGCGCTGGACCGTGATCGGGTCGTCGACCCCACACAATTAGCCAGATTCACCATCTGCGTATCTCCGTCAAAAAACTGCGCTACATGCTGGCTTCGGTGCATGTCATGATTACCGGCTTGCCCGATAATCATCTGAAACGCCTCCAGACTTATTAGACCCGGATGGGCGATATTCAAAACTCGACGGTGTTGCTTGCGGCGTTGGCGTTATTTTTCGCCGCCGACATGCCGCCGACCATCCGCCAGCATTTTCTGCAACAGCAGCAGGATCTGATAGGGGCGTTCATGCGGTATAGGGAGGATATTTTTGGTTTTTGGCGGCAGGGAGCTGGGGAGAGGCTGCCGTGGGAAACGGAGATTTCAAACTAGGGCGGCGAACACTCAAGCCACCTATCCATTATGATTTCAAGGAAATTCCAGCGCTTAAGTTGACTTCAACACTTGATGTTAGTATCGTCAAAATCTTTGAATAAGCGAGGCAATCGACATGGATTCATTTACCGAAGCCTACGGCAAAGCCAGATCAGTCGTCCAAAGTCAGAAATTTGAAGCTGAATGGACCAAGTTTTTGAGCACTGAGGTCAAATTAAACAGCCTACTCGCTGCCGATGGTCCTGACCCGCTTTTCGCTTCCGGCCTAGATAAACTGCGCGCAAAAATTCTCAAGGAAGCGGAAGGCAAGCGCGGGGAAGCAATCCTAGCCGCGTGCAAAACCAGTCCCGCAACGGGTTCTAGCGACGAACGCGCCTCCACCCTCAAGCTCTTATGGCATCTCTATCGCAGCAGCAAACGCGGCGGACAGGATGTGTGGATTTATTCGCCTCCAAAGGACTTCGCGACTTGGATTTACGCCGAAATCGCGGGCGCCGAAGCCAGCTACAAAGATAAGCTCGAAAAGACCACGGAAGTTTATTCAGAGGCCGAACGCGAGGTTATGTGCGATGCCTTAGGCCACGCGTTGGCTGCCACGCAAAAAGCCTGCGTCAAACTATCGGCACCTGACGCGACAACCACTGCCACCGTTAAAAGCTGGTTTGCCGAAGAGAACACCACCGACGATCAAATTAAGCAAGCAATTAAAACGCTGCTTGAAGGCTACAAAAAACTTTCCGATGTGCTCAACTCAACGACCCTGGTGTTCTCGGACGAACCGCTTGACCGAAATGCGGGAGGCTGGAAAGATTGGGCGTTTGTAAGGCCCACCGAAAAGATGAATGTAGTGTACATCCAGGGGGCTTTTCTCAAGGCCGCTGGCAGCACGGGCCGACTGTGGATTTGTGTAGAAACCATCATCCACGAAGTGTCGCATCGAGTGCTAGGTACAACCGATCACCAGTACGACTACAAGGGACTCAAACCCTCCAAGACGGGCCTGACATTTGATAAGGCCTTACAAAATGCAGACACTTGGGGATATTTCTGTGTCGATCTGGTCGGCATGCTCTCGGATAGCGATCGCACCAAAACACTCAAGGTTGCCTAAAACAGGAAATAAGCACATGAAAAAACGTTCAGCACCTGAAGAAGTCGAACCCGTTTGCCTTGGCAACACCCGCTACGAAGCTCCATTGTGGGGTAAGAACCGTGGTCTGGGGCAAAACGGCGGCCATATCGTCGCGATCGACCAATCGACGGGCCAAGAGTTGTGGGTTGTCTGCCTGTATGAAATACGCTATGACCCCAACATGGAAGAAGACAAGCAAGACATCTTCCTCACCTCCTTGACGGTTGACGCGGCTGGCAGCCGGTTGTTGGCAGAAGACGAGCGTGGCCGCCAGTTTGCGCTGGACCTCTTCTCGCGTCAGGTCACCACCCTGTGACTGCCGTCCCTCGCTGCGGCAGCCTGCTGCTGACCATCGCCTGCCTTGGCGCCTGCGCGGTGCCACCTGCCACCTCCGCTATTGGTGTGGAAACATCCAAAGCGCCAGCAAAAAACTTATCCAAAAAGCGCGTTGAACCCGAACCCGTAGAACCCGTCGTCATCGGAACCGTGCGTTACGAGGCTTTGCCCTCGGGCAAGGCACGCGGTCTGAGCCAAGACGGCGGCGTCATCGTAGCCATAGACCAAGCCAGCGGAGCCGAACTATGGCTGCTCAAGATCTATGAAATAAAGCCTGACTCGTCAATAGAGGCCGACAAACAGGAAATCTTCATCGCACGATTAACGGCAGCACCCGACGGCCAAAGCCTGCTGGTCGAAACCGAGCGTGGCCGACACTACCGCGTCAACCTGCAGACCCGCGCCGTAGCGATTGAGCCGGAACGGAATTCGTCGCAATAGTTCGGTAGGCACGGCTTTTTTTGTGTCCACGCGAAAAAATCGTTCATCCAGGCTTTGCGACTTCTAACAATGTGTCGCTATCGCGACGGATTTTAATGCCGGTTCCCGCACCGGCGGGCGGCCTTCTTTCTTTTGCGTCGCCAAAAGAAAGAAGGCAAAGAAAAGGCGACCCGGACGCCGCGTTGATCCTCCGCGCCTCGCTTTTGACCGGAGTTGCCGAAAGGCTTCCAGCCCCTTCGGCAACGCGATGCGTCCCTGCATCGCCCCTGCGGGCTGTTCCGTTCAAAAGCTCCGGTGCTCGGCGCGGCATACGGAACAAAACCGTCCCGAGAGTTAAGAGCATATTGCCTGAAGAATGGCAATCAGGGATGATAAGCAAAACTCTATATTCATCTATTGACTCGGTAGAGGGAACATAATGCAGCCGAAAGTATTCATTTCATATAGTTGGCGCCCGCGTAGCTCCGATTCGCGATAGCGTAACCGGAGGGATGTTGACTTCGAAACGTGCGATTACGCACGCCAATCACACCTACATTTTGTAGTGACAGCTTATTCGCCCATTTGTTGTGTTTGTAAATTAAGCCACATTCGGCTGCTTGGACTCGATAGCACAAAATTCGCCCCCCAAAAGCGCCTGCTTTCTAAGATTTACCTGGGCATAAAAACAGGCAAAATTCAGCCATCGGCCGAATAGTCGCAACTTTACTGGCCTTACTGCCTAGTCCAGCCCCTGCTCAATGACCTGTACCCGCTGCGTAATCCCGCACAGCAAGGTGTAGGGAATGGTTTCCGCGTAACGGGCAATTTCTTCCACCGGCAAGCCTTCGCCCCACAAGGTCACGGGGTCGCCGGGTTGCGCATCCGGTTGTTGGTTGAGATCGACGGTGATCATGTCCATGGATACCCGACCGATTAAGGGCTCCCGTTGGCCGTTTACCAACACCGGCGCGCCGCTCTTGGTGTGGCGGTGGTAGCCGTCGCCGTAGCCGATGGAAATCACGCCCAGCCGAGTCGCGGTTTTGCATTGCCAGGTGCCGCTGTAGCCGACAGTTTCGCCGGCGGCGACATCCTTAACCGCGATCAGCCGTGAATGCAAACTCATCACCGGCTGCAAACCAAAGTCCGCGCCGGTCTTGCCGGCAAACGGCGAACAACCATAGAGCATCAGCCCCGGCCTAACCCAATCGCTAGCGCGATCTTGAGCGGAACCGAAGCGAACATTCGGCCAGCCGATAATCCCGGCCGAGTTGGCGATGCTGCGCTGGCCGGGGTAGTCTTTTACCGCATCGTTGAACAAATCGATTTGCCGACGGGTTTTGTCGTCCAGCAAGTCGTCTGCGTTGGCAAAATGGGTGATTAGATTGATCGGTTGCTCGACCCGCGCGCAGCCCAGCAATTGCTGGTAAGCGGCGTTGAAATCGGCACCCTTAAAACCCAAACGGTTCATGCCTGTG
This sequence comes from Methylomonas albis, assembly GCF_014850955.1. Lineage (NCBI taxonomy): Bacteria > Pseudomonadati > Pseudomonadota > Gammaproteobacteria > Methylococcales > Methylococcaceae > Methylomonas > Methylomonas albis. The sequence continues at coordinate 4,411,884 of NZ_JACXSS010000001.1, forward strand.
TCCATTTTCAACCAAACGGCAAGTTTGCCGTCGGCGTCGGCTTGCTGTTGCAAAATAGCGATTTGCTGCGGGGTGTGGATCACCGCTGCCAATTGATACTTCAATAGCTGCAACAATTCATCGACGCAAACAAAGCCCTGCAACACGGTGATGGCTTGTTTAAAGCCGGCTTGCCGGAGCCTGACGCCCTCGTCTACTCGCGCCACCGCAAAACCGTCGGCTAAATCCAACGCGGTGGCTACTCGCGCCATGCCATGGCCGTAGCCGTTGGCCTTGATCACCGCCATGATTTTGTTGTCTGGCGCGTAACGCTTCACTTGCGCCAAGTTGTGGCGCACGGCGTCCAAATCCAGACGCACACAAGCCGCAGGGGTCATTCGTAATCCTCGGGGCCGTTATAGACACCGGCGAAATTCTCGAAGCGGGTGTATTGACCCAGAAAGGTCAGGCGCACCGTCCCCAAAGGACCATTCCGCTGCTTGCCGATAATCACCTCGGCGATACCTTTGTCCGGGCTATCTTCGTGATAGACCTCGTCGCGGTAAACAAAGATGATCAAATCGGCGTCCTGCTCGATCGCGCCGGACTCACGCAAGTCGGACATCACCGGGCGCTTGTTGGGGCGTTGCTCCAAGTTTCGATTTAACTGCGATAAGGCGATGACTGGGACATTCAGTTCTTTGGCGAGCGCCTTCAGGCCCCTGGAAATATCGGAAATCTGCTGCACCCGGTTATCCCCGCTGGCCGGCGATTGCATTAACTGCAAATAGTCCAGTACGATCAAACCCAATTGGCCGTGTTCGCGGGTCAAACGGCGGGCGCGCGAGCGGACCTCAGTCGGGGTCAGCGCTGGCGTGTCATCTATGAACAGTTTGGTCTCGGCGAGCAAATTAATTGCCGAGGTCAAACGCGGCCAATCGTCGTCATCCAGTTTGCCGGTACGCACTTTATGCTGATCGATGCGGCCCAGCGAAGACATCATCCGCATCGCCAAGGATTCGCCTGGCATCTCCATACTGAACACTGCCACCGGCATGCCCGTTTTTAACGCCACGTTTTCGGCCATATTCATCGCAATCGTGGTTTTGCCCATCGACGGCCGCCCGGCGACGATAATTAAATCGGCAGGCTGCAGACCCGAGGTTTTCTCATCCAGATCGGTGAAGCCAGTGCTGGCGCCGGTGATGTCGCCATCCAGCTCGTAAAGCGTCTCGATTTTGTCGACCGCTTTGGCCAACAAGGACTTGATGGAATGGAAACCGCCTTGGCCGCGCTGGCGTTGTTCGGCAATTTCGAATACCCGGCGCTCGGCATTTTCCAATAAATCCGCGGTCTCCCGGCCTTCCGTGGTAAATGCGGAATCGGAAATTTCAGTACCAACATGGATAAGTTGCCGCAATACCGAACGATCCCGAACGATGTTGGCATAGGCGACGATGTTCGCGGCGCTGGGCGTATCCCGCGCCAGCATACTTAAGTAAGCCAAGCCGCCGACATCCTGCAATTCACCGGTGGTTTCTAAAACTTCAGAAAGCGTCACCACATCAAACGGGTCTTGCTTCTCCGCCAACTGCGCGATAGAACGAAAAATCAAGCGATGGTCGCGACGGTAAAAGTCAGTCTCGATAACTTTGTCGGCCACTGAATCCCAGGTCTGGTTGTCCAGCATCAAACCACCCAGCACCGATTGCTCGGCCTGAATGGAATGCGGCGGCACTTTTAAGGATTCGACAGCTTGATCGGGGGTGAAATAGTAGTCTTCGGACATGGCGGAGAAGGGTTGTCAACAATAGCAGCGGATTATACCCGGCTATGCCCATAGCAGCAGCGCCGAGCTTCTTGCCGAATGCCGAGAAATTAAACAGATCAACCCTAAATGTCATCAAGCCACAGAATTAACTCACTAGTTATCGATTGCCTAATTACCTTATATTTCGTACCATAAATTTTGGCGTCTATCTTGGCTTTTATCGGCTTGTTGCCGACCATGGCGCTTCGCTCCATCCTCATTTCCTACAACAATTCTAACTATTCGCCTGCCCTACCCGGCTAACCGACAACGTAAACGGGTTGCGGCAAATTGTATTTCTTGACTCCCTAAAGGAGGTTTCTATGAACGGAATTAAACGCAAAACCCTATCTACCGCCGCATGCCTGCTGGCTTTGGTCGGCTTGTTCAAGTCTACAGCCCAAGCTGAAACCGGTAATGTGGTGTTATGGAACAAATTGGGCAGCAACATCGAAGTCGTCAATAGCGAAGTCGGCCCCAGTGGCAGCATTCAGGGCAACAACTATGCATACGAGCCGGCCAAATTCGGCAACGGCTACGTCCGAAAGGCCCTTTGGAATTGGGTTGAGTTTCCCGGCCAAATTATGACGAGCTTGGCGCAAAAAGGGACTATATCAATGTGGGTGGTCCCCAAAGTAACGCAACCTCAGCCCTACAATTACGGTATTTTCGGCTTGGTCGGCCACCCGTATTCAGGGCAACAAGATAGCTTTTTCCTAGCCTGGGGCGATGGGGTAACTGGCCAGGGCTTCTTCGGCGGCATCTCTTCTACCAATATCATGACGCCATTGGAACCTCGGCAATTTGTCGCACAAATTGGTGTAGCATTCCATGCCGCCATCGCCTGGAACGTGAACGGCATAGACGGTGGTAGCGATACATTAAGAGTTTATCGAGACGGACAATTGATAAGCGCGAGTTCCGCACAATGGAATCCAGCCACTATTCCCGCCTCGGGCTTTGTGTTGGGATCGGAAGCGGAATCTGACGGTAACTCCTATGACAAATACATCGTTGACAACGTCGTGGCTTACGACTACGCCAAAACCGACTTTTCCGACAGATTCATCGAAAATCCGGTGGATTGCGAAGTGGGTGGACTACCGGAACTATCAGCAGGTATCAGTAGTAAAACCGGGACCCAGAGCGGCCGCATCTGGACCATCACGCTAACCAACAACAGCCGGTGTCCGGCGGAAAATACCCAGATCGACGATTTGCGTTTGACGCAGCTAAGCGGCAGCACATGCACACCAACGACCACCAGTCCGGCCAGTTTCCCCTTGGGTGTGGGCAATATAGCGGCGGGAACTAAGGTAAGCGGCACAGCGACCATCAATTTTAACGGCTGCCCCAACACCGCCAGATTTAAAGCGACCGTTACGTTTAGTAGCAACAGCGGCGAAGTAACCGGATCGAAAACCCTAACCAATCAATTTCGCTAGCCCTTTCTAAGGAGATATTCTCATGATGAAACACCTTATCCTGTTAGCCAGTTTGTTGCTTATTCTTCCCACTTCCCAAGCCGCGCCCTCATTACAATTAGAGCCGACAAACGGCTTAATCGAAGGCGATGCTGGCGATACCGTGGGCTGGGGCTTCCTGCTCACCAATTCCCAAAACTACCTCGTCGTGACCGGTGCGGAATTTCAGTCCTCGACCCCCTCCGGTATATTCACGGACTTTATCAGCGCACCCGACAACTTCTTCGTCGTAGGACCGGGCTTTGGCGCCAGCACCGCCTGGGGACAAACGTTCGATGTCGCCAGCCAAACCGGCGTCGGTAGTTTTAGAATTGCCGACAACGCTGCGCAGGGCACTGTCTTCGGCCAAATCGTACTGACTTACGATCTATTCACCCGCAGCCCGTTTAATTCCTTGTTCGATCCGGACACCGACACGCTGTCCAACGGCAATTTATTAACGGCAAATGCCTCGATCAAGATCAACGCCGTACCGCTACCTACAGCGTTCTGGCTGTTCGCGGTCGCAATAGCCGGATTGGGGTGGAATGGGCAACGATGCCGCGTCTGACAATTATTTACTGCTAGGCAAGATCCGCCCCAATACACGGGGCGGACTTTTAGCGGAGAAACGTGTGGCCCTGAGGAGATAAGGAAACTGGCCGTATTATTGATCCGGCCCTATGAGTTTTAAGCAGCATATTTCACGGTCTGATGGTGAAAAAACTCAACAGCTTCTAGAATTTTTAGACTCTCCGTTTCGCAAACCAGCCCCTTTGCCCGCATGCCAAACACCTAGCCATGCCGGGTGAACCACATCGCCAAGCCAGTAGCTTCCAGCTGTCTTTGGAATTTATACCTCAGTCCCAAACCCTCTATGACAGTCATGCCAAATTTGACATGAGACGAACGGACAATTATCTAGCACCGCCAGCCCGGATACACTGAACCCCAGATGATGCTTGGTACGCACTTGCCGCTACTTCCAATCATCATCAATATATTTACATTGACTTCTTCCGGGTGCTTGCCATGAAAACTCTATATGCTGCTTCAATTATCTTATCTGCGGCGTTTACATCGCCAACATTTGCCTCGAATGCTTTTGAGGACGAGCACGAGACTAAACAAAGTAATTGCGGCAACCAAACCGCTTGCAACTTACAAGAGCTGAGCCTGACGCTATCATCCGCCGGCAATGGCACGCTAATTTCCAAAGCCGATAACGATAGCACTAACAATAACTACACCCTTAATTTCGACTACCAGCTGAATGCCAATTTTATTAGCAGCGCCTTCCTAAAAGTATGGTTGCGTGACGATTCAACGTCGGCGGACGACGCAACATCCAATGGCTCTGTAAAGGATAAAAATGAATATGCCAGCATCACATCCATTGACGGTTCGGCTATAGCTGCCGATTGGACTGAAGTCGACGGCTATAAGCAATATATCAATTTAGATGTCAGCAGTTTCTTGTCCACATCCGGATTCTCGACATTAACTGCACTGCTGGATGTAAAAGACAGCGGCAGTAAAGACTATTATTTCAAAGCAGCAGAACTGTATATTAAATATTGTTTGAATCCCAGCACGGGTGGGACCGATCCGGTTGCCGCTGTGCCTGTTCCTGCGGCTGCCTGGTTGATGGGTTCCGGCCTGCTAGGCATGATGGGATTTAATTCCAGAAAGCCACGCAACGCATAATCTACAACGCAGTATCGGGTCACTAAAAAGCCGTAGACCTTATTCAAGGTCTACGGCTTTATATTAAGTGCAGGTGACAAACACTACCCAAGGCTATTTCATATAAATCTCAGGACAACCGATGCAGCATCGGCAATGAGCAAAGACTCCGGCTATTGGGTTAATCCATCGGGCAATAGCCCTGCGCCAATTCATAATACGCATCCGCATTTTCGACCAACTTGGCGACCACAACGCTGTCCAATACGCCTTCAGCGACGCGATGCTGTAAATGCTCGATAATGTCGGCCAGTTGCATACCCTCACGATACGGTCGCGACTGCGCCAAAGCCTGAAAGATATCGGCGACGCTGATAATCCGGCATTCCAGCTCCAGGGATTTGCCTACAGTCTTGAATGGATAACCTTCGCCGCGCAGGTTTTCATGGTGCAAACCGGCCCATTGCGGAATCTTGGACTCGGTAAATACCCGCTGCAAAATCCGATAAGTATCGTAACTATGCCGCTGCATACAGGCTCTTTCCTCGACGGTCAGGCTGCTGGGCTTATCAATAATATCCTCGGACACTCTTAGCTTACCGATGTCGTGTAGCAGCCCCGCAATCTCTACTTGCTCCAGTTCGCAGCCGGTAACCCCCAATTCCATCGCCAAGTGCCGAGCGATTTGCGCAACCCGCTCCGAATGCTGCTCGGTATAGGGGCTTTTCGCATCCACCACCCGCGAGAACAAACGCGCCATTTCTCGCAATGACGGATAAGCTAAATCCACAGCCGGTAAATCCCGTCCTAGTTCGCGTAAATCCTCGTCCAGATAATCCGGGTCCATCGCCAGCCAAAACGCCTGACTTTTGGCCAGTTCGGCAAAAGCTGCCAACAATTCCGGCGCAAACAACGATCCGGAATAGCTCAGCAATCGCTCAACAATGTTTGGCGCAGCCACCAGGATTTGCTCGCTAGCTAGATAGGGTGCTTGCAACACATCGATACGATCCGCCAGAAACAGCAAATTGGCTCGTAAGCGCACCCTGGGTGACAACGGCAACTCGAGTAAATGCTCCCAGCGGGTGTGATGGTAGCGAATCTCCTCGGCCAAATAAGCCAGGGGTGGGCAGACGTCTAAATACTCGGCACCGCGGATACAATGCGCTTCCGCACCATCCCATTCCAGTGACTCGGTCAATTGCCGATGCTCACGAATTTTGGCCACCCCACAATCATGCAGCATACCAGCATACAGAATGCTCAAGCGGTCAACCGCCGGCCACTCGAGTTTGCCGGCAATATGCCAAGCCATCATCGCCACTCGCTTGCCATGTTTCACTTCGTCGATACCGACCAAATCCAACGCGCAACTCAAAGAAATAATTGAGCGGTGCAAATCGATATGCTGACTATCCATTGGGCTGGACTCCATGATGAGGTGTGAATCGCGATGCTAACGCACTTTTAGCCGCCCGGTAAAGGACGGACCCTGTAACGCGAAGCCTGACACTCACAGTGTGGCCCTGGCTTCTGTTGGCCTTCGTCCCCGAATACCGGCACCCGCTAGAGCATTTCGAGAACCCATACCAGCTTAGATTAATGGCTTTGACAGACAACGCCAATCCAAGGGCATTCTTCTATGATAACGCTATTGCGTCGATCCGCCGTTCGAAATCAGGCAGCGGCTCGGGCTGACCAAACAGAAAACCTTGAAAATATCGGCAACCGTTGGCCAGTAAATAGAGGCGCTGTTGTTCGGTTTCCACGCCTTCGGCAATGACGTCTATGCCAAGACTGTCACCCAATAGCAAAATAGTACGAATGATGGCAGCATCGTGACTGTTTGTGAGTACATTGCCGACAAATGAACGATCAATCTTTAATTGCGACAACGGCAATCGTTGCAAATAAGCCAAAGAAGAATAGCCGGTGCCGAAATCGTCCATCGAAACCCTCACCCCCAAACCCTGCAGTTTGCCAATCTTTGCAATGGCTTCCTCAATGTCACCCAGCACCAGACTTTCGGTAATTTCCAGCTTCAACTGCTGCGGATTACAGCCATAGTGGCCAATCAACACCGCCAATTGCTCCACAAAATGATGTTGATTGAATTGTTTGGCGCTGACATTAATAGCCAGCGTCAAATCGCTGCTTACAGGACTTTGTGCCCAAACCGCCAGCGTTTTGCAACTCTCGGCCAAAATCCATTCGCCCAATTCATTGATCAGTCCGGTCTCCTCGGCAAGCGGAATAAAGTCAGCCGGCGCCACCCAACCGCGCAACGGATGCAGCCAACGCAATAAAACCTCGGCACCCAAGACGTTGCCGCTGACATCCACCTGAACCTGGTAATAAAGCGTAAATTGCTTGTCTTGCAGAGCCTGACGCAGCTCAGTTTCAAGCACTGCACGGGCATTGATATGCGCCTGCATCTGAATATTGTAGGCGCATAATTTATTGCGACCGGCTTGTTTGGCCTGATACATCGCCACATCGGCTTGCTTAAGTAAATCCTCGCCATGAATCGCCGCTCCCTGAAACAGCGTCATGCCGATACTGGCGCTGGAATGATGCATCACCGACGCCGGCAATCCTTCCCTGTCGAGTCGAGACAATTGATAGGGCTGCCTTAGACTGGTGAGTAATTTGTCACCAATGCGTTGCGCAATCACAATCGCGCTGCTCTGATCGTCAGCCAGGGCTTCGAGCATAACCACAAACTCATCACCGCCGAGTCGGGCAACCGTATCCTGTTCCCGTACGCATTCACTGATGCGTTTACCGGCCTCGATCAATAACTGATCACCCATATCGTGCCCCTGGGTATCGTTGAGTATCTTAAACCGATCCAGGTCCATGAACATCAGCGCCCCATACAACTGGCTGCGCTGGCTTTCGACCAAGGCCTGACGCAGGCGCTCGATTAACAGGCGACGATTGGGTAACTGAGTCAGCGGGTCGTAAAACGCCAGTTTATGAATACGTTCTTCATCGAGTTTTCGGTCGGTAATATCGACAAATGTGCCGACATAGTGCGTAACGCAGCCGTCCGCATCCAGTACGCGGGTAATGCATAACCATTCCGGAAACAGTTCGCCGCTTTTACGCCGATTAATAACTTCCCCTTGCCAATAACCCTGCGTGCCAATGCGCTCCCACATAGCCTGGTAAAACAGTCGGTCGTGACTGCCCGATGCCATAATTCTAGGCGTTTGCCCTAGCACTTCGTTCGGAGAGTATCCGCTCAATTTAGAAAAAGTAGAATTGACGCGGATAATCACTTCCTGGGCGTCAGTAATAATGATGCCTTCCTGACTGTTGTCGAACACCGATGCCGCTAGGCGTAGCTCGGTTTCACTTTGTCGGCGTTGAGTTTCGCGGTCAATATTATCCAAGGCAAAAGAAATATCTATACTCAAACCGTTCAGCAAGGCGATCAAATCGGCATTGAAAAAATCGAGTTCAATCGAATAGACCGCAATCCCGCCCACGATTTTGCCGCCGCGCGATAACGGAAACGTGGCGACCGAGCGTATCGACTCGGCGGCGGCTATTGCGTGCCAAAGTCCGGTAGTAGGCGAAGATTGAAAGTCATTCACAATTTCCGGGTGTTGGCTGCGCAGTGCTCGCCCCCAAGCCCCTTGACCTTCCGGCCTATCCGCGCGCGCAGACAACTTTAAGGCTTTCAGAAATGACAACTCCCAATCGCTGGCCGCGGCAATGTCCACCCAGTCCGCCATGGCATCGGTAAAACCGATGAATACCAAGCGTAAACCGATGGTTTCCGCCAAAATTTGGCACAACCGATCGAGTAATACAGACTCCCTGGGTTCACGGGCAATGGTATTGACGCATTCCGTCCAAGCAGCATAAACCCGATTCAATTTGCCAAGATCTTGCTCGGAACGCGTGATGGTATCCAGCATGTGATTAACATTGACGGCCAAATTGCTGATTTCGTCGCCCGCACCGCTAACCGCCCGCACCGAGCGGTCACCGTCGGCGATGCGCTGAGCAACGCTGCCCAATTGTCGCAAGCGATCGCTCATACGCTGCCCCAGCCAGATGGAAGCGGCAATCAGCACCAAGGAGGTAATGGCGATAAACTCAAAATGGTTGACAGCCAGCGCGCGTAAACTGGCTTTAGTGTCGTCCTGATTCAATTCCACTCTTGCCCAACCCACGTGCCGCTGCTCAACCATGACAGGCGCCGCGACATCGATCAGATTTTTGCTGACGATCAATATCCGCGACTCGGGCGTTTGTTTTAACAACGCCAGGCTGACGCTATCGTTCAGGTATCGTCCCACTTCGCCCGACTGGGTTGATGCCAACACTTTGCCGCCCGGGTCCAATATAAAAATGTGCTCCAAGCTGGGTGTATCAATATAGCCTTGCACAATTTCATCCAGCCCGACCAGATCGTTGGCCAACACCCAGGATTCGCTACTGCGGGCCAAACCGTTTGCCAGGGCCATGGCCCGACGCATGTTGGCCTCGTCAAGAAAGTGCCATTGTTGCCTCAGCAACAGTCCGGCCAGTGCCAACATCGCAACCAAAGCCACGCTGCCAAACGCAATAGCCAGTTGTCGTTTTAACGACGCTCTTATCCAAAGTCTAAAGCCTGATTGCGGACATTTAATCATTGTTCGATCGGCCGAATCGTACGGTTAAAATTTTCCAAAAATATCCGCACCGGCTGATAGGTTTGCTCGGTGGCCGGCTCGAATCGCGAAACAGGCACCGCTTGCAGCAACTTGCGGCCGGCTTCGTCGTCTTGCAGACTGAATAGCTGCCGGGCAAAGCGCTCAACCAATTCGGCCGGCACATCGGCGCGAGCCACCCAACCATTATTGACCATCGCTTCGGTCTGCCATTTGACATCCAGCTGCGCCGCCTGCTCCGGATGCTCGGCCATAAAGATTTTCCAAGGCACCGGCCAAGTGGCGGCGGCGGCAACGTCACCAAGCAGCACATTCATGATCGAGGATTCCTGAGACCCCACATAACGGTTTTCAATGTCGGTATTAATGTCGATACCGTGGCTATGCAGATATTGTTGCGGAATCATTGTCGCAGCCAGAGCCGTGGCGGCGGGATAGGCGACCGCTTTGCCCTTTAGATCGCTAACCTGCTGTATACCACTGTCCTTGCGTACCAGTATGATGCCGCGAAAATCCTCGTCATCGGCCATCTTGCCGAATACACGGTAACCATGGGCCAGCGAGCGCACGGTTTGGTAGGGATTGGGCATCGCAAAGTCAAAGTGGCCGCTATAGAGCTTTTTATCGAATTCTTCGTAATTACGCGATGCTTCCAACCTTACTGTCACATCCGGTAAATCACTGTTTATACGGTCGACGATAGGCCCGTATACGGCAAACAGCCGCTTGGGGTTATGCAAAGGATGAACTCCAACGATATATTCTTTGCGCGCCTGCTGGCTCCGATCGCTAACACTGGGGCTATAGCTGTCGCTGGTGGTGAGCTTGCTAAATCGTTGCCATTGCCAACTCAACCAATCCACAAGAGTCGCGCTATGTTCCGCGCCCACGTCCTCCGCTCCCGCTGGCTGGCAAACCAATACCCACAACAACAAAAAATATTTACACACATTCGAGATCGACATGATCTACCTCTTAGCCAAAGCCCCGAGAACTACTGCAAGCCATTAATCGTTTAAAACAATAGTCGATAAACACCGTAACGTGCGGATAATCCAGCACACTGGAAACACGCCTTAGATTTTTCCAGGTGCTAAATACTGCCTGAGTGGCGAGAGGCCCACAATAGACCAATGTCCGGCAAACAGGCACAATACCCGGCTAAATAAACCGCCCTGTCACTCATGCTCGCACTTCTGGTCCGTTTTTCCATCCGTTATTCCGGCATCGTCGTGGCCTTGGCCATGCTGCTATTCGTTTACGGGATCTACCGCCTGGCTAACGCCGGTTTGGATATTTTTCCGGAATTCGCCCCCAAGCAGGTCATCATCCAAACAGAAGCGCCCGGCCTGGCCGCCGAACAAGTGGAAGTGTTAGTCACCCAGCAAATCGAAAATACCATCAGCGGCTTGATCGGTTTGCAGACCTTGCGTTCCCAATCTATCCAGGGCTTGTCCATCGTTACCGCTACCTTTAACGAAAACAGCGATGTGTACCGCAACCGGCAATTGGTCAGCGAACGCATGAACAGCCTGGGCCAGCGCTTGCCGACCAGTGTAGGCACCCCGGTCGCCGTCCCACTGTCGTCGTCATCGGCCACGGTACTGACGATAGGTGTCAGTTCGGATAGTAAAACTTTGATGGAATTGCGCAGCTTGGTGGACTGGACGCTGGTGCCGCGTCTTTTAGCCGTGCCGGGCGTAGCCGACGTCAATGTCTTCGGCGGCGATATTCAGCAACTACAAGTACAGTTACAACCGGCAGCCTTACAGCGCTTCAATCTGTCGATAGACGACATCGTCAACGCAGCGGCCGGCGCAGCGGAAATGAACGGCGCCGGCTTCATCGAAAACGCCAATCAGCGCTTTACCTTACAAATTAGCGGCCAGCCGGCCAATCCCGAGCAATTCAAGCAACTGATCGTCAAACGCCAGGATGGCATGAACGTGACTTTGGGCGATGTAGCGCAGATCAGCTATGGTGCCGAGCCACCCATCGGTGCCGCGCAAATCATGGGCAAACCCGGCATCGTGATGATGGTTATCGGTCAGTACGGTGCCAACACCTTGTCGGTGTCGCGGCAAGTGGAGGCAGTGTTGGAAGAGTTTCAACCCATCTTCAAGCAGCAGGCCGTGGATTTCTACTCACATTTATTCCGACCGGCCGATTACATCGAAACCTCCGTACATAATCTGTCCGGGCATTTACTGGCTGGCGGCCTGTTCGTGCTGGCGGTGCTGTATGTGTTTTTATTCAATCTGCGCAGTGCCTTTATCGCCGCTACCGCAATACCGTTGTCGCTGTTGACCGCCGCCCTGGTGCTGCTGGAATCCGGCGTCAATCTGAATATCATGGTGTTGGGCGGACTGGCGATTGCGCTGGGCGAAGTGGTGGACGACGCCATCATCGACACCGAAAACATCTTTAGACGCCTGCGCGAAAACCGCTTAAAAATCTTCCCTGACAGCGCCGAAACAGTGATTTACCACGCCTCGCTGGAAGTGCGCAGTTCGGTGGTTTACGCCAGCTTCATCGTCGCATTGGTGTTTGTGCCGCTGCTGACCCTGGATGGCGTCAGTGGTCGGCTGTTCGCCCCGTTGGGCGTGTCTTATATTCTGGCGATTTTGATGTCCTTGCTGGTGGCGCTAACACTCACCCCGGCGCTATGCCATTTGCTGTTTCGTAACAAACTACCGGACGACAGCGATCCGCCCGTATTACGCCGGCTTAAACCGCTGTATGCCAAGCAATTACTCTGGGCTATAAAGCACTTCAAAACCGTGGTGGTGATAGGCGCGATAGCCTGCCTAATCGGCATAGCCGCCTTTCTGCAACTGGACCATAAATTTCTGCCCGAACTGCGCGAGGGCCATTTCATCGTCCACACCGCCAGCGTACCGGGTACTTCGTTACAGGAATCGATTCGCGTCGGCAGTTTACTCACCGAGCAAATCATGGCAATCGACGGTGTGGAATCGGTATCGCAATGGGCCGGCCGCGCCGAACGCGGTGCCGACACCTACGGCAGCCATTACAGCGAATACGAAGTACGGCTAAAGCCCTTGTCCGGCCAGGATCAGCAGCAAGTGTTGGACAGTTTGCGCGAGATATTGGCGCAATTCCCCGGCATCAATTTCGAAGCCAACACCTTTTTAACCGAACGGGTCGACGAAACCATTTCCGGCTACACCGCACCGGTGGTGGTGAATATCTACGGTAACGATTTGGCCGAATTGGACCGCAAGGCCCAACAACTGGCCGCGCTGATCAATACGATTCCCGGCGCGGCAGACGTGCAACTGCGCTCGCCGCCGGCCACTGCCCTGCTGCAAGTGGAACTGAATCTGGAGCAATTAAAGTTTCGCGGCATCAGCCCGGCGCAAGTGATGACCGCCCTGCAAACCGCTTACGAGGGCCGCATCGTCGGCAAAAATCTGCAAGGCAACCGGATTTTCAATGTCGCGGTGGCCTTAGCCCCAGAATGGCGCAGTCAGCCGGATTACCTTGCTCAACTACCCTTGAAAAACACTGAAGGCCAGCGCGTGCTGCTCGGCGAGGTCGCCGAAATCCGCCACGGCGAAGGCCGCTATAACATCCTGCATCAAGGCGCACAGCGCATCCAGACCGTAACCTGCAAGGTGACAGACCGCGATATGGATGCCTTCATGGCCGAGCTGAAACAGCGGGTACAAAACGAGCTTAGTTGGCGCGACGGCAGTTACCCTGAGTTCATCGGCGCGGCGCTGGAACAAGCCAAAGCCCGCGAGACGCTGATCATCCACGCCCTGCTGGCCGGCGCCGGCGTGCTGATTTTCGTGTTCATCGCCTTGGGTAGCCTGCGGCACATGCTGCTGACTTTGCTAAACCTGCCGTTTGCCTTATTGGGCGGGGTGGCGGCGGTCGTGATCACCGATGCCACGCTGTCGGTGGGCTCCTTCGTTGGCTTTATCACCTTGTTCGGCATCACCGTGCGCAACTGCATCATGCTGATTTCGCATTACCGGCATCTGGTTGAACTGGAAGGTCAGATTTGGTCGACAGAGACCTTGATCCGCGGCGCCCAGGAACGCCTGCCGGCCATTCTGATGACTGCGTTGGTCACAGCCCTGGCCATGCTGCCGATTGCGATAGGCAGTGATAATCCTGGTAGAGAAATCATGGGGCCGATGGCGGCCATCATTATCGGCGGCTTAGCCTCGTCGACCATGCTGAACTTGCTGCTGTTACCGGCGATTTTGCAGCGTTATGGCCGGTTTGAGGTGGCGTTTGAGAAGCAGATTTAGCGTCCACCATAACTTATGGGCAATCTAAGTATTTAATGATGCCTCGCCGCTGCAATCATCGCCTGTCCCAAAGCCAGCCCACCATCGTTCATCGGATAGCGTTGCGGCGATAGCAGGGTTTTACCCTGTTGCCGCAGTTGCTCGCTGACCGCTTCCAGCAACAAGCGGTTTTGAAACACGCCGCCGCTTAAGACAATGCTATCCGCGCCGGTTTGACCACTCAATCGATTCAGCACTCCGACCGTCGCGGCAGCCAGGGTGTGATGGATACGGGCGGCGATGCGAGCCTTGTCGGTGCCGCATGCCAAATCGTCCAATACCGCTTGCCAGAGACCTTGCCAACTCAATACTAAAAAGTCGCCGCTCCGGTCCATAGACCAGGTCGCCGGGTAAGCCTGTTCGTAACTAAATACCGGCGTCGCCAAAACTTCCATCGCAATCGCGGCTTGGCCTTCGAAATGGACTTGCTCCGGATGCAAGCCCAAGGCGGCGGCGAAGGCGTCGAACCAGCGCCCACAAGAACTGCTGAGCGGCGAGTTGAGTGTCTTATCGATCATCGTATCCAGCGTCGCCAACGGCTTGCCGGCTAACAAGCGCATGATCTCCAAATCCGCATACTTACTTTGTAAGGTTTGCCAGTCGAAATAATGCCGCAATTGCGCATAGGCGTTGCGCCAGGGTTCACGCATGGCCTGCGAGCCGCCGGGTAAGGCAATCGGTTGAAAATGGCCAAGCCGGGTATAGTGACGGTAATCGCCCAGCAAAAATTCGCCGCCCCATAACTCACCGTGTTCGCCTAAACCCAAGCCATCGAAGATCGCCGCCAATACCGGCGGTGCGTCCAGTTCAACCCCGTGTTCCGCCAGACTAGCGGCCAAATGGGCATGATGATGTTGGACGCTGACGACTTGCAAACCGGTTTCGGCGGCCAGTTGCCGGCCGTACTGGTTTGATAGATAACCGTCATGACTGTCGATGGCAAGGCAAGTAGGCGTAAAAGCGTGCAGTTGCCGATAAAGCGCAATGGCATGGCGATAATCTTGTTGCACGGCGGCGTTTTCCAAATCGCCGATGTGTTGGCTGACAATGGCTTGGCCGTTTTTCAGCAAGCAAAAGCTGTTCTTCAATTCCGCACCCATTGCCAGAACCGGCATGCTGGATTCGAAGCCCTTGGGCAATGTCAGCGCTTCCGGCGCGTAGCCGCGCGCCCGGCGTAATAGGCGGATCTCGCCGGCCATCAACCGCGCCACCGAATCGTCCAGACGGTTGACGATAGCGCGGTCGTGCAGCAACAAAAAATCGGCGATGCCGACCAGTTTTTCCCGGGCTTCGTCGTTACTGATGCACTGCGGTTCGTCTGAGACATTGCCGGAGGTCAGCACGATAGGGGCGTGCAATTCGGCCAACAATAACGCGTGCAGCGGCGTGTACGGCAGCATAAAACCGAGTTTATCGTCGCCCGGCGCGATAGCTTCCGCCAATTGTTCCCCGGTCGCTGGCAGCAACACAATCGGCGCGGCTGTCGACTGCAGCGCGATCAGCTCGAGGTCGTTGATTGCCGCATAGCGGCGTATGGTGTCGACGTCCCGCGCCATCAAGGCAAACGGCTTAGCGTAACGGCGCTTGCGGCGGCGTAGTTCGTCCACTGCAATGGCGTTACCGGCGTCACAAGCCAGATGAAAACCGCCCAAACCTTTGATGGCGACAATGTAGCCTTGACGGATCAGGTCGGCGGTTTGGCGGATGAATTCGTTCATGCCGCTCATGGTTCCCACGCTCTGCGTGGGAACCCCGTCTTGGACGCTCCAGCGTCCCGAACCGCCTAGCGGCTCCAGCTGCATTCCCTCGCCCAGCGTGTGAATGCTAGCAGCCTCCAACCACAGCTTCGGCCCGCACACCGGACAGCAGTTGGCCTGGGCATGAAAGCGTCTATCGGCCGGGTCGTCGTATTCGCGTTGGCATGCAGGACACATCGCAAATGCCGCCATGCTGGTATGGCAGCGGTCGTAAGGCACACGCTTAACGATGGACAAACGCGGCCCGCAGTGGGTGCAGTTGGTGAACGGGTAACGGTAGCGGCGGTTGCCGGGATCGGCTATGTCCGCCAAACAATCCGGGCAGGTGGCGGCGTCGGCGGCGATTGCCGTTTCGGCGCGGCCGGATTGGCTAGCGAGAATACGAAATTCGCTGTCCGCCGCCTCCTCCACTAAATCACTGATTTCCAAGGCATCCAAACGCGCCAACGGCGGTAGCTGTTTGGGAATGGCAGCGGCGAAGCCTTCCAGAGCGGCAGCGTCGCCATGCACATGAATCATCACGCCTTCGGCGTCGTTCCACACCGATCCCGTCAAACCAAACTCGCGCGCCAGATGCCAGATCGCCGGCCGAAAACCGACGCCCTGCACCACGCCGCGCGCGCGGATGGCCTTGCCGGGCATCAGCAGATGCGCGGTAGTTGTTCGCCGACCGGCCAATCGACGATACGCCGGCCGCCGAAAGCCGTGGTCATTTGCACGAAATGATGCGGGTCGGCGATGACTTGGCCGATGATGGCCGCGTCGCGACCCAAAGGATGCTTGCGCATCGCCGCCAACAAGGTCTCGGCGGCAGCGGCGTCGCAGATACACACCAGCTTGCCTTCGTTGGCGACATACAGAGGATCGAGACCGAGGATTTCGCAAGCCGCCTTGACCTGAGCTTTGACCGGAATCGCCGCCTCGTCGATGACCATGCCTACACCGGACTGACCAGCCAGTTCGTTCAAGGCCGTCGCCAAGCCGCCGCGGGTTGGATCGCGCAAACAGCGGATCGCTGCCGGCGCCGCGGCCACCATGTCGGCCACCAAACCGTGCAGCGCCGCCGAATCGGAGATGATGCTGGTTTCAAATTGCAGATTCTCGCGGCTGGCCATAATCGCCACGCCGTGGTCGCCGATGCTGCCGCTGAGCAAAATCGCGCAACCGGGTTCTGCGCGGTCGCTGGAAATATTCACCCCGTCCGGCACGATGCCGACGCCGGTGGTGGTGATGAACACCCCGTCGCCCTTGCCGCGCTCCACCACCTTGGTATCGCCGGTGACAATCGGCGTGCCGGCGACCTTGGCGGCGGCGGCCATGCTGATGACGATGCGTTCCAGGTCGGCCAGCGGCAAGCCCTCTTCCAATATGAAGCCGGCGCTCAGGTAAAGCGGTTTGGCGCCGGACATTGCCACGTCGTTGACCGTGCCATGCACCGCCAGCGAGCCGATGTCGCCGCCCGGAAAAAACAGCGGCGAAATCACATGGCCGTCGGTGCTGATCGCCAAGCGCCCGGCCGGCACATCGAACAAGGCCTGATCGTTCTGCCGGCGCAGCAAGTCGTTGTCGAAATGCTTGACGAACAGTTCTGCAATCAATTGCGCCATCGCCCGGCCACCACCGCCGTGGGTGAGATCGACTTGGCCGGATTTTAGGTTGAGGGAGTGGGAGTAGGGCATGAGTTTAAGTTATTGAAGTTCGGGCGAATAGATTGGATGTAGGGTACGCACCGCGTACCTAGGAGGCCACGACAATTGAAGCGCAAAAAAAGGTATGCGATGCATACCCTACTTGGTTAAATCGATTTTATAGTCATCGTAGTAGGGAGGTTGATTACAGAAATTATTGTGGTAATTCGCCGTCCATAGATATTTTTCTAAATAACGTGGTTTATCTTTATATTCGGCGAGTTTCAACTCTATTATATTTTTGTGTTTTTCCAGTTCAGATACAAATTGAAAATCGTCCTCTCCAATCTTAATGGATTCAAGGTAACTGATAAAAAGCTGTCCATCACTGTCCTTGAAAAAGAATTTATTAATATAGTTTTCAAGCTGCTGATCTTCAAATCCTTTGCAGATTTCTGCGAGAACAGATGATGCAGATTTTGTCAGAATTATGCGCGGATATTTGGCTTTACTTGCTTCTGCTTCGTAAGCTTCTATGGCCCCATTTCCATAAATAATCACTTCATCCATATAGAGTTCGTCAACCGCAATAGCACCTCGAACAAAATAACCTTGATTTACCATTTCCGCTTGAAGAAGATAAATCGTTGACAATATGTCAAAGAACTCATCGCATCCTTCTATAAAATTGTAGCTTCGCCCACTCTTGCTAATTGGGCAACCGATCAGAATGCAGTCTGTAAAAATGCGAATTTTATATCTGTCCTTTTTGCCCCCAATAAAAGGCATCTTAAATTTTGTTTCGTAATATTCTTCTTCGCGTTTATGCCAAGAAGATAGTGCTTGATGGAAATTTAAAAATACTTCTTGCGATTTGTCTTCATCTTTTGCCTTCCGAACAAGTTCTTTAAATCCAAGGACATCAATGAAGGCTATTATTGATTTACGTAGCTCACGTTGACCCGCTGAGTTTATATAAGGGTTACGTTTGTCTTTTGTGCTGTCAGTCATTTAAATAGGGCCATAGACGCGCTGAGCGCAAGCGAATCAATCGCGAACGATGCGCCTCACGTTGTTCGGCAAATCCTACAATTTGGCTAACCCTTGCATCAAGCCTTTGCCTGCCAAGTTCGCGGACAGACAGCATCAAACCGGTTCGGCATGTAATTTAACCCCCAATGCCCGGATGACTTTCAACACCGTGTCAAAGCGCGGTTTGGCACCGGGCGCCAACGCTTTGTACAAACTTTCGCGGCCCAGGCCGGATTCCTTGGCGATCATGGCCATGCCCTTGGCCTTGGCGATATATCCTAGTGCTCTAATCAGTTCGTCGCTATCGCCGTCTTCCAACACTTGGTTAAGGTATTCGCTGACGGCTTCGTCGCTATCCAACAGCGTGGTCATGTCGAAGAGCAGTAGTTGTTCACTCATGTTTCAAACCTCTTTAGCCAGTTTAATTGCGCGTTGAATATCAGACTGTTGGGTGGACTTATCGTCGCCGGCCAACAAAATAATCATCATGCCGTTACGTATTGTGTAATAAACGCGGTAACCCGCACCGAGATCGATGCGCATCTCGCAAACACCTTCGCCCACCGCTTTGGTGTCGCCAAGATTGCCGGCCTGCGCCCGGTCAATGCGGCGGTAGATTGCAGTTTTGGCGCGCAGGTCTTTTAATGACGCCAGCCATTTTGCAAACGATTCCGTTTGCTGCACAAAATAATTCACGGGCCAATTGTATCCGTTTAGATACTAACCCTCAACCGTCATTCAAGCTTATTTGGCGTACATCAAAAATGGTCCGCCTATGTTCGATGATATACAATTCAAAGCCGTATATTTTCATTGAGGGCTACACCATGCAAGTAGCCAAATGGGGTAATAGTTTAGCGGTTCGTTTGCCAGCCGCCGTAGTCGAAGCCTTGCAACTGAAGGAAGGCGACGACGTGGAGATTCAGATTGCCGGCGAACGGCTGTTCGAAATCGACAAAAAAGCCAGTAATCTGGAACTGCTGGGCCGGTTACGCAAATTCCGTGGCCGCATGCCGGCGGATTTCAAGTTTGATCGCTTGGAAGCGAATGAAGACCGCTAAAGCATTTTTCGACAGCAACGTGCTGTTGTATTTGCTGTCTGCCGACAATGCCAAGGCAGACCAAGCCGAAACCTTGCTTGCCGGCTGCGGCGCGATCAGCGTGCAAGTGCTGAACGAATTTACTTCGGTAGCCACCCGCACGTTCAAAATGTCTTATCCCGAAGTGAGGGAAGCCCTACAAATCGTCAAATCGGTCTGCCAAATCCACCCGCTTAGCGTCGATATTCACGAACGGGGTCTGGATATCGCCGAACGTTACGGTTTTTCCTGGTACGACAGCCTGATCGTCGGTGCGGCGCTGGCCGCCGAATGCGACTGTTTGTATTCGGAAGACCTGCAGCGCGGCCAAGTCGTCGACAATCAATTGCGCATCGTCAATCCGTTTATCGATCTCGCCGTTTGGGCTCCATAGTTGGATACGAAACACCGCTTGCTTAATCACACTATTAAGCACACCATTGACATCCTAAATTAACTGCCGGGAATAACCATGTCGCAAATTAGCGCCAACGATTTAAAAACCAAAGGTGTCGCTGCTATCGAGGCGGCGCTGGCCGAGGCACCGGAAGCGGTGGTGTCGGTGCGCGGCAAGGAGCGTTTTGTGGTGATGGACATCGCCCATTACCACTATTTGCGCGAATGCGAACTGGATGCAGCGTTGGCGCAAACCCGCACGGATTTGGCGGCCGGCCGCTTCACGCAGGAGTCGCCGGAAGCACATTTGGCGCGACTGGATACCCTGTAATGGCGTATGCCTTGGTTTTTACCGAGCAATACAACAAAAAAGCCGCACGCTTTATCAAACGCCATCCGGCACTACGGCAACCGTATTTAAAGACCTTGCAGTTACTGGAAGCCAATCCGTTTCACCCGTCGCTCCGTTTGCATCCGTTACAAGGCAAGTGGGCTGGGCTGCATTCGGTTTCCATCAATTTGTCTTACCGCATTACCCTGGAATTATTGATCGAGGACGGCCGGATTATTCCCATCAATATTGGCGATCACGACGCGGTTTACTGAACCCAAGCGCAGCCCGTCACCTCCTAAAACAGTTATTCAATACCCGTCAATATACGGCATGACCATACTCGCCATACCCCGCGACACCGGTTATCGCCTCGCCCAAACCCTTAAGCGATTGCCTGGAATTTCCGGCTATGGTAGAAAACCCATGCTGATGCCTAAAATCATCCGCACCAGCGGTTTGGGCGCTTGTCCGGGCCGTAGTCTAAAAATAATAATTAACACGAGGTAACGTTCATGAAAACAAATCTACTCGCTTTATTGGCACTGGCAGCTGTTGCCATCACGCCTTCACTGGCCAGCGCCGATGCGGCGGCTACTTGCAAAGGTTGCCATAACGGTTCGGTCGCGCCGGCCGTCGATGCCTTGAAAGCTAAATTCAAAACCGCCGACGATTTGGTCGCCGGCGCCAAAGCGTCGACAAACCCCATGATGAAACCGATGCAAGGCGACGAAGCGAAACTGAAAGCGGCGGCGGCAGAAATCTATAAATAAGCCACATCGCCTAGCCCGCTAAACACGGGCCACCCAAGCGGGCGTTAAAAGACGTCCGCTTTTTCTAACTGTGCCGCAGCCGCCCGTAACTCCAGTAGGCCGCGCAAGCCCCTTCCGACGACACCATACACGAGCCCATCGGGTTTTCCGGGGTGCAGACGGTGCCTAGCAGTTTGCAATCCTGCGGCTTTTTTGCGCCGCGCAGTATGGCTGGACACTCGCAGCCTTTGACATCGCTGGCTTGGATGGCTGGAATATCGAAGCGCTGTTCGGCGTCGAACTCGGCGTAATCAGCTTTTAACTTCAATGCACTGTGCGGAATCAAACCCAAACCGCGCCACTCGAAGTGCGGCCTTAACTCGAATATCTCGGCCACCAAAGCTTGGGCTTTAAGATTGCCGTCGCGGGTCACCGCGCGGCTGTATTCATTTTCCACTGTATGCTGGCCGGCATTGAGTTGGCGGATCAACATCAAGGCCGATTGCATCACGTCCAGCGGCTCGAAACCGGCGATGACGATGGGCTTGGCGTAGTGTTCGGCAAAGGTTTCGTAGGGTTTGCTGCCGATCACGCTGCTGACGTGCGAGGGGCCGAGAAACGCGTCGATTTGCACCGGCTCCGGCGCATCCAGAATGGCTTGCATCGCCGCTGGGGTTAGTACGTGGTTGCAGAACACGCTGAAATTGCCCAAGCCTCCGGCTTGAGCTTGTTTGATAGCCACCGCCGTCGGCGGCGTGGTGGTTTCGAAACCGATGGCGAAGAACACTACCTGTGTGTCTGGATTATCGCGGGCGATTTTCAAGGCATCTTGCGTGGAATACACCATGCGAATATCGCCGCCAGCCGCTTTAGCTTTCAACAAACTGTTCCGCTGCGAGGCCGGCACCCGCATCAGGTCGGCATAAGTGCAAAGTATCACCTCATGCTGCTCGACCAATTGAATCGCATTATCGATGCGCCCGGTCGGCAACACGCACACCGGACAACCGGGGCCGTGGATGAATTCGACATTGCTCGGCATTAAATCTTGCACGCCGTAACGGAAAATCGCGTGGGTATGGCCGCCGCAGAACTCCATCAACCGGTAATGGCGGTCCGGATTAACGGTTTGCGCAATGCTGTTAGCCAGTTGCTTGGCCAGGTCGTGCTGCCGAAATTCGTCTATGTATTTCATGACGCCGTCAGACCCGCTTCGGCGAACAGCGCCAAGGTTTTTAAGGCCTCTTCTTCGTCGATCTTGTTCAGCGCATAACCGACGTGCACCAGCACATAGTCACCCACTTTCACGTCATCAACCAGCGCCAGCGAGACTTCGACTTTAACCCCGTCCACAGCGGCGGTCGCCATTTGCGAGGAGAAATCAATATCGGTAATTTGGGCAGGTAGGGCTAGGCACATAAAAATAAGGTTAATAGGTTAAATTAATTCGCTGACTACTTTTTACCACTTTTTGCCAGAGGGCTTACAGGTCATAGTCTATTGATCCGGCTTTTAAATGCTTTTACCACGCGTACCGAGCTTGTCGAAGCACGGCCGTGTTTCGGCAAGCTAAAGACAAATGCATAGTAAACCTTCACATGCTCCGATCTATAACTGAACGAGCTTTCGATGATTTTAGCTATAGTAGCGGTAATCACTAATCCCCAACCAGGGTTTAGATATCTGCGTAACCAAGACACACTTTTGTTGCTCTGGTTTACATAATCTCATGGCTTTAACGTCGATCAAGGCATTATCCGAGAATGCCCTATCCCAACGACGCGAAGGGGTTTTGCAAGCATTGCCACAGTGTGTTAGCGTTAGCCTGCTGCGCTTGCGTTGCCTCGGACCCATTCTTTCGGTCAAACCATGTTTCATGAATCGAACCAGCCGTATGATCCGGCGCTAAGCTGTCAACGCCTACCTTCAAGTAACAGCACAATCAACACTAGAAATAGGAGAAACCAATGTTTATCGATATTCAAAGACATCAATCCACCTTCCTTTCGCTGAGTCCTGGCCATCACAAAAAGACAAAAACAAACAAAACCGTTTGGCGCACTTTGTTGCTCCAGGTGCTATTCGCTGCCTGTCTGCCTGCTAACGCGGCAACGCTGGTAGCCAGTTACTCCTTTAATGACAGCTTGGCCGCCAATGAAGCGTCGGCACCCGACTTATTATCGATTGATCCTCTGGGCTTAAGCGGATTCGAAACCACAACCGTCAACGGCCAAAACCAACGGGTATTTCACTGGAACGGCAATGGTAGCGATTCTGCACAAAACGCCGGACTGCAACTAAATGCCAGCGGACTGGTTTCCTACAACAACTATTCCGTCGAATTAACCTTCGAATTCCTGGAACAAGCTGCGTTTGGCAGTGGCTGGCGCAGAATCATCGACACACAAAACCGTCAATCCGACGACGGCTTTTATGTCGATCCAAGCAACAAATTGTTTGTGTATCCCGTAATAAGCGGGAATACCTTATTCACCACCCCCGGATTTCATAATGTAGTGCTCACCAACAACGTGGTCAACGGCACACGTGAGGTGAAGGCCTATCTGGACGGCATCCTGGAACTGACTTCCGACTCGGACCAGCTAAACCTAGACAACCCCAATAATCCCAGCCACCTATTGCACTTCTTTGTAGACAACCTTGCCGGTCCCGCCCAACAAGAGTTTGCCGACGGTCGCATCGCCTCATTGAAGCTCTATGACGGCATCATAATACCCACTCCAGTCCCTGCACCAAGCGCCGGATGGCTATTTGCCAGCGGCCTTTTAGGTCTTTTGCGTCGCCGCACCTGAGAGCAAATACTAAATACTCTAAGATATTCTCCACGGCATTATTACGGCTCACATTTGAGTACAGGGATGGGAGTCGTAAGCATTCGATCAAGCATAAGCAATCCGCTGCAAAGCCATCTCCGCCCGCAGCCAGGTCAGCCAGTTTTCCATACCTTCGCCGGTCTTGGCCGATAGCGACAATACCTTGATGCGCGGATTAACCTGCTTCGCATATTGAATGCATTGCGCACTATCGAAATCCAGATACGGCAGCAAATCGGTTTTGTTCAGGATCATCAAATCGGCGGCATGGAACATGTCCGGGTATTTGATTGGCTTATCTTCGCCTTCGGTCACCGACAAAATCACCACCTTGTGCGCTTCGCCTAAATCAAACGCCGACGGGCAGACCAGATTGCCGACGTTTTCGATAAACAACAAGCTGTGCTCGGGCAGATTCAGACTTTCCAAGCCATGACCCACCCGGTGCGCGTCCAAATGACAGCCCTTGCCGGTATTGATTTGCAAGGCCGGTACGCCGGTGGCGCGAATGCGGTCGGCATCGCGAGCGGTTTGTTGGTCGCCTTCGATTACCGCTATGCTCAACTCGTCTTTTAAACGCAGTATCGTTTCGGTCAACAGCGTGGTCTTACCGGAGCCGGGACTGGACACCAAATTCAACGCCAGCATGCCGCGCTCGCTAAAATAGCGGCGGTTTTCGTCGGCATAGCGATTGTTTTTAGCCAGAATATCCTGCTCGATCTGCACCATCCGCGCCTGGGTCAAACCCGGCGCGTGCGCGTGTTCTGCCGTATGTTCGTGATGGTGATGACCATGGTCATGACCGTGGTGGTGATCATGAGCATGCTCGTGATCGTGTGGTTCGTCGTGCGAGTGAATATGGCCCTCGCCGCAGCCGCATACGCCGCACATTACTCTACCTCCAGTTCTTTAATTCGCATTTGATCGCCATCGACGATCTGTAATTGATGACTGCCGCAGTGCGGGCATTCGTCGTACAACTGTTGCACCAGCACCTCGCAGCCGCAGGGCATACACCAGGCCACGCCCGGCACGGGGATAATTTCCAGCTTGGCCTGTGCGGCCAGGGAGCCTTGCATCACCACTTCAAAACTAAACTGCATCGCCTCCGGCTCCACGCCGGACAAGGCACCAATCTCAAGCCACACGGTTTTGACCTTGGCAAATTGCTGGGCCTTGGCCTGCTGTTCGATGATCTGTAACACGCTCTCGCAGAGCGACATTTCGTGCATGATGATTACCAGCTCTCGATGATAAGCGGTGCGTAGCCTACTGTTTATGCAATGTCACACGATAGGCCACGCAAGGGTCCACCGCCTGAATTAACCATTCCGCCTGCTGCCGCAAATCATCGGCATCGGTCGCCTGCAAAGCCTTTAAACCTTGGGCCAGCACGCCGTCGGGATGAACATTCCATTCGGTCGGCGCGACAATGCGGTAATCGTACACCCGGCTTTGACGTAAGGCCAGACGATGAATCAACAAGCCGCGCGCGGCCTGTACTTGTGCCAGACCAACACCATCTGCCCCGCCGCCTGTCGCGCGAGTGGGCAGCGCGACGAGCTTTGGCACAGCCGTTACTTCCAGCAATACCGCCACAAATCGCACCAACAAACCCGTGCCGTATCGGCTTTGTAATTCCACGATCAGAGGCTGCGCTTGTTGGCGACTGAGTGGCGTCGCTTCGTAACAACGGCCTTGCCACTGTGGCGTCCGGCAAAATGCCGATAAATCCGCGTGTTGCATATGCTGATGCAACTCGGCGTACTCTAGTTCCGGCAAACAAGACACTGAACTAGCGCCCAGCGCCAACCAATCCCGTTGGTACAGAGCGTTCAATAGTTGAGCAGCCAAACCCGTGTTGCCAACCACAAAATCACGCAATTGCGCTGCGTCGGTAATCGCCAGAAACCGGTCCAAACCACCTGCGAAAATCGCGTGATCGATTAAGTCAGTCAGCTCGGCGCTCAAGCCGTTAAAGCTCGGCTCATCGATCTGCAAACGGCTATCCAATCTAAACGCCTCGCCATCCGCAAACAAACAGGCTTTGAATTGCCTATCCAGTTTCAATAAGGCCACCATAGCGGCTTTATCTGCAGGCTTTCCCAATAAAGCCGGCCAGTCCAACAATATACGCCAAGCGTGTTCGCGCACGGTCTCCAGTCGCAGCAAGCATTCCCGAGCAGCGTCGGCTGCCGGCTCGGCAGCCAATCCCAAGGCGGCGCGACAAGCTAATAACGCGGCGTAGGCCTGGGCATTGCCACATAAAGAAAACAGCAGCGGCAGCATACTCAACAGCTGTTCCGGGGTTTTACCGACCAAGGCTTGCGCCGCCTCTGGCCGGGTAGAAGCTATCTTCACCGAACCAACCTGGCCGGCGCGATGCGTCAGTTCGATATGAATCTCACCCGCCGGCGTCACTTAAGATCGTACCAAATTGCCGCGCAACAAATCGCGGCGACTGATTGCGCGCGGCGCGGGTACGGCCAACAACGCTTGTAAGGCGCTGTTGGCAGCAGCCTCAGCCGCCGCTTGATCGGCAAATTGAAACATCGGCGAAAACAGCGAACACTGGGCGTAGCGCCCCAGTTGCGCTTCGTCGGCAACCGTAAACTCGAAACTACCGTAGGGAAATGCCTGTTCAAACTTGCTGCCGGGCGGCTGTGTTATCCACGCGCTCTCCGGCCCCGGCAGCAGCAGTACATTCATATACCACGGCGTAATCAACACCCCCGCCCAATCCGCGTTGTAGCGGTTAAAACCCAGCGCCCGCACCGCCAGCGCATGATTCACTACCGGCACGTCGTGCATGCGCTGGCTGAGGATGTCGTTAAACACGCGTTCCAGCGTCCACCGAATCTGCTCGCCGTCCTGCCATTGCATGTTTAGTCGTCCAACACCAAAAAACCTTGTTTGGGTGCGCCGCATTGTGGGCAGCTCCAATGGTCCGGCAAGTCGGCAAAGGCGGTGCCGGGCGGCACTTGCCAGACGGCGTCGCCTGCGGCGGGGTCGTAGACATGCCAGCAAATTTTGCATTCCAGCTTGGCGTCTACTGGCAAGTTGGCGGCATCGCCACCGTAAGCACCGGCGAAGAAGCCTTCGCTCACAAATACACCTGCAAAATTTCCTGCAACCGCTGGTAGCTGTCGGCAATGTCTTCCGCCGAGGCACAGGCCACATTGGGTACGTCGCTGACTTCCAGGGTGTTGAGGATCAAGGTATCTTGAGAATTGAAATAACGCACCCACCAAACATTACGGGTGGCCGTGGCGTCGATCCGGCAATTACCGTAACCGCGCGACAAAATAGTCACCGCCCCCTTGCCCAAGCGCTGTTCCAGTAGCGCCAAATCCTGCTCGGTTTGCGGCAACAAACTTAAATTGATGACATGCGCCTCAGCACCCGGTTGATACTCGGCGATCTTGGCATTCAACTCGGCCAGCAGCGGCGGCGCGTTCATCACGCCGTCCGGCAGCGCACGCATGTCGGTATCAATATGCTCGGCGGCACCGGCAAACGTGGTTTGCAAGATGGCTTGCGGGATGATGCCGACTTCCAAGGTATCGGTGACGATCTGCTTTTGCGCATCGAGGCGTTGCGAGCGCCAGACCCCGGCCAGTACCGACTCCTGTATCCGCAGGGTTTGGGCGCCTTTACACAGCATGCTGACCTCACCCTCACCCAGCAGTTCGTCGACGAACTGGCGATTGGTTTGATCCAGTTTGATCAAGTCTATGGCTTGGCTGGTTGCTGGATACTTTGCCAAATTCTGCTCGAGCTGCTGCAACGCGGTTTTGGCCTGCGCCAGATCGGCCGCATTCAAGTCCACCGAAATCGTCGGCATCCGGTAGGTCGTCATTTCTTCCGGCATCGCCAGATAGTCGAGTTCGACGCCGTCTTCCTCGGCGGGTTGGCTGCCTTGGCCGAAAATAGGGAGAGATATGCTGGTCATGTTTCAGTTATTTGTTGGTTTCGGGATGTTTGTTTTATTGGTGTCGCTATCGCGAGGATGGTTTTAAATGTCGGGTCTCGGCCCGACAGCCGAAATACTTTCTTTTGCGTGGCCAAAAGAAAGTATTCAAAGAAAAGGCCACCCGGTATTCCGCCTTAATCCTGCGCGTCTTGCTTTTGGCGAGGGTTTTCGGAAGGGCCATCCCTGGCCCTCCGAAAACGAGCGGCATCCCTGCCGCTCCCCTATCGGGCTAGTCTCGCCAAAAGCTGCGATGCTCGGGGCGGAATAACGGGACTAAAACGTCCCGGAATTTGAAGCGTTCATGTTTGCTTTAAATAATGTAGCCTCGATGCAGTGTAACGAAATCGAGGGTTGGATAGCTTCGATCATCCTCGATTCCACTGCGTTTCATCGAGGCTACTTGCTTTTGACCCATGCTCCGACAAAAATGGCAATAACCCCTAATATTAAGATCACGCTGTAAAGCATATTAGTTCTGGAAATTTCTTGACGCCGTTTTTCAAACTCCCCCGATGTTTCTGTCATCAATTCCTGTAATCGTTTCATTCTTTGTTGCGATGTTTGTATTGAAGATATTTCATCTACTACTTTTCTTGAAATTGTTTGTTCGATAGTCCGTGCTCCGGCATAGTTTGCATAACCTTTTGCAACGCCGTCAACTATTCTGGCATCTTGCTCCGACAGCGGCAAAGGGAGTGATAATCCACCGGGCTCAAGTTTATGAAATACTCGCAACCAGCGGGGAAGCCGTGCCAGATAAATCGACTTATTTATGGTTGCGACCCGCAAAGAGAATACCTGGTTTCCTTTAATTACTGCGGCTTGGAGAAAAACATCAGTTACCTCGCTCCAAGGTATGAAGCCGAAGCGAAAATGCTTCACGCCACGTAAATCAAGGCGAATCACCGGACGGCCGATCAACCGTTTTCCCGATGCAAACGATGCGATACCAAATAATATTCCGCCAGATAGAAAAGCGGCCCCTAACAACCACTCAGTTGACGGTAAATCGGAAAGTAAATAAACACCTAAATAGATAGACCCTAAACTCAAGATAAATATAAATACCAAGAATCCGAATTGGGACGGTTTTGCATAAAATTCAACGGGGTGTTTGTAATTCAGCGCAACCCTGACCCTTGCATCAACACGTTGCCGTAATTCAAATTCTTCCTTTTGAATGCGTCTTTTATCCCATCGAAATAGCAGTATAAAAGCACCAATAATCAATATAGCAAGAATGCCGTAGTACATACTGGCACTAGTATTCCCTTCGTCCATTGATTTTGAGAAGAAGGACAGGATAACCATTCCTGCCAATGTCGCAAGAATTACTAGAAATTGAATAATTGATTTCATGGCCTTTGTATTAGGCAGTTTTCCGCCTGGGCACGAAAAACATATGCCCACCCAACATTGCTACGTTGAATAACTATTGCGACAATTGTTACTGAAACGCACAATAAAATAAAAAAACACAGCGACGCAAAAAAACATAGGCCAAACATAAATATAAGATTCCTTAATTTTGATATATTTATTTCGTTGATCTAAATAGTTAATTACTAGCTTTCCATCCACCTCAAGCTGTAGAAGCCGATTTTCAGTAAAAAATCCATTTATTCTTGCTTCATACCACCATGCCTTCGCATTTTTACCTTTAAATGGATTTTTATCTTCAGTAGCAAAACAATCCTTCGTCCCAACACTTGTTATCCAGCAGTTCAATTCTATTGTTTTACCCTTATTGCCAAGTATTAATGAACTGCCTCTGCTTAGTGGAGTAAGGCTAAAATTTATAGAGCCATGACCAGTTTCTAATTGATTAAACTCTGGAATTTTTAATAAAAAAACATCCAGATCGGCTAACGACAATATAAATGTTAATAAAACAAAGAATAAAGTAGTTCTAGCTAAATTTGATTTATTATTCATAATGCCTGACAAATCTAGTCCTATAAGATGTGCTGAACGGAGAGAAGCGCATCGGTCGCGAACGATGCACCTCCTTACGTCGGCAGCATCCTACAACACAATTACAAACCTAGCGTTCAAAATAATCTTATAACCTTTCGTCTGGCGACGGGGTTGTTCCCGTTATTCCGCCCCGAGCATCGCAGCTTTTGGCGAGATCAGCCCGCAGGGGAGCGGCAGGGATGCCGCTCGTTTTCGGAGGGCCAGGGATGGCCCTTCCGAAAACCCTCGCCAAAAGCGAGACGCGCAGGATTAAGGCGGAATACCGGGTGGCCTTTTCTTTGAATACTTTCTTTTGGCCACGCAAAAGAAAGTATTTCGGCTGTCGGGCCGAGACCCGACTTCAAAACAACCGTCGCGACAGCGACACATTGAATCAACAAGCTTGGAAACTAGGAAAACTCACTCATCAAGCATCAAATTTAATCTTCCCATTCGCATACTGATGTATTAACGAACTAATCAAAACCTGATACGGCAATCCCTGGCTAACCGACTGCGCCTTCAAACGTTCGAGATCGCTTTCCAACAACCGAATACTGACCGTTTTCTTTTTGCCGATTTGATCACGGGCAATCTGGCTGTACCGGCTTTTTTCATCGTCCAGATTATTGATACTAATAGCCGCACCGCCTTCGACATAATCGACAACCTCTTGTTCTTCAACCGTTAGTTCAGTGGTCATGATGAGCCTCTTTAAAATATTGCTTGTGATATTTACGGCTTGGAATGATATTTTTCAAATCTCTAGAACTCAGCCTACCAAAAAAAATCCGTTGCACACAATAGCCTTTGGAGTGGCGCCTTCCCGTATGCCGCGCCGAGCACCGGAGCTTTTGAACGGATCAGCCCGCTAGGGGCGCCGCAGGGATGCGGCGCGTTGCCGAAGGGGCAGGAAGCCCCTTTTCGGCAACCCCGTTCAAAAGCGAGGAGCGCAGGGAATAAGCGGCGTCCGGGTGGCCTTTTCTTTGAATACTTTCTTTTGGCCACGCAAAAGAAAGTATTTCGGCTGTCGGGCCGAGACCCGACATCAAAATAAATCGCGATAGCGACACCAAATTGTTAAAGAGCAGGTGAGCCTAAATCCTCGACCACAAAGCCCGCAAGCTATAGACAGGCTTCCGGCTTCAACATGTTGGGTTACGCTCTATCGAGCTAACCCAACCTACATTTTTAAAAACTAAGCATGCCCACCACAAACCTTCCCAAGATCAAACCCCGGCGGCTGCCCAGGCTCGGCAGCTAAAATCCGCGCAAATTCCTGCCCGTATTCCCCCCAATCCTTGATGCCGGTAATCACGCCCAAATACTCACCGCCGCGCAAAAACACCAAAGACGGCCAACTGCTAAAGTGAAACCTGGCCTGCAACTCGCGTTCGATGGTTTTATCGACCAGCGCGCCTTGCACCCGGCCGGCAAACACCTTTAACAGCTCCGGCAAGATCACCGCGACGTCGTGGCTTTCCGGGAACATCACCGGATCGTTGGCAAAGAACAGCACCACGGTATCGTGGCCGTAAATAAAGTTGTCGTAGCTGTCGGCATCCAGCAGCGGCAGGCCATGGCGGGTTTGCAACTGTTGCAGCAAGGGCGTGCTCATGTTCTTAAAAACTCCGGCAGTTCGGGTTCGCGGTCGACCAGATCGGCGAATAAATGATCGAAGTTGGTTTCGCCTTGCATGGCTAAGCGCATGGCTTCCAAGGCATCGGTGATATGCGCGGCGCGTTCGGCGGTGATCACTTCCCGCGCCGCGTCCAGGAATACCAGCAACCAAGTGCCGGGTGCTTGTTCGCCGACCAACATCATGTCGATCAGCGTGGTTTGGCCGCGGTATTCACACAGTGCGGTATCGCCACGCGATTCGATGACTTGCATGGGGATGCCGATGCACATCAGTATTTGCCCCGGAAATCGACATCGACTTGCAGGCTGGGCTGGTCGAACGCCGGTGGCGGTTTCACTGCAAACGCAGCGGATAATACGATGCGTTCGTCGCCCAGCCGGCAGGCTTGTTCGGGCGTAGGACGTTCCTGTTCGTAGCGTTGGATATTTAAGATGGGATCGGCCAATTCCTGAGGGGTAGCGACGCATTCGGCCTGCACAGCAAAGTCTTGTAAATAGGTCAAAGCCATATCGATGGCCGGTTGAATCTGCGCCTTGACGGCGGGCCGCAGGCTGCCGCCATAATCTTCCAGCTCTTCGGGCTGCACTCCAATTAACAATAGATGCTGCGGATATTGTCCGAGCATTTGTGCCAGCGCCAAGACTTCCTGAAAGCCGGTTTGATGCAGGCTCATTTTCTTGGCGCCCAGGAAATTCGGCACTTCGTCGTTTTCGATCCGCTTCATCGTGGCCGGTGGCAGCCCGTAATCGACCGCGTCGAACACCACCAGCACATCTGCCGCCTGCACATGTTCGATCAGATATACGCCCTGCGTGCCACCATCCACCACTTGTACGTTATCCGGAAAACGGTAATGTTTTTGCAGATGCTCGACCACCCGCACGCCAAAGCCTTCGTCGGCCCACAGCAGATTGCCGATGCCGAGCAGCAGGATGTTGGCTGAAGCGCTTGCCATGGATCGCTCAGACAAGCGTAGGGTGGGTACAATCAAGTGCCCACCGTTCTGTTCCGCGTGGGCACCAAAACCGTGCCCACCCTACGAGTTTAATGCGCATCATCAACCGGCTTATCGTCTTTAAAAGTTCGCCAACCATTCACGATGGTGGACAGCATGCTTTGCCCCGACAATTTGTCCTCGCGCACCGCGACATAGATATGAATCAACACAAAGCAGACGATGAACCACATCACCAGGTGATGCCAGGTGTGTACGGTTTGACTATCGCCGAACAGCGGCAGCAGCCAACTGCTGAACAAAGCATATTGCCAACTGCCTTGGCCCTCGCCTTCGCCATACAAGGCAAAACCGGTGAAGATCATGAACAGCGAGCCCCACACCAATACAAAATGCATCGCCAAAATCGCCAGCGGATTGTGACCGATGTAGTGACGCGGTGCTTTGGCGATAAAGGCATACCAACGCACTTCCTGCAGGACGCCGTCCCAAAAATGCGCTTGCAACAAGGGCGGAAAAAAGATTTGCCTGGCATGTTCGTTGCCAGCATAAGCCCAGTACAAGCGCCCCAACAAGCCAATCACCAAGACATAGCCAGCGGCAAAATGCGCGAAGCGGATATAGCCCATCAGAAAATGTTCGCTGGCTTCGCCGACCGGGGATGGTATCGGCGATGCAATCAAATAGCCGCTAACCGCCAGCACGGTAATTGCCAAGGCATTGACCGCGTGCCAAAGCCTGACCGGCAATTCGTAAACATAAACCGGAGCCAGCGGCGCGCTCATAAAGGTCTCCGCCAGCGGCTCGCCCAACAGACCGCAGCCACGGCCAATACCAGCAATAGCAAACTGCCGCCTAAGGCGTAAGGCATGGGCAGAGCTTGACTCCAAAACAGATGCTCCAGGGCATGGGTAAAGCTATCGATACCCGGATGACTGTGGGCGTGGGCGTTGCCGGCCAGCGCCAGCAGAAACAGAAGCGAAAACAAATTTTTCATGGCTATTCCTTATCTGACCTTGACGCGAGTTAATTCGGTACCATCGGGGCTGATCACATGGGTCGAGCAAGCTAGGCACGGGTCGAAACTATGCAGTGTGCGCAAAATTTCTACCGGCTCGTCCGGCACCTCGACTTTAGTGTTCATCAACGAGGCCTCGAAGGCGCCAATATTGCCTTGCTCGTCGCGCGGCGAACCGTTCCAGGTGGTGGGCACTACGCATTGGTAATTGGCGATTTTGGTGTCTTCGATTTTCAGCCAGTGCCCCAAAGCCCCGCGCGGCGCTTCGGTGAAGCCTACGCCTTTGACGCTGCTCGGCCAGGTTTCCGGGTCCCAACGCTCGACGTTGGCGGTGGCTAAATCACCGGTTTTCAGATTGGCGATCATCTTGTCCATGAAATAACGCATTTTGCCGGCCGCCCATTGCGCTTCCAGACCACGGGCAGCGGTACGGCCCAAGGTGGAGAACAAGGCGCTGACCGGCACGTCCAGGGTTTTTAAAACAAAATTGATCTGCTCGGTAATTTCCTTGTTGCCTTGGGCATAGCCGATCACATAGCGCGCCAGCGGACCCACTTCCATGGCGTGACCGCGCCAGCGCGGAGCCTTGATCCAAGAATATTTGGCGCTTTCATCCAGTTCCTGGATGTTAGTGCGGTCGCCCTTGGTTTTGGCACCGATTTTATAGTTCGGTTCGGTGATGCCATCATAGGGATGCAATCCCAGTGCTTCGTCAGGGTATTTGTACCAAGAGTGCGGCACGTATTCCTTGATTTGCTCGGGGTCGGTCAAATCAACTTCATGGACTTTAGTCAGATCGCCGTTGATGATCGCGCCGCGCGGCATCAATAAATTGGCGGCGGAATAATCGTTGGCCTTGTCGGGAATATCGCCATAAGACAGCATGCTGGCGCCGGCCAGACCACCGCCGTACATCCAGCCTTTGTAGAACTGGGCGATCGCCAATAAATCCGGGATATAAACCTGATCGATGAAAGTGATCGTGCGGTCGATGATCGAAGAAACCAGATTCAAGCGCTCCATATTGATCGCACCCACCGCGCCGACGCCATCCAGATTGATCGCGCACGGCACGCCGCCTACCAGCCAGTTCGGATGCGGGTCTTTACCGCCGAAGATGGTGCGGATTTTCATGATGTCTTTTTGAAAATCCAACGCTTCCAGATAATGGGTGACCGCCAACAAATCGGCTTCCGGCGGTAGCAAATAGGCCGGATTGGTCCAGTAGCCGTTCTTGAACGGACCCAACTGGCCGGATTCGACAAATTTTTTCAGACGGTTTTGCGTGTCGCGAAAATAACCTGGCGAAGATTTGGGATTGCTAGGCGAAATCTGTTGCTGCAAAGCCGAAGTCGCGACCGGATCGGCCTTCAAGGCATTGACCGGATTGACCCAATCCAAAGCATGCAAATGATAGAAATGCACCAAGTGATCGTGCGCCTGCAAACTCAGCTGCATGATGTTGCGGATCGAGTTGGCGTTTTCCGGAATCTTGATTTTCAGCGCATCTTCCACCGCCCGCACCGAGGTCAGTGCATGGGTACCGGTACAAACGCCGCAGATACGTTGCACGAAGGCCCAGGCATCACGCGGGTCGCGACCTTTTAAAATCACTTCCAGCCCGCGCCACATGGTGCCGCTGGAGATAGCGTTACGGATGATGTTGTCGTCGTCGATGTTGACTTCGCAGCGCATGTGGCCTTCGATGCGGGTCACCGGATCGACCACGACGCGGCGGCCGGCATCGTTTAAGTTAAAACCGTTGGGGGTGTTTCGGACTGTCATTATTGCTGCGCTCCTGGTTGTTTATCCCCGGCTTGTTTGGCGTTGTTTAGAGCCGTCAAACCGGCATGCGCGGCAACGCCGGCACCCACAATCGCGGCGGCAGTGCCACCGACCACATCGGCATTGGCTTCGATACCAAATTGATTGATACCGGTGAGGCGGTCGTAAAAGCTGCCTTTATCCCAGAAACCGTCTTCGGAACAACCGATACAGCCGTGGCCGGATTGAATCGGAAACGAGGTGCCTTCGTTCCATTTCACCGTGGAGCAGGCGTTATACGTGGTTGGCCCCTTGCAACCCATTTTGTACAGACAATGGCCTTGGCGCGCGGCTTCGTCGTCCCATTGTTCGACGAATTGGCCGGCGTCGAAATGCGGCCGCCGGTAGCATTTGTCGTGAATGCGTTGGCTGTAGAACATCTGCGGCCGGCCTTGTTTGTCCAGGGTCGGCAGTTTGTCGAAGGTTAAGAGATAAGCCACCACGGCGGTCATCACTTCGGCAATCGGCGGGCAGCCTGGGACTTTAATAATGGGTTTGTCGGCCAAGCCGGGTACTTTATGCACCGGCGTCGCCCGAGTTGGATTGGGTTTGGCAGCTTGCACGCAACCCCAGGAAGCGCAAGAGCCCCAGGAAATGATGGCTTTGCAGCTTTCGGCAGCGTATTTGAGTTGTTCTACAAACGGTTTGCCGCCGATGATGCAATACATGCCGTCTTCGGCCAGCGGCGGATTGCCTTCCACGGCCAGGATGTAATTGCCTTTGTATTTTTCGACAATCTCGGTGACGATAGCTTCGGCGTTATGACCGGCGGCGGCCATGATGGTGTCGTCATAATCCAGCGACAG
This sequence comes from Methylomonas albis, assembly GCF_014850955.1. Classification (NCBI taxonomy): domain Bacteria; kingdom Pseudomonadati; phylum Pseudomonadota; class Gammaproteobacteria; order Methylococcales; family Methylococcaceae; genus Methylomonas; species Methylomonas albis. Next base: position 4,447,794 of record NZ_JACXSS010000001.1, read on the forward strand.
CATCGAGAGAATCACGTCTTTGGCCAAGGGATGGCCGGAGCGGATAAACGATTCCGAGCAGCAGGTACATTCCAGACCGTGCAGCCACAGTACCGGGATGCGCGGTTTGGTTTCCATCGCATGGGCGATTTTCGGCGCGAAGGCCGGCGACAAGCCCAGCGACGCAGCCGTTAAGCTGCAAAACTTCAGAAAGCTGCGGCGGGTGATGCCTTGTCGGCGCATCACATCGTAAAAGGTTTCGATCATGGATACTCCAGTCGTCGTTATGGCTAATCAAAGTGACTGGCTTGACGAAACCACGCGAGCTTAGGCGTTGCTTGTTGATATCCAGTAGCTTCAATAGCAAGTTTTCAAAACCGCCCCCGCGGTTGTGCCGATCCAGTTAATCGCGGACGGTGAAAACCTTTGATTGTTATTATTCGAGTTGCAAGCCCTGCCACCGTGGTGACTAGGTTTGCCCCGCAAAGCCAGAGCAACATCTATGCCGGCCAACCGACAGGCGTAAAACCTTTGAAATGGTAAGACAATTGGCGTTTTGATCAACCTAGCCTCTGTCTGCTACCTAACAAACCCAACAATACCATGCAAAGATTGCCGGAAATACGACACAAGGTTAACTGTACGACTGAATATTCGAATACCTGCCGCACAATTGATTGACAGGCCTGAGGAGGCGCGACTACAGTGAATAGCCGTCTGCAAAGACTTTTTCGATTAGATTGAACAACCCACAATAATTAAAATCGCATCCCCAGGAGACCTCTTCATGAATCGCGTTATCGTACTGATCTTGATCACAGTATTTAACACCAATGTCCTGGCCGACTGGGACCCGGAACTGGAAGCGCAAGAACAAGCACAGCGGGAAGCCACGCAGCGCGCCGAACAAGCCAAACAACGCGAGGCACAAAAAATGATCGACGCCGCGAATGCCAAAGCCAACCAGGAAATGATGGAGAGCAAGCGCAAAAACCTGGGTGCGGCGGCCAAGGGCAAATCAGATGCGGAAGTGAATCGCTTGTACGATGCCAAGATCAAACAAACCACGGACGAGGCCAATCGCTTGGCTCAAGAAGCCCGCAGTGCGCTTAACCAAGGCCAAGGCGCAGCGGCGGTAAAACAAGTGACCGGAAAAAGTCTGCACGAATTGGAAAACATGTCCGACGAGGAAGCCGACGCCTTATCACGGGAATTGGAAAAGAAATACGGGCAATGAAGGCAGTCCCTGCACACAAAATTAAATAGGCTAGCCTCTAAACCACGCTGGATTTTTTCGTTAATCCAACTCACGCACTCACCCAAGGAATTGCCTGCACTTGCTTACCCGCTGTCTATTTCTTGTTCCAGCAAAGTCCGCAAGCCAGCCGGCATTTCCAGGGTTTCCGGGTCCCAGCCTTCCAGTTCCAGGATGTCTTTCAGACACTGTTCCATGATCAGATGAGCTTTTTCAGTGGCGTCGGCGATGCGTTGATGCACCTTGGTTTGTATGTCGCTGGCGCTACGTTCGGCACAATTGGCCTGGTAATCGAACAGCTTACGCAAGCTATCGATCTGCCCGCCAACTTGCGACGGACAGGAACACATGTAAAGTATGCCTTGAACGTTGATGCGCTTGAGTTGCTGATTGCTAAATTGGGTTTCCAGTTTCATGGTACGAGCTCTCGATTTTCTCGTTTATTATAATTATCGGGTTGGTACCAACCCTGGCTCATTTTTTTCCGCCAAATACCCCGCGAAGCTCCGGCCGGCGGCATAGGCTATCAAGGCCACGGACAGTTATCAACTTTAGGCAAATTCGGTACGATTCAAGAGGCGAATTTCAGCAATCAATGCAAGATCAAGCCGGTGCTAATCCACCATTAATCAATTGCCGGGTACGCGCATAGGTTTCCTGAATGATTAAGGCATCGGTACTGGCTCGGTGACGCATCAGGGCTAAATCCTGGATCACTTGCCGTTTGGTTTGGCTCCAGATATCCATTTGCGCTTCTTTCAATATCATTTCCAACGCGCTGAGATAAAAGCCCGGCTGTACGCCGCACCGAAAAAACAAGCGAGATAACCACGGCTTGTCGACCACCCAACCGTCGCTATACACTGTTTTACCCGCTAAAAAATCATTTAGTTCGCTGGCCACCAGAGAGATAGGCTTTCCGGAACTGTATAGTGTCTCGCGGCTCAAGCCATGCACCCGTTCGGCCTGCTCATCCCAATAACTCCAATCACTCGCAGGCTTGATCAGCGCGCAATATTTTTGCCCGTTACCCAACACCACGCCTACTTCGATGGGATAACTATCGAAGCCAAAACCGGAGGCTTCGATATCGATGACATTGGGTCTAATAGTTTGCAACTTAGTATCCCTTTGCAAAGCGTAAAAAGTATAAGCCTAGTCTAAACCGAGGAATATGAACGACGTAAACGGCTAGCTCTAAAACGATAAAACCAGCGCAAGCCCAATAACACGGCCAGCACTGCGCCAAACAGCAAGGGCCTGCTTAAATCTTTTTTTACCAGCCAGGCAAAGTGCGCTACGCCGGCGCCGGCGATCAGGTAGGCTAAGCGGTGTAAGCGTTTCCAATTTTTGCCGCCGAGTCGGCGCTGCATAGCATTGGTGGAGGTTACGGCCAAAGGAATCAGGAGCAAGAACGCCGCAAAACCGACAGTAATGTAGGGGCGTTTCAGGATGTCTTTGGCTATTGCTGACCAATCGAAAAACTGATCCAAAACCAGATAAGTCAGAAAGTGCAGACAGGCGTAAAAAAAGGCAAACAAGCCCAGCATACGCCTTAGCCGTATCAACCAATTTACCCCGCTCAGTTGCCTTAGCGGGGTGACGCCCAGGCTTATAAGTAAAAACGTCAATGTCCAATAACCGGTGTTGTGGGTGATTTTTTCGATGGGATTAGCACCCAATTTATCTTGCCAGGCGGCCGTCAACAATAGCGCCAGGGGCAACAAAGCCGTCAAAAACACCAGCACTTTTAGCCGGCGGAGGTTTACATCGTCAAGCGTTTGCCAACTCACGATTCAAAAATTTTTAGTCAAATCCATACCGGTATACAAGCTAGCAACTTGCTCGGCATAGCCGTTGAACGGCAAGGTTGGCCGCTTCAGAAAATTGCCCAGGCGGCGTTCTTTGGCTTGGCTCCAGCGCGGGTGATCGACTTCCGGATTGACGTTGGCATAAAAACCGTATTCGCCGGGACCGGCTTGCATCCAACTGGTCGTGGGTTGTTGCTTGAGCAAGCGAATCTTGACGATGGACTTGGCGCTTTTGAAACCGTATTTCCAGGGCACGACCATTCTGACCGGCGCGCCGTTTTGATTGGGCAACACTTCGCCGTATAAACCAAAAGTTAGCAAAGCCAGGGGATGCATGGCTTCGTCTATCCGCAATCCTTCCCGATACGGCCATTCCAGTACAGCGCGACGCTGACCGGGCAGTTGCTCGGGGTCGTGCAGGCTGACAAACTCCACATAACGCGCTTCGCTGGTCGGCTCTACCTGTTTCAGCAGCTCCGCTAAGGGATAACCCAACCAAGGAATCACCATCGACCAGGCTTCCACGCAACGCAAACGATAAATACGTTCTTGCATCGGCGCTAGCTTTAATAAATCCTCGATGGCGAATTGTTTAGGTTTTCGGACTTCGCCTTCCACGCTGACCGTCCAGGGCCGGGTTTTCAAGCTACCGGCCAGTTTGGCAGGGCCTTCTTTGCTGGTATCGAATTCGTAGAAATTATTGTATTGGCTGACGTCTTCCAAAGGCGTCAGTTTATCGGTCAGGCCGTAAGCTTCGGAGAGACTGCTTGCCAGTTTTTCCCCGCCAACAGCAGCTCCCGCCAGCAACGCGGCAGATCCGCCGAGTGCCAACTGCATAAAATGCCGGCGCTGGTAAAACAGCTCGCGAGGCGTGATTTCGGAAGCAGGAATTGCGGGGATGCCGGGAAGTTTCATTGCGACGCCTCTTATAAAGTTTAGATCTACTCGACCATAAGCCGGGTCGTCAGTTCCGCTTGCGCCAAAAGTCAGGATTGGGCTTTGGCTACTTGCGCGGCTTTTTGGCTGCCGTCTTTTTTGTGGCAGTCTTTTTTACCGACTTACTGGGCTTGGCTACTTTTTTATGCGCGGGTTTCTGCGGCTTTTCCTGCGTAGTAACTTTCGCGGCGTCAGTCTGCGTAGACTGCTCTGCGAGGTCCGCGCTATCCGGTGGCAAATCCGGCATCGGCAGTGCTGCGGTTTCGTTGCCGTCATCAACGGCCGACCGGTCGCAGTCGGGCAAGTCTTGATCTTCAGGCGAGCAAATTACTCGATAGATAATTTTCCGGTCATCGTTTTTGCCGGTCTTAGGTCCGAGCGGCTTGGTAACCGGCGCGGTTTCATCGGAGATTGTCCCCAATAATTCGGCCGTTGCGCTTGGACTATATACCCAGATGCTGAAAAGCACACTCAAACAGCACGCTTTGTAAATTGAGGGATTGAAGCCACCCTTAAGCGAATTAGCCATCTTTGTGCGCTGCCTTTAAATGAATTTTGGCTTCGTTCCATAAACCATCCAGTTCCGCCAATTCGCAATCGCGCAACTCGCGGCCGGAGGCTTCCACCTGTTTTTCTATGTAATTAAACCGGCGGGTGAATTTTTTAGTGGCTTCGCGCAAGGCAATTTCCGGATTGACTTTCAGGTGTCGGGCGAGATTGACAACCACCAGCAGCAAATCGCCGATTTCTTCCTGAATATGTGGCTGATCGCCGGATTGCCAAGCTTCGTGGACTTCCTGCAATTCTTCGCGCACTTTGTCGAATACCGGTTCCGCTTCCGGCCAGTCGAAACCGTGGCTGGCAGCGCGGTTCTGAATTTTCTCGCACTGCACCAGAGCGGGCAGACTTTGTGCGACCCCGGCCAATACGCTTTCGGTCTGCTGAGCCGGTTGCTTTTGCCGCCGTTCTTCGGCTTTCGCGTCATCCCAGGCTTGTTGACGCTGTTCGTCAGTGTCGAATTTGACGTCGGCAAACACGTGCGGGTGTCGGCTGACCAACTTCTCGCTGATCGCCGCCGCTACTTGTTCAAAATTGAATAAGCCGCGCTCTTCGGCAATCCGCGAGTGAAACACTACTTGTAACAGCAGATCGCCCAATTCGCCGCGCAAATCGTCGAAATCCTTACGTTCGATGGCGTCGGCCACCTCGTAGGCTTCTTCGATAGTGTAGGGAATCAGGCTATGGAAATCCTGTTTGACGTCCCAGGCGCAACCCTTTTCGGGGTCGCGCAAGCGGGCCATCAAAGCCAACAGTTCCTGGGTTTTAGTCAAACTCAAAATGTCGAACCGAAGGTATCCTCATAGCGTTTTTTGAATTCCGCCATGCTAAAGGTGTGATTCTGGGTGCCGTTATGCTCGATTTTGATCGCGCCCAACAGGGAAGCAATCCGACCGGTCACATCCCAATCGTAATCGTTGATCAAACCGTATAGCAGACCGGCCCGATAAGCATCGCCGCAGCCGGTGGGATCCAACAATTGTTTGGGTTTGGCGGGCGGAATGTCTATGCATTCGCCGCGCGTGTACACTTTCGAACCATTGCCGCCCAAGGTGATGATCAAGGCATCGACTTTTTCGGCAACTTGCTCCAAAGTCAAGCCGGTGCGTTGCTGCATCAATTCCGACTCATAGTCGTTAAAGGTGGCGTAATTGGCCAGTTCCAGGAACGCCAACAACTCGTCGCCATCGAACATCGGCATACCTTGGCCGGGATCGAAAATAAACGGTATGCCTTGTTCGACAAACTGCTGCGCATGTTCCTGCATACCTTGTTTACCATCGGGCGAGACGATGCCGATGGTAATACCTGAGTCGGCAGGCACGGCGTTTAAATGCGAAAAGCTCATGGCACCGGGATGGAAAGCGGTGATTTGGTTGTCGTCTACGTCGGTGGTGATGTAAGCTTGGCCGGTGTAATGATCGTCCAACACTTTGATATAACGACTGGAAATGCCACATTGGCTCAGCCAATGCGCATAAGGTTCGAAATCGTGACCGACGGTAGCCATGATGGATGGCTCTTCCTGCAACAATTTCAAATTATAGGCAATGTTACCGGCGCAACCGCCGTATTCGCGGCGCATGGCCGGCACCAGGAAAGACACATTGAGCATGTGTACTTTCTCTGGGAGGATGTGATGTTTAAATTTGTCGTGAAACACCATGATGGTGTCGTAGGCCATGGAGCCACAGATCAATGCACTCATTATTATCCTTGGTTAACGATTTCAGCAGCCTAAGGTAACGGATGTTTGAAATAGGCACAAGACGAAAGCGACAAAATCAGCCGCTCTTCTTCGTCTTTACCACTTACAAAAGAATCAACGCCCAGGTCACGCCGGCCCATATCAAGGACAACATGACCGCCGCCGAACCTATGTCCTTGGCACGTCCGGATAGTTCGTGATGCTCGAAACCTACTCTATCCACCACGGCTTCCACCGCGGAATTCAACAGCTCCACCAGTAACACCAATACCATACTGCCGATTAACAAGACTTTTTCGATGGCGGTTTGGCCCAGCCAGATCGCCAGCGGCGTCGTTATCACGAACAAGGCCACTTCCTGGCGAAACGCCTCTTCATGTTGCCAAGTGGCTTTGAAACCGGCTATCGAAAAAAAACAGGCATTAATCAGCCGCTTAAATCCCTTTGCATTTTGGTTTGCCATTGGTATTCCTAATCCTCGATCAAAGCCCGATAAGCATCGGCATCCAACAATTGTTCCAGTTCAGCCGGATTATCGGCTTTGATGCAAAACAACCAGGTTTGGTAAGCGCCGTCATTCACCTGCTCCGGCTCGTCCGATACCGCATCGTTGACCGCAAGCACACTGCCGCTCACCGGGCTGAACAGATCGGACGCGGTTTTAACCGATTCCACCACCGCCAGCTGTTCTCCCGCGGCTACGACCCGGCCCACATCGGGCAAGCCGATAAAGACGATGTCGCCCAACTCGGACTGCGCGAAGTCGGTGATACCGACGCGCACCACATTGCCATCTTCCAGCTTGGCCCATTCATGGGTCTCGGCATATTTCAAATCTTCAGGTGTTTCACTCATTTGCATTTCCCTCAAGCCGTAACAGTAATTCAAAAGGATAACCGGCTATTTTTTTAACACAACAAAAAATTACAGTCCCCGCCAGCCCAAACTTTATAATTGCCGGACACACGGAGAGCCGTTAACTAAGTCCGGCCACTAAGGCGTTCAACTACATTCCATAAAATTCATGCGAATAGCACTTTTCCTCACTGGCTTGTTGGGCGTTTTTAGTCTTATGCCAAACGCCGCATTGGCGGACGATGACGATGCGCGGTCAAGCACCCGGCAAACCAACCCAAATACCGATCCGGACATCTTACAGCTGGACCAAACCGGCCAGAGATTAGCCGGCATTCAAACCCAAACACTGACAGCGGTCCAGCAAACGCCGGAATTTGCCGCTTACGGCACGGTGCTCAATCCGGAACCGTTACTCAATATTCGCCAGCAATTCCTGGCCGCCAGCGCCCAGCAAGACAGCGCAAAAGCCCGATACAGCGAGGCGGCGCAAAATTTGAATCGCACCCGCGACCTGCATCAACACGATATTGTCTCCACCCGCCGCCTGCAGGAACAGCAAGCCATTTGGCAGGCCGACAAAGCCAATCTGGCCTCCAACAGCTATCAGCAACAACTGATCGCGGCCAACAGCCGGCTCCTTTGGGGCGACACTTTGAGCAATTGGTTTACCAAAGCCCAGGATAAAAACGCCATACAACTGTTGGAACATCGCGCCCAATTGCTGCAAATCACCCTGCCCGCTAATAGCCAGCTCGATCCATCCGTCAACGTGATTCATATCCACGAACGCGGCCTACGTCAGGCCGCCTTGCCCGCCATCTTGATCTCCTCGGCACCGCAAGTCGATCCGGTGTCGCAAGGTCCTCGTTACTTTTTCAAATGCGCGGATTGCCGCCTGCCGTTCGGCACCCATATTACCGCCTGGATTCCGGAGGGCGGCAGAGCCGACAGCGGCGTCACTATTCCACAATCAGCCTTGATCTGGCATCTGGGCCAAGCTTTTGCATTTATCAAAACCGATGCAAACCATTTCAGCCGGTGTGCGCTCAACCACTACAGCGGCAATAGCCAAGGTTATTTCGTGGCCGACGGCTTACCGCCTGGCGCGGAAATCGTAACTACCGGCGCGCAAACGCTGTTATCGCAACAATTGAAAGGTCTGATACCCGACGAGGATAAGGATTAGGAGTTGGCTTAGTATTTTATCTGCAACACCTGAACCGACTCCCAAACCCGCTCGGTGAATTCCGCGTCCATTGCCGGCATGCCGTCCTTGAGCCACTGCACGATCACTTTGGCGATATTGGGATAGGTAACATGCACCGCATGGGGATTGTGCAGCCAGTCCTCGATCACCGCCTCGTCCAAATCAAACATGGTGTGACCGTAGCCCAGCTGCTTTAACGCCGCGGCATTGGAAATCTGCTCCATTTGCGCATGCAAGGGCTTCACTAAAATCTTCTTGCCCAATTGCAAAGACTCACTGGCCAGTTCGAAGCCGGCATTGCTGATGATGCCGGCGCAGTCGTACAAGTCACGCTGGAAGCCTTCTCTGGACAGCTGTTTGCAAACGATGTGCGGATATTTCGACACCGCCGGTTCCGGCGAGTACAGATGAAACTCAAAATTTTCGAACGGGCACAACAGCTTAACGACTGCATGCGGATCTTCGAAGGGCAAATACACCACAATCTTATTGGCTTGGGTGTTTTGTGGAAACTCAGGGGTTTCGATAATCGGCGGCAAAATCGGTTGGCCGAAATGATGCCAGTGCAAACCGATACCGATGTCGGCCGGCGCGAAATACTTCATCACCTGCTCGGCGATCGGATCACCGCCGGCCCGAGGAATACTGTGCCTAAACGCATATTGATGGCCGATGCCCAGCACTTTTTTCTTTTGCCGTTTCGCGGCCCAGGCGGTAACCGGCTCGAAATCACTGATCACCAAATCGTAAGCGCTTAAATCCAGGCTATTGATGTCTCTGACAAACCGAATAGGACTGGCGTCCAACGCGGTTTTCATATAACTGACCTGGCCGTTGTGGGTGTTAAAGGTCAGGCCGGTTTTGACTTGATAACCATTGAACACTTCCATGTCGAAGTATTTATCCGCAGGCCGTCCGGTAAACTGGAAAGTTACATCAAAACCCGCCGCATACAGCTCTTTTGCCATCACTCTGGCACGGGTGATATGACCATTGCCCGTGCCTTGCACACCATAAAAAATTTTCATCATAAAATATAATCGAGACTAAAAATTGCGGTACTAACACCCAACACCACGCCCATCAGCGTGTCGGTGGGAAAATGCACACCCAAAACCACTCGGGAAAAACCCACCAATGCGGCCCAAACATAAAGACCAGGCATCAGTGCAGGCGCGAAATACCCTACCAAGGTAGCCACCATGAATGCGGCAGAGGTATGTCCGGAGGGAAAACTGAATTGATCCGATGGTGTGATCACACTCTTAAAATCCTGCAACGCTTGCTGCGGCCGGTTGCGCTTGAAGCCTTTTTTCAGCAGCGTATAAACCGGTCTTTCGATCAAAAATGCCAGAATCATTGCCCGCAACAAGGCATCATTGATGCCTTGATCCCAGTAAAGCCAAGCCGCGAGAATGACATAAAGGAAGCCGTCGGCGGTGCGGGAAATCATGCGGCAAGAGCGCACTAAGTAGGCATGAATGGCAACGCTGTTCAGCCAGGTAAACATCGTCACGTCGTACTTATGAATAGAGTAAATCAGCTTCATGGTCTGGTCCTCGTTCATTGCCGCACGTGTCGACCGCGATCAGCGCGCAGCGGTTGGAAATTCTTGGTTTTCCGTTTGGTATAAATTCCCTGATAACGAGTCCAGCTTAGAGAGACTTTATGACAGCTAGGTGAAGCTTTTTTTAAGGTTGTGTGACAAGGTCATTTTTTGTGATTGTTTGTTACAATTGCCGGCTGCGACGCGCTCAGCTATTTGGAACGCTCGAGACCCGCGATCCATAACAACACGGCAAAACCTTTTCGGTTTTAAAATCAGGGCACTATGCAACGTTTTTGCACTCTAGGTTTTGTACTCGGCCTGATCTTGATGGTCTTCGGCGTCACCTATGCGCTACCGATAGCCACTTCGCTGTATTTTGAGGACGGCATGGTCGAGCATTTCCTGAACGGCATGTCGCTGAATATTGGCGTCGGCAGCCTGCTTTCCGGCTTGACGATGCGCTTTCGCGGCGATGTAAAGACCAGAGACGGCTATTTACTGGTCGCCTCGTTCTGGATATTGATGTCCTCGGCAGCCACATTGCCCTTGTTATGGGGCATTCCGGGCTTGTCATTCACCGATGCATTTTTCGAAACGATGTCCGGCTTCACTACCACCGGTGCCACAGTATTGGTGGGACTGGACAATCTGGCGCCCTCACTGAATTTGTGGAGGCACGAGCTCAACTGGATAGGTGGATTAGGAATCATTGTGTTGGCGGTGGCGATCCTTCCTTTGCTTGGCGTCGGCGGCATGCAGCTGTATAAAGCCGAGATAGCCGGCCCGGTAAAGGACAGCAAAATCACCCCCCGAATTGCCGAAACCGCGCGCCTGCTGTGGCTGGTCTATGCCGGTATCACCTTGTTTTGTATCCTGGCTCTTAAATTAGCCGGCATGGGTTGGTTCGATGCCATTTGCCACGCCTTCGCCACACTGGGCCTAGGCGGCTTTTCCACCCACGATGCCAGCATCGGCTTTTACGACTCGGCAGCTATCGAGCTGGTACTCACCATTTTCATGTTGATTGCCGCGATGAATTTCGCCACCCATTACACGGTGTTGCACAATCGCAGCCTTAAGCCTTACCTGCTTGATCCGGAAGCGATACCGATGCTGGGCGTAATTGCCGGCAGCACGCTGCTTTGCGCCGGTTATCTTTGGCACTTCAATGTGTACGAAGATTTCTCGACGAATTTGCGCCATGTGACTTTCAACCTGGTGTCGATTGCCACCGACTGCGGTTTTGCCAGCACCGATTTTGATAAATGGCCGCCATTCGTGCCATGGTGGATGCTGTATCTGAGCTGCGTGACCGCCTGCACGGGTTCTACCGGCGGCGGTATTAAGATGTTCCGTACCCTGCTGTTGTGGAAACAGGCCGGCCGGGAAATGTTCAGCCTGCTGCATCCGCGCGCCGTCAATCCGGTCCGCATAGGCAACACGCCGATTGCTAACAAAATCATATTCGCGGTGCTGGCGTTTATTTTCCTGTATTTCATTTCCATCGTGGTATTGACTTTTTCCTTGATTTTTTCCGGACTGGATCCTATCTCCGCACTCAGCGCCGTGATTGCCTGCATCAACAACGCCGGCCCAGGCTTGAATCAAGTCGGGCCTGCCGGGAATTACCAAAGTCTCAGCGATTTTCAAACCTGGATTTGTGCTATCGCCATGTTATTGGGACGCCTGGAAGTGTTCACGCTCATCGTGCTTTTTACACCCACTTTCTGGAGAAAATAGTACAATTCTCCGCCTTATCGTCCGCAAGCCCTCTATTTGACACTGTAGATTCAGCGTGATCGGATAGCAACACTTACCATTTATCAGGAACATTGGCATGACTTCCGCTAGACACATTGATTTTCTCAGCAAAAGAAAGCTGGCGTTTTTCTTTTCCGGCACCTTATTTTTAATTTCTCTGGTGTCCTTTTTCGTAAAAGGCCTGGACCTGGGTATCGATTTCACCGGCGGCAGTGTCTACGAACTGCATTACAACCAAGCGGCAGACCTGGACAAAATGCGCGCAACCCTTGAGCAACAAGGCCTTGCCGACGCCAATCTGCAACATTTCGGCAGCGCCGCCGATGTGTTGATCCGCCTGAAACCGGTGGAAAACATCACGCAAAAAGAGCTGAGCGAAAAAGTCCTCAGCATCGCCAACAGCAGTCAAAGCCAACCCGGCGAACTCCGCCGCGTCGAATTTGTCGGCCCGCAAGTGGGTGAAGACTTGGTCAACGACGGCGGCTTGGCTCTATTCTTTGCCTTTATCGGCATCATGATTTATGTCAGCATCAGGTTTGAATGGAAACTGTCGGTCGGTGCGATTGCCGCGCTGTTTCACGACACCATCATTACCATGGGCTTTTTCTCGGTATTCGGCTGGGAGTTCGATATGACCGTATTGTCGGCGATCTTGGCGCTGGTCGGTTATTCGATCAACGACACCATCGTGGTCTACGACCGGATCAGAGAAACCGTGCGCAGCAGCAGAAAAGGCGCTATCAATGAAATCGTCAACACCGCTTTGAACGACACCTTAAGCCGGACCATCCTGACCTCCCTGACCGTATTTCTGACTCTGTTGGCCCTGGCATTCCTGGGCGGCAAAACCATCCACGGCTTCGCGATCGCGATGCTTATCGGCGTCATCAAAGGTACTTACTCGTCCATTTATATCGCCAGCTCGCTGGCTCTGACTTTTGGCTTGAGCCGCGAAGATTTGATGCCGCCAGCCAAAGATAGCGTCGTCGACGACCGTCCTTAATTCAGAACTTTATTTACAACTTCAAGCGAACGCTCACGGAATAACTTGATGACACAAAAGCTTAATAATCGCGACCTTACCCAACTCACCCTCGGCATCCCCGGCTTTGCTTATAAAGACCTCTACGATGCCAAACGCCTGGCCGACTTGCTGACTGTGTTCGATCAGTCCGTGCAACAGCATGACGCGGCTTTGTTTGCGGACATTACCGCTTACCGCGCCTGCGGCGGCGAGGGGATGAAGCCGGAAGATATTTCCGAGTTATTGGTGAAAATGGCGCCGCTGGTCGGCACCTTTGTTGCGCGTTTATTCAATGTCAGCGATGTGCGCGACCAACAAATCGACAATATTCACGGCGAATTCGACGCAGTATTTGTCTATCGCACCGAAATCGTCGGTAATTTGAGCAAGTTGTTCAAAGGCCAGACTATCGAAGGCTGGGATATTGCCGCGCTGCGTACCCAGCTAGACGGCTTGCTGACTGCCACCGACAGACAGGATTTATTTCAGGCTGACCAGGAGTTAGCTGTCAGCCAACTTGGCGCCGATTTATGGCGTTTATCACAACAAACCGAACTTAGCGATGCCGATGTTGCTCACCTGAAAGATCAACTGAGCGGCTACGACAGCCCCGCAGCACTGGTAGCCGGCCTACTGGACATCGTCTGCCGCTGGAGTTTTGCCGCCAAACAAGATCCTGAATTGCAGACCTTGGTAGCCAAATGGCTAAGCTTCAAAATCCCTGAAAAAACCAATCTGGAAAACCTGGTCGAACACGACACTGTTGCGAAAAACGGCTATGGCGTGTGGGCTTGCGACGATCACCATCATCGCCGCCGCGACGGTTTTGCGTTGACCGACAAACGTTTCAAACAACGTCAGGCGCTGTATGAAATCGACCATTGCATCTACTGCCACGACCGCGACAACGATTCCTGCTCGAAAGGCATTAAGAATAAGAAAGACGGTAGCTTCAAGGCCAATCATTTGGGTTCATTGATGACCGGCTGCCCCTTGGAAGAAAAAATTTCCGAGATGCATGTGGTCAAGCGTCAGGGCGACAATATCGGCGCGTTGGCGATGATCATCATCGACAATCCGATGTGCCCCGGCACCGGCCATCGGATTTGCAACGACTGCATGCGTGGTTGTATTTATCAAAAAACCGAAGCCGTCAACATCCCGCAAATCGAAACCAATGTGCTGACCGACGTGCTGTTCATGCCGTGGGGTTTCGAGATTTACAGCTTGTTGACCCGCTGGAATCCGCTCAACGTCAAGCGCTCTAGCGCCTTGCCTTATAACGGCAAGAACGTGCTGGTCGCCGGCATGGGCCCAGCCGGTTACACCCTGTCGCACTATTTGCTAAATGAAGGTTTTGGCGTGGTTGGTATCGACGCTCTGAAAATCGAACCCTTACCCTTGCATTTGACCGGCGACCGCGACAACGTGCCAATGCCTATCATGGACTTCCAAAGTCTTTACGAAGACCTGGATAAGCGAGTGTTGCTGGGCTTCGGCGGCGTGGCCGAATACGGTATCACCGTGCGTTGGGATAAAAACTTTTTGAAAGTCATTTACCTGACCCTGCTGCGTCGCAACGCTTTCAAATGTTATGGCGGCGTGCGTTTCGGCGGCACCATCACTATCGATGAAGCTTGGGAAATGGGTTTCGATCATATTGCCATTGCCAGCGGCGCCGGCAAGCCGACCGTGATCGATCTGAAAAATAACCTGATTCGCGGTATCCGCAAGGCATCCGACTTTTTGATGGGCCTGCAATTGACCGGTGCGGCGAAAAAATCCTCACTGGCCAATCTGCAAGTACGACTACCGGCCGGCGTCATCGGCGGCGGCTTAACCGCCATCGACACCACCACCGAGCTGCTCGCCTACTACCCTGGACAAGTAAGCAAAATTTTGCATCGCTACGAAAAGCTTGTGGCTAAATACGGTGAAGCGACAGTGCGCGGCCGTTACGATGGCGAAGAACTGGAAATTTTGGAAGAGTTCCTGGCACATGGCCGAGTAATCGAGCAAGAGCGCGAACGTGCCGCAGCTGCAGGCGAAACCCCTAACTTTCTGCCCTTCCTGAAACAATGGGGCGGCGTGACGCTGTTCTATCGGAAAGGTATCAAGGATTCGCCGGCTTATCGCCAAAACCACGAAGAAATCCACGAAGCGCTATCGGAGGGTATTTATCTGGCCGAAGGCATGAGCCCCTTGGAAGCCATCGAAGATCAATATGGCCATTTGCAGGCAGTACGCTTTGAGAAACTGACCGAAGAAGACGGCAAATGGCGTAAAACCGATGAAGTGGAAGTGAAGCTGCGCGGCCTGTTCATCGCCGCCGGCACCGCGCCTAACACCATTTACCAATCCGAGCACCCCGGCACCTTTGTCATGGATCGCAAATTCTACAAACGCCACGAGCCGGAATGGTTACAAGGCCAAACGGAATTGGTAGCGACCACCGACGAGACACAAGTCAAAGTCGGTAAACCAGCGCCGTTTACCTCTTACCACAGCAACGGCCGTTACATTACATTCTATGGTGACAACCATCCGGTTTACGCCGGCAACGTGGTGAAAGCGATGGCCAGCGCAAAAGACGGCTATCCCTACATCGTCAAGCTGTTTGCCGACCAAATTGCTTCGCAGGACGCTACACAACAAGCACAACGCGATGCGCAGTTGACCGACTTACAAGACAGACTGGATGCAACCTTCCGGGCGCATGTCGTTGAAGTGAATCGCCTGACGCCGACCATCATCGAAGTGGTGATTAAAGCGCCCGCGGCTGCGAAACATTTCGAACCCGGCCAGTTTTACCGGGTGCAAAACTATGAATCACTGGCCCCAGTAGTCGAAGGCACCACGCTGGCTGCCGAAGGCTTGGCCTTGACCGGCGCCTGGGTAGACAAGGAAAAAGGTCTAGTATCTTTGATTGCCTTGGAAATGGGCAGCTCCAGCCGCTTGTGCGCGACCTGGAAAGTGGGCGACCCCCTGGTATTAATGGGGGTTACCGGTGCGCCAACCGAAATTCCAACCGGCAAAACGGTTTTGCTGCTGGGCGGCGGCTTGGGTAACGCGGTATTGTTCTCAATCGGTAAAGCCATGCGCAATGCCGGTAACAAAGTACTGTATTTCGCTGGCTACCGTAACAGCGAAGACTTGTTCAAGGTCCCGGAAATCGAAGAAGCGTCCGACGTGATCGTTTGGGCGGTCGATGATAGACCCGGTAACGAGGCTATACCCGTCACTCGGCCACAGGATAAAACCTTCGTCGGCAATATTGTTGAAGCCATGGTGTCCTATGCCACCGGAAAATTGGGCGAAACCGGCTTGCGCCTGCAAGATGTAGAACATCTGATCGTAATCGGTTCCGACCGGATGATGGCCGCGGTCAAAGCAGCGCGTTTTGCCGCACTGAAACCATACTTGAAGGAAGGCCACGAAGCGGTTGGCTCGATCAACTCACCGATGCAATGCATGATGAAAGGCGTCTGCGCCCAATGTTTATGCAAACATGTGGACCCGGAAAGCGGCGAAGAGAGCTTTATGTATTCCTGTTACAACCAGGATCAGGCCC
Source organism: Methylomonas albis (assembly GCF_014850955.1). NCBI lineage: Bacteria > Pseudomonadati > Pseudomonadota > Gammaproteobacteria > Methylococcales > Methylococcaceae > Methylomonas > Methylomonas albis. Next base: position 4,464,011 of record NZ_JACXSS010000001.1, read on the forward strand.
TGGACTATGTCGATTTCCCAAACTTAGCTGCCCGCCTACGGCAAAACACGGTTCAGGAAAAGCTGTCCTCGCTCTGGCTGACTTATTTGCTGGAAGCCGAACGATAATATATAGGCAGACATTAAGCCTATCCCCGGTAGACTAGCGCAAGGCTGATAATCGAGGGGCGTGCCTACGGGACTTCCCCTCGTTTTAGCAATGCTAGGCTACACTGGCTATACAGCTACAAACTTGTAATATCGTGATCGCCAAGCCCGTAACTAAACGGGCACGGCAAAAAGCAGTCACGGTCGAGGAACACACTCCCTGCCGTGAAAGTCCTGCACCCAGTTATTGAAAGGAGTTCACCCGTGTTTTCGCGCATCTTTCTATTATTGCTCGGACTTTTTCCAGTTATAGCCTGGGCAGACGCAGAACAAGCCTCACAAGCCCTCAATCTCACCAAACATTGGGTCGGTTATTCAGCTATCGCTATTTTTGCAGTTGCGTACCTGCTGGCAATGACCGAAGAAGTCACCGAATTAAATAAATCCAAACCCATGGTTTTAGCGGCGAGCTTAATCTGGGCTTTTATCGCCGGTATTTACGTTAATAACGGCATGAGTGAAATCGCCCGCCATGCGTTCCGCGGCTGCCTGGAGGGCTATGCGGAACTGTTTTTGTTTATCATGGTTTCGATGGCCTATCTCAACGCAATGGAAGACCGCGGCGTCTTTGATAATCTGCGGGTTTGGTTGCTCAGCAAGGGGTTTAGCTACCGAAAATTGTTCTGGATTACCGGCGTCATGTCGTTCTTTATGTCCTCGGTTTGCAACAACTTGACCACAGCCCTGCTAATGGGAGCGGTGATCGCTGCAATGGGCAAAGACAATCGGCAGTTTGTTACATTAGCCTGCATCAACGTGGTGGTAGCGACCAATGCCGGCGGATCGTTCAGCCCATTCGGCGACATCACCACACTGCTGGTTTGGCAAAGCGGGATAGTACCTTTTAAGGATTTTTATTCTCTATTCATTCCTGCCGTGGTCAATTTCACACTGCCCGCAATAATTATGCATTTCTGGATACCCAAGCAACATCCAGCGGCAGTGGGTAAAGCGCCAAAAATGAAACGTGGCGCGTTGACTATGATTGTGCTGTTTTTGCTGACCATTATTACTGCGGTCTGTTTTGAAAACATGCTGAAATTACCGCCTGCGGCCGGCATGCTGGCGGGTCTGACCTATCTGAAATTCCTGGGCTTTTATCTACAAAAAACCGCCGACAAAGACAATGGCAAAATTAGCGACTTTGCCCACGTTTATAAATTATTTAATGTTGCGGTTCCCGACGCGAGACCAAATCAGAAATTCGACGTATTCAAAAGCGTTGCCACGCTGGAATGGGACACCTTGCTGTTTTTTTACGGCGTCATGATCAGCGTCGGCGGTTTGAGTTTCATCGGTTATTTGACCATGGCCTCTGATGTGTTGTACGTCGGAATGGACCCAACCATCGCCAATATAGTGGTCGGCATCCTGTCGGCATTCATCGATAACGGTACTATCATGTTTGCGGTACTGACCATGCATCCGGAAATATCCCAAGGACAATGGCTGCTGGTCACCTTGACCGCCGGCGTCGGCGGAAGTTTGCTGGCTATCGGCTCGGCGGCCGGAGTCGGTTTGATGGGACAGATGAAAGGCCTTTACACCTTTAGCGCGCACTTGAAATGGATGCCGATCATTTTGATCGGCTTTTTCGGCAGCATTGCCACCCATTTCCTGATTAACGGCAATTATTTTTAAAGCGACAAGCTTATTGGGCGGTTTTTTTAGGGCCTGCCCAATAGGTCAATTGCAAAATCCAGTAATTTTTTGTTTATTTTGCGGCGATTCATTTGCTGTATCCAATCGGCAGAAAACGGGTTTGAGCATTACAGCAACACAAAAAAACCTCGTAAAAAACCACTTCATTTCAATATCTTAGCCACCCGCAACCTGCGTTAGCCTCGAACCGACCACCCTACAAAGACAACCGAAAAACGATTGTCACAATCATTTAACACGCAAAATCTAGCTAGTTTTTGTGGATACCCGCCGATTGCGATGTATAATGTAGTTGATTTAGCTCGGTATCGTTGTCGCTTTTCAAGTCTGCAATTGGATCAACAAACATTGTTTTCCACTACCTGCTTTATTCACCAACCCTAGTTCCAAACCAGCGAATAGCACTTTATTAGCAAGAGAGATTTATGTCAGTTCAAGTAGAAGGCAAAGTAAAATGGTTCAATGATGAAAAAGGCTTCGGCTTCATTGAGCAAGAAGGCGGCAAAGATGTATTCGTACATTTCAGTGCCATCAACGGCAACGGCCGCAAAACCTTGAAAGAAGGCCAAAAAGTCACGATGGAAGTGACCAATGGCCAAAAAGGCCCACAAGCGGAAAACGTAACACCGCTGTAAATTGAACTGAAAAAGCCGCCTAACCAGCGGCTTTTTCGTTAGATCAGTTTACCCCACAAGTCGTACTCGTCGGCTTCTTCAATTTCCACATTGACGAAATCGCCGACTTGTAAATGGCTTGCGCCGTCGATAAACACCTGGCCGTCAATTTCAGGTGCGTCGCTCTTGCTGCGCGCCACCGCACCCTCCTCGACCACCTCATCGACCAACACCGTTTCGATTCGGCCAACCCGACGCTCTAAGCGCTCGGCGCTGATAGCCGCTTGATGCTCCATGAAACGCGCCAAGCGCTCCTGCTTAAGCTCTTCCGCTACCGCACCGGGCAAATCGTTAGCTACCGCTCCCTTCACCGGCGAATAGGCAAAACAGCCGACTCTGTCCATTTGCGCTTCGCTTAGAAAATCCAGTAACTCTGCAAAGTCGTGCTCGGTTTCGCCGGGAAAGCCGACGATAAAAGTACTGCGGATCGTCAAATCCGGGCAAATTTTCCGCCAGGCACGGATGCGTTCCAAATTGTTTTCCGCAGCGGCCGGACGTTTCATCAATTTTAAAATCCGGCTATTAGCGTGCTGAAACGGAATATCCAGATACGGCAGGATTTTGCCTTCGGCCATCAACGGCACCACCTCATCGACATGCGGATAGGGATAGACATAATGCATCCGCGCCCAAATCCCCAACTCACCCAAGGCTGCGGCTAAGTCGTAAAACCGGGTTTGCATTTCCCGACCGCGCCATCGCCGGCTTTCGTATTTCAGATCCAAACCGTAAGCGCTGGTATCTTGCGAAACGATCAACAACTCCTTAACGCCGGCATCTGCCAAACGCTCGGCTTCCAACATCACGTCATCGATAGGCCGGCTTACCAAATCGCCGCGCATCGACGGAATGATGCAAAACGTGCAGCGATGATTGCAACCTTCCGAGATTTTTAGATAGGCGTAGTGCTTGGGCGTCAGTTTGATGCCTTGCGGCGGCATTAAGTCGGTAAACGGATTATGCGCCGGCGGCAGATGCTCGTGTACCGCTGACACCACCTCGTCTGTGGCATGGGCGCCGGTGATTTTTAAAACCTGGGGATGACGAGCCAATATCTCATCTTGGCGCGCCCCCAAACAACCGGTAACGATGACCTTACCGTTTTCCGCCAAAGCCTCGCCTATGCTGTCCAGCGATTCCTCAACCGCCGCATCGATAAAGCCGCAGGTATTGACGATCACCAAATCCGAATCTTTATAGTTTGGCGAGACTTGGTAGCCTTCGCTACGCAAGCGGGTCAAAATCTGTTCGCTATCGACCAAGGCTTTGGGACAGCCCAAACTAATAAATCCAACACGGGGGTTACTCATGAAACTCTCTTGAAAACATTTTTATAAACAGGTGGGTGGCTTGGGCAAGCCGGCGATTTTACAGGCGTATTTCAGCGGCCCTTGCGGAAACAATTTTTGCAGATAGCGACTATTGCCCTTGTCTTCGCCGAATTGTTTGCGGATAGCCGCCACAAACATCCGGGCATTAGGCAAGTGCTGGAATTTTTGATAGTAATCGCGAATGTACAGCAGGATTTCCCAATGCGCATCGCTAATCTCAATCGCTTCCAGCCGGGCCAACTCGTCGGCCACCTCTCGATTCCATTGCCCGGCATCACGCAGAAAGCCGTCGTCGCTGGTTGGCAAGACAAGGCCGTCGACCATCAACACCACGAATGAATCACCGGATTCTTCACGGTCAACTCGACCAAGCCCGCGTAATCGATCAGCTCCACACCCACCAACAAGCCTTGCTGCTCGACGCCGTGAACCAATAACATCTCTTGCAAGGCATAAACCCGACACGACTGACTCAGCAATTGCCGCAACAAGGCATTGCCACTATGCCCGGTCAGCGTGGCACACACTGCGCCGTCCATCAAGACGACATCATCACCATTGCCAATGCGCTCAACAACCGCTGTTTGCAACGGCATTTGCGACAGCAAATGCAGCATTATTCCACATGCGTCAGCTTCAAACCGACGATGCCGACGATGATTAACAGAATCGACGCCAACCGGAACCAATCCGCCGACTCCTTAAACAAAAAAATCCCGAGTATAGCGACACCAACAGCCCCCATGCCCGTCCAGACTGCGTAAGCCGTACCTAAGGGCAGCGTCCTGATCGCCAACATTAATAGGTAAAAACTGCCCGCACCCGATACGCCGGTCACTACGCTTGGCCATAACTTGGTAAACCCGTCATTGTATTTGAGACTTACAGCGAACACGATTTCCGAGCAACCTGCGGCGAACAATAGCAACCAACCCATCAAAACTCCTTCCATATGCACTATAATCTGCGGTATTTTACAGTAGTGCTCTTATCTATCCGCAAAATTTAGCAATTAAATGCAAAAAGAATCCGACTACCTCGTTAGAAGCGCCAAACTGGTTTTTGGCCACTTGAGCGATCTAATAAAAAAGAAGTGCATTATCTCCGCACACTTTGGCGAACATAATCAATCGTTTTTGACCACCATTATCGATCTCGATCAAAAAGCCAACCTGATCACGCTGGACGTTGCGCCTACGGAATTGCTGAATAAGCAACTGCTCGGCTCCGCAAAAGTGCTGTTCCGCACCGAATACGAAGGGATTAAAGTTTCGTTCCGAGGCAAAGACATCAAAAAATCGCAAAGCGACGGCCACCCGGTGTTTGCGATGCCTATCCCGGATGCCATTTTTTGGATGCAACGCCGCCAGTATTATCGCGTTAAAGTGCCGCTATCGCATAAAAACAGCACCTGCGAAATCAACCTTGCCATCGAAAATGAAGCAGGTGAAACCGAATCGCAAACCAAAGCTTTTAACCTGTCCGACATTAGTCTTTCCGGATTTTCGCTCCTAAACCCCGACACTAAGATTGCCGACTTCTTGGTACCCGATACCGTGATAGACGAATGCGCCCTGTTTTTGAACGACGGCAGCAGAGCAACTGTTGGCTTAGTAGTGAAAAGCGTGACCAATGTCCGAGCCAACGCTACAACCTATCAACATCGCGTAGGCTGCAAATTTACGCACATCCCGCAAGTATTCGAGAACAGCATCCAACGCTATATGCAGGAAATCGAATTACAGCAGAAAAACTTGAGCATTTAAGACCTGTAGAATATTCAGTATAAGACTCGCAATGAGGTATTTCTAATAGCACAGCAACTTAGCAAAGCCACTAACTCTTATTGATCTCATTTCCTTGTCCGGATATACGCGACAAGCGGATTCGCCGGACAGCAAAGGCCTTAGCACATCCCAAATAGGCCGCGTAAGCTTATTCCAAGCCCAAATATCGCGGTTATAATGCAGCCCTTCTGAAACCCAATTCCATCGCCATGTCTTTACCGCTTATTCCCGCTGCAGCATTGCCGCAGCACCCCACCACGGTATTCTGGAGCGGCCTGAGTGGTTGCGGCGACTCGCTTGCGCTGGCCCAAGCAATTACCCAAGAAAAACGCCTACTGGTCATCGTCACTCCGGACACCCAAACCGCCTTGCGTTTGGAGCACGAACTGGCGTTCTTCTTGGACAACAGCCTGCCTATTCTGCATTTTCCGGATTGGGAAACCCTACCCTACGATGTATTTTCCCCGTTGCCGGAGATCATCTCGGAACGCTTGCGCACACTGGCCTTGCTACCCGACACGAAGCGCGGCGCGCTGATCCTGTCGGTGGCGACGCTGATGCACCGTCTGGCACCGCGCGAGCATATTCTGGCCCACAGCTTTGCCATAGAAGTCGGCGGCACTTTGAGCTTGGAAGTTTCTCGCGCAAAACTGGAAGCCGTAGGCTATCAATGCGTGTCGCAAGTCTATCAACACGGCGAATTCGCAGTACGCGGCTCGATTCTGGACTTGTTCCCGATGGGCTCCAAACAGCCCTACCGCATTGAGTTGTTCGACGATGATGTGGAATCGATCCGTAGCTTCGATCCCGACACGCAAATGTCGCAAGACAAAATGCAAAAAGTCGAGCTATTCCCGGCCCGTGAGTTTCCGTTTACCGACGAAGCCATCAAACGCTTCCGCCAGGCCTTCCGCGAGCAATTCCCGGACGCCTCGCCCAAAAACAATCTCTATCTGGATGTTTCCAAGCAAATCGCCCCGGCCGGCATCGAATATTACCTGCCGCTGTTCGTCGAGCGCACCGAATCGCTATTCGCCTATTTGCCCAAGACTGCGCTGTTTGTACTGCCAGCCAATTTCGCCGAAAACGCCCAGCGCTTTTACAGCGAAGCCGACGAACGCTATCAGCAACGCAAATACGACACTGATCGACCATTATTGCCGCCGACGCGTTTGTTCTTGTCGGCCGAGGAAATCCAGCAACACACCGATAGCTTTAGTCGCGTAGTGCTGGATAACCAAGCAGAAACCGCCCACACCTTCGATTGCAAACAGGTACCGGACATAGCGATAGACAGCCGTTTAAAAGAACCCGCACAACGCCTGCGCCAGTTCATCGAAGGTTTTGACGGCAAAATCCTATTTGTTGCCGAGACAGCAGGCCACCGCGAAGGCCTGATCGACAAATTAAAAAGCGTCAAACTGGCCGCCAAACAGGTGCAAAGCTGGCCGGAATTTCTACAATCCCACCATTCGCCGTGCATCGTCGTTGCGCCGATGGATCATGGTCTGTGGCTCGAAGATGCAAAACTGGCAGTCATCACCGAAAGCCAACTCAGCGGCGAAAAAGTCCAACAACGCCGGCGCCGCGCCAAATCAGCGGCCCGGGCGCTGGAAAACATCTTCAACAACCTCGACGAACTGACGATAGGTTCGCCGGTGGTGCATCAGGAACACGGCGTCGGCCGTTACTTGGGTTTGCAGATACTCAACGTCGGCGGTATCGACGCCGAGTTTTTGATGCTGGAATACGCCAACCAAGACAAAATCTATGTGCCGGTGGCCTCCTTGCACATGATCGGCCGTTACAGCGGGGTTAGCGCCGAAAACGCCCCGCTACATCGACTGGGTACCGACCAATGGAGCAAGGCTAAGAAAAAAGCCATGGAGCGCGCCCGCGATGTGGCCGCCGAGTTGCTGGACATTCACGCCAAACGCGCCGCCCGCGAAGGCTTTGCCTTTAACATCGACAATAGCGACTACAACGCTTTCGCCGCCGCCTTCCCGTTCGAAGAAACCCCGGATCAGCTCAGCGCCATCGAAGCCATTTTGCAAGACATGGCCGCCAGCCAACCGATGGACCGCGTGGTCTGCGGCGACGTGGGTTTCGGCAAAACCGAAGTGGCGATGCGCGCCGCCTTCGTGGCAGTACAAAGCGGCAAACAGGTCGCGGTGCTGGTGCCAACCACCCTGCTCGCCCAGCAACATTATCAAAACTTCCGCGACCGCTTCGCCGACTGGCCGGTACGCATCGAAGTCACCTCGCGCTTCGTCACCCCCAAGCAACAAAAAGCCATCGCCGACGATTTAGCCGACGGCAAAGTCGATATCGTCATCGGCACCCACAAATTGCTGTCCAAAGAGATGAAATACAAAGCCTTGGGCTTGGTAATCATCGACGAAGAACACCGCTTTGGCGTGACCCAAAAAGAACATTTCAAAAAGCTGCGCCACGAGTTGGATTTGTTGACGCTGACCGCTACACCAATTCCACGCACTTTGAACATGGCCATGGCCGGCCTGCGCGACATTTCCATCATCGCCACCCCGCCGCCCAACCGTCACGCCATCAAGACTTTCGTCACCGAATGGATAGACTCGCAAGTCCAGGAAGCCTGCCAACGGGAAATCAAGCGCGGCGGCCAAGTGTTTTTCCTGCACAACGACGTGAAAAGCATGGAGAAAATGATGCGCGAGCTGAGTGAACTGGTGCCGGAAGCGCGCATCCAGATCGCCCACGGCCAGATGGCCGAGCGCGAGTTGGAGCAAATCATGCTGGATTTTTACCATCAGCGTTTTAATCTGTTGATTGCCTCCACCATCATCGAAAGCGGCATCGACATCCCCAGCGCCAACACCATCGTCATCAACCGCGCCGACAAACTCGGTCTGGCGCAGTTGCACCAGTTACGCGGCCGGGTGGGCCGTTCGCATCACCGCGCCTACGCTTACTGCATCGTGCCGCCCAAATCCGTGATGACCAAGGACGCGATCAAACGTCTGGAAGCCTTCGAGACCTCCGGCGAATTGGGCGCCGGTTTCATGCTGTCCTCGCATGACATGGAAATCCGCGGCGCCGGCGAATTGCTGGGCGATGAACAAAGCGGGCAGATTCAGGAAATCGGCTTTACCTTGTACACCGAGCTGCTGGAACGCGCGGTCAAAGCGCTGAAATCCGGCAAACAACCGGAGCTGGACGCGCCGCTGGATACCGGCCCGGAAGTGGATTTACAAATCGCCGCACTGATCCCGGAAGACTATCTGCCGGACATCCATGCCCGCCTAGTGTTATACAAACGCATCGCCAGCGCCGAAACCGAAGACGATTTGCGCAAATTAAAAATCGAAATGATCGACCGCTTCGGCTTATTGCCGGATCAAGTCAAAGCCTTGTTCGCGATCACCGAACTGAAACAACACGCGGCACATTTGGGCATCCGCAAAATCGAAGCCCACGCCACCGGCGGCCGCATCGTGTTTGCCGCCACACCGCAAATCGACACAGGCGAGTTGATTTTGATGATTCAAAGCCAGTCGCAGGTGTATAAATTCGACGGCGCGGATAAATTACGCTTCACGCAGACCTTTAAGGACATGGAAGATAAGGTGGCGTTTTTGGAGAAGTTGTTGGCAAGGCTAGGAACGAAAGGTAGCTCCGATTAGCGATAGCGTAATCGGAGGAACGAAGGTCATCATGCGTCCGATTACACTATGTTAATCGGACCTACGCGGGCTGCAAATGGCCCAGCTGCGACCTAGAAAAAGCAAATAGTCATTGGTCACGTCAAAAACCAATGACTAGCCAAATAATCCAAGCTTAAGTAGTCTTTAAGGCCGAAAGAGAATAATGTGCTATCTCACAAGAATCCAACTTTAGGAGGATTTATGGTCAGGCATGCATTGGTTTTGACATTTGGCTTGTTTTTGTCAGACACGGCTTTCGGCGATCAGGATGACTGGGTCTATATCCCTCGCCAACAGTCGCAGCAACGACAATACCAACAACAACCCGAACAGCGGCAATTCTATGGCCGAGACGATTACCGGAACGACTATAACCAGGATCACGATTACCAAAACTATCAAGGCAATCAAAATTACAACGGCTATCACGGTGGTTATCGTGGCTATAATCCTCAGCCTCCGACGGGCTATCAGGCCCCAGCCGATTATTATGGATTGCCGCCTGTGCGGGGTTTTGTCTATCCGCAACAACAACCACAACAAATACCAAGATTCGACAATTACCATCGCCGCCACTAGTAGCTATAAAGCCGACTGTTGACTATTGGTTAGAAACCCAACGCCAGGCTAAGAACCCGGATTATCGCCTTTTTTGTGACTAGCTAGTGCTAAAAGCCTAATTTTGCTGCATATTTCCTACTACCTTTATTGCGAAAACGGCAGGAGTGATCTTCTTCAGCGCTGATAAAACACCATCAACTTACGTTTTGCCGACACTTCAAACTGATTTACCCAAGGTCCGTAGGTCCGATTAATGAAACGTAATCGGACGAATTTAACACTCTTCATGCCTCCGAATACGCTTCGCTATTCGGAGCTACGCGGGCTGACAAGCGATAGCATTATTTGATAGCATAGTGGCATGAATGCAAGGCACACCAAGACCTTGCAAGCCATCTTTGCCAACCCCACTTCGGCCACATTGGAATGGCAACGCATCGAATCGCTTTTTGCCGCAATAGGCTGTGAAGTAATCGAGGGACGAGGCTCACGAGTACGTTTTGTATTCCAAGGCCGAATCGCGACCTTCCATCGACCTCATCCAAACAAGGAAGCCAAACCTTACCAAGTCGAACAGGCTCGCGACTTTTTATCTTCTATTGGAGTCAGACCATGAACACCATGACTTACAAAGGCTATACCGCCCGCATCGATTTTGACGACAGAGACAACTTGTTGATTGGACGCTTGCTGGGCATTCAAGATGTGATCGGCTTTCATGCCGAGACGGTAACCGAATTGCGTAACGCTTTTGAGGAAGCGGTTGACGACTACCTGGAAACTTGCTCCCGCATCGGAAAATCGCCGGAAAAACCAGCTAGCGGCAAACTGATGCTGCGCATACCGCCCGAAATCCATGCAGCCGCCCTAGTAACCGCCAAAGCGAAAGGCAAAAGCCTGAATCAGTGGGCGACGGAAGTGTTGAATGAAGCGTCGCATGTTTGACATCATACAGCCTCAGATCGGTCCCGCCATGCCCCTTGGATACTACCACCGGGGTTTTAGGTGGAGCTAACGCCTTCATTCCTCCGAATAGGCTTCGCTATTCGGAGCGGGCTTTGGGTTTGGCGTCGGTTGCTCGAGCCGTTTTTGATGATGGGATTGGTTTGCCGGAAGCCGGCAAGTCAGTTTTCGGCGGCTCGGCGCAAGGCTGGCCTTGTTCGGCCCATCGCTCGGTCAATTCGTCGGGAACGCTGTCGTGCCAATGCTGGTTTATGGCTGTTGCCATGTCTTCGGTCAGGTTGCCGCAGATGGCTTCAGGCAGCGTGCTAGGCTGATTGACTCGCTCGAGCAAACGCTTGGCAAGCTTATCCTTCAGTTGCTCGGATGTTGGATTAGGCCGTTTTGCCAATATAATCTGAACGTGGAGTTGTGTTAAAGGTTTAGCCGCACTAGCCAGGCATTTCTGCCAATCCTGAGAGGATTGCTGTTTGGCAACAACTTGGGTTATTCCTGACCAAGATTCACACTCGACGCCTTGAATTTGTGCTCTGGAAAGCTCGGCGCCCTGCAGCTGCGCCACGTTAAGACTAGCGCTCTGCAGCTGCGCGCCGTCGAGACTAGCGCCCTGCATCTGCGCCCATTTGAGACTAGCGCCCTGCAGCTGCGCGCCGTCGAGACTAGCACCCTCCAGCTGCGCGCTGTCCAGACGAGCGCCCTGCAGCTGCGCGCTGTCGAGACGAGCGCCCTGCAGCTGCGTTCTGTAGAGACTAGCACCCTGCAGCTGAGCCCCGAAGAGACTAGCCTCCTGCAGCTGAGCCCCGAGGAGACTAGCCTCCTGCAGCTGCGCACTGTAGAGACCAGCCCCCTGCAGCTGCGCTTTGTCGAGAATAGCACCCTGCAGCTGAGCCCCGAGGAGACTAGCCTCCTGCAGCTGCGCACTGTAGAGACCAGCCCCCTGCAGCTGCGCCCTGTCGAGACGAGCGCCCTGCAGCTGTGCGTTCCTAAGGTCCGCCCTAGCCATCAGGCTACCGTAAAAGTCGGCAAAATTGAACGAACGTTCCCGCCAATCGAGACGCGCGCCTTGTTGCCACCATTGCTTGGCCAACGAACCGTCTTTGGCTTTAGCAGCACCCGGCTTGGCTGCACTGTCTTGGGCATCTCGAGCCGAGTTGCTTGTGTCGGCCGATTGATAATCGGCCAACATTTGCAGCATGCGTTTCTCATTGTCGTCGACCCCGCTGAGGATATGGCTGGCCACCACCAAGCGTGGCAGCAACGCCGCTAGAGGTTGAGCTGACGACACTCCAATAATCAGTTTAGTCGCGGACAATGCCCAAGCCTGACAAAACCAGCTGGTCAACGCCAAGCTGCATAAGCTAAGCCACAGTAAAGCCCGCGTGCAGCCGCCGCGCAATGCCGGTAACACTATTGCCGCCAGCGTCGGTAACACGCCCACCAAAGCATAGGCCGTGGTAATCAAGGTTTGACTTTCGGAAAAGCTCAGGACACTGCACAACCAGGCAAACGCTAAATAGCTAGAATCATCACGAAGCCAATCAGGGAACTCTTCTCGTATATGACTCCAACCGCCTTCAGCCAACCACAGCAAAACCAGCAACAGCACGACGCAGGTCGCGGTATCGATCAACGCCTGTCGAATCTTGACCAAGCGTCCGTCCAGTCCCCGGCCATTGGCGATCCGCCAATTCCGGTAAAACAGGCCATAGGCGCCAATATCCGCCATCACCAATGCCCAATGCACTGCCGACAATAATTGGTTTTGATAGGCGCCAAAGCGCACCTGCACCACCAGCAGGGTAAAGATCGGCAGCAGATAAATCAAGAACCAGACGAACCAGTCCAGCAATTTGCCGATGATGCGTTCGTTGGGATAGGCGAAGGCAAAGTCGTAGAAAAAGGGCTGCATTTGCCGGCGGTCCAGCGTGCCACCGTTGAGTTCCCGCCAGCGCAGCAGTTTGTTGAGGTGCTCGTCCAGGTTGTGCAGCAAATCGATATGCAGCAACAAAAACAATACCGGCACCACGCTGAACCAGGCCAAAGGCGGCAAGCCCAGGTCGATCAGCGGGATTTTCATCGACATCCGCCCCATCAACAAATCCTGGTCGGTAATCGCCAAGGTCATCACCAAGGTGTACAGCAACACGCCCAGAAAGCCGACGAACAGATTGCGGTTCTTCTGCGACGAGTCGTCGAGCAAGGCCTTGGCATCGGCCAGCGTAACCTTCTTTTCTTCGTCTGGGTCGGCTTTAGTGGTCTCGACTTGCGCGCGACATTCGGCGCTGCTGTCGTGCCGGGCTTTGCTTAGCCAATCTAAAACGCGCTTGCTATTGATGGAAGGCATAGGGAGTGTGCAGAAACGAGTGGACTATGCGATCAGTTTATTACACAGCCCCTAGGATTTGGCAAACAACGTACACAACATCCTTCGCGAACCTTGCGGCTCATAAACTCACCTCGAAACACTCCCATCCGGCAACACAAATTTAATATCCAAACTGCGTAAATAAGTCTGCAAGCCGGCATCCTGTAGCGGGAGCAAATGCGCCTCTTTGCCTGACTCGTTGAAATGTGCATGCCAGTAGCCGGGCGGGGTGATAAAGGCTGAGTAGGGTTGCCAATCGACGCGGGTGGGGTTGACGATCTGACCATTTGCCGAAATCTGCGGCCCGACCAGCGTGTAGCAACCCGGCGCGCAGTCCAGAATCAAATCCAAGGCTACCGATTGATGCCTATGCGGCAATTGCACCGCACCCTTGGGCAGCACGCCGAGCATCGCCCACAACGTGTGCGTCACGGTCAGGGTTTGGTCCATGGCTTTGTTGGCCAGCAACACGCTGATACGGTTACGATTCACCCTCTCCGCCGCTTTTTGCGCTGCCGCCAACTCACGCAACGAATCCGCTGCGGTATAAAGCGTCGGTTTAAAGCATGGCCTATCGGCTGTCACCCCCAGATAAGTCAAAAGCGGCTGGTCGTGCACCAGGTAAAAGGCCGAATCGCTGTCGGCAAAATGTCGAATATCCTTGCCCACTGGCAGCACCACAAAATCGCCGGTTTGCCAGGGGATGGTCAGGTCGTCGAATTCGGTGCGGCCGCTGCCGTACATCACGTAAAACAACAGCGAGGTGGCATTGAACTGGGTCGCCAGCGATTCGCCGGCCAGAATTCTGACAAAGTTTGCACACAACGCCGGGCTGGTGGCCGGACCTGGACAATTTAATTGCGCGCTTACGTCGAGCGGGATAATCCGGGTGCTACCGGTTTGGTGCAATTCGCTACCGAAATTGGCGAACGGCAGCTTGGTGATAGCGCCGGAGCCAAGCGGATCGGCGGCTTGGGTATATTCAAAATAGCGGCAATTTTCCAGCAAGGGTTCAAGCGGGTTCTGCGGTTGGGCGATGGTCATGACGGCACCTTTTTATGTATGCAATCCAGGCAAATGGCGTGATGGTTTAAATTGTACGCTCGCTGGTGTGACAGCGTGGATATGTGTCAAACCCAAAAAGCACGGACGCTTTTTTCGATCCTGCGTTCAGACGAAATACTTGGCGCAAGGGTTCCACATTATGTCGGCAACCGTTAGAATCGTTTTGTATATCCAAGGCAAACCCAAACTGGCTCTGGCAGACAAATTAACATTAAGCGCGGACGATTATTTGCAAGTCTCGATTACGATGAATCTGGCGTTTGTTCTGAAACAAGCAGCAAAAGACAAGCCCTGACATGCTGCTGAACGTGGCTGATCGGGTATGATGTCCGGCAATTTGAAGGCGCCAGCATCACCTTTCGCTAAATCGCCAAACCCTGTTTCTTTTAACTTCTGAAGTACCACCCATTGAATAACACCATGAAATTAACAAAATCTTCCTGTTTTCCCGCCTGCCCCGGCCCAGTCGTCACCATCGTCCTGGATGGCGTGGGCATTTCGCCGCGCGAAGACGGCGACGCGGTTAAAGCCGCGCGCACCCCGAATCTGGACCGTTACATGGCCAGCTACCCGATGACCAAGCTGTTGGCACACGGCACCGCAGTGGGCATGCCCAGCGACGAAGACATGGGCAATAGCGAAGTCGGCCACAATGCTTTCGGCGCCGGCCGGGTGTTTGCCCAAGGTGCCAAATTGGTGGCCGAATCCATCAGCAGCGGCCATCTCTGGCAAGGCCAGGCCTGGCACGACGTGATCGCCACTGCCAAACAAGGCGGCACCCTGCACTTCCTGGGTTTATTCTCCGACGGTAATGTGCATTCGCATATCGACCATTTGAAAGCGATGATCGAACAAGCCAAGCAAGCCGGCGTGGCTAAAGTGCGTTTACACATTCTGTTAGACGGCCGCGATGTGGGCGAAACGTCGGCGCTGGATTATGTCGATCCGTTCGAAGCGTATCTGGACGGTTTGCGTAGCACAGATTTTGATGTGGCAATTGCTTCCGGCGGCGGCCGTATGCAAATTACCATGGACCGTTACGAAGCCGACTGGTCGATGGTCAAACGCGGTTGGGACATTCATGTGCTGGGTTTGGGCAGACAATTTGCCAGCGCCCACGAGGCGATTGAAACCTTCCGCAACGAAACCAACGTCATCGATCAGGATTTGCCCGGCTTCGTGATTGCCAAAGACGGTAAGCCGCTGGGTACTATCGTCGACGGCGATGCGGTAGTGTTTTTCAATTTCCGCGGCGACCGGGCGATCGAAATTTCCCGCGCTTTTATCGAAGAACAATTCAGCCCGTTCGAGCGTGGTCCACTGCCGAAAGTGACCTATGCCGGCATGATGCAATACGACGGCGATACCAAATTGCCGCCGCGCTTTTTGGTGGAACCGCCCACCATCGACCGCACCTTGGGCGAGTATCTGGCTAAAAACGGCATCAGCCAATACGCGATCAGCGAAACCCAAAAATTCGGCCATGTGACCTATTTCTGGAACGGCAACCGCTCCGGCAAATTCGACGAAGCCTCCGAAACTTATGTGGAAATCCCCAGCGACGTAGTGCCATTTGAACAACGGCCCTGGATGAAATGCGCCGAGATTACTGACGCGCTGATAGCCGCGGTGCGTAGCGGCAAGTATCAATACCTGCGCGTGAATTACGCCAACGGCGACATGGTCGGCCACACCGGCAATTTCGAAGCGGCGGTTACCGCGATGCAAGGTCTGGATCTGCAGCTGGCGCGTTTGATTCCGGTGATTCTGGAGATGAACGGCACGGCGATTATCACCGCCGACCACGGCAACGCCGACGAAATGTACGAGCTGGATAAAAAAGGCAATGTCACGCGCAATGCCGAAGGCCGCACCAAGGCCAAAACCTCGCACACCTTGAATCCAGTTCCATTCGTGCTGATTTCCAGGGAGAATCCGGGTTACCAATTACGCCAGGATTTACCTAAAGCCGGCCTGTCGAATGTAGCAGCGACAATATTGAACCTATTGGGCTTTGACGCGCCGGAAGCTTACGACCCTAGTCTGATCGAAGCGCAGTAAACCGGCGTTTTCTCCGGCCTGATTAAACCGCCTACCGGCTATCGGCCGCTAGGCGGTTTTTATTGCTCGCAGCACCTCAATACGCTACTGCTTAGCCGCTTTGGCTCCGTTTACTTTTTAACCTGGATTGGCTGATGGATTATCCCGCCCGCATCGTCTGTTTAACCGATGAAACCACTGAAACCCTGTATTTGCTGGGTGAGCAAGCGCGCATCGTTGGCATCTCCGGCTACACGGTCAGGCCGCCGCAGGCGCGCCGGGAAAAACCCAAAGTCTCGGCGTTTACCAGCGCCAAAATCGACAAAATCCTGGCGTTGCAACCGGATTTGGTGTTGGGTTTTTCCAATTTGCAAGCCGACATTGCGGCGGATTTAATTCGGGCCGGCGTGGCGGTGCATATCTTCAACCAGCGTTCGGTGGCCGGCATTTTGGATATGATCAGTTTGCTGGGCGCGATGGTTGGGGTCCCGGAAAAAGCGGCCGCGCTGGTGGCGCAATACCGGCAACAGTTGGAGACCGCCCACCAACACGGTCTTTCGTTCAGCAAACGGCCCAAAGTCTATTTTGAAGAATGGGATGAGCCGATGATTTCCGGTATCCGCTGGGTATCAGAGTTAATTGCCATCGCCGGTGGCGACGATTGCTTTGCCGAACTGGCCACTGAACATTCCGCCAAGCAGCGCATCATCGCCGATCCGCAGGAAGTCGTGCGCCGCGCCCCGGATATTGTCATCGGCTCCTGGTGCGGCAAAAAATTTCGGCCGGATCATCTTGCCGCGCGCCCCGGTTGGAACAGCATTCCCGCCGTAACCCAGCAGCGAGTCTACGAAATTAAATCCTGCGACATTTTACAGCCCGGCCCGGCTGCGCTCAGCGACGGCATGGCGCAATTATGCCGGATCATCAATGATTGGCAGCGGGATTTTGCTTAGCCTAAATCGGCTATGCAACTCGATGGCCGCTTTTGGGAAACTCGCCGAATTAAGGCTGTCCAAAGTGGTTAAGGAAGAAAATGCTGTCACGTCCCATCAAAACCTGGGAGAAATGCTAAATCAAGCTCAGTACCGGCATGACTCGATTTGAACTAAAAAGATGGCAAACCCTTAGCGGCACTAGTGGCTGCCCGGTTATTCGATCGGATACGGCGTTTTAAGGATCGGTTGGTAGGCTAGCCAACAAGTTGCCGATGCTTATGCAACGGCGCCACTGGAAGAAGGATTAGACGAAATTGATGCCATTGTGTCTGGCCGCAGACATCATTGTGGATCAGCTTTGCATACAGGATCGGCTTGCAGTGCTCTGACTATGATTATTTCTCGCCACTATTTGAGTTTATTGCAAACTAGTCTGCCTGCCGACGCCGTGTTTACAGGCTTGAAACGTATACCTGACACTTCCAGTAGCGTGTATCAGGGTTGCAGTGGCGCGTTTTTGGAGATCAGGAAATCGCCATGCTCTGCAGCCTTTGCTATCCGTGGCATGTAGCGACTTCCCCCCAACTTTGGATTCGTAGCACTGTAAGGCTCGATAGCACGTATTTAAGGCTCAAGGCCTTAAGCTGACTGTGCCAGCACCCGTTGCCTACAACGTTTGTTGATGCCTATCCCTAAATGAAACGCCCCGGATCGACGCCCCAGCGCGATGGCACTTCAAATGAGGCAATCCGATCATTACAGCCGGGTTTGGATAAATCGAAATCCCGTGGCGGCATGTAACTGCGAGACCGGCTATTGAAAACCGCCCTGACTCGAGGATGCAATAAGTTTTCATGATGCTGCTCCACTACCACTGCTAGATAGCCGCTTTCCAAGCGCACCAAGGTGCCGACCGGATAGATACCAATACTGCGGATGAACTGATGCACCATTGTCAGATTGAAATGGTGGTCGCTCCACTCCAGCAATTTTCTTAACACTTCGGTGGGTTCGATGCCTACGTGATAAATCCGCGTCGACGTCAGCGCGTCGTAGACATCCACCACCGCTGCCATTTGTCCGTATAGGCTAATCTCGTCACCCTTCAAACCTAGCGGATAACCGCTACCGTCATAGCATTCATGATGTTCGGCGGCTACGCTCAGCGCGATCGGTGACATACCCGGCGTTTTTTCCAGCACCAGGCAACCATCGCGCACATGGTTTTTCATGATCTCGAACTCGCTTTCCGTGAGTTTACCCGGCTTGTTCAGGATGTTATTCGGCACCTGCATTTTGCCGATGTCGTGCAGCAAACCGCCCAAGCCAACCATTTCTATGGTTTTGCGGTCGATACCCAAAGCGCGGCAAAAGCTGATCAGCAAGGTGCCGACCGCCACCGAATGCTGAAAGGTATATCTGTCGGCCTGCTTGATTCTGAGCAGGCTAACGATGGCATCCGGGTTGCGGAAAATCGAGTCTACGATATTGGAAACTACGGGCTCTACCTGTTCCAATTCGACTTGCTTACCCAGCCGACAATCCTGCAAGACGTTATGCACGATGCGATTGGCTTCGCGGCAGACTTGTTTGGCTTTTACCCGTTCTTTTTCGACGCTGATCAGCGGCGGTGGCACGCGCTTCAGAGTTCGCCCCAAATGCTGCATGCGCTCATCAAGCTGTTTATGTATTTCATGAACCGTTGGCGCTTCGGGCATATCCGGTCCAAGAGCGGTATCGATGTAAACTTGGCGAATGCCGTAGGCGGCGATTTTCTCGATGTCGTGGTCAGATTCGACGACAAAACTGTCGCGCAAGAACGGATGTTCTATCCAGGGACAATTGATGTCGTGGATAAACATCTTGGGCTTCAGGTCGGTCACATCGATTTTTTTGATCATCGCTCGGTTTGCCGATGGAGATAGCCCCAGAATTATTGCCGGGGCACGGAAAGTATGGCTGCTTAATTTACTTTAGCTTTACCGGTATCGGCAATGCGCTTACATCGATAAGAAGAGTTGCAATAAATCCGCCCAATAGGAAAGTGCCGCGCAAGCAAAAATTGGCAATCGTCGCCTACTGAGCTAATCTAGTTGGCCCGGTTAACTTCAAATTCAGGGAATATACCGAAATATGTTGCGTTACGACCGATCTCGATACATTGCCCTTGGGCTACCCAGCTTGTTGAATGCCTTGGCGCTGCCCTTGTACGCGCATCAGATCACCACAACCGGGTCGTCGGACGAATATGCAGTGCCGTTTTACCTGGTTATCGCCTTGGCATGCGGCTTGTTCGGGGTATCGGCGATGATTAAACGCTGTCGTGACATCGGTTCTTCAGCCTGGGGAATATTGTTAGGTTTTTTATTCGCTCCGCCTCTCATGCTGTTGGTGGCGTTGGTATTAATCTTCGCGCCCAGCAATCCAGCGGCCGACCTACTCGAAGCCCCAGCCTTACCCCCCATGTTCGATATCTGGTTTACCGGCCTGCTCCTGTTAGTATGCCCCTGGATGCCCGTACTATTGGTACGGGCGTTGTAAGTCCTTAGGTGATTTTTGAGGATGTTTGTACCCATTGGCAATGCCAAATAGGTCGTTCGCTGAGCGGACTTGTGCTGAGCGAAGCCGAAGCGAACCGAAAATTGCTTGGTTTGGGTACATTTATTGCCATAAATTGCCTTATTCAAGCCAACGACTTGGCAAAGTTAACAGACTGCGTAGCAGAGCTGGCGGAACGCCGAAAGACTATTTGGTGTTTCCGGCATAGCTGTAAATCGCTTGGCCATGCGCCTGGTCGACATAGATCAACTGTTTTTCGGCTATCACAAGCGGCGCAACCGGATTAGGGTAGCCGTGAATACCCCGGTTGTAAGCGGGGTTGTCGTACATCACTTCAGTAACCAGACCATTTGCAACAGTGCCGGAAGTAATCTGATCGCCGTGCGCTTGAACGCCGGTTGATGCAATAGCAGCAGTGAGGACGATAGCAATTTGAAGGGTGCTTAGGGTTTTCATGACAAGTCTCCTGGTGATAATTGTTACATCGCTGGAAACCTGATTGAAATATCAATCGATCCAGCTTGGAGACTATTGTGAACAAACCTTCATCACTAATAAAATCGATTGTTTTTATCGTTTCAATAGATTTTACATATATAAAAACACTCAACACCTCCTTCTGCTGCGTCGAATGTGGCGATGTTGCAAGCCTTGCCAGCAAGCTCGATTGGCTCCGCTAGCAACCATCCCAAAACCTGTCGACTACTTTACATTAAGCCCGCAAAACAGCGGATGTTGTGGGAAACAAACGAGGTTTATCCGGCTAAGCCCCTCGAATAGATCATCGGTTGGCAATAGGTTTGTAGCGAATAATCAGTCAGTTGGCAGACAAACAGCTTCCAGCAATCCGTAGCCAAGACGGATGGCATCAAAATTGATAGGTATTGACGGTAATGTGGAAATCCCCGGCATAGCCCTGACCTGATTAAGGTCAGGGCCAGCCATTTATCAGACATGGCTTTGGAATTTAAATAACTATGACTACCTACGCCATCGGCAGTGTAAACGGCGATTACCAGACACTAACGCAACTGCTCGCGGACATCAGCTTCGATCCGCAAGAAGACCGACTGTGGTTTACCGGCAATCTGGTCAACCAGGGGCCGGAATCCTTACAAGTGCTGCGTTTCGTCAAAAGCTTGGGCAAGGCGGCCGTTGTGGTATTGGGCAAACAGGAGCTTCATCTACTGGGCGTGGCGCTCGGCTATGCGCAAGTGGGGCCGGACGATACTTTAGATGACATTCTTAACGCTCCGGATCGGGAGGAGCTTTTGAAATGGTTACGCCTTCGTAGCCTGATTCATCACGATTCCAAGCTTAATTTTACTTTGGTCCATGCCGGCATTCCTGCTGAATGGACTTTTAGCCAAGCCTTGACCTTTGCGTATGAAGTGGAATCGGTTCTATCGGGAAGCAATTACGCGACGTTTCTGGAAAACCGGAAGCAAGATCAATCGCGCTGGCACGCCAAACTGCGCGGCTGGAAACGCCTGAACTTTATTGCCAATGCCTATACGCAGATGGCGTATTGCAACGAGCAAGGCAAGCTGGATTTCAAAGCCGCGGGCCCGTTTGCTGCTCAGCCGAACGGATTAATGCCCTGGTATCGCGTTCCCAACCGGCTGACCGCCCAATTGAACGTGGTTTTTGCCGATGATGCGGATTTTGCCGATGTCGATTGCTTCGGCTTCCACCCCTTGACCGGATTGTCGGTATTGCAATTATCAACGCCAACGGAAACCAACGCCGCAGTGCCTGAATTAACTTGATTGTGATGCAGCGTCAGACGGCAAGCTTATTTTTTAAAGCCCAGGGCGGTATCGGCCCTTTTCACATTATCCAGATTTGCGCCATCAAACTTGGCACTTCTGAAATCCGCATCGGCAATAGTTGCGCCGTCTAAATTGGCACCCGATAAGTCAACCCAAATAAACTGCCCACCGCTTAAATCGGCGTTACGGAGCGATACATTCTTCATCTGCGCATAATTAAAATTAGCACCGCTCAAATCCGCATCATTCAGTATTGCATTGTTCATTTCGAGCTGATCAGGCTGTTGCCGCGGGCTCGCGGAATCGGGGCCTAAATTAGCCTGCCTTAGCTTGGCGCCGCTTAAATTGACATTGTTCAGCAATCCCGTCACGCGGCTACGACTAAGGTCAGCGCCAGTCAAGTCGGCATTATCCATCAGCACACCATATAGACTGGCATCGGCTAAATTGGCATTCTGCAAATTTGCATTACGCATATGCGCAAGATTAAGATTTGCGCCGCTCAGTAGAGCTCCCTTCAAATTGGCGCCATCAAGATTGGCGGAAAACAAATCGGCTTGATTGAACGCAACGCTCGATAAATCCAGTCCGGACAAGTCTTTTTTAGCCAATATCGGCCGTTGGACACCGGCTTTGGCAATAATAGTGATCACATCCTCGCGAGACAGCTCGGCAGATGAGCAAGGCAATAGCCAAAAACACAGACTGAAACCTATCAATGCTCGGCAACTACTGGAATCGTATTGCATAACTACTCCCCAAAACGGGCTAGGCTGTTAACACAACAGCTATTGGTGGATTTTAGCAAATCATAAGCCAAGGACTTAGATTTTGGGCAATATTATCCCAACATCGAAAAGCACACTTCGGCGCGGACCTTGGTTTGCGCGGTAAACCACGCTTACGCTCATTTAGGTATATGCTTGCCAAGAAGACCCACTCAGGCTTTTAACTATGAATCAGCTCAGTCACAAATTATTAGTCTTGGCCCTGATAGTAGCGCTACCCAGTTTAGGCTGTTTCAGCTATTACACACTTGAAGATGCTGATTCAAACACGACGTTACCGGTATCGATTATTTTATTGGCGTATCCGGTCTTACTCATTTCCCTGACGTCCATTATTGCCATGTGGGTTTCAAAAAGGCGGTCTCGCCTTGGTTCGTGGCTGGCAGGAGCCTGCTTATTAGTGTCGGCTGCAATCCTGCTAATCGCACGCTTTTAGATCTTCCTGGCTAACTAGGGCCTGCAGCCCGGCATTCCGTCGCCGAATAAATTTACTAGGCGCCTGCTCCAAAAAAACATAATGCAGCTATAGTTGCCGATACGTTCGCCACAACATAAGCGCTAGGGATCCCCATGGATTTTCTAATTTCACCTGCCATCGCATTGATGGATAGACTTCGCTATCCGGCAAAATTTGCCTTGTTATTCACCGTCGTGCTGATTCCGATGCTGTTAATGGCCGGCACCTTGGTTAGGCAATTTCAAACGGAAGCCAACGTTTCGGAACAAGAACGCAATGGCTTACGCTATCTCGCCGCCCTGCGAACGCCGATTGAACATATTCAACAGCATCGCGGCATGACCAACGCGTTTCGGAACGGCGCGACACAATTCAAGGAGCGTATTTTTAGCAAGCGTGAAGAAATCGATAGCTATTTTGCCGCACTTGAAAAAGTGGATAGCGAGCTACGAGATACATTGAAAACCGACAACATGCTAGCTAAGCTGAACCAACAATGGAACGACATCAAATCGCGCTCCATGGATCAAGAGTTGAGCGTGACGATAGCCGCTCATAATCAATTAATTGCCGATAGCTTAAAGCTGCTAAACCACCTTTCAAATACATCAGGGATAATTCTCGACCCCATGCTGGACAGTTTTCATATGGGTTTCGTACTGACATCCGATTTACCTGAGTTAATCGAATTGATGGGGCAAACTCGCGCACTGGCCTCCGGAGTGGCAGCCAAAGGCAGTATCAATCCGCAAACATTAACGAAATTATTGATCTTGATCGCCAATATAGAAACCTATGCCCATAAGGTGGATGAAGGGCTTGAGGTGGCGTTTTCAGAAAATCCCGAGGTTGGCAAAAACCTGTTCACAAGCCATGAAAACTATCATAAGGCTTTGCAAGCCACGCTCGATTTAGTACGGCAGCAATTGATTGAAAGCGAAACCATTTCGATTGACAGCAATACGGTATTCGACACCGTCACGCTGGCGATCACACAGTCATATCAGCTCTACAGTGGGCTGCTAGAGCAACTTGATCTTATTTTTCAGAACCGTAGCGCGGCAGCCGAGCGATCTCTGCACATTACGCTGGCCGGATTATTGGGGATTTTGTTGGTGGTGATCGTGTTATTGCTGGGCTTAACTAGGTCAGTCAGTCGCAACATTGTTGCCATCAATACCGCGACTAAACTGGTTGCCCAAAATGACCTAAGCGCCAGGGTACACATAGCTTCGAACGATGAAATGCAGGAAATCGCCGAACACTTCAATGCCATGATAGAAACCAGCTCGGCCTTGCTCAAGGAAATCATTCATACCAGCGCTGACTTACATACTTCCGCGCAAAAAGTTTACACAGTTGCCAACCAAAGTGCCGCTCATCTCGAACGGCAACAGCAAGAAACCACGTCTGTAGCGACTGCGGTCAACGAAATGAGCGCCACCATTCAGGATGTTGCCAACACCACCAATACCGCTGCCCACGCCGCCAGCAATGCTAACGACCAGGCCAAAAACGGCAAAAGCGTTGTCGCAAGCGCCACCGTATCGATTAGCCAATTGGCCAATGACATTGAAGATGCCGCTAATGTGATTCAAGGCCTGGAAAAAAGCAGCGAATCTATAGGCTCTTTAGTAGACGTGATCAAAAGTATCGCCGAACAAACCAACTTACTGGCATTGAACGCCGCGATTGAAGCCGCGCGTGCCGGCGAACACGGCCGAGGTTTTGCGGTGGTAGCGGATGAAGTTCGCAACCTGGCAAGCCGCACTCAGGAATCGACCGCAGTGATAGAAAACATGATCGTCAAGTTACAGAGTGGCTCGCGCGAAGCCGTCGCGGTGATGCAGCAAAGTCGCACACAAGCCCAGATCGGCGTGGAAAAGTCTCGGGAAACGATGCAATCTTTGGAAGCGATTAGCCAATCGGTGGAAACTATCGATGCAATGAACCTGCAAATTGCCAGCGCTGCCGAAGAACAAACGGCGGTGACGGAAGAAATTAATCGGAACATCGTCCACATCAGCAGCCTCTCGGAACGCACCAGCAGCTGTGCGAAGCAGACGACTATCGAAGCCGGCCAGCTAAATCAGCTAGCGGAAAATCTACTAAAACTCACCAAGCAATTCAAACTGAGTGCCTAGCCAAGATAATCCGCTACGCTGCTGAGCGGATATGAGCGCAACAGCGTAGCGGAACCCCATCTATTTACCCAGTACTTCACCTCTAACGCTTTCCACCAGTGCGGCGGCTTCCCCGATCAAATCTTCCGGGACATTCAGTTCGCGCATGGTCGCCCCCAAATGCTCCATCACCGCGTCGTAATGTGAGTCGTTTAAGCCCATATTCACCAATCTGACATGACCGTCGCGTAATGAACGACCGGTATAGTTGTTCGGCCCGCCAAAGGCAACCGTCATAAAGGTTTTCAAATGCTCGGCTTGTTTCGCCATGTCGGTTCTTTCGAAAAAACGGTTGATTCGATAATCCTCCAGCACTTTGCCATAAAACACATCGACGGCGGCGTTTACTGCCGCTTCTCCGCCAATCCGTTCATACAACGATGGTCCTTGCACTTCGTTTGCTTCACTCATTTGTTTACCCCTGTTCTTATAATTATTGAATTTCCGAGGCGGCGACTAAGTTGGCAAGTTATTGATTTTGCCTGACATAACGGCCTCGGCAGCGATGATAACGCATGATAGTTTCGCATCCAAACTATTTACGTGCCGCCAAAGACCGGATGATTTGTAAGTTATTGAATCTTCTCAAGACCACCCAGATAAGGCCGTAAAGCGTCCGGCACGGTGATCGACCCATCTTCGTTTTGATAATTTTCCATCACCGCGATTAAAGTCCGGCCGGCCGCTAAGCCCGAGCCGTTTAAGGTATGGACCAACTCCGGTTTACCGGTTTCCGGATTACGCCAACGCGCTTGTAAGCGCCGCGCTTGAAAGTCCTTGAAATTACTGCAGGACGAGATTTCCCGGTATTTTTGTTGGCCGGGCAGCCAGACTTCCAGATCATAGGTTTTTGACGATGAAAAGCCGGTGTCGCCCGCGCACAGTAATACTTTGCGATAGGGCAAGTTCAGCTTCTGCAATATGGTTTCGGCGTGTGCGGTCAGTTCTTCATGGGCCTGCGCGGATGTTTCCGGGGTGACAATTTGCACCAGCTCGACTTTTTCGAATTGATGCTGACGGATCATACCGCGCACGTCGCTGCCATACGCACCTGCTTCGCTGCGAAAACAGGGCGAATGGCAGACGAATTTCAGCGGCATTTGCTTGGCATCGACGATCACATCACGAACGATATTGGTGACCGGCACTTCGGCGGTGGGGATCAGGTAAAAAGTCGGATCGTTTTTAACCGTGAACAGATCGGCTTCGAACTTGGGCAATTGGCCGGTGCCGCGCAAGCTATCGGCGTTGGCCAGGAAAGGCACATAGGTTTCCTGATAGCCGTGCTCGTTGATATGCGTATTCAGCATCAATTGAATGATGGCGCGTTGCAGGGTGGCCAGTTTGCCAGTCAGTACCACGAAACGGGCGCTGGCGATTTTCGCCCCCAGCTCAAAATTCATACCCAACGGCTCGCCCAAGTCGACATGATCCTTAGAGGGAAAATCGAACTGGCGCGGCTCGCCCCACCTTGAAACTTCGATATTCTCGGCATCGCTTTTTCCTGCTGGAACGGCTTCGTCGAGAATATTGGGGATACCCTCCAATAAAACGCTCAATTGGTTTTGAACGTCGTTCAGTTCGGTTTCTGCGGCTTTTAGCTGATCCCCCAAATCCGCCACCTGAGCCAGCAAGGGCTGAACATCTTCGCCCTTAGCTTTGGCCTGGCCAATCGCTTTGGAGCGGGTATTGCGTTCGTTTTGCAATTCCTGAGTTTTGACCTGGACCGCTTTACGCCGATCTTCCAGAGCTTGATAGCCAGCGGCGTCGAATTGAAAGCCGCGTCTTTGCAATTGTTGTAGAACCAGTTCCAGGTCGCTTCTAAATAAACGGGGGTCTAGCATGGTGTTGAATATCCTGAATTGAAAAAAGAGATAAAACGGTGGCTATACCTGCTTACCTAGCCACAAGCCGCACCACAGCGCGGCGCCGCAAAAAACGATGTTGCCCAGAAAAACGGTCAGCATGGCACCCATGTGCGATTCGAAGGAATGGCCGCTTTCCAGCAGGTAAAGAATTAAATATAAGCCGGACAAGGTGATGAATAAGCCCATCAAAACGGTCACCAAAATTGCCCGATACTCTATCGAAATAGCTAGTTTATGCATCAGAACCGTGGCGACGATGCCGATCAAAAACGCGCCGATGCCATTGACCAGCGTCAATGCATACGGAAACGGCCAATCGAACAGACGAAACGTACCTTGCGAATAGAAAAACAGCCCCTTACCCAAGGCCAGACCGGCCCAGACTGCAAACAAGCAACCGAACACGCTGACGACAATATTCAAACCGGCCTTGCCGATTTGACCTTGCTCGAGCAAATAGAGGGTTTCCAGGGAAAAGCTGGAAAAGGTTGTAAAGCCGCCCATCACCCCCACCAAAATCGCGGTGCGGTATTCCAAGGCAATCGCCAAGCGTTGCAGAATCAGCGCTTCAGTCATCAGGCCGATCAAAAACGAGCCGAGCAAATTGACAGTTAAGGTGCCGTAAGGAAAGCCCCTACCCAGCCACAGATACACGCCGCTGGACGCCAGATAGCGCAACATTGAGCCAATAGCGCCGCCCAGAGCGACCGCGAACAATTGCAGCATCAGAACTTAAAGAAGGTTTCCCGATAGTAACGCAATTCCTCAATGGACTCGATAATGTCGTCCATGGCCTTGTGCGACGCCTGCTTGTTAAAGCCATCCTTCAATTGCGGCGCCCAGCGCGCAGCCAGCTCCTTGACAGTAGACACATCCAAGTTGCGGTAATGGAAGTACGCTTCCAATTTGGGCATGTAGCGATAGAGAAACCGCCGATCCTGACAAATGCTGTTACCGCAGATCGGCGAAGTGTTGGCGGGTACCCATTGCTGCAAAAACGCTATGGTGCTTGCTTCCGCTTCGGCAGCCTCGATTTTGGAGTCTTTGACCCGCTGAATCAAACCGGACTGACCATGATGCTGCTGATTCCAGTCGTCCATTCCGGCCAAGGCCGCATCCGACTGATGCACCGCCATCACCGGGCCTTCCGCCAGAATATGCAGATTTTTATCGGTCACTACCGTGGCGATTTCGATGATGAGATCGTTATCAGGATCTAAGCCTGTCATTTCCAGATCGATCCAGATAAGATTGTCGGCATCTTGAGCCATTTTCATTCCATGGTATTAATAATGTTGCGGCAAATTGTAGCATTAGCTAATCTGTACCGCTAATTGTTAACCCCAACCACATAGGCTTGATGAACACGTTTACTGGCATTTTTTTAGCGGCTTTAGTCCTTTCCTACGGCATCCAATTCTGGCTGGCGATACGCCAGAAATCCTATGTTTTACAACATCGCGAGCAGGTACCTGCCGCCTTTCAAGACCGGGTGTCGCTCAGCGCCCACCAAAAGGCTGCCGATTACACCATAGAGAAGAGCAAACTGGGCGATCTCGACAGTGTGGTCGGCATGGTTTTTCTGCTGGCACTCACCTTAGGGGGCGGTATCAGTCTGGTGTTTGATTTCTGGTCGACCTTCGATTTGTCGACGTTACTGGCCAGTTTGCTGGCCATGGCCAGCATTTTTCTGTTGATGACCGTGATTGAAATTCCGTTCAGTTTGTACCAAACCTTTGTTATCGAAGAAAAATACGGTTTTAACAAAAGCAAGTTACCCCAGTTCGTGAAGGACCAAATGATATCCATGGGCTTGACGCTGGTCATAGGCTTGCCAATTCTGGCGCTGATTCTGTGGGTAATGGACAGCATCGGCGGCCTCTGGTGGCTGTATGCCTGGGCCATCATCATGAGTTTTTCCTTGTTGATGAGCTGGCTGTTTCCGACCGTAATCGCCCCCTTATTCAACAAATTTACGCCAATGCAGGACGGCACGCTGAAACAACGCATCCAGGGCTTGCTGGAGCGCTGCGGCTTTAACAGCCAAGGCATTTTCATCATGGACGGCTCGCGCCGTTCCGGCCATGGCAACGCCTATTTCACCGGCTTGGGCAATAACAAGCGCATCGTGTTTTTCGATACCCTGGTTAATTCGCTGGACGAGGAAGAGCTGGAAGCAGTCCTGGCGCACGAGCTAGGCCATTTCAAATGTAAACACACCATTAAAATGCTGGTGGCTTCATCGGTGATGACCTTGATCAGCTTTGCGGTGTTAGGTTGGTTGATCACTCAGGACTGGTTTTTCGACGGTTTGGGTGTGACAACCCATTCCAATGCAGCCGCACTCTTGCTGTTTATGCTGGTATCACCGGTCTTTACAACTTTCATGCAACCAATCAGCGCCTATTTCCAACGTAAATTCGAGTTCGAAGCCGACGACTTTGCTACCCGCAATGCCCAAGGCAGCAAAATGATCAGCGGCTTGGTTAAACTTTACGAAGAAAACGCCAGCACCCTGACCCCCGACCCTTTGTACTCGGCGTTTCATTACAGCCATCCGCCCGCTGCCATCCGCATAGCGCATATCGAAGAAAAGATGCAGTCTGCCTGATGGCCGATCTGCACCAGGGCTTGGTCGTCGCCCATCTCGGCAAAGGTATTGCTGTCGAAGTGAGCGACCACGCAGGAATCGCTGCCGAGCAACTCGTGCTTTGCCAAACGCTGCGCAAACTGGACACTGTGGTGGTCGGCGACCGGGTGATGTTATCCATGTCTTCGCCTGAGCAAGGCCGAATCGAGCAGCTCCTGCCCCGGCGTTCGGTATTGCAACGGCCCAGTCGCGGCAACGATACCCGGCCGGTAGCGGCTAATCTGGACACCATTTTCATCGTGTTCGCCGCCGAACCGGAATGCGATTTTCTGCTGCTGGACCAATATTTGGCGATCTGCGAAAACTGCAATATCGATGCTGCGCTAGTACTGAATAAAGTCGACCTGCCGCTGTCTCCCTCAATAGAAGCAGGATTAGCCTATTATCAAAACTTGGACTATAGCCTACACAGAGTCAGCGCCAATCAAAAAATCGGCATAGTCGGCTTGCAGCAGGTTTTGGCGCAACGAACCAGCATGTTCGCCGGCCAATCCGGGGTCGGCAAGTCGTCTTTGACTAACGCGCTATTGCCGGAGCGCAACTTGAAAATCAACAGCGTCTCGGAAATCACCCGCCATGGCCGCCATACCACCACGGCCGCGACACTGTACCATTTACCGGGCGGCGGCGAGTTAATCGACAGCCCCGGCGTCGCGATATTTGGCTTGGCCGGTTTGTCGGAAGGACAACTGGCTTGGGGTTATAGAGAGTTTCAGCCTTATATTTCCAAATGCCGTTTCAACGACTGCCGGCATGTCAACGACAAGGATTGCGCGGTGCGATTGGCGGTAGAAGCAGGTCAAATTGATTCCGAACGCTATCAGCGCTTTTTAAAACTCAGAGAAAAAATGCCGCCAGGCAATCGCGGCAACTAAAGCGCGTCAAGCCACTAAAATCAACCCGGTGGCCAATGCATCTGTCTGCCGGCCAGCAGATGCAGATGTAAGTGGTGGACAGTCTGTCCGCCATCGCCGTTGCAGTTGAACACCGTCCGATAACCGCTATCCGCATAACCAAACTGAGTCGCGATTTTAGCGGCGGTTTGCAGCATAATTCCACCCAGAAATGCATCGTCCAGCTCGTTTAAATTGGCAACATGCCGCTTCGGGATGACCAGCACATGCAAGGGCGCCTGCGGATGAATATCTCGGAACGCCAATAGTTGCTCATCTTCGTACACCACATCCGGCTTGATTTCACCGTTGGCCATCTTGCAAAACAGACAATCACTCATGTTTCCTCCTAAAATTCGCGGCGACCGTTGAACGCGTGCGCCAAAGTGCCGCTGTCGATAAACTCCAGCTCGCCGCCCATCGGTACGCCGTGAGCAATGCGGGTGGCGCGGATATTGAATTTGCCGGCGACTTCGCCAATGAAATGCGCGGTGGCTTGACCTTCCACGGTGGAATTGGTGGCCAGGATGATTTCCTTGATGCGTCCCGCCGCCATACGCTGCTCCAATAACTCGAAGCCAAGCTGATCTGGACCGACGCCATCCAGCGGCGACAAGCGGCCGTGCAGCACAAAGTATTTACCTTTAAAGCTGGTAGCCTGATCGATCACCCACACATCGGCCGGACTTTCGACGACACACAAGGTGTCCGAATCGCGCAACGGGTTGGCGCAGACCTCACACAACTCGGCTTCGGTCAAGGTTCGGCATTCGCGGCAATGGCCGATTTCAGCGATGGCTTTCGCCAGCATTTTGCTTAACTGCATACCGCCGTCGCGATTGCGCTGCAACAGATGAAACGCCATGCGTTGCGCCGATTTCGGCCCAACGCCCGGCAAGCAGCACAGGCTCTGGATTAACTCTTTCAGCAATCCCTGGTTTTGCATGTTTAGAACGGCATTTGAAAACCGGGAGGAAGCGGGATACCGGCGGTGACGTCGGCCATTTTCTCTTTTTTCATTTTACCGACCTTATGCACCGCGTCGTTGATTGCCGCCGCTACCAAGTCTTCCAGCATATCCTTGTCGTCGCTCAACAGGGACGGATCGATACTGACCTTACGCACCTCGCGTTTACCGGTCATCACAATCGTCACCAAGCCGCCGCCGGATTCGCCATGCACTTCCATCGCACCCAACTCTTCCTGGGCTTTTTTTAAGTTGTCCTGCATTTTTTGGGCTTGTTGCATAATGCCCGCTAGCGCATTTTTCATCATCGTCTCTCCAATATTTAATTAAGCGGTTCGATACTGCCAGGCATAATTCTGGCGCCAAACGTGTCTTTTAAAGCCTGCACATTCTCGTCAGTGTTTATGCTATCGACCGCCGCTTGCTGCCGATCTTCGCGCGCTTTTTGTATTTCCAGCGCCGGCGTCATTTGCTGAACCGCTTGCTGAGTGATCACCAGCTTCAAGGATTTACCGTAATAATTTTGCAACGCGGCACGCAGGTTTTCTTCGGCTTTGCTGCCGACTTGTTGGAAGCTCGGATCGAGCAACAGCCGACAACTGCTATCGTCGATGCCGTCCAACACGCAGTTATTCGCCAGCTCGCGGGTACGGCCGCTGATATTCAACGCGGCGATAATGTCCGTCCAGCCGCCGGGCTTGGCGGTTGCTTGTGCAGGTGCCGAGCGAGGCTCTTCAATCCGTTTAGCCTCGACTAGCACTGGCGCCGCGGACACCGCCACACTGGTAAGCGGCTTAAGCACAGCCGGCTTGACGGGCTCAAGTGTATGCGGTTCTGCGGCTTGCGGCCGAAAAGTCAACATCCGCAGCATCACCATTTCAAAACCGCTACGCGGATCGGGTGCCAGCGGCAAATCGCGCTGACCGATCAAACCGATCTGATAATACAGCTGCACGTCTTCCGGTAATAAGGCCTTGGCCAGCGTATCCAGTAATTGTTTATCAAACTCCTGATCGACGAAATCCGGCATTTGCTGTAACAGCGCCACCCGGTGCAATACTCTCAGTATTTGTTGCAGAATATCGGCAAAATCCGGCGTCAGTTCCGCAATATCGGCAACTTTTGCTAACAAAGCCCGTGCATCACCAGCCGCCAAGGCCTGCAACATGTCGTCGATGGGTTGCTGAGCCACGGTGCCGAGCATGCCGATCACCGCTTCGGCTGTGACGCTGCCGCTACCATAAACAATCGCCTGATCCAGTAGACTCAAGCCGTCGCGCAAGCTGCCGTCGGCGGCTCTACCTAACATTTTCAATGCAGCCGGCTCGAAAGCGATTTGCTCCTGCCCCAGGATAAACTGCATCTGCGTGTCTATTTGCTCCGGCAATAATCGTTTTAAATTGAATTGCAGACAGCGCGACAACACCGTGACCGGAATTTTATGCGGATCGGTGGTGGCCAGCAGAAATTTGACGTGCGGCGGCGGCTCTTCCAGGGTCTTCAACAAAGCGTTGAAACTATGCCCGGACAGCATGTGCACTTCGTCGATTAAATAAACTTTGTAGCGGCCTTGATTGGGCGCGTATTGGGCATTGTCGAGTAGATCGCGAGTATCTTCGACTTTGGTGCGGGAAGCGGCATCGACTTCGATCAAGTCCATGAAGCGGCCTTGCTCAAAGGCCAGACACACCGAACATTCGCCGCAGGGATTAAAATCTTTTAGATTTTCACAGTTGATGGCTTTGGCGAGAATCCGCGCCACCGTAGTTTTGCCAACGCCGCGCGTACCGGTAAACAGATAGGCGTGATGCAATCGATCATGCTGCAAAGCATGCATCAGCGATTGGCTGACATGCTCCTGACCGACAAGCTGAGTGAAGTTGCTGGGACGCCATTTTCTGGCAAGAACCTGATAAGCCATTAGCAACGCGGAAAGGCAGGAATTGGGCGGCTACTGTGCCAGCCACATCCCGGCACACGAGTCCGCTGCTACCGTTGCTTCCTTCCGGACCTGGCGGGGTTTACAGCGTATCGTTGCGAGAGGACCGACACAGCAACCATAATACATCAGCGAGAAGCTGAAGAGTGGCGCATTATCCATAAAAGCCCACCGATAAGCAACTGTCTTGCCAAAAATAAGTAAATAACGCCGATAATGCGCCACCCGACTACTGTATAGACGGGATAGGCAAACTGCTGGCAATAGCATGCCCAAAAGAGGCGCCGAACCTGCCGGCCAAGCGGTCGATCAAACGTTCTTGGGGGGTAAAATTCACCGTTTCTTCTGTGCCGAACTGATCGCGCGCCACGCTATCGACACTACCGAAATCGTCAGCCAGCCCCAATCTGACGCCTTCCGCACCGGTCCAAACCAACCCGGAAAACATATCCGGCGTTTCGGCGTCTTTCAACCGCTTACCGCGCCCCTTCTTAACCGCATCGATAAATTGTAGATGCACTTGATCCAGTAAAGACTGCATATGTTTGTTTTCTTGCTGATTGACCGGCGAGAAGGGATCGAGCATGGCTTTGTGTGCGCCTGCGGTCAACAAACGCCGCTCGACACCCAGCTTGTCCAATACATTGGTAAAGCCGAAACCGTTCATGATTACGCCGATAGAGCCGATGATGCTGGCCTGATTCACGAATATCTTGTCGCTTGCAGCCGCAACGTAATAACCGCCTGATGCGCACATGTCGCCAACTACCGAATAAATCGGCAACTGCGGATGCACGACTTTCAAACGCTTAATCTCGTCGTAAATGTATGCCGACTGCACCGGACTGCCGCCGGGTGAGTTAATATTCAGGATGATAGCCTTGGTATTTTTATCTTTGGCCGCATCGCGCAAGCCCTCGATTACCGTGTCGGCGCCGGCAGCCTCTCCTTCGACAATCTGCCCCACTACATCGACGATAGCCACATGCTCGGCTGTACCGGAATCAATACCACCCTTAAGCTTCGGATAAATCGCTATACCCAGCACTACTGTCAGATAAGCAAACGTCAACAGCTTAAAAAATATCCCCCAGCGCCGAGCCGATTTCTGTTCGTCGATCGCGGCAAACGCCAATTTCTCCAGCACGGATTTTTCCCAGCCAGGATTGTTTTCAGCAACATCTTTGGGAAGATCGTGATTATTCTCCACCATTTGTCTCCTATATGATTCCGATTAAGTCGGTGGGGTAGTTCAAACACAACAAAGGCTTGTACTTTTGCAAGGTTGTCGCAGGGTGCGCACCACAGGTAACGCCGATTGACGCAACTTGCGCATTTAAAGCCATCTGCAAATCATGCACAGAATCGCCGACCATCAAGGTACGCTGCTTAGCCACATCCAACTCCACAATAATTTCTTCCAGCATCAGCGGATTGGGCTTGGAAGCAGTCTGATCGGCGCACCGCGTGGTACAAAACAGCTCGGCAACACCGGTGGCCGTGATCGCCGTATGTAAACCCGTACTTTTCTTGCCGGTCGCCACCGCCAAGCGATAACCTTGGCTACGAAATTGCCTCAGCATGTCATGTACACCGGGAAACAAGTCGTCAGGACCGATCTGTTTGGTAAAAAAAGTTTTCGCGTAATCGGCGGCAATTTTTTGGCGACTTTCGCTATCTTCATCGGGAAACAGCTGTTTCATCGCGTTCTCGATGCTCAAGCCGACGATGTCCCTGACCGCCTGCGAGGTCGGCACCGCAAAGCCGCAACGCATCGCCGCCTGCTGAATACAATGCACGATCCAGTCCACCGAATCCATTAAAGTGCCATCCCAATCGAAAATGATTAAATCAAAGCGGTTTTTCATGACTCAGCAATTCTTGTAAATCCTCGGGTAAAGGCGCGGTAAAGTGCAGCAAGGCTCCGCTTACGGGATGCGCAAACTGCAATTGCTCGGCGTGCAAAAACAAACGCTTGTAACCGCGTTTTTTAAAGGCTTTATTCGTGCCGTCATCGCCATAACGATCATCGGCCACAATCGGATGCCCCAGCCAGGCCGCATGCACCCGGATCTGATGGGTACGTCCGGTCTTCGGCGCGGCATGCACCAGCGTGGCATCCTGAAACTGTTTCAAGCGGGTGAACAAGGTTTCGGCAGATTTGCCAGCCTGGCTAACCACCACCATTCTTTCACCGCCTTGAGCGACATTTTTCAACAAGGGCACCTCGACCAACTGCTTCTTGCGTTGAAACTGTCCAACCAACAAAGCCAGATAAGTCTTCTGAATGCCGTCGCCGCGAAAAAGTTCATGCAAGGCCTTCAATACCGAGCGTTTCTTCGCAATCAACAAGCAACCGGAGGTTTCCTTGTCCAACCTATGCACCAACTCCAGAAACTTCTGCTGCGGCCGAATCTGCCTAAGCCCTTCGATCACGCCGGAACTGACGCCGCTACCGCCGTGCACCGCAAAGCCGGCCGGCTTGTTCAAAACGATAAAGCCGTCGTCTTCGTAGAGAATGTGGTTTTCCAAACTGAACTTCAAGGTGGGCTGAACGATGATCTGGTCTTTTTTTTCCGCCACTCTGACCGGTGGAATCCGCACGATGTCACCGAGCTGCAATTTATAACTGACGTCGATGCGACCTTTGTTGACCCGCACTTCGCCCTTTCGGACCATGCGATAGATGCGGGTTTTGGGGACGCCTTTGAGATAAGTAATCAAAAAATTATCGAGCCTTTGTTCGCTGTTTGCCTCGGTAATTTCCAGCCATTGTACTTGCGGATTGGTCTGATTTTCTGCGGTATTCATGCCGCAAATAATAACAACATATCCGCCAGCCATGTTTAAAATTGCTGCTCTGAATAAACATTGCTATATTAGGCTAGTTTATCTTTGGATAGACTTTAACTATAAAAATTTAAAGACCAGGTTTTAGCGCTGTAGCTTCGCGCTAAGCTTAAAGAATTTTTTCGGGTTTTATCGCTCAACCCATGATGAGCGAGCTGCATCCTTAGTATAGAGTTCGGTATAACAGATCTCCCATTTTTCAAGCGCCACCCTCGGCAATTGCCGATAACCCACTGCGACAATTACTACAATCCTTTGCAGTTTTCAGTCAGTCTGGCCGCTCACTTAAGTACATATTGGGAAACACGCCGCCTTTATCCGCGACAACCAAACCTGTTTAAGCTCTAGGTAGGATACATAACACAATAAGGATAATTTAATGAAAAGAATGCTTATCAACGCCACGCAGCCCGAAGAGCTGCGGGTGGCCTTGGTAGATGGTCAGAAACTTTATGATTTCGACATCGAAGTTCCTTCAAAAGAACAAAAAAAATCTAACATTTATAAAGGTATTATCACCCGGGTAGAACCCAGCCTAGAAGCCGCCTTCGTTAATTATGGCGCCGAAAAACACGGTTTCCTGCCGTTTAAGGAAATCGCCCCCGAATACAGAACCGGCGACAGCGACGAAGGTAAATCTTCCAAATCCAATATTCGCGAAGGCCAGGAAATCGTCGTTCAGATCGAAAAAGAAGAACGCGGCAACAAAGGCGCGGCGCTAACGACCTACATCAGTCTGGCCGGCACTTACTTGGTGTTGATGCCGAACAACCCCAAAGCCGGCGGCATTTCTCGCCGTATCGAGGGCGACAATCGCAGCGAACTGCGCGAAACCATGGCTGCGCTGGAAATTCCGGACAGCATGGGTTTGATCATCCGCACAGCAGGCTCCGACAAAAATGTCGAAGAGCTGCAATGGGATTTGAATTACCTGCTACAACTCTGGGAAGCCATTGATCGTTCCAGCAGCGAGCAAATCGCGCCATTCCTGATTTTCCAGGAAAGCAATGTGATTATCCGCGCATTACGCGATCACTTGCGCGGCGACATCGACGAAATCCTGATCGACCAGGACGGCGCCTTCAAACTGGTACATAACTTCCTGAAACAGGTGATGCCGCATAATCTGCACAAGGCCAAACTGTATCAGGACAGCGTACCGCTGTTCAGCCGCTACCAGATCGAAACCCAAATCGAAATGGCGTATCGCCGCGAGGTATCGCTACCTTCCGGCGGCTCCATCGTCATCGACCACACCGAAGCCTTGACCTCGGTCGACATCAACTCGGCGCGCGCTACCAAAGGCAGCGATATTGAAGAAACCGCGTTGAACACCAACCTGGAAGCCGCCGACGAAATCGCCCGCCAATTGCGTTTGCGCGACTTGGGCGGTTTATTCGTCATCGATTTCATCGACATGATGTCGAACAAAAACCAACGCGAAGTGGAAAACCGCTTGCGCGATGCGTTGAAAATCGACCGGGCCAGAATCCAGACCGGCCGCATTTCGCGTTTCGGTTTGATGGAAATGTCCAGACAGCGTCTGCGGCCATCGCTGGGTGACTCAACACAACTGACCTGCCCGCGCTGCAAAGGCCAAGGCACGATCCGCAACGTCGAATCAGTCACACTGGCCGTGTTGCGTTTGATTGAAGAAGAAGCGATGAAAAAAGGCACCGAGCGCGTCATTGCTTACTTGCCTATCGATTGCGCGACATTCCTATTAAACGAAAAGCGCGCGGTAATTCAAGAAATCGAAACCAGATTGCAGGTTGGCATTATCGTATTGCCTAGCAAACATTTGGAAACCCCGGCTTACGACATCGAACGCATCAAATCCGCCGGCGAAAGCAGCGACGAAAAAGCCAGCCATTTGCACATCAAGGAAGAAGACATCACGGTTCCTGAATTTGCGAAACAGGCCGGCCCTAAAGCCGAAAAAGCTGCGATTAAAGAGTTTTTGCCGGACTCTCCCGCGCCCGTACAAAGCAAAAAAACCTCTGCCGGTTTGATTCAACGTTTCTGGCAGCGCTTGATCGGGAATAGCAAAGCGGCCGAAAGCAGTGAATCTGCTGAAAAAAGCGGCGAAGACAAACCCAGATCCGGCAGAAACAACCGTCGGGACCGTGGTGATCGCGGCGACAGAGGAGAAAGAGGCGAACGTTCAGCGTCATCAGGCCGTAACAACAACCGGCGCAACAACAACCGTCGCCCGCCTAACAATCCGGCAACCGCCGAAAGCACTAGCAACGCACCTGCAGAGATAAAGCCGCAACCCGTCGTCGCGATTGACCAGGAAATTCCTGGCGATGCCGCTGCAAGCACCAACAAAGAGAACGGTGGGCAAGAACGCAGCCGTCGCAGCCGCAGCCGTAGACGCGGCCCTCGCAACGGCGGCGAGAGACGCCCTGAGCAAAGTGCCGGCGGCGAAGCTGGCGAGAGCAGCCAAGGGAGTAATCAAGGCGAAGAGCGTCCGGCACCGGCCCCTAGCTTTTCCGAAGGCAATGAAGCGACCAGCCAACCACGCTCTTACGATAGAGATTTCGCCGAGCGGAGCAGCAATAGTCGCAGCACCGAGTCACCTCAAGAACCTGTCAGCCGTAGCGCTAGCGAAGACTGATTAAAAAAGCCGGGCAACAGTTCTTGCTGTTGCCCGGCTTTCTCAAATCGCTGACATCATCAGCGTTTAATCGATAAACCTTCTCTTCAAATCCGCATACTCATCTATCCGGCGATCACGCAGGAATGGCCAGATGCGTCTGACGTCCTCGCTGCGCTGCCCATCGAGTTCCGCGAATAGCAATACATCCTGATTATCGTCGGCGCTGCTTAAAATCTCGCCTTGCGGACCAGCGATAAAGCTATTCCCCCAGAACTGAATGCCCGGCGCTTGATCCGGGGCGGCTTCGAAACCGATGCGATTACACGAAATCACTGGAATACCGTTCGCTACCGCATGCGCGCGCTGCACAGTAATCCAGGCATCGCATTGGCGCTGTTTCTCGGCATCGTCGTCATCGGGGTTCCAGCCAATCGCAGTCGGATAGATCAGCAATTCGGCACCAGCTAAAGCCATCAAACGCGCGGCTTCCGGATACCATTGATCCCAACAGATCAACACGCCCAACTTACCGATTGAGGTTTGGATCGGTGTAAAACCTAGGTCACCAGGCGTGAAATAAAACTTCTCGTAAAAACCCGGATCGTCGGGAATATGCATTTTCCTGAACGTACCGGCGATGCTGCCATCCTTATCAAACACCACCGCAGTGTTGTGATACAAACCCGGCGCGCGTTTCTCGAAAATGGTCGAGACAATCACCACCTGGTTGGCTTTGGCCACTCCGGCCAGCGTTTCGCAAGTCGGGCCGGGAATCGGTTGCGCCAAATCAAAACAAGCGGTGTCCTCACTTTGACAGAAATAATGATCGAGATGCAGTTCCGGCAAGACCACCAAATCGGCGTTCTGCCGGGCGGCTGTTTCGATTTGACTGATCGAATAAGCCAGATTGGTTTCCCGGCCGCGATTGCAAGGCTGCTGCACGGCACAGGCGATAATCGTTTTTTTCATGAGTCGGACAGATTCTTAGAAATTCAATTTAACGAACGCCGGCACCTGCATGCTGGCGCAATGCAAACTACCGTATTGATGCACCAGCGGCCGGCATGGCGTGGCGATAATTTCATGATTTGGGAAACAGCTTGTCAGCCGTTCCAGCGCCACCGCATCCATCGCATCCTCATAAACCGGCACCAATACCGCACCATTGATAATCAGGAAATTCGAGTAATTGGCAGGCAATTGCTGGCCTTGTTCGTCAAAAATCGATTTCGGTAACGGCAACGCCACCAAACGATAGGCTTCACCGCCTGCCGTCTTAAAGGTCTTTAACTGCGCTTCCATATTTTTCAGGCTTTGGAAATGCGGATCTTCGCTATCTTCGCAAGCCGTGTAGGCAATAGTGTTGGCATCGCAAAACCGCGCCAGCGTATCGATATGCGCATCGGTGTCATCTCCGGCCAAATTGCTTTGCTCGACCCATAAAATCCGCTTCGCACCTAAATAATTTTGCAACTGACTAGCAATCGCCGCTTCCGATAAATCCGGATTGCGGTTGGGGTTGAGCAAGCAATTTCTGGTGGTCATCAAGGTGCCTTGACCGTCCGACTCCACGCTGCCGCCCTCCAATACCAGATCCAACGTCGCGGTGGGATGGCCCTTGAAAATCGGATGGGCAAACAGCGCCAGATTCAAGGCATCGTCGGCTGCATGCGGATATTTCTTGCCCCAGCCATTGAAACGAAAATTCAGCAACTGCACACTGGCTTTGGGATGCTGCCATTCCATCGTCAGAAACACCGTATCCCGCAGCCAAATATCGTTGTAATCGGCCTGCACCATATGAATTTTTTCGTTTTGGCCCAGTTGAGTCTGAATATGCTGTTGGTGCTCGCCGTCCTTGCAAATAATCACCAAAGGCTGAAAGCGGCTGATGGTAGTAGCAACAAAATGATAGGTGTCTTCGACAGCGGACAGATTGGTAAAGTCGCCGCCGTGGTGCGGCCAAGCGATAATAACGGCTGATTGTGTTTCCCATTCTGCTGGAAAGCGAATCATGAGTACTCCCTGGATAATGTGGCTTTGAGAAATAATGCCTTATTGTATCAATGCTGACCGGTTAAGGCCTATTCCACGGAATTTTAAATATCATTGGGTGATGT
The DNA here is from genome assembly GCF_014850955.1 of Methylomonas albis. Classification (NCBI taxonomy): domain Bacteria; kingdom Pseudomonadati; phylum Pseudomonadota; class Gammaproteobacteria; order Methylococcales; family Methylococcaceae; genus Methylomonas; species Methylomonas albis. The sequence continues at coordinate 4,504,868 of NZ_JACXSS010000001.1, forward strand.
TCGGATGCGGAAACAAAGTTTCAGCAGGATTGTTGCTAACACCAAGAAACAGTTGGGATGCAATTGGAGAAGCAGGAATGGATTGAAGCCCCTGGATTGGCAGTGGATGAGCCCGCCGGCGGGGGATTCCACAGCCTAAACTGTAGTCTCCAACCCGCCAGCCTACCGCCGATGCCGTTGACGAGGTCAGACTCGAAGTCTGTAGTCAGTCAGAAATCCCGAAATTTACCGTGAGGCCGCACTAACCAAGACCTCTGCCATCATTTCAGCCAATTATGAACAAAATACGAAACCACGATTGCTCGAGGGATTCGACGCCACTATGCACTAATTTGAATCTTTCCGTACCCGCTCTTTACGTGGTAATTGCCCCTAACGTTCAATCCTCAGACAGGACACGCGTTGCCGCTCATTTGTTCCACTCGTCATCGACCGCTTGCGCAGTGTTAACACCGCAGTAGCGCTCTGCGTTTCATTCTGGCCTTCCGGCCGATTTTTTCAAGCGCGAATCCGAATTTTGCGGAACTTATCGCCGCAGTTTCAAAAATCCAAGATAAATTCGATTCCGCGCTGATAAAAATTTGTGCCTGCTTTAAGCGCCTAACAACCCAACTTTTTTAGGTTTGCCGAAAACCCTGAATCCAAGCAACGCAGACCCGAACAACCAGAAAGCCGCAGGCAACGGCACCACGGTAATCGCACCGAACAAACCATGCGCTTCATCGCCGGGTCCGGCCGTGAAATAGATCGCCTGACTACTGCCGGCAGACCCGCCGTTACCGGCTGACAAGGCCCAGAGTCCGTCAATTTTCAGTACTTGTCCGTTACTGTCTTTCAGTTGGCCGACCAAACTGCCATTGATTAAATTGTACGCATTGATAGTACCGTCACCAAAGTTACCAACCAATAAATCTCCTGCAAATTCGCCGAACGACGATGGCGCAATTGCCAAACCCCAGGGCGCGTTTAACGCACCGCCGGTAACCAAGCGCTTTTCCAAATTCCCCTGTAAATCGAAAACACTTACCATCCCCAGACCGGCACCCGCCACCTCATCAGGCGAAGCACTGTCTTTAAGCGCATAAGCCACATAGAGTTTGTCCCCCAGGGCTTGGATGTTAAACGGCGAAAAACCCGACGGTAGATTAGGATCGGTAAATGTTCCCGCCAGATTCTGTGCCCCTGGAGAGCCTTTCAACACATCGACAGCACCGGTATTAAAATTGGCGGCATACAAATAGGAATTACCGCCGAAGCTGGCTATCGCCGCGCCTTTGTAAAGATTACTGGCGCTCGACGTCACCAAGGTTTCCGCCGTGGTACCCAGCGCACCACGCCAGCCGGAAACGGTACCGTCTTCGCTGACGAACAAAAAGGCATCGCCATTAAAGCCCGTCGAATTATTGAACACCTGCCCGGTCACATTGCCGGCACCGGGAATTGCGACGGTTAAACCCAGTTTCGTTGGTTTTTGAGTGGTCGGACTGACGTTGAACAAGGTCGAAACACCAGTGGCGTTGTCCGACACCCAGAAAGGCCCCGCCGTGCCAAACGATAGCCCCCAGGGATTCTTCAAACTGGTATCGGTAATTTGTGCGGAATTAGCCGATTGATCGTCGGTCACTAGATTGATTTGCGCAAACGACGTTGTAGCGTTGGCCTCATGCGAATAGATTATCAGGGCGGCGACCAGCGTCAGTACCAGTCTGGTGGGGGAATTCAGAAAAGATAGTTTCAACAGCGTATTCATGTCAGCAATCTCCAGTAATAAGTATTTTGGGACTAAAACCAACAAACAGCGCTGCTGACCGAATCTTATCAACGCGGATTATTTGGCTCGAGTTCTTTTGAAATAAGCGCGTTCACCTCCGATTAGTTGTCATACATCTTCAAATTCCGCTAGCGGAGCCTTTATTTACCTACCAATGCGTCGCCCCGCAAAAAGCGAACCCCAATACCAGGAGAAAGGTTTAACTTATCGGTAAATACAACTTGATTGTCCCCAAGGCAAAAAACTCGCGGTTATTTAACGAGATGGCGTGGCCCAAGGGTCGCGTTTACCGGGCCGTGACTGGGCCGCCTACTCAAACTCAACTCACCAACAACATCTTCCGCGCTTTAACCCCGTAAGCATCATCCGGCAAATCCGCCAACTGCCGCAGCAATTGCGTGCCGGATTCCTGCTCGCCGTTTTGCTGTAAGGCCAGACCTAAATAGAATTGATATTTGCTGGACGCGCGAGCGGCCTCGCTTATAGCCTCCATCTGCTCCATCGCCGCGAGCGTATGCTGACCGGATAACAACACCACCGCCAAATCTAGGCGCGAGTCGTCATCGTCCGGATTATGTTCCAATAAATACTCGAACTGGGCGATAGCAACATCGCGCTTACCCAAGCTCAGATTCACCAAGGCCAGATGCCGCAAGGCGTTGCTGTCGTCCGGATTCAAGGCCAGTGCGGTTTCCAGCGCGTCGTGGGCGCTGCCCAAATCGTTACGCAGGAAATAGGTAATACCCAGTTGCGCCCAAGCCTCCTGATAATTTCCATCCAAAGCCAGCGCCTGCAGATAATGCTGCACCGCTTCCGCCAGTCTTTGCTGAGCCGCTACGGCAATACCCAGGCGAGTGCGTAATTGCGGTGCATTGGGTTGCAGATTCAAAGCCCTAATCGCTGCATATTCACCGCCTTGAAAGTCGCCCAGTAACACTTTTATCCGGGCCAGATTATCCCAAGCCGTGACGTTACCCGGATCGCAAGCAGTAGCCTGCTCCAGGTGAGCGAGCCCGTCGCCGGCATGCCCGGTATTCACCAGCACCTGACCGAGATTGCAATGCGCCATCGCCATATTCGGCTTCAGACGCAGCGCGGTACGTAAATGCACCAAGGCCGCCGCCCACTCTTGCCGCTGCGCCAGCACAAAACCCAGATTGTTATGCGCGCTGGCGTTGTCGGCATCCAATTCCAGCGCCGCTCGATATAAGCGCGCTGCTTCGGCCAGGTTACCGGACTGATGGGCAATCACACCTTCTCTAAGCAAATCGTTAATCGCAATACTCATTAGGCAATCCTTTCGATAAGTCCGCTGAGAATATCACTGGGCGAAATGTCCGGCACCTCAAACTGCACGTCATCCAGCGATACATCGAAGGGCTGTCCTTCGTGGTAATGTACCGGCAGACTGATACCAAACTTGTAATCCGAACCAAATTGGTATGCCGCCAGTTGCCAACGCTGGTCATAAACGCTGAAGCCCAATGCAGTCACCGCCACGTAACCGGAAATATCGAAGGTAAAGCTGGGTTGCGCGGATACCGATAACTTGGCAGTCAAATCCAGACCGGTGGCCGGCGTCCAATCCACATGCACGCCCGCCTCGGCCGCACCTTCGACACCCAGTTTGCCACCTATCTCCAGACCGCCGGTGGCACTGGCACCCGTGATACCCAGACCGATACCGGCCCGCACCGCCAAGCGCAACCCGGCATCGGCCGGCACTTTGAGATGAGCGTCGCCGGTAATCTTGGTGTCTTGCTCGTGATCGGGATTGTAGGTCAAACCAATTTTCAATTGATCCAGGCTGCCGGGGCCAATGCCTGCTGTCGCACTGAGATTACCGCCTACTTCCGCGACGATGCCAGGCACTATCGGCACTTGCGTGGCGACGGCAAACAATGATTTGTTGATCTCCTTGCGCGGAAAGATCTCCAGCGAACTGGGTAAACCCAATTCCCCGGACACGGTAATCTCGCCTTCCTCATCCAATGTCAATCCAACGGTCGCTTTCAACCACGGCGCGGCAGTGACATCGACCGTGCCGCTGCCCCACACTTTGATAGGCTCGGCCTCGCCGCCACCTTCGCCGACCACGGCCTTGGCATTCAGATCGACATTGCCGGCCAACATGCTGCGTTTGTAATTGGCCGTGAGTTTGCCATTCAATAAGCCATCCTTATAATCCAGTTTGATTTTGGCGCTGGCGTCCAACCCGCTCAAATCGGGTTCCAACTCGCCGCCGCCGCCCAGCGACCAGACATCGCCCTTGCGCTCCGCCGACACATTCAGCTTGCCGGCTTTGATACGCGGGATGGTGTCGGACAGCGTCGCCTCGCCGCCCAAGCTGATATTGCCGGTATCGTCGGCATGAGCGGACAATTTGGCACCTTTAAAACCGGGTACGGAAACCTCGGCATCGCCGGCAAAATCGATGGCTTTCTTGGCATCGTCGTAAGCCAAGGTAAAACTGGCTTTTTTGATGCCTTTCAGCGCGCCTGGCTTCAAGCCAAGTGTACCGGAGGCTTTAATTCCTTTGGCGCTGTCATAGTCGATGCGCCCCGCACCCGTGAACAGTTGTTTATCAAACTCCAGCTGGCCGGCCATCGCAAAGCCGCCGGCCGTGGCACTACCTTCCAAAGACCCCTTAGCCAATTCGCCAATATGAAACTCCACCAAGCCGGCGGCGGCAATCGGCGTGGCGGCGCCGGCACTCAGCGTCAGCGAACTGCTATCCAATTGAATCGGCCCTTTCATGTCGAATTCATCGGTGGCAAAGGTTTTCGAGAACACCAAATCGCCGCCCACCAGTGCCACATCAACAGTCGTGCCGGCCAGCAACGGAATACCGTCGATGGTTAAGACACCGCCGCCGACGATATTGGCACTGGCATCCATATCGGCGTTATTCAACGCAATCGGGCTCAAAGTCTTGGCTTTAAAGGCATTGCGATAAGCATCGGCTACTTGGCCGGGCGGAATATGGCATAGCGTTGGCGCACCGCTGCTGACAAAATTTAACGTGGTATTCTGCGCATCGACTTTTTTGGTCTTGGGCATGGTCAGCGTTACCGTACCGCTGCCGGCCGTGCGATTAAAGGTGCCGCCTACCACCGACATGCCGCCCCAACTGCCGCCCTCGAAGGTTTCACTGCCCGGATCGCCTTTCAAAGCACTGACAAACATCACCCCGGCGCCGGGGCGCGGTAGCAGCCGCAATTTGTCGTTGGCAAACAGATCGGGTGCATTGGTTTTGGTGGCTTTTTCCAACGGTTTCATGTGCGCCATGCCGGTGACTTTTTCCGCCGCCCAGCAAGTGCCGGGACTGCCGCCCACACTACCTTCGAATTTCACTTCGTCGAATATCAGCTTGTCCTGATAGCTGGTTTTGATCGCATCCAGCGCGGCCGAAGCAGGGTCCTTGGCGGCAGTAGCCGGTACCGCGCCGGCGGCCGGCGCCGGGCTGGGCGTTGCGGGATTCGTGGCCGCTGCCGGTGCGACTCCAGGTGCGGCTTTGCCGCGCCCCGGCAGCGGTTTGGAGAGATTTTCCGGCAAGTCGCCACCGCCTTCCACTTCGGGTGGAATGGCGGCGCGTATCGCTTTATCGATGGCGTTTTTAATCTTACTGCCCGAACTGCGATTGGCGCTGGCATCCAGTAACTGGAAGTTTTCCAGCTTATCCGCATCGCCGCCCAACTGGAGTTCCAAAATATGATCGACGTCGAACAAATGCGGCGCACCCTGGCTATCCCACCACGGCAAAATAGCCTGCTCACGAATATTGCTTTCGGTGCCGATCAGATAGCCTTGTCCGCCACCACCGGCTTTCAGCTTCAAGGCATATTGCGTATTGGTCCCGCTGGTGTCCGGCAAGGTGTTGTCGCTACCGAGATAGGGTTTTAAATCCCAACCGCCGGACGACGGTTTGATCTGCTTTTTCCAGTCCTCGATCTGGTTGGTTCGCTCGTCGGCTTGCGGTAATTTCCAATTGGTCAGACCGCCGTATTTGGCGCTGAATTTTTCCTGCATGCCCGGTTTTTGCGGCAAGGAGAGCGAGGGAACATGCAGCTCGCCGCCCTTGAGCTTGCCCTTGCCGGCGCTCTTAGCACCGCCCGCGCCAGGCGATGCGGTTGGCGCACCCGGCGGCGTTTCACGCATCACGCGTTGCACCCCGGCGCTTTGTTGCACCACATGGCTTAGTTCATGCGCCAACAATTCGCGCCCGGCATCGGCATCCGGCGCAAATTCGCCAGGCGCAAAATACACGTCATTACCAACCGTAAACGCACGGGCATTCAGTTGTTTGCACAAATCCGCCGCTTCGGCATCGTTGTGAATAACCGCGCCGGAAAAATCCGCGCCTAGCTGTTGCTCCATCTCGCGCCGGATATTTTCCGGCAATGGCGCCCCCTTACCCCGGCTTTCCTCGATTCGCGCCTCCACAGACTGCTCGACTGTGTTTGCCGACGCGGCTGATTCGGTATCGTCAGGCTGCTCTGCATGTTCGGCTGCAACCCTGTGCAAGCGGGTTTGGGCGACCGTTTGCTCTGCGTCTGCCGGTTTGGATTTACGCAACAAACGCGCCACAGCGCTGGGTTGTTCATCTGTTTTTTCGGGGCCTGCTGCCTTGCGAAATAGTCGGGCAGCCTTGGGTTTTTCTTCTTCCTGGGCTTTGCGATTCAGCCGCTTGAGCTGATCCGGTTTTTCATCCTCGGTTTCCACGGAACGCTGCGCAACTGGATTTTTCTTTTCCTCATCCGGCTGTTTCGCCCGGTGTACCGGCTTTTGCTCATCTTCAGGTTTTGCGGCATTAGCCACCGCCCGATTCAGCCGCCGCAGCAAGCGCTGGGCGCTGGGCACCGGCTTGCTGGAAATCATCTCCTTATCTTCCTTCACGCCCGGCTGCTCATCAGTCTTTTTAGCGCGACTGACTTCCTGCGCTACTTGGTCCGCTTCCTTTTCCTCAGGATCATGCGGCTGGCTGACCGCCATCTTGCGTTGCAGATACGCCGGCTTGCGCTGCTTTTTTTCTTCGTTGGGCTTCGGCGGCGCACTGGTTTTGCGCTGCGGCTGTTTTTTACGGAGTTTGGACGCCAAGGTTGCCATAAGCTAACTCCTTAACTGTTTTAACTGTGCCGGCGGATTGCGGCCCAGTTTTTGATATTCGCGTTGCAAAGCCGACAATAAGGTCTCGATGCCGATGGGTTGGTCCGCCGGGCTGCAACCGGCGGCGGTCAGCACCACATTCCGGATCTGGCCGCCGCTGATGTCGCAATAGCTGGCCAGTGTTTTGCACAAGTCGTCGCTGGGGCTGCGTTGACCGAAATGGCTGCGCCATAAATCCAGGCGCTCCTGAAACCCCGGCATGGGAAAATCCACAATCGCATCCAGCCGCCGGGTAAAAGCGTTATCGATACGCTCGCGGCTGTTGGTGGTCAGAATCGTGATGCCGGGATGGTTTTCGATGCGGGTCAATAAAAAATTGGTCAGCATATTGGCGTAACGTTCGCCGCTTTGTTGGGCGTCGGTGCGGCGGCCAAATAAGGAATCGGCCTCGTCGAACAGTAGGACGGCATCGGCAGCGGCAGCCAAATCCAGCAAGCTGCCCAGGTTTTTCTCGGATTCGCCGACATATTTGTTCATAATCGCCGCCAAATCCACGCGGTACAGCGGTGCGCCCAGCGCAGTGGCGACATAACTGGCGGCCAGGGTTTTGCCGGTGCCGCTGTCGCCGACGAATAAGGCCCGCAGACCGGCATTGCGCGAGGCTTGCAAGGTTACGCCCAAAGCTTCCCACAACGATTCTCGGCTATGCGCGCGGGCGATGAAATCGTGCAGGTATTGCTCCACCAGCGGCGGAAATACCACCGCTTCGCGTTCGACGCGCCGCCGCACCGGCTCGGCCAATAGCCGCAAGCGTTCCGCGCCCAAATCGCGGCGGGCTTGGGCAATGTGTTCGGCATTCAATACGCTGCGGCTTTGTTCCGCGCGCAGCACCGCATTGCGTGCCACTTTCTGGATCACCGGCCCGCTCAGCAACGCGCTGGCGGCACGGCGGGCCAATTCAGGATCGGCGAGATAACGCGCCCAAAGCTGGCGGCGCTCGGCTTCGTCTGGCACGCCCATTTCCAATTCCAGCAGATCCTGACCGGACACCGCATCGCTCATCCCCAGCACAATCACATGGGCGATATTGGGCTGTATCACCGGCAACTGCCAGCTGTCGCCGGCCGCAACCTGCACCTTGATGACCGGCAGCCAGCCGGCCAGTTGGCAGGCCAGTGGTAAGGCCGGCTGCTGTTGCCACAAGTCACTCTGCACTTCAATGGCAGTCAATCCCAACAAACCGGCCAGTTCGGCGGCCAAAGCCCGCCGGCCACAACCGCTGTTGCCGCGTATTGCCAAGCCGCGCACCTCGCCTTTCGCCAATAAGGTCGCCAGATGCGGTAATTGCTTGCGGATACGTTGCGGCAGCAACTCACGGTCGGTCAGCGCAATCACTCGGCATCCCGGCCAAATCGCCGGCCGGCCGCACAATACCGACCACAAAGCCGGCTCGATGCGCAATTGTCTTAGCGATAAGGGCCCGCTGCCTTCCAATAGCAAGACCTGCTGTTGCACCAGCGCCGTACTATACAAATCCAGCGCGTCCAGGGTGGCGGCACCGAAGAGTTCATCCAACATTGTTAGCGCCAAATGCACCGCCAGCCGATTACCGGGATTGGGCGTTTGCAATTCGCTGAGCGTCAAGGTCACCAGATAATCGGTCTCGGCGCTGCCGACCAAAGCCAACAGAAAGGCTTGCGGCAAATCGATGTATTGTTCTCGCAACCAAACGCCGAAGGGACCAGGCAAGGCGCGTATCTGGGCCGCCGCACTATCGCGCACTTTCGCCCAGCTCGGCAGGGATTCCAGATTTAACTGCCGGGCGGCTTGTTGGCGCAATTGCTCGGACAATTCGCCGTCGCCGGGCATCATCCGCTCCCAAAACTCCGCCAATCCGACCCGCACCAAGGCAGCCAACGGTTGCTGCCGGTTAGGCGGCTGCAGATTAAGCGATTCGGCCAAGGGCTGCGGCGGCTTAGTCATAGTGAAAACTCACGACTCTGCCCAACCACGGCAACCAACCCGGATTAATGTCCAGCCCGGCCAAACGCACCGGCAATTTAATCGCCGCCATCGGCGCGTATAAATCGATATGGCTGGGGCTGTATTGAATTTGCCCGGTGAGCGCCAACAACTCAGGCTGCCAAACCCCGGTCTTGCCATACCAACGCTGGGCCAAACTCAAAACCTGTTCGCGAGCCGGCAATGCAGGCAATTGGTCCAGTTCCAAGCAATTCCGCCGGCCCAATTGCAGCGCGATAAAATCCACCAGCGCATCGTCCGTGTCCAACTGCAATTCTTGCCCAAGCCGATACAGCCAGGCCCAGCCGCTGGGCAATGTTTCGGCATGTTCCAGCATCAAGCCGCGCAATTCAGGCCGATTGAGCATATTTAATAAATACAGCAAGCCGCCTTGCCGGGTATGGAATCCGGCAAACTCCAGGCCTACGCTGGCCGGCTCTGGAAAAGAGTCCTGTGCAAGCGCCTTGGCAGTAAAACAAGGGTCGGCTAACGATAGGCTTGTTGCAATCGGCGTTTGCGGGAATCGCAGGATATAGTTGCCATCATGCTCGGCAAGGTGCTTGCGCGGCAATGGTGCCGGTATCTGCCCCTCGGCGTCAGCATTAGTCTTCGCCTTGGCCTCGCCATTCAGTTGTGCTTGAGCCTGATCGACTTGGCTAATCGACTGCGCTTGCAAATAGGTTTTTGCTTGCTGGGACTGGGTCGTATCATTCAAGATTACCGGCTTTAGCTCCGCACTCCTCCGCGCTTTTTTAGTGTGTGGCAGAGACTCAAAACAGGCAGATAGAACGGCCAGCAGCCTAGCCGGCTGTTGTTGCAACAGCAACGGTGCCAGGTCTTGGCCGATCAGCAATAAAGCCAATTGATAGCGTCCGTCGGCGACATCCAGTTCTTGTAACACCGTTCGCCAATGCGCCAGCAATCCTGGCCGTAGAGTCAGTTGCTCAGCCCAACTCTGCTCCCCGGCGGCTAAGGGGGTTTGCCTGTCTGCGTTATCGATTTCAGAACCAAGCACCTCGGCGATTTCCAAAACAGACGGTAAGCGAAAACCACTCATTCCGGCCAGCTCGACCGCCAATTGCCGAGCATCGCTGTCGGTCAGACTCAACCAGACCGCCGCCAATTGTCCTCGTTGCGCCAATCGGGCGGAAACCGACGGCATTAAAGCCAAATGTTCGGACACTATGCCGGATATGGTCCGCGACACCGGCAATTCAAACCAATGCGCCCAACGTAGCCAATACCAATTAAAGCCGGCGCGGCCGCGCAGCAGATCCGTCAACAAGGCCGCCAACAGCTCGGCCAGGCTGGCAAAGCGCATCACTTGTTCGGGATTATTGCCGGTATTTAAATGTTGCCGGGTTTGCTCGAGCAACTGTCTGGACAGTTGCCGCGCCGTACCGCTGACTTGCAGACGGCGGATAAAAACCCAACTGTCGGGCCCGACATGCGGCCAATCCCCAGTTTGCAAACTGTCGCGCACACCGTCCGCCGTCCGCCGTTGTCCGGCCCGGACGGTCAGACGATGTATCACAACGGTGTCGGCGGCCAGCTTGGTCATAATGGCAATTTACAAACGCTGCTGCGTCAGCTTGTTCGCCACCACACTAAAGCGGGTGTTGATCTTCACCCCACTTTGCAACATATCGACGATAGTGACCTGGGTGCTTTGCGGACTGTGGTCTTCCACCGCCAACACCGCCACTACGCGCTGCTCGGTATCCAGCAATTGCAGCCGAGTGCCGGGCAACGGCGGCCGGTTTAGTTTGACTTGCAAGCGCTCACCTATCGCTGCCAAGCGTGGCGGCACATGCACGTTGCCGCGAATGATTTCTTGTGGATCGCCCAAGGAAGCATGAATCAGCACGGCCCGAATCATATTACGCATCGCGCTGCGGCTGGCGGCGGATGCATCGCGGTCCAATTGCCGGAACCACCAGGCGATTAATTCCGACACAGTACGGACGGCGTTAAAATCGTCGGCTTCCGCTCTATCCATGCCCGGCCACCAGGATACGTCCTCGACACGAATCTGGTCGTCTTCAGCCAGTTGCCCCCACTGCAAACGTAAGGACGGCGGCAACAGATTGAGTTTTTCCAGCAAACAAAACTGGCAGTGCTCCAACTGCTCGCGCAATTCGTGGGCTGGTTTGCGTAGCGGTCCGGCGGCGCCGACCAGGTCTGCCAAGGCCAACACTTTGGCGGCCGCCGCCTGGGTTTGCAAACTGCTGGCGGTAAAAGCCGGCAAACTAAAACTGGCCCACTGCTGCATGACAATCTGGGTTTGCAGATGCACGGTTTGCAGGCGGGCCTGCAAGGTATCGGTATTGGCAGGCGTCAGCAGGCTGGCAGGTCTGGCTTTGAAGCGGGCCTGGCGCAATTGCCCCAGATAATCGAATTGCTGAAACGGCGGCAGCTTGGGCCGCAACGGTTTTAAGCTTGCCCAGTCGTCCATCGGAATCTCGCAGATTGCCGCAAAAAACGGGTCCAGCGCCGCCGGCAAGTCCACTTCTTCTTCCCAGTCGCAGCCGGGGACAATGTCATTGCGGCTGCCATACCGCAAAGCCAGCGGATCGGCCAAGGCAGCGCTGACCGGCGTACCGCGCACTCTGACGTAATATAAGCCGCGCAAAGCCTTGGTCAGAATCCGCGTGCGCTCGTTATTCAAAGTCCAGACCTGCCGCCAGTCTTCATCCAGCAAACGCTGCGCGACGCCATAGTCGCCGAGTTGTTCGACGCGGAATCTGTCCATGCCTTCCAGGGTTTCCCTCGCCACCCGGATCAAACCGGCCAGTTTGTCGATCTGCGCCAGCTTGTTGGCTTGTTCGCGTAACTTGCCTTGCAGTTTGCGTTCGATATTGTTGTAACGCGCCTCGAAAATCGCGATCCATTGCGTCAAAATCCGTCCGGCTTTGAACAAGGCATGGTAGCGGTATTGGATTTTTAACAGGCTGGAACGCTGCGGATTATTCGGAGCGTTTTTGTCGGCCAGATTATCCAGCACCGTTGGCGACTCCAATTTGCCGCTGCGCTCGAACGGATTCGTGGCATTGGCGCCGGCTTGATCGTCTTCCACCACGCCGATTTTTTCCATCTGCTTGCGCAAGGTCGCGGCGTCGGTGGGGTCGAATAAATCGGTCAGCGTGGCCAGCAATTCCTTCATCCCGTAATAGGCTTTGGCATATTCGTTGATTTCCGGGCTGATATGATCGATCACGCCAAAGCGGTATTCCTTGGCCTCAAACGCCGGCTTGCTAACCGCTTCCTTGGTGATGCGCGACAACATATCCAGGCGGTTTTTATTGATGCCCAATTCAAACGCCGAGTAGGTTTGCGGCTTGCTGGTCAATAAAAACGCCGACTTGGAAACTGACGACGTGGAGGCCAGCGCGTTACTCAATAAATTGTTGCTCAAGGCACTGCTGGCGCTGATTTTCGGCGCAGCCATCTGACTGATCGCGCTGTTGAATAAGCCCGCGGACGCCGTGGCAAAGACCGCTTTAGGCGCATTGCTGACCACGCTTTCCGTGCTGACCGCTTTGTCGACGTTATTGGGAATGTCGGTGGCGTTGAGATTGGCATAAGGCAGCCAGCGGGCGACCTGCAAGCCGGTGCCGTCGCCAGCCACGCCGCCTGCCAGCGCGGCCAGCGCCACGGTTTGCGAATCCAGTTGCTGGCGCTGCAATAATAAAAAGTCGCGGGTTTTCTCGACTCGGCTGCGGATCGCCCGAATCTGGTTTTCTATGGCTTCCAGTTCCACCAAAGCCACCGCGTACTGCACCACCAAACCGTCGTCGCTGGGCGTGGCTATCGGCGGCGGATTGCCGTCTTCACCCAACCAATTGCTGTAAAAGTTAGGCAATGCAGGCACGCCTTTGCTGTAGGGATAGGGCGTACCGGGATTTTGCGGGTCTTGTTGTTCGCTGTTGGCGCGAGCGATGACTTTCTCGAAAATCGTCAACGGCAAGGCTGGCGGCATTTCCGGTTTGGGCAAATCCAGATTTTTGAATTGCGCGGGATCGAGCACCGCATGCTCTATCACACCTATGCCGCCAGCCAGAGGCGGGGTGTTGGACGGTTCGACGAAATACAAGGCATCGAATTGTTGGCGCCATTTGCGCCAGGCTTCGTAAGCGCGCATGTAAAACCGGAAAATATCGCTTTCCAGCACACTGTCGGTTTGCGGAATATCCAATAGATTGGGCCGGTAATCAGGCTCGTTCACCGCCAACAGCAAGCGAATCTTGTCGCCGGCTGGTTGACGCAAATCAATGACTCGGCGGGCGATATGGCCGTTTAACAACTCGATCACAGCTTCTTCCGGCACCGGCACCATATCGATACCCAGATGTGTCGGTAGCCAAAGCAGATTAGGCGCCGGCGCGGCGGGGTTTTGCAGCCAATCCAACGGCAACTGGCCGGCGGCCGGCAGAAAATCCAGATGCAGATTGTCTTGCAGGAATTGCGGCAAGGCAATCCCGGCATTGGCCGGCAAACCGGCCGCCTGCATTACCCGCCGCATCGCCGCACCGCTTTGATTCAACAAAACCCGGTAACCACTGTTCGGCATAGCTTCGTAGCGGCCGGCTTCTTGCGATAGCCAGGCGATTCGGTAGCTGGCATCCTCGTTGCTCACCACTGCCAGCAAAGCCAACGGCACGGCGTGTCCCAATTTGGCCATGAAACCGGCATCGACCCGGTCGGCGGCCACCCAGTTTTCTATGCGATCACGCGGCCAGGTATTCACTGCAGCGTCGCTGATATTGATGCGCTGTAGAGCCAGGCTGCCGGCCAATACCCGCTGGGTATCGCGGGTCGGATCCAGTTCGGTACGTTGGCAAGGATCAACGCCCGGCCCGTCGATTTGCCGGTCACCGCGCGTCAACAGCAAATAATAAACGCCCACCGCGCTGGCGACCTGAGTGCGGTTTAGATAGCTATCGATCAAATCCTGCCACTCGGCGCGTGGCGGATAGTACAGACCCAACGCCTGACCATTGGCTGCCAATGCCAGACCGGAACTAACACTAAAGCCCGGCTCGGCTACGCCGTTCGGCCCCAGTTGTAAATCCAGGCCGTGCACGATGCCGGCGGCTTTGCCCTGTAACACGTTAGCCAACCGCGCATCGGCATACGCCTGTTCGCGGTCGAACTCTTCCTCGCCCAGATGCCGGCCGGGGAACATGTGCACCCGTTGCAAGCTGCGGGAGCTGGCGATGGGGTTATGCAGCAGGATCATGGACATGATGGCTACTCCTTATTGGGCTACCGTTACGCTGGTATCCCTTTTAACCTTGTTTGTTGAGTCGCTATCGCGACAGGTGTTTTAATGTCGGTTCTCGCACCGACAGGCGAGATACTTTTCTTTGCTTGTCCAAAGAAAAGTATCCAAAAGAAAAGACACCCGGATGCCGCTTATTCCCTGCGCTCCTCGCTTTTGAACGGGGTTGCCGAAAGGGGCTTCCTGCCCCTTCGGCAACGTGCGGCATCCATGCCGCACCCCTGCGGGCTATTCCGTCCAAAAGCTCCGGTGCTCGGCGCGGCATACGGGATGAAAACCAGTCCCGAAATCAAAGTCTTTTAGAGCACCAAAACAATCAAATGCGTAGGGTGGGCAATTTTGCCCACCGTTGGCTGTGGATTCCGCGACGGCACTTAATCGTGCCTATCCTACAAAACCGGCATTTCCCAAACCCGCTCCCAAAATTTCATCCCCTCACCCCAAAAGCGCGGTCCATTGACCGATCAACGCATTATCCAAGCCCAATCCTGCACCGCTCGCGCCAACCCAGGCGCCGGTGGTCTGGTTGGCGGGCTTGGCGCGCACTCCGGCCAAAAATGCTTCCAGGTTGTTAGCCGCAGCCAGTTGTTGCAGGGTTTGCCAGATCACAGCGTCGTATTGGCGTTCCACCAACAACAAGATGCGCTGGCTGGCGGCGACCAATGTTGATTCTTTGAAGGACTCAACCAACGCCGCTAAGGCGGCACGGCCGGCGTCGTCGCTGGGGGGGCGCAGCTCGGCCAGCATCGGGTAATTCACCCGTTTCAAGAACACGCTGTCTTCGTCGTCGATCAAGCCGCCGCCGTCGGCTGGGCCGCCCACCACTTCGGGCGGCGTCGGCAAAGAAGTGCCTAGTGCTAACACGATACCGCTGATCGAGGTTTCTGCGGCGCGGCTGGGCCGGCGCATGTACAGCGGCGCATTGCTGCCGAAACGATCCCAGATGGCTTGCCAGGCGGCCTGGTCGGTATCCAGAGCATGCACCGGCCTTACGGGATATAGCTTCAATCGCAGCAAATCCAGCTGCGGCAGCAGGCGTTTATTCGGGTCGAAATTGCGCTCCAGTTGCGCGGCGTAATGCCCGTAATCCAGATTGGACAAGGGCACCAGCACCACAATGTCCACAGGTTCGCCGTTGCTTAAATCAATAGGCGGCAAAGCCAGGGATTCGGCGCGAATCTGTTCCACGTCCGATTGCCGTAAAGGTGCGATAGCGACCTGATAGTTTTCCGGAAAATAACCTTGCCGACCGTTGACCGGATCGACCGCTTCCTTGGGCAGAGTGCCGACCGGCGGCAACAGGGAAAAATAATCGCTGGCATGAAAATCGCCGGTCAGCCCGCCGCTACGGCGATTGCTTAATATGTCGGTTAATAAGGCCTCGTACTGCCGGGACAAATCGCTTTGTAATGAATCTATGCCCGGCTCGGCACGCAAGGGATGGCGCAGCAATTGCGCATCCAGCCATTGCGGTGCGCCTTCTTGAATCGCCACCAAACCCAGTGCCACGGCGTCTTCCGGCAACAAGCCGTGCAATTGATCATCGCCAAGCAACTCTCTCATCAAACGCGCCCGAATCTGCAACGGGCTTTGTTGCGGCAGCGGAATCGGCAAAGGCACCAAGCCCATTTGCACCGACTCGGTAATCATCGCGTATTGAAAGCCGCGTTTGGCGCTCAAATCTTTCGGGAACACTTCGGCTATGTCGGTGCCCACATCGACATACCGCAACACGACCGCATACAAACCCCGGTTCAGATTGGCGAAATTGCCGTCGTTCAGGCCGCTGATCAAGGCCCGGTCGCGTAGATTGACGATCAGCCGGCTACCCAGCTCCAGCACCCGGCCGGCCGGCGTCATTGCCAACCCCGGTTCCAGCGTCAGCAAGCCGGTGAAGCGGTCGAAGCTCAAGGCCAGACCGCCGACGATGCCGCTGCCCAGCACCCGGCCGAGTTCGCGCAAACGCTGATCCAGATAGATTTGATCGCGGGTCAGGTCTTCGGCGGTCAGCAAGCGGCCGTCGAAATAATGGCTGCGGGTCAGACGCGGGTCGATGTCGGCAACCTGATCCAGCGCCAGTCCGGCGGCAATCGGATTGCCCAGGGGTTGAAATAGAATGTCGCTCATAGTCCCTCCTTGATCAGGGCTGGCGCGCCAGCCAGGCCAATTGGCTGGCGGTGGCCAGGAACGGCCGCACCAAGTTGTTGATCGAGATTAATTGCGGGTTGACCAAAATCGCGTTGATGTCGGCGACGCTGATGCTGATCCTGGCCAGCAACAAGCGGGCGCCCTCCTCCAGTTCATCATTCAATTGCCGGGGATTAACGCCACTACCGTCCAGCGCGTGCAGCAAACGGGCATGCAGCGCCAGTTGCGCGCCGGCCTCAGAATTATCGGTTTGCACTTGCTGCAACCAGGCTTGTTCGACGGCCGACAAGGCCGGCATCGCTGCGGGCAAGGCTTGATGGCAGGCCCAGGGTTGGTAGGCATCGTCACCCGCGGGAGGTGGTAATTCCGGAATCAATTCCAGACGCACGCTGTCAGCAGTGCGGCTGGGTTGCACTGCATCGGTACTGAGATTGAGCTTGCGCGCCAGCACCGGTTGCATCGCCACCGGGCAATCTTTTTGCCGCACGCAGATTTTCAGCCAGAGCAGATTATCGGCGTCGCTGTATCCTTCGCGCAGATGACTCTCCGATTGCGCGGCCAGCCAGTCGCCGAGATTGATGCAGTAGGGTTCGTGAATCAACACCTCGCGGCCCAGGCCGTCGATGCCTATGCCCGGACTCACCAGCAAGCGTACCGTCAGATTGTCGGTATTGTTGGGATGCGTAGCCGGCGCCATGCTGACCAGCATGCCCGCCAAGGTGCCGTAGCCTTGCAGCCAATATTGATGCCGGGTCAGACGGCGGCGGTGGTAGGCCTGCTCGTCACGGGTCGCTTCCAGACCCAGCATCATCCCGGCCTCGTAAGCCACGCGGCGCAAGGGCTCGGCCAACGTGGCGTCCTGTTCCAGCGTGGTGAAATCGTCTAGGGTGTCCATGCGGCCTCCGCGTTTGCTGCCAAGAAGGCATTACCGAAATTCGATTCAAGAAAATCACTAAGCCTGTGCATTGATGTCCTCCGGTGAAAAGGCCGCCGGGTTTTTCAAAACTCCTTCGCGGCCCAGATAAGTGTCATCCAGCGTGACGCGGCGGAACGGCGGCGCGGTTTCGATGAAGGTATCCATGCCCAGCAGCGGCGCGATACCCAGCACGAAAGGATGTTCGGTTTCGATGATT
The DNA here is from genome assembly GCF_014850955.1 of Methylomonas albis. Taxonomy (NCBI): domain Bacteria; kingdom Pseudomonadati; phylum Pseudomonadota; class Gammaproteobacteria; order Methylococcales; family Methylococcaceae; genus Methylomonas; species Methylomonas albis. Next base: position 4,522,329 of record NZ_JACXSS010000001.1, read on the forward strand.
TTGTATTGCAGGTGCGCCGGTAGTTGTTCGGTCAAAATGTCTTCGACGGCAGTGCGCAAACTCACCGCCCGCCCGTGCAGCAAGATACTGACCTGATGCGCGTATTCTTCAAAAAACGCTTTGACCTGTGCCGCCTCGTCAACGGTGGCCAATGCCGGCGCAAATAGCGCCAGAAATTGCCGGGCGTCGCTTTCCGACAGAATCAGGCTGTCGCCGATGATGCTGTTACCGCTCATCCCTGTGCCCAGAGTTAACGGGTGATCGCCATCGTCCATGTCTATGCCCAAGATCGTCGCCATGGTCCGCCGCAAACGGAAATTCTCTAAAACCACAATTTCGCCGCGCTGCACGCCGCCGTCGCTGACGATGTCCAAAGCCAGATTCAACGCGGCCAGCGTACCTTTGTACTGTTGAATCAAGGTCAGATCCCTTAGCCAGCGCCGCTGCCGGGCTTCCGGCCAGTGGCTAGGCAGACGGCCACCGACCGCCTCGGCCAACCAAGGCAGGTTAGCGGCAGGCGTTGCCTCGGGCGCCAGCAATTGCTCGCTGGCGGCAATCCGGCCTTCCAGCGGGGTCAATACCCCTTCGAAGGCTGCCAGCAAGCGCTCGCGAACGTCGGCGCCATTGGCCGGACCTACAGCTTGCGCCGGGTCGTAACTGAGTTCCTGCCGGTAAAATTCCGGAAAATAGGCTTCCTGGTAGGAAAAGCGCGGGTAATAGACTCTGATGGCATGCAAAGCCGGGCTTTGCCGGCCATCGCCGCGCAAAGTCACTTGAATTTGCAGATAGCGTCCGCGCAATTGCCGCACCCGACCGGACGGCTGCTGCAAAAGAATCTCGAACAGACCGCTGCTGCCGGCTTGCTGGCCGGCCAGGCTTGCCGCGAATGGCAATTCCGACGCCAGCGGATTCCACAGCGGCGCGGGTTGCTCGATAGGTTTGGGCCGAACCGCCTGCCGGCTGGCAAATACCCGCACTGCAATCTGAATATCGCAGCCCGGCGGGATGCAGGCGTCCAGATACAATCTATGCCACTGCGTATCGACTTGGCCGGAATCCAGCTCATGCAGCAAGGCCGTGCCTTCCAGAAAAAACTGTGGCCGGCGCAAGGCATGCAATTCTCGCGGACGCGGCTCAATCGCCGGAAAATCCGCATCGGCCTCGGCTTGATAACGCAACTGGCCGTCGGCGCTGCTGACAAAACGCGGCACGGCTTGCGACAACATTGGATAGCGTTCGTGCAGCAAGCGGGCCTGGCCGCTGCTGGTTTCGCTATCCCAATACAGCGTCAATACCGGGCAATCGCGTTGCGTGAAATTCGCATCATTCGCCGCGCGCGGTACCAAAGCCGCCAGCCGGCCGCTGTCCGGTAAAGACGAATCGGCAGCCAGCGCCAGATCGACAACAAACGGCAACTCGGCCGGGCAAGCGTAGGTTTTGAATGGCGCATCGGCCAATGCCGATAGAGGCCGCGTCAATATGGCCTGCGCCCCCATACCGTCGTGGCACAACAGATATAACTGCTGCAAATCGCAACATAGCGCCAGCGCCTGCATACCCTCCGGCAAGGCTTGCTGCCAGATGCGGCTTAATGGATGCGGATTGGCCTGCTCGGGCTCAAAGCGTACCGGTTGCGGCGTGTAGGGTAAGGGCAGCGGTTCGCCACTGCATAACATCAAACCCGATTCACTGATTAACCAGACGCGCTGTTCCGCGTCGACACAGGCCCTAAGCGGCATTTGCGAACCAGCATCCTCGCCGTCGGCATTGCCCCATGCACAGAAGGTTTGCCAACGTCGGGCCAAATGAAACAACAGTAAACCATGCTGATTGACACCGTCACTGAACGGCAAGGCCAATCTACCGTCGCCGGCTGGCAGACCAAAGCCCGGTTTGCCGCTGCGGGCAATCGCCGCGAACGCCATGTCGGTAAAGCGGCCCTGCGGCGCGACGACATCCTGCAATTCATTGTCCTGCAAGCTCAGATAACCACGGCCGCTGTTCAATTCGACGCGCCTACCGTCGGCACTCAAGCGACCGATCTGATTAAAACTGTCCAAGGCCAGCGGCGCGCTGGTCTCCCAAGCCAACAAAGCCGCCGCCGGATCGGCGGCTGGCAAGCGCAAGACCTGGTTTTGTGCGAGCGTCAGCGCCTGCAAACCGGTGTTCCAGCTCAAATGACTGGAACCCTGTTCGAAATCGGCCTGGCCTTTCAGTAAAAAATACGGGGTGTTGTTGACGTCCATCGCTCGCCCTCAACAAATGTCCGGTATTACCGGCACCGCGACGCCCAAACTATCGTCCGGGGTTTGGCCTTCCAGCAAACCAATGCCGTCCGGTAAGGCCGGCGCGCCGGAACCGCTATCGGCGCGTACGCCCAACAGTTCCGGCAACTGATATTTAGTCAAATTGACAGGCTCGTCGGCTTGCAAACGTCGCCAGCCATTGCTGCCGCGTTGAAACAGACTCAAAGCATTGATGGCTTGCACACCGGCCACCCGCGCCGCCTGGGTCAATAATTCGTTAGCGCGCACTGCACCGCCCAAAGGCCAACCAACACCGCGCGCACCGCCGGGCGCCAAGGGCCACAGGTATTCCAGCAGAGTCTGCTGCACATCGCGCAGGGTTTGTTGCTCGGTTTCAATGTCGCGCACCTGCACTTTTACGCTGACCGCAATCGGCACGAACTCCGGACTTAACACATACAATTCGGTGCCGACCATGGTCCGCTGCAATAGATAGGCAAACACATCCTTCAACAAGCCCTGGTTAGACTTGGGCGTATGTCCTAAAGCGGGTTCAGCCGGCGGCAGCACGAACACGCTGACCACTCCCGGCACATCGTCGCGCGCCGCACGAATGCTGGCACCGGGCAGAAAACCGATCAATACTTCGGCGCGGGCCACCGGATTGACGGGATTGGCTTCGGTGATGATTTTGAAATCCTGCTGGGTCACGGCCCGGTTGCGATGGGTCAGAAATTGCGGGATGCGTTTTTCGGCCTGTTCGACAGTTTCCGCATCGCGTCCGCCGTGCAAGGGCCATTCGTGGCGCAATTTATAGCGCGCACTGCCGCTGACTACTTCCTTGACCGATCCTGCGGGGATATTGCCGGCACTGCCGCCACCAAATAAATAAGCGGCGATGCGAATTCGGCTGCCCACAGGCGGCCGTCTCCCCACCGTACCGTCACCAAAGTAGACATAGCCGGACTGCGGATTGAGCCGATACACTCTGGCATCGGCAGCCTGGCCGGCCAGGAAATCCACTTGTTGCCAAACCACCCAAGCGCCGTTTTCCTCGACATCCAGTTGCAAGGTAGCAGCCTCGATATTCTGATCCGGCAAGACCACCACTTGATCGGGCTGGCCGGTCCCCATGCCCACCAGCAAATCCTGTTTCAAGCCTTGGGCCAGCACATCGACAGCGTTCAGCGCCAGGTAGCCCAGTTGTAATTTGGGATGTTCCGGGCAACGCAGGCGCAGCCAAAAGGCCACCCGGCCGGCTTCGACTTGATCCGCCAATTCCGGCGGCCTATCGCCGACGCCGCTGAACATTGGATCGGTAGGCACAAAAGCCTGAAACAGCGCAGGGTTCTTCGGCAGACGTAAACGCACCACGCCGGTTTGCCGACCACCTTTAGAGCTGTCGGCCAACACATCCAAGGGTAAATAAATCGTTTCACCGGCCTCACCGGTGGATACCAGCTCCCAAAGCAATTTGCGCGGATTCAGCTCATTGATCGCGTCACCTTCCAACTCGTCGGCAGGCGCAATACCGATATTAAAAGCCAAGCCAGCTAGATGACTGCGCAGCAAGGCAATCTGGCTTTCCAGTTGCCGGGGGGCGATGCAAGCCAGGTAAAAACTGCGATCCAAACTGCTAGTCAGATCCAGCACTTCCTTAACCGGCTCGAAACGACGAGGTTGAAACGGCTCCGGCCGTTGGCCGTTGCGCAGACCGTACTGTTCCTGCAAATCCTGCAAGGTCAAACCCAACGCGGCTAAATCGGCAACCTCCAGCCTTTGTTTGATCAACACCTGCAAGCTCAAGCAGGTGGGTTGCAATTCGCCGACCGCTGTCAGAATTTGTTTGCCGGCCCGGAGCTGGCTGCCATCCGCCAACAAGGGTGCCGGCAACACGCTGGTCGGCCCGGCGTCTATGCAGACTATGCCTTTGGCAGGCCGGGCGGCGCGTACCGGGATTTGCAGCAAATTCAGAAACACCCGGCGCTGGCGTTCCGGGATTAAATTGGCGCGATACAAAATGGTTTCGGTCAGCCAAGCGAACAAATCCACGAAACTGTGCAGAGGATCGCCGGGCGCGATCTGGGTTAGCTCCGGCAAATGATTTGCCAGCCGGGCCTTGGCTTCGGCGACCAGATCGTCGAAGCGTCTATCGTCTAAATTCGGTACCGGTAATGGCATAACGGCCTCTCTTGCAGCCTCAAGCCGGCAGGCTCAGGTTTAGCGTGAATCCCAGTTCCGCCGGGCGCTGGCTATTGCGCAACCGATAGCGGATATTGATATGCACATCGGCGACGCTGGCGGGACTGGCCTGCACCTGCACTTCGTCGATTTCCACTCGTGGCTCCCAGGTTTCCAGCGATTTGCGCACCACACCGGCGATTAAATGCCGGGTGGTTTCGTTATTAGGTTGATGCACAAAGTTTAATAAGCCGGCGCCGAAAGTCGGGCGTTGCAAGCGCTCGCCTGGACGGGTCAGCAAAATGTTGAGCATGACCTCGCGGATACTCTGATCGTCTCGGGTCCAGCTCAAGCGCCCGTCGGCATCGATATTGCCCAAGGGCCAGCTGATAATCTCGGGTACCGGCGTGCGCATTTTCAACCTCCCTTAATCTTTGGAAACGGCAGGCAAATCCGTACCCACGGCAGCCAGAAAAATACGATGTTCAGCAATGAGATCATGATCATCAGCAAAATCATTGCCACCAGCGTAATCACCGGCAAGCTGAACGAACAAATCCATTGAATCCCAAAGTCCGGGCCGGCAGTGTCTTTTACAGTGTCTTCGCTGGCACCCTTATTCAATTTCAATTTGTTCATTAAATCGAAGGTATCAGCGGGCGTGATCATCGCCGCGCCCTTGGCCAGTCCGCGACGCAGATCGGCCAGCGACGGCATCTGAATCAGCGCCGGCCGGCTGGCGTCCGGATCGAAGGGCGCGGCGACACGGAACTGAATGCTGCGGGTGTCGGCATTGGCCCATTGAATCTGTTCCTGGCCCTGCTGGTTTTTGGCACGGACAAAAGCCACTACTTGATAGACATCGCCGAGGTTTTGCGCGAATTTGGGCAGCGGAATTTCCTTGACCTTATTCAAGGCTTGGTCACTGAGGCGTTGGTCCAACAACACACGGATTTCCTGGGCATCGGCGGCCAGCAGCAACAGTGTCAGATTCAGGCTGCCAACCCCATTAGCATTCGGCAAGGCCGGCAATGCCCCCAGCTTGTCCAAGCCGCCAACTGTATCTATCGCCTGTTCTTGTTGAATCAACCAACGCACCAACGGGTTATCACCGCCCATCGCAAAGCAGGCTTGCAGATAGCTATAAAAGGTTTGTTGCCGATACGGCGCGAACAAGCCCTGGCTGGTTTCGGTGTAGGCTTGGCCTGGCAAACCAGCCGGCAGTTTGGCCTCGTCGTACAGCCACAATTGCTGCGCTTTATTTTCCAGAGCGGCGTTTTCGGCGATGCCGGCTTCTCCAAGGTGATAACGGTTGACCAATATTCTCAGCAATTCGAAAAAAGCTTTGCTGGGCAGGCCTTGCGCCAAAGGCTTGCTGTGTTCAGTCAGCCAGGTTTGATTGAGCGGTTGTCGATAACCGAACGGCCAAGGCAACATCGTCGCCGCGACGCTGGCGGTTTGCGCTTGGTCGGCGGTATCGAAAGCCTGACTAACATCGCGCAAATAATAAAAACCGCCCAGCGGCAAATAGCCGAACAACAGCGTGTGGGTTTTACGCTTGGCGTCGCTGGTTTTTAACACATGCAAGGGATGCACTTCCTCGCCGCTGTACGCCGCCTGCTCATCGCGTTTGTGCAGTACGCCGTTGGCGCACAAGCGGCGATGCAGATCCGGGTCGCGCAGCTCGCTGGGCGCGTCCTGCCAACCCAAGGCTTCGCCGTCTTCCAGCATCCAGGCCTGCTCGCGGCCGCCGTTGAGCCGGCGTATCACGAAACCGGCCGAGCTGATTTTTTGCGGGTCCAGCGCCGGCTCGCCAAAACGGTCACAGACCACTTCGCAGCTGACGATATGAAAAGCCCGATGCAAGGGCAAGCGCAACACAGGCTGCTGGCCGTGGCGGCTATGGCGTTCTTCCTGTTGCCAAGCGCTGAACTGCGGCAAATCGAACTGGCGGCGCTGCATATCCTGCTTGAAGCGGTTGATAAACTCCGCATCCAGATAACGATGCAAACCGCATTGCCCGTCCTCCTGATAAAACGGCGGTTTCAGTTTAATGGGATGCAGAGCTTGTTCGGTTTTCATAATCCCTTACCAAATGTTGCCGGCGCCCGGCGTGTAAGAACTACCCACCACCGCGGTGGCGATCACTGTATCGGCTTGCACCACGCCGCTGAATTTGGACATGCTGGCATTCACTGTCACCATGCTGGCGTTAATGGTCACCGTGCTGGCATCGACCGTAACGCTGCCGCTGCTGCGCACCGCAATGCCGGTGCTATTAAGGGTAACGCTTTGGTCGGAGCGCTCGATGACAATTTCCCCGCCGCCGGCTTCGTCTATCGAAATCTTGTAACCGGAGCGGGTGCGCAATTCCAGTTTCGGGCCGTTGCCGTCGTCGAAATCCAACACTGTTTCCTGCGGGGTGCGAATCACATAATGATCTTCCTGCGGATCGGCTTCTGCCGGCACACTGCTGCTACCGGCCCAGACGCTACCCAACACCAGCGGCATTTCCGGGGTGATGAAAGCCAGTACCACGATTTCTTCCAGGCGCGGCACGAAACTGGCGCCATAACCCTGGCCGGCCGACGGCGCGACGACACTGGCCCATAATTCCATCTGCGTTGCCAGCAAGCGCACCTTGATACGACCACGGCTGTCCGGGTCCGCGTTATCGGTGACTTGCCCAAGTTGCAAACTGTGCAGATTACCTAAGGCGTGACTGTTCATGACTGCCACCCGCCTTTGTTGACTTTCAGGTGTGTCTCGAAACCGCTGTTGTTATCGAAGCGATGCACGCAATGCACAATCTGGTAGCGGCCTTTCAGGCGCGGCGATACGCCGTCCAACTCGATTTCGCGGCCGGGTTTTAGGCTGGCCTCGCCTTGGCAAACAATTTCGCCGTGAATAAAGCGTTTGGCTTGGCGTTTGAATGCGGCCTTGGCATAGGCTTCCGCTTCGCTGCTAGTGCCGGGAAAGGGCTGCGGGACAATTTCCGCGCCGGGCCAGCTCAGCTTGCCTAAAGCCGCTGCCGCGCTGGTGCCGATGGGTGCCGGCGTCATCGTGTCGGCCGTAAAATCCACCGGATCGGCGCTGACCAGGTTGTAGCCATTGACTTGGCTGCTGAGCGGTTGGTGATTTAAATCGGCGATCAAGCGCACTTTCAAGGCGCTGTCCTGGGCGCTAAGCTCGACCGGGTTGGGATCGGCTTCTTCGGGCTTGGCCCGTAAGGTATTGCCCGCCAAGCGTACGGCTATATCGAAGCGATTGCCGATGCGCAACAAAAAAGCCAGATCACTTTCGTTGAGTTGATGCCAGGTGGCCGTGATGCCGGAGATTGACGCATCGGTTTGCAGCCCCGCCTCGCCGGCGATGGCTTGCACTAGTTCGTCCGGACTTTGATCCTCAAAGCTGCGGTTATGCCGGCTGCGCGCCAGTCTATGCAATTTGTCTTGTAACAGCAGGGCGATGTTGGGCGCGCCTTCGCCGTAGCTTTCTTCAATGGCGGTAATCTCGCCGCTGAACAGATTTTGCGGGGTGTCGCTGCCCATTTCGATTTCCACGCCGGCACCCAAGGCAATATCGTTCAAAGTAAAGTCGGGGTTTTGCCCGCCTTCCGGCCTCCCCCAATTGGATAGCTGCAATTCGGCATGCGCGCAGCCGTGCAAGGGCAGATTGACCTGCATCGCCAGCAAGGCCTGTTGCAGGTCTTCGCGTTGTTCGCCGTCGATTTTGATCGTTGGGCGGGAGCTGGTGAAGGCGGATTCGGGCATAGTGTTGTTAGTTTATTTTCTTATTGTTTTAGTTGGTGTCGCTAACGCGACGATCTTTTTTAATGTCGGTTCTCGCACCGACAGGCGAGATACTTTCTTTTGCTCCGCCAAAAGAAAGTATCCAAAGAAAAGGCGGTCCGGATGCCGCTTATTCCCTGCGCTCCGAAGCTTTTGAACGGGGTTGCCGAAAGGGGCTCCTGCCCCTTCGGCAACGCGCAGCATCCATGCGGCGCCCCTCCGGGCGGATCCGTTCAAAAGCTCCGGTGCTCGGCGCGGCATACGGGAAGGAAACCCTTCCGCTACTCAAAGCCTCCAAAAATCTTTGTACAAATCTCCTTACCCACATCTATTCAATCAATCCTCAACCTGTCTTGCCTCTGCCTGATCAACTCCAACATTTGCGCCAGCTCGATTTCCGCTGGTGCCAACGGTGTCTGCTGCGCGCTCGGTTGTTGCTCGGCGGCTGCGGTGACGCCGTCTTGCACCTCTAATATCACTTCATCTATCAACACCGGCATGTCTAATTCCTGCTCAATCGAATCCAACGCCGCTGTCGGCAGCGGCTTTTAATAAACTGCTGACCGATACGCCGCTACTTTTGCGGCCCGCAGTTGCTGATCCTGCTTGGTTAGCTGCAGCGGTTGACAAAGGTCTCTCGCCAGCAATCGCAGAGGCCGATGACCCGGTTTGATTGCCACTGGCGGTTGGCATTGCTTCTGGTCTCAACGACGCACTGCCGGTTTGCATATGGGCGGCATTCAGACTGCCCTTTTTTCCAGCCGGGTTAAACGCACCTTCGATGCCGGTACCTAGGCTGGCGGAGTTGCCGAATTTGAATGCAGGACTTGGCGATGGCACCGCTGGTGATGCAGCTTTTGTCCCCCCCGCACTATTGACAGAACCAGCGCCAACACCAACATTCACCGACGCTGACAAGCTTGCCGAAACATTCACGCTGACACCGCCACTGATATTGACGCCCAAGCCGATCCCAGCACTAATCCCCACCGACGCACTCAAGCTCACACTCGGCACCGCCACCACCGATAGCGATGGCATTCTGGGCGACTCTATGCCATTAAACAGCGAGGTATCGCGCCAATTGCCCGCGCCTTCGCCGCTAGTTCCCGGCACCGGCGCGGCCGTTTGCCCGGAACCGCCTTGCGGCCCGGCGCCGGTGGAACTCAGGCTGGGCGTGGTGCGGGCGGCTTGTTCGACGGCGCGGTTACGAAACTGGTAGCGGTCCTCGCTGAGCTTTAAGGACACAGTCGCGCGCAGCGGCCGGCCTTCCGGGGAAAAGAAATCCAAGGTTTCGTCAAAGCTTTGCACCAAGCCTAAAAATTCGAACGCGCCCCATTGAAACAGGCAGCGTTTGGGCGCTTTCATCTTTTTGCCGTCTTCTACCGGCTTAATAAACGTATCGGCTATTTTCTTGGTCTCCAAACGCACATCCGAACCTTGCTCGATGGCTTTCTTGGCGCTGCTGTTGCTGCCGGCATTGCTGGCAGTCTGCCCGCTACCCTGGCCCGCGCCACCGGGCTGTTCGATATAAGTGGTATCAAAAATCAACTCTATAGTCAGATTCGACGAGCTTTTATCGACGAACTGCGCCGAGCGGCTATTGCCGTTGCGGGCGTTTTCTTTCAAGGTGTTGGACAGGCTGACTTTCAGGCTGGACGGGTTGAATTGCACGTCAATGGCGTTATCCAAATCAGGACTATCGTTGTCGCCGCTGACCGGAATCAGTTTGCCGCGTTCGATGGCTATCATGCCGTCCCCCTGCCTTGCGTGCTGGCCGGCGCCGGCCGCTGCAATTCCAGGCCTTGATGCACCAGCTGCAATTCTTCGATGGCTACCTGGCTGGCGGTGGCCGACAAATCCGGGCCTTTGAATTTGGTCGGCAGCACTCCGCTGAGCTTCCAAACCAGCACGGCGTTATCGGTGACGTTGCCGCCGCTGACGCTGGGATTGCCGAACACGATAATCTCGCCACTCAGCCGGTAGCCGTAGTTGGCCTGGCGGGTGGTGATGTCGAACCAGGACCATAAATCGTTGATGTCGGTGACGCCGCGTTTCAAAATAATCGGCGCGAATTTAGTCGGCCCGGAGCGGTGATGCTCGCCCCAATTATGGCCGCCCTCGTTAATCACTTTGGGTTCCATCGTTGCTTCGAAACCGGTCACTTCGCTGAAGTAACCGCTGCACAACAAGCTGCTCTGGTCGCTGTTGTACAGATTGACCTTGAAACGAAAGGCGACGAATTCGCTGACTTCAGCCATCGACCACCTCCGAGCGCCATTCGCCGTTCAAATTGGCAAAGGTGAGAAACAGCCTGTCGATCGGAAACGCCGGCGCCAGCATAATCTCGTAGAGCATCGCGCCCTCTTGCGGTGTCGATTCGTGGATCGAGAAGGCTTGCTCGGCGGACGCACCTCGCAAGGCGCCTTGGCTGTACAAGCGGCGGAAAAACTGTTCCAACAACAATCGCGGGCGGGGATCGCGATAATCCAGATTGAAGATCAATTGCTCGCCCAAGGCCTGCAATTGCCGGCGCAAAAAGCCCAGGAAGCGCATCACTTCCGCCGAGCGAAAACCATCGTAACGCTGGCGGTCGAACGGATAATCAGCGACCGGCAAGGCCGGCACCACCAGGCGCTCGTCATCAAGGCTGAGCTGCGCGCCGCCACTAAACGAGTTGCGGTAGTTGAGCACACTGATGCCGGGTTTATCGCGTAAACCAATAGTTTGGGCGATGGATAAACGCGGATAAGGCAAGGCGTCAGTGTTTAAAGGCTTGGCCGCCATTGAGCGCCACGGGCCGTCGCGACGGGCGACCGCCGCCTGCTGGCCGGCGATCAAGCCGACCGGACTATGCAAAGCAAAGCGCGGACCGCGTAGATAGGGAAATAAAAACTGCACATACCGCAGCGCTTGACCCGTATCCGGATTTGCTTGATACCCGGCCAATGCGCTCAAAGCCGCCGGGTCGAGCACCGGGCTGTCCAACTCTCCGGAATACGCCAGCGGCAAGGTAAACAGACATTGCAAATCGGGCCGTTGACTGCTGACAAACTGCAGCATACCGCGCAGTACCTCAGGCAATTGCCAGGGCAAAGACATGTCGATTAACTCGTTACTGTAACGGCGCTCGCGGTGATCGTCATCGGTATTTTGCGTGCAAGGCAGAAACTGCGGATCGTTGTTTTCCAAGCGGACTCGGGGAATATCCGGCAAGCGAGGCGGTATCTGCAGGCGTTCCAAATCGGGAAAACCCACCACGCCCAAAGCCGGAATGACCAGCACACAGGCCAAGCCCCGGAGAGTCGTAATATCGTGCAATTGCGTGTTGGCAGCGGGCAGAAAACCGGCTTGTCCCGCGCTTTCCGGTATCCGCACCACCCACAGTTTTTCGCCGCCGTTGGCGAAAAAATCGTCGACCGCCAGACCCAGCCAGGCTTTGTTACCGGCCAGCAGGCTGACATATTGGGTAGTGGCGGTAAGCGCATCCGGGAAAATGTCGTGAAATTCCGCGCTGGACTGCAAGGGTATCGGCAGATGGTACAGTTCGCTGACTGCACCGGGCAGCAGCAAGTCATCGACTGTCTTACCGTATCCGACCGCGCGCATATCCGCCAACGCTGCCGGCAATTGCAGCAGGCGCTCAAGTCTGACCCGACCTGGACAATGCCCAAGCATGGCCGCTTCCAAAGCCGCGATCCGGCGTTCAACCGGCCGTGGCGTCAAGGCAATACGCGCTCCCGCTAGCCATTCCATCCGCTGTTGCTCCGCTTAGCTTTGGATAATGGTTTCGACTGAGAGCACCAGCTCTTCCATCGCCACGTCGCTGCCGCCCTTGGCGGTTAGCGTCGGACCGGTCCATTTGATCGGCATGGCCCTGACCAGTTTCCAGGTGACTACGGCGCTGGCGCTGGTGGGATCTTCGTTTTTAAGCTTGATCACTACGTCGCGCTTGGCTGTCACATCGCCGCCGCGAATTTGCTCCAGCCAACTGTAAATGTTGTCGGCACCAATCACGCCGCGCTTCAGCGTCACGTCGCCGGCCTTGTTGATGGCCGGAATCTTGCGCACATAATTCACCGCATCATTGCCGTTGCGGTATTCCGCTACGGTCACTTCCGCATTCAAACCGGACACTTCCGAAAAGCCGCCCTGCACTTCGCCTTCGCTGCCGTCGCCCAGGTTGACCAGATAATTGAACACCCCATAGGGTGTTTCGCGATATGTAGCCATGGTTTATCTCCAGTCCAGGGTTCAGGCGTCGGCGGTTTTTTGGCCGATGCGGAAAATCACAAATTCGGCCGGCTTCAAGGCTGCCACGCCGATTTCGCAGACCAAGCGGCCGTTGTCCAGATCGTTTTGGGTCATCGTGCTGCGGTCGCAACGCACGAAATAAGCGGTTTTGGCGCTACCACCCAACAGCCGGCCGTTGACCCACTCGTTGTATAAAAAGCTTTCCACGGTCTGGCGGATGTTGTCCCACAAGCGCTCGCCGTTCGGTTCGAACACCGCCCATTGCGTGGACTTGTCGATGGAACGCTCCAGGTACAAAAAGTACCGGCGAACGTTGACGTATTTCCATTCCGGATCGCTGGACAAAGTCCGGCCGCCCCAAACCCGATGCCCGCGTCCCGGAAACGAACGCAGACAGTTGATGCCGTTGGGATTCAGCAATTCCTGCTGGAAGCGGTTGATTTCCTGGGCAAAACGCAAAGCGCCGATCACCGGTTCGTTGGCTGGCGGCTTATGCACGCCGCGCTGCACGTCGGTATTGGCATAGACGCCGGCGACAAAGCCGGACGGCGGTACATTGATTGTACTGAGCAGGCCGCGCGGATCGGCTATGACTACCCAGGGGTAGTAAAGCGCCAGCCTGGAATCGTCGAAGTTGGAACGAAACTCGCGCACTTCCGACAGCGCCATGCCGTCGCGGCTATCGACGATGCCGACCCGGTAACGCATTTTTAGACAGTGTTTTTGCACCTCGGCGACGATGGCTTGATGATTGGTGGCGTCAGCCGCCGCTGCCGGAGTCATCACGATGGAAACATCCTCTATATTTTCCAAGGCCACGAAACCGCTGCTGCCGTTGACCTCGTCTTCCACACCGCCGTATTGCACGGCGCCCGGCACGTTGCCGTCGCTACCGCCCGACAGATTAATCAAATAACGCGGGCCTTGAACCGACATGGGACCGGGATTTAAGCCATTCGACTCGAACAGGCTGTACAAAGCTGCCACCACATCTGCACCGCTGATACCGGCACTGAGGGTGCAACTGACCGGACTGCTCAATTGGTCGTAACGCTTGTCCGGAGTGACGGGCAGTATTGCACTGAGACTGTTTTTCGCATCGGGGGCGCTGGAAATATCGCCGTAGCTATAAATCACAGGGCCGTCGCGGCCGCCGGCATGCACGGCAATATCGAAATTGCGCTGCACCACCACCGCCCGCACAGTATTCGGTGCAGCGGCCAAAGCCGCCAACGGCAGGGTGATGTCGGCGTTCACGCCCGCATTCAAACCGCCGCCGTCCACCACAAACTCGCTGCCGGCCGCATTTAATGTGCCGCGTAGCGCGGTTAGGGTGCCCCAGTGCGCCGCGCCGGTATACACCGACAAGTTGGTTTCCGCGCTAAGGGTTAACACCGCCGACGTGCCATTAGCCAAAGACCCGCTGCTCGGTTTTTTTGCAAACACCCGAGTGTAGCCGACTGCAACGCCCGGACCGTTCACCAAACCGGCCGTCATCAATACACCCTGACTGCCGTCGGCCTGGCCGTTGGGACGCAAAGCGGTACCGCCCGCCGCGACATCATCGGCAGTATCCAGTTCGCAGCGATTGTTGACGATGACGAAATGATCGCCTTCCCGGCGCACCAGGGCGCGGACATTTAGAGGAAAGCGTTCGTCGGGGAATTGCGCGTCGATGCCCGCCGAGCGCACCGCGTTGGTCAGGCCGGTGGCATTGAGAAATACCACTTCGCCTTCGGCGGGGGCCGAGGTAGTCTCGGTTTTTAACAGATTTTCGCTATCGCGCCACAGCAATTCCAGCGTGAAATCGCCCATCACTCCCGGAAAGCGGCTGCTGAAACTCAACACATTCGGCACGGACCGCGTCGATATGCCCGGCGCGTTTTGCGGAAAATTGCCGACCCGCGACACATACAGTTGTTTGCCGCCGCCGTCGAAAAAGGCTTTCGCGGCTATAGCGGTATGGTTGAGTACCGATGCGCCAGCCAGCGTGAGATTTTGGATGTCGCCGTAGATGCGGGTGAACTCGCCAAAGCTAGTCACTACCTCGGGATTGCCCCGCAACGGCCCGAAACGCGTGGGACCGACCACCGCCGTAACGCTGGTCCCCACCCCTTCGATCGATTTGGCGCGAAAGCTAACTTCTTCTACAAACACACCCGGTGCAAGATATTCAGGCATGCTCCCCTCCTTAATTTTTATGTGGACCAGCGTTTAAAGAACGAACTCAACTCATGGATGACTCAATTGGGTTGAACGGCAAGATGATCCCGATTAAAGGACCGGATTAAACCGATTTCGCCGGGCACCACAGCCAGGGCAACCTCGGCGGCAAAACTATTCTCGGCATCTAACGCACCTAGCGTCATCGCTACTAGATCGTCCGGATCGATAACGTCGGCGGCATTGGCGGCAACCAGAGCGCGAATATTTAAGGTGGCGGTGTACTCGGTTACCCCTTCCGGCAAGGGCGGCAGCCGGTGCATCGCGATGATGAAATCGCCATTGGCGTCGGCTTGGGCGCGGCAGATCAAATTGCCGCCCACCCCTAAATTGACAGTCAGCGTCAGCAATGCCCACACGGCCGGCGCATTACTACCGGTAAACCTTAAAGTGCCGCGCAAACCGCCACCGCGCCCTAGCTTGGTACCGAATGGGGTCGGATAAAGCACTAGGCTGTGTCCGGCGGCATTGCCGGCTTGAATTTGAAAACGGCGCGGGACATAGCGGCGTTGACTGTCCGCCACCGAACCGGCGATAACGTAAGCCGCCTCAATCGGCCGCAGTTTGTCCGCCTCGCTGGGCGGCCCTTGCACCGTTTTGCCGGCCGAGCGCCGCCACAAGGCCGTTTTGCCTGACGTGTTTAAAAACTGCAGATCGGCGGGACGGGTATCGAGTTGCAAAACAACGGCTTCGCTCAGCCGCCGCATATCGGCTTCCTGTGCGGCGCTGCTGCCGTCCAGCCAATAGATCACGTCGCTGGCGTAGAGGATATTGGTTTCCAGAACCTTGACGGCTTTCATACCGTGCCTCCCGGAAATATCCGCGTCGAAACCGGCGGACCTTCCGTACGCGGCCGGCGCAGCCGCAGGCGCACGGTGCGCGCCACATAGGGTACGGTACTGGTGTAAGGCGATTTGAAGACATCCCAGATGCGCATCAGGTCTTCGGTAGTCATCTCGTCCGGGGCGATATTCAGCACTTCGGCCTGCCCCCATTCGTCGTCAATGTCTTGAATATGCGAGATGTCGAGCTGACATTCGTTGGCGAGTTCGACCATGGCCCAACTCAAAAGATCGGCTTCGATGGTGGCGCTTGCAGCGTTGGCGATTAACAGGAAATGCAGATTGACCGGTAGTTCGGCTTGTGGAGCGCTATGGTCGGAACCGCGCGGCGCGAAGGTGCGCTGCCGGCCGTGCGGATCGATGGTAATCCGGTGCAGGTAAATGCCTAGCAGATTGCCGGTGAGGATATTGGCGATGTCGGCGCTACCCAGCAGTTTTGCTTGGGCATTGGTGGGCTCGCTGCTCAGCTCGGCAGGCAATCTGCTGGTCAAGAACGATTCCAACGCCAGAAGCGCGCCGGTCACTCCCCGGTACGAAGCCATTTCTCCTCCCCTTGCTTGAGCGGTAGCATAGCCTAGTACAAAGGTCTACTGTACGCAAGTCGATTTTGTGACGAGATCCGCCAATAAAAATCGAAAAAAGCGATGTACAGCAAACTAAGCGGCTAAATTCCGTGCCTCAATCGAATAATCGCTTTAATTTTTAGCAGAGTTTTTGGAAATTTCTGGGGCGGAATTGATTAAAATCGGATTAAAAAATGGAAAAACATTCGGCAAACGCAAGAGTTGGAATCGAAAATACCCGGCCAAAGCAGTAGAAATAAAACAACTATGCTGAATGCGGAAAACCGGGTGAAGATAATCCCCACTACAAACGATTAGCCCCAGCCAAACCATGATCTCAGCGAGCCTGCAACTTTTACTAGCCATTCTTTACGCCAATCTCGGCGAATGGTTGATGCACAAATTCATCTTGCATCGTTTAGGCAAACAGCCGGGTAGCATCTGGGCCTACCATTGGTATGAACACCATGCGATATGCGCTAAACACCAGATGCTGGATCCCGGCTATCGCCATTTGGACTTCTCGACATGGAACGCGCAGACCAAGGAACTAGCGGTATTGGCCGCGATTGTAATCGCCCATCTACCGCTATTTTGGTACTTGCCGGCTTTCATCGTAGGTTTATATGGCTCGTTGACGCTTTATTACATTCTGCACCGGAAAGCCCATCTCGACCCGCAATGGGCTAAACAGCATTTACCCTGGCATTACCAACATCACACCCAGCCCGGCTCCGGCAACTGGTGCGTCACCTGGCCGGGATTTGATTATCTGCTGGGCACTAGAAACAAATGATGCGCGCATACGCGAATAAAAAATTGCTCACGGGTCTGAATGCTTGTGCCTGTGTTGGGCGACAAGCGCCCATTATGTGAAGTTTCCGTTTATGTATAGCGGTGTTGCCGCAAACGAGGTGCGGCCTAGCTTTGAGCCGTCTATCTCGCTCAGGAGCTTTGCATAATTTCCATGATTTGAAACAAGCTTTCAAACACACCAAAAGGGAACAGTATCAGCGTTTATTCCAGCCGATGTCATCAGGCCTATCGAATCCTCACTGTTTATCGACATGATGGATAAATTCCGCACGATTGTTTCACTGTTGGAAACTATTTTAAGCAAGAAAAGCCATCTGTTGTGCTGAGTGCATAAAAGGAAACTTCACATAGTGGCCATTTGCGGCCGATCATGGTACATTTTTCAATGACTGCTTTTCACCCAAAAGGGTTTTGTATACTCATTTAGTTAACCGGCCTCTTGCAATGATTTCTGAATATGGGACATAAGGGGTTTAAAATGATCTTGAAAGTTGTTTACTACGACCATAGTTACTAGCTGTAAGCACATATCCCGTTCGATTCCAAGCTGTTTAGCTATTTCGTAAAACTCGTTATGCTTACCTGCTTGAAGCCCATACTCAAGAATATCTATGAGAGCATTTTCATCACATGAAACAACGGGTGACAGTGATGAAACACATTCAGATGCACGTTGAACCAGCCACGCCTCAGGCCAAGTTTCTCCCGGAAGATAGTTAATACGGCTGATGTACCATTCATCAAAATCTTCTTTCGTTTTTTCACACATACTACGTGCATGTTTAAGGTTGTCACGCTCTTTGCCAAACTGATCGCCATCAAATACTGCTAATGCAGGGAGAGTTTCTCCACGAATATAAATTGCCGCTAGTTGCCGTGCGAGTGCCGTTGATGACCCGATTACAGTTATTTTCACGCGAGATCGCATCTCTGATGGGACGCATAAAAGGAGAATTGCTTTCGCTACATCATCTTCTACCATGAGCTCTACTTCAGCCCCTGGTACAGCCGCTAATTTGGCAAAGGCGAAATCTGAAGATATCCCTTCCGTTATTTTCGACTTGCCGTTAACTCTTTCAACGAAAAAACGTGCGTCGTAAGGTAAGCAGTCAAATATTTCTCGGGAATGTGTTGTACAAATAACTTGCGTATGGGTTTCATAACAAACATCCTTAAGTCGTTCAATAAAACGACGTTGTGCCTCAGCATGAAGCCCCAACTCTATCTCGTCCATTACAAGCAACGATCCACCACATGCATAGATTGTGGAGAAAATTTCGAACAATGCGTTTTCTCCAGCCCCCATGTTGAAGCCTGAATAAACTATATCGCCGACCTGAACAATTGGAAGGCTGTATTTTGAGTGCTCAAGATAACGAAATTTGCTGTACGTCCGTCCAAGAACAAAACCAACCGCATCCTTTACTTTGTCTTCCCAACCCTTTGGAGAGGTATCGCTGAATGCTCTTGAATATGATCGAGATTGGCTACGTTCACTGTGTGGAACGATTCGTTCGATACCTAAAAACACCACATTTTTTCTTACACGATCAGCATAATCGTTCCACTTACCGCCCTTTTTCTTACGACGCCTTTGGAAACCAATGCCGACTCCATCAGGAAATGAAGGCGTCTTTTTCCAATTGTTATGCGCGATGTGATACTCAATAACAACACCTCCAGGTGGAATTTCTTCGTAGTGTTGGATAAAAAAATCCGAAAAAGTGTAATAGGAGTTTTTCCGCTTTGGTAATTTAAATCCGGTTTTTCCATTGTGGTATGCGCAGCAAGCGAGTGCGAGAATAGTAGACTTTCCTGATCCATTCTTTCCAGCTATAGCGGTAATTGGATATTGGAAAGCAATATCTAGCGCATCTAGCCCTCGAAGAGTTCCCTCTTTGAGTATAATTTTTCGCAATAGCAAGTGCCCATAATCATTTGAAAATCTCTTTCGAAGTTCCTTATCTCTTTGACTTTCCCGATATTTCACTTTTTCTATCCAAAATAATGATTAGGGCCGTAGACTGGGTAGAGCAACGCGAAACAGAGCAGGGGCTTTGATATAGCCAAGTTTCTTTGCATCCAAATGTTTTTGAATTTCAAAACTTTTCGGCCTCAAAGCTGGGTCTCATCATTATCATTCAACCTAGCCTACAACTGCAAACCAAACATCGGCTTATTATCAATTGGCGGACATTTGCAAAACTGGAGTGAATGTCGCTTGAGGGTTGATTGCGACAATTCAACACTGGCGTAATCACATCGGAATCGATGGCCTGGTTTGCATCGGAACTGGTGGCGGTTTTCAATCGGAATGGTTGGTTGATTTTGGTCGGAATACGCAGGCAAGTTAATTTTGGCGAAATCCTAAGCCCCCTAAGCTTATATTTGCCGGTATTTATGATCTTTTAGAGATGGAATGAGCGCCTCATTGCGTCAAAAAGCTCACAGTCGTGCTTTCTTGAAAAGGATTGACCCTCCCCGACACAATTTTAGACTCCCCCAGTGGCAAAAAAAGCGCCCCCAACGCTGCCGGGGGAGACCCAAATTCTTCCGGGGGCGACCCCAAACGATTTTGGGTCGCCCCCAGCGGCAAAAAAAACGTCCCCAACCGCGCCGGGGGAGCCCCGGATGCTTCCGGGGGCGACCCCAGACGATTTTGTATCGCCCCCAACGGCAAAAAAAACCTCCCTGGCCTGATTCATAATCTCCCCAGCCACTTCATTGCCCTTTCTATTAAGGCTGGGAACATCCCTGTCCCCATTGGGGATGCAACATTTAATCCTTCACGTCCAGTCTGACGAGCGAATGGTCTGCGACATTTAGTCGCATTAGCAGTTTCTTGCATAAAGCCAATACCGCAATAAACTTAGTTTACCTGTTAGTCACATAGATATTGCCACTTACCAGGCCGTCCGTGCTCTGCTTCAGATTCCTCACCCCCAGGAGAATTAGCCATGCCTAAATCCGATTATTTTCCGCATTCAGATAGTGATTTATTGCTCTGGCATGATCATTTTAAAAATGCCCTTGCCACACTAAAAGACAGTTTGGGCTTTTCAGATGCGGATCTTGCCGCCATCCATGCCGATAACGAGCAATTGCATCAAACGATAAGCGCTGCAAATGCGGCTGCTGTGGCGGCTCATAGTGCTAATGCAGCAAAATCCAGCACTATCGGCGAAGTTGAAAATAATACGCGCGCTCATGCGCGCCGGGCCAAGGCTCAGCCGGCTTATGTCGAGTCGATGGGCGTATTGCTGGGGATCATCGGCTCGGCTACTCATATCGATCCCGCCAGTTATAAACCCATCTTAACGGCCACCGACCAAACCGGTGGCATTGTGCAATTGAAATTTAATAAATATAAAAGCGATGGTATCAATATTTATTGCCAGCGCGAGGGCGAGACCGAATTGACGCTGCTATCCCGTACGCTGGTCTCACCTTTTACCGATAAGCGGCCATTGTTGGTTGCCGGCAAACCGGAACTGCGGCGTTATACCGCCGTGCATTTGCTCGGTGATGATGAAGTGGGACAATTCAGTGATGAACTGGTGGTTAATTGTGCACCCTGAATCGGCATCGATCAGATGCCATCATGATAGAGCTATTGGCGTTTTTGCCTGTTGTTCAATCTAGGCATTAACTCAGGTTATTCGAAAAGCTAATGGATCAATAATCAACGTTTATAGCCTCATCCCACTTAAAACAACTGCCAGATCGGCAAAGCGCCCTCCGGCAGTTGCACCAATCAAAGTTGTAAACCGAAACCCCGGAACATTTTTAACCCTGAATAAGCTATTTTGAGTGTTTCAGTGATAGGTTTCGACCCATTTTTGCAAGTCACGATTCTTCAAAGCGGCCAGTCAATTAAATCGAGATTCTTAGAACTGTAATTCCACAAAGCTGCCGGTGGTGACCTCACGAATCCGGCCAATTTGGGACATTCGAATATTTCACCGAATGTCGGGAGTAAAGCCGGAAGCGGCCAGGTCAACCAGTACGTTGATGAATTTTTATCCCGAATTGATCCTCTGAAAGCGTGGTATCGGCAAGATTGAATACTCAAATCACCATCAACGTTCTGAATGGTCCGTGATTAAATAATGTCATTTAACACGGGTTTAACGATCCGGTATGTTGCTGCCTAAACCAACAACATAATTGAGATGAAAATGAACCGTGTAACCCTATCTTGCGCTGCTCTAGTGTTTGCAGCATTTGAAGCCTTGGCGGATGGCAATTCTAATTTTGAGGTATTCGCCAACCTCGATAGCGGGCCCGGCAATGTCACGGCGACAGCCAACGGCCGAATCATAATGAGCCAACATCAGTTTTATCAGCCGCAATACACCGTGGTCGAATACAAGGATCAAACCTTGCTACCTTTTCCGAATAAGGAGCTGTCCGCGGCGGATTCGACTGCGCCGATCAAGCTCGACTCGGTACTGGGTATCCGCTCCGATAGCAACGGTATCGTCTGGATGCTGGACAACGGCATGCGGAGCGGGGTGACGCCCAAGCTGGTTGGCTGGAATACCAAAACCAATAAACTTCATCGGCTGATTTACCTGCCGGCCCCGATTGCGCCGAAAGATGCGTTCGTCAATGACTTTGCGTTGGATGCCAAGCACAATCATGCCTTTATCAGCGATCCGGCAGGTGGTGCCAATGCCGGCTTGATCGTGGTCAACTTGTCCACCGGCGCGGCGCGGCGGGTGCTGGAAGGTCATCACAGTGTGATACCGGAAAACGTCGATTTAGTCATCGACAATGTGCCGATTCAAGTGAAAACGCCGTCAGGCGAATTGGTGAAACCGCATATTGGTGTGAACCCCATTACCGAGGATTTAGCCAACGAATGGGTTTATTTCGGACCGATGCATGGCCTCAATCTTTACCGGATTAAAGCCGCCGACTTGATCAACGAGTCGTTAACGCCTCAAGAACTCGCCAAGCAGGTTGAACGCTACAGCGACAAACCGATCTCGGACGGCATCAGCATTGACGAGAACAACAATATCTATCTGGGGGACTTGGCCAATAATGCGATTGGGGTGATCGCGCCGAATCGACAATACCGGCAATTGGCGCAGTGTCCGCGGCTGTCATGGGTCGATTCTTTTAGTTTTGGCGCTAACGGCCAACTCTATGCCGTGGTGAATCGCTTACATCGTTCTGCCACACTGAACGGCGGCGATAACCAATCCAAACCGCCTTACTTCCTGTTGAAGGTCAAAGCCTTGGCTGCCGGCCTGCCTGGACGTTAAAGATTGATTTGAGAGGCGCTTATTGTCCGGCCTATTGAGCTAATTTGTTCACGCAACCAGCCGTGGGCCGGGTCTTTTTCCCATAAGGGATGCCAAATCATCGCCAAATCGTAGTCCGGCAAACTGACCGGCACGGGTAATACTTGCAGTGGCACCAGTTTCTGGAATGCTATGGCCAGGCGATAGGGTAAGGACAAAATCATATGGGTCTGGGCAACGATCAAGGGTGCCGATAAAAAATGCGGCACGATGAAATTGATACGGCGCTCCAGGCCCAGCTCGGTCAATTTCTCGTCTATCACCCCCAATTTATCGCCGGTTCTGGAGATCAGCATGTGCGTCGCCGCCAAATAGTCCTCCAGCGACGGCGCGGCTTGGATGCTGGGATGATCCTGCCTAACCACGCAAGCCATGCGATCCATGAATAAATGTTCACAGTGCAAATGCGCGGGCGGATTTAACACCGAGGTAAAGCCCAACACCACATCCAGACTGCCGTTTTCCAGCTGCGCCAAGGGAAAAGCAGATTCCGTGCGTTTGACATGAATATCCACGCCCGGCGCGGATTGCTCAATCAATTGCGACAACTCGGGTAAGATCAAAAACTCCATGTAATCGGTGGCGGCGATGGTGAAACGGCGTTGACTGGAGGCCGGATCGAAGGCTTGGGGTGTTTCGAGTAGCCGTTCCATCTCCTGTAACAGACTGCGTACCGGTTCCACCAAGGCCAGCGCCAGCGCGGTCGGCTGCATGCCGGCCGGCGATTTAACCAAGACCGGATCGTTCAATTGCTGCCGCAAGCGATGCAAGGTATGGCTCATCGCCGACTGGGTGACGAACATGCATTCCGCCGCGCGGGTGACATTGCGCTCCCGCATCAATATATCGAAAGCCAGCAACAGGTTTAAGTCGAAAGTGCGCAGATTGGCCATGTGGATACCCTCAAATAAACTGGCTGCATACTAAACAAAATCGCGTCTGGCCGGTATGAACAGTCTTGATGGTAGCGGATGAAATTTCACCATTTCACAGCCAAGCCGTTTCTCCCTACCTTATACCGCGAGCGCGTCGTCCAAGCCTACAAAGTTTAACTCCCCCAAGGGTAGATTTTCGGTTGGTGGCTCGCCCAAAACTCAATGGCAACAGCCGTTCACTAAAACGCATTGCGGGGGATTCTTACCATGTCTGCACAAATTCCAATTTCAACATTCAAACCTTATCAGGGCGAAAAAGCCCGCTTGGCCAGGGCTTACGATTATCTGATCCTGGTGCTGGCTTTATTTTTATTTATCGGCTCGTTCCATCTGCATTTTGCCCTGACCGTCGGCGACTGGGATTTCTGGGTGGATTGGAAAGATCGGCAATGGTGGCCATTGGTCACACCGCTGATCGGCATCACTTTTCCAGCGGCTGTTCAAGCAGTGTTATGGGATAAGTTCCGGCTGCCGTTGGGTGCTACGCTGTGCGTCGCGGCCTTATTGCTCGGCACCTGGGTTACCCGCGTGTTTGCCTACCACTATTGGAACTTCTTCCCCATTAACATGGTGTTGCCAGCGACCATGGTGCCGGGTGCATTGGTATTGGATACCTTGCTGATGCTCACCAACAGCCTGACCATCACCTCGATTTTCGGCGGCGGCGCGTTTGCCTTGTTGTTCTACCCCACCAACTGGCCGATTTTCGGCATGTTCCACCAAGCGGTCGATTACCACAACAGCCAGCTGTCGGTGGCCGACGTGTTCGGGTTCCAATACATCCGCACCGGCATGCCGGAATACCTGCGCATCATCGAACGCGGCACCTTGCGCACCTATGGCCAGTACGCGACGCCATTGTCGGCATTTTGTTCAGCGTTGTTGTGTTCGTTGATGTATCCGCTCTGGTGGAAAATCGGCAAATTGTTCGCTGATACCCGTTATCTGAAAAAAATCTAAGGAGTACAGCCATGACATTATTTTTTAAACCTTGGCTGTTGGCCGTGCTTTGCATCAACGTATTGTCGATATTTGCCGTACCCACCGCGCAGGCCCATGGCGAAAAAGCCCTGGAGCCGTTCATCAGGATGCGCACCATACAATGGTATGACGTGCAATGGTCCACGCAAAAATTCAACGTCAACGATGAGGTCAGCGTCAGCGGCAAGTTTCATGTCGCCGAAGACTGGCCGATCAGCGTCCCCAAACCGGAAGCCAGCTTCTTGAACATCTCCACGCCAGGACCGGTGCTGATCCGTACCGAGCGCTACCTGAACGGTAAGCCTTGGACCAATTCGGTATCGCTGGAGCCGGGCGGCGACTACGAGTTCAAGGTGGTCATGAAAGGCCGTTTGCCGGGCCATTATCACATCCATCCGTTTTTTAATTTAAAGGACGCCGGTCAGGTAATGGGACCTGGGGTGTGGCTGGACATTGGCGGCGATCCCGCCGACTTTAGCAATACCATTCAAACCATCAACGGGGAAATGATCGACATGGAAAGCTTCGGCTTTGCCAATGGCGTGTTCTGGCATCTGTTCTGGGGCGCATTGGCGGCCGCCTGGCTGTTGTGGTGGGTGCGCCGTCCCTTGTTCATCAGCCGCTACCGTATGCTGGATGCCGGTTTGGAACATGATTTGATCACAGATCAGGACAAAACCATCGCCAAGGCGGTGTTAGTGGGCGTGCCGGTATTGGTATTGGCGCTGAATGCTGTCACCGCCAACCAGTACCCGGATGCCATCCCATTACAAGCGGGCTTGGATCGGATTTTGCCTCTGCCGGCTCAAGTCAATGCCGGACTGGTCAATGTCGACACCTTAAAAGCGGAATACAACGTGGCTCAACGTGCCATGGTGATGCAGTTTAGTATCGACAATCGCAGCCAAGGCGCGGTCAGGATCGGTCAATTTTCCAGTTCCAACGTGCATTTCCTGAATGCTGACTTAGCGAGTGTCAACAGCAAGCCTGGCAAAGATGACGTCAGTAATAACGGTCTGAGCCTGAGTGACAACACACCTATCGCCCCCGGCGAACAACGCACCGTCACCGTAGAAGTGCGCGATGCGGCCTGGGAATCGGAAAAGTTGGATGGGCTGATCAAAGATGCGGACAGCCGGCTGGGTGGCCTGCTGTTTCTTTACGACGATGTGATGGGAAAACGCTATATCTCCAGCATTTCCGCCGCCGTCATTCCCAAATTCAATTAATTCAGGAGCACACATCATGGCTACCACGACAGAACACGTTAGCTTGAGCAGCGAAAACCCCAAATCATTGCCTTGGTATTTGCTTGACTTACCCAAATATTTAAAGGGCTTTGGCTTTTTAACCGTTATGTATATCAGTTTACGCCTGTATCAGGGCGCTTTTGCCATAGCGCACGGTCTGGATTCCTCGGAACCGGCCTTCGAACAATACTGGATGCGGCTGTTTTATATCGAACTGGCGGTGATTGCCGCCGTCGCCAGCGGCTTTTGGGGTTACTTATGGACCACGCGCGACCGCAATCTGGATCAACTGGCACCCAAGGAAGAAATCCGGCGCTATTTCACCTTGACCATGTGGATCAGCATTTACACTTTCGCGGTGTACTGGGCGGGCAGTTATTTTGCCGAGCAGGACAATTCCTGGCACCAGGTGGCGATTCGCGATACACCGTTTACGGCCAATCACATCATCGAGTTTTATTTCAACTTCCCGCTCTACGTGATCCTGGGCGGCTGCGCCTGGCTGTACGCCAGAACCCGCTTGCCCTTGTATGCCAAAGGCATTTCCTTACCGTTAACCTTGGCGGTGTTCGGCCCCTTCATGATCTTGGTCAGCGTCGGCTTCAATGAATGGGGACATACCTTCTGGTTTAGAGAAGAATTCTTCGCCGCACCTATCCATTGGGGCTTTGTGATTGGGGTTTGGTTTGCGTTGGGCGTTGGTGGGATTTTGCTGCAAGGCGTGACTCGGCTGATCGAACTCATGGACAAAATCGAAGACGCTGAATAGGTCTGCTTTGGGATGCAGCTGGCATGAAAAGCCCATCATAACAAGGCTGCCGTACCCAAGGTAGGTCGGGCTGAATGCAATGGGTGCGGTTCAACTTGATGTGAAAAATCAAAAATCCGCGAAGCGAAAAAAGCCGAAGGCTGGTTTTTAATCCCCTCATACCGCCCCGAGCATCGCAGCCGTTGACGAGAAATTGCCCGCAGGGGCGCGGCATGGATGCCGCGCGTTTTTCGCAAGGGCTGGGATGCCCTTTCGAAAAACCCTCGTCAAAGGCGAGAAGCGCAGGATTAAGGCGGTATGCGGGGCAGCCTTTTCTTTGGTTTCTTTCTTTTGGCCGAGCAAAAGAAAGAAACTCGGCTGTCGGGCCGATACCCGACTTTTAAAGTAGTCTCGCGAAGCGTTTCCATCCCTTACTAATCAACCCTCACGAAAATGTTTCAATCCAAGTCCGATATCACCATGCCCAAGAGTCACACTGATTCAGTTCACTATGCCTGGGTCATACTCGCGGTGACGTTTCTGTGTTTGTTTATGGCATCGGCACTGCGCTCCGTTCCAGGGATTATTATGCTGTCCCTGGAACAGGAGTTTGGTTGGAATAGGGAAACGATTAGCGGCGCCATCTCACTCAATCTGCTGTTATTTGGCCTTGCCGGTCCCTTTCTAGGCCGATTGATGGATGTTTACGGCGCTAAACGCATCAGCGTTATCACCCTGATATTGTCGGTGGTGGGCGCTGGTGGCAGCGTTTTTATGCAGGAGTCCTGGCAATTGTATTTGCTTTGGGGATTACTGATTGGCGCGGGTTCGGGCGGCACGTCCATGATTATGGGCTCGGCCCTGATCAATCGCTGGTTTCATAAACACCGGGGGCTGGCATTAGGCATATTGGGGGCAGCTTTCTCCTCCGGCCAGTTAGTGTTCACCCCGGTGTTAATGCAGATCAATGTGCATGAAGGCTGGCGCGCGGCGACGTTGTTTATCGCCGTGGGCTTAGGCCTGGTGGCTTTACCTTTGGTGCTGAAATTTTTAAGCGACGATCCCGAATCCAAAGGCGTGTCGGCTTATGGGGACCATGGCGTTCATCGAACAATGCTTAAGCCTGATCAAAATCCCATGCGCTCGGCCATGCGCAGTCCGCAATTCTGGTTGTTGACTTCGAGTTTTGGTATTTGCGGTTTAACCACCTCCGGGCTGTTTCAGACGCATTTGATTCCACACGGCATCGAACACGGCTTCACCGAAATGACCATGGCAATGTCCTTAGGCGTCATGGGCGCGGCCGATGTGTTCGGCACCATTTTATCCGGTTGGTTATGCGACCGGTACGGCAAGCGCTGGCCGCTGGCGTTCTATTACCTCGTCAGAGGCGCGACGTTGATAGTACTGCCCAGCATCGATAGCACCGGACAATTAATGCTGTTCTCGATTATTTACGGCATGAATTGGTTGTCGACCATTCCGGCAACCTCGGCATTAACTGCGGACTTGTTTGGGAAACATAACGTGGGTGTGGTGTTCGGCTGGATTTGCTTTGCGCATCAAATCGGCGCGGCGATTGCCGCCTACAGTGCCGGGTACGTCCATAGTCTGATGGGTGATTACCACTTGGCTTTTGTGGCGTCGGGCCTATTCGCTTTTGTCGCAACCGGTATCGTTGTTTTTATAAAAGAACCACAAACTGTATCGGCCTCCCATATTAGCTAGATTTTGTCCGGCCCAATTTTTATTGGCTATTTGCATTCCAGGGTTGGAAATCAGAACGGTTCATGCTTTTTAATCGCGCCGTTTTGTGCAAAATCGGGTTGGATCGTTGATAAGCGCAATGGCGTGTTATGTACAAAAATTGGTTGGGCCGTCAAAGCTCGTTACCGACCAATTCCGAACTTCGGGTCAGAAATTGCTCGCTTAACTTAACGCCTTAATACAGCCAATACGCAACGGCTCCGCAGTCGTTCTCGGCTGGAATCGATTGTTATGCGGTGTCTAGTAGCTTTTGCCATTTATCTTCATGGGCCAGAAATTCGTCCTTAACTAAGAATTTCTTCTGCTCCTGTCTAGTCACTCCAAGGCCCTTACTGCTGCCTTTTATGTTTATAGCTTCATCCTTCGTCATGACAAAAATCCTCGTCTTTTCGACTTGATTAACCACAACCAGAATTAGATAGTCGTACTTTTTATCAATGCCGTTAATGACATTGTTTGTTCCTGTGTTATTCAAGTCGGTTGATTTCACTTGAATTCGAACTACTCTGTCGTTTTCCAAAATAACCGTTATGTCGTAATCGTCCTGATTTACTTTTATCGCTAAGTAGGCTTCAAAATCTTGTTCGAGTAGTTTAGTTAGAACCAGTAGTTCGCTGTATTTTCCAATATATTTCATGTTGCACTAAGCTGACTTTTTCAATGCAGAAAACCAGTCATTACCAACGCGCGCATTTGGTACGTACGGTGGATGGTTTTGTTAGCGTATCAGTATTCATTGTTGTCATCGGCCATCATATTTCGAATATGCTCATCAAGATCAACCTCGAAATATTCAATAGCGTCGTAGTGAGAGGTGGAGATGTACGTATCTCCCAAGTCGGCGGCTCTCAACTTTGAATATCCATTGATCTTTAGACCACAAGCCACACATTGAAATGTCTCTGGGCGCATTACCTGTCGTTCGATAATACCGTCATCACTAACCTCCTTCTTTACTTCGCCCGCCGATTTTCCGTGCAATAAAGCTGTACAACCACATGCTGGGCAATTTACCCGATGCCCGTAATGACGAAGAGAAACCGTGGCCGCTTGCTTTCGCGCTTGTTCTTGTTCTTCGAAAGTTTTATCTCCCCAAACAGTTTTGTGTGCAGAAATTGTGTCTTTTACGGCGTTCGCTTTATCGTCTTTTTGTGCATCGATCTCTTCTTTAGCTTGTTCGGCAATGTCGCTCCCGAAAAGTGATTCAAGCGACTCTCCAATTTCGCTTGCCAATACTTGACAAACCGTAAAGAAACTAGGTAACCATGAAGAAGTTCCAATGTTCTCAAACGGCATATTACCGGAGTGAACCTCGCTATTTCGACGAGCCACATGGCTTGCGCAGAAATTGGAATGTTCTCTTGTAAATCCATCTGCTAAATCTTCTACCCTCTGTATCAACTCAGATATGGACGCTGATTTGGCAACGAATTTTTGCTTCTTTGTTGGCTTACTTAGCGCATGGAGAAGATTGTTCCAATCTTTACTGTCGGCAATTAAAACTGGAGACACATTTGCGACGGTTGCTCGAACCAGCATTTCTATAACAAAAGCTGACCACAATCCAAACTGCCAATTATTGTCTTGATGCTCGAACATAACTTCAGCATAAAGTTGTGCTTTCGCAAACAATGAGTCCTTTGACCATTCGTGGCTTGTTTTTTCCATTGGTTACTCGTTGACTTCAGACAAATAGACTCTTTCCAATTTTCTATTCATCCCGTTAGAGGGTACGCCTGATCGAGAATGGAACATTTTCCAATTATCTATCAGGACGCATTCGTTTTTTCTACCTAAAACTACCGCTTCGTATTGGGTTACGGTAAGACGATCTAAGACCCTATCCCGCAGTGATGATGCTAGTTTGTTAATTGGCTGGATGAATAATGAATCCCATCTATAGAAATCACCTTCAAATAGTCGCAAAGGACTTAAACGCCCGTTTAGCCTGCGTCTTGGTCTAAATAATGCTCGACGTAGATCATATTGTTCTTCATCTTCAAAAATGGGTTGCGATTTGATTATTCTGGTTTCCACAGAAATAGCAGGCACTTTGCAGCAAAGCAGCAAATACCTTGGCGGACGATACCAATGCGCCATATCACTATGAAATGGGAATTCCCCAGTTCCATAGTTGCCGCTATAACTACTCGTCTCTAAGGTTTCTTTCTTGGTAGGCAACAATTCCTGGACTGCGCTCACACCTGGTATGTTAATCACTGCTCCGATGTTGCTAGCAATTTCCAAGGTAGTTTTGCCGAACAATTGACCATCAAACTTGATGTAACCATCCTCTGCGATTTTTGTGAAGAACAAGCTCATTTGTGCGATGACTGATTGGCTCGTATGGGATTTTCCTTTCTGTTTATCATTCGGTTATCAGAAACAATAGCCGCTAAAACCATATTAAAACCATTGAATCAAATTAGGCGATAGACCGCAACGGATCGAACCAAGACGATCAAGCTCTACTTAACCACGCCATGAGATATCAGAAAATCAAATTCCAACCACTTCATCGAGTTCAATGATAAAGACTGTCGGCCATCATTCCAACCTCATTCTGCCAATAGCCTTTTTATTGCCACATCATGACGACCTACGTCACTGTGGCGCTCATCATCAGAACGCCAGTCAGTGCCGCGCCTTTCCAGATGCGATTTATAGCGGCTTGTGGAGTTATCAAAAAACGGCGCATGTTATTCACATGGAAAATAATCAGGCTGGCGTAGCTAGACGTGGCGCGGACTGGCCGGTTTGCGTCGCCGCGAAGAGTTCGGACCGGTGCGCGTCGTATCGATCCCAGTGCCCGGCGTCGGCCAGGGAGGGCCAGGTGACCAACTCGCCTTGGTCGAAACCAGCCAGCGCGGCATCGACAAGATGCTCGGTAGTCATCACCGCTTCTTCTGGAAACGCGGTCAGTGGCATCCCGGCGGTATCCCAAAGTTCGGTGGCTGTGGCGGCAGGCAACACCACTTGAACCCTAATCCCAGTATTTGCCAGTTCTTGCTGTAGGCCGCGACTGAAATTGAGCACGAACGCCTTCGTGCCGCTGTATACCAAGCTCACTGGAAACGTATGAACGGCCAATACCGAGGCGATATTGATAATGACACCTTCGTTGCGTGCCTTGAACGCGGGCAGCACGGCATGCGTCAATCGCGTCAGCGCCGTTATATTCAATGCAATCTGCGACAAGGAGTCTTTCACCGGCGCTTCAGTCACAGGGCTTAGTCTGGCAATGCCGGCATTGTTGACCAAGAATAACTGGGGGAGTAACCGGGTCAGAGGCGCAACGCTGATACTGCTACCCAACATTGATAGCACCGGACAACTAATGCTGTTCTCGATAATTTACGGCATGAATTGGTTGTCCACGATTCCGGCAACCTCGGCCTTGACAGCGGATTTATTCGGGAAACAAAACGTCGGCGTGGTGTTCGGCTGGATTTGCTTCGCGCATCAAATCGGCGCGGCCATTGCCGCCTACAGTGCCGGGTATGTCCATAGTCTGATGGGTGACTACCACCTGGCTTTTGTGGCGTCTGGTTTGTTTGCATTTCTAGCAACCGGCATTGTCATTTTTATCCGCGAACCCAATCCTGTATTTTAAAGACTCAATGAATGCATTTTCTTTAATCAAAGAAATTGGTTTATTCAAAAAAACCCGATGTGCCAAATGTCAGAAAATGGATACATTGCAGTCATCGGCACAACCGGGTGACAGCCAACAACGGGGCAACTCCAGACGATCAAACCTATACAAAATAATAATAACCAGCGTCCGCTTTGGCGTATTTTCATCCCCAGCACCTCGCTTAGATTTTAGAAACAGCTAACGTCTACTCACCGAACTCGGCCTCTGCCACCAATCCAAACATCATTCTGTATCACAAGCCTATCTCGAAGTGCGGCAGCCAGAACACCGTGCTTGCTGATACCGCGCCACGCCACTCGTTGCCATCGACTATTTTTTCGATGCTATCGGCAGCATGTCCTTCAATCGTCATTTATTAAGTTTAATTTAAGGACCTGAGGAGATAGTAGCCGCCAACACAAACTGAAAGCCGGAGAAATAATCATGAGACAGGCCACATCATTCGATGCCAATAATGCCCTCGCTCAAGTTAAGTACGCCATAAAAGATTTGATACACTCGGATTATGACGATAACGAAGACGATGTGATTTACACCGCCAATAAATTGAATTCTGTAGTACGGATGGTGCATGACAACCATCAGACCTGGAACGATGAAGCGATTCGGGAATTCGTGATGCGCCAACATGATCCACTGAGACATATCCCGGTTAAATCGGAAAAGCTCCGCCACATGGTTCGCCATATTCAACAGGATATTATCGTCAAATTTTCCTGACTGTAACGGCTACCCGCTAGCGGCGGCTTGGCAGCAAACCTACAAACCCGGAATCCCCATCTGCTGAATCCGCATTGCGTTATCGCCTTCTTCATACGCCAGCAGTTTGCCGTCCTTCTGATAAAGCTTAAACGCCAAGGCATAGGACAACACTCGAATTGGGTAGTCGCGCGGCAGGGTTTGCAGGTAGGGTTGCATGGTCACAAAGTCGGTGGCGCCGTATTGCTGCATGATAAAACGCAAACCGCCGTTGCGCGGCCCGATGTTGTAAGCCAGCAGGCCTAAAAACAAATCACCGTTCATTTGTTGCAGATAATGTTTGAAGGTGGCGGCGGCGACAAAGGCATTATGCTTGGGGTCGTTGACTTGCAACTCATCGACATCCAGCTCGTCGGCGGCCTCGCGAGTAATGGCTTTGGGCACGGCGGTAATCTGAAACAAGCCTTTGCCACCATCAAAGCTGTCGCGCGGCATAAACGATGACTCGGTAGCAGCGATGCCTTGCAGTAAATTGACATCGACATCAAATGCCTTTGCGGCATCCTCGATTGCCGGATTGAAGGCATCGGCACGCACCATCATTTTCTGTAATCCGCCGATACCATGGCGTCGATACGCGGCATAGACTTGATGGGCCAGCGTTACGCGTTCGGCTTCCTGCTTCCCGCCGACCAAGGTGCGAAAATGCGTAAACACCTGGATATAGCCGTCATGCATCACAAACCAGCCGCTCGAAGCGGCCAACCCCACCGCCAGTGCGGCGGGCAGGTAATCCAATCGGCCATGCAGCCAAGCGCGCAAACGCGACCACGCCAGCAATAGCGCAGCGGAAGCCAGCATCAAAACCACCACCCCAAATGCAAACGGCAACAGACTGGTAAAAAAGCCGGAACCTGACAACCAACTGGCCGAGTAGCCCAACATGAACATGGTCGCCAACACCGCCGCGACCACCAAAGCCACGCCTTCTAAAGCGATCAACCACCAGTTTTGTTTGCTCGGCAGTTTGGCTTTGCGGCGCGGTTTGCCGGGAGACTTCCGGCCGTTGCCGGCTTTGGCGCGAGCGGGTTGCGCCGATCTTGGCTGAGATTTGGCTAGAGTGATTGGCCGAGTCATCGACAGTAATAAAGCATGTGGCATTAATCCGAAAAAATCGAGATCGGCAACGGCGAAAAACCGGCCGATAATACTAGCGCTGGCGTTTGGCGATACTGGCGGTATAGTCCTGCTGGCAATGCCGCCCTATAACTACTATAAAGCAGGTCCACAACCATGCACAATGCCTTCCGCCCAGCCTGGTGGCTGAACAGTCCGCATTTACAGACGATCTATCCGGCCTTTTTGCGGCGCATATCGCCGCCAGCCGGCATCCGCCGCGAAAGATTGGAAACGCCGGACGGCGACTTTCTGGACATCGATTGGATCGACAATGACGACCGGCCGCTGGTGTTGCTGTTACACGGCTTGGCCGGCAGCAGCCGCTCAGGCTATATTGCTGGCTTGCAACATAGCTTGACTACCGCCGGCTTTGCCAGCGTGGCGCTGAATTTTCGCGGGTGTAGCGGCGAGATGAACCGGATGGCGCGTTGTTACCACTCCGGCGAAACCGAAGACATTGAGTTTTTGTACCAAACCTTACGCCAGCGTTTTCTGGACCGGGCGATGGCGGCGATAGGTTTTTCCCTGGGCGGCAACGTGTTATTAAAATGGCTGGGCGAGCAAGGCGATAAGATTGGGTTATCGGCGGCAGTGGCGGTATCGGTGCCGCTGTTGTTAAACGAATGCGCCGACAAGCTCGATCGCGGCTTCTCGAAACTCTATCGCGACTATTTACTGCGCGAGTTGAAACAGCACATGCGCGTCAAGCTCAAGCATTTGCAAAATATCGGTCAACGGGAACAAGCCGAACGGATTGCGGAATTAGGCGAGCTATCGGGCATCAAATCCTTCTGGCAATACGACGAAAAGGTTGTCGCCGGCTTGCACGGTTTTAAAGACGCCCACGACTATTACCGGCGCAGCAGTTCCCGGCAATTTTTAAAGCATATCCGCGTCCCAACTTTGGTATTGCAAGCCAAGGACGATCCGTTCATGACCGAGCGCGTGCTGCCGACCAGCGCAGAGCTATCCGATCAGGTGCAATTGGAAGTTTGCACCGGCGGCGGGCATGTGGGGTTTGTGGGAGGCTCGTTTTTTAGGCCGGAATATTGGCTGGAGGGGCGGATTGGCGGATTTCTGCGGCAACACCTACCATGGCCAACGGCAACGTGAAATACTCTTGGCGAATAAGACAGAAACCGGCTCCACACCTAAGGTTGCTTTCGTCGCTTGTTCCGATGATAGGTCAAGGCCATAGCAATACAGATTGACAGGCTATCCATGTCGACGTCTTCAGTTTCCTGAAAGACAAGCGCCCGATTGCGTTCGTATTTAAACCGGTGCGGAAATAGCGTCCGAAAGGTTTCAACCAAATTCGTTGAGCAGGTGAAATACATGGCATATTGGTTCGGCTTCTCTTTCTTCCATGCCATTCTGATCGTACTGCCACATCCGGTTTCGGCGGTCATATAAGCAGGCTCGCCCCACTTTAAGGCTTCCTCTAGCTGTCCGACACCCTCGCTAGCCGCCACAGCAAAGATTGCTTCGCGAAGCACCAGCATTTTCCGACGAATTTCCAACGGATAGTCGTCGAAGACTGCCTTGACGGTCGTATTTAGAAATTGCTTCATAAAGGGCAAAGACTCTCGGAGTTGTTGGGTTAAATACCCATGCCGTCAACTTAAGTTAAAAACAAAAGCTTAGTCATTCAGCCGATATAAGTCATCAATCCAATCAGCCCAAGATCGGAATACTTTCTACAGAAGCAGCTATATCTACCTATGCAGCCCGCCAACACTAAAACTCATCCCCAACCAAAGGCTCACGTTTGGGCACCTTAGCCAAAACAGCCTGAAAAGCGGCTTTGTCGGCTCGTTCGGCTCGGGCCTGCAGGTAGTCTTCGGTGGCGATGGCCGAGACTTTTTCGGCAACGGCGCTGGCTATGAATTGATTGATCGATACGCCTTCCTTACTCGCCAGCTCTTTGATATGGCGGTGTATGGAATCGGGCAATCTCAGACTTAGTGCACTCATGGTAAACGCTCCAGCAAGGTTTTTGGCGTGATGGCTTCGACGCCGAATTTTTCGATACGGGCAAAATCTTTTAAATTATGGGTAACAATGGTGTTTACTCGGGCAGCAACGGCCAACTCCAAGACTAAATCGTCTTTCGGGTCCGGCAAATAAGGTCGCCATAAAAAATACACCTTTTGATGACGGCTAAATCCACACAGGTTATCCAGCACTATGTCTATTTCAGCATCGGTCAGTTGCAGCATGGAACGGTTGCGTTTCAAAACATCCTCATACTCGAACAAAAGTGGTGTCGATATGGCTGTTTGCAACTGCCCGCCGGCTAAAAGCTCCAGCAATTTAAAGGATGCGCCGTTAGCGGAATACAAGCCGGCGAACAGAACATTGGTATCAAGTATAACCTCATGCATACCACATACGGTATCACCATTATAATGACTCAAACAAATTCTTTACTGCCTGTTCTCATGTAAGCCTGCCTAACCGAAAAGAGTTTTATGACAAACATTCACTCCCAAGTCCTATTCCTCTGCACCGGCAACTACTACCGTAGCCGGTTCGCCGAGTATTTATTCAACCATCACGCGCCTGCTTACGCGCTATCGTGGCGGGCGTTTTCACGTGGGTTGGCTATCGAGTTGCTGAAGGACGATGCCGGACCTATTTCGCCGCATACCCGGCATGGCTTGGACTTGCGCGACATTCCTATCGAGCCCATCCGTGCGCCGATTGCGCTGACCGAGCAAGATTTGACAGCGGCCCGGCACATCATTGCCTTGAAGCAAACCGAGCATAAACCCTTGCTACATAGCCGCTTCCCGGACTGGGTGGAACGCGTGGAATACTGGCAGGTAGACGATATAGAAGACGCTCACCCAAGCGAGGCCTTGCCGCAGATAGAAGCCGCCGTACTAGTGCTGCTAAGGCGTTTGGCTAACGATGCCGCGAGCTAAGGATACGCTGAACGAATCGCCATCCTGCGCAAGCGGAAGCTTTAGAGTGAACTGACGCACGGGTTCTCAAGGTATTAAGTCACAGACACCAGGCAGCCTGTGGAATACATTCAGCATGGCTTTAATCACTTAACTCGCCATGCCGGAGAACTACTATGGAAACCCATATTTCATCAGCCATTCCTTGCTGTCCTGACTTAATCAAAGATGACCACTGCGACGTCATCAACTTTAGCAGAGTACTGACTTATCCCACGGTGCTAGCCGCCAACAACCGCCGCAGCGTCAATGTAGAAGTCATCCTGCATTTTAAATACTCACGCTGCACCTTGGGGTTAACTTTAGGCGATCCGGTTTACAGCACCACCTTGCTGCCCGGCGAAAAAGTCCGCTTATCGACAACAGACCGCAGAAGTCGCTTTAGCTACGACAGTGAAACCAAATTAAGTTATCGCAGCGAACAAATCTCCGAAGACCAGTATTTTATGACGGCTACTCAAAAATACCTGGCCGATTCATCCGCTGCTCAATCGGGACATGCCTCCAATTCATCGGAAGGCCATTGGGATTTTCACGGCGATGCCGGCGGCAGCATCAATCCGTTCAGCTTAAGCGCCAGTGCAAGTACCAATGCCAGCGGCAACCATAACAGCAGTTCGATTGCCGATTATCTAAATCAACAAAAAACCCACGTGCAGAGCTCGGCCTCCCAAGCCGTCAGCGCGACGCATAAAGCCTATTCACTTTCCATTGGCGAAGTCAGCAGCCGTACCCATATCGAAGGTGAATCGGAAGATCATTTCGAAGCGTCTGCTCGTGAATTTACCAACTTTAATAAATGCCATGCCGTTTCTTATTTGTTTTATCGGCTCAATAAAAAGCAAAAAATCAAATTCGAACTGGTTGCGATAGAAAGGCGGGTGCTGGATGACAATGCGCCGATTGGCGGGGTGCTGCAGCCCGACAGCCCACGTCTGCCGATAGCTCTGGTTCCTCAAGATATTCCGGCAACCAGCACTATGAAGACGGCTGCCTTTAGTATCCGCGAGGCCGCCAACCTCAACCAAGATACCTTCTTACAATCAAGAAACAACCAAAACTTCGGCATTCCATTGGATACAGAAACCCGGGCCACAGCGCTAAAAGAAGTCGATAATCAATTGATCGCTAAAAACCTGATCGACAAAAATGGCAAGGTTTCTCAAGAAACTAAACAGACCATCGGGTTTGAAATGGAGTTTTCATTGCCCACACCCGGCATCATCGTTAAAGGCTGTCTGGACGAGTGCGATGTCTGCGAGCCTTTGCTTAAAGAGCGGATGCAACTGGAGAATGATTTACTGCGCAAGCAAATCGAATTACTGGAAAAATCACAAGAATACCGGTGCTGCCCGCCCGCGCCGGTTATTGCCGATTAAACCACAACCGGATTTATCTCTCCCTTAGATGCCTCGGCATTACCCGCATTAGCATTGGAACCGGCATAGCGAAAACACGCGTTATTTGCCTTAGGCAGGAGTGGGGTTTTAAAAGCCGCTCCTGTCTTGTCCGGCATTCCGTCTAAACCTTGCTTGTCTGCCCCAATCGACTCTCCGTAGGGCCTGTACAAGGCTTGACATTACGCTAGATTCACAAAATGACTAGCTAGCCAACCGGGAGCCGCTTCAGGAACTTATCACACCATTCCCACTCTTTGAGCAAACTACAATAACTCAACGCGGCAGTAGCACCGCCCTGTGTTACTATTTTCCCCTTTTATTTTTCTGTTTGAATGTAATGGCGCCTAGCAAACCGTTGCAACTGATAGACCGCTTCGGCAGAGTGGTCAACTACCTGCGGGTATCGATTACCGACCGCTGCGATTTTCGTTGCGTCTATTGCATGGCCGAAGACATGACTTTTCTGCCGCGCAGCCAGATTCTCAGCCTGGAAGAAATCCGCTTTATCTGCGAAACCTTCATCGAGTTGGGTGTCGGCAAAATCAGGATTACCGGCGGCGAACCGCTGGTGCGCAAGGGCGCATTAGGCTTGATGCAAGACCTGGGCCGCGTACCCGGCTTGAACGAACTGGTATTGACCAGCAACGGCTCGCATCTGGCCGAGATGGCCGACGACCTTAAAGCGGCCGGCGTCAAGCGCATCAACATTAGCCTGGATACCTTGGATCCGGCCAAATTCAAGGAACTGACCCGAACCGGCGATTTGCAGCAAGTGCTGAAAGGCATAGAAAAAGCTCGAACGGCCGGCTTCCAACGCATCAAACTCAACGCGGTGATTCTGAAAAACCGCAATCATCAAGAAGTCTGTGACCTGGTGCAATTTGCCGTCGAGCATGGCGTAGACATCAGCTTTATCGAAGAAATGCCACTGGGAGCGGTAGACAACCATCATCGCGGCGCCGCGTTTTATCCCAGCGATTTGATCAGGCAGGATTTGCAACAGCGCTTTACGCTGGAAGCCGTCGCCGACTCGACCGGCGGGCCTTCGGCCTATTATCGGGTGGCGGGCAGCGATAGCCGAGTGGGTTTTATCTCGCCGCATAGTGCCAATTTCTGCGGCACTTGTAACCGGGTACGTCTAACCGCCGAAGGCCGCTTGCTGCTGTGTTTGGGTAACGATCATTCGGTCGATCTAAAACAAGTCGTCAGAGAACATCCCGGCGACAAAGCCATGTTGAAACAAACCATAGTCGAAGCGATGCAGATCAAACCCGAAAAACACGAATTCAATATTTACGAACAGCCGGTGATTTTGCGGCACATGAACGCCACCGGCGGCTGAACAACGGAGGACCTCATGTCGGATAACAAAGCCTATCACATCGTCGCCGAAGCCCGGCGCTATAAGGAAGAGCGGGAAAAAGGCTACCGGGAACAAGCCTTAAAACTTTATCCCTGGATATGCGGACGCTGCTCGCGGGAGTTCGATCATAAAAATTTGCGTGAACTGACCGTACACCACGTCAATCACGATCACGACCACAATCCCCCCGACGGCAGCAACTGGGAGTTACTTTGTCTGTATTGCCACGACAACGAGCATCAACGCTACGAAGAGCACGTGCGTTACGGCGGCAAAGCCACATCGGAGGGCAAAGCACCCGCCGCGACTTTTAATCCATTTGCCGATCTGAAAAACCTGATGAAAAAAGACTGATGCCAAGTAAATGCGTTTGGGCGCTGGGTAGCGCTAACGAAGAACATTATCACGATCACGAATGGGGGGTGCCGCTACACGACGAGCGGATGTTGTTCGAGTTTCTGATACTGGAAGGCGCGCAGGCTGGCCTTAGTTGGCGGACCATACTCGACAAACGCGAGGCTTATCGCGCTGCTTTCGATGATTTCGATGCTACCAAGATCGTCAGATACGATCACAAGAGGCTGGCGTCGCTCATGCAAAATCCCGGCATCGTCAAAAACCGTTTGAAAATTGAATCCACGATAAGCAACGCCCAGGCCTTTTTGCGAATGCAAGAGGAATTCGGCAGTTTCGACCACTACATCTGGCGCTTTGTCGATGGCGAAACGCGGCAAAATCACTGGCTTAGCCATAGCCAAATACCGGCTTATTCCGCCGAATCGGTCAGCATGAGCAAAGACCTGCAAAAGCGCGGCTTTAAGTTTGTCGGCAAAACCATCTGCTATGCTTATATGCAGGCGGTGGGTATGGTCAACGATCACACCGTCGATTGTTTCCGCCACTCGCAACTGATAGCCACCACAACACCATGAGTTCCGAACCGCTCGCAACCGATTACCGGAGTTTAATTGCCCACAGCCAAAGCCTGGTAATCGCCAGTTGCTCCGAGCATGGGGTCCCCGAAGTCAGTTATGCGCCGTTTTTAGAATACCAAAACACCTATTACATCTATGTTAGCCAATTGGCGCGGCATACCGGCAATATGCTGCGCCAAGGCCAGGCATCTATCATGTTCATCGAGCCTGAGGCCGAAGCAGTCAATCCGTTTGCCAGACGCCGCTTGGTATTCGAATGTGCCGTCGGTGAAATCGATAAAGTGCAGGTAGCATATGCCGAGTTGTTAGATATGCTGCAAGACCGGTTCGGTGAAACTATCGCCGTTTTACGCTCACTCGCGGATTTTCATTTACTGGCCTTAACGCCTTTGCGCGGCCAATATGTCGCCGGCTTCGGCAGAGCATTTAGCATCGATATCGAGAATGGCGTTCCCTTACCTGCAATCCAATAAACGGCTTTTGCACTGCCCTCGGCCATGACAAGAGTACGCCTGTTTAAGCATGTCAGCCCCCCTTAGACTCCTTCTGCTCAACAGCGCCCTGGCTCTGGCCTATTTTGCCGGCGGTTATTTAGGCCATCAGCTGGCGATGCCGCCCAGCCATGCCAGCCCAATCTGGCCGTCAGCCGGCATCGCACTGGCAGCGCTACTGGGTTATGGCTCCAGAATATTGCCCGGGCTGATTATCGGCACCCTATGCACGCAAATATACACTTTTGCGGATCTAGCCACTGCAGACGATTGGTCCATGCCCATTTTGATGGGTGGCGCCGCCAGCGTCGGCGCCATCGCCCAGCCCTTGCTTGGCGCAGCCTTGATCAACCGTTGGATAGGCAAATACAATCCGCTGATGGAAGATCGACATATCGTCTGGTTTTTCTTGTTGGCAATAGCCAGCTGCTTGGTCTCGGCCAGCATCGGCGCAAGTTTTCTGTATATTTTCGATACTATCGATGCTGTAGAAATCGGCCTGAACTGGTGTACCTGGTGGATAGGGGATGCGATAGGCACGGTAATCTTTACGCCCTTGCTGCTGTTGTTTATCGGTACGCCGCGCCATATCTGGCGGGAGCGGCGAAAATTCGTGGCCTATCCCTTATTAATCTCGCTGTTGTTGGTGATTGTCGCCTTTGTCTACAGTCGTAGCGTGGAAAACCAGCGTATCAACGAACTGTTCGAAAACCATGTCATTCTGACCCATATCAACCTTCAAGAGCATTTCAGCGACGACATTCTGAACAATCAGTTACTCAAAGCCTTGTTCGACAGCTCGGAATCGGTCGATCCCAACGAGTTCAGGCTATTTGCCCATACCATTTTCACTAAACATCCGGAGTTGGAGGCATTGGAGTGGATCCCCAGAATCAATGCCGACGAACGCACCGCCTTCGAACACCGGGTGGAAACCACCATCCACGAACGAGACGCCAACCAACAGCTGATTCCCGCAGGCAAACGCGACATTTATTTACCTATCGCCTATGCCTTCGGCAGCCAGCAAAATATCGGCTTCGATATCGCCAGCAATCAGCAGCAGTTGGCTGCAATCAATAAAGCAATCACATCCGGCCAAACCGTGGTGACGGCCGGTATCGTATGCAACGACAATCAACCTGGCTTTGCCATCTATTCGCCGGTTTATCTCAAAGGAAAATCGCTTAACTCCAGCGCCCAGCGCGAGCAATTTTTTGTGGGTTTGGTCGGCAACGTTTTTAAATTAAGCAGCGAAGTTCAGGAGTTGTCCGCACGCCTGCAAAGCATACAGTTGTCGGTAGCAATCTATGATCAAGACCAGCTGTTATACAGTAGCGCGCGAGTCGGCGCTGAATCGAAAAAAAGCTACCTGCCCCCCATAAGACGACAAACGCTGGCCGTCGCCGACCAGAGCTGGACCCTTGAATATCAACCCTTGCCGGAATTTTATACCCAACAACATTCCTGGACGGTTTGGTGGCTGCTTTCCGGGAGTTTTTTGCTCTGCGGCCTGACTGGCTTTGGTTTAATGCTGATGAGCGGACGTACCGCCCGCATCGAAGATTTAGTAGCCTTGAAAACCCGAGACTTATTGCGCAGCAATCAAGCCCTGAACACTGAGATCGAGCGTCGCAAACAACAAGAAAACGAACTGCGCATAGCCGCGACCACCTTCCAATCACACGAGGCCATTATCGTCACCGATGCCGATGGGGCGATTTTGCGCGTCAACAACGCCTTTAACAAAATCACTGGTTACAGCGCGGACGAAGTGATTGGCAGGCAGCCGGACTTTCTGTCGTCGGCCCATCAAGCCCCGGGATTTATCCAAGCCTTGATCAATGCCTTGACCAGGGATAACCAATGGCAGGGCGAAGTTTTGAATCGGCGCAAAAACGGCGACGTATTTCCGGAATGGCTAACGGTTACCGGCGTGCGGGACGAGCAGGGCCTTCTACTTAATTATGTGGCAATTTTTTCCGACATCAGCGAGAAAAAAGCCGCCGAGCGGGAAATCCATGAACTGGCGTTTTACGACCCGTTGACCAGCTTGCCGAATCGGCGCTTATTACTGGACCGCTTGAAGCAGGAAATCGCCGCCGCCAAACGCCAAAGCTATTACGGCTCTCTGTTTTTTCTGGATTTGGACCACTTCAAAACCCTCAACGACTCGCGCGGCCATCAAGTGGGCGACGAATTGCTGATCCAGGTTGCCCAACGTCTCAAATCGCTTATCCGCGACGAAGACACCGCGTGTCGGCTGGGCGGCGACGAATTTATCGTGATGGTACCCGGCCGCTATTCGCAACTGTCGCAAGCGACCAGTCACGCGGCGATGCTGGCGGAAAAAATCCTGCACACCATCAATCAACCTTTCACGGTGCAGGGCAGCGAACATCACTTTTCCACCAGCATAGGCGTTACTTTGTTTCCCGAGGTATCTGAGCAGCCGGAAGCGATCATTCAACAAGCGGATACCGCCATGTATCGGGCTAAGGAAAGCGGCCGAAACGGCATTAGTTTTTACCGGCCCTCGATGCAGGCAACCGCCGATCGCCGTCTGACTTTGGAAAAAGAGATTCGCCAGGCACTGAAACAACGGCAGTTTTTACTGCACTATCAGGCCCAGGTCGATCACCACGGCAAGGTGGTCAGTGCCGAAGCGCTGATCCGCTGGCAGCATCCGGAAAAAGGCATGGTTTCGCCGGCGGAGTTTATCCCGATTGCCGAAGATACCCAGTTGATTTTACCCATCGGCGAATGGGTAATGCGCGAGGCCTGCCGGCAAATCAAAGTGTGGGACGCACAAAACCTACCTATTCACCACGTAGCAGTTAATGTCAGTTCCCGACAATTCCGCCAAGCCGATTTCGTCGATCAAGTTAAACGCATTTTGGTAGACGCCGAACTGTCGGCCGAGCGCCTGGTCATCGAACTGACCGAAGGCTGCGTCATCAGTGACATCGACGATACCGTGGAAAAAATGCGCGACTTACAAACACTCGGTGTGAAAACATCTATCGACGATTTCGGTATCGGTTATTCCTCGCTGTCTTACCTAAAAAAATTGCCCATCAGCCAATTGAAGATCGATCAGAGTTTTGTTAGAGACATCGCCAGCGACCCCAACGACGCAGTGATTGTGGAAACCATTATCAACATGGCCAAAAATCTAGGTTTGCACGTGATTGCTGAAGGCGTGGAAACCCAGGAACAATTGATTTTTTTACGCAATAAAGGCTGCCTATCCTACCAAGGCTATTACACCGGCCGGCCGGTATCGGCCGCCGCATTTGAGCTGGAGGACAGATTGCTACCCATCGGGTAATGGAGCATTAAGCGCAGGACATAGAAAGCGCCACCTCAAGCCCGACAAACATTCTCATATTCCTGACGGCTGCGTTAAAATCGTCACATTAACCATCAGACTAGGGACTTTGAAGATGAATATGAAAATTTGCCTGTTTGCCATTGCCGCTTTATTGCCGCAATTTGCCAACGCCGATGACAAACCCACTATCCGCATAGGCGCTATGGCCGCCGGCACCTTAAATTGGGAGCTGGCGGCGATGCGTAATCAAGGGCTACTGGACAACGCAGAGTTCAATGTGGAAAACATCGCGGTTGCCAATCAACAAGCCGGTAAGGTTGCGCTGCAAGCTGGCTCGGTCGATGTGATCGTCTCCGACTGGATCTGGACTTCCAGCATGCGTGGCACCGGCACGAATTTGAGTTTTTATCCGTTTTCTGACACCTCCGGGGTATTGCTGGTACCGGGCGATAGCCCAATCAAGTCCCTGGCCGATCTAAAAGGCAAAAAGCTGGGCATAGCCGGAGGCGAGCTGGATAAAAACTGGCTGCTGTTACAGGCGCTGGGTCAGCAACAACAACTGGACCTGAATGCCGGCGTGGAAAAAATCTATGGTGCTCCGCCATTACTAAGCCAGCAGCTACTCGAAAAACGCGTCGATGCCTTACTGACCTTCTGGCAATTTGCCGCGCATCTGGAAGGTCAAGGCTACCGGGCGCTATTGACCGGCGAAGACCTCATCCGCCAACTCGGCATCAACGAAACCG
This sequence comes from Methylomonas albis, assembly GCF_014850955.1. Taxonomy (NCBI): domain Bacteria; kingdom Pseudomonadati; phylum Pseudomonadota; class Gammaproteobacteria; order Methylococcales; family Methylococcaceae; genus Methylomonas; species Methylomonas albis. The sequence goes on from NZ_JACXSS010000001.1 coordinate 4,567,009, forward strand.
TGCCCAGCATTGGCTATGTATTCAAGCAGGACTGGGCCGATCAACATAAAGCGGCTTTGAAACAGTTCTTGAGTCTGAGTAAACAAGCCCACGACACCCTGTGCAGCGCCGATACCGAATGGCAGAAAATCGTGCCGCTCACCGACGCGACCAGCCCTAAGGAACAACAGAAACTCAGAGAGCGTTATTGCCAGGGCCGGGTAGAACAATGGGGGCCCACGCAACAAAACGCGGCCGCAAAAATCTATGCGCTGCTGCATCAACTCAGCAACAATAAGTTGACCGGCCAATCGGCCCAAATACAAGCGGGGACATTCTGGTCGGCCGATTGATGTTGAGGGGCACTTTTAAATTTAACCATACGCTCCTCACGCTACTGTCTCTGTTAGTGCTGCTGGGCATCTGGCAGCTGGCGGCCGGCTTGGTGAATAGCCACACGCTGCCCTATCCGGCCCACGTCGCTCGGGTATTTTGGCAAGCAACCCAATCGGGCGAACTGCCTTACCATTTAGGGCTAACGTTGCTGCGTCTGCTGGTCAGTTTCACAATCGCCATGGTGCTAGGGTGCGCGATAGGGGTGATGCTGGGAAAAAATAAGACGCTGGATGCCTTTTTCGATAATTGGCTAGTGATATTTCTGAATATCCCGGCACTGGTCACTATTATTCTTTGCTATGTCTGGTTCGGGCTGGCGGAGTCGGCGGCGATTCTAGCGGTAGTGATCAATAAACTGCCGAATGTGATTGTCACTATTCGCGAAGGCACGCGGGCCTTGGACAAGGACTTGTTGGAAATGGCCGAAAGCTATCGTTTTAACCGTAAAAAGACCTTCGTACATGTGATTTGGCCGCAGTTGCATCCGTTCGTGATGGCCGCCACGCGCTCCGGCTTGGCGCTGATCTGGAAAATTATTTTGGTGGTGGAACTACTCGGCCGCAGCAATGGCATGGGCTATCAGCTGCATCTGTTCTTTCAATTGTTTGATGTCGCCAGCCTACTGGCCTACACCTTTGCCTTCGTCGCGGTCATCCAACTGATCGAATGGCTATTGCTGCGGCCGCTGGACCGCAAAGCCTTACGGTGGCGGCGATGAACGATATTACCATCAGCATCCAGGATAAGACTTATCGCTCCAGGCATGTCGATGACCGCCAACACCAAGCGATTGCCGACTTACAGCTCGGCGTGGGCCGTAACGAATTCGTCTGCTTGCTCGGCCCGTCCGGCTGCGGCAAGACTACCTTATTGAACATGATTGCCGGGCTGGACAGTCATTACCAAGGGCAAATTCGTATCGGCAGCCAAGCCGCGACCGCCAAAATCGGTTATGTGTTTCAGAACCCCAGACTATTACCCTGGTATACGGTCCGCCAAAATATCGAAGTCGTATTTTCGCAAACGCCGCCTGCCGCTTTGATCGACGCCTTATTGGCAGACATGCAACTGAGCGATGTGCAGCAAGTTTATCCGGAACGCTTGTCGCTGGGCATGCAGCGGCGGGCCGCCATCATCCGCGCCTTCGCGATCAATCCGGACATCCTGCTGATGGATGAACCTTTCGTCTCGCTGGACGCACCTAGTGCCAGGCAGGTGCGCAATTTATTGTATTCGCTGTGGCAACAACGGCCGCATACCGTGCTGTTCGTCAGTCACGACTTGCGGGAGGCTATTGCCTTGGCCGACCGGCTGATTTTTCTATCGCCGCCGCCGATGCGGATTGTCAGTGACATTGCCGTGAACATCCCGCGCGAACTGCGTAACGACGAAGCGCAAATCGAAGCGTTTCGGGAGCATTTGCTCAGTCAGCATCCGGCCATTAATGGGCTTTTATAAGTGCGAATCGTCGTCAAAACCTGTGAAGTCGAGGAAATCATCAAGAAATCCCGCTTCATCGGCATCATTAGCCCTTGCCAAACCGAACGCGACGCCTTGCTGTTATTGAAGGATTTACAGCAACGCTATGCCGATGCCAGCCATATCGTTTACGCCTACCGCATCCAGTCAGCCGACGGCCTTGTTTGCCGCTTTCACGACGCCGACGAACCCAGCGGCACCGCCGGCAAACCGATCTTTCAGCACCTGGAAGGCAAGCAATTAATCAATCTGGTGGTAGCGGTGATTCGTTATTTCGGCGGGGTAAAACTGGGCGCCGGCGGCTTGACGCGTGCTTACAGCAATGCCGCCAAGCAAGTCATCGAAGCCGCCGACATCATCGATTACATTGAATTTGTCGAGCTAACATTGAGCCTGGATTATCACCGACTGCAAGCACTGGAATACCAACTGAAAAAGTGGGACGGTAATATTATCGGGCAGGATTTTTCCGATTCGGTACGGCTTACCGTCAAATTACCCAAGAGCAATCTGCCCGCACTTAGCGCATTCCTGGATTAAATGGGCTTATACCAGCCCCAGATGACAGCTTTATTTCATAATTGTTTCCATAAAAGAAACAAACAATCCACTATCACCTATATTGTAAATAAAAAAATAAAGTTTATAGTGAAGTCGTCTTCATTAGTATCGACTGTATTCAGTCTAGGAGCAAAAATGAACAAATCGAACAATCTTTATAGAGACGTACTTACCGGCCTGTTTTTCACCACCGGCGTGTTTGGCTTCATGTCTGGCGAGTTCATCATCTCTACCATGCTGTTCGGCGCCGCGACTATCTCCAGCAATCTGGATTTTACCGGCTCGTTCCGCGCTTAAGTTTTTGTTGTACCTCCCTCGTTGTTAAGCAGTAGCTCTGTTTATCTCAAGCCCGTCAGCCATCTCCGTGGCTGGCGGGCACTTTTTTAAAACCCTCTTGCTTCGCGTATCGTTTCGTAGGCTTTTCTGATTTGCTGAGTCTTTTGCTTGGCCATCTGCATCATTTCCTCAGGTAAACCTTTAGCCACCAATTTGTCTGGATGGTGCTGGCTCATCAAGCGCCGATAAGATTTTTTCACATCCGCATCATCCGCCGTCGCGGATATGCCCAACACAGCGTAAGCATCTTCCAATGTCGACAAGCCGGATTTAGGTATATGGAACTGTTCGCCCGAGTGTTGAAAACGATGTTGCGCCTGCACTTGCCCCTTGATGAGCTGATATTCGAAACGCGAAACGCCCAATTGCGCACAAATATCCAGTAACAGCCTTTCTTCTTTGGCATCGTAGACGCCGTCGGCAAACGCAGCCTGAATTTGAATTTCCACAAACATCCGTACCAGATGGGTACGACGATGGCATTCCACACGAAACTGCCGCAGCACCTCGGCCAACGGAAAATCCGTCTGCTTACCTTGTTGAAACAATTGGATAGCGGCTTCGCGCAGTTCCGGACTGAGCTCCATATTGTCCATCACCCGTTTCGCCAAGCCGATTTCCTCATTGGAAACCCGGCCATCAGCCTTGGCGACATGGCCCATCACCGCGAACGTAGCGGTGAAAAATGCCATCTGTACGCGCTGTTGAGCGCCAGGATTAAATGACTCGCCGGCCATCCCTTCCAGGCCGGCATCGAACTGATGCCCTACCGACGCACCGAAAATCGCCCCCAACGGCCCGCCCAACATAAAGCCAAACGCTCCGCCTACCAACTTGCCCAGCCAACTCATGCGTTTCTTATCCTCAACAGGTTTAATGATAAAATTGCAGCCACTTTTCACTGACTCCACACACGTATTATGAATGCCCCCGCCGCACTTTACGAATCTTCCCTGCCGCATTTGAAATTGCTCGGCCGCGGCAAAGTCCGCGATATGTACGAAATCGATGATAAACATTTGCTGATCGTCACCTCCGACCGGATGTCGGCATTCGACGTCATCATGCCCGATCCGATCCCCGGTAAAGGCCGAGTGTTGACCAGGGTGAGTAATTTTTGGTTCGAAAAAATGCGGGATATTATTCCCAATCATTTAAGCGACGACTTAGCGCTGGCCGATGTGATTCCCGATCCGGCGTTAAGGGCGCAAGTGGAAGGGCGGGCCATCATCGTCAAACGCCTGAAACCGCTGCCGGTGGAGGCCATCGTGCGCGGCTATCTGATCGGTTCCGGCTGGAAGGATTATCAAAACAGCGGCTCGGTGTGCGGCATCGAACTGCCTACCGGCTTGCAACAAGCTCAGCAGCTGCCGCAACCGATTTTCACCCCGTCCAGCAAAGCGGAAATGGGCACCCATGACGAAAACATCAGCTTCGCCGATACGGTGGCGTTGATGGGTGAAGAACTGGCCGCCAAAGTACGCGACACCAGCCTGCAACTCTACACCACAGCGGCGGAGTACGCCCATGAGCGCGGCATCATCATTGCCGATACCAAATTCGAATTTGGCCTGGATGAAGCCGGCAACCTATATTTGATCGACGAAGCGTTGACCCCGGATTCCTCACGGTTCTGGCCGGTTGAACAATATCAGGTCGGCATTAGCCCACCCAGCTTCGACAAACAATATCTGCGCGATTATCTGGAAACCCTGGATTGGAACAAAACCGCGCCAGGACCCAAGCTGCCGGAAGACGTCAGTAGAAAATGCGCGGAGAAATACCGAGAAGCGGAACTGAAACTGATTGGAAATTGAACTGATTATTCGGACTGCCATCCCGCGCCGCTAGCGGGATGGTCTTCGATCACTAAAACCTAAATCGGCTTGAATTGATAAGCCTGCGCAGTTTGCCAGGATAGAAAAACATTCTCACCATCGCTCAACAGAAAAGCATCGTCCGCGCTTTCCGCCGTTTTTCCGACCACTGCAGGTTGAGACCAACTCAAGCCGCCATCTGCCGATTCAATCAATTGCAAAAGGTTGTTACTGCCGTCAAATTCCGACCAGACCACCACTACGTGCTCGCCGTGCGCCAACACGTTGGGATGCTTGGCGCCTTGATTGCCAAAGCGGTAGGCCGACGAATAACTTAGGCCACCATCTTTGGAATGACCGTAAAATAAGCCTTGTTTGTCAGCAGCACCACTAAACCAAACCGCATGGTAAACACCATTATTGGCAATCGATAAGGCCGGACCGTGGTGCGGGCAGGCATCGATTTTCCAATTTTCTTCGCTGACGCGTTGCACCGCTCCCGGCGTGTGCCAATCAGTGAATTTAACCAATGCATGGTCGCGAATATTGCCGTCATAGACATGCCGCCATAGCACGACAGGCAAATTGTCGGCATCTATTTCCACACCCAAGCGGCAGCATTCACAACTATGCGGCGCGACGACCTTGTTGGGATAAAAGCTTTTACCACCATCGTCCGACCAAGCATAATACACGGCGGTGCCTGCAAACTCTTGCTTAGCGACCTTGGCTTTTTCCTTGTCGCGCGCATCCAGCCAGGCGACGAAAATCTCACCGTTATTCCCAACCGCCAGCGCATCAAAGCGGTGGCCGATCACATCCGGATTGTCGTTGACCGTCACCGGCTTGGAAAAACTTTTTCCACCGTCCGTCGAACGACTGAAGCGAATGTGGCCGGTATGGCGTTTTTCCAGATTCTGGGTCCAGGTCAGGTATATATTCCCTAGCGCATCGAGCTTGATTTTCGGCCGGTATTCGCCGTGCGCAGCAATCGATTCCGACTCGGTATTCACTGCGACCGGCTTGGAAAAGCTCACACCTTTATCGGCCGACGATTGTACATAAACATGATCACGGACCACCCAAGCCAACCACAGAGTGCCTTTATCGTCAAATGTCGCCGTCACGGTATCGGAACACTCGATTGTCGGACTTGTTTGGGAATCAGCGCAATACGTTTTTTTGTCCGCATGCTGCTCGTGTTTAGCCGACTGAACATCCTGCCGGATGCTTGTCGACTCTCCGGCGCAAGCACTTAAAATCAATGAGCTAATAATTGCCAGCGAGGTATGAAATTTCATCATGGTCTTTTAGTAAGCATCCGGAAAGTGACGAACAGTATTACCCGCTTGAACGGATAAAATTAAACTGTGTTATTTAACACACAGCAAGGATTGATCGCATTCCCCGCAATCCTTGCTGAATCATACTGAATACTTGATTAATAATTAAATTTCAATTCAGCAATATAAGTGCGCTGCGGAAACACGTGGAACAGCCAATATTTTTCATTGGTGATATTGTCGATACCCGCTGAAAGCGTCAGCTGCTTGGTCAGTTGGTATTTGGCGCGGGTATCTACGACAAAAAACGCGCTACCGGTACCGGTGTAAGTATCCGGATTGACGTCGCTATTATCGATCTGTCCATATTGCTGACTGCTATAGCGGCCACTGACTGAAGACGTAAAATCTTTAGTCACATGGTATGTGGCTGTGGCACTAGCGCGCCACTCGGGCACTCTAGGCTGATACTTACCAACCGAAGCCGGCAAGGCCGCATTTTTATCGATACGCGAGTTCGCCCACGTCACATTACCCGCCAAATCCAGACCATCGAAAACGACATTACTGTGCTCACCGGAAAACTCCCAACCATAGGTGCTGATCTGGTCGATATTCTGTGCAAAGGACAAGGTTGAATTGGTGGTCGGACTGAAAGTGGTCTGACTATAGATGGCATCGTAGACTTTCTCGTGAAACAAGCTCAAGCGCAACGAACCTTCGCTCAAGAAATATTGTGCGGAAAGCTCGGAGGACAATGCTTCTTCAGGCTTTAAAGTTGGATTGGGATTGACGATATTAGATGTCCCGCTTACGGTGATATTGGTACCCTGAAACAGTTCGGTCACCGTCGGAAACCGGTAAGCCTGCGCAATAGAACTGGTAAATTTCCAGCTATCGGTCGGCTTCCAGGCCAGCGATGCTTTTGGCGAAAACCGTAAATCACTGCGGTTAGATTGATTGATCGTTCTGCCATTGGTGCCGGTATTGGTGCCATCGAAGGCATTCCAGTTTTCTAATCGTCCACCCAATGTCAGCGTCCAATCGGGATCAAAGGTCCATGCCTCTTGAAGCCAGAAAGCATTGGTCTCGGTCTTTCCCTGCGAATTGGTGTTTAAACGACCTTGGCCACCGTAAATCCAATTGGAGGTTGCATATTGCTGGTTGTTTAACTCGTAAAGATCATGATGAAAACCAAAGCTGACATGGTGAGGCCCCCATGCGGAATCCGGACGCCATATACCTTTGGCATCGACAGTATGCCAGCCGGTGTCGTTTAAACTGGTAATGGTTCCCGCACCACCCGCAGCCGCAAGATTTGGCGCAACGGTGGGAGCCCGTTGTTCATCCTGGCCATAATTGATTACGCTGCCAGTCAGTTCCCAATCGAAAATACCGCCGGTATTCGACTTCAGCGCCATACCGTGCGACCAATGCATCTGCTGGTAGTCGTTCTCGGCAAACGTGGAACCCAGATTATAGTTCCGACCGTTCATATTGATTAAACCGCTATTGACTGGCGTACCCGTACTGGCATTGCGCAAGTAGCTATTGAAGCCGCCGCTTTCGTCGTTTTGCCACAAACCCAATGTGTAGGAAGCTTTTAGCGTAGGCGTAATGTCGTAAGCCAGTTTCCACTTAAAGTTATCCTGCACCGTATGCCTGATATTACCCTCACCAATTGCAAATATTCTTTGGGAGCCAGTTTTATCGACATCGCCGACAGCGCCAGTAACGGCCACACCACCTGCGCCAGAACTAGTAGGAAGATAGGTATAACTGATTGGTTGACTATGCGCATCCAAATGACTGACGTCAAAACGCCAGGAAAAATCGCCATGCCGGCTACCCAAGTTTGCTGTGTATTGCTGAGAGTCATAGACGTCGGTATGGCCGTATACATCGTATTCTTGCCAAGCGGACTGTACGCCGCCGCCGGCCTCGAATTTCTCGGGCATCCGCGTGGTAATATCGATGACGCCACCGATTGAGTTACCGCTGTAGGCTGCGGAAAACGGTCCATACATCACGTCAACCCGCTCGATTTCTGAGGGCGATACCATATTCCAGCGCGGCGATCCGGTCATGCTGTTATTGTTTCCCAGCAATGACGACAACAGGATGCCATCCGCATAAATCAAGCTGCGCGCGCTGGAACCGGTCCCGGACGTACGCATCGACACCGGCATTTCCTTATCGCCGATATAACGTTTGCGCACCAGAATATTAGGCAAATACTTGATCGCATCCTCGGTGTTCATCACGTTGATGGTATCTTCCATCTTCTCGCGGGTAACGCTTTCGGTAACCGCAGGCAATTTATATTTTTCTGTAGCTGTTTGGGTAGCGGCTTTTCCGCTTTCGGCAGTAACAGTCATTTCCGGCAATACTGCTGTCAAACTGTTACTTGCTTTTCCATCAGCGACAACATTTTGGGCTGTTTCAGCAGCGCTCAATCCAGGAAGAGCTGTGAGCAGTATGGCCCCAAGCACAGACGGCTTGGGGCTTAGTTTGATTTTTGAGTGTTTCATGGGCTTGAAAATTATAAAGGTACTTAAATTAAGGCGCTTTATGGCAATAAATATCCCCAAACCAAGCAATTTTCCGTTCACTGAGCGACATATTTGGCATTGCCAATGGGGGTACAAACTGCCTCAAAAATCACCTAAGGCCGGTTGCGTCGTTTTGCTGACTCAACTTTGTCGAATAAACGGCAACAGTTTATTAGTGTTTTCACACACACATATTCAGCAACTCGTATCCACCAGCAATTTTCACACCTTTTAAAATCAAGCATAACTATCAAAGCCTTATTGACAGATAATCGCAAAAACACACTAAAGTAACTAAATAATAAGTTATTTGACACACTACAAATCAGTTAAATAACATAGTTTATATAAAATCCGCTGATTAGCTGCTGCCGAACTCAAAACAATTCCTCCGATTGCCGCGCCTGACGCACGATGACACTTTGCATCACTTTGGATTTGCTTGGCAGCCGCACTAACCCTACCCCCAAAAACAAAAAACCCTTGCCAGCCTTTCAGCCGACAAGGGTTTTCAAAGACACGCCTAGCAATACTTATTCGTCCGCGTCTAATTCATCGGCGGAAAGTTTTTTGCCTGGAAAATAGTTAGGCGCAACACTGATCAGGATCGTCAAGAGTGTGGCAACATAAGGCACAGACTGCACCGCCAATACCGCCATCCACAGCCTGCCGCTCAAGTTATCGAAATGCTCAATGGATTGCATCGCCAAGATACCTGCGACTAGTAAGGTCAGCAATAACAACTCCTGCCAAATAATCAACAACCCAGCTACCAACGGCCCTTGCTGTTCGTATTTTGGCGTACGCATGAATGGTTTGCCGGAGGTGAACAAGCCCTGCAACGTACCGCGCGCCACTGTATGTGTTAGCGACAAACCCGCCAACGCCGCACCTAAGGCATGCAACATCGAGCAAGCCACCCGCGCCTTATACAGCCACAAACCGCGCAAAATTTTAAATGCGAACAGACCTATGGTCGGTAACAAGAACGCGTTTACCGGTAACTCACTATGGATCGGGTCCGACACGATCAATGCGGTCAACACCAAACTGGTTCCGGTAAACAGCAGCGCCAACGCATCGGAAAACCAAGGCAACCAACCAGCCACAAAATAATAACGCTGCGCGGATGTGAGCGAGGATTTTTTGTTAGGTAGAAAATGCCGCCAGTGCTTTTTGATAATCTGCATCGCGCCATAAACCCAGCGGAAACGTTGCGTCATATAACCAGAAAAGGTATCCGGCATCAGGCCGCGACCGAAGGACTCTTTGCAATACACCGAATCGTAACCGGCTTCGTACAAACGCAAACCCAACTCGCTATCTTCGCAGATACACCACTCACCCCAAGGACCGACTTTGTCGAACGCCGATTTGCGCACCATGGTCATAGTGCCATGCTGGATAATCGCGTTGAATTCGTTACGTTGCACCATGCCGATATTGAAGAAGCCGGCATATTCCCAATAACAAATATCCTTGAATGCACCTTGGTTAACGTCACGATAATCCTGCGGCGACTGCACGAAACCGACATTTTCCTCATCGAAATACGGCACCATGGCTTTCAACCAATCAGGGTTCAGGATGTAATCACTATCAATCACCGCGATGATTTCAGCGTCTTCGGCGGTATTGGTTAAGGCATAATTGATCGCACCCGCTTTGTAACCGGGCCAATTATCCAAATGGAAGAAACGGAATCTTGCACCTAAGCGATCGCAATCTTCCCGCACCGGTTGCCAAACTGTCGGGTCCTTGGTGTTGTTATCCATCACCAACACTTCGAAATTCGGATAATCAACCTTAGCCAACGCATTCAAGGTCTTGCGCACCATTTCCGGCGGCTCGTTATGAATCGGTAAGTGGATGGACACTTTCGGATAACGAAAATCCGCCGAAGGCGTTAACGGCGTAAACGTCCGCCGGCCTTTTCTATGCCAAATGACTTCGGATATTTCCAGACTCTCGGTCAACAAAACCAAGATTGCCATGGCCTGCATCATCAGCAAAATAGCCCAGAACACCACCGAAAAACTGGTCTGATATTGTGCCGCGGCAATTGACGCGGACCAAAACAATACCGATGCCGCCAAGTTGGCGATGATGCCGAAGAAAAACTTACCCGGCAGCTTCAGACTCTTACGGGTGAACAAGAACGCCGCCATCAAGATAATACTGAGCACCGCTGCCCCACTGGCCCAGTTACGCCAAGTCGGATTAGCCAACACATCGCCTTCCATCGGGAATTTCGGCTGGCGGTCAGCGTTGAACAAGCCCCAGTAAGCACCGGCGGTACCTTCCAACTTAATCTTCCAAGGCTGATCGAAGGCTTCGACCACGTAATAAATCACGTTTTCCGCAGTCGCCCGATTCAGGAACTCGCGTAAAAACTTAGCTTGATTCGCCAACGAAGCGCTAGCGGCTTTTTGCGGCGGACCGTCGGACGGCCAACCCACCTCGGTAATCACGATGGTTTTATTGGGGTACAGCTGTTGCAACTCGTAATAACGTTTGAAGACATATTCAACCGCGTTATCGCCTTCCGCGCCTTGCGGCAAGTCAACTGGCACACCTTCCCAGTAAGGCAATATGTGCACGGCGATGTAATCGACTTCCGCCGCTAGCGCCGGATTGGCAACCCAAATATCCCAAGTTTCAGCAGTACTGACCGGTTTCCAGGTGCGTTTTTTCACTTCACGAATGTACTCGATCAGTTCGTTCGCTTTACCCGCAACCTCGGCTTTAACATCCGCCTCTATTTTCAGCTGCAAATCTTGTTCGCTCATCGAACCGGAAAACTCTTGTCTATCTTTCTGCGCAATGGGGCCGCTGATTTTGTTCCGATAACGCAGCAAGGATTCGTTACCGACCAGCGTACGAACGATAGTTTTAGGATACTGATTAGTAAGATTAATCAGGCTTTCGACTTCGCGCTGATTTTTATCCAACCTCTTTTGCGTGATCTCTAACTTCTTTTGCGGATCGTCATCGGAGCTGTCGTCATCAACCAAATCCACCCAACAACCCATCGCCAGGTTAATCGCATTCTTGGCCGTTAACTCAGGCACAACCTCCATACCTTCCAACGCGGTGTAGGTCCTTATGGAATGTGCTTTACCAGACAACAACTCCAAATCGGATTGAATCTGTTCCCTGGTGGGAAATACGCCGTCCGCGGGATTGAAATCGCGACCCTTGGGATTAAAAGTTACCCCCATCATGGTATCGCTCCATGATGGCAGCTTTAACGGGTTATTAACGTAAGACCAGATACCCAGGTTGACGACAACCAGTAACACCAAGGTGAAAAATGTGGCAATTTTGGCTTTCATTTCGACTGAAAGACTCCGCGTAAGAGGGTTATTTAAATGATATTTTATTGCTATTACGGCATTACATAGCCAATCCCTAGGCTAACTAAAATGCGTTTACTTACAGTATCTGATTTCGACAGAGCGCTTGGCGCGTGTCTATGCGGGCCACGCATTCCTGTCAGGTAACAGATTTACCAACGAAACACCGCGGCATTTATGACACCCGCCTAAGGGCAAACCCCGGCGACGCTCAGACCAGCAAGGAGCCGGTATTGAACGCCGCCACACTTAGCTCAACCTTAAGCAGGTATGCGGGAAAACCTTTACTTCAATGAAAGCGTTTCGACGCGTCCTTTCATTTCAATAATAAGCTTGTCTTCTTTAGCCAGCCAACCGATAGCTCGCTGGACGTCGTTCTTACCCAAACCGGTTTCGGTTGTGACTTTATTAACGCTAGCTTCACCATGCGTATTCAAAAATTGCCAGACTGCTCCAGCTGCATCGCCAATTGTATCCACCATTTCAACTCCTCATCATTTAAACAACAAAAAAAATCGGGGGTTTTAGTTGTGTTATCCAGCCATCCGCCACATAAAACACGTTAGGCTAGCAAACACAACTAACGCTCTTCAGGCAGCACAATATTGAGTTCCAGGGTTTCCTGGTTTCCATCCTGTTCAAAATTAACGGTAATGGCATCCTGCCCGACATTGACATATTTACGAATCACCGCCAACAATTCTTGTTGCAACTCCGGCAAATAGGACGGTTGGTTTCTGGATGCGCGCTCATGGGCAACCAGAATTTGCAATCTCTCCTTGGCCAGCGATGCCGTATTGGTTTTCGAGGATCTGAAATAATCTAAGAGACTCATCACTTGCTCCCGAATAGCTTACTTAATAAGCCCTTCTTCTCTTCCTCAATAAAACGATGTGGTTTGGTCTCGCCCAAGTAACGTGCCACGATGTCCGCATAGGCCTGACCTGCGTCGCTTTGCTCGTCGAGAATGACCGGTGTACCGGAGTTTGACGCATTCAATACAGATTTGGACTCTGGAATAACGCCCAACAGGTGTAGCGACAAGATTTCCTGAACATCGTCAACGCTGAGCATCTCGCCCAACTTCACCCGATCCGGCGAATAACGCGACAACAACAAATATTCCTTGATCGGCTCTTCGCCCTTCTCGGCGCGGCGTGATTTGCTGGACAAGATACCCAACATCCGATCCGAGTCTCTGACCGAAGAGACTTCCGGATTCGTCACCACAAACGCATCGTCAGCAAAATACATGGCAAGTGTAGCACCGCGCTCTATTCCTGCCGGCGAGTCACAAACGATGTATTTAAAGTCTTTGGACAACTCTTCCAGAATTTTGCCGACACCTTCCGTTGTTAAGGCATCTTTATCACGGGTTTGCGATGCCGGCAATATAAATAGCTGGTCGCAACGCTTGTCTCTGATCAAGGCCTGATTTAAGGTGGCCTCGTTATTGATGACATTAACCAAATCATAAACCACGCGACGCTCGCAGCCCATGATTAAGTCGAGGTTACGCAGCCCCACATCGAAATCGATCACAGCGGTTTTATGTCCACGCTTCGCTAAGCCCATCGCGATAGCGGCGCTGGTTGTGGTTTTGCCCACACCACCTTTTCCCGATGTTACTACGATAATTCTGGCCAAAATTGTTCCTCCAAGAAAAGCTTAAATATCTTTGATAATCAGAGCCTGGTTATCCAGACTAATCTGTACAGGCTTGTGCGCGGGATACTTGCCCAAATCATCACTGAGCTGGTAAATGCCGGCTATCGAAATCAGTTCGGCCTGTAAATCCGAGCAAAAAATACGGCTATTGATATTACCCAGCACACCGGCCAGCGCTCGTCCGCGCAAGGATCCGTAAATATGTATATTGCCTTCGGCCATGATTTCCGCGCCGGCACTAACGGTTGCAGTGACGATCAAATCGCCTTTGGCATAAACTCGTTGGCCGGAGCGTATCGGCTGAGTCACTAACTTATTTTCTATCGATTGATTGGCTGGTTTTTGCTCTTCCGCAGCAGGTGTCGGCAAGGTTTTTGCCTGCGCCTTATTGACCAACGGCGCATTGCTGCCATGTAGAGAATGCTGGGGCAAATTCATTGCCAAGGCGTCACCGTTCTGTTGCTCGTTGCCACCGCGCACCCCTATCGGCATGAAGCCGTGTTGACGGACGAGAGTGACTATTTCGGCAAAATCAATTGGCTGGTTTTGAGCGTTAAGTTTTTGCAGATCGATCAGCAATGGCGAGTTTTTAAAAAACTCGGGGGCCTGAACCACCTTTTCATTGAGCTGCTGGTCGATCAGTGAGATGTCGTTACTGGCTAACAGCAACACCGGCACGGTCAGAGACGTGCTTTTAAATTCCAAAGCTGTTTTTTGCGAAGTAGGTGCGCCGGTTGACATCGAGTTTGGAAAATCCGCTGCTGAATGTCCGAAATACTATCATTTTCCGTGACAAAAAGCACAGTTCCTTACAGTAAAAATAAGGTTGCCAAGCCTAAAAACGCCATGAATCCAACGACATCGGTAACAGTGGTCAGCAACACGCCGCCTGCCAGAGCCGGGTCCACACCGATCTTATCCAGCAACACCGGAATCGCCACACCCGATAAGGCCGCACAGACCAAATTGATCAACATGGCCACACCGAGTAGGAAACCGATATGCGGATTATGGAACCATAACCCTGCCACCACTGCGACCACAACAGACCAGACTAATCCGTTTAACAAGCCCACCGAAACTTCTTTGAACAATAAACTCACGGCATTACTGGTGGTGACCTGCCGTAACGCCAAGCCCCGAACAACCAGCGTCAAGGTCTGGCTACCGGCGATACCGCCCATACTGGCAACAATCGGCATCAAGACCGCCAACGCGACGATCTGCTGAATGGTGGCCTCAAACAAATCGATGACCGAAGCAGCCAAGAACGCAGTAAGCAAATTCACGCCCAACCATAATGCGCGACGCTTGGCACTGGTGAAGACCGGCGCAAACATATCCTGCTCCTCGCTCAAGCCGGCCATACTCATTAGCGAGTGATTAGCTTCCTCACGGATCAGTCCCACGACATCATCGATAGTGATGCGCCCCAACACCTTACCGTCATCCGCCAAAACGGGCGCTGATAACAATTTTCGCCGCTCGAATAAACCCGCCACGTCGCGACTGGGCATACCATATGGGATGCCGGCACTACGGACATCCATAATCGACTCAACCTTGGTGTGCGGATCGTGGGTCAACAATTGATTAATCGGCAGCAAACCCTGAAACTGCTCTTTGCGGTCCACCACAATCAAGCTATCTGTAGCAGCCGGCATATTGCCGCGCAACCGTAAATAACGCGTCACCACGTCCAGCGTCACGTCGGCGCGAATGGTTAATACATCGGCGGACATCAAGCCGCCAGCGGTATGCTCGTCGTAGCTCAGCGCCTTTTCGATGCGGTTGCGATTATGTACGCCGATAGATTCCATCACTTGCGAGAGCAAGGGCTCGGGCAATACATGCAGCAGATCGACCATGCCGTCCGCCCCCATGGATTCCGTAGCAGCTATCAAATCCTTTCTATCGGTAATTTTCAGCAAACTACTGCCTACTTCGACATTCACCTCAACCAAAATTTCACCGATTACGCTGGGTGGCACTACCGCCCAAAGCTTGGCTCGCTGTTCCGGTTCCAAAGACTCGAGAATATGCGCCGCTTCCGCAGGGTACAAGGATCGCACCAAATTTCTAATCTCGATCAGAGAGTCTTTTGCTAGCGCTTCCGTGGCGCGATCTAAAAGATGCTCGGTATTTTCAAGCTTTGCTGGTGATGTCATGGGTAAAAACCAAGAAATTGGGCTGGACAATTGCGTTAACGCAATTCCCGATGCCTGACGATAACGTTAGGAGTAATAGTTTGAAATTGCCGACTCAATGCTTCAACCAGATAGACCGATCGATGCTGACCGCCGGTACAACCGACCGCGATGGTTAAATAACTGCGATTATCCGACTCGAAGCGCGGCGCCCAGCGCCCAATAAAATAGCCAATATCCTGCAGAAACTCCTTCACGATAGCTTCGTTCTGCAAAAAATCGATTACCTCGGCGTGCTTGCCGGTCAATCCTCTCAGCTCCGGCGCCCAATACGGATTAGGCAGGCTGCGGGCATCGAAGACGAAGTCGGCATCCAGCGGGATACCGTATTTAAAACCGAATGACTGGAACAAAATCGACAAAGACCCTTTGCCCTTTTCGCCCAGACGGTTTTTCAGCAAATCCCGTAATTGGTGATAATGGGTATAACTGGTATCGATGACGATGTCGGCACGGAGTGCCACTGAGCGCAGCATTTCCCGTTCGATTTCCAACGCCTCGCGCAAAGGCCTGCTTTCGGTAGTCAGAGGATGACGGCGGCGTGTTTCGCTGTACCGCTTCAGAATAATATTCTCGTCCGCCTCCATGTAAACCAGCTCGCAATCGATACCCTTATTGCGAATAGAGGCCAGACTATCCGGAAAGTCCGCCAGCTTCTGATTACGGTTTCTGGCATCGATACCGATGGCGGTTTTGCTGTAGGTTTCCGGGTCTTTCAACATCACATGATCGACAAAATCGTCCAGCAATGCCACGGGCAAATTATCTATACAGTAATAGCCGCAATCTTCCAGAGTATCTAAAGCGATACTCTTGCCAGACCCCGATAAGCCACTAACGATAACTAGTTTCATAGGCAACGCGATACAGAGCGAAAACCGCGCCCGCCCTGTATCACAAGCTCGCGATTAGCGATGGTTTTGATTTTTTTCTTTATGTTTGACGATTTGTCTGTCGAGTTTGTCGACCATGCTGTCGATTGCAGCATACATATCTTCTTGTACATCCTCGGCATACAGTTTGGCACCGCTGATTTGCACGGCCGCTTCGGCTTTTTGCTCCAGCTTCTCAACGGTCAAGATGACATGAACATCAACGACGTTATCGAAATGACGTTTGATTTTATTAATTTTTTCATCAACATAGGATTTTAATGCCTCTGTTACTTCTACGTGATGACCTGTGATACTGACTTGCATGGAATACTCCTGTTTTTAAAAATTATTCTTCCAAATTGATTAAATGTGCCTTTTCCGCTGGCTGGTTGAAGGAATGGACATCGCTTCCCGATATTTGGCAATGGTGCGGCGCGCGACATTTATGCCCTTCTCATTCAATAAGTCCGATATTTTACTATCGCTTAATGGCTTGGCCGGGTTTTCACTGCCGACCAACTCTTTTATCAGCGCCCGAATCGCGGTCGCCGAACACTCACCCCCGCCATCGGTACTCACATGGCTGGAGAAAAAATATTTAAACTCGATCACACCGTGCGGGGTGTGCATGTATTTTTGCGTGGTTACCCTGGAGATGGTGGATTCGTGCAGCTCCAGTTCTTCGGCAATATCGCGCAACACCATCGGCTTCATCGCAATCGCGCCGTGCTCGAAAAAATCGCCTTGTTTTTCAACGATGCTTCTAGCCACCCGCAGCAAAGTGTCGTTACGACTATGCAGGCTTTTAATAAACCAGCGCGCTTCTTGCAGATGATTCTTCATGCTGACATTGTCCTGACTATTGTCGGCACGCTTGATCATCCCCGAATAGAAAGGATTCACGCGCAATTTGGGAGCAATCTCGGGATTCAGGTTAACCAGCCAATGCCCGCTAACTTTGGCGACAAACACATCAGGCACCACATACTCGACATCCGAATCCTGCAAGCGCGCGCCAGGTTTGGGGTCCAGGGTTCTGATTAGTGCCAATACCCCTTTAAGCACATCCTCGGTCATCCCAATCCGTTTCATCAACCGAGCTTGATCGCAACTGGTCAATAAATCCAAATGCCTATGCACAAACTCCAAAGCATCCGACCGATACGGCGTCGTCACCGGCAACTGCTGTAGCTGTAAACCCAGACAATCGGCCAAATCCAGAGCGGCCACGCCGACAGGATCAAAGTTTTGCACCATATGCAGCACGGCCAGCACTTCATCCATTTCCAAGCCTTCCAGTTGATCCTGTAGCCCTTGAAAAATATCGGCCAGCTCGCTGGTCACATACCCGTCGACGTTAACGGCGTCGATGATAGAGGTCGCAATGGCATAATCGCGGTCCGAGATCGGAATCAACTCCAACTGCCAGACCAAATGATCACGTAAAGACTCGGACTTGCCGCGAAAGGCTTCGAATTCCGGACTATCACCTTCATCGCCACCGCTGGGCAAGGAACTTTCGTAAACGTCGTCCCAACTGACATCGACCGGCAATTCGTCCGGCATATCGGTTTGCGAGCCTTCGCTGGTCTGCTGATCAGTGTTTTCCAGCTTTTTGTCCCTGAACTCGAGATTAGGTAACTCCTCTTCATCGATTTCCAACATCATGTTGGATTCTAGGGCTTGCTGGATTTCCTGTTGTAAGTCCAAAGTCGACATCTGCAACAGTTTGATCGCCTGCTGCAGTTGCGGCGTCATGGTCAGACTCTGACCAATACGGAGTTGTAGAGATTGCTTCATGACTATTCGAATTTCATAAACTAAATTTCTCGCCTAGATACACTCTACGCACCTCTTCGTTATCCACCAACTGGCGCGATTGGCCTTCGGCGATAACCTTCCCATTATTCAAAATATAAGCTCGATCACAAATCTCCAATGTCTCCCTCACTTTGTGCTCGGTAATCAAAATACCAATACCCCTGTGCTTCAAGTGGGCAATAATTTTTTGCAACTCCAACACCGAAATCGGATCGACCCCGGCAAACGGCTCGTCCAGCAGGATAAACTGCGGCTCACTGGCCAAAGCACGTGCGATTTCCACCCGACGCCGTTCGCCACCTGACAGACCTAGCGCCACCTGATTACGCAAATGGTTGATATTAAATTCTGCCAGTAACTCATCAATCAACAACTCGATTTGACCGTTGGTCAAATCGGTCCGAATCTGTAATACCGCGCGTAAATTGTCAGCCACGCTCAATTTACGAAATACCGAAGCCTCTTGCGCCAGATAACCGATCCCCAAGCGCGCACGCCGGTGCATAGGATGATGGGTGATGCGCTGGTCGTCGAGAAAAATATCACCGCTATCGGCTTTAACCAATCCCACCATCATGTAAAAGCTGGTGGTTTTCCCCGCACCGTTCGGACCCAGTAAACCGACCACTTCTCCGGTGTCGACCCTTAGGCTGACGCCATCGACAACATTTCGATCGTTGTAGCGCTTGAACAGCTGTTCCGCAACCAATCGCGCCATTATTGGGCCTGCTTGGGCTTGGGTTTAATGACCGAATGCACGCGCTTGCCGTCGGTTTGCGCTTCACCAGCCTTCAGCAAGGAGTTCTTAGTATCGTACTCGATATACTCGCTGGATTGTTTGGCATCGCCCTGCCAAACCGACGCATTTTTCATAAACTTCAGCAAATTCTGGTCCGGGTAAAATTCATTGATCAAACCCTCCCCATGCATTTCTTCCTTACCCACGGCCGGCAACTGCTTGAAATGCGACGGTTTACCGGTGGCAATCAGCTTGATGATCGCCCCATCTTTCAAATAAACCACCAACTTGTCGCCATCGATTTTGATCGTACCCTGCGTAGCTACCACATTGCCGGTGTAGGTACTGATCTGTGCCTTTTCATCGTAAACCGCATTGTCGGAGTCGATGTAGATAGGCTGCTCGGAATCGGACTCCAATCCAAACGCCATCCGCGCTGAGAATAACAGGCCTAGACCGACCATTTTACTTAATTTCATAGCGACCTTTCACTTTGGACAACAATTTCAGGTGAATCGGACTCACAAAAGTTGCTTCCATTCCTATTCCCGCCGTTTTGTTGGGCGGACTGATGATCTCCGTCCACGCCCGTGTCTCCGCATAATGGCTGGCGAGTTTCACCCGCAAATCCGAGGTATTGATGGTCAGCGCCGAATTGGTTTTCGAGGCCTCCCGATTGATAAAAGCACTGCCGTTGAGTTGTAAATTATCGCCGTCTGCCGCCATAACCCCGCTGTCAGCCTTGATCAGCCAGGGCATTTCGTTCGGGTTATACAATGTCATCACCGGCTTTTCCAGATGCGTGCTGCCATCGACTTTAAAATGCTGCATTTTTTCCGCCGCCAATTCGCTTTTTGGCACACCATCGATATTCATTTCTTTTTTGAAATAACCCATGCTAAAAAAATCAGGGCTATTTTCGGCAATTTTTATTTCGGCGTCACGTTGTTCATTCAATTGCACCAGCCACCATGACAACAATGCGGCCAATCCGACATAAATAAAAATCTGTAGATTTTTCAGCACTGTCATAAATAGGTTTGCAACACACTGTCAAAGCTCCCTTGAGCCTGCATGATCAAATCGCATACTTCCCGAACCGCGCCCAAACCGCCAGCCGCCTGCGTTTGCCAATGAGCATAGTCTTTAAGCACGAAATTGGCATCTTGCACCGCGACCGCAAAGCCAACTTGACGCATAACCGGTAAATCCAGGATGTCATCGCCGATGTAAGCCACTTGTTCAGGCGTTAACGCCAGTCGTTGCAAGATTTCCGCGAATGCAGCGCGCTTATTCTCGTGACCTTGATAGACCAGTTCCACCCCTAAGCCCTGCATCCGCAGGGTGACAGAATTGGATTTGCGGCCGGAGATCACCGCCACTTCCACCCCGGTTTGCCGCAGCAATTTAACGCCGTGACCGTCGCGGGCGTGAAAACATTTGTATTCTTTGCCATTGTCGTCGAAGAACAATCGACCATCGGTCAACACGCCGTCCACATCCAGAATCAGCAGTTTGATTTGTTTTACGACACTGAGTTGTTGGGGATTTAAATCGAACATCGCTCGCTACTCTCAGACTATGCCGGCCCGCAGCAAGTCGTGCATATTCAAGGCACCCAATAACTTTAGTTGGTTGTCGACGACCAACAAGGCATTGATTTTTTTGCTTTCCATGATTTGCATCGCTTCCGCCGCCAACATATCGACATCAATTACCTTACAAGGCCCGGTCATGACTTCAGCAATACGGGTCGCATGCACATCCAGATTTTTTTCCAGCATCCGCCGCAAGTCTCCATCCGTAAATATCCCGACAACCCGCCGCTCGCCATCGATCACCGCAGTCATACCCAGTTTCTTGCCGGTCATTTCCAGCAACGCATCGCTCACCAAAACGGTGTCGGCCACTACCGGCACTTCGCCGCCGCTGTGCATGATGTCGGCAACCTGTAACAACAAGCGCTTGCCCAAGCTACCGCCTGGATGGGACAGCGCAAAATCGTCGCGGGTAAAACCCTTGGTTTCCAGCAGAGATACCGCCAACGCGTCGCCCATCACCAACGCTGCCGTCGTGCTGGCGGTCGGCGCCAAGCCCAAGGGACAAGCCTCTTGCTCGACGGCAACATTGATGTGTACACTGGAAAATCTGGCCAAGGCCGATTCGGGATTACCGGTCAACGCAATTAACGGCACCCCGAGTCGCTTAATAATAGGCAAAATCGTCAGGATTTCTTCGGTCTCGCCGGAATTGGACAAAGCCAACACCACATCCTGCCGAGTAATCATGCCGAGGTCGCCGTGACTGGCTTCGCCCGGATGCACAAAGAAAGCCGGCGTACCAGTACTGGCTAAAGTTGCGGCAATTTTACCGGCAATATGCCCGGATTTGCCCATACCCGTGACCACCACCCGACCTTTACAGGCCAGCAGCAAACGGCAGGCACTGACGAATTGTTCATCGATACGCGCAGCCAAGCCGGCAACCGCCTGCATTTCGGTCTGAATCACCGCCAACGCCAACGCTTGTATGTCTTGATCACAACCCACGCAAATTAACTCCACGCACCAAAATAAAAAGGAACCATTATTGCATGTTATTATCCGACTTTTCACCCCAAGTCATTGACTTATTCTCGACGAGTCATAGAAAATAGCTCGTTCCCAATCCAAAAACTCCTGTGATTCCGGTAGATGGCCAATAGCGCAAGTCCTGAAGACAATATCGTTTCGATTAGCAACTTGAGCTTTTCCAGAGGCCCCAGAAAAATTTTCGACGCGGTCAGCCTGGAGATTCAGCGCGGCAAAGTCACGGCCATCATGGGCCCCAGCGGCACCGGGAAGACTACGCTGTTGAAGTTGATCGGTGGTCAGTTGACCCCAGATCGCGGCCAAATTCATGTCGACGGCCAAAATGTCCACCGCCTGAAAACCCGCGAACTATACGAGTTACGCAAACGCATGGGCATGCTTTTCCAAAGCGGTGCGCTGCTGACCGACATGAGCGTGTACGATAACGTAGCGTTTCCCATGCGCGAACATACTCATTTACCGGAGTCGATGATCCGCACCTTGGTGCTGATGAAACTGCATGCGGTGGGCCTGCGCGGTGCGCGCAACTTAATGCCCAACGAACTATCCGGCGGCATGGCGAGACGGGTGGCGTTGGCTCGCGCCATCGCTCTCGATCCGTTGATGATCATGTACGACGAACCGTTTACCGGCCAGGATCCAATTTCCAAGGGTGCCCTAGTACACTTAATCAAGTCGCTGAATACGACTTTAGGCCTGACCAGCATTGTCGTCTCGCATGACGTACAAGAAACCGCCGCCATCGCGGATTACATCTATGTTCTGTCGGAAGGCAAAATCATCGGCCAGGGCACACCGCAAGAATTACAACAATCCGATTCGGCCTGGGTGCAACAGTTTATGCACGGCGATGCCGACGGTCCGGTACACTTTCACTACCCGGCGCGCGATTATCTGGACGACCTGCTGGCCAGCAAATAACCACCAATTTACTCATTGATGCTTCAATTTCTGCAAAATCTGGGAAAAACTACCCGCAGCAGCTTTGCCAAGCTCGGCCGTGCCTCGTTTTTTTTGGGCCATACCCTAACCGGCATCAGCGAGGTGTTGCCGCGCCCCAACCTGCTGATCAAACAGGTGTATTCGGTCGGCGTGCTGTCGTTTTTGATCATCACCATTTCAGGCCTGTTCGTTGGCATGGTTTTAGGCTTGCAAGGCTTTAACATTCTGTCCGACTTTGGCGCCGAAGAATCCCTGGGCGTGATGGTGGCCGCTTCACTGGTACGCGAACTCGGGCCGGTCGTATCGGCTCTATTGTTTGCCGGCCGGGCCGGTTCGGCGTTGACCGCCGAAATCGGCCTGATGAAGGCTACCGAACAATTGTCCGGCATGGAAATGATGGCGGTGGATCCGATCAAACGCATCATTTCGCCGCGCTTTTTGGCCGGCTTTCTATCCATGCCTTTATTGGCCGCCTTGTTTAGCGCGATAGGCATCATGGGCGGCCATCTGGTCGGGGTCGGCATGCTCGGCGTCGACGACGGCGCGTTCTGGGCCCAGATGCAGGCCAGTATCGATTTTCAAGAAGACATACTCAATGGCGTGATCAAAAGCGTGGTCTTCGGTTTCGTCGTGTCGTGGATTGCCTTATTCGAAGGCTACGATGCGATCCCGACTTCAGAGGGCGTCAGCCGCGCCACCACCCGCACCGTAGTCAACTCCGCTTTCTCGGTGCTGGCTCTCGATTTCGTTTTAACCGCACTCATGTTTGGAGACATTTAACATGCAGCATTCCAAGACCCAGGACACCCTGGTCGGTTTTTTTGTCGCCAGCGGTATTACCGCCTTGTTTTACATGGCTCTGCAAGTCAGTAATCTGGGCAGTTATACCAGCGAAGACAGCTACACAGTGTTCGCTCACTTTCAAAATTCCGGCGGACTGAAGGTCAAATCGCCGGTTTCAGTAGCCGGCGTGCGTATTGGCCGGGTATCGGCTATCCGACTGGACAAGGAAAGCCACGAATCCATCGTGGAAATGCGCATCGAATCGCAATACAACAACCTACCCAGCGATTCCGGCGTTAGTATTTATACCGCCGGCTTGTTGGGCGAACAGTACGTCAGCCTCGATCCCGGTTCGTCGGATGAGTTTTTGAAAGATAAAAGCACCATCGACATCACCAGCTCCGCCATCGTGCTGGAAGAAATGATAGGCAAATTCATGCTGAATAAGGCGGAAGGCAAATAATGTCCAAGCTGACATTAACCGAACAAGCGCCCGGCCACTTTACGGTGGAAGGCTGCCTGACCTTCGCCAGCATCGACAAGCAGACTTTACAATCCTTCAAGTTTTTGAAAGGTATGGACAGCATCTGTATCGATCTAGCCAAAGTAAAGACCACCGATAGCGCCGGTCTGGCCTTGATGATCGAATGGATAAGGCTCAGCCGGATGGGCCGGGTTAAGCTGTCCTTTAAAAACATACCGTCGCAATTACTCGCTCTGGCGAAGCTCAGCGGCTTCGACGAAACCGAATATTTTGCAAACCACACGCATTAAGCTGCGTTCAAATATACAGACCAATAAGAATCCATGGATAAATTACTGATTACCGGCGGCCAACCGCTACACGGCGAACTGAGAATTTCCGGCGCCAAAAATGCCGCCCTACCTATTCTGGCCGCCACCTTGTTGTCCGATGTGCCGGTCAGCGTCGGTAATATTCCGCATTTGCACGACATCACCACTACCATGGAGTTGTTGGGGCAAATGGGCGTGCGCCTGACTGTCGACGAAAAAATGAACATCGAAGTCGATACCAGCACTATCGACAAGTACGAAGCACCTTACGAATTGGTGAAAACCATGCGCGCTTCGATTCTGGTATTGGGACCGTTACTGGCCCGCTTCGGCGAAGCGTATGTCTCGTTGCCCGGCGGCTGCGCCATCGGCACACGTCCGGTGGATATTCACATCGACTCGCTGCTCAAAATGGGTGCCGACATTACTGTCGAAGCCGGCTATATCCATGCCAAGACGACTCGCTTAAAAGGCTGCCATTTGGTATTGGATAAAATCACCGTGACCGGCACCGAAAACATCCTGATGGCGGCCACCCTGGCCGAAGGCATCACCATTATCGAAAACGCCGCGAAAGAACCCGAAGTCACCGATCTGGCGCATTTTCTGAATAAAATGGGCGCCAAAATCACCGGCGTCGGCACCGATATTCTGACCGTGGAAGGCGTAGAAAGACTGGGTGTGGAAGGCTTGCATTACGACATCCTGCCCGACCGCATCGAAACCGGCACTTATCTGGTGGCCGGCGCGATCAGTCGCGGCCATGTCAAACTGAAAAACACCGATCCAAGCACGCTGGACGCAGTGCTGGTTAAATTGAAAGAAGCTGGCGCCGACATCACCTGCGGCGAAAACTGGATCGAACTGAATATGCACGGCCAACGCCCGAAAGCAGTTACCGTCCGCACCGCGCCGTATCCCGCCTTCCCCACCGACATGCAGGCGCAATTTACCGCGTTGAATTCCATCGCGGAAGGCGTGGGGCTAATCACCGAAACGGTTTTCGAAAACCGTTTCATGCACGTGCAAGAACTACAACGGATGGGCGCGCAAATCAAGCTGGAATCCAACACCGCGATCTGTACCGGCAGCGCCCAACTGAAAGCGGCGCCGGTGATGGCCACCGACTTGCGGGCTTCCGCCAGTCTGGTACTGGCCGGCCTGGTTGCAGAAGGCGAAACCTTGGTGGATCGGATTTACCATATCGACCGCGGTTACGATCACATCGAGGAAAAGCTGACACAACTGGGCGCTACCATTCGCCGCATTCCTAACTAACCCTATCGCAAAACCATGTTGACCATTGCCGTATCCAAGGGCCGTATTTACGAAGAAGCCCTGCCGTTTCTGGAACAGGCCGGCATCACGCCGACCGACGATCCGGATAAAAGCCGCAAACTAATTCTACAAACCACCCGTCCGGACGTGCAGCTGGTGATTATTCGCGCCACCGACGTACCGACCTTCGTCGAATACGGCGCGGCGGACATGGGTATCGCCGGCAAGGACGTGTTGCTGGAACATGGCGCGGAAAGTCTTTACGAACCGCTGGACTTAGGCATAGCCGGTTGCCGCTTGATGACTGCCGGCCCGGTCAATGCCCCGGAAGTGAAAGGCCGCTTGCGGGTTGCCACCAAATACGTCAAAACCGCGCAGCGTTATTACGCCAACCTGGGGATACAAGCCGAAATCATCAAACTTTACGGCTCCATGGAACTAGCGCCGCTGGTTGGTTTGGCCGATTGCATTGTCGATTTGGTCGACACCGGCAACACCTTAAAAGCCAACGGCCTGGAGCCGCGGGAACTAATCGCCAACATCACCTCTCGACTGGTGGTGAATAAAGCGGCGATGAAAATGAAACATCAAGCCATTCAAGCACTCATCGACCAGTTCGAAACCACCTTAGCCCAAAGGTAAGCCCATGACTGCGATCAAGATGCTGCGCCTAGATAGCGCGGCAATCGATTTTGAAAAACAATTGCAAGCCCGTTTAGCCTGGGATGCCAGCGACGATCTGGAAATACACAAACGAGTGCTGGACATCATCGCCGATATTAAAAAACGCGGCGACAAAGCCCTGCTGGAGTACACCAACCGTTTCGACGGCACCTCCTTTAAAACGGCCGCCGCATTGGAACTTGCCCCCGGCGCCTTGAAAACCGCCTGGGACACCCTGCCCAGTACCCAGGCCATCGCGCTGCAAACCGCTGCAGACCGCGTTCTTGCCTATGCCGAGCATCAAAAGCTGCAATCCTGGCAATACACCGAGCTGGACGGCACCGTGCTCGGTCAAAAAGTCACCGCGCTGGATAAAGCCGGCCTCTATGTGCCGGGCGGTAAAGCCGCTTACCCATCATCTGTTTTGATGAACGCGATTCCGGCCAAAGTCGCCGGCGTCGGCGAGCTGATTATGGTCGTCCCCACCCCGCGCGGCGAAACCAATGCACTGGTATTGGCGGCGGCTTATGTGGCCGGCGTCGATAGAGTATTCACCATTGGCGGCGCCCAAGCGGTCGCAGCCTTGGCTTACGGCACTGAATCGATTCCGGCGGTGGATAAAATCGTCGGCCCCGGCAATATCTATGTCGCTACGGCCAAGAAACTGGTATTCGGCCAAGTGGGTATCGACATGATCGCCGGCCCGTCCGAAATTTTGATCATCTGCGACGGCCAGACCAACCCAGACTGGATTGCGATGGATATGTTCTCGCAAGCCGAACACGACGAAAACGCCCAAGCTATTTTAATCAGCGACGACGCCGCTTTTCTGCAGCAAGTGGAAACCAGCATCAACAAACTCCTGCCGGAAATGGAACGCGCCGACATCATCCGCGCGTCCTTGACCGGCCGTGGCGCGTTTATCAAAGTCGCCAACCTGTCCGAAGCCGCGCAAGTCGCCAACCGCATTGCTCCGGAACATCTGGAGTTGTCCGTAGCGGAACCCGAAGCCTTGTGCGAGCAAATCCACAATGCCGGCGCGATCTTCATGGGCCGTTTCACCGCCGAAGCGCTAGGCGATTATTGCGCCGGTCCGAACCATGTCCTACCCACCTCCAGCACCGCCCGCTACTCCTCGCCTTTAGGGGTTTACGATTTCCAAAAGCGCAGCAGCTTGATCAATTGCTCGGCGGTTGGCGCGCAGAATTTGGGCAAGATTGCTTCGGTGTTGGCGCGTGGGGAGAGTTTGACTGCGCATGCAAGGTCAGCGGAGTTTAGGATTTGATCAGGTTTCCGGCGAATTCGCATACAATGAAGATGAATGTAATTCGCTACAGAGGAGAGAGCCATCATGCCAAGCACGCCATTTTCTATTCGACTGCCGGATGAGCTAAAACAAAGCCTTGCAACGATTAGTCAGTTAACGCATCGTTCGCAATCTCAAATTGTTGCCAAAGCCATTGCGGAATATATAAACCGCAATGAATGGAAGTTGAAAGCGATACAGTCAGCCAAAGTTGAAGCAGAAAGCGGTATTTTTGTTTCCCAAGATACCACTTTGAATTGGTTGGACTCGTGGGGAACCGATGACGAAAAAGATGCACCGGAACCTGATGTTGCGCCGAAATAGCCATGAAGTTTGTTTTACTTCCGTCGGCTAAAGATGATTTGAACAAAATTCGGCAATACCTCCATCAAGAAAGTCCAGCCGCGGCAAAAAAAGTGGCTGCGAGAATTAAGAGCTCGTTATTGCTATTGACTGAGCAGCCCCACTTAGGCCATAAAACTGAAGATGATGAAGTAATGGAATGGCACATTCCCGGCTTGCCGTACTCATTGCCGTATATGATCGTGAACAACGAAATCCGAATTCTTCGCGTATTTCATAACGCGAAGAACAAGCCGGAATCGTGGACTAACCATTAATCAAGTCTCCCTCAGGGATAGGAATTAGGGATTCTAAATTGTGTCGCTGTCGCGACGGTTTAATTTAATGTCGGTTCGCGGACCGACGACCGCGATACTTTCGCTACGAAAACCATCCCTGGTTTTCGCCCTTCGGGCCAGCCTATCGGCTGTTCAAACTCGCTCCAGACGAATTTGTCGCTTTTGCCGAGGGTTTTCGGAAGGGCTATCCATAGCCCACCGAAAACGAGCGGCATCCCTGCCACTCCCCTATCGGGCTAATCACTCGATACATCCATGTATCTCGCCCTTCGGGTGCTACGCATGCAAATCGGCAATCCTGCCGATTTGTCTCGCCAAAAGCTCCGATGCTCGGGGCGGAATAACGGGAGAAAAACCAACCCGTAATTCGGCAAAACGCCAATATGAAAAATACCACCCTATAATGTAGGACGTGCCGACGCGAGGAGGCGCATCTATCGCGAACGATGCACTTCACTTCCGTTCAGCATCCTACGGCCCTTTATCCTGATTCATTTCTGCATTTGTATTTGTATTTGTATATGGCGTCCAAATTAGTCCCCTGTAATCTTTGTAAAAAAGAAATTTCGAGTAGCGCAACTGTTTGTCCAAATTGCGGAGAAACGAACCCAACCAAACGGCCCCAGAAAGTTGGCTGGTTGGGTAAGATTTGTGGTTTGATAGTTTGGGGTGCTGTGGCAGTATCGATCCTGTTAGGATTTTTCGGAACACCTGATCGAACATCAAACCAAGCTACATCAGAAACCTCTGCTCTTACTGAAGAACAAATTTACAATCAATCGTGTAGCCAAGATTGGCGTAAGTGCAAAAGTAATGCTGACATTGTTAATTTGAACACCTCCGTAAATAGTGCGATGAAAACAGCTTGTAAGCGAGCTGCTGAAAAAAACAGCAAATTCGAAATCGATTGGAACTGGCTGGCATTTGGAACGTTCTACGAAAATGATTCTGATATTAAAACTGGTGAAATATTGATTCAAGATAACGACTCGAAATATGGCAATATGTTTGGTGGTAAAGTCAAAGTAACTACAAAGTGTCTGTTTAATCTTAAAACTATGACTGTCGAGCAAGTTTCAGCCGAATAATTCATAAACAAATTCTGATAAGGTAGGGATGCTAATATTATGTCAGACGCTTACTGTCTAAAGTTCAGGGCGATCAATAAATATCTTATTGAATCAATGGTCAACCCAAGTATTTATTTCGCCAATCCAGATCAATTGAATGACCCGTTTGATTGCAGAATGGATGTCAATAAAATTATTTATAGTGCGGTACTTGGGGAAAAGGATCAAAGGCAGAAGGATTTTTTACTATCTTTTTTAGAGAATAAAAGTTTTGGTGAAAACTGGAAGTCCCAATTCGAGAATATTGGTGTGTTTTCAGTGTCCATGTGTAGCGAACTCACTAAAAAACAACCGCTTATGTGGTCTCATTATGCTGATGAACATCGAGGGTTATGTGTAACATATAGTTTTTCAGGGGATTGCTTTACTAATGCCGAGTTACTTGCCAAAGGAATGGTCAAGTATTGTGCAGCACCCGATATTTCAGGGGTGTTTAGTAGTAACTTTGATCCTGTAAAGATTACACAAGCTCTACTTTATATTTTTTTATTTAATAAAAGTAGTGAATGGGGATATGAGTCAGAGTTTAGATTGCTTAAATATTCGTCTGGAACATTTCCTATTAATCCAAGTTCAATACATGAAATTTGTTTTGGGTTACGAACTCCAAAATCAGACATTGATTTTATTAAAAAAATAGCATCTGATTATTGTGGTTGTACTTCTTTCTATCAAATGCAGCATGATGATAGTGCTATGGGGTTTAAAGCGGTAAAGCTTTAAAAAACCTGCTTAAATAGGTTTTTACTTATTTTTTTCTCAACAAGTCTTTGATTTCATCCAAGGCCGTAAGTCGCAATTCGTAGGGCGTCAATAGGCGTAGCCGTATTGCGCCGCATGTCGGCCTTCATTCATTTGGCGCATTGAAGAGTATCCCGTATGCCGCGCCGAGCACCGGAGGTTTTGGCGAGAACAGCCCGATAGGGGAGCGGCAGGGAGGCCGCTCGTTTTCGGAGGGCTAAGGATAGCCCTTCCGAAAACCCTCGCCAAAACCTTCGGAGCGCAGGACCAAAGCGGCATCCGGGTGGCTTTTCTTTTGGTGACTTTTCTTTGGCCAAACAAAGAAAAGTTACTCGGCTGTCGGGCCGAGACCCGACTCCAAAACAACCCGTCGCGCCAGCGACACAATCACTCAACGATTCAACGCATTACACCCGGCGACTGAACGAGCAAAATCCCGCAACCCCTACACCAAATAACCAAAACGCTCCCGGTAACGGCACCGTTTGCAGAACTACATTATCCAGGCCGGCGGTTTCCATGATGCCATTGGTGTATTCGCCGTGAATGTAAAGTCCGCTCAAGTCTGACAAGACGCTGTGAAAATCATTTTGGCTGGCGAATACCCCGTCTGTAGTGCCCAGCCGCCATTCCGAGGAGGGCGTTAAGTTCAGGCTGATATGGGTCCAGCTACTATTCGGCACGATGTTCGGGTCGCGTTTCCAGAGCAAGCGCTGGCCATTGCCGACTAACATGACGTCGGTGGTTTGCCAATTGACATCGCCATCGCGATACGTCAAATCGTAGGAAAGTCCGGTAGCTCCAACCTGCGAGCCCAGAAAAGCCGCTGGAGCGGAGAAGGTAAAATCGCCGGAGTCTGGATCGCTGGCGGCGAGATAATTGCCAGGATTGCCGCCACCAGACACATAACTAGGTTGATATTGACCGACAATCGAATAGTTGTTCTGGCTGAAATCGGCAAAGCTGACCACTTGCCAATTCTCGCTGTCAACATCGAACGAGCTGCTGACACTGGCCTGTGCCGGTTGCGAAACTAGCAATGCAATGGCAAACGAAATGGGGAAATGGATTCTGTTCATTGTGGGTTCTCCCAGGATTGAAAAAAGCAAGTTTTGCGTTTGGAAACGCGGCCGGTTATTTTCTATGTGTCCTGATCTCCGGCACCGCTCTCGGAATCAACAGGCCTTTATCGATGCTGCTCCGCTGTTAGCCGCACCCCGCGCAACCAATAGCGGTGGGTCAGTCTGGTGTAGCTTGCCATATATTCTCCTGGCGTGCGACATGGGTGGCATGACGATGTAGCTTTACCTCAGGAGGAAACTCGCCTGTCAACTATTGAACGGTTAAGCGGCGGCGTTAGCGTTTTCCCAGCAAAACGTGGATAAGTGTAGCCGCGTCTGAAAACAATGGAATTTGTTCTAGAGGCAAACCGAAAACTTTTGATGATTGGGAGTTTACTCGGGAGCTGATTGAGGCAGAGAGCCCCCAATCAGCAGTAATAATTACGTTAAAACTCTGTGCCCAAGAAGGCCGTAACGCCCAATCTTTAGGGCGACAGCATCGTAGCGGTCAACTCACGAACCGACTTAAAAGCATTCCATCGCGATAGCGACACGAATGGCTCAGAACCCAACTATTGTAGTTATTTTGTCCATTGATCGACTTCAGAACACCATCAGCCGAGTTATTTTCTCAACCATTCCGGTTAGGAACACCATTCGCCAAGCTCGGAAGTGAAACAATGGTGTTATTTTGTCCAACGCTCAAGCGCCGAACTCGAACGCTGTAGAAAATTTCTCCAACGTTCTCACTCAGAACACCGTCAGCCGAGTTATTTTCTCGGCCATTCCGGTTCAGAACACCATTCGCCAAGCTCGGAAGTGAAACACTGGAGTTATTTTGTCCATCGATCAGGTGCCGAACTGGATCGATGGACAACGTTTCTGCAACGCTCTAGCTCAAATCACCATCATCCAATCTATGACTAGGGTTAGCCGTCATTTGATAAACAACATTTCCTGATAAGTAGGGTACGGCCACAATTCGTCGGAAATCTCCCCTTCCAAGCCGTCGGCATATTGCCTCACCTCATCCATTAACGGCCGGATGGTTTTAGCGCAGAACTGCATGTGCTCTTCAATCGTTGCAAAATCATGTTTGGCAAGAGCGGTGCTGAGCTTATCGCTAGTCGCTGCCATTGAGGTTAACAGCCCGGCAATTAACACTAGACGCTCGTTGCCCAGCTCGACACCATGGCTTTTCAGCGAACTTAGAGTGGCGGCAAGCTCGGCCAAGTATTTCACGGCGGCCGGATAAATACCGGTTTTGGCCATGCTAATCACCAATTTGGCTTCCACTTCTATAGCCAAAACATATTGTTCTGCGTAGATTTCAAAGCGGCTGGCGAGTTCGACAGGCGACAATACGCCCAGGGTTTCGAACAACGCTTGCACCTCCGGTTCTTTCAACACCGGCAAGGCATCGGCAGCGGTTTTTAGATTGCGTAAGCCGCGTTCTTCAACCGCCATTTTGTGCCATTCTGCAGAATAGCCATTACCGCCGAATACCACCGCGCCGTGGGCATCGATCAATTCTTTCAAGGTTTTCAGAATGGCGGTATCCAGGTCAAGGCCCGTGGCCAATTGGCTTTCCAGGCTATCGGCCACCCAGTTTAGCGAATCCGCCAGCATGGTATTCATGGTGACCAACGGCCCGGCGACCGATTGGCCGGAGCCCACGGCGCGGAATTCAAAGCGGTTGCCGGTAAAGGCAAACGGCGAGGTGCGGTTTCTATCCCCGGCGTCTTTACTGAACACTGGCAGGGTGTTGATACCCAAATCCATCACCCCGGCGTTTAAGGAGCCGGTGACCTCGCCATTGCTGATTTGCTCGAACACATTATCCAACTGCGAGCCCAAGTACACCGACATAATCGCCGGCGGGGCTTCATTCGCGCCCAATCTATGATCGTTACTGGCTGTAGCAATCGCCGCACGCAACAGCGGGCCGTATTTGTGTACGCCGCGAATCACTGCGCCGCAAAACAGCAGGAACTGGGTGTTGGAATGCGGCGTATGGCCGGGATCGAGCAAATTACCCTGCGTGGCATTGCCAACCGACCAGTTCACATGCTTGCCTGAGCCGTTAATGCCTTTGAAGGGTTTTTCATGCAACAGACAAACCAGACCGTGTTTTTTGGCGGTGTTTTTTAAGACCGTCATCAACAACTGTTGATGGTCGGTGGCAACGTTCGCAGATTCAAAAAACGGTGCAATCTCAAATTGCCCTGGCGCGACTTCGTTGTGGCGGGTCTTGGCCGGAATACCTAAGCGATATAGTTGCTCTTCCACATCCTGCATATAGACCTGGACGCGTTCGGGTATCGCGCCGAAATAATGATCATCAAACTGCTGACCTTTGGCTGCCGACGCGCCGAAAAGCGTACGGCCCGCCAACAGTAAATCCGGGCGATTAGCGACAAAATTCGCATCGACCAGAAAATATTCTTGCTCGGCCCCGCAACTGGAGTTTACCGGGGCAATATCGGTGTGGCCAAGCAAGGACAGGACGCGCTGCGCGGCTTTATTCATAGCCGCATTCGCGCGCAATAAAGGGGTTTTCTTATCCAGGGCTTCGCCGGTCCAGGAAATAAACACGGTAGGAATACACAGCGTCGCACCGTTATCGGTGGTCATGATGTAAGCCGGGCTGGTCACGTCCCAAGCGGTGTAACCACGCGCTTCGAAGGTGGACCGAATGCCGCCATTCGGGAACGATGAACCGTCCGGTTCGCCTTGCACCAACACCTTGCCGCTAAATTCGGAGATGACCGAGCCATCGCTTTGTACGGAAATAAAACCGTCGTGTTTCTCGGCGGTGGCATTGGTCAACGGATAAAAAACGTGAGCGTAATACAGCGCGCCCTTGGACAGTGCCCAGTCTTTCATCGCCAATGCCACCACATCGGCAATTGAAACGTCCAGCTCGGCGCTGGCTTCGATGGTTTTCTTTAAGGATTTGAAAATCTCTTTCGGCAAGCATTCTTTCATCTTATTCAAGGTAAAGACATCGCTAGCCCATAAACTCCCCAGCGATGCCGGCATTTTGGTCGGCATGGGTTGGCGATTAGTAATGGTTTGAACAGCTTGCACGCGCACGGTATTTCCAGTCATAGCTTGGCCTTGGTTTAAGTTTGATGTC
The DNA here is from genome assembly GCF_014850955.1 of Methylomonas albis. Lineage (NCBI taxonomy): Bacteria > Pseudomonadati > Pseudomonadota > Gammaproteobacteria > Methylococcales > Methylococcaceae > Methylomonas > Methylomonas albis. The sequence continues at coordinate 4,601,148 of NZ_JACXSS010000001.1, forward strand.
ATTCGTAAAACCAACAGCAATAATCAATCCAGTAAGCTTGATTAATAGCGGCATTGGCTTAAATCCAAGGATTATGGGAGCTTATGCAGGGTTACGAAGCAGCTGACGGCAAGCGAAGAGTAAGGCTCTGAGTTTTATTAGTGCACTATATTGAGCTTGCAGCACAAACTTAGTGCGCGGCCTATCCATGATAGGAGCTGCGCCATCAAAGGCATGCCGACATATCGTTGTTCGCAAACACCGCAACGGGAAGATTTTTAATCCCGCTAGTCAACCGACCCCTAATCCCTTTTGCCACCTCCCACAAGCAGTGTTATCATCCCCGCGCCGTATCGTCCGCACTGTCGCAGGCGATTCGCGTCAACGGGGACGCAAGAGGCTGGTTTTCAAGGTTATGCACGCCCTCCGCTTTGTTAAAATCCGCCCACTTTTTGCCCCCGCGGCCGCCCCAATTTGCTAGGGCATGTTCAATGCCGCTTGTTCCAATTCCGCAGAGTTTGACCACATGCCAACCCAACCGCTCGAAACGTTGTTCCGCTCCGAAGTCTTGTCCATGTCGGCCTACCATGTCGCCGATGCCAGCAACTTCATCAAACTCGATGCCATGGAAAATCCTTACAGTTGGCCCGAAGATATTCAAGAACGCTGGTTGGAATCGCTGAAGACCTGCCCGATTAACCGCTACCCTGACCCGGAAGCCAAAACACTGGCTGCCGCATTGCGCCGGGCGAACGGCATTCCGGAGCAATCGGCCTTAATTCTCGGCAACGGTTCCGATGAGATTATTCAGATTTTGTTGATGGCTTTAACGGCGGATGCCGCCGTGCTGGCTCCGGAACCCGGTTTTGTGATGTACAAACAAGTGGCGCAAAGCTTAGGCCTGCGCTACCAAGGTGTACCCTTGTTGGCAGACAGTTTTGCGCTGGACATGCCTGCCATGCGCGCAGCCATTGCCGAATCGCGACCTGCCCTGATTTTTATCGCCTACCCCAACAACCCCACCGGCAACTTGTTTGATGCCGAAGCCATCAAGGAAATACTCGCCATCGCGCCGGGTTTGGTCGTCGTTGACGAAGCGTATGCGCCGTTTGCCGACGCCAGCTTTATCAGCGAGCTAAGCCACTACCCAAATTTGCTGGTGATGCGCACCGTCTCCAAGTTGGGTTTGGCGGGTTTGCGTTTGGGTTTCCTGGCCGGCGAACCGGCCATAGTGGAGCAATTGCATAAAGTCCGTTTACCTTACAATATCAATAGTCTGACCCAAGTCACGGTCGGCTTTGCTCTGGATAACGGCGCGTTTCTGTTAGAGCAAACCCAAACGCTGCGCGAGGAACGCGCTTTGCTTTTCCAGGCTTTGCAGAACATGCCGGACGTTCAAGCTTATCCCAGCGCGGCCAACTTCATTTTGTTCCGCACGCTTAACCGAACCGCCGACGACGTGTTTGTCTCGTTGAAAGCGCAAGGCGTGTTGATCAAGAATCTATCACCGCAAGGCGGGCTATTAGATAATTGCCTGCGCGTTACCATCGGGAAACCGGAAGAAAATCAAGCCTTTCTAAATGCGCTGACACAGGCATTAAAGTGCTAAACCGCAGTATCGGCAATTGCCTGCAAGCCTTGAATTGCGCTGTCGCAAGAACAATTTCAATTATCAAGGACAGTAGGGTATATTTGCCTGAAACTATAATAATTGGTGTATCGCGATATACATCACATCATCAGGAGTGTTACTTATGAACCACGAAGGCGTCGATCATTCCAAACGCCAGTTTCTGACCTCGGCGCTGTCCGTGGTTGGTGCAGTGGGTGCCGGCTATTTGGCCGTACCCTTCCTCTCGCAAATGCAGCCCAGTGCCAAAGCCATGGCAGCGGGTGCCCCCGTCGATGTCGATATCAGCAAGATGGAACCCGGCCAGTTGATCAGAGTCGCTTGGCGCGGCAAGCCGGTGTGGGTATTGAATCGAACGCCGGAGGTGCTATCGACGCTGGCCACACTGGACAGCAAACTGGCAGATCCGGTGTCCAACGAATCCATGCAGCCGGATAACAGCAAAAATCCGCTGCGTTCTATAAAACCGGAAATTTTTGTCGCAGTCGGCCTGTGCACGCACTTAGGCTGCTCGCCCACGTTTCGCCCGGAAATTGCCCCTAACGATTTGGGCCCGGATTGGAAAGGCGGTTTCTTTTGCCCATGCCACGGCTCCTGGTTCGATCTGGCCGGTCGTGTGTATCGCGGCGTCCCCGCCCCTACCAATCTTGAGATACCGCCGTATCGATATGAAACAGACAATCTGATTGTCGTTGGCGAAGAAAGCGAGGCAAACCCAGCATGAAGCAAAAAATGAATCAATGCAGCGAATGGCTGCTGGAGCGTTTTCCACTCTCCGATTTGTGGAATGAACACATGGCGCATTACTACGCGCCCAAAAACTTTAACATCTGGTATTTTTTCGGCTCTCTGGCGCTGTTGGTGCTAGTTAATCAGTTCATCACCGGCATTCTGCTGACCATGAACTACAAGCCCGACGCCAAGCTGGCTTTCGATTCGGTCGAATACATCATGCGCGACGTCAACTGGGGTTGGCTGGTGCGCTACATGCATTCCACCGGCGCCTCGGCTTTCTTTATCGTCGTTTATCTGCACATGTTCCGCGGCCTGATTTACGGCTCGTTCAAGCAACCGCGCGAACTGATCTGGATCTTCGGCATGTTGATCTTCGTCTGCCTTATGGCCGAAGCCTTTATGGGTTATTTGCTGCCTTGGGGGCAGATGTCTTACTGGGGCGCCCAGGTCATCATCTCGCTGTTCAGCGCGATTCCGGTGATTGGCGACGAGCTGTCGCTGTGGGTGCGTGGTGACTATGTAGTGTCCGACGCCACCTTGAACCGCTTCTTCGCGTTTCACGTCATCGCCGTGCCTCTGGTATTGCTGATCCTGGTGTTCCTGCATATCGTTGCCTTGCACGAAGTGGGCTCCAACAACCCCGACGGCGTAGAAATAAAGCAATCAAAAGACCCCTGGGGACATCCGGTCGATGGCATTCCCTTCCATCCCTACTACACCGTCAAGGATATTGTCGGCGTCGGCGTATTCATGTTCTTCTTCGCCACGGTGATTTTCTATATGCCGGAATTAGGCGGCTATTTCCTGGAGCACGCCAACTTCATACCGGCTGATCCATTGAAAACCCCGGAACATATTGCCCCGGTTTGGTATTTCACCCCTTTCTACGCCATTTTGCGCGCGGTACCGGATAAGTTCGCCGGCGTGATTGCGATGGGCGGCGCGATCGTGGTGCTGTTCATGTTGCCCTGGCTGGATCGTAGCCCGGTCAAATCCATCCGTTACCGCGGCGGTATGTTCAAAAAAGCTGTGGCATTGTTTGTAGTCGCGTTTATCGGCTTGGGTTATTTGGGAACTCAGCCTGCTACACCAGGTGCCACCACCGTTGCTCGGGTATTGACCGCAGTTTACTTCGGATTTTTCCTGTTGATGCCTCTGTATACCCGCTGGGAAAAAACCAAGCAGGTACCTAATCGTTTGACCGATCAGCCGAGCCTTGAGGATCGAATTCCCGCCCTGCTGGCGTTAGTCGATGAAGTGGTTGAGGTACATCAAGTTCCCGATAATCTGGGCGGTACTATCGCCAAGAAAAGGCCGAACTGGTCCGGCATATCTGCCGTACTGATTCGTTTTGCAAAAAACCTGAAAAAGAGCCTGGATTAAGCCATGAAAAAGATACTCTACACTCTTTTATTTTTGCTGCCTTTCAACGTGCTCGCCAGCGGCGGCATCAAGCTCGACAGTGCTGATATCGACTTGACTGATACCATGGCGATGGAGCGCGGCGCGAAATATTACGTCACTTATTGCTTGGGCTGTCATTCGGCAAAACACATCCGCTACAAACGTATCGCTATCGATCTGAAGCTGGATGAAGCGGAAGTTCTGAAAGTGGTGGCGCCCTTTGGAGCCGGCATCTACGATCAGATGCATTCGGCGATGAATGCCCATGACGCGGAAAAATGGTTCGGCACCACGCCGCCCGATTTATCGCTGATTGCCCGTTCGCGTGGCGCCGACTGGCTCTATACCTATCTGCGCAGCTTCTATGCCGAGCCCGGAAAATCACCTTTGGGCGTGAACAATGTGGTGTTTCCTGATGTCGGTATGCCCAATGTGTTCTGGCAATTGCAAGGCACGCAGTCCGCCGTTGTGCAGAAAGTCGACGGCCACGATGTGATCACCGACCTGAAACTGGAGCAACCCGGCCAAATGTCGCCCAAGGAGTTCGACAAAATGGTCAACGACTTGGTCAATTTCCTGGTTTATGTTGGCGAACCTGTGCAGTTGGAAAGACAACAAATGGGTAAATACGTGCTGTTCTTTATCCTGATGTTTATCGCACTCGCCTACCTGTTGAAAAAAGAGTACTGGAAAGACGTACACTAATCGCAGCTTAGGCTCGTCATATCAAACCGGTATCGGCTTGGCTGATACCGGTTTTTTTATGAATGGGGGTATGGGTTTACTTCAGACACCGCAAACCTTATCCTGCGCCTTAATTAAATTGACACATCAGGCATTCTAAAATGCTAGGCTTAAATCCGAAGCTAATTGCCGATTTGTAAATACGATTAAAATCCCGAATAAAATCTCCGCAGCAAAGTACCGCTCGCATGCTGAAAACACTTCTCCCTTAACCGTCCGGACGCCATTATGAAAAAAACTACGACAGTTTCTGAAACACCCGTCGCCACAGCTGAAAAGTCTACGCCGGTAAAAGCGACTAAAAAACCCGTTACCAAGGCCGTTGTAGCTAAAGCACCGCAAAAAGCGTCGACTTCAACAGGCAAAACCAAAGCCAAAGTAAAACCTAAAGCGACTATTGCTCATGAAGCTCCTAAAACAGCTGTTGAAGTACCGGTTTCCAAGGATAGCATCGAAAACGCGCCGGCAGCGCCCCTTGCTAAGGCAGCACCGAGTAAAGCCAGTCCAAAGCCAAAAGCGACAAAAGTAGCACCTATCGTGGAACCCGAACCAAAAGCGGCGCCGGTCGTAATGTCTATGCATGAGCGAATAGGTTTGACTGCCGGAGTCATCTGGCATCATTTGGCCGAAAACGGCGCAACACCGGTAGCCAAATTAGTCTACGTGCTTGCGGAGGATGAAGACATCATCCAACGAAGTATTGGCTGGTTAGCTCAAGAAGACAAAGTGACGCTGTCTGCAAGAGGGGGAGACCAAGTCGAAACGATAGTGCTGAAGGGATAGCATTCGTTAGAAACGCTTTTCCACGCCGTTAACGTCACGACGTTCTTGCTGGGTTGCCAAATCGTTATCTTCTCGCAGACAGTAAGAGATGCAACGGCATGGCTCTGAGCTTTGCGGTTTCTTGCTTGATCTCGATTGCATCAAATCGATCAAGGGCAAGCTCTCTCATAAGGTGTACGCGTATGTGTTACGGCAATGTTTGAAAGAAAACATGAAAGACTGGCGTCGCCATCAGTTTTTGCCAAAAGGATAGCGGCGTCTGTTTTCGTGGCGGCGAGTCTGATTTGTGTAGCGCTACTGATCGGCATCCTGGGCTATCACTTCGTTGCCGGATTCGGTTATATCGATTCCATTTTAGAGGCCTCCATGATCTTGGGTGGCATGGGACCGATCAATCCACTACCGAGTCCCGAAGCGAAGCTATTTGCAGCGGCATACGCGCTTTTTAGCGGGCTGGTATTCATTGCGATCATGGGCATATTGCTGTCGCCGGTCACGCACAGAATGCTGCATAAATTTCATATTGACGAGAATGATCTGCGCAGCTAAGGCTATCCGGACGTTAGCCTGGAAAGAAAACATGGCTACTAGTCATACCATGCCGATTGAGCTCGAACTCATGCTTCCACATTCATTTAACGGCGGTTGACCAGCCCGCCTCCCAACCGGACTACCCGTAAAACCTTGCTATGACTATAAAAAGTATTTTGGTAACCGACGCACTCTACGACTATATGCTTTCAACGTCACTGCGAGAGCCGGAGACGTTGAAACAACTCCGCGAGGAAACTGCGCAGCATACTCACAGCATGATGCAGATTGCGCCGGAGCAAGGACAATTCATGTCGCTACTGGTTAAACTGATAGGGGCGAAAACAATTCTGGAAATCGGGGTTTTCACCGGATACAGCTCCACCTGTCTGGCTTTGGCGCTACCTGCGGAAGGCAGGATCACAGCCTGTGACATCAGCGAAGACTTTACCAATGTGGCACGCCGTTATTGGGCGCAGGCTAAGGTCGCCGACAAGATAGACCTGCGACTGGGACCCGCCCTGGAAACCTTGGATAGCCTGATCGCTGAGGGTAAAGCGGGTAGCTACGATATGGCCTTTATCGATGCCGACAAAGCCAATTACGATGGCTACTACGAGCAATCGCTGTTGCTTTTGCGTACTGGCGGACTACTGGTGATAGACAATGTGCTTTGGAATGGTCAGGTGGCTGACCCAAGCATCCAGGATGCCGATACCGTGGCAATTCGCCGTCTCAATGAAAAAATTCACGCCGATCCCAGGGTCACTATCAGCCTGTTACCCATAGCCGACGGCCTGACCTTGGCCTTAAAGCGCTAAGGTTTTTCGGGCAAGCACCGGCACAGCGCTTGAAGTAAAGGTCGACGCAATATCCGAGACTATTTTTGTTCGCCTAATCGCCAGGGCATTCCCGCCGACTTGCCGCCTGCCGCACTTTTCAAATCAATGGCAAATTACCCGAAAGCCTGCCAGCAATAAAGTTTTCTGAGCACCTGAAAAATTAATTTGTTCTATATTTGTTTTCATTGTATGCTTTTGCAAAACAAACACAGAACAACAATGGCACTCACCCGTAAACAACAAGAAATTTTCGACTTCCTGCTACAGAACCAGGAGCAATTCAGCCATCCGCCCACACTGGAAGAATTGTGCGCGGCGATGGGGTTGAAATCGCGCGGTTCATTACACAGCCAGATCAAGGCGCTGATCGATGCCAATTTGATCGAAGCACCTGAACGTAAACAGCGCGGTATTCGCCTGACCGAACACGCTAAATCGCTGGTCAATAAAACGTCGGCATCCGGTATGTTGCCTTTTATCGGCACCATAGCCGCCGGCAGACCGATAGAGGCGATCGAAAACATTTCTTATATGGCAGTGCCCGAAGAATTAAAAACCGAAAACCCTTGTTATGTGCTGAAAGTAAAGGGTGATTCGATGCAGGAAGAAGGTATTTTCGACGGCGATTGGGTGATCATCGAACAACGCAGTCACGCCCGTAACGGCGAAATCGTCGTCGCCTTGGTCGAAAAAGCCGAAGCGACATTGAAGTTTATCGAGCAGTACCCACACGAAACCCTGCTAATTCCCGCCAATTCCTCAATGCAGGCCATGCGTTACCGGCCCGAGCAAGTGGAAATACAAGGGGTATTAGTCGGACAAATGCGTAGCTATACCAACCACCATTAGGAGGAGATTATGCTTCATCAATCCGTTCATATGCGCGATCAAAAAGCCAATCAAACAGCCATGCTGAGCCGGGCAGACCGACAGGCCGCCATCAACATGATCGAGGAAATTACGCTGGTTGTGGTGCTGTGGGGAGTATTTTTATTAGCTACCGGCTGATGTTCGCCTCTACAAACTGTTTGGCATCGCCAACCTGCACCCGACACCATGTATAAGCTGAGTTTTTACGTGCCGGTCAGCCATGCCGAACAGTTAAAACAAGCTTTGTTCGAGCAAGGTGCCGGGCGTATCGGCGATTACGACAATTGTTCCTGGCAAGTGCTAGGCGAAGGCCAATTTCGACCGCTCGCCGGTAGCGAACCTTATCTGGGCAACATTGGTGAAATTCAGCAGGTCGCCGAGTATAAGATAGAAATGGTCTGCGCCGACGAGTTGATCAAAACCGTAGTGCAAACCCTGCTGGCTTGCCATCCCTATCAGCAGCCGGCTTATGAGGTTTATAAGATTCTCGGCGTCACAGACCTACCCTAGGCGATTTGGCGCTGCTTGATAAACTCTGAACGCGCGGATTCCATTCATGGTTCGACCAGCTCGCCCCGCAAAACACCAATCGCTTGCCTCTCGGTTGTCGAACAGCTTATCGTTCGTTTTTTATGCCTTGGTAGCCCCACCATCCCCGCGCCAAGGCAATACCGTAAAGTCATACCCAAGGGTACAAGAACCGTTCTGTTGAGCCTGTCGAACCATGAATGCCCTAACGGCGAGGCAAGGCACAACAGAAGGAATGCAGTCTTCTAACTTTCCTGAGCCCCGCTTTCGCTGGAACCCCAAAGTAAGGACTTTTATGCGTATCCTTCAGGATTTGCTTAATGCCCCCCACCATCTTCATCGCCCTCTTTCTTGCTGATTTCTTCCAAGGCAAGACTGCCAGCCATCGAACCGGGCTGTTTGGTAGCCGATCCCAAACCTTCGCTCAGGTTGATTTTCAGTTTTAAATTGTTCGGCGAATCGGAGTTGCGCAAGGCCTCGTCCAAGGTAATCACGCCGCTTTTGTATAGTTTCAGTAAATGGCTATCGAAGGTTTGCATGCCAATATTTTCGGATTTTTCCATGGCTTCCTTAATAGCGTGAATATCGCCTTTATGGATTAAATCGCTGACCAACTTAGTACCCAGCAAAATTTCGATAGCCGCCACTCGTTTGCCTTCGACAGTGGGTACCAGACGTTGCGAAATAAACGCTTGCAGATTCAAGGACAAGTCCATCAACAACTGGGACCGGCGCTCTTCCGGGAAAAAGTTGATGATACGGTCCAATGCCTGATTGGCGTTGTTGGCGTGTAGCGTGGACAAACACAGATGGCCGGTTTCAGCAAAAGCCAAGGCGTGTTCCATGGTCTCCTGACTGCGAATTTCGCCGATCAGAATCACATCCGGCGCCTGCCGCAAGGTGTTTTTCAACGCATCTTCATAACTGAGAGTATCAACACCCACTTCGCGTTGATTCACTAAGGATTTTTTATGCGGATGTACAAACTCAATCGGATCTTCAATGGTGATGATATGACCGGAGGAATTGCTGTTGCGATAGTCTATCAAGGCTGCCAAGGATGTCGATTTACCGGAACCGGTGCCGCCGACGAACAAAATCAGCCCGCGCTTTTCCATGATTTTATCTTTCAGGATTTGCGGCAAACCCAAGGCGTCGGCACTGGGAATATCCACCTTGATGTTACGAATCACCAACGCATAGCAATTGCGCTGTTTGAAAATATTCACCCGAAACCGACCAATGCCTTCTTCGGAAATGGCCAGATTCATTTCCGGCACATGCTCGAAAGAGGCGCGTTGCTCGGCATCCATGATGCCATCGGCAATTTCCTTGATGCGCTCGCGGCTGAGTTTAATGTTTTCCAGCGGTTTTAAAGTACCTTGAAACTTAGCCGCCGGTGGAGCGCCAGCCGTCAGATACAGATCCGAACCATCGTGCTGAACCAGGATTTTTAGATAGTCTTTAAATTCCATACGGGCGATTCTCGAATTGATAATGCCCAAAGTGTAGGCCAATACACCGACAAGTGAAGCCGAGTTAGCATTCGCTCACACCCTTGGATTTGCGTAAATTTCTTTGCCAAAAACAACAAGCTCTCGTTTATGCTTGCATCCCTTAACTATTCCGGATTCGTCGAGATGCCCAATAGCCGACTCAACTTAACTCAATTTGAATATGAGACCGACTTGCTATACGGAATCATCGACAGCATTAAGGAAGCCGTTATCGTTTTCGACGCCACATTCACGGTCATCGGCATCAACAGAGCGGCCGAGCTGTTGCTAGGCATTCGCTCAAACCTCAACCTGCCGGCAGTTTGGGGCAATCGGCATTACCTATTTTCACCCGATGGCGTCACGCCCTTTCCAATCGAGCATCTACCGTGTTTTAAGACGGCGAATAGCAGCATGACTGAGACTATCGAATTACTTGTGAAACGCGCCAACGGCACCGAAGTTCCCGTCAGCGTTAGCGGTCGAGGCCTGCCGGATCGGAACGGCGTTATATCGGCATGGCTCGCGGTGCTTGCCGCTACCGACACCTCCCCTAGGGATGCGATCAACAGTATCCCTAATTCGGCAAACACCCTGGCCAACGCTATTGCCATTAGCGAGTATGCCGAAAATTTACTGCTGGAAAAAGAGGCTGCAATTTTAGAGAGCCAACAGATTTTGCGCTCCGTACTCAATCATATGCCCGCAATGATCGGCTACTGGGACAAAAATCTTATCAACAAATTTGGTAATAGAGCCTATGAAGAATGGTTCGGCTTTAGCGCCGAAAACTTGCTTGGCAAACATATACGCGAAGTCATTGGCGACCAGTTATATGTGCTGAATAAACCGTTTATCGATGCTGTGCTCGGCGGACAAGCCCAATATTTCGAGCGTACCATTGTTAATTTTTCGGGTGAAACACGCTATACCCAAACCGCTTATTTGCCCGATGGCCCAGAAGAACAAGTAAAAGGGTTTTTCGTATTGGTCACCGATATTACCGAGTTGAAATTCGTGCAAAAACGTATCGGCGAGTCGGAAGCCAGCCTGCAAGCCATGTACGATAGCCTGCCGTTTTTAGCCTGGATGAAGGACAAAGACGGCAAATATATTCATGCAAACAAGCATTGGCTGCAAGCCGTGAACATCGACAATCTGCAAGATTTAGCCGATGTTACCGATTTCGACATTTGGCCCGAGGACCTGGCTAAGCATTATTTGGCGGTTGATCGCGAGGTAATGAGCACTCGACAACAAGTATCGTTAACCGAGAGAGCTTTCGACGCTGGGCGGGAAACTTGGACTGAAACGATTAAAGCGCCCATCATCGACAACAAGGATAGTGTTCTGGGCACCATCGGCTTGGCCCGAGATATAACCGCAAGCCGCGGTGCGGAAGAACAACTGCGTAATTACAGCGAACGTTTGCGTCTGGCCACCAAAGCAGCGGCAATCGGAATTTGCGAATGGAATCTGAGCTTGGCTGTTGCGGATTGGGATGAACGCATGTACCAGATTTTTGGCATTCCGCCGGGTACACCTATCGATTACCAAACCTGGGCGGACCTAGTGCTTGCCGAAGATTTACCGCATGCCGAAGCCAAACTCCGCAATTTGATTCGAGACCAACAAGAGGAACACTGGGAGTTTAGAATTCGCCGGAAAAGCGACGGCGCATTACGTTTCATTCAGGCTTCGGCAATCATAGCCGGCAATCCCAAAAGCGACGCGCAAAAAATTGTCGGGGTGAATATTGACGTCACCAATTTCAAGTTGATCGAAAACGCCTTACGTGAAAGTGAAGCCCATCTCGCAAATGCCCAAGCGCAGGCTCATTTGGGCAGCTGGTCATTGGATATTGGAGAGAACTCTCTGAAGTGGTCGGATGAAAATTACCGGATTTTCGACACACCGTTGGGTACTCCGATAACTTATGAGGATTTCCTGGCCTGTGTACATCCGGATGATCGTGTGTTTGTTCAAAAAACCTGGCAGGCAGCTATGCAGGGTGAACCTTACGACATCCAACACCGCATCCTGACGAACGGTAAAGTAAAATGGCTAAGGCGGCGCGCCGAACCTGAATTTGCCGGTGACGGTAGCTTGGTGCGCTACATTGGAACCTCTCAGGACATCACCGAACTGAAGGAGATAGAAAAAAACCTGGAATCGTCCCGTTTGCAATTGCGGCAACTGGCAGCACGCCGGGAAAAAGCCAGAGAAGAAGAACGCAAACGCATGGCTCGCGAAGTTCATGACGAACTGGGGCAAATGCTGACCGCATTGCGAATGGAAATTTCGCTGCTGCGCATCAAATTCGCCATCAATAACCAGGGATTGTCTGACCAAATCCGCAACATCATGGAGTTACTGGACCAAACCATTCAGGTTACCCGCGATGTGGCAACGTCTTTACGCCCCTCGGCGATAGAAATGGGTGTAGTGCCGGCTTTGGAGTGGCTGGCAAGAAAATTCTCGGAACAATCCGGCATTCAGTGTGATCTGTCTTATTCGGAAGATGATTTCAATATGGACGAGGAATGTGCAATCGTGATTTTTCGAATCGCCCAGGAATCGCTGACCAATGTGCTGCGGCATGCCGCTGCCAGCAAGGTAAGCGTTTCGGTAAACTTAGATTCCGGCCACTATTGCCTGGAAATTTACGATAATGGTCGCGGCTTTGACGCCAACGCACCCAATAAGACCAAATCTTTTGGCCTGATTGGCATACGGGAACGCTCCCTAATGTTGGGCGGAGAAACAAATATTTCCAGCGTCCCGGGCCAAGGCACCTCCATCCAGGTGCGGATCCCGGTTAACCCTACCAGACAAGAACTATGATTCAACTCATTATCGCCGACGACCATGCCATTGTGCGTGGCGGCCTCAAACAACTGTTCGCGCTCTCCATGGATATAACCGTCGCGGGAGAAGCGGAAAACAGCCAGCAATTGCTGAGTTTTCTCAATGAAAACGCTGTAGACCTGGTGTTACTGGATTTAACCATGCCCGATCTCGGCGGCGTGGAAATGATTAGTCTCATTCGCGGCAAATATCCGGACTTACCCATCCTAATTTTGAGCATGCACAACGAATTGCAAATCGTCTCTCGCGCGTTAAAAGCAGGCGCGAACGGCTATTTGACCAAGGATAACGATCCGGAAACATTGCTGATTGCCATTCGCCGGGTGGCCGCCGGCGGCCGTTATATCGACCCTAAACTTGCCGAAAAGATGGTGTTTGAATTCGAAGGTTCGGTGCAAAGCAAACCCCATGAGAAATTATCCGAACGCGAGTTTCAAATCTTACAGTTACTGGCCAAGGGTCAAAGCCTAAACGACATCGGCCGCGACCTGTCCATTAGCAATAAGACCGTCAGTACTTACAAAGCTCGGTTGTTTGAAAAGTTGCACATCAGCAATAACGCCGAATTGATCCGCTACTACGATGCACATCGGCTAAATATATAACCCCATTGCCTGATACAAATAGAACTGTTTTAACGGTTGGCCAGTTTAGAATTTGAAGCTATTGCGACACCATCGAGAAGCCGGTCATAGCGGCCGACAAATTGGACATCAACAAGCATCAAACCGCTGTTTTTCTGCGGTTTTCTCCGCAGGTATTTGCCAAATTAATTACCGGACAGCGCGCCTAGCAGCCGCATCTTGCTGCAATCCGCAGTATAATGCGCCGTTTTTCCTGCTAGACATCTGATTTATGAGTCAACAAAGAAAAGCAGTGGCGCTGATTTCCGGCGGCCTGGATTCCATGCTGGCCAGCCAGGCCATTATGGAGCAAGGCATCCACGTCGAGGGCATCAACTTTTTCACCGGCTTTTGCGTGGAAGGCCACACCCACGCCATTCGCAAACAAGACACCGATAAGGTCAAGCGTAACAACTCGTTATGGGTTGCCGAGCAGCTGGGCATCAAACTGCACATCATCGATATTATCGAAGAATACAAGCAAGTACTGCTCAACCCCAAGCACGGCTACGGCGCCAACCTGAACCCCTGCCTGGACTGCAAGATTTTCATGGTGAATAAGGCCAAACAGTGGATGCAGGAAAACGGCTTCGATTTCATCATCACCGGCGAAGTGGTCGGCCAACGGCCCATGTCGCAGCGCAAGCAAACCATGCCCATCGTCGCCGCCGAATCCGGAGCCGACGATTTACTGGTCAGACCCTTATCCGCTCAAAACTTACCCGCCACCTTACCGGAACGCGAAGGCTGGATCAGCCGCGACAAGCTGTTCGGCTTCAGCGGCCGCTCCCGCAAACCGCAAATGGAACTGGCAAGGGAATACGGCTTTACCGACTACGCGCAACCAGCCGGCGGCTGCTGCTTTTTAACCGACGAAGCTTATTCGTTAAAACTGGTGGATTTGTGGAAAGCGCGCGGCGAACGCGATTACGATCTGGACGACGTGATGCTGTTGAAAGTGGGCAGACATATTCGCCCCAAACCGCATTTCAAAGTCATCGTGGCTCGCGAGGACGGCGAAGCCCGCTTCATGAGTGGCTATAAAAAAGTGTTTGTCAGCATGAACTGCGCCAGCCATCGCGGCCCGCTGGCCTTGATCGACGGCACGCCTAGCGAAGACGATCTGCTGCAGGCGGCGCAGATTACCGCGCGCTACGGCCAAGGCCGCGAAGCCGAGCAGGTGGAAGTGACCATTCGTGATCGCGAAGGCAATGAGCGCAATGTGTTCGTTAAGCCCTTGCTCGCCGACGAAATTCCGGAGGCTTGGTTCGTATGAGTGAACATGTTTTGAACGCCCGCCGCCTGCTCTGCCCGCTGCCGGTGATCCGCACTCAGGACAAGGTCAAAACCCTGCAAGCCGGCGACGTGTTGACGGTGGAATGTACCGATCCCGGTGTGATGCAGGATATTCCGGCTTGGTGTCGGATTAATGGGCATCGGGTTTTGGATACACGAGTTGTCGATGGTGAGTATGTGATTGTGTTGGAAGTGGGCTAAGTTGGTTGTGTCGCTATCGCGACGGATTAATTTGATGTCGGGTCTCGGCCCGACAGCCGAGATACTTTCTTTTGCATCGCCAAAAGAAAGTATCCAAAGAAAAGGCGACCCGGATGCCGCTTTGATCCTGCGCGCCGAAGCTTTCGACGGGGATCGACAGAAGGGGCTTCCTGCCCCTCTGTCGATGTGCGGCATCCCTGCCGCACCCCTACGGGCTATTCCCGCCGAAAGCTCCGGTGCTCGGCGCGGCATACGGGAGGAAAAACCGTCGTGACAGAAATGAACGATTTATTTGCGAACACTGGACGATATGCAGAAACCATTAAATACTCGTTAGGCGCAATATGACTTGTTACACAGAATGCGATTGTTGCTGTAGCGCGGAAGGGCACGAATTCGATGAGATAATCTCCGAGGAAACTCTAATCGAAGTGTCAGCGAAAGATTTAGCGCATTCGAATTTAGGCTGGTTCTGTGGTTTCGATGATCTAAAAAATGGGGCGTGGCCGATTTCAGAAAATGATGGCGTCTATTTGCTTTGGGAGAAAAACGATTATTGTCCCAAGCATGATCGATTTCATGCAAGGGCGCTTTATGTAGGTAAAGGTTTCGTGAAAAAGCGAATCTTCGATCACGCCAAAAACAAGGGATTCACCGAAGATAATATCGTCTATTTTACATTTATTGACATCGCCAACAGAAAGGCCAAGTACGTAGAACAGCTCTTGCTCGACCTTTATGATTTTCCGTTGAACAAAGCAGAGAATCTTGGAACAGGTAGGTTTTGCGGTTACATCACGCAGAGTGAAGCCGATCTTGGCTTTTCCAATTAGAAAGTGCCTAACAAGGCCATGAGATCAGATGCAATAGACTCCGCATCGCTTGCGCATGGCCACCCGAAGCCCGGTAGATCACGTTGCCGCGATAGCGCTTATGTAACAATCAAAGTCCTATAGGGTACGTATCACGTACCTTATGATTAACAAAAGTTAGAGCAATATATGTTTAGTCGGAAATTAGTTGTATCGCTTTCAGTGTTATTTACGGTTAGCCCAACAGCTTATCCATGCAAACGCCCAGATTTCGAAGCATTGATTCATATGAATCAACATGAATTAAGGCAAGATGGGTGCGTCAAAGAGCATGTAAAACTACATTTAAAGAATCAACCCATTAAGGTAATTAAAATTGCGGAAAAACTAAAGCGCAAAGGGCTCCTTGACGGGCCTTCTCTTGAAGTAGAAGCTTCAGCTTTTTATGATCTTGGGTTGTATAGCGACGCATTAAAGGCACATCTATTGTCAAAAACAACACCTGTGCAATGTAAAACATTCTCGCCCTGTGTTTGGAAATATTGGGATGGTGATGATCGCTGGATAAACTCTTTTTATTACCAAGCCAATGGTGATATACGCAAGGCGGAAGAAGAATTGAAAGCCGGTGATTTTGATTTTTTTAAATCATGCCAAAGGGATGATCCGCGTATTGAAACGGCTAATTATTGTTCCGAGGTACGTAATCGGTTAGTTAATTCTATTAAATCTAGTTTTAGCAAGTAACGCGGTAAGGCGCAATCTGTAGGGCATCAATAGGCGTAGCCGTATTGCGCCGCATGTTGGTCTTCGATTATTCGGTGCATTACGCTATCGCTAATGCACCCTACGGCGGATGAAGAAAGCACTTTGGCTTTTGATCCTGGGACGGTTTTGTCCCGTATGCCGCGCCGAGCACCGGAGCTTTTGAGCGGAATAGCCCGTAGGGGCGATGCAGGGATGCATCGCGTTGCCGAAGGGGCAGGAAGCCCCTTTCGGCAACCCCGTTCAAAAGCTCCGGAGCGCAGGGAATAAGCGGCATCCGGGTGTCTTTTCTTTTGGGTACTTTTCTTTGGACAAGCAAAGAAAAGTACCCCGGCTGTCGGGCCGAGACCCGACTTTAAAATTACCGTCGCGACAGCGACACAACAAAAACGGTTAATCAGTCTTACAAGGTAAACAATGGCAGTTGGAGACACCTCATTCCCTGAAATGCATGCCGTTCCCGGCATCAAACTCGGCACCTGCAATGCCGGCATCAAGCAAACCGTCCGCGACGATATTTTAGTCATCGAAATGGCGGACGGTGGCAGCTGCGCAGCAGTATTTACCCAAAATGCCTTTTGTGCGGCACCGGTGCATATCGCCAAAGCGCATTTGTCGCAAAACCCGCGCTGGTTGCTGGTCAATTCCGGCAACGCCAATGCCGGCACCGGCAAGCAAGGCCTGCAAGATGCCTTCGCCTGCTGCGCCAATCTGGCCGGCGAAGTCGAGGCCTTGGCACAACAAGTGTTGCCGTTCTCGACCGGCGTCATCGGTGAACCGCTTCCCGTGGAAAAACTCACGACAGCGTTGCCGAGCGCCGTCGCGAATTTGGCCGAAGCGCATTGGGATAAAGCCGCACGCGCCATCATGACGACAGACACCTTCCCCAAGGGCGCATCGGCAGTGATCCATATAGCCGGCCATCCGGTGACGATTACCGGGATTTCCAAGGGCGCCGGCATGATCCAACCCAATATGGCCACCATGCTGGGTTTTGTGGCTACCGATGCCAGTATCGAACAATCTTTGTTACAACAATGTTTGTCTGCGGCAGCGGAAAAATCTTTTAATCGCATTACCGTGGACGGTGATACCTCCACTAACGACGCCTGCGTGGTATTGGCCAGCGGGAACAGCGCAGCCCCGGAAATTTTGGCCGACTCCACAGAGTATGCGACCTTCGCCGAGGCCGTGATGTCGGTTTGCAAACGCCTGGCAGAACTGATTATTCGCGACGGCGAAGGCGCTACCAAACTGATGCGCATAGTGGTCGAACAAGCGCGCGACAGCGCCGAAGCGGTTCAGGTTGCTAAAACCATCGCCCATTCGCCCCTGGTTAAAACCGCCTTCTTCGCCAGCGACCCCAACTGGGGCCGGATTCTGGCCGCTGTCGGACGTGCGGGAGTCGAAAACATGGATCTGGATAAAATTGAAATTTATCTAGGCACCGTGTGCATCGTCGAAAACGGCGGCAGAGCTCGCTCGTACACCGAGCAAGACGGCCAACGCGTGATGAATCAGGAGGAAATAGTTGTCACCGTCAGACTAGGTCGCGGCGTGATTAGCGAGGAAGTGCTGACTTGCGACTTTTCTTACGATTACGTAAAAATCAACGCGGAATACCGTACCTAAGCGCGGAAAAACCATGTCCTCCCATAACCAGCGCCTGCATGTCGCGGTCGGCGTGATCCGCGACGGCGACGGCAGGATTTTGATTACCCAACGGGCCAAGCACGCGCATCAAGGCGGTTTGTGGGAGTTTCCGGGCGGCAAGCTGGAACCCGGCGAACCGGTGAGACAGGCACTGGCCCGAGAACTGGCGGAAGAACTCGGTATCGAGGTACAGACCGCTGCACCGCTGATCAAAATCAAGCACGATTACGGTGACAGGCATGTGCTGCTGGATGTTTGGAATGTCACGGGGTTTGCCGGCCAGGCCAGAGGCTGCGAAGGCCAGGCGATGCGCTGGATTAAAGTAGAACAACTGCAGGACTTCAGCTTTCCCGCCGCCAACCTGCCTATTATCGCCGCTGCGCAACTCCCACACTATTACGCCATTCTGGAAGGCCGCAGCGCTACCGAAGCATGGGACAATTGCCGACGAATTTTGGCAACTGGCATCAAACTGCTGCAGTTTCGGGTCAAGTCTTTGCCGCATGCCGATTTGCAAAGTGTATTGGACCAAGTTTCTCAGCTTTGCCTGCAGCAGCAAGTCAGCTTGCTGGTCAACGCCGACTTGCCGGTCCATACCGCCAATGCGCAAGGCCTACACTTAAGCAGCCGAGCCTTGCTAGCCAGTCATGAACGGCCAAACGGCTATCGCTGGGTAGCGGCGTCTTGTCATAACCTCGATGAACTGCGACACGCGGAAACGCTAGGCCTGGATTTTGCGGTTTTAGCGCCAGTGCAAGCGACCGCATCCCATCCGGACGCCGCGCCCTTAGGCTGGCAAGCCTTGACCGAACTGCTCGATCAAATCAATTTACCGGTGTTTGCTTTGGGTGGATTGGGGCCGCGTGACCTGGATCGAGCACTTGCAGCCGGCGCACAAGGTGTGGCCGGCATCAGCGCATTTTTAGCGGCAGATTAGGCCGATAAAATCGGCTTAGGTGATTTTTGAGAAAGTTTGTACCCATTTGCAATGCGAAATATGTCGTTCGCTGAGCGGAGCCGAAGCGAACGGAAAAATGCTTGGTTTGGGTACATTTTTTGCCATAAATAGGCTTAGTAGGATTCGAAATCCGCGCCGTCGTCGTCTTCGCTAAGCAAGGGTGGACCAGGGATTTTATGGGCTTCGGTAGCCCAATCGCCTAAATCGATCATTTTGCAACGCTCGGAACAGAACGGCTTGAATTTTTCGGCAGCCGTCCAGACTACCGGTTTGCGGCAAGTGGGGCATGCCACCATCGGCTGAGTATTCGTGCCCATCAAAACATACAGCGGGTCAAGGAGAACTCAATATCGTCGAGCACCTGTCCAGGCCGGTTTTCATCGACAGACGGATTCATAAAGCGAATGCTGAAGCGATGCTTGCCGCCGCTAATTTCGGCAAAACAAGGCGTATCGGCAGCCAGCCCGACCCGTAGCAATTGCACCGGATGATTTTTATTATCCAGTGCCAATTGAAAAAATCCGGCCTTGGCCAGTTCCTGAGTCGGCATACTGCTTTGCCGAATAAAGCCCAATATCAAATCGATGGCTACCCGAATATCGACGAACGGCTGAGTCCAGCGCTCCAGGTCTTTTTGCTGCTCGGCTTCGTGTTGCTCCAGCCAATAATGAAAAGCCGGCAAATCAAAGGAACAGCTGCCTCCGGGTATGGAATTGCGCTGTGAGATACTTTGAAATAAATCGCTCTCCATCACGCTGATGCCGATTTTGCCGTTCGCGCTATACAGATTGCGGCTGGCTTGATTCAGCTCAAGCAGAATTTCCTGCAGTTTTTCGTCGTCAACACCATGACTATGCGCCAGTTGATTCAGTACTTTGGTGTGTCTATCCAGTTCCTTGATTAATTCCGACTTCAAGTCGCTGCGGCTGAATATCATCAGGATGTCGAGTAAAACCGAAATAGCGGCGCGTTTATCGAAAACCGAAGCGCCCAACATGAAGTGACTGAGCTGTTGAAAGAGTTGCTCCAAGCGCATAAACACCCGAATTCGTTCATTAAGAGGGAATTCGTAGATAGTTTGTGTATTCAAGCCGATTGTGTCCTGACGGTGGCTAATAAAATGTAGGAATTGTGCAGTCTTTTAACCTGTTCTGCAAGTTGCTCGGGGCTGGCGATATTCTCGACGACATCGTCCGCCTTGCTTAAACGCTCTTGGCGCGACATTTGGCTATCGATGATGGCTTGCACTTGCTGGCGCGTGAGCTTATCGCGCGCAATAACCCGCGCTATTTGTGCATCCACCGGGCAATCGACCAGCAACACCCGATCCATAGCATAAGCATTTTTCGACTCCAGTAACAACGGCACGGCAATCACGCAATATTCGGCGGTTAAAGCGCTAACATCGGCCGCGATTTGCGCATACACCAAAGGATGCATGATGCCGTCGAGTTCGCGCTTGCTATCCACATCGGCAAATACCGCATCGCGCAGCTTGGCGCGATTCAAGCTACCGTCCCGGTTAAGCATCTGTAGCCCGAACGACGCAGCGATCATCGACAAGGCCGGCTTCCCAGGCTCTACCAACTGCCTGGCAATCAAATCTGCATCGACAATGGGCACACCAAACTCGGCAAACAAACGGCAGACCGTGGATTTACCGCTGCCTATGCCACCCGTCAGACCTATCTTCAGCATCGCCTACAAACCGGCAGTATGCAAATATAAGGCATTCATCTCTGCTCCGAACAGCATGGCCAACCAACCGGCCATGGCCAGATACGGCCCAAAAGGTATCGGTTTGCCGGCATCGCGCTTACCGAACACAATCATCGTAATGCCGACAACCGCGCCCACCAGCGATGACAATAGAATAATCAGCGGCAGATATTGCCAACCCAGCCAGGCACCGAACAGCGCCAGCAGTTTGAAATCGCCGTAACCCATGCCTTCTTTACCGGTCAGTAACTTGAAAAGCTGATAAACACTCCACAGACTCAAATAGCCGGCAATCGCACCGATAATCGCATCCTGGCTATTGCTGTATATATCAAACAGGCTTAGCAATAAACCCAGCCACAGCATCGGCAAGGTGATCGAATCGGGTAACAGTTGCTGATCAATATCGATAAAACTCAGCGCGATCAAGCTCCAAGTCAATGGCAGTGCAAACGCCAACGCCCAGCCGTAGCCGAAATGCCAGGCCACTATAGCCGAACACAAACCGGTAAACGCTTCGATCAAAGGGTAACGCCAGGCGATTTTTACTCCGCATTTCGCACACTTGCCGCCCAACAACAGATAACTGATGACCGGAATATTTTGATAGGCTTTAATCTCGGTTTTACACGATGGGCAGTGCGAAGCTGGCAACATCAGGTTAAATACTGCCGCTTCCTCGTCCTGCGGCAACTGCAGATATTCTTGACACTCGCGCCGCCAACCGGCTTGCATCATGACCGGCAAACGATAGATCACCACGTTCAGAAAACTGCCGACCAATAGGCCCAACACGCAAACGACGCTAATCAGAAATAGGGGATATTGTTGTAGAGTGGCAAGAACCATGGTGGGGATAAACTGTGTGTAATTCGGCCCCGCTGCCGAGCGCTACATTAGCCGGCAGCGGGGAATGGCAAACAAGCTAAATTGCCGCGCCCAGTTTGAAGATAGGCAGATACATCGCGACGATCAAACCGCCGACCAGGATACCCAAGATCACCATGATGATAGGCTCCATCAAACTGCTCAAGTTATCGACCAGGTTATCCACCTCTTCTTCGTAAAAATCCGCGACCTTATCCAACATGGCATCAATGGAACCGGACTCCTCACCGATTGCCACCATCTGCACCACCATGTTGGGAAACATGCCAGTGGATTCCAGCGCAAATTTCAATTGCTGACCGGTGGAGACGTCGTCGCGCACAGCCATCACCGCCTCGTAAAACAAGATATTGCCGCAGGCTCCCGCAACCGACACCAAGGCTTCAACCAAGGGCACGCCGGCCGCCGACATGGTCGAAAGAGTCCTGGCAAAACGAGCGATGGCCGACTTCTCCAAAATCATCCCCACTACCGGGATTTTTAGTAAGGTCTTATCCAGAAAATGGTTAAACGCTTTGGATCGTTTTTTAAAATAATTAAATACGTAAGCGGTAATAACAATAACGCCCACCACTGCCCACCACCATTCCTGCACCCAGGCCGATAGCTCAATAACGAATTGGGTAAAAGCGGGTAGGTCCGCACCAAAACCTTTAAACAAATCCTCGAACACCGGCACTACGAAAATCAGCAAAATCGCGGTGACGATAAAAGCAACTACCAACACAGCAATCGGGTAGGTTAGCGCTTTTTTAACCTTCTTCTTGATGGATTCGGTTTTTTCCTTATAGGTCGCAATTTTATCCAGCAAGGTCTCCAAGACCCCGGCATGCTCGCCCGCTTCGACCAGATTGCAGAACAAGGCGTCGAAATATAGCGGCTTGCGATTCAAGGCTTGCGCCAAGGTATCGCCACCTTCGACGTCGGTTTTGATCGCTAGCAGTAACTCCGACATGCTGGCGTTGTCGTGCCCCTTGCCGATAATATCGAACGATTGCACCAGGGGTACGCCGGCCGCCAGCATGGTAGCCAATTGCCTGGCAAATATCGCGATATCGCCGGGCGTGATTTTCTGCACTCTGGGACTGAACAAGGGTTTGGACTTGGCTTTGATACCGATGACCCGAATCCCCATCCGCCGCAATTCGGCGCGCGCGATCACCTCGCTTTTGGCGCTGATCGTGCCTTTGGTTTTTTTGTTTTGCCTATCAAAGCCGTCCCAATTGAACTCGATTTGCTCTTCTTGCTTTGCCATGATTATTCCTTGGTGACCCGGTCAATTTCTTGCAGCGAGGTAATGCCTTGCTTAATTTTTAACAGCCCCGACATTCTTAAATCGTTGATACCTTCAGATTTTGACAATTCCGCCATTTGCATCGAGTTGCCGCCATTCAAAATCAGCGCCCGCATTTTTTCGGTAATGGGCATCACCTGATAGATCCCCACCCGGCCTTTGTAGCCGTTATTGCAATGTTCGCAACCCACCGGGCCGTAAACTTTAAACGTACCGATTTCTTCCTGCTTAAAGCCGGCCGATAACAGTGCACTCTCCGGATAATCGACTTCCTGCTTGCAATGTTCGCATAAACGCCGCGCTAGCCGCTGCGCCATGATCAAAACCACCGCGGAAACGATATTGAACGGCTCGATGCCCATTTGCACCAGACGGTTGATGGTTTGCGGCGCATCATTTGTGTGCAGTGTCGATAGCACCATGTGACCAGTCTGCGCAGCCTTAACCGCAATACTGGCGGTTTCCAAGTCGCGAATCTCGCCGACCATAATGATGTCAGGGTCTTGCCGCAAAAACGCCCGCAGCGCCTCGGCAAAGGTCAGGCCAGCTTTAGGGTTGACGTTGACCTGATTGATACCTTCCACGGTGATCTCTACAGGATCTTCGGCGGTGGAAATATTGGTTTCGATGCTGTTTAGAATATTTAGCCCGGTATATAGCGATACGGTTTTACCGCTACCGGTCGGCCCGGTCACCAACACCATGCCGTAAGGTTTATGGATCGCTTCCAAAAAGTTTTTCTGCTGCTCGGGTTCGAAACCGAGCTTCTCGATACCGATCTGCGCACTGGTTGGATCAAGAATCCGCATTACCACTTTTTCGCCGAACAGCGTCGGACAGGTGTTAACCCGAAAATCAATAGCCCGATTCTTGGAAATCTGCATCTTGATCCGGCCGTCCTGCGGTACCCGCCGTTCGGCGATGTCCATGCGCGACATGACTTTCAGCCGGGAAATAATCCGGTTAGAGATACCTACCGGCGGACTGGCCACTTCCGACAAAATACCGTCAGCCCGAAAACGGATACGGAATTTTTTCTCGAAGGGCTCCAGGTGTATATCCGACACCCCGCGTTTGATCGAATCCAGCAAAATCTTATTCACAAAGCGCACGATGGGCGCGTCGTCAATGTCCGAGCCCATCGCTTCGTCAGCTGGTTTGCTATCGTCACCTGAGGATATATCGATATTGTCCAGATCGTCGTCCAACAGATCCTTCATCGACGTATCAGCCGCTTCCAGCGCTGTGTCTATCATTCTGATCAACTTGTCTTCTTCGACCAGAATATTTTCGGTATTGTGCCGCGTATGGAACTTGATCTCGTCCAGCGCCTGAAAATTGGTCGGATCGGCGGTTGCAACAAACAAGCGGTTGCCGCGTTTGAATAAGGGCAAGGCGTGATGCTGGCGAATCAATTTCTCGCTGACCAACTTGATCGGCAAGAATGAAGGATCTATGGCATCCAGATCGAAAAACGGTACGCCAAACTCCGCTGAAGCCAGTGCCGCCACGGTTTTACTGTCAGTATACTTGTGCTCTACCAAATAGCTGATGAAGGCTTGTTTGCGCTTCTGCGCCTCCTGCAAGCAGGTTGCCGCCGATTCTTCGGTCAACAAACCTTTCTGAATCAGGCATTTGACCAAGCCGCTGAAATGGATGTTAGAAGGTGCTGTCGCCATGAAAAAAAGTCTGGATTGGTTTTTACTGCAACTATGTGCTGCAACTATAGATGAAGTAAGGATTTTGTCCAAACTCATCAAGCCGTGCTTGAGACAACCACACGCTTGTATCGGCATGCCGCCAGACTATCGTTACAAACAGGCAAACACTTGGAACCGTCAGCAGTGCAGAGGACCGCACTACTGACGAATGGGACAAGAATTAGACTTCGTGGTAAATCGCTGCGCCCTCTTCCAGGAACTGTTTGGATTTTTCTTCCATACCCATTTTCAAGGCTTCCGCTTCTTCCAGGCCTTTTTGCTCAGCATAATTACGTACGTCCTGGGTGATTTTCATCGAGCAGAAATGCGGACCGCACATCGAGCAAAAATGCGCGACCTTGGCCGAATCTTTCGGTAAGGTTTCGTCGTGGAATGAGCGGGCTTTTTCTGGATCCAGGGCGATGTTGAATTGATCTTCCCACCGGAATTCGAACCTGGCCTTGGACATCGCATTGTCACGAATCTGCGCGCCGGGATGGCCTTTAGCCAAATCAGCAGCATGGGCGGCGATTTTGTAAGTGACGATGCCTTCACGCACATCTTGCTTGTTCGGCAGGCCTAAATGTTCTTTCTGGGTCACGTAGCACAGCATCGCACAACCGTACCAGCCGATGTTGGCGGCACCGATTGCAGAGGTGATGTGGTCATAGCCGGGCGCAATGTCGGTGGTCAAAGGCCCCAGGGTGTAGAACGGCGCTTCGAAACAGTCTTCAAGCTGTTTATCCATATTGACCTTGATCATTTGCAGCGGCACATGGCCGGGTCCTTCGATCATGGTTTGCACATCATGTTTCCAGGCGACTTGGGTCAGTTCGCCCAAAGTTTCCAGTTCGCCAAACTGGGCGGCGTCGTTGGCGTCGTAGATCGACCCCGGACGCAAGCCATCACCTAGCGAGAAGGACACGTCGTAGGCCTTCATGATTTCGCAGATTTCCTCAAAGTGGGTATAGAGGAAGCTTTCGGTGTGATGAGCCAAACACCATTTGGCCATGATCGAACCGCCGCGCGAGACGATGCCGGTCAGGCGTTTAGCAGTCAGCGGTACGTGATGCAAACGTACGCCGGCGTGGATGGTGAAGTAATCCACCCCTTGCTCGGCTTGTTCGATCAGCGTATCGCGGAAGATCTCCCAAGTCAGCTCTTCGGCTTTGCCATCCACTTTTTCCAGCGCTTGGTAAATCGGCACCGTGCCGATAGGCACCGGCGAGTTGCGCAAGATCCATTCGCGGGTTTCGTGGATGTTTTTGCCGGTGGACAAATCCATGATGGTGTCAGCGCCCCAACGGATACCCCACAACATTTTTTCGACTTCCTCTTCGATGGAAGAAGTCACCGCGGAATTACCCAGGTTGCCGTTGATCTTGACCAGGAAATTGCGACCAATAATCATCGGCTCCAATTCAGGGTGGTTGATGTTGGCTGGAATAATCGCCCGACCTCTGGCGACTTCCGAGCGGACAAACTCCGGTGTAATAAAGGATTGAATATTGGCACCGTAGGAAAAGCCTGGGTGCTGGCCCTGGTAACGGTCGCGCATCGCTTCAAGATTCTGGTTTTCGCGGATGGCGATATATTCCATCTCCGGCGTGATGATGCCTTTACGGGCATAATGCATTTGCGAGACATTG
Source organism: Methylomonas albis (assembly GCF_014850955.1). Taxonomy (NCBI): domain Bacteria; kingdom Pseudomonadati; phylum Pseudomonadota; class Gammaproteobacteria; order Methylococcales; family Methylococcaceae; genus Methylomonas; species Methylomonas albis. Next base: position 4,627,116 of record NZ_JACXSS010000001.1, read on the forward strand.
TGCCCGGCTTTGGCGCGACGTGGACTGCGAGTCAATTCAAACCGCAAATGCGCGGTCTTCGGGTCGTGCAAGCGCTCGTGTCCGTATTTGGACGTCGGACCGCTCAGTAATTCGGTGTCGCCGCGTTCCGTTATCCAGTTACCGCGTATCGAACCCAGACCTTTGTGCAAGTTCACATCCACATTCGGATCGGTGTAAACACCGGAAGTATCGTAAACAAAAATCGGTGGATTTTTTTCCGTGCCGAAGTGGGCCGGGGTATCCGACATGCTGATTTTACGCATCGGCACTTGAATATCGGCGCGACTGCCCTGGATATAAATTTTTTCCGAGGCGGGATAGGAATCGATTCTTACGCTACTACCGGTATCGGTCGTAATTTCATTGCGGACAGCGCTCATGCTTATCTCCAAAATCTCAATAAATCGCAAGCGCAGGGAAGATAGGGCTTTCCTACGCCGGTGTTAACCGGTTCAGGTTCGAAGGGTTTTTCTCAGCTTTCCGGGCTTGCATACAGCGGAAAGCACCCCTAGCCTTTCAGGTGACTTGCTAAGTTAAATGATAATCGAGCCAATTGCAAGCACGAAGCCAGGCCCAACAAGCACAAAAAGCTTATAAAACAATGGGTTTTACACACTCTCGATGTACTGCCGGCTCTATTGCTATCATAGCAACCATCGCCGAAGAACCCGCCGATATACCTGCGCTAAGTCTTGGGTTTTATTTCTACATCAATGGTTATGTCAAAAAACCAGGAGAAAAGATGACTTCCCTAAAAAAACAAAGCAAACGCCTGCTGAGCGAAATACAGGAATCGGCAAATCAGCTAGCGCTATTGACTAGCGATTTAACCTTGCTTGAAGACACACATGAATTGGCAGTAAGCCTAAAAACAAACGTCGGGACATTAAACCGGCAATTAGCAGGCTTAAAAAAGGCAGAATTCAACGCTACTTTGGCAGACTCCGAGATACTGGAGATATTGGATGACCTAATCGATAATGATCCAATTAGCACATTGGAACAACACCTGTTTGCTGCTCATACTGATCAAGAGTCAGGCGAAGTAGGTGAATTTTTTCAACAGCTACTGGATAAAATCGAAAAACTGTATACTCCGCTGCTGTCGTCCATCCAGCAATTAACAGCCATGCCGGATAAACTGTAAACAATCAGTGACTACGCTGTACAGAGAAACGCGCCAACGCTTCCAGGGCATGCCTGTACTCGGAATCAGGCAAGCATTGTAATGCCGCAATCGCCTTTTCGGCAGCCCTATCCGCACATTGCTCGGTATATTCTATGGCGTTAGTGGCTTTGACGACTTCGTAAACGTCGTTAAACGCGTCCCTCGAACCTTGCCGAATCGCATCGACCACAATTTTAGCCTGTTGCTCGTTACCATGCTGGATGGCATAGATCAACGGCAAGGTGGGTTTACCCTCAGCCAAATCGTCGCCTAAATTTTTCCCCAGTTCTTCGCTATTGGCTTTGTAATCCAGCGCATCGTCTATTAGCTGAAACGCTACACCCAATTGCTGTCCATAAACTGCCAACGCCTCTTCGATGGCGGGATCCGTCGCTGAAACGACTGCCGCCAAGCGGGTGGCTGTGCTGAACAAAATGGCGGTTTTGCGGGCGATGACTTCCAAATATCTGGCTTCACTAGTCTCCGGATTGTTGCAATTCAATAATTGCAACACTTCACCCTCGGCAATCGCGGTAGTGGTTTTAGACATAATTGCCATCACCCGCATATTATCGGTGCGCACCATCATTTCGAAAGCGCTGGAGTACAAATAATCCCCTACCAACACACTAGCCGCGTTGCCCCACACCGCATTCGCAGACTCCTTGCCGCGACGCAGAGCCGATTCGTCCACCACATCGTCGTGCAATAAAGTTGCGGTATGAATGAATTCGATCACTGCCGCCAAGATCAGATGATGATCATCAACCCTGCCCAGAGCTTTTGCTGCCAATAACAGCAACATCGGCCGCAATCTTTTCCCACCATTACCAATTATGTAATGCCCAATTTGATTAATCAGCACAACATCGGAGCTCAGTTCCTCTAAAATCAACCGGTCGACGGCTTGAGTTTCCGCGCTGGTTAAATTTTTGATTGAATCGAAGTCTATAGTGACTGACGCTGGCGTTGAAACTTTAGCTATCATGTAATGTTATGAACTTGTCGCTCGGTAGCGTATAACGTGAATAACCGGTCATGCTATGAATAATACCGAGTAGTGTCAATAGCACTCCCAGCAAACAGGTGTTGGACAGGTAGTTTCCTCTGGAATTTAAGTTTGACTGCGGATCGATTTAAAAATATAATCCTCTGTTCACTATTAACAGATCATGCTTGATGGAGCTTACGCTGATGTATGCGGTAATTCAAACAGGTGGTAAACAGTATCGGGTCGCAGAGGGTACTACCTTAAAAATAGAAAAACTTGAGTTGGGCGCAGGCGACAGCGTAGAGTTTGACAAAGTGCTGATGGTCCAATCAGGCGACTCCATAAAAGTAGGTCAGCCATTTGTCGAAGGCGGCAAAGTGACTGCAACTGTGGTTTCCCAGGGCAGACACAAAAAAATCAGAATCATTAAATTCAGAAGACGTAAGCACCACATGAAACAAATGGGGCATCGTCAATACTACACAGAAATCCAGATTACTGGCATTTCTGCATAATATAACGAGGATAGAAAATGGCTCATAAGAAGGCAGGCGGCAGTACTCGCAACGGACGTGACTCCCAAGCGCAACGACTTGGCGTTAAACGCTTTGGCGGCCAAGTTGTTAAAGCAGGCAACATTCTGGTTCGCCAACGCGGCACTCAATTCCACCCCGGCACCAATGTTGGCATCGGTAAAGACCACACATTGTTTGCAACAATGGACGGTAAAGTGGTTTTTGAAGAAAAAGGTCCGAAAAACCGTAAATACGTCAGCATTGCAGCAGCGTAAATTTCTTGGCTGTGCCAATTGGCACAACTGAAAGGAAAAGCCTCGTTTTCAGCGGGGCTTTTTTGTTTATACCGGTAAATTATGAGATTTGTTGACGAAGCGGAAATCCGCGTAGAAGCAGGCGACGGCGGCAATGGCAAAGCCTCATTCCGCCGCGAAAAATATATTCCCCTGGGCGGCCCCAACGGTGGCGACGGTGGCGACGGCGGCAGCGTCTACTTGGTTGCCACCGAAAACATCAACACCCTGGTGGACTTTCGCTATCACTCGACTCATCGCGCCCAGCGCGGCGAAAACGGCGGAAGCTGTGACTGCACAGGCAAGAAAGGCGACGACTGCTACGTCTCCGTGCCCCCCGGCACTACCGTTTACGAGGCCAATACCGGCGAAAAAATCGGCGACCTGACCAAACCCGGCCAACAATTATTGGTTGCCAAAGGCGGCTTTCACGGCCTGGGCAACACACGCTTCAAGAGCAGCATCAATCGCGCGCCGCAACAAACCAGCAAAGGCTCCTCCGGCGAACACCGGATGTTAAAACTGGAATTAATGGTCATCGCCGATGTTGGCTTGCTGGGCATGCCGAATGCCGGCAAATCAAGCTTGATTCGCACCGTCTCTTCAGCACGCCCCAAAGTTGCCGACTACCCATTCACAACCTTACACCCCAACCTGGGCGTGGTTAGAGTGGATGATCTACGCAGCTTCGTGATCGCAGACATCCCCGGCGTGATCGAAGGCGCCGCAGAAGGTGCCGGCCTTGGTTTGCAATTCTTAAAACATCTATCAAGAACCGGCTTGTTACTGCATATCGTCGACATTGCCCCATATGAAAGCGACGAAACTCCCGTTAGCGCAGCACGTAAAATCATCCACGAAGTGGAAAAATGGAGCGACGACCTGTCCAGCAAGCCACGCTGGCTGGTATTGAATAAGATCGACAACGTACCCGACGACGAAGTCGAGCAACACTGCCAAGCCATCGTCGACGAACTCGGCTGGAACGGCCCGGTATTCCTGATTTCCGCATTAAAAAACCAAGGCACCCAAGCGCTGATGTACGCCATCATGGATTTCCTCGACCAGCAAAAAGCCGAGCGAGATATGCAAGCACCGGAGCCGCGCCATGAGCCGTTCTGAGTTTTCGCAAGCCCAGCGCGTTGTCGTCAAAATCGGCAGCTCGTTGCTAACCGACGGCGGACGAGGCCTTAACAAGCAAGCCATTGCCGGCTGGGTCGCGCAAATGGCCGCACTCAAACGCCAAGGCGTCGATGTGGTGTTGGTATCTTCCGGATCGGTCGCGGAAGGCATGTCCCGTTTAAAGCTAAAAACTCGCCCGAAAACCTTGCATGAATTGCAAGCTGCCGCCTCAGTAGGGCAAATGGGCTTGGTCAGACGCTTTGAAGATGAATTTCAGCTACACGACGTGCTAGCCGCACAAGTACTTCTCACCCATGACGATCTTTCCGATCGCCAGCGCTACTTGAATGCCCGCAGCACTTTACTCACCTTGCTCGATTTCGGTGTCGTGCCGGTCATCAATGAGAACGATGCGGTCGCCACCGAAGAAATTCGCTTCGGCGACAACGACACTCTAGGCGCATTGGTCGCCAATCTGGTAGAAGCCGATTTACTGATCATTCTGACCGACCAGACCGGCTTGTTCGACGCCAACCCCAGCTTAAATCCAAACGCCAAGCTGATATCCGAGATCAGCGTGAACGAACCGTTACTTGATGAAGTGGCGGGCGGCAGCATCAGCGGCCTGGGACGCGGCGGCATGTACACCAAAGTCCGCGCCGCCCGCTTGGCCGCGCGCTCCGGCGCTGCCACAGTGATCGTGTCCGGCAAAATCGACAACGTCATCCCTGCCGTATTCAACGGTAACGAATTAGGCACTTATTTAATTCCGAACATCGCACCATTGGCCGCTCGCAAACAATGGCTGGCCGGGCAATTACAGCTAAAAGGCAGTGTGATATTGGACGATGGCGCGGTAAAAATTCTGAAAGATGCCGGCAAAAGCCTGTTGTCAGTCGGCGTAAAGGCCGTGCAAGGTTCGTTTAAACGTGGCGACCTGGTGTCTTGCCTGGATTTGCAAGGCAACGAAATCGCCCGCGGTTTAATCAATTACGGCTCGGAAGACGCAGTTAAAATTGCCGGAAAACCCAGCAGCGAATTCGAAACTTTGCTGGGCTATTCTGACGAAGACGAACTTATTCATCGCGACAACTTAGTGTTAGTCTAAGCCCGTCCGACTCGGCAATCAGCCAAGTCGGCAGGCGGGACTATCAAGTATTCTGGATAACAATATTTGGAAACCGACCACTATAGTCCCTGGCACGCATCGCCAACTTGGCCGCCATCTTCCGCGCAATCGCTTTGTAGATCTGCGCCGGGCGACCATCCGGATCGGCGACCAACGTAGGCCTGCCGCTATCCGCATACTCGCGGATATGAATATCCAGCGGTAAAGATCCCAACAAATCCAGCTTATTCTTGGTTGCCATCGCTACACCGCCGCCTTGACCAAATATCGCTTCTTCATGACCGCAATTGCAGCAAATATGCATGCTCATATTTTCTACTAGCCCCAATATCGGCACATTGACCTTTTCAAACATTCCCAAACCACGTTGCGCATCAATCAAGGCAATATCCTGCGGCGTGGTAACGATCACAGCGCCACTCACCGGTATTTGCTGAGCCAGCGTCAGCTGAATATCGCCGGTACCCGGTGGCAAATCGATAATCAGATAATCGACATCCTGCCATTGAGTTTGATTCAGCAACTGTTGCAAAGCACCGGTGACCATAGGTCCGCGCCAGATCATCGGCTGGTCCGGATCGATCAAATAACCAATCGAAATGGTCTGCACGCCAAACGAGATTTTCGGCAACATGCTTTTGCCGTCGGGACTATCGGGCTTACCGGACAGCCCCAGCATAGTCGGAATACTGGGGCCATAAATATCGGCATCCAGAATGCCCACATTGGCGCCTTCCGCCGCCAAAGCCAAAGCCAGATTCACAGAAGTGGTCGACTTGCCAACCCCGCCCTTACCGGAGGCCACCGCAATAATATTTTTCACATTCGGCAAGGGCTTTAGTGCTTTTTGCACCGAATGCGAAACGATATTGAAGCTTACTGCCACATCCAGCTTGCCAACACCGGGCAAGGTTTGCAGGCGCTGTATCAGCGTCGACTTCAACTCATCAAGATAACTTTTAGCCGGATAACCTAACTCGATAACAACGCTAACATCACTGCCATCCACACTGATTTTCTTAACGGATTTTGCCGAAACCAAGTCGGTTTCCACATTCGGGTCGATAAAATGTTTAAGTAAATTTTCGACAGCCGTTTTGTCAATGTTCGCCATGCGGAACTCCGAAGTAATGGGAAATAACAACCAAGTAAAACAGTGCGGATATGATAACACCTTAAAAGGACGTCATTAAATTCGCGCCATTGTTAAAAAATAGTTTTCTCTTGCATAATAATGCTTTATCGTAATGAATTAACACTTAGCCTTAATAGTTGATTCTTAATTAGGACTTAATGCCGCTTTAATCTGATTTTAATTTGGATCGCTTACCTTCAATCATCCAGCTCCGTCACTATCCGCGCCTATCATAAACATGTCAGCAGTCATTCAAAACCGTGCTGTTTCACCGATACCGCTAGTATTCGTTGCGACGATCATCAGCGCCTTGCTTAGCGGTTGCCAAAGCATACCGTTATTTTCCGACGACCAGCCGGAACACATAGTCTGGAACTCCAAACCCAACAATATAGCCAGTCATGAGTTTAACCTGAGCAGTGACCAAGGCATGGTCGGCGCCTTAGCCAGTATCAGCAGCCACGAAAACGATACACTTTCCGACATTGGCCGCCATTACGGCTTGGGTTACAACGATATTACTATCGCCAATGCCAATCTAGACCCTTGGACCTTGCCAGCCGAACAAACTGTGCTGCTGCCCTTGCGTTTCGTACTCCCGGATGCCCCGCGCAAAGGTATCGTACTGAATCTGGCCAATATGCGTATGTTCTATTATCCCAAAAACCGAACCGATAGCGTATTGACTTATCCGGTTGGCATTGGCCGCCAGGGCTGGAACACGCCACTGGGACAAACCCAAATTGTCGCGAAAAAGGCCAATCCGGACTGGACGGTTCCGGAGTCGATTCACCGCGAACACCAGGCACTGGGCGACCCGTTACCGAAAGTAATACACGCCGGCCCTGACAACCCACTAGGCAGCTATGCCATGCCCCTGGGCTTCAGCGGCTACCTGATCCACGGCACCAACAAACCTTACGGGATCGGCTTACAAGTCAGTCATGGCTGCGTACAGCTATACCCCGAAGATATAGAAGCCCTATTCAACAAAGTAGAAGTAGGCACGCCGGTAAGGATCGTCCACCAGCCCTATATGGCAACCTGGCAAGATGATATGCTTTATCTGGAAGCCCACCATCCATTGGACAAATGGGAAAAACAGCAAAAACAATTGCAAAAAGATATTCGCAAAAAACTGCAACAACTAGCGACTGAAAAACAAGCAACCGTTGATTGGGGTAAAGTCGAGCGTATCCTGCAACGTGCCGACGGCGTCCCGACCCCAGTATTGCCGGACAGTGCGGACCTGCCCGAACTAACTGCCGATGCGGTGCAACTGGCACATCCCGAACAATTCTACGGACAACCGGTCATAAACGATTTGAGCGATAAGGACTGGTCGATTCTGGCCGCCAATTTCGAAAACGAAACCGACGCACAAAAACTTGCAGCCATGCTCAATCACCAAGGACCGCCGATTCCTGCGCGTAAAATTGCCAAGGATGGTGGCTTCCAAGTAGTCGCCGGACCGTTTAAGAATAAGAAAGAAGCCAAAACCGTTGCACAACGCATCAAGCTGAATTTCGATATGGAGGTCAAAGCTATCGATCCGAAGCAGGCGACAAGAAACTGAGCACCGCTAATAGGTAAGCGCGACTTATTGGTGTTGCAACGCGGATTGCGTCAACAAGGCTAACGCCTGCTCGGCTGGCACGGGCTTGCTGAAATAATAACCTTGCCCGTAATTACACTGCTGGCCGCCTACTAAAAAGTCCAACTGACTCTGGTTTTCAACACCTTCCGCCACCAACTCCAATTTCAGCTGCCCCGCCATTGCCGAAATAGCCGAAACAATCGCTCTATCGTTAGCATCGGTACAAATATCCTTCACGAACGATTTATCGATTTTTAAGGTATCTAACGGAAAACGCTTCAAATAACTCAGCGAAGAATAACCGGTACCGAAATCATCCACCGAAATCCGCACCCCCAGCTTCTTGATCTGATTCAACGTATCCAGCGTAGTATCAAGCTTATGCATCAAGATACTTTCAGTGATTTCCAACTCCAGCAACTCCGGCGAAAGCCCGGTTTCTTGCAAAACATCCAACACCACATCCAACAACTGGCGCTGATCCTGGAAACGGTGAAACTGCCTTCCGGACAAATTGACCGCAATTCGAATCGGCATCCCGGCTAATTGCCAAGCGCGCGCCTGTTCGCATGCAGTCCGCAATACCCAAGTGCCGATAGGTACGATGAGCCCGGTTTCTTCCGCCAAACCGATGAATTGATCAGGCATGACCATGCCTAAGTCATGATTGTGCCAACGCACCAGGGCCTCCATGCCAATGATGCAACCACTGTCAATTTTCACCTGCGGCTGATAATGCAACATCAGCTCACCCAACTCCAACGCCTGGCGCAAATGATGCTCCAATTTCAGATAATGCTGAGCGGCGCTATTCATTTCCGGGGTAAAAAACTGATAATTATTTTTGCCCAGTTTTTTGGCGTGATACAAAGCAGAATCGGCCTGCGCCAGTAATTCGTCAAACGAAAGCGAATTATCCGGATAAATACTGATGCCGATACTGGCCCGAGAATAGATTTGATGCTCTTCAATCTGCAAAGGCTCGTTCAAGGCATGTAGTATTTTGATGGCCACTTTGGCGGCATCGAGACTATCGCCGACATTGGGCAGCATGATAATAAACTCATCCCCGCCCATCCTGGATGGCGTATCGCCTTCCCGCAAGCATGCGGAAATTCGCTTGGCAACCCCTCTAAGCAATTCGTCGCCAACAGCATGCCCAAAGGTATCGTTGATCGCCTTAAAATTATCCAGATCGAGAAATAGGAACGCAATAATCTCGCTCTTGCGCTGCGCTTGTGTAATGAACTGCAAGGCTCTGTCGGTCAGCAAGGTGCGATTCGGCAACTCGGTGAGCGCATCGAAATGGGCAATATAATCCAGGCGTTGTCTTGCACGTTTCACCTCCTCGATCTCGCGGGCGTTGTCGATTACCAGAGATAACGAATGCGCAAAGCTCAATGCCAGTTCTTCGTCATTCTTGGTAAACAGCTCGCCGCTATGCTTATCGCTGAGATAGATACGCCCATACACCCGGCCTTGATGGGAAATAGGCACTGCCAATAAGGATTTCATTTGCGGATGATGCAGCGGAAAACCAGCGCTACGTGGGTCCTTACTCATATCCGCAAGCCTTAACGAGACATTTTCCTCAATCACTGCCCCCAACAAGCCTCGCCCCTCGGGTAGCGGCCCTATTTGCACAGCCTGTTCGTCGCTAATTCCGGCATAAATAAATTCCTTCAACGCACCAACATTATCGACTATCCCAATAGCACCATAACGGGCATCCAACAAATTGCAAAGTGCATCGATGCCGGCCTGCAATAACTCGATTTCGATCGACGTATGCGCCAACACGCCCAATAAACTGCGCGCGGCATCGTTCAATGCTGCCAAGCGTTCAACCCACACGACGGCTTGCTCGTGGTTGATTTCCGCGGCAATCTTAAGGCGCATAGTCTCTTTCAGTAATTGCCGTTCGCGATTTAGTAGCGCTTCCAAAATACTTTGCCGGGTAACCACACCGACGAATTGACCTTTGTTGACTACCGCCAAGGCGCCCAGCTGATTTTCATCCAGCAGACCTAAAGCTTTGCGAACGCCAAACCTAGGAGAGATGCTAAGCAGAGGCCGATGCTCCACCAAATCGGCAAAAATCCAATTGGGATGTTTCGATATATCGTGATCGGTGGCCAAGCCGCAAAAATCCTCCGCCGACGCGTCCCGAAAAACAGCAAAAACGATATTGCCTGCAACGCTATAAGGGCGATCCTCTTCCTTAACCCGACAAACGTGCGGCCATAAACAATCGCCAACCACCAGTTGCTTCATAGCTTGGTATTTAGTTGGACGGAAATATCCATCTCCGCATGCAATATCTCATCAGCACTCATCAACGGCTTTATCTGATTCAATACAAAGTCCATCAACGCGTCTTTGCTAATACGCTTCAACAGGCTTTGTCGTACCAAAATATCGCTGATCACATCGTCATCTAACTCAACATGCTCAAACGGCGCCTTCACCAGTAACTCAATGGCCCGACGCATGGCAATGCAGCCAATCGGAGACTCCTTACCTAGCACCAACATGTCTTTTAACGGTGGAATAGCGTATTCGCCTAAGTTGGCAGAAATGTGAATTTGATTTTGGCTGGCTTTGTACATGGTCAAATGATCGAATTGTCTGACAAATTAAATGGTTAATTTAGCAGATTTTCAATTTCCGGAATTATTTTAGTACCAGCCGCACGCCGGCTTATAGACTTGGCATGCGGCTCGGCCACATGTCATGGAAATGACGAAAGGGAATTTTAAAAACTAGCGCTAAAGCCACACACTTTAGCGACAATGGTTAAGCAGGGATGAAGGGAAGCACTCGGAAAATAAGAAGCTTGTATCGCGTTGCCGGCTTGGTTAGCCAGACGATGGTCATCAACTAGACAAACCGGCAAACGCTATCCGGACGATCAAAGGGAGGGAGAGTGTCCGGTCACAAAACAGGCGGCTTTATCCACCCAAACGATCATCTCGATCAGACCATATTTATCAAAACCACCTACTCATTTCGCAAAGCCTTAGTCGGCAAGCTAACGAAGCAGACAGGTTTAATAGGTAAAAGTCCGACCATACAAGGGATCAATTACCTCCTTTAAAGGCGATTTCCAACGCATGCAAAGAATTGGCGCAATTGGCACTACCCTGAATACCTGGGTTATCGTGACAAGCTTGATTTTGGGCTCTGGCATCGTGGATATTGGCAACATACCAGGCGACGGTTTTTACCTCTTCATTAGCCGCTTCATTAGCATTGGTAACATTCAGTGCGGTGGTTAAACCCAGCGCAGCAACGGCAGCGGCTACTATCATCATGTGTGCTTTTTTCATAATAAACTCCTTGGCTTCTCGGTTATCGGGGGGCGATTAAAGCTCATACATGTCCGCATGAGCTGGCGATAATCTAACAAAGAATCCTAACGTTTAAAATGTGGCTTATTGCCGCGCGACAAAATGTCTCTACAGTGCGGCATATCACACAATTTTAGAAAATAAATCACAAAAACAACTGATAAAAAGCGTTAACAACAAAACACAATTTGCCAGCCCAAGCAAGCTGATAGAGAAAAGCAGAAGACGGCGCAATGAGCCAAAGCCATTGCGCCAGGGATTTATTTGACTTTAACCAGTTCCTTATCATTGCTGGAGAAACTGCAGATACCGGCCGCGAAGTAAGTACATTCTTCCGATTGCTCCAGTTTGGCACCGTTAGGCGTCAATTTGATCTTCACCGAACAAGAGCGAGCTTGGCCCTCAATGTGTTTTTTCAACACCAATTCGTTTTCGCCTACGCTTTTGGCTTCATCGGATACCATTGCGGAACAGGCGTGCTTGCCGGCTTCATCGGGGTTTGGCTCAAAATCCACATCCACCGTCGCGTTTATTTCTTTACCTAAGGTCGTAACCTTTAAATGCTGCACATGATTGCCGTCGCGTAACAAATAATGGTCGGTAGCAGCTGCGGCAGTACCGGAAGCCAGCATTGCGATGGCCAGAAACAAAATTTTTCTCATGATGTTACCTCTTCTTATAGGTTTAAGTGGTTCAAAAATGGGTAAGGCCAAGCTGACTTAGCGTGCCATGCCTGAAAGCATAGCGCTGAAGCTGTAGGCTTCGTCGGAATTGTACCTTACTGATCCCTATTACCAAAGATACGAAACACCCCGCGCCCCACACTTCCCAAGCAGGCAAGCAAACGGCAAGCTGCCGCCCAAACCATGAAAGCCCAGGCGATTTATGCCATAATCCGCCCTCATTTTCCCAGGCTGTTTTAACCCCCATGTCTAACCGAAAAATCCTTGTTACCAGCGCCCTGCCGTATGCCAATGGCCCGATCCATTTAGGCCACCTCGTCGAATATATTCAAACCGACATCTGGGTACGCTTCCAGAAACAGCGCGGGCACAATTGCTATTACGTCTGCGCCGACGACACCCACGGCACCCCGATCATGCTGCGCGCCGACAAGGAAGGCATTACTCCGGAACAGCTGATTGCTGCTGTCGAACAACAACATCGCGCCGATTTCCAGGAATTTGGCGTAGCCTTCGATCAGTATCACAGCACCCATTCTCCGGAAAATAAAGAATACTCGGCGCTGATCTACAAACGCCTGCTCGACGGCGGCCATATCAGCCAACGCAGCATCACCCAGGCTTACGATCCAGTCAAAAACATGTTTCTGCCGGACCGCTTCATCAAGGGCGAATGCCCTAAATGCGGCGCGGCCGACCAATACGGCGATAGCTGCGAAGCCTGCGGCGCCACCTATTCGCCGACCGAATTGAAAAATGCCGTCTCCGCCATCTCCGGCGAACGGCCCATCGAAAAAGACTCCGAGCATTACTTCTTCGAACTGGGCCATTTTTCCGAGATGCTAAGCAATTGGACTACTGCCGGCCACTTACAACCGGAAGTCAGCAACAAAATGGCGGAATGGCTGGAAAGCGGCTTGCAACAATGGGATATTTCCCGCGATGCACCATATTTCGGCTTCGAAATTCCCGATGCGCCGGGCAAATATTTTTATGTCTGGCTGGATGCTCCCATTGGTTACATGGCCAGTTTCAAACACTTCTGCGACCGCCAAGGCCTGGATTTCGACACCTATTGGCGCAAAGACAGCACCACCGAGCTCTATCACTTCATCGGCAAGGACATTATTTATTTCCACGCCCTGTTCTGGCCGGCCATGCTGCACGGCTCGGACTTCCGCACCCCCAGCGCGATTTTCGCCCACGGTTTCTTAACCGTAAACGGCGAGAAAATGTCCAAATCGCGCGGCACTTTTATCAAAGCTCGCACTTACTTGGATCATCTGAATCCGGAATATCTGCGCTATTACTTCGCCGCCAAACTTAGCGCCGGCGTCGACGACATAGACCTGAACTTCGACGATTTCAGCCAACGCGTCAACTCCGACTTGGTAGGTAAAGTGGTCAACATCGCCAGTCGCTGTTCCGGCTTCATCGCCAAGCGATTCGATGGCATGCTTTCGGCTGAATGCGCCGAGCCGGCTTTATTCCAACAGTTTGTGGACGCCAACAGCACCATCGCCGATCTGTACGAAAGCCGCGAGTTCGGCAAAGCGATGCGGGAAATCATGGCGTTGGCCGACAAAGCCAACCAATACATCGACGAGAAGAAACCCTGGCTGATCGCTAAAGAGGAAGGCCGTGACGCCGAGTTACATGCGGTATGCAGCATGGGCGTCAACCTGTTTCGGATGCTGGTAGCTTATCTGCGCCCGGTGATTCCAACGCTAGCAAACAATGCCGAAAGCTTTTTGAACATTACCGCGCAAAGCTGGCCCAGCGATGCCCAGCCGCTGCTCGGCCATAAAATCAATAGCTTCATACCGTTGATGACCCGAGTAGAACCGGACAAAATCGCCGCGATTGTGGAAGCCTCCAAGGAAAACCTGGAAAAAACCCCGCCGGTAACAGCTAAGCCAGCCAAACCAGTTGCCGCCGTGACCACAAACCCGGAGCAAGTGTCAAAAGCCATAGCCGAACCCATCGCCGAAGCCATCGAAATCGAAGACTTCGCCAAGATCGACTTACGCATCGCTCGCATCGTCAAGGCGGAATCGGTGGAAGGCGCGGAAAAACTGCTGCAACTGACCGTCGATCTGGGCGGCGAAACCCGCAACATCTTCGCCGGCATTAAATCGGCTTACGCCCCGGAAGAATTGGAAGGCAAGCTGACCGTGGTAGTCGCCAATTTAAAGCCACGCAAAATGCGCTTTGGCACCTCGGAAGGCATGGTGCTGGCGGCCGGCCCCGGCGGCAAAGACATTTGGGTGCTGTCACCAGACCAAGGCGCGCAGCCGGGCATGCGGGTTAAATAACGTAAAGTGCTGACGAACAACTAATTGGCAATGAGCAAGCAAAGCGAGGCATCTTTAGTCGACCTAATCGACGCGCTACTACCGCAAACCCAATGCCGCCAATGCGGGCATCAGGGTTGCCGGCCTTATGCGGAAGCCATCAGTTGCGGCCAAGCCGACATAGACCAGTGTCCACCGGGCGGCGACCAAGGTATCCAATTACTGGCCGATTTACTAAAATTACCCGCCAAGCCTTTGAATCCGGCATTTGGTGCCCAGCGCCCACTACAAGTAGCAGTGATCGACGAGGCGACTTGCATAGGCTGCACCAAATGCCTACCGCCTTGCCCCACCGATGCCATCCTTGGTGCATCCAAGCACATGCATACCGTAATCGCCGCATTGTGTACCGGCTGCGAATTATGCATCGCGCCTTGCCCCGTCAACTGCATCAGCATGATCCCTGCAAACACCGAATGGACCAAAGCCAACGCAGACCAATCCAGACAGCGTCATCAAGCCAAAAACCAACGGCAAGCCAAAGTCGAAGCGGAAAAATCCGAGCGGCTGAATCGGCAAAAGCAGCTACTGGCGAAACTAAATAAAGGAAAAACCAGTGTTTAAACCTGGATTGGCAATGACTTTAACTGCATTTAATCTTATAATGGCGCGCTTACCTAAAGTGGCCGTCGGCTGCTAGATAGCCCTGAAGACACAGTCCGTCAGTTTTCAGGATTAGGGTAACGGTCAACACCGCTTGACCGAAATGACTGTATTGTTTGACCGCAAATCACTTGCGCCCGTAGCTCAGCTGGATAGAGCGCAGCCCTCCGGAGGCTGAGGCCAGAGGTTCGAATCCTCTCGGGCGCGCCATTTGACATCTTTCCTACCGTATCTTGACTCTGCGTACCATGGTGCCGAGAAAACCCTGATACCAAGGAATGCAAAAAACTCTGTTGTCATCCCCGGCAAACCCGCTTCTGTCACACTGATCTTGCGGGCGTTTAATAAATAGGCGAATCCGAATTAAAGTCGCCCAACACATTTTCGAGCTCCTCCAACAGCATCTTTAATGCTTCGGCTTCTTGAAGCAAATGGCTATTTTCTTGGCGGATGGCGCGAACCAGAGCGGGATTCGCGTCAATGCTTTGTTTATCCGTTACCGGTTTAGCCGGCATATCGGTTAATAAGGCTTCAAGTCCACGGCCCAGGGCGCGTTTGGGTGGGATATTATTCATATCAGGCGTAATGACGATAGTAGTCGACAGCAGCGAATTCTCGGTATTTACACCCGTCATATGCCATCATCTCCGGCGCATCGGCCCTGGTCACTTCGGCGTAGCCTTGCTGCACCATCATATAAATTCCTCTTCAAATCCCAGGCAAACAGGTCAAATCAAGCCGGGCCAACGAATAAATACCTCACCCGAGGCGCATGTACACGATCAACGCACTGTTACACGCAGACCACGCGTTATCAACAATCGATACGCTGTTGCGTAATCGATTCCAGGCGCGCATAAGCGAAACGGTAACGGGTGTTCACCCAAATTTTGCTGCCAGCCGGCTATTTTAGCAATTTCCCGCAGGCAAGCCGATCAGAAATGCCAGCCACGACAGAATACCCCGTATTGCACGGATCGTGCAGCACGATAACACCTGGAGTCTATCAGTCACTTGTTGTTTCTTAGTCGTGGTACGGTTCATCCCCGCGGGTGCGGGGAACGCACCCTGCTGCAGATTGAGTGCGTTGACTGTGACGGTTCATCCCCGCGGGTGCGGGGAACGCCCGATTGAATCATACCGTATCGACGCGCCATGCGGTTCATCCCCGCGGGTGCGGGGAACGCCAGCAACCGCGCCGGTATAGATGTATCGAACCCGGTTCATCCCGCGGGTGCGGGGAACGCCAGCAACCGCGCCGGTATAGATGTATCGAACCCGGTTCATCCCCGCGGGTGCGGGGAACGCTTGGTTTAATGATTGAGCGACTCCGGTCAAGCCGGTTCATCCCGCGGGTGCGGGGAACGCGGTTTGGGTTTAAACGTCTATTTACCGGCGCATGGTTCATCCCCGCGGGTGCGGGGAACGCTAAGGACGTTTATGCGCATCCTTCAGGATTTGCGGTTCATCCCCGCGGGTGCGGGGAACGCAAAATACTGAGCATGCCGGGCGCGGCGGCAGCCGGTTCATCCCCGCGGGTGCGGGGAACGCGGAATAATTGACGCCGCCACGGAAACGATCTGCGGTTCATCCCCGCGGGTGCGGGGAACGCACTAATCGTAACTCATTGTTACGCATATAAAAACAACCCGGCGAAATTTCTACCGAATTTTTTGCCTTTTCCAGGTTGTTAAAGAGCCAGCAAAACTCGTAGCCTGAGATTCGGTTTGCAAGTCGATTTAGCGCTGTTTTTGTCCTCGCCCCCTCCTCCGCAGGACGACCGCGCTTTAGATACGCGACCAGTGAGGGAGGGAGAAAAACCGGTATGCTAGCTTTCCTCGCCTTCGATCGGAAAAAACGACACCAGCTTCAAGCCGTCCAGCTCGACCGGCAGCCTTCGATTCTTTCCTAAAGTCATAAAATCAAAGCCGGATTCGGTGTTGGTAGACCAAGCTATCACGGCGTTGCCCTCTTCCAAGCCATCCTCGATTTGCGACCAGATCATCTCCCGCACCTTGGCCGACAAGTCGCCAACGTAGACTCCGGCGCGGATTTCGATCAGCCACACCGCCAGGCGTCCGCGTAGCCGGGGTGGCACGTTTTCAACTACGATGACCAACATCGCCGATATTCTCAGAATTGGGGATGGCCGGGGCGATGTTTTCCTCCGCCGGCTTGGGGATTTCCAGTTCGCCCGCGGCCAGCACTTCCTCTATGGTGGGAATGATTTTGCGCAGAATTTTGCTTTGCCGAAACACGTCGCGACACATCAGCCGCACTTCGCGTTCCGGATTGGGATAGTTTTTGGCGGCGATCTTGAAAGCGTGCGGAACGATGTCGTCGAATTTGAACAAGTCGGCAATGTCGTACACAAAAGACAAGGGCTTGCCGGTGTGAATAAACCCTATGGCCGGCGCGTAACCGGCGGCCAGCACCGCCGCTTCGCAGATGCCGTCAAGCAGGCAGTGGCGGAGCTGAGGCAGCGGTTGGCGGTGTCGCTGTTGTCCCATTGCGTGTAGTCGTAATTGCGACCTTTCCAGTCCACACCGGCCTGTTTAGCCAGCAACTGGTACAGTTTGCGGACTCTGGCACCCTCGATACCGCGCAGTTGTTCGACGCTGCGGCGTTCCGGCGGTTTTTCGCCGAAACGGATTTCGTACATCTTGCGCACCACCTTCAAGCGTGCGTCGTCGCTCAAGGCCAGTTTGGCCTGGTACAGCAAACGATCCGAACGGGCACCGCCCGGCTGGCCCGCGGCATACAACCTGACTCCGGCTTCGCCGACCCAGACCAACAAGGTCCCTGCCCTGGCCGCCAACGCGGCGGCGTGATGCGAGACGCGGGTGCCGGGTTCCAGCATGATGCAGGCGATGGAGCCGACCGGAATATGGGTGCGAATGCCGGTTTCGTCGACGACGACAAAGGCGCCGTCCTTGACGTCGATCTGGCCTTTTTCTATAAAGACCATGGAGACACGTTCTTTCATGGCGATGGGCTTTAGGGGTGGCAGCATGGGGTTGGTGCTAATTAAAGTTGGGCAGTTGTAACAATCGCTCGCTACGCCATACCCTGATGACATGAATTGTCCGATCTTCCAACCAATACACCATGCGAAAAGGCGAATGAATCAGCTCGCGTATTTTTTCTTCTTGAAATTCGGGAACCACTCTACCGATTTCCGGATGCTCAACCAAGGTTTCGAGATGAGCAACGATGTCTGCAACAAACTTATCGCCAATATGCGGCACGCCTTGTTCCAGATAATACGCTTTAATGTCTAAGAGATCGTTGAATGCGGAATCGGCAATCAGCAGCTTCATTTAGCCGATACCCAGCTTGGCTTTCACCTCGGCCAATTCCATGGTCCGACCATTTTTCACATCCATCAGGCCTTGAGCGACAGCTTTCATAAAAGCCCGTTCTTCCTGATTTTTTTCGTACTCATCCAAGTCCTGCACCACGGCGACACCTCGGCCACGACTGGTCAGTAGCACCGGTCTGTGTGTTTCCTTTACCTGATTGATCACCTTCCCTGGGTTGATTTTCAGGTCGGTAAGCGGAATAACGTCTTCGGAAAATTTAATCTGCATGGCATTTTACCTGTGCGCTTTGGAGTGCTGATTTTAGCACTTGTTAAATGGTGCTGCTTTTAGACTCGGCGAATCATAAGCAATCCGCAGCCAAAGGCTTTTGATCGGCCAATACCATGAAACAGCGCCTGCTCAAATTTTTCGACATCGGTAATTTGCAGTTGACCGGTAAAGTCGATCGAGCTGAAACCCGCCTTTCTACCCTTGCTATCCAAACTGTGCCAAGCATATGATCCGCCGCCAAGCAGTCTAGTCGTCTTCTGGCATTCATCAAGAAGTCATCGACTCGCGCCGCTAGCGACTTACCGAGAACCAGTCTTTAACAGCTAGACTCACTCTTCATTCAGTACGCGGCGCCGCACTTCCGTGTTAAAACGCCAATCCATTTAACATTAAACCCGCTCAAGAATAACCAGCGGCTATCAAAGCGATTGAGCCCGAAGCTCAGGCCTTACACCATGCCATTCTCTTGCAGCATGGCATAGGCGGCATTTATTTGCCTGGTTTCTTCTTCGGCGATTTGCTTGATTTTTATGCCCAAGGTGCCCACTCTATCCGGGTGATATTCGGAAATTTTCTTTTTGTAGGCAGCTTTTATATCCAGCGGAATGGCATCTGCAGCCAAGCCAAGAATCAGGTAGCAATCCTCCAAAGATTTAACGCTTTGGTCATCTTCAGGTAGTTTTATTTCGGTTATATAGACATTGCGGTGATCGTCAATATCCAGTTTGAACTGTGCATTGCACTTCCGGCATCGCGCTTTGTTACCGTCAATCGGCAATGTAAATTTAATGTGTTGCGAGCAGGATGGACAGGAAATTGTTCTTAGGTTTGCAGCGGTCTTAAGTGGCGGCTTTTTTTGATTTCTATCTTTAAGTCGATTTTTTCTAAGGTTGAGTACGATGAATCCAAGCAAAATAATATTCAATACAACTGAGGCGATCAGGCCAACGGCGGTCGTCATTCTAGTTCAATGCCTGATCAGCAAAATTTAAAATGCTTTTATGTTAAACAGGAACACCGTATTCGTTTTGACGGTCATCGCCTTTTGACACCATCCAGATGAAGTACGGGATGATGCCGATAATAGTCAGAATAATCAGATACCACCAGCCGCTATGTCCGGTGTCATGTAAGCGACGGATATTAACGGCCAGCGAAGGAAATAGAATGACCAAGTTGGTGATTGCGGTGACGGTTGCCGGCTCACCGTAGGCTGATTGATCTATCATCCCAGCCACTATAGATGCCAATAGGTTAAACAGTGCAAACCACCAATATTCGGCTCGTGATGCTCTGCCTTTGAAAACAAATGCCCTGGCAAAACAGCTGGACACTGATTCGGTAAACGTCATATCCCCACTATTGCCCATGAGTCCGCGATACCCGGTATTCGCCTGAATAGTTGCCCCACACTCAAGACAGAAATTCGCGTGATTCGGATTTTGCTTTCCACAATTTGGGCAGTACATATTGTTCTCCTAAGATTCTTGAAATAGCGATATTACTGCGATACTGAAAAATGTGTCGCCTGTTTAAACATTTTTATTCAATTTCGTTTAGCAGCGAATTAGAGTTCCGGTACGCGTCGTACTCTGATTTTACTTTGTCAGATTACTCGAACTGCATCTCTAAGTCCGTCGTTTCGGCAGGGATTGCCGAAATCCGGACGCCATGGACAGATCGAAGCTTACCCTCCATCGCACTGGGTACCCGCTTCCCAGCGGGTATGACGCACCTTTTTTGTAATCTGACAAAGTAGAACTAAGCACCCCGAGCAATTCATGGGCAAGGACTAATAAAATTGGCCCATCCGGCTGAGTGTATTCTTAAAGATCGCCACATTGGCGGTAGAGAAGCAGGCGTTTAACGCTATAGACACGCCCTGGGCGTGTGCTACTGGGTTTGCATTCAGCGGCCAATAGGTGCTGGTGTTACGCTCGCCGGAAGCGTTGAAAGCCCCATCGGCAATGACTGTCGATGCCAACAACAAGCGTCAAGACATAGCCAAGCGCTATCCAGGCGTCAACTTAATCCGGGTGGAAGCGGACGGCATTCCTCAGGAAAAACCCCGGCGGTTATCACCGCCATACACCTAGCGATGGGTTCGGAATAATTTGCCTATAAATCCTTGTCGGGCCTAATTTGCAAGAATTGCAATCAATTCGATAAGGTTAAGGCACAGCGACGCCGAACCGCATTGCGCGGTTTACGCAGAGAAAACTATTTGCTCTGTTCGTCGTCTGCTTCGGCACCGTCGTTCGGGGCCGGCTCGGCAGTACGTTTTTTGGGCTGCTTACCAGCGGCCTGCTGACTTATACGTTCAAGCTGGGCTAGAAAATACGAGTCGTAATTCCAGTTTGGTTTTGCTGCAATGGGTTCGGGTTTGGTGTCTCTGTTATCGCTCATATTATTTTTCGTGGATTGTGCTCGTCTGGCTGGGAGATTAACTGTATTGAAATGAAATAGCACGTATTGCCAATGGCTAGAAATCAAATATCTAAAAGTCTGGCTAAATCCTGTTTGAATAACAGCATTGGCCTAACACCTTAAGTTTGATTAAGTCGTTACTTGAGCAACTCGTGCTGGAAGTTTTAAACCATCGCTGGCTTCAGCATTGAGGTTTTACCTACCATAACATCCGCCGCTTTCAGCATGCGTTTAAATACCGATTCCTGACAATAGGGAATATTATGCTTTTTACACAGCGCTTTCACTTGCGGCTGTAATTTTTGGTATTGGCTTAGCGGCAAATCCGGCCACAAATGGTGTTCGATTTGATAATTCAACCAGCCGTAGAAAAAATCGTTGACATTAGACCCGGTCGGATAATTCACCGAACCCAAGATCTGCCGCAAGTAAAACTCGCCCTTGCTATGCGATTTTTCATCGAACATCATTACGTCGTCGCCGGCATGATTGGGGATCATGACCAAAAAGCTATGCATATTGGTCAAAATCTCCGCAAAAATGGAATTAATCAACACGCTGACAACGGCAAACGAGCCCAGCGGTAAGAATAGCAGCGGCAACAATACAAAACGATAAGCAGTGTAAGGCAACACGCTTTCCAGCCACAACGCCTTTCCTTGCGGGGTAAACAGGCTCCAGGCACCGATACGTGTGGTTTCAGGTTTGGGCTTGCCTTGTAGGCGGGCGGCATTCAAAACCAATTCTTTATGGGTGCGCGGGGTGTAATAAATAATTTTCCAGATACCGGAAAAAAACGCCACGATGGCATAACGCTGCCACATGGGTAGCGTGGATTGCCGCAACCATTCCATATTGTGTTGGGCATTGTTGGGATCGGTTTCCTCTCCCAAGTTGTAATGATGCAATAAATCGTGTTCGTGATGCCAGCCGGCCGGGGTCATCCAGTCCGGCCAATCCAAAAACCGCCGCCAACCCTTCGCAAATTTTTTGCTGGTGTAATTTTTGTCCACATCCGGCATTTTATCGAAAGCTTTATGCACGATGGGATGCCCCACCCCGGTCCAGCGGGAAAAACTACCCTGACTGATCAACAGTGCGGAAATGGGATTGGGGAAGATCCAGGCAGTAGCATAGCCGATGAGCGAACAAACCCGCCCCCAACGTTCCATCTTTTTTAAATGCTCGAAATCGGCAGGACCAATATCGACTAACGCTTGTTTGTGAATTTGACTGATGTCTTTGGCTAATTGCTCACGATCAACCGACTGGTAACTATTTAAACTCAAAATGTGTTGTCTCTGTAAAGTGCAAGGGAAGGCAGTTGAATACCTTCGGATAAAAAGTCGGGATTGTAAGCCTCCGGACTGTACTGGCAATTAGCGGTCTAATCACCAGCCCGATCCGGACAAATCGACTGTCCGGATAAGACGGCATAAGTCTATACACCATCGGCATTTTGCATGTTTTCTCAACCTTACCGGCACTTTGCACGTGGGTATAACGAAGCAACTTTTGCAAATTGTTTAAAAAGGGTAATGTGTTGATCTTTTAATGGTGCCGGCAATAGGAATCGAACCTACGACCTTCGCGTTACGAGTGCGCTGCTCTACCTGCTGAGCTATGCCGGCGTATGATTGTTATTTATAGATGGCTTTGGGGTCTTTCAACACCGGCTCTGTGGCTTGCCACTCACCGTCGGTTAGACTACGAAAAAAACAACTTTCCCGGCCGGTGTGGCAGGCGATACCGCCTTCCTGTTCTATTTTAATCAAGATCACGTCGGCGTCGCAATCGAGTTGAATATCCAATACCTTTTGGCGATGTCCGGATTCTTCGCCCTTGCGCCACAAACGCTGGCGGGAGCGGGACCAATATACCGCATAACCTTCGGCAATAGTTAAAGCCAGCGACTCGCGATTCATCCAGGCAAACATCACCACCCGACCGCTATCCTGAAGCTGGGCGATGACCGGCACCAGGCCGTCTTCGGTCCATTGAATGTCGTCCAACCAGCTTGTGCTCACAAGCGTACCTCTATGCCGCGCGACTGCATATGCCTTTTGGCTTGCTCTATGGTGTATTCGGCAAAGTGAAAAATACTGGCAGCCAATACGGCGTCGGCTTTGCCTTCTATGATGCCGTCGGCCAAGTGATCCAGGTTGCCGACGCCGCCGGAGGCGATAACCGGAATGCTGACCGCTTCGCTGATAGCGCGGGTCAAGGCCAAGTCAAAGCCGGATTTGGTACCGTCGCGGTCCATACTGGTCAACAGAATTTCACCCGCGCCATAGTCTTTCATTCTCACGGCCCATTCGATAGCGTTTATACCGGTCGGCTTGCGACCACCGTGAGTAAAAATTTCCCAGCGATTTTCCTCGCCTTCTAGACTGACTTTTTTGGCGTCGATAGCGACCACGATGCATTGCGAGCCAAATTTCTCGGCCGCTTCCTTGACGAACTCCGGCCGAAATACTGCCGCGCTGTTGATGCCTACCTTATCCGCGCCGGCGTTCAGCATGCGACGAATGTCTTCCAACACCCGGATGCCGCCGCCCACAGTCAGTGGAATAAACACTTCGCTGGCGACTTGTTCGACAACGTGAACAATCGTGTCGCGGTTGTCGTGCGTGGCCGTGATGTCCAAAAAGGTGATTTCGTCCGCGCCTTCGCTATCATAGCGACGGGCAATCTCCACCGGGTCGCCGGCATCGCGGATATCGACAAACTTCACGCCTTTAACGACGCGGCCGTTATCGACATCCAGGCAGGGAATAATACGTTTGGCTAGGCTCATTGCTTACAGCTTATCGGCATAATGAATCAGGCATCGGCTCCGCCGAAAGACTCCGCCAGCTTTTCCCCTTCGGCAAAATCCAGTGTGCCTTCGTAAATGGCGCGGCCAGTAATGGCACCCATGATACCCTCGTGTGCCACAGCGCCAAGTGCGCGAATATCATCCAAATTGGTGATGCCGCCCGAGGCGATGATGGGAATGTGGACCGAACGCGCTAATTTGGCAGTGGCGTCGACATTGACGCCTTGCATCATGCCGTCGCGGGAAATATCGGTGTAGATGATGGCGGCAACGCCATTGGCTTCAAACTTTTGCGCCAGGTCGATCACATCATGGCGGGATAATTTCGACCAACCGTCGATGGCGACTTTACCATCTCGGGCATCCAGGCCGATGATGATGTGGCCGGGGAACTCAATCGATACGTCGCGAACAAAATGCGGTTCGCTGACTGCCTTGGTACCGATAATTACGTACTGTACGCCGGCTTCCAGATAAGCCTGGATGGTGTCTTCATCGCGAATACCGCCGCCGATTTGTACCGGCACGTCCGGATAGGCTTGGACGATTGCGTTGATTATCTCGGCATTTTTCGGTTTGCCCGCGAATGCGCCGTCGAGATCCACCAGATGCAATCTCTTCGCCCCTGCTTCTACCCAGCGCCCGGCCACAGCCACCGGATCGTCCGAGAATACGGTGTCGTCTTCCATACGACCCTGGCGCAAGCGGACACATTTTCCTTCCTTCAAGTCAATTGCGGGTATCAGCAACATATCTAAATCTCGACAGTTAAAACACTAAATCTAAAGGTTAGTAAAGCCAACATCTAAGGGTTGGGGAGGTTACGCAGTCCCATCCCACACCAGGAAGTTTTGCAATAGCTGCAATCCCACGGTCTGGCTTTTTTCGGGATGAAATTGCACGGCAAACATATTGTCTTTTGCCAGTGCACAGGTAAATGCTTGTGGATAATCGGCTGTTGCGGCGATATGACGCGGATCGTCCGCCGCCGCATAGTAGCTATGTACAAAATAAAAACGACTATGATCCGGAATGTTGTGCCAGAGCGGATGCGGAATTTGCTTGACCTGATTCCAGCCCATATGTGGAATTTTTAGAACATTGCCGTCGGCGCTCAGCATATGGTCGGCAAATCGCCTAGCGTGTCCTGGGAATATATTTAAGCAAGCAATGCCGTCGTTTTCCTCGCTATCGGTCAACAAAGCTTGCATGCCCAGGCAGATGCCCAGAAAAGGTTTGTTTTGCGCTACTTCATGGATCACATCGGCCAAACCACTATCGTTCAAAGCCTGCATACAGTCGCGTATCGCCCCGACGCCGGGAAATACCACGCGGTCCGCCGCGCTAATCACCGCGGCGTCGGCAGTTATTTGTACATTTACCCGGCTATCGGCATGTTGAAGCGCTTTGGCAATGGAATGCAGATTTCCCATTCCGTAATCGATAACGGCTACTGATGACATAAATCTAGTGATACAAGGTCGGGTTTTTAGGCAAAAAGTGTGGGAATTATAGACTGCCTTTAGTAGAAGGCATGATACCGGCCATCCGCTCGTCATGGCTGATCGCCATTCGCACAGCTCGACCGAATGCCTTGAAAACAGTTTCAGCAATATGGTGGGCATTACCGCCCTTCAGATTATCGATATGCAAGGTCACACCGGCATGATTGACGAAGCCTTGGAAAAACTCCTTAAATAAATCCACATCGAAACTGCCGATAAACGCACGCTTGAACTCTACTTCATAGAACAAGCCGGGACGGCCGGAGAAATCCACCACCACCCGCGATAAGGATTCGTCGAGAGGGCAATAGGCGTGGCCATAACGATAGATGCCTTTTTTGTCGCCCAACGCTTTGGCAAAGGCCTGACCGAGGGTAATACCAATGTCTTCCACACTATGATGAGCATCGATATGTAAGTCGCCGTGCGACACAACCTCCATGTCTATCAAGCCATGTCTGGCTATCTGATCCAGCATATGATCCAAAAACGGCAAGCCGGTGGTAAACGCCGCCGAGCCGTTGCCGTCGAGATTAATTGAAACTTTGATCTGGGTTTCGAGCGTATTGCGCTCAACCTGGGCGGTGCGTGGGTTCATGCTTGATGCGTATGGCTTATTTCGGCGCTAGTTTACGTGATTGTGACGGCTACGCCAAACTCTTGCTGGCGATCTCGTAGACATCCTTGGACAGATGCTCGGTAGCGACGATACGCTGTAATTGCTGTTTCATCAAGCCCTGCCGGGCCGCGTCATATCGCCGCCATTGGGCCAACCCGGTGACCATCCGCGAGGCGATTTGCGGATTAAGGGTATTCAGCGCCAATACCTGGTCGGCCAGGAAGCGGTAGCCCTCGCCGTTTTGGGCATGAAAATGCAGCGGATTGGCCTGACTGAAGGCGCCAATCAATGATCGCACCCGATTAGGCGTTTTCATATCGAAAGCCGAATGCTTCATTAGAGCCTGCACGGTTGCAAAGGTATTGGGCATGCTACTGGTGGCTTGTAAGGTAAACCATTTGTCGATAACCAGCGATTCCTGCCGCCATTGCACATAAAAACTATCCAGACTTCTGGCCTTGGCCGGATGATTGCTATTGACGATGGCCGACAACGCCGCCAGTTGATCGGTCATATTGCGGGCGCTGTAAAATTGCTGCTCGGCAATATGATAAATATCGTCATTTTCCAATTTACTCAAATAGCTCAAACAGGCATTTTTCAAACGGCGCCGTCCTACCGCGCCGGCATCGAAACTACCGGATTCGTCACGATGATGTTGGATATACAGCTGTTTAAACTCGGCGTGCAATTGTTCGGCTAGCGTCTTTTTCACAAACTCCCGGGCTTGATGAATCGCTTCCACATCGATGATCGCCATCTGCCCGGACAAATAACTTTCTTCCGGCAAGGCCAGCAACAGTGCTTGATAAGACAAATCGCCGCTGCTATCGGTCAACACGCTACGATAGGCTTCGACGATAACCGGCTGCAGCTGCAAGGGTCGACCCAGCTCGATAGCGTCGATCAGCTTGAAAATCACCTGCACCGCCAGTTGCTGGCCGGCTTCCCAGCGGTTAAAGGTATCGCTGTCGTGCCGCAGCAAAAACGCCAACTCGTCCGGACTACGTTCTATTTTTAAGGTTACCGGTGCGGAAAAACCTCTTAGCAACGACACTACTGGCGGCTGCACCAGCTGATCAAAGCTAAAGGTCTGCTCGGCTTCTGTGACGTTCAAGATCATTTCCGACTGACTGGAACCGTTACAGATAATCGGCGCGACTGACCCGTCGGCGGCGAGCAAGCCCAGTTTTACCGGAATATGCAGCGGCGCTTTTACCGGCTGATTAGGCGTGGGCGGACAACTTTGTTGAATGGTCAAATGCAGTTGTTGAGATTCCGCGTCGTATCGTTGACTAACAGTCAACACCGGGGTGCCGGCTTGCGAATACCAGCGGCGAAATTGATTTAATTCCACACCGTTAGCATCTTCCAAGGCCTTAACGAAATCCTCGCAAGTGACCGCTTGGCCGTCGTGGCGCTGGAAATATAAATCGCAGCCTTTTCTAAAACCAGCGGCGCCCAGCAAGGTGTGCAGCATCCGCACCACTTCCGCGCCTTTTTCATAGACGGTCAGCGTGTAGAAATTGTTGATTTCGATATAGGCTTCCGGACGAATCGGATGCGACAACGGGCCGGCATCTTCGGCAAACTGGCGGGTGCGCAAGGCATTGACGTCTTCAATGCGTTTTACGGCCGGCGAGCTGCGGTCGCCGCTAAATTGTTGGTCGCGAAATACGGTAAAGCCTTCTTTTAAACTCAACTGGAACCAGTCGCGACAGGTGATGCGATTACCCGACCAGTTGTGGAAATACTCATGGCCTATCACGCCTTCGATATGTTCGTAATCGCTATCGGTGGCGGTGTCCGGCCGAGCCAACACGAACTTGGTGTTAAACACGTTCAGGCCCTTGTTTTCCATCGCCCCCATATTGAAATGGTCGACCGCGACGATCATGTACAAGTCCAAATCATATTCCCGACCGTAGGTTTCCTCGTCCCAACGCATGGCATTTTTCAAGGATTGCATCGCGTGATCGCATTTGTCGACATTGTGCTTCTCGACAAATATCTCCAACGCAATACGGCGGCCACTCATCGTGGTGAAGTCGTCGGCAACGCATTCCAGCAGGCCGGCCACCAAGGCAAATAAATAACAGGGCTTGGCAAACGGGTCTTCCCAGCTCACCCAATGCCGATTGTTTTCCAGCTCGCCTTGGCCGACCTTGTTACCGTTTGACAGCAAGACCGGATATTTGCTCTTGTCGCCAATCAACGTGGTTTTGAAACGGCTCATCACATCCGGCCGGTCCAAAAACCAGGTGATTTTCCGAAAGCCCTGGGCCTCGCACTGCGTACATAGCATGCTGCTGGATAGATACAAACCTTCCAGCGCGGTATTGGCTTGCGGATTGATGATATTTTCGATGACTATCTGAAACGGCCGATCCTGCGACACTTCGTAAATGGTCAGCGCTTCTTCGCCGAGTAGATATTGGCTAGCCTCCAGCAGCTGACCATCTATCGCGATACTGACTAATTGCAATTCCTCGCCGAGCAACTTCAATGCAGCACTGCTGTCGGGGCTCTGAGGATTGCGGCGCAGACTCAATGTCGAGCGAACCTGAGTGCGCTGCTCGTCCAGATCGAAATTCAATTCGACCTGATCGATCAGATATTCGGGCGGAGTGTAGTCTTTCAGGAAAACAGTTTGCGGGGTTGCATCACGCATTATTTATCGCTCGTCTTGTTTGACAGGTTGTTGCGGTTTATAGGAAATCAGCCAGTAAGTCAGGCCCAGCGCCAAAATGACTACGGCAATGGCCATCACATAGGCCGGGTCCAGATCCTTGAAATCCAGCATAATCACTTTTCGGGCCACGGCCATCAAGGCAGTGGCTATGACCATTTTAATCGGTAGCGTGTCGTGTTTGATGTACAGCGTGATGTTGATAAATATCTCTATCGCGATCAACACTGCCATAAACGAACCAAAAATCACCAATATGTCGGAAACTGTCAGCATCATAAACGGTTCAGCAACCAAACGCTGGTACATCACATAGCCCACGTCGGCTACGCCCCACAAAATGACCAGCACCATCAACACCGCCAGAATTCTGACCGCGAAATGAATGACCGCGTGCAGGAATTTGAGCATGGCGTCTTCCGGTACCTGCGGCACTTTTACTTCATGGCTATCGTCACGCAAATTGCGGTTGGTACTGGGCCGGGAAGATGCCGGCGGCGGCATGGAAGGTCGAACGGGCGGTTTAGTGTCCATTTATAGCTCCTGGTTTTTCTGCCAAGCCACATAAGCCAGTAAAGCCCATGCCGCTAAAAAAGCCAGGCCGCCAAACGGCGTAATCATGCCCAGCCAACCGATATTGAATATCGCCAGTAAGTATAGACTGCCGGAAAACAGCACGATGCCAGCCACCAAACACCAGCCGGCCCAGCGCAATAATTTATGTTCCGGTAACACCGCGATCAAGGCCAAGACCAATACATGCCACATCTGGTAGCTTACCGCGGTTTTATAAACATCCAGTAGATGTTCGGATAATAAATGCTTCAAGCCATGCGCGCCGAATGCACCCATCGCTACGCCGATAAAGCCGCCGATTGCAGCCAGAAACAAAAAAGGTGGGCGCATTATTTCTCCAACAGGCGCGGCATCAGCTGCACCAGATTACACGGCCGGGTGCGGTAATCCAATTGTTCCTTAATCAAGGATTCCCAGGCGGTACGGCAGGCACCGGAAGAACCGGGCACGCAGAAAATATAAGTAGCGTTGGCCACGCCGGCAATAGCCCGTGACTGCATCGTCGAACTTTTGATGTCTTGGTAAGAAATCATCCGAAACACTTCACCGAAGCCATCCAACACTTTATCCAACAGCGGCTGAATGGCTTCCGGCGTGCCGTCGCGACCGGTTACGCCAGTGCCGCCGGTCGTGATAACTGCATTAACCTGCGGATCGGCGATCCAATGACTCACAGCGGCGCGAATTTGATAAATATCGTCGGGAACGATTTTTTTGTCGATCAAGATATGCCCGGCATCGGTCAAGCCGGTGACCAAAGTTTGCCCGGATACGTCGTCTAATTCGGTACGCGTATCGGAAACAGTCAACACAGCAATATTGATCGGAATAAACTCTCGGACTTCGCTCACGGTACCGCTCCAGATTAAGGCTACCGCATTCTATGTAAAGCGCCGCCCGACAAGCAAGCGTTGTTTAATTCGCCGGCTGTCATACCGGCTTAACCGATAATGCCGTAAACTCCGGATTATTCATTCCCATTCAGTTAGCGGCCGCCCACTCGATCATGCCTATCCAGATTTCCCGTTACGAAAAAATCGCCAGCCTGGCGGCGTTGTGCTTGTTGCTGTTTGCCTGTTATCAGGTATTAAGACCGTTTATTTTCGATTTGTTGTGGGCGGCGATTCTGTGTTTTGTCACCTGGCCATTATACGCCCGTCTGCGCGCCTGGAAACTCACCGCCAACTGGGCTGCCACAGCGATGGTCTTGCCTATCGGCATCTTGCTGCTGACACCCTTCGTCGCAGCCACATTGACCTTTACCGAAGACATCAATCGGCTGCTGCAATGGCTAAACCAGAGCTCGCATGCCTGGCCGGCCGCTCCAGCCTGGTTGCAAAAACTGCCGGTATTTGGTGATAACGCGGTCAGGGCCTGGCAAAGCGTCGGCGAAGATTCCAGCCGCCTCGTCAATCTGGCCCGGCAATATGCCTTGGGCGCCAGCAGCTGGGTATTGCAGCAAGGGATTAGTCTGGCCGGCGAGTTAATGCACATGGGGTTAGCTATTTTGGTGCTGTTTTTTTTCTATCGCGACGGCGAACACGTAGCTCAACACGTGGTCATTGCCGTCGAACGCCTGGCCGGCGAGCGCACCCAACGCATCCTGCACATCGTCCGCTCCAGCCTGCGCGCCGTGGTGTACGGCATACTCGGCACCGCGCTGGTACAAGCACTGGCCTCTATCCTGGGATTTGTGATTGCCGGCGTACCTTACGCCTTTGTGCTGGGCGTGATCGCGTTCTTTTTAATGATCATACCAGCGGCAGGCACAGTCATCTGGCTGCCGATCGCCTTATGGTTACTAGCTGAAGGCGAAACAGGCTGGGCGATCTTCATCGCGCTGTGGTTTTTGCTGTTCGTCGGCACCATCGACAACTGGCTACGGCCCATCCTGATCAGCCGGGAAGTGGAGTTGCCGTTTGTGTTGATTGTATTCGGCATCTTCGGCGGCTTGTTGGCGTTTGGGTTTATAGGCGTATTTATCGGCCCGACCTTGTTAGCCACCAGCTATGCCTTGATCCTGGACTGGCTAATTCGCAACGAACAGGGCGAAACTGACAAGGAGACAAGCCCAGGATGCACAGACGGCTAGTCTGCCGACTGTCCGCTCGCAAACCGCTCCTAGGCATGAGGAGTACGACCCGTTTAGCCGCGAATAAACGACTTAAGAAACCGCAAGCTAAGTGGCCCAGGGATTGCTTGCAAAGATCACGGAGGACCACAGCCATGTCGGTAAAACAACCTTTTAGCATCTGCCCCACGCAACAACTTCCGGAACTCGGCAAATACTCTTTCAAGCTACTCTATCGCGGTACGCCGCGTGACGCGATTCTGGTGCGCTTCCAGGGAGAGGTTTACGGGTATCTAAACCAATGCGTACACATGCCTAAGGCGTTGGATTGTGAGAACAGCAACATTTTCGACGAATCCGGACGCTATTTGCAGTGTTCCATGCACAGTATTTGCTACGACCCAATCAGTGGAGAGTCTTTAAGCGAAATCTGCTTGGGCAAAAAACTAACTGCGTTGAAAGTTAAAGAACAAGACGATTGGATCTATTTAGTGGATAAAAGAGCCGCCATTACCGATTGATTGGCCCTGGGCGAAACAGCTTGCATCACCCCATTGATTTCGGGGAACCTCTAAATACTATCCGTTCATACTTCGACGGGCTCAGCACGAACGGATAGGTGGTTGATTTACCGCGACCGCCGTTCGCACTGAGCGGGTCGAAGTGCAATTTTTAGAAGTTCCAGTCGGTTTGCGCAGCAAACCCAGCCGTCTTTAGCCGTGTGAGGCGCTTTCTTTGATCTGTTGTTCCAGCTTTTCGTGCGCGCGTTCCAACTTGGCAAACACTCTTAAAATATCGGTAGCGGACAATATGCCTACCAATTTTTCCTTGTCCACCACCGGCAGCGCGCCGACTCGGTGTTCCGCCATCATAGCCGCCGCTTCAGACGCAGGCGTTTCCGGCGTAACCGTGTAAACGCCGCGATGCATGATATGCACGACTTTTTGCGAGACCACATGTAACTGCGAGTTGTCTTTATTCGTCTCCACCGCATTGGAATTACTTTTTGGTCCCAGGGCTTTGTATAAATCCCGGTCGGAAACAATACCGACCAATTTGCCTTTTTCAACCACCGGCAAGTGGCGGATTTTCTCGTAATGTATCAAAAAGAACACGCGATCAATCAGATCGTGCGGTTCGACGGTAAATACCTTGGCGGTCATTAACTCTGCTACACGCATGATGTTTCTCCAATAAAAATGTCTGTAAAAAAGTAAGTAAATTCTGACGCAATAGCGGAACTATAGCCAGGCAAAATTAAGAAATATCGCAGTCTTACGGATACACATCCCCATTAAGTCGCGCTGAAAGACTTAATACAGCGTCCCGCCCAAATCCAGACAAGTCAGATAAAGCCGCATATCAAACTCCAATTGGTGATAGTCCGGCGCCATGTACTCACATAATTTGTAAAAAGCCTTGTCATGCTGCTTTTCACGCAAATGCGCCAGCTCATGCACCACGATCATTTTTAAACATTCAGGCGGCGCAATTTTAAAAATCGAGCCGATACGAATTTCGTTTTTTGATTTTAAATTGCCGCCCTGCACCCGCGAAACCACGGAATGCAAACCCAAGGCCTGATGCAACACATCAATTTTGTCGTCGTAAACGACTTTGCTGAGCGGATTGGATTGACGTAGAAATTGATTTTTAAGAGCCATCGTATAGGCATAAAGCGCTTTGTCGGTCTTTATGTCATGTGGCTGTGGGTATTTTTTTAGCAGAAGCGCCGGCAGTTTATCGCTGTCGATCAGCCGATGCACTTGCTCAGTGATGGCAGGCGCATAGCCGGCTAGGTATTTCAGAGGGTGCATTAGCGAGTACCGAAACCGGCCAACACTTGCGCAGGACTATTCAATCCCATGGCGGCGCGTCACCGTCATAAGCTACGAAGTTTTTATCGCTAGACCGGGTAGTTCCGCCGACACCGCTATCGGCTTTTGGTTTTCTCGGCTCGTCGCTAGATGATTGCGTAAGGCCGGACTCCGTTTGCCATTTGGCAAACAGCGCCATGTCCTTATTGGCAGGGACATACCATTTCTTCCCAGCGGCATCCCATCTGGCGCCAAGCGCTTTCGCCGCGTCCTTTTCGGCATAGGGTACGTTCAGATAAGTTTTCGCGTCAGCCATTTAACGCAGCCGGTTCAAGATTGATTTCATGCATCGCAATATTGTAAATCATTGCTTATGCAAGTGAAGCGGATAATCCGATCTTACTTGATAAAAACCTAGCGCGAAGTGTGTTTGTCTAAACCCCTGCCGGGTCAACCAAGCAACAAGAAAATCAATTCCTACGGTTTATTCCGCTTCGAACCCATGTTGCTGGCAAAGGTAGTTGCCGCGAATAATGCCGACGAAATAATAAAGTCGCCCGAAATAAATTCGATAACGCCGGTAACGAATACCAACCCGGTCAAAATATCTTTGTGTAAGCGGTTCATGCTCGTTTCCCGAAGTAATACACGCACTTAGACTATATGCCCGATTAACTTCATTGACAATGACACAAAAAACGCATTGATTGATCGCCAAAAAGAAACAAATGCATTTAGCTGTGAATGGCTTGGCTTCGCCCAAGACTACACTGCAGCTTGACTGCTACCACCATCGGACCTGGCGACGAAATGAATAATACGTTGCAGCGTATTGCGGAGAATCTTTAACCTATTAGGCGCTTTACGGCAATAAATGTACCCAAACCAAACAATTTGCCGTTGACTCCGACTCCGCTCAGTCAACGGCAAATCTGGCCTTGCCAATGGGTACAAATTTTCTCAAAAATCACCTTAACTCAAAGACTTATTCTTTAACCGCTTCAACCGGAATGGTAACGGTGACTTCATCACCCACATTAGGGGCATATTTGCCCATATTGAATTCGGTACGCTTGACGACAGCGGTCGCGTTGGCACCGCAAGCGTCTTTTTTCAACATCGGGTGCGGCATGCACTGGAAGGATGTCACGGTCAGTGTGACCGGTTTACTGACACCTTTTAGCGTCAAAATGCCATCGACAGACACCAGGTTTTCGCCTTCAAATTTAAGCGTGTTTGAGGTGAACGTCATCGTCGGATATTTGCCGGTATCCAGAAAATCTTCACCCTGAATATGCTCATTAAACAGCGGATAACCGGTATCGACCGAGGTGCTATCGACTGTGACATCAACCGAGCCTGTTTTAGCCTGACGGTCCAGCACGATTTTGCCGGTGGTTTTATCGAAACGACTTAACTGAGTTGAATACCCAAAATGACTATAAGAGAAGCGCGGCAGTGTGTGCGTACCTTCAATGACATAAGTTTCGGGGGCAGCCACGGCGGCAGTCGAAAATAACGCGGCTAGTGACAATAAAACTGGGTGTTTCATAGTAAGGCTCCTGGGTTGGGTTTGATCGGTTAAAAAGCTTATTTTCCGGCGTCGGCCAGCAGGTGAAATTGAATCCGGACGTCGTTGGCGATGACGCCAACATCTGCCCAACCCCCTTCGCCTATG
Source organism: Methylomonas albis (assembly GCF_014850955.1). Lineage (NCBI taxonomy): Bacteria > Pseudomonadati > Pseudomonadota > Gammaproteobacteria > Methylococcales > Methylococcaceae > Methylomonas > Methylomonas albis. The sequence goes on from NZ_JACXSS010000001.1 coordinate 4,661,870, forward strand.
GCAAAGTCGGCTCGATTAAGGGTGAAAGTACCGTCAAAAACAGCCGTATTGTGCTGCGGTGTCATGGTAAAAACGGCAGAGATGTCTTTTGTTTTGCCCTTGATGGTCATTGCACCACTGACTTCATAGCGGTTGTTACCCAAGGCTCTGAAAGCGGTGGAAACAAATTTACCCTTGGGAAAGGCCAGCGTGTGGAACCAATCCTTTTTTGCCAACTCGTCATTGGCCTCCTCACTCCCCGCATCCAAGCTGACCAAATCCATTTCGAATATCGCCTTAGCCGCGGCAAGCTGGCTAGAGTCAAAACTGAACTGAGCGTCAAATTTTTTTAGCTGCCCCTCTATCGCCACACCCATTTGCTTGTAACTAAAACCCACCGTACTAGCGTCGGTTTGGATGTGATTATATTCAGTGGCCTCTGCGAATGGGGCTAGCAGGCTACTGCCCAGTATCAATGCCAAAAGACTAGATTTCATGATCCCTGCTGGTTGAGTGAATTAAGAAGGCCGGCGAAAAGACATCCGTGATAGCAGTGCATCCTTGTCAATAAAATGGTGCTTAAGGGCTGCAGCCAAATGAGCAATCAGCAGGCCTATGAACGTAAAGTTAAGAGTCTGATGGACAGTTTCTAAAACAGTTCCTAGAGCCTTATCTTTACTTAGCAAATCGGGTATCGGCAAAACCCCGAAATAAACGGTCTGAAAGCCCTTGGCCGAACTCATCAACCAGCCTGAAACTGGAACGGCAAGCATCAAAGCGTACAAGCAGTAATGAACGGCATGAGCCGCGAGACGCAGCCGCTTTGAGGTATTGTCGGGCAAGACGGGCGGACGGTGCGTGTATCGCCAACTAAGCCGCACTATCGCTAATAAAAACACGGTGACACCAACCCATTTATGCCAAGAATAGAGTTGTAGTTTCCACGGCGATAAAGGCAGATCGGCCATATAAATGCCAAGGGTGAGCAGCCCAAGCACCAATAGAGCCATCAGCCAATGCAAACCGATCGCGACAGTGGTGTAACGGCTGTTACTACGCATACATGCCTCCGCATTATTAACAAATTAAAACGACAGTAGTGCCTGTCTTTGTTTGGCAAGCTTTATTGCCGAACGTTATACCGCGGCTGATACTGGCCACAAATCCATTCGCTAAGCGGGCTTAATTGGCTGAAGAATCTGCCGGGCCAGGGCTGAGACAGTCAGCAGATAGTCTTACACACTTGGTTCACGGTTAAGCGCTTAAAGTCTTTGAAATCGACGCCAATCGTCGACGGTATCCACATCCCACTGCTCGGCTAACTCGTGCAATTTCAGACCTGCCTCGATCACCCGCTGTCGGGTTTGCGCCATCACCGCATTGCTGCCCCAGGGCATATTCACAAACAACTCGGCTTGCGACTGGCTCATGCCAATCAGCACATAACCGCCGTCGTCCGCCGGCCCCAGTACCAGATCCGCGCCGTCGATCAACGCGGCAAATGCCTGCTGCAGATTTTCGATCGTCAAACTGGGGCAATCACAGCCAATCAATACCACATGCTGATAAGCCTGCAACGCTTCGGTAAATGCGGACTGCATGCGTTCGCCCAAGCCCGCACCCTGTTGGTGATGCAAGCTTAACGGATAAATTGCGGCACATTGTTGAAAAAACCCATGCTCAGAATCGGGCGCGCAATACAATCGCACTTCGCACAAAGGCTGCCGAAAGGCGCGCTCCAAGGTAAAACGCGTCAATTCGATATGCGCCGCAACCGCTTGCTCAGCGCTCAAGGCCGGTTGCAGCCGGGTTTTGACCTGACCAGCCACCGGCGCTTTGCAGAAAATCAACAAGGCGCAACCCGGAAACAGATAGCTCATCTACCGCGTAGCCGCCGAAACGGCAAGGCCAACAGGCCGACAAAGCCCAGCTCGGCACTATCGCGAAACTCGTCCAAGCCTATCGTCATTGCGGTCTGCGTCGTGCGCGCCTGCCCGCAATAGGTATTGAATAACCTATCCCAGCACGACAGCGAGAAACCATAATTGCTATCGGTCTCCGGCTGAAAAGCAGAATGATGAATACGATGCATATCGGGTGTCACCATTGCATAGCGCAACCAGCGCTCGACCACAAGCGGCAAGCCGACATTACCGTGATTAAACAACGCGCAACCGTTTAAGATCACTTCGAAAGCAATCACCGCGAAAGAATCGGCACCCAGCAACACCACCAAGACGACCTTGTAAAACATCGACAGCATGATTTCCAAGGGATGAAAGCGCACCGCGGTGGTGGTATCGAAATCCATGTCGGTATGATGCACCTGATGCAAACGCCATAACCAGCGCCAGCGGTGCGCGGCGACGTGTTGGGCATAAATCGCCAGATCCAGCAGCAACAGGCTCAGCACTATCGACAGCCAATGCGGCACTGGCACCAGATGGAACAAACCGATTTGTTGCTCGGCAGCCCAAATCGCCGCCAGCCAGGCCGCCGCACCGATGCTTAGCCGCATCACACCGACGTTTAAAATCGCCAAGCCCAGGTTAACCGACCAACGCCTGCGCCGCGTCAAACTTAATTGCCGCCTAGGCCGAAACCACTCCCAAGCCACCATGAATAAGAAAATCCCGAGAAACACGCCCAAGCGCACCATTGCTTCCATCACTGCCTCCGATAATACCGCGCCGCCAAATCGTCCGGATTGGCCCCGAAAAAATACCGTAACCGCAAGCGCCACATCAATAAGATGGTAGTGAGGATACCGTGTTGTTGCCAACGCCGCGCGGACGTGACGGCCTTAGCCTTCAGGCAGTGCGGCTCAGCGAGTTTTTTCAGCGACGCGCTGATGGCAATATCCTCCATCAAAGCGATGTGCGGAAAACCGCCCACAGCCTGAAATGCCGAGCGGGTGATAAAGATAGCTTGATCGCCAGTGGAAATGCCGGTCAGCCGGGAACGCACGTTCATCAGGCAGGCGATCAACTTAAACATGGCTAGAGGGCTATCGAATTGCACATCGAAACGTCCCCAAGCCGCGCCTTGTTCGACCGCCGACAGTATCAACTCCACCGCCCGGTCCGGTAGCTGAGTATCGGCATGCAGAAATAACAACACCTCAGCTTGCGCCTGCTGTGCGCCCAAGTTCATTTGCCGGGCTCGGCCGCGCGCACTGTACAAAACTTGATCGACCAAGGGCTCGGCGACAGTTGGGCTAGCATCATTGCTGCCGCCATCGACCAACAGCAATTCAGCATGCTCTCTGAGCACCTGCAAAGCTTGCAATTTTTCGGCAAGCTGCTCGGCCTCGTTGATGACTGGGATGATAATACTGATTTGCGGCGTCATTGTTTATGCGCATCCAAAGCCCCGCCGCAACTACTGCCTTGACCGGCGGTACAGCCGTAACAATGCGCGGCCGTAGCGATCACTGCCCCGTGTAATGCCAATGTGTTCAACTCACTAATATGCGGACGCGGTTCGGCTGTCGCCGCCAGAGGCATGGCCAACATTTGATTAAAATCGCAATCGTATACATAACCCTGCCAGTCGATGCTGATGGTATTAAGACACATCAAACCGGCCAAATTTTCGGCACGAAAACTGTTTCGAAGCAGGCTCAGATAGTCCTCAAACCGCCCCTGGCTGACCAACATGCTCCCGAAGCGCTGGATCGGCATATTGGCGATGGCAAACAAGCGATTGAACACAATGCCGTAATGCTGGTACAGGTGCTGTTTGTAGGCGTGTTCCAAGTTAATTTGATCCGGCGGCAATACCGCCTCCTGCGGGTTAAACACCAGGTTTAACTGTAACCGACTATCCGGCTGACCGTAACCCAGTCGGTTTAAGCGCTGCAAGGCCGCCAGACTATTTTGGAACACGCCTTTACCGCGCTGCTTATCGACATTTTCCTGCAAATAGCAAGGCAGCGAAGCGACGATCTCCACCTGCTGCTCGGCCAGAAACTCAGCAAACCCGGCGAAATCGGGCTCTTCCAAAATCGTCAGATTACAGCGGTCGATAACCTTAATGCCCTTAGCGCGCGCCTCGCGCACCAAATACTGAAATTGCGGATGCATTTCCGGCGCACCACCGGTTAAATCCAAGGTATGAATATTCGCCGCCTCGGCAAACGCCAACACTTGTGCCAAGGTGTCGTCGCCCATCATCTCGGTGCGTTTCGGCCCTGCATTGACATGGCAATGTACACAACTCAAATTGCACAGATAGCCTAGATTGATTTGCAGGATTTCCAGCGGCTTGCGGAAAATGGCCGGAAAATCGTTGTTGCTCAATAAGGGGCGAATGTCGTGCATGTTGTTCCTTGATTAATCTTATCTACACCAGACCAATTTCTTGATCGCAAAAGTGCCCCGCCGGAAGTTGCTGAAAATGTTTATCCAGGGAAAAAAGTTTATTCCCTGACCTTGGGCAACGACGGCAATCAAAACGTCTCTCAACGGGAAGTTAAACCTTTTGCACGCAATAGTTGGGCAAACATTCCGGCCGCGATCCAATCGACATCCTCGCTTGGCAGGTAATAAAGGAACTGTAATCATAAGCGCTGAATCCCCTTTTCTTGCTTAACGCCATGCAGCAATTCCGCGATGATCACCTTGGTTATTGCAGCTTGGTTGGTTTCAATTAACACCGCAACCTGATCACCCAAATAACCCTTTCTTGCTTGGAAAAAAGCGATCCAGCACAATTGTCGATCAACACCGGCTTCATGACGGACGTTCCAAATCCCTCAATGCTTGCCAGTTGTCCTCAATATCGACCATCCCAAGGCAATTTAGCAACTCTTGACGTGACTTAAACCGAATGTATTCCTCAATCGCTTTGGCAATTCCTTACGTAGTGGTTTTGGCTTGGATATAAGCCAGCAGTTGCTCGAGTACGGCATTGTCCGGGCAAATTGTGTTTTCATTACAAAGCGCCTCGGTTAAACAACAATGACATTCACGGATTCGATAGCGGCCAACTTTTTATCACCCGTCAAAAACTGATCCGCGCCGGACGTTATAGCACAAGCCAGTTGGATGGCATCGGGTGTGCGTAAGGAACCGGGGTGGTTGGCGCGCAACTCAGTAGCTATATCGATGACGGTGGTATCTAGTTCGATAATTTCCAAACCGGGCAGCCGAAAAAAACGGTCATAAAAATCCAACAATGCCGAGTTTTTGGATTTCAACGGCAATACCCGGCATTCCAGAAGCGACAGCCGGGATATGGCCAATTGCGCGTTCGATTTCCGAGCATCATCCACCAGCAAGCGGGTTTGTCGGCCTTGTTCCTGTTGCGACTCGATCAAATAAATGACAGCGCAAGCGTCCAGGAACAGTTTCACGGTTGATCCCATTCGTCGCGCATGGTTTGAAATTCGGCATTGATGTCCGCATCGCTACGCCGGCCGACCGGCAGGCTTTTTAGAAAAGCGGCCAAGGCTTCGTTGGCTGAGGGTTCCGGTGTAGCGTCGGATTTGGATTCCAGAAACTCAACGAAATGTAAAACCTCCAGAGCTTTGCTAGGCGGCAGGGCCTTGACGTGTTGGTAGATGGTGTCGGCGATGGTCATTTAGCTAAGCTCCTAAGCCTCTGCTTACACTGAAAATCATTGTGTTATTTCTCTCAACTGCTTTGTAGATGAAAGATAATTTCATAGAAACTGTTCGGATTTAGAGAAATATTAGAACATTGCTGCCAGTAAAAAAACGTCTTACGTTTGAAGATATAAATTTAATTTTATTGCCAGTAGCTCCACGTTCTTTAATTCGCATGTCCAGACAACAAAGACTTCCCAGCCCAATTTCTTTAAATCATTACTATTTTTTGAATCCCTGATTACATTATCTGAGAGCTTCTTCTGCCAAAATTCGGAGTTATTAGTAGGCATAGAGTTTCCTTTGCTGCAGTCGTGTCGATGCCAAAAGCAACCGTGTATAAAAATAACTTTTCTTTTGCCGGGAAATACCAGATCGGGTTTGCCGGGAAGGTTTGAATAATGCAGGCGGTAGCGATAGCCTAAACTAAATAGCAATTTTCTAATGATCAACTCGGGTTTGGTATTTTTGCCGGAGATTGAACCCATACACCTTCGGCGCTGCTCAGGTGTCAATACGTCCATAGCCGCTTATTTCGACATTAATCGAAGCCATTCCGATTCGGTTAAGCCTACTCGCGACAGTTTGCTAGAAAAATCTTCTGCAGCTCGTTGGGCGTGATCTGGTTTAAGCTGAGTGATCCATTTATAATTCTTGCCATTACTATTACAGGTAAATTCGTCATTTTCAGCCAAGACTCTTTTTTCTTCTAAATGTGGCTCAAACTCAAGAGTAATACAGTCATATGGTTTCGACGAACAAAATAGTCCCTTAATTTCATTATTGTCTTCAACAATGAAGTTTTCATTATTAATTCCATTATCTGTATTTTTAATCTCTAGAGTGCAGAAGATAAATCGGCGCATTTTTTCAAGTCTAACAGTGTCGCACACTGGAAGTATACAAAGTAAATATTGATTGGTATCTATGTCTTTTTCTCGAATAATCGTGCCGAATGTTAAATATTTTTGATTTCCATATGCGGTCCGATTGCTCATTAGCATCGCCAATCTATGATTTGAAAGCCTCTCGTCCTCTTGAAACATAAGACTTGCGAGTTTGTCTATCTTCTTTTTATCGAAATTCCATACCCAATTTTCGCCTTTCTTTCTTGCGATTGAAAATGGTACTTGACTCATATGCAACCCTAAATCAGGCCCAAACAAAAGAAATTTTTCGATAAATTCGTTGGCATTTGTCTCCGGGGGGAGTAGGTCAAGTCCTGTATTATTTGGCCTCCATTTATTAAAGGACCAGTCCGAAACTAAAGCGTCCGTAATTATTTGACCCGGTAAACAGTCTTGAAGAATTGATTGAAGCTCGCCGACAAGAAGAGGATGTATGTGTTCAAACGCTTCCTCATCGGGTAACGACATCGCCCTGTGCAACAAAAAAGCTGTATCTATAGATTCATCAAACTTCCGTAAAATTTTACGATTATTTTCTCTAATTTTTGCAAGACCTAATAAAACAGCGCCTTGTAGAAGCCCGGATGCAAGTCGTGCAAACTCTTCTATTGATCTTTGCGCTAGGTCATTTTGATGTACTTCGTGAGTCTTATATTTTTCAATGCGATGACATTCCGGCTTACCAAGAATAACCACTCTCGAATTTGAAGAATGCATGGATAGCCCCTCGTCCTCCTTTTGGGGTTCAATATTTTCCTTACTTGCGGATGTTAATTTATCAAAAACGTTGCTTGCAATATCTTCGAGGTTATTTTCACCCGTGTAAACCAAAATTAACCTTAGTTGTTCCGGCTTTGTTTCAACGCTTTGATGAACAAGCGAATAAATTAGCTCTAACGCATTTTCTCCAGGTGTACCACCTAGATCCCAATCAACTATTACAATATCAGATGCTAAACTGAGTTCGTACACATCAGAATCATTCGAAAAAGATTCTCCTTTTCCGGGTTGATATAAAGAACAAACAATCTGTTTCTTGGCAAAACTGTTTACTAGTAGTTGCGATGGGAAATCTTGATTTTCATTAGATTCTTCAGGTGTAACTAATAGCTGCAAATTGTCTCCAGAATTTGTACTTTTTGTAGCGCTTTTTCGGATTGTTTTTTGAGGTTTTTCCGGTTCAACAGCCTTTGTTTTTCGGTTATAAATCTTGTCGTCAATAAAAACGGCAGTTCTGATAAATTGTGCTGCAGCATAAGTTGAAAATTCTTTGACCGTTTGAATATGCTGCATAACTTACTCATCCTTCCATGTTAATTTAAAGGTAACACCTGCTGGTGAATCAGAAGGAACGATATTAATGTCCATGCCTTCTTTTCTCAGCGCTTTACGTGAAATAAACAACCCTAACCCTCTGCCGCCAGGTTTGCGGGAAAAACCTTGCTCAAAAACAGATTCATAATCGCGAGCATGAATACCTGGGCCGGTATTGCTGATAAAAAACGATTTTCCATCGCTATCTAACTTAATTTGTTTTTCACCTTGCATATCCTTTAACCAAAAAATGGCATTGTCGATAATATTGACGAATACAGGATAAAGAGTTGAAGGGAAACCGTGGGCAACCATATCTGTAAAGTTCTCCGTGGCAGACAATTTAACGTCATGCCGTTTTAATCGAACATCAAATAGGGTTTTCACATAATGCAGAATGTCGCTACCTTTTATTTCGATTGGTTTCCTATATAAACGACGTTGCAAAGGGGTAAATAAATTCAGGTGCCCATCCAAATGATCGAAATTATTGCGAATTTCTTGATAAAGTGGCGCCAAATTACTATTCAAATCAGCCCAAGGACGCAATTCCCGTAAAGATCGGCGAACACCTTTTATTGCAGCCTCAAATTCATGGTTGATTACGGCCACCGCTAACCCTAATTGAACCAAATCTGCGTCGGTATCGACTTGCTCTCTTAGCGTTTCCAGTTCTTCATCCATGGCTTCCATCATATCGATCTGGGTAATATCGGGATCGGTGGTCATGTTTTCCGCAACCGAGGTCAATACATCTCGAATCCTGCTAAGCGATTCAGTATTCTTTTTACTGACAGTTTCTATGCGCGTCTCAAAGTCCTTACGCACCTGCTCGGTTTGCTCCGGCGATAACCCGTTAAAGTCTTTACTGGCAAATTCCGCTTCAACTTTAGATATGGTGTTTTGGAGCTCGTGAATCGCGTCCCTGGCAACTTTGGTGGCCGCTTTACGGGTATCTTCAGCGGTATTATTCAATTTACCGGCTTCGTTTCTAACCGATTTTTTTTCACTATCGGCTAATTCTTTGATTAACGATTGTAGACGCTTGCGTTGATCGATATAGATTCTGGCTTGAGTTGCTACATTGCCTAATTGCCGGGTAATTTCTTCAGAAAACGGCCTGAATATTTCACTTTCCAGACGCTGTGTTTCGGTCGAATAAGCCTCCCAATCGCGTTGCAATTGACGGGAAAGCCCCACTCCGCGAGGCCGGGCTATTCGGTAACTTTCCTGTAACTCCGACAATCTTCGATTGGCTTCTTTCTCGGCATCGAGTAAGGCAACCGCAGCCTCATCGGGATCAGTTATTTTTGCAGCGCTATCCATGCGGTGCTTAACGTGGCTTCGAATGCTTTCGATTTCTAAATTCGGTATGCCTTGTTGAGTACGTTGAAAAAAACCATCCAAAGAAGCGCTTAAGTTTTTACGTTTTGTTGAAACTTGTTTTTCGCGTTTTCTTCGAGCAAGTTCGAGTTTTTCTAATTCCTTTTTTCGCGCATCAAAATATTCTGCACGCTCACCGCCTTCGCGGAAAAAATCTGCGGCAAGTTGATTAAAAATATTCATAAGAATATTTTTTAATTGCCGATACGCCTTGTCTTGTTGAAACCCTTCTCTACCAGCCTTTTCTTTTAAAGAACTATTATTTTGACGGGATAATTTTACGGCACCAAATATTAGCCGATGTGAAAAAACGTAATAGCTGGCGCTTTTTGTTCGTCTCAACTCTATTTCAAGCCAATCCACGTCAGGATTTCCATACGGTAAAATTCGAATACGATCTCGGTATACGTAAATTCCGCCAATAAGATTCAATTTATCACTTAATCTTTTCCAATCGGCAGGATCCAATCGGCTTTCCCTTTGATTGCCGTGTACAAATCCTAACTCAATATCAAATGGCCCACAATCTGTTAACTTGCCTCCGCTTTCTTTCCAAGGGATTATGTAGTCTTCTGTTACATTTTCGTAAATTCTTATAGAGCCCCGAAATTGTCCGTAATGATCAATTTCTCCAAAAACTCTGTGATCAGCGTTATTCAACTCATTTACAGTGAAAAATTCACCATCAGAAAGCAAGTCGTCATTATCAGAATCTGAGGGCCAATAACGAAAAGAAGCTTTTATTGGAGGTGATGTGTTTTCCAAAAAAACAGAGTTGCAAAAACCAAGTAAATATTTCGAGAAGTCTTTTTTATTATTGCTTTTATCCAGCTCAATCTCGGCCAAAATCGTATGATTTGCTGGTGCAATATAAAAATGAGTCCCGGATGATTCTGCCAACGAAATGCCGGACAGAAAGCTTTGTAAGTTTTCCGGGTCAACTTGAAAGTCATCTAAATCTTTTACAATATGCCCGAAATCGTAATCAATGTTTCTTCTTTCTAAAAGCTCTATATTTTTCTTGAATTCCTGAACTAAACTACCAACCTCAATATTGCTGGGCAATTTGTCCTCCCTAATAACACGAATCGGTATCTCGATTTCATCCAAATTTATGACTGGAATTTCAAATAGCCCCCAATGGATAAAACACATAACTAAGTCATGTAAGCCATCCGCACGCTGAGCGCGAGTTAACACCAAAACTTGTTCGCCAAGCAATCCAATGGCTAATCGACCGATGCCTTTTTCACCCATGACAGCCCGTTCCGCTTTGCCTGACGGGCGATAAGTATCGATGGAACGATTTTGTGCGGTATATTTGCTTTCGGTTCCCAAAACCAACCAGCGATTTTCAAAGTCAGCTTTCGTCATGCCGATGCCGTCATCGCGAATGACTAACAAATTATCCGAGCGGAAATAATCGACTTCGGCATGATCGGCATAGGCATCGTGGGCATTTTTGAATAGTTCGCTAATTGCCGTGGATACGTTGGCAATCTGCTGGCGGCCAAGCATATCGACGGCGCGTGCCCGTGTTTTGAATTTAGCCATTTTGAGCGATGTTGATAATATGAGCGCCTATGCGTCTGGCAATTTCTGGAGGAACGGCATTACCGATTTGCCTTGCTAGGCAAGCCATGTTGCTACCTTTAAAGACAAAACTCTTAGGAAAGGTTTGTAATGTAGCACCTTCGCGTATGGAAATGGCCCTGTCTTCTTCAGGGTGCCCGAATCGACCATTTGAAAAACTATTAAATCGAGTGGTAATAGTCGGTGCCGGGCGATCCCAATACATGCGAGCATATACGTCACGAAAAATATCGTCTTTTCCTTCATAAGCAGGAATTTGAAGTACTTTATTATCTTTCCAACTTGAACGATCTCCACCTGACTTTGGTGTTATGCCAATTCTTTTTAAATTCTCTTCCGAAAGCTTAGCGGCTGTGTGCTGAAAATCAGATTCATCTTTATGGCCGGCTATGATTTTATTAAAGCCATTCGCGACACCGAGATAATTTTTTACGATAAGTTTCGGATTAAGTTCCGGGGTGGGTAAACTTATATTGTCGGTTAAACGCGAGGCAATAAGTAAATAGCGTTTTCTTTTTTGAGGTACACCGTATTCAACAGCATTAATGACGCCATCGTTGTAGGAGTATCCTTCTCGCTGCAAAAAGTCGATAAAGTCAGGCAGAATACTTTGTTTTTTGTTTGTGGCTAAACCGGGAACATTTTCAACTATAACAAAACCGGGCCGGAAATGAACGATAAAGCGTTCGAAGTTTTTTAATAAAAACGCGCTTTTCAAGCTTTTTGTTTTGTTAGTTCTAACTTTGCTCCAATATTGACATGGGCTACAACCGGCAAAAATCAGATTATTATCATTTTTGTTGATTTTTAATAGATTGCCTAACTCATTGGCCTCTAGTTCGCTAATATCCTTATTAATAAACTTTGCTTCGGTAATATTGGTTTCATAGGTTTCTTTGCACGAATAGTCGTTATCAATTCCAGCTAGAATTTTAATTCCAGCCGTTTGCAGGCCATAACTCATGCCTCCAGCGCCACAAAAAAAGTCAACTGCTTTTAAACTTGCCATCACTGATTCGTTCATTCAAATTTTATATACCTTAGCCGAGAACCATAATTTGAGCAATATGGATGATACAGGTCGAAAGGCTTCACTTCATTTCGTCATTGCTTCCAGCCAACAAAGGCTTTCGACGAATGATAGCCACCGATTAAAGTTCGCGTTGCACATAAAGCTCTTTACAGAGCGAGCCTATTTCATAGCTTTACTGAAACTTATCAATCCCTTGAAAACCAAATATCGCCGTAATACGCCAAAGCCTGGCCACCGCTGTTATCGGTATCTGTCATCAGCGCCACCGCATCGATGTAGCGGATGTCTTCGCCGAATAGTTTTTGCAAATCGGCCCTGACGTTGCGTTTTTCATGGAACCAGACATTTACTGCCGCTTCCGAGCCGCGCAAGGCCAGCATCATCGCATGATCGCCGGCAAAGGCGTTGGGCCAGACGGTGTCTTTGGCGGTGTTGCCGGCCCAGACATAATTGATGGCTTTGGTATTCCAAAATGCCAGCCCGCCTTTTATCACCACATAAACGCGGGCCGCATAATCGTCGCCGGCCTTGCTTTGTTCGTTCAGGCCGCGCAAGGGTTGCCCAACTCGCCACGACCAGTTCAGAAACTGGGTTTGTTGCAGATCGATGCGCTGCTCCTTGAACAAACCGGAACCCGCGGCACGGCTGTCGGCTTGCAATGCGCCGACGCCATCAATGGTTTGCAGACTATAGAGCGTTTGCCCCTTAAAGCTTTTTTGCTCCCAGCCAGCCAGGCGGCTTTGGCTGAATGCGCCAAGCAGCATACCCGGTTCCGCAGCCAACGCCACCCAGTTCAACATCGCCAAGAGAAGTATCAATAAAGTTTTAAACAGCATGGTCCGACTCAAGAGATTGTTTCAATCGCCAAAACGCTTGGGCTGCAAGCGTTTCGACAACACCGGGATTAAAGACAGTCCGCCCAACAAACTCAAGGCCAACAGTGTTTGCCAGGAAAACAAATCATCCAGCCGGTCGATACTACTCAGCGACTGCCCCAGATTGGCAAAAATAAAACTGCCCGGCAGGATGCCGATGAAGGTGGTTATCACATAGGTGCGCAACGATACTTGGGTAAAAGCCGGCGCCAGATTCACCAGCCAGAACGGAAACAGGGGCACCAGACGCAGGAATAGCAAGTAATTGACGGCATCTTCCTGAAAACCGGCCAACAGCTTTTGCGACAGCGCGTGACCTTGCAAACGCTGTCTGGCCCAGTCCGCCAATAAATAACGGGCCAGCCAAAACACTGCCGTGGCGCCTAGCGTCGCGGCAATCAGAATCAAGCCCGTGCCAACCCAACGTCCGAATAAGAAGCCCAGCAATAAGGACAACACCGTACCGCCGGGCAGGCTCAAGGCCGTTGAAAGGCTATAAGCCATGCCGCACGCCAGCAGCATCGCCAGGTAATGCCGTTCGGTAAAAGCAGTGAGCGCTTGCCGATGCTCGCGAATATTGTCCAGGCTAAATACTTGCGGGCCGTCGAACAGAAAAAAGGCAGCTATGGTTAGGGCCAGCAACCAAATTAAAGTGTGTTTTTGCATGACAAATCTCCTGCTATGGAAACGGCAAGGTCGCCTAAATCAACGTTTACTCAGCCTCTTAAACCGAACAGCCATTTCAGCCAGCGCTTGCGCTGGGGTGTCAACGCTTCTTTAAGACTCTGATCGGCGACTCGGCGATTGATTTGCGCCAGTGTCGGGTAAATATGAATGGTGTTACTCAAATCCGCAGCACTCATGCCCTTAGCCAGCGCCAACACATATTCGGCGATCAGCTCGCCGGCTTGTGGTCCGACAATGCAGGCACCCAACAGTTTACCGCGCGGCGTGGTGATAATTTTGGACATGCCAACAGTTTCGTCTGCTGTTACCGCCCTATCGATGTCGGCGAACGGGAAACGATAGACGCGATGGGTAATACCTTGCGCCACGGCTTCGGTTTCCGACAATCCCACCCGCGCAAGCTCGGGATCGGTATAGGTACACCAAGGAATATTGCGCGTCCGGGCTTTGCTCGGCCAATGAAACAGGGCATTTTTCAATACCACGCCGGCTTGATGTTCGGCCATGTGGGTAAACAAATACGGGCCGGCAACATCTCCGCAGGCATAGATGTTTTTATTGCTGGTGCGCAGCCGGGCGTCCAATATCAAGCGGCCATTATCCAGTTCGACACCGGTCAAGCGTAGCCCCAGATTTTCCAAATTGGGTTTGCGCCCGGCCGCAATTAATAGGTGGCTGCCGCTCAACCGATATTGACCTTGTTGGGGATGTTCCAGCAACACGCGCACCTCGCCATTGGCGTACTCGAATTTCAGCACTTTAATGCCCAGATGCACATCAACGCCTTCCTGCTTGAATTGCTGATAAAGCACCGCACTCATGTCATCGTCCTCGCGCGGCAACAGGCGGGGCGCCAGATCGAACAGCGTCACCCGACTGCCGAGCCGGGCCAGGCTTTGCGCCATTTCGCAGCCGATAGGTCCGCCGCCCAATACCAATAAATGCGGTATCGGTTCTTTCACTGCAAACAAGGTTTCGTTGGTTAGGTAGGGGATGTTTTCCACGCCGGGTAGCGGCGGAATTGCCGGGCCGGTGCCGGTAGCGATAACAAAATTTTTGGCGCAGACTTGTCGGCCATTAACAGTAAAAAGGTTTGGCCCGGTAAATTGACCGACGCCAAAAACGACGTCAACTCCCAGACCAGCAAAACGTTCCGGACTGTCGTTGGGTTCGATCTGCGCAATCACGCGTCGCACCCTTTGCATCACCTTGGACAAATCGATGACGGGCGTTGAGGCGGCGATACCGAAGCGCTCAGCATCCCGAATAATTTGCGCGACTTTGGCACTGTGAATCAATGTTTTACTGGGTACGCAACCGACATGCAGGCAATCGCCGCCCAAGGCGCGTTTTTCCACTAACAGCACTTTGGCGCCCAAGCTGGCCGCTCCGGCAGCCGCCACCAAGCCGGCCGCACCGCCGCCAATGACGCATAAATCATATTCTGTTGCGTTGCGCATCCTGTCTCCCGTGATTGGTCATGGCCGGTGATTACCATATCCGGCAACAGCTCAGGCAATTTGGATTCGGTATCGTTCCCTGCCAAGTTCAGCGTTAGGCAACACAGGGTCTAAAGCACGCCGCGTTCCAGCTCTTGCAAATAGATAAATTCCGGTGCTTTTACGCCGGCCTGTGCCCTGATTGCCACCAACTCCGGGGACTCGAAAAAGCGCCGAGCATTGTCCAGCGAAGACCAAGCGGAAAAGTGAACGATGTTATTGGCATCATCGTCGTAGCGCAGCAACTGGTAGCTGATTTCTCCGGCGCGCTTTCTGATTTCGGCCGCCTGATCGAAAACCAACTTCCAGGCCGGATAATCGGCAACTTCATGAATGATTAATACGTGTTGCATATAGATTCCCGCGTTAGTAGGGCTCGCCGTCTTTGTGGGCAAAACGCCAGCTCCCGTCAACAGACATCGCTTGTAAATCGTCATCCGGGTAAATGACCGCGTCTCCGGCTGTCCTGTCGCCAACTTCCAGGTACTGCACATCTGCGTTCGAGCGATTCAGCAACTGGTGCGCATTGCCGGTGCCGGCTTTAAATCCCGCGCACATCCCCGGCGCAAGCTGGGTTTCGCCTGCATCTGTCACCAGTGTCGGGTGGCCTTGCAATATGTAAATAAACTCATCTTGCCGCGCGTGGCTGTGCCGCAACGCCGAACGGGCACCGGGGGCAAGTTTGGTTAGGTTGACGCCGAAATTTGTCAGGTCGAATACATCGCCGAGACGACGTTTCTCGCGCCCTGTGATGAATGAGGCAAACGGTTCAGGATAGAGTGATGTGGTCCGTGCTTCGACGTCTGCCGCCGATACGGCTATTGGGGTGTGTTTATCGTTCATGGTGGCCTACAAATGGAAGATAACCGGCTCGAACGGCTTATTAAAAATCCGGTGGACACTAGCCCAAAGCAGCCGAATTGATCTGCTTGCCCTTGCCGCTCCGAGTAAGTTCGTGAACAAGCACATGACTACCCCAGAGTGCGGACATGATAGGGCTGGCTTCTTGGATTGCGGTACTGGAAAAAAAGCTGACCTCTGCGGTTCGCTCGCTGGAATCAGGCCTAAGATTGCCTTGCAGACGCCGCGCCAGCTCTTTTGCCACGGCGTTGGCCGGGTCGATTATCGTAAGGTCCGACCCAACGATTTCGCGAATCAGCGGCGCCAGAAACGGGTAATGTGTGCAACCCAACACGATAGTATCGGCGCCGGCCTGCAGCAGCGGCAACAGGTAACGGACCAGAAGTTCGCGCGTCGCAGCGCCTTGCAATTGCGCTTTTTCAACTTGTTCGACCAGACCCGGACAAGCTTGTAACAATATTTGAATATCTTTACCGTAGGCCGCGCACAGTCTGGCTACGCTTGGGCTAGCCAAGGTGCGGCTAGTGGCCAGCACCCCAACTACCCCGGATTTAGTGCTTTGCGCGGCCGGTTTGATGGCCGGCTCCATCGCCACCACCGGCACCGGACACCAGGAACGCAGTTTTTCGATCGCGACCACGGTGGCGGTGTTGCACGCCACCACGATGGATTTCACACCAGCGTCGAGCAGTAGCTCGGTAATTGTGGTCGCTCTATCCGCAATAAAATCCGCATCCCGGTCGCCGTAGGGCGCATAACCGGAGTCGGCCACGTAAAGCAAGTCTTCCCTGGGCAGCTCCGTACGGATTGCCCGCAACACGGATAGACCGCCGACACCGGAATCGAATACGCCAATGGGGGCATCAGTGCGCAACGCTGTCATGGATTGATACTATCTATCATTGAATTGATCAGGCTTGGCGATGTTGCAAATACTCTTCGTTAAGACGCATAGCTTGCAGGGCTGCCGGACGCGCGTAGATGCGCGCCACATAGTCTTCAAATAACGGCCGTTTGTCGATGGTGCCAAACATCATTCCCCAACCCAACTGCGAGCCGACATACACATCCGCCGCAGTAAATTGCTCGCCGCAAATATACGGTCCGGGCAACAGCGCGTTTTCGACGGCAGCAATGGCCACCTCAAAACTGCCAAAGCCGACAAAGCCATTTTTACCCTCAGGTATCTGCCAACCCAGGGCCTTGGCAGTAACGGCCTGCTCCAGCGGACCCGCTGCGAAAAACAGCCAACGGAAATAATCCGCGCGCGCCGGGTGGTTTGCGGCCGGCAGCAGATTTTTCTCCGGAAAGCGATCAGCCAAATACGCACAAATAGCGGCAGTTTCGGTGACGAACGCAGTACCGTGCTTCAGCGCCGGCACCTTGCCCATTGGATTGACAGCCAGATAGTCGGCGTTTTTCATCGTCGCGCCGAATTCCAGCCAGACCGTTTCGTAAGGCTCGCCAATTTCTTCCAGCATCCAGTGGACGATGCGTCCACGCGACTGTGGATTGGTATAAAACACCAGATTGTTCATTGTGCGTTCTCCTTAGCTGAATGGATTAACTAACTGCAATATGGCGCGGAATTTTACACCGATAAACTTAACCCGACGCCGAACAACTTGCTCGGCACATCGTCAACAACAAGCGCCGTCGGCCTTTGCCGATTCGCCTTGCGGACCGGGCGCGCAATCGAACAATCCAAAATGCCGGGATTGATCGCCCAACACCTGAAAGTGCGCGGCATAACGAGTCGCCGCCAGCATGTCGGCCGTATTGCCGCACACTCTGAGCGGCCGGCCGGTTTCGAAAAAATGATGATCATCCAAGGCAAACGCATGCGGATGTTCGGTGATAGTACCCAGATAGCATGCGACCTGTCCGTAATCCTCGCAGCGATCTTCCAATTCCAGCTTAAAGGTCCGCACCGTCACCGATTTGAAATTGACCATACCGATCTTGGCGGCCACCTCCGGATCGTCCAGGCTGATGGGATTTTGTTTGACAACCCGCACATCCGGACAGCCCAAATCCTGCAAAATCCTTCTAAAGTCTTCCCAATACAACGCACCACCCAGACATTCGCCCAGCAGCACCGGGTCTTGGCGCAACTCAACCGGAATACGGCGGTCGGCGAATACATCGGAAAAATACAATTCGCCGCCCGGCTTCAATACCCGGAAGATTTCCGCCAAGACCTTGGGTTTTTCCGGCGACAGATTGATCACGCAATTGGAGACAACCGCGTCGATGCTGTTATCGGCAATACCGACTGCCGCCAGATTCTCGATATGCCCGTACAGAAACTCGACGTTAGCATACCCGAAACGCTCGGCGTGCCAGTCGCGATGACGCTGCGCCACGTCTAGCTGTTCCGGCGTCATATCCACGCCGATTACCCGCCCGCTCGGCCCGACCAGAGTCGACAGTAAGTAACAATCGCGCCCGGAACCGCAGCCCAAATCCAGCACGGTTTTACCTTGCAAGGCCGGCGGTAGCGGCGAACCGCAACCATAAAAGCGTTCCAAGACTTCCGGATGCAGTCCGGCCAGCAAGGTTTTTAGATAAGCGGGCATCGCATCGATGCTGCAACAGGCACTGGTTTTCAGATCGCTGCTGGCTTGTAGTACTTCGCCGTAATAGTGCCGAACCGATTCGCTGATCTCGATACTGGTATTCATGACGCCCTCCGCAGGCTGACAAATTGATAAATGGCTGGAGACAACAGAGCCACTGCTACGCGCCAAACATCCGACAAAATATGACGAGGCGTTATGCCAGAGATTCCAGCACTGTCAGCGTTTCCGTCATTACCTGCCTAAACTCGGCGTAGTCGGCTTGATTTAGGCTATCCTGCTTTAGTGAAAGAAAAAATTTCGCTGCGGCCAATTCCACGCTACTTGCACCCAAGTTAGCGGCAACTCCCTTCAAACCGTGCAGCATGTCCCGCGCGGCCTGAAACGCCCGCTTACCCAGTAAATCATCAAGCTCTGTTAACGTGTTGGCAGAGCTGGTTCGAAAACCATTGAGTAAATCAAGCAGAAAACTTTCATCACCATCCAATAGATCCAGGGTATTGCTGAAATCAAAACCGGGCAAATCCTTTAGGCTAGACAAGGAAACGCCGCGCTGGTTTTGAAAAGCTTCGCTGGTCGAAGCACTAGCGCTACCTAGTCCTAGTTGCTGGCACAACACACCAATTAGCTGCAAGACTTGAATCGGCTTGACGACAAAATCGTTCATGCCGCTAGCCAAACATTTTTCCCGCTCTTCCTGTGTCACGCCGGCGCTGAGCGCAATAATCGGCAGGTCTTTGTAAGCGGGGTTCCGGCGTATATATTCGGTGGTAGCTAGGCCGCTCATCACCGGCATATGCACATCCATCAGCACTGCGTCGTAAGTATGGTCTTGCAGCAACGACAAAGCTTCTTGGCCGTTACCGGCCAGATCGACGCTAATCCCGCATAGTTCCAGAAACTCCTTCAAGACTTTCTGGTTGATAACATGATCTTCGGCAACCAAGATGTGCGCACCCCGCAACGCGGCGCCGCGCTCACCAAGCATCGTCGCCAAGCCGCCCGCCTGGGTTTCAGAATTTGGTCGCGCCGCCGGCAAGCCGACTTGCGGCGCGGCAACGCCCAGCAATAACTCAAAACTAAAATTCGACCCCTGCCCCAAACTACTTTCGACATTAAAATCGCTGCCCATCGATTGCAGCAGCTTTTCGCTGATGCTCAAGCCCAGCCCGGTACCACCGAAACGGCGGGTAATCGAAGCATCCAGCTGACTAAACGACTGAAACAACTTGGGCAGATCTGCTGCCGGTATGCCGATGCCGGTATCCGTAACGCTAAAACCTAATTTGGCTTGGTCGTCGTGCAAATCAAGCAACACCACCCGCAACGTGACGCCCCCTTGTTCGGTGAACTTGAGCGCATTTCCCAGCAAATTGGAGAGAATCTGTTGCAAACGCAGACCATCACCCACCAAGCCGAAGGGCACATCGGGCGCGACCTCCATCTTGAAATCCAAGCGTTTTTCTGCGGCGGATAAGGCAAACAGATTATGCAGGTTATCCAGCACGCTATTCAGGTTGAATTCCGCATGTTCGAGACCCAATTTGCCGGCCTCTATTTTGGAAAAGTCCAGAATATCGTTGAGTATGCCAAGCAAGCTGACCGAACTGCCGTGGATTTTTTGCAGAAAATCCCTTACCTCGTTAGATACCGGCTTATTCAAAGCCAGTTGCGACAAACCAATCACCACGTTCATCGGCGTGCGAATTTCATGAGACATGTTCGCCAGGAACTCTGATTTGAATGCCGCCATACTCTCGGCGGCTTCTTTGGCGTCGATTAAGGCCTGTTCCACGCGCTTGCGCTCGCTAAGATCGCGCACCACACACTGTAATACCAAATGTCCGTCCAGGCTAACCCGCGCCAGCGTCACCTGAGCGGGAAAAATAGTACCGTCGGCGCGCCTATGCAACCACTCGAATTCCAAATGACCGTTTTTGATCGCAGTGACAATATATTCGTTCGCCAAGGTAAGCGAGTCACGACCGTCTGCTTGGTTTGGTGGAGAGACCTTGCCGGGATGCAAGCGACAAAATTCAGAGACCGCGTCATAGCCGAATAAATCCAAGGTGGCCTGATTACAATCCAGAAATCCGCTATTGTCGGCCATCATCACCGCATCATGCGAACTATTGAACAGCTTGCGATACTTCAACTCACTTTGCCGCAGAACTTCCTTATTGGCTTTGGCTTGCGTAACGTCTTCGGCAATGAACCAAATATACTCCTGGCCCTCGGCACCGGCGACTTTGGTGCCGCTCAGTTGCAGCGACACCGGCCGCCCTCTTTTGTGTATAAACGTGGCTTCGTCGGCGCCGTATTGCCCGGTTTTCGCTAACCAATTCAATTGCTCATCTAAATCCTGCTGTTTATCGGCGGATAGGCTCAAATAATCGAGCTGTTTAATTTCTTCCGCCGTATACCCCGTCATCCGTTGAAAAGCATGATTAAATTCAACGAATTTGCCGTGTACATCCAGCAAGGCGATCCCTAGCGGCGATAGTTCGTACAAGTCTCGCAGCTTTTGGCCTTTCTCCGCCAGACGGCTATACGCATTCTTTAAGCTTAAGTTTGCCGTATCGAGTTGAGCAGTACGCTGATCGACCAGTGCCGCCACCATCGCCGCCCTGCCGGTGGCCGATAGCAAGTACACGCTTAATAGCATGGTAAACAGCAATCCGCCTAACAACACCATCCACGGCAACCACGAGGCATGCGTCGAAACAAACACGTCTTCCGGCTGGACAATAATTTCCAGCCTGCGATTGCCGAAATTAATGGATTGTCTGGACTCGCTTATGCTGGCCTTCAAGGCTTTAAGTGCCCCGTGTAGCAGCGTGGCGTGGTTTTCCGCATCGTAATAGAGAATCGCCACCCTCATCTCGTCAAGATTTAAGCCTTGCATGGCAGCGTTCACTAAGGATTCGATGCGCACCACTGTCGATAGGAATCCGCTAAAAGTCGACTCCATGCCTGTAGCATTGGCAAGGTATACCGGCATGATCAGCAACACCCCTTGACTGGGTTGGCCGTCTTGCACCAGTTGAATGGGTCGGGTGACGCTAACCGCACGACTGATCCTGGCTTCCGTTAAGGCTTCGCTGCGGAGGGGCTCGGAACTCAAATCAAACCCCAACACTTGCTGATTGGTCGCTAAAGGCTCGATGTAAGTAACCGGAAAATACTCGGAACGATCCTGGGCCTTAATAAACTGCCGGTCCGCACCCAGCTCCTTGATCGTAAAATCCTTATAGCCTTGGTCGCGGAAAGACTGCTCATAAGACGCTCTCTGCTCATTCGGGACTGGCGATACCCAGCTCAGCGCTTGAATATGCTTATTTTGCGTCAGCACACCATGCGCAAAAACACCGAATTGGTCCCGATCGACCACGCCGACCGCTTGAAAAAAACTATTGAGCGAAAATGACGCGTTCAGGACTGCGGAAAAGTTTTCTGCCAAGGCCTTATTGAGCGCGCTGGCATTGTTGTCGAATTGCAGTTGTAGCCGGCTGTCTTCCGCTCGTAAAACCAGCACGAAAGTCACGACCAAGCCCGCCAACATCGCAAGTAGCGGCGCGGCCACGCCCAACAACCTGGGGTGCCAGAGCGTTCTCGGCTCCGCAAACAGGCAAAAAACCAAAGGCGATATGATGATGGTCCCCAGACAGTCACCTATCCACCAATTCCACCAAGCAATCCATAGAGTGGAAGGGGTTAAAACATCGAATCCCGCTAAAGTCCACACGCCAACAGAGGCGGCAATCAGGCAGCCTAAAGGCCCAACCAGTAACACATACTTGAAAATGTTTTTGCCGTTATCAAGGCGCGGCACACCGGGTGCCATAAAGCGTCGCGACAGCCAAGCACCCGCCAAGGCTTGTAGCGTACTGCCGCTCGCAATGCCCATCGCCACGTAACCCGTTTGCGGCGTCAAAGAGCCACTTATCTCGTATCCATAGAACAGGTTTGTCAGGAACGATCCTAACCATATCCCCGGCCAGATCTTGTTACCCCAGAGCAGCACTGCAGCCAGCGCAATCCCGGCCGGCGGCCAAATCGGACTGGCATAGCCCGGCGGCAAGGCCAGGCGCAACGCGGCCCAACCCGTCACAACAATACTGGCGGCCAGAAAAATAGTTCGGTAAAAGTGCAAACGCATTGGTTTTCTATCCAACAAACCATCAAGAGTAAGATAACGATTATAGGTTAAATACTTTGCTAGGGATGTCGGCCAGCCGGCTCGGATAGCATAAGGAACGAAGCGGACCGAAGCGTGAGCAATTAGAGCTTGCAGGGCCAATCACCAATCTTACCGGATCGGATTAGCCATTTTTTGACGGGCGCTTAGCCCTGTAGAGTCGCCATATCAATCACAAAACGGTATTTCACGTCGCTTTTTAACATGCGTTGATAGGCATCATTGATACCGGCCATCGGAATCAGCTCAATGTCGGAAACGATGCCATGCTCGGCGCAGAAATCCAGCATTTCCTGGGTTTCGCGAATGCCGCCGATCAGCGATCCGGCCAGCGCGCGGCGGCGAAATATCAGGTTACCGACGTTCGGTGACGGATGCGGCTCGGACGGCACACCGACCAGACACATAGTGCCGTCGCGTTTCAACAGACTCAGATATTGATCCAGGTCGTGCTGCGCAGCGACGGTATTTAAAATGAAATCGAAGCTGTTTAGGTGCTTTTCCATTTCGTCGGCATGTTTGGAAATTACCACTTCGCTCGCCCCCAAACGTTTGGCATCGGCTTCCTTGCCTGGCGAGGTAGTGAACAGCACAACCTCCGCGCCAAAAGCATGGGCAAACTTAAGGCCCATATGCCCTAGCCCACCCAGACCGACGATGCCGACCTTGTGGCCTTTACCGATCTGCCAATGCCGCAACGGCGAATAGGTCGTAATGCCGGCACACAACAAGGGCGCGACCGCCGCCAATTCCAATTTATCGGAAACACGCAACACAAAATCCTGATCGACCACGATCTGATTGGAATAGCCGCCGTAGGTCATTTTGCCGGTATATTTATCCGGGCTGTTGTAAGTAAATACCGTGTGGTCACAAAACTGTTCCTGATGATCCAGGCAATCGGCACAGACGCCGCAGGAATCTACCATGCAACCCACGCCAGCCAAATCACCCAGCTTGAAACTCGTCACTTGGGAGCCGACTTCTACTACCTTGCCGACAATTTCGTGGCCCGGCACAATCGGAAAAGTAGTACCGCGCCATTCGTTGCGCACTTGATGCAAATCGCTATGACAAACCCCGCAATACAGAATTTCGATTCGGACATCCGATGGGCCCGGTTGCCGGCGCTCGAAATGAAACGAACGTAGAGGTGTTTGCGAGTTGTAGGCAGCATAGCCAACCGTTTTAAGCATATCGATCTCCTGCGTTTAAATCGTGAAATGCTTGGGCAAGTCACTCAGTCCGCCCAATAACCAGGCGGGACCTCGCGTCCTAACTATTCAGCAAGTTTTAGCTCGTCAGTTTCAAATATTTCTTGTACAGACTGTCCTTGTCCTCGACCACGTCCGGATCTTTGTCGATGCAGTCCACCGGACAAACTTCCATGCACTGCGGCTTGTCGTGATGGCCTATGCATTCAGTGCATAGGGACGGGTTAATCACGTAAATATCTTCGCCTTGCGAAATGGCGCCGTTCGGACACTCCGGTTCGCAGACATCGCAGTTGATACAGTCGTCGCTGATAATGAGCGCCATAATTACTCCTCGGAAAATTTTTCGGTTAAGCGTTGTTTGACAACATCCGGCACGAAGCTGGACACGTCGCCGTTCAGTTGGGCGATTTCGCGGATCATGCTCGACGAAATGAATTCGTATTGCTCGGCTGGTGTGAGAAACACCGTTTCGATATTGGGCGACAGGCGACGGTTCATCCCGGCCAATTGAAATTCGTATTCAAAATCCGACACCGCGCGCAAGCCGCGGATAATCACGCTGGCTTGATGTTGCTTGGCGCATTCGACCAGCAAGGTGTCGAAACCAATCACGCTGACGTTGCTGAATTCGGTGACCACCTCCTGAATCAAAGCGACGCGTTCTTCCAAGGAAAACAGCGGCTTTTTGCCGCGGCTGACCGCGACGGCAACAATCACATGCTGGTAAAGCCTGGAGGCGCGGTGGATCAAGTCCAGGTGACCGTTGGTGATGGGATCAAAGGTGCCGGGATAAATCGCGGTAATGTTCATCGGCTTTAGAAACAGGCAAAAGCGGCTTATTTTAAACCATTCGCCGCGGCAAAAGTATCCGATTGCTTTTGCAGCAAGCTATAGCTGACTTCGCCGGCCGTCTTGGCTTTCAACAATCGCCAATCGGCCGGCAGATCGTCCAGCGGCCGATTGCGTTCGCATTCCAGATAGATTTTGGCGTAGTCGGCCAGCCAACCCTTGGCATCCAATAGCTGGCAAGTTTGGGCAATCAGATTTTGGCCAAAAGGCGGATCCAGAAACACCAAATCGAACGGCTGTGCCGGCTTGTTTAGAAATTGTCCAACGTCTTGGTGGACTACCTGAATCTGTGCCGCCGCGAGTTTGGTGATATTTTCCCGTAACCTTTGGCAACTGGCCGGGTTGTTTTCCACTTGCACCACTTGCTTGGCACCTCGGGAAGCCGCTTCCACACCCAAAGCGCCGCTGCCGGCGTACAGATCCAGACAGCGGCTATTCAGGATGTCGGCTTGCAGCCAGTTGAACAAGGCTTCCCGCACCCGCGACGGCGTCGGTCGCAAACCCGGCGCGTCCTCAAACACGATTTGCCGGCTACGCCATTCGCCACCGATGATACGGATTTGATTCGACATTCTTTATTTACCCGCGCCCACGGTTACAGTTTGCAACAACTCCGGTTTTACCCGGCGTTTGAAGGCATCCTTGATTTGCTCGATGCTGATGGCCTCGACATTGCTCTGAAACGTGTCCAGGTAATCCAGCGGCTGCTGATAAAATCCAATCATCGCCACATAATCGGTCAGCTTGCTGTTGGTATCGAAGCGCATCGCAAAGCCGCCGGTGATGTTTTGCTTGGCGGCGGTCAGCTCCTTATCGCTGGGGCCTTTATCCAGAAACTCGTTGAAGGTTTTCAGCAACACCTCCAAGGCCTGCTCGGTCTGATCGTTGCGGGTTTGCAGACTCATCATAAAGGGCCCCTGCCGGTACATCGGCGCAAACACGCTGTAAGCACCGTAAGCCAGACCGCGTTTCTCCCGCACCTCTTCGAATAGCCTGGACACCATACTGCCGCCGCCCAAAATATGGTTACCCACGTACAAGGCAAAATAGTCCGGGTCCTTGCGATAGGTGCCGGGTAAACCGACCATTACATGAGTTTGCGTGGAAGGAAACTCGATGTGCTGCTTGCTGGCTTTGCTTGGCATCGTCACCGCTGGAATTTCGGCGGGTTTGCTGCCGACCGGCAGTTTACTCAGCAACTGGTTAGCGGTCTGCTCAGCTTGCTCCCGACTGACGTCACCGACGATGACCACCATCGCGTTGGCAGCCACATAGTATTTTTGATAAAAACTTTTCAGATCATCAGCGCTAAATCCGGCCACGGTTTCCACTACACCGGCCTCGGGGTGCGCGTAAGGATGATCGCCGTACAGCGCTTTATTGAAAGCAATGCCGGCCAGTTCGCCCGGCGATTCTTCGCGGTGTTTCAAACCGGCCAGAGTGCGGGCTTTTTCCCGTTCAAAATCGGCTTGGTTAAAGGCCGGTTTGCTCAACACGGTTTCGAAGGTAGCCAAGGCTTTGTCGAACAAGGCCTTTTCGGTCAAGGTCCGCACCGCCAGCCAAGCCATGTCCTCGCTAACGCCAGCAGAATAGTTGGCGCCCACCGATTCGAAGCTCTGTGCAATGTCGTCGGCGCTCAACTCACCAGCCCCACTATCCAGCAAAGCGGAGGTCAATGCCGCAACGCCAAATTGCGCTTCGTCGCGGGCGCTACCGGCATCGAATACCACCCGCACATCCACCATCGGCAAGCCGGCGGTGCGCACGTAGTAAATCCGGCTGCCTTGCGGAGTTTGCCAATTTTCGATTTTGGCGGCGCACCAGGCGGTCTGGCTCAACAACAATAGTGCCAAACCGATTAAATTAAAACGCATGGTGGCCTCCTATGGCTTTTGCAGGTTTGGCGGCTTGAGTAATGGGTTGCGGGTCGAGATAAGCGACGGTCAGCGTATCTTCGATCAAATATTTGCGCGCCACGTCCCTGACCTGCTCGGCCGTGACTTGATTAACCTTATCCACATACTCGTCGGCTTTTTGCCAACCGATACCCACGGTTTCCAGCGTGCCCAGTTGCATCGCTTGATAGAAGTTGGAGTCTTTTTGATACACCGCGCTGGCCAACACCTGGGCCTTGATGCGTTGCAGTTCGTCCTTGGCTATCAGTTCGTTCTTCAATTGATAGACTTCATCCAGCAAGGCGTATTCCAGATCGAATACGGTTTTGCCTTCCGCCGGCGTGCCTTCCAGCAGGAACATCTCGGGCAGGCGCGAGGCCAGATCGTAGCCCGCACCAGCCGATACCGCAATTTGCTTGCCCCTGACCAGCCGCGATGACAAGCGGGCGCTATCGCCACCGTCCAACACGCCCACCAGCACTTCCAGCGCGTAGGCCTCCCATTCCGGCTTGGCGGTTTTTAATACCGGCACTTTATAGCCCATCATAAGGTAGGGTAGTTTGGCGGGCGCTTTTACGGTAATCCGGCGTACGCCGCGTTGCTCACTTTCATCTTGCGGTTTTACCGGCTTCAACACGCTAGGTTGCAGCGGCGCGAAATATTGCTCGGCGAGTTTTTCTACTTGCAGCCCATCGACGTCGCCCACCACCACCAGCGTGGCGTTATTCGGCGCATACCATTGTTGATACCAAGATTGCAGGTCTTCGACTTTATAGTTGGCAATATCGGACGGCCAACCGATGACCGGATTTTGGTAGGGGCTGTTGGTGAAAGCAGTGGCCATGAATTGCTCATGCACTTTGGCGCGCGGTTGATCGTCGGTGCGCATGCGCCGTTCTTCGGTAACCACTTCCAGTTCTTTTTTCAGCTCTTCGGCTTTTAAATCCAGGTTGCGCATCCGGTCGCTTTCCAATTTAAAGCTGATCTCCAGACGCGATTTTTCCAGGGTTTGGAAATAAGCGGTGTAATCCTGTCCGGTAAAAGCGTTCTCGTTGCCGCCATTTTCGGCGATGATCCGGGAAAACTCGCCGGCTGGGTATTTTGCGGTGCCTTTGAACATCATGTGTTCCAGCATGTGCGAGATACCGGTGATGCCACCGGGCTCGTAACTTGACCCAACTTTGTACCAAACTTGCGATACTACCACCGGCGAACGATGATCCTCCTTTACCAATAGTTTCAAGCCGTTGCTGAAAACATGTTCGTGTACCTTGCCGACCTCGGCATGTGCCGCGACAGCAGGGCAAAGCAGCGCTAACGCCGCGAGCCTATAGTTCATAAATCCCTCGTTGACTAAAAGATGGTGAGCGCTTGTGATTATTTTAATAATCAATGGTTCACTGTTATTCTATATGTTTAAAGAGCTGCTAATCCATTTGGTACTTGATGACCGACACAACCTCCGCGCTATCCTGGAAAGACTACTTAGAACTCTGTAAGCCCAGAGTCGTGGCATTGATCGTGTTTACCGCCATTGTCGGCATGCTGTTAGCAGTGCCGGGCCTACCGCCTCTGGGTAACTTTTTCTACGGTAGCATAGGCATCGCCCTAGCGGCATCCTCGGCAGCGGCGATCAATCACTTCATCGACCAAAAAGCCGATGCGGAAATGAGCCGTACCAAGAATAGACCACTGCCTACCGGGCATTTAAACTCTCATCAGGTCTTGGTGTTCGCGGGCGTTATCGGCCTTATCGCGATGGCACTGTTAACCATCAAAATCAACGTGCTCACCGCCTTTCTCACCTTTTTATCCTTGATCGGTTACGCGTTAATCTACACGGTATACCTTAAAAAAATGACGCCGCAGAATATCGTCATCGGTGGCGCAGCTGGCGCGGCCCCACCCGTACTGGGTTGGGCGGCAATTACCGGGGAAGTGCATCCGCACGCTTTGCTTTTGTTTTTAATTATCTTCGTCTGGACCCCGCCGCATTTCTGGGCGCTAGCCATTGCTAGACGGGAAGAATATGCCAAAGTATCCATCCCGATGCTGCCTGTCACCCATGGCGTGGAATTCACCCGTTTGCAGATTTTGCTATACACCATCCTGCTGCTCATCACTACCTTGCTGCCCTATCTAACCGGCATGAGCGGCGTGATTTATTTACTGGCCGCCGTAGTATTGGGATTGGGTTTCATCTATTACGCCGTGCAAATGATGCGTAAAAAAGACAATAAAACCGCGATGCGCACCTTCGGTTATTCCATTGTTTATTTGATGCTGATTTTCGCGGCATTGCTGATCGATCATTACTTCCCACTGTCATTCTCATGAGTTTGTTGACCCAGGAACATCCCTTCGCGGAATTTATCAAGATACTCGGCAAGGGCAAAAAAGGCTCCCGCCCGCTGACCCAAGACGAAGCCTACCGGGCGATGCAAATGATCTTGGCCGACGGCCAGATCGAGCCGATACAGCTCGGGGCATTTTTGATGTTGATGCGCGTTAAGGAAGAAACCTGCGAGGAACTGGCCGGCTTCGTGCAAGCTGCGCGGGAAAGTTTTGCTTTCGAATCCAAAGTGGCTGTCGACTTGGACTGGTCGTCCTACGCAGGCAAACGCCGCCACCTGCCCTGGTTTTTATTATCCACGTTGCTGCTGGCCGAAAACGGTATCAGGGTGTTTATGCACGGCGCCGGCGGACATACCGAAGGCCGCTTGTATACCGAAAATGCTCTGCAAGCTTTAGGAATCAAGGCCGCAACTTCTATAGCCGAAGCCGGCACGCAGTTGCAGCAAGACAATTTCAGCTATCTGTCACTGGAATATATTTGCCCAAAACTGTACGACATGATCAATCTGCGACCGATAATGGGCTTGCGTTCGCCAGTACATACTTTGGTTAGATTGTTGAATCCGTTCGACGCCACAGCCAGCATTCAAGGCATCTTCCATCCCAGCTATCGGCAAGTTCATCAAAAAGCCGCGCTGTTACTGGATCAAAAAAACATGGCCGTGCTAAAAGGCGAAGGCGGCGAAACCGAGCGTAATCCGGATGTGGAATGCTTGGTACAAAGCGTCAACAACTGCGAGCTTAACGATGAAACCTGGCCGGCCCTGTTCGAACGCCGACACATGAAAGCCGAAGACATGGATCCGCAGTTATTGGCACAATTCTGGCGCGGCGATTTTAATGACGAATTTGGCGAAGCGACCGTGATAGCAACGGCGGCGGTGGCACTAAAACTATTAGGCAAAGCCAATGATCAAGAACACGCGCAGCAATTAGCCAAAGAATTTTGGACGGGACGTAACCGGCAACGTTTTTAACTCGCCGGCATTTGCAGAAGTTTAACTAGCTTCCAGCGGTGGGTAGCTAAAATTGGGAATACCCTTGATATAGTCGCGCTGCATATGCAGATATTGCAAGCCCATGAGCGTGGAAATCTCGTCGTGATCGATCCAAACGACTTTCACCTCGCCTTCCAGATTCAAATGTTTATAATCGAATTTGGCCACCGTGCCGTCCGCCACCTCAATCCTACCCAACATGCGTATCATCAAACCATCCACCGAGACATTTTCGGTATTGAACGCATAATCGGTGTCGTTAAATATGATATGCCCTGGCGCAGTCATATTTTTGCGGTACGCGCGGCGGCTGTATAACAAATTATCGGTATCGTAAGACAGGTTGCGAAACTCGATGGCAATTTCAAATCCGTCCTCGGCAGCTTCGGCGCGTACCATTTCGGCCTCGCCGGCCAAGCGCATGCTAGGCAGATAAAAATCGACTATCGGCGAAACTTGCAAAGCATTAAAAATGTCTTTGATGCCATTGACCTGCGGCTCGACCTTTAACACCGCCAGCAAACCGGACAGCGACAGATTCACGACCCAAATTTCGTGCTCTTCAAAGCCCAGATACAGCAATCCTTGGCTGGCCAGATTTTTGCGATAGGCGCGGTTTTCGGTCGTTGGCATGATAATCCTTCTGTTTGGCAGGGCTTCCTAAAGGTAAGTCCTTTTAGCAATCTGGTTCTTTGGGATATGAAAAGCAGAATAATTTCTCTCGCTAGTCTAGCCGTTTTATCGGCGTGTACAACCATGCCGCCGAAAAACCCGGAAAATATCTGTCAAATCTTCCGGGAAAAAGACGATTGGTATCAAGCGACCTTAAGCTCCGCGCGGCGCTGGGGCGTGCCCATCGCCGTGCAAATGGCCATCATCCATCAAGAATCCAGCTTCGTTGCCGACGCCCAACCGCCCCGGCCCTTGATTCTAGGCTTCATCCCCTGGTTTCGTTCCAGCAGCGCTTACGGCTATCCGCAAGCCAAGGACGAAACCTGGGCAGACTATCAGCAAAATGCCGGCAACGGCTGGGCCGATAGAGAGGACTTTGCCGACAGCTGCGACTTTGTGGCCTGGTATTGCGCGACCAGCAACCGCAAGTTGGGCATCCCCACATCCGACGCCAACAATCTGTATTTAACCTACCACGAAGGCTTAGGCGGCTATCAGCGCAACAGCTATCTATCCAAGCAATGGCTGCTGAATACCGCGCAAAAAGTCCATCAGCGCGCCTTGCGTTACGACGCGCAACTGGCAAGCTGCCGACAGGAGCTAGAACAAAAAAACTGATAAACTAGCCGCCCCAATCATCTAACGGGAGTTTTCATGAAATCCACGAAACAACGTGTTATCGCCATTTTAATCGCATTTATTACAGGATTTGCTATGTTCTCACTGGCCGACGCCAACGCCCCAACCCCAGCCGAAAATAAAGCCGCCGGGGAAAAATTTCTGGCCGAAAACGCCAAAACCGCCGGCGTGGTAAGCACCGCCAGCGGTCTGCAATATTTGGTATTCACCGAAGGCACAGGCGCCCAACCCAAAGCCACCGATAACGTCACTGTCCATTACAAAGGCACCACCATCGACGGCAAGGAATTCGACAGCTCTTACGGCCGCGGCGCGCCAGCCACTTTTCCATTGAACCGCGTTATCCCCGGCTGGACCGAAGGCGTGCAACTGATGAAAGAAGGCGCGAAATACCGTTTCTTTATTCCTTCTAACCTAGCTTATGGTGAGCGTGGTGCGGGTGCGGATATTGGGCCTAATGCGGCGCTGATTTTTGATGTTGAGTTGATTAAGGTCAACTGAGTTTGTTTTGTCTTTTTAGCTGATGCTGTGTTAGCTAGTTTGAGACTTTATTTGAGGTGTCGCTGACGCGACGGTTTGATTTAATGTCGGGTCTCGGCCCGACAGCCGAGACACTTTCTTTTGCTCCGCCAAAAGAAAGTGTCCAAAGAAAAGGCGGCCCGAACGCCGCTTATTCCCTGCGCTCCTCGCTTTTGCCGGGGGTTGCCGAAAGGGGCTTCCTGCCCCTTCGTCAACGCGCCGCATCCCTGCGGCACCCCTACGGGCTATTCCCGCCAAAAGCTCCGGTGCTCGGCGCGGCATACGGGGTAAACCCATTCCATAGTCCAAGATCAAACCAACGTAAGTCGGGCTTCGTCCTTAAGCATGATGGAATATTGTTTTTGGCTCGAACAAAATCTGAATCCTTTTTCCAGCTAGACTTTTCCCTGAATTCTCATAACATAGATATCACCCAACTCATAAAGATGTCCAGAAACCATCTAATCCCTTGCTTGGCCTTTACATGAGCACTTGGCACGAGCAAGTGAAATCGTATCAATGCTGCATCTGCGGTAATCGTATCGAGGCCACCAAGTCCGAGCTACTCACTCTTCATCTGGCATACCCTGATGGCGAGACACAAGGTCTCTATACTCATGCCTTTTGCTTACGGCGCCACCTGCATCCGAGCGTCTCAACAATTCTAGAGAGTGAAATGGAAGTAAGTGTCGCTCTAGTCAACGAAGGCACCGAGGTATGGCGTCCCGTTCGTGCCGTGCCGTTTGACGGCGAGACCTATCTGATATCTCCCGAT
The DNA here is from genome assembly GCF_014850955.1 of Methylomonas albis. Taxonomy (NCBI): domain Bacteria; kingdom Pseudomonadati; phylum Pseudomonadota; class Gammaproteobacteria; order Methylococcales; family Methylococcaceae; genus Methylomonas; species Methylomonas albis. The sequence continues at coordinate 4,694,306 of NZ_JACXSS010000001.1, forward strand.
CAGCTAATTCCTGACGATGAAGAATGGCAGTTTCTTCCGGGGCAAGTTGTTCGCTGCATTCACAAACCATTTTCGAGTGGCAAATCAGCTTGGGTAGCCGTAGCACTTGCCGAGGAAAGACCCAACCCATCCATCAACACTGACTCTACACGATGAGGCCGCACAGAGCTTTAGGTCCGATAAGCGTAGCGTAATCGGACGCATGCTGGATTAAGCCTTCTGGCATATGCCTTGCCAAAAAATGCTTGGAATATTCTTCCTTCCTCCGAATACGCTTCGCTATTCGGAGCTACTCCACCAAATCCAAAAGTATTGTGAAAGCTTTCGAGCCTGGCAGTGGTTGTCTCCCGTATGCCGCACCGAGCACCGGAGCTTTTGACGGGATCAGCCCGTAGGGGCGCCGCAGGGATGCGGCGCGTTGACGAAGGGGCAGGAAGCCCCTTTCGTCAACCACCGTCGAAAGCTTCGGAGCGCAGGAAACAAGCGGCATCCGGGCCGCCTTTTCTTTGGATACTTTCTTTTGGCGGAGCAAAAGAAAGTATCGCGGTTGTCGGTCCGCGAACCGACATTAAAATAACCGTCGCGTTAGCGACACAATCTCTCTACGCCAACACCCTAGCAAACAACCTATGAGAATATTCCTGCTCCCGCTGCAAAATAGTTTCGTTTTTTATATCCTTGAGCTTTTTCACCAACACTTCCCCGGTTTCTGGAAAGAAATACACCTTACGGGGATAGATACCGAGCATGTCATCAGCCACAACCGGAATGTTCCGGCCGGCCAGATAACCGCGTAAAAACTGAGCACTACGAGCGCCGACATTGTTGCGTTGCATGCCGTTAAGAATATTGCCGCCGCCAAACACCTTGGCTTCCAACTCGCCCTCGTCCGCACCCATGCCGGCCAGATGGTTGATAAAATTGTCCATACCGTTACTAGCCATGTTCTCCATGCGCTGGTTGAGCGGTTGGTCTTCGTTGACGTTCACCACCATGAATTGATACATGCCACCTATGCCCCGCCGCCTATCGCGAATACAAGCAATCACGCAGGACCCCAGCACGGTAACAATAACCTCGCCGGAATCGGTAACACAATATTCACCGGGAGTGATTTTGCAAGCGCGGATGCGTTGGTACGGATCGTAGTAGGTTTCGGAATATTTTTGCGGATGCATAGCCAGGACCATCTTGAGAGTTGTAGAACATTAATGCTTAGTAAGCAATAAATCGGCCACTATGCAATTTACTTTCCGTCTCAAATCTTTAGCATTTCGGCACACCGCCTCTGCCGAAGTGATTGTAAACCACTTCGACAATTACAGATTGATTGGCTATTTGCCTAGGCAGCACACAACACTGGCGCCAAGGTTGTCGACACTCAGAAGTACCCGCGGGCCGGATTGGTGCGCAATGCTCGCGATTGGCGCACAACTACTTTTGTTATTTACCGCAGCCGAGTCATCACCAGAATACCGTTCAGATTGGTTTGTAGTCACCGAGACTTGGCATATCCTCCCACAGACCGGAAGAACGGCGCCTAATGACGCTGATATTTGCTTTGGCTACAAAAATAACCGCCGCAGTGGCAACACATTTTAGTATCCTAGCCAGCCATTCCGTACCCAGCTGTCAACCATGAGCCAATACCAACTTTTTGCCACCACGCCTAAGGCGATGGAAGGCATTCTTGCCACCGAAATCAAAGCCCTGGGCGGCCAAAACGTCCGCGAAAAAATGGCCGGCGTGGCTTTTGAGGGTGATCTGGCGCTGGCTTACCGGGTCTGCCTGTGGTCTCGCACCGCCAATCGGGTGTTTCTGCCGCTGAGCAGTTTCGAAGTCAAATCTCAGCAAGACCTGTACGATGGCGTGAAAAAGATCAATTGGTTCGAACATATCAAGCCGGACGACAGCTTGGCGGTATCGTTCAGCTCCAAAAACAATCCGGCCATCAATAACACCCATTTCGGCGCCTTGAAAGTCAAGGACGCCATCGTCGATCAGATGCGCGCCAAATTCAACAAGCGGCCGAATATCGACACCGAACGGCCCAGCATCCGCGTCAATGTCTATCTGCACAACGAGACCGCACAACTGAGCCTGGACTTATCCGGCGAGAGTTTGCACAGACGCGGCTACCGTGACGTCAACATAGCCGCGCCGATCAAGGAAAACCTGGCGGCGGCAATTTTGCTGCGCGCCGGCTGGCCGAAAATCGCCGAACAAGGCGGCTCGTTGCTCGATCCTATGTGCGGCTCCGGTACTATGCTGCTGGAAGGCGCGATGATTGCAGCCGACTACGCACCGGGTTTGCAGCGCGACTATTTCGGATTTTTAGGTTGGAAAAAACACGATGCCGCACTTTGGCAAAGTTTGCTGGACGAAGCTAAACAACGCCGCGATATTGGCTTGAACAAAATGCCGGTGATTGTCGGTTTCGATCAGGATCGGCGCACCGTGGTGGCCGCATTGCAGCACGTTGACAATGCCGGCTTAACCGGCAAGATTCATATCGAAAGGCGCGACATCGCCGACGCGACAGCGGCGGACAGTTGGCCCAAGGGCTTGATCGCCTGTAACCCGCCCTACGGTGAACGCCTGGGTGATGAGGCGGAAACTTCCGAGCTGTATCGCCGCTTTGGCGAGGTGCTGAAACAGCGCTTCGTTGGCTGGCAAGTGGCGATGATCATCAGCAATCCGGAACTGGGTTTTAGGTTGGGCGTGCGTTCGCAAAAGCCGATTACCTTGTTCAACGGCGCGCTCGAGTGTAAATTGCTGCGCTTTAATATCGAAGAGCAGACGTTTTTCGAACCCAAAGCCAAATCTCAGCAAGAACGCATCGAGCAAATCAGCCGGCGCACCGAAACCGAACAGCCCGACAATCAAGCGGACATGTTCGCCAATCGCTTACGCAAGAATCTGAAGAAAATCGGCAAATGGGCCAAGCAAAATCAGGTCAGTTGCTATCGGCTGTACGACGCGGATTTGCCGGAATACGCGGTAGCGGTGGATGTCTACCTCGGCGAGAAAACCTGGGTCAACGTCCAGGAATACGAGTCGCCGAAAACCATCGATCCGGCCAAAGCCAATCAACGCTTGGCAGGGGCGATGGTGGAAATCCCCAAAGTATTGGAGATTCCCAAGGAACAGGTGTTTCTAAAGATTCGCCGCAAGCAGAAAAGTACCGATCAATACGAAAAGCAGGGCGAGTCGGGCCGTTTTCATGTCGTTGAAGAAGGCGGCTGCAAGTTTTGGGTGAATTTTGAGGATTATCTGGACACCGGTCTGTTTCTGGATCATCGGCCGATTCGGTTGATGATACAACAGCAAGCCAAGGGCAAGCGCTTCCTGAACCTGTTTGCCTACACCGGCAGCGCCAGCGTACATGCCGCAGTCGGTGGCGCGGCGTCCAGCGTCACGGTGGACATGTCCAATACTTATCTGGATTGGGCCAAGCGCAATTTTGATCTGAACGGCATCCAAGGCGATCACAAACTGCTGCGCGCCAATTGTGTGGAATGGCTGGCGGAGCAAGCCGGTGGAAAGGACAAACCGCAATTCGATCTAATCTTTCTCGATCCGCCGACTTTTTCCAATTCCAAGAAAATGGATGAAGCCTTTGATATTCAAAACGATCATCTGCATTTGCTGCGCAGTGCCGTGGCTTTGTTAGCACCGGAAGGCGTGTTGTATTTTTCCACCAACTTCCGCCGCTTCAAGCTGGACCGACAAGCCTTGGCGGATTTACAGATAGAAGACATCAGCGCAAAAACGATTCCGGAGGATTTCGCCCGCGACCAAAAAATTCATTATTGCTGGAGGATTAGCCGATGAGCGAATGTTTGCACATCATCGTCAAAGGCCGGGTACAGGGCGTGTATTTTCGCGCCTACACCCAGAAGCAGGCAGTGAAACTGAATATAAAAGGCTTTGTCAGGAATCTGGCCGACGGCAGTGTGGAAATTGTCGCCAGCGGCCATCCAGAAGACCTGAAAAAGCTGGTGGCTTGGTGTCATAAAGGACCTATTTTGGCCAAAGTTTCAGAGGTACTCGTAAATCCACATGCTGCGAGCGAGCATTTTGAGGTGTTTGAGATTAGATAGGCACTGCCTGGTTAATATGCATTGGTTCGTCAATAGGGAAACAGAACGCTAATATTCCCTGAAAGCGCAAACACACAGACGACGCTGGCAACGGCGGCCAAAATGTAACCGCAGACGCGGACTTTTAGCCATAATCCGACTGAAAACAAAACCAGCACCAACAAGGCCAGAGATAAGGCTAGCCAAGAATTGATCTGCACAAAATATATCAACCACTGAGCAGCGATATAAATCGCAATGGCTGCTCCCGCCAGGAGTAGTAAAAGTTCGTACATATTCTAATGGACGCGAATTTATAAAATTCGTCTGATTGTTGAAATTAGAGAACTTTAACCAAGAACAACGTTTGAAGCCAATTCTCTCGCCCCTCCCGGCGACTAAAATAACGTTTTCTCGATTTTTAGTATCGAGATTCTCCGGCGATCACTTTCCAGCCACTTACCAGCGCATACAACTTCTACCCACCCTCCCCCCCAAATCGGATTACAATAGACAACATTTATTCTCAACAAAGGGCGCAGCTTAGACGCCCGCCAGCAATCGGCAGGAGCAGTTTTGGCAGACAGAATTATTCGCATCGCTACCCGGCAAAGCCCGCTGGCCTTGTGGCAGGCCGAGCATGTCGCGGCACGGCTGCAACACGCATTTCCCGGCTTACAAACCGAACTGGTAAAAATGGTCACCCGCGGCGACAAAATTCTCGACGCACCATTGGCCAAAGTCGGCGGCAAGGGTTTGTTTGTCAAGGAACTGGAACAAGGCATGCTGGAAGGCACAGCCGACATCGCAGTTCATTCGATGAAAGACGTGCCTGTCGAGTTTCCGGAAGGCTTGCATCTGGCGGTGATTCTGGATAGAGAAGATCCGACCGACGCGTTTGTCTCCAATAAATACCGCAGCCTGGCCGAATTGCCGGCCGATGCCCGAATTGGCACTTCCAGCCTACGCCGCCAATGCCAAATCAAGGAAAAATTCCCGAATGCGGAAATCCTGAGTTTGCGCGGCAACGTCAACACCCGGCTGGCTAAACTGGATGCCGGCGAATACGATGCGATCATTCTGGCATCGGCTGGCTTAAAACGACTTGGGATGGGCGAGCGCATTACCGCCCAATTGCAACCGACAGAAAGCTTGCCGGCGATGGGCCAAGGCGCTATCGGCATCGAATGCCGGGTCGACGACGCCGAGATTCACGAGTATTTAAAGGTATTGCACGACGAGGAAACCAGCATTCGAGTCGGCGCCGAACGAGCGATGAACGCCAGGCTCAACGGCGGCTGCCAAGTGCCGATTGCCGGTTTTGCGGAAATCAAAGGCGAGCGTCTATTTATGCGCGGACTGGTCGGCAGCCCTGACGGTTCTTTATTATATAGGGCCGAGGCGGAAAGCAGCCTAGCGGACTTCGAAGCCTTAGGTAAATCCGTGGCCGAGGATTTATTAGCGCAAGGCGCAGACAGGATATTGCGCGAGCTATATCAGTGAACTCGGGCCTAAACCGCGCACGCATTCTGGTGACGCGGCCCGCCGCGCAAGCCGAGAATTTATCAAATTTGATAGCACAACATGGCGGCATGCCGATACGCTTTCCCACGCTGGAAATCGTCGAGGAGCGGCCCGATCCGGGTTTATTGAGTCAAGCCACCGCCAGCGACTGGCTGATTTTTACCAGCACCAATGCTGTGGATTTTGCTATCAAGGCGTTCGGTGGCAAAATGCCGGTCTTGCGTAAATTCAAAATTGCGGCGGTCGGCGCAGCAACCGCTGACGCATTACGGCAATCGGGATGGCCGGTGGATTGCGTGCCGGCCAGCGAATTTAACAGCGAAGGCTTGCTAGCCGAGCCTGAATTACAAGCATTAGCTGGTATGCGCTGTGTGATTGTGCGTGGAATCGGCGGCCGCGAGAAACTGGCGGAAAGCTTGCGTAACCGCGGCGCCGAAGTGATTTATCTGGAAGTGTATAGCCGCCGGCAACCGGTGATGGACAGCTCGGATTTACGGGCAGACATTGCACAAGGACGACTGGACGCAGTGACTATTACCAGCGTAGAAGCCTTACAAAACTTATTAGCGATGCTGGATGGTGAGTCGATAGTATTGTTGAAATCGATACTTTTAGTCGTAATGAGCGAGCGGATCGGCCAAGCGGCCGAAGATTCCGGATTTAAACAGATTGCAGTGAGCGCACAGCCCACGGATGCAGCGATTTTAGAGAACTTGACGACGTTATTGAACGGGGAAAACAGTGGCCGAAGTAATTGAAGAACAACAAGAAAATCCAGCTCCGGTAGTGGTGGTTAAAAAATCTCATGCCGGATTGTGGATAGGCATTACCTCCATCGTATTGGTGATTGCCCTCGCAGGCGCCGGATTTTTCTTTTTCCAGCAACTGCGCTTTAGTCAAGATACTGAAAACAACCAAGACAATCTAAAACTGCTTGAGCTCAACAAGGAACTGAACGGCCTACGCGATCAGTTGAACGGCGTGCAGTCACAAATCGCCAACGTCAACGCCGAAATGACCGGCAAAGATAACCATTTCAACGAAACCTTGGCCGGTTTCTCCAAGCTACATGAAGAACGGCTAAACACCGCGCGCAAAGAACTGGAAGCCTCGATTACGGCCTTACAACGGCAGCTGGGCAAAACCCGCGGTGACTGGCTGCTGGCCGATGCCGAATACCTTTTGACCGTTGCCAATCAGCGTTTGCATCTGGTCGGCGACGTGACCACCACCCGCGAAGCGCTGGAAGCGGCCGACCAAAGGCTAAGAGAGAGCGGCGACGCGGCGGTATTTAAAGTTCGCGAGCAGATTGCCAAGGAAATTGCCTTGTTAAACGGCGCCACCGTGCCGGATATCGTCGGCATCTACAGCGGCATTCAACATTTACAAGATGCCGTGGAAAGCTTATCGGTGTTTCTGCCGCATGCCGGCAAGCAACCTGAAAGGCCCGAACCCAATAGCGACCTGTCCGAGCACGGCCATGAAATTTTGAGCACTGTGGCCAAGCAACTGGAAGGCTACGTGGTGTTGCGTCACACCGAACAGCAGGTCAACGCCATCCTGACCCCGGAAGAAGCGCACTTTATCAAGCAGCAGCTGAAAGTCCGGCTGGAAATGATCGAAATTGCCTTGGTGCAACAAAACGACACCTTGTTTTCCAGCAGCATCGCCGACGCCAAACAATGGCTGAAGAAAAATTTCGCGGAAAATCAGCAAACCGATAAATTCGTGGCCGAACTCGACAAACTGGCCAATGTGCAGATCCGCAGCCAATATCCTGATGTCAGCGGCTCATTGAAGTTACTGAAAGACATCAGCAAATTGCGCATCGAATCCGACAAAGCCGTGCTGAATAATCCGCCAGCGGAAGCGGCCTCGCCGGCAACACCCACTGCCGGCCAGCAATAAGCGAGTGGCATTATGAAAAATCTCATGTATTTTCTCGGCTCCTTGCTCTGCGCGGTCTTGGTGGCGTTTTTGCTGCATAGCTGGCTAGTCAAACAGAACGACCCCGGTTATGTGTTAATCGGTTTCGGCCACTGGTCGCTGGAAACCTCTTTGACCGTATTTACCGTCGCGCAAGTGATCGGCTTTTTCTTTCTATATAATTTTTTCCGTTTAATGGGCGTCTTGATTCGCATACCCAACCAGTTTGCCAAGCGTCGCCGCAATATCAGATTCAATCGCTCGCAGGAAGCCTTGGTGGCCGGCTTATTCGACGCGGCAGACGGGAATTGGGAGCGCGCGGAGAAAGTTCTGATCAAACATGCTGCGCATAGCGGAGCCCCTTTGCTACATTACTTGACTGCCGCCAGAGCCGCGCAGTCCCGCGGCGCGCTGGACAAGCGCGACGAATATTTGCAGAAAGCCAGCGAGCAATCCTCGGATACCAATATGACCGTGGGCCTGACCCAGGCCGAACTGCATTTGTCCGAAAAACAATTCGAGCAAGCCTTGGAAACGCTGGGCAAATTGCAGTCTATCAACCCCGGCCATGCCCGCGTCTTGAAAATGATGCATCAGACTTATCAACATCTTGGCGACTGGGAAGGTTTGAGCAAACTATTACCCTCGCTGCAACAGCACAAAGTATTGATGGAAACCGAAGTAAAGCTGCTGGAAACCGAAACATTCAGCCGCTTGTTGAAACAAACCATCGCGCAGAGCGACCAGCAAGAGATCCAAACCTGCTGGGAAGGTATCCCGGAGCATATCAAAGCCCTGCCGGGTGTTGCCAATATCTATTTTGCGGCGATGATTGCGGCGGGCGCCGGTGCTAGCGTTGAATCGGCGATGCTCAAGCAATTGGGTCGGCATTGGGATGACACCTTGCTGGTATTGGTCTCGAATATTGAAGCGGAAGATAAAGCCAAGCAATTGCAGTCGGTCGAACAATGGTTGGCGGTGTACCCCAGCAACGCGGTGCTATTAAGAGTGCTTGGCAAACTGGCTTTGAAAGCCGAGCAAATGGAAAAAGCCGAACAATACTTGTTGAAAAGTCTGAATACCGAAGCAGCGGTGGCAACTTATCAATTACTGGGCGAATTATTGCTTACCAAGGGTGACAAGGATCAAGCCTGCGATTATTTTAAACGCGGTATGGAATTGGCCTCTGCAGAGTTAATTAGCGGCATAGAGGACATTCGCACTGCGTAATAGCGTTGCTAGCTTTTTAAATCCTGGACCACCTCGGCATCGGCATATTCGCTTTTGATTACCAAAATTTCCGGCAAATTCTTTTTCATCAGCGGCGCTAATTTAGGGTCGAAATGTTTGCCGGATTCGGCAGCAATATAAGCTAAGGTATCTTCGACCGTCCAGGCCGGTTTATAGGGACGCTGCGAAGTCAATGCGTCGAACACATCGGCTAACGCGCAAATCCTGCCCGCAATCGAAATGCCCTCTTCTCTCAAGCCATTCGGATAGCCGGTACCATCCCATTTTTCATGATGATGCTGGGCAATGGTGCGCGCGGTTCTCATTAGCTCGGTCGGCGAGCCTGACAATATACTTGCGCCCATTTGCACATGGGTCTGCATGATCCGCCATTCTTCGGGATCCAGCTTGCCGGTTTTTAACAGAATCCGGTCCGGAATACCGATCTTACCTATATCGTGCATCGGCGCGGCATTAAGAATAATTTCCGCGTCCTCCTCATTCAAACCGTAGGCCAAAGCCAACAAATGCGCATATTTACTCATGCGAATGATATGGTTGCCGGTTTCGTTATCCCGGTACTCGGCGGCCAGCCCCAGTCTACGTATCACTTCCTGCCGGGTACGATACAGTTCGTCGGTTCTGGTTTTTACCTGCTGCTCTAAAAGACGGTTCTGATCGCGGACCCGATTGTGCATCAACCGGACTTCCAGCAGATTGTGAATGCGCGTGACGGCTTCAAGCTGATCGAAAGGCTTGGTCAAAAAATCCTTCGCTCCCAAACTCAGCGCTTTCAGCCGGGTTTCCATGTCCGGTTGCGCACTGAGCACCAGTACCGGTAAATAGTCATCCTTGAAGCGCTGCTGCAGCTGCTCCATTACATCGAAGCCACTCAGATGAGGCATGCGGATATCCAGTAAAAAGGCATCGAAGCGGGTGGTATCGCACAGAGCGGTTACTTCGCGAGAATCACAGGTCGATTGAATATTCCGATAGCCCTGGCGCTGCAAAATTTTTTCCAGCAGTTTGACGTTGGCGGGCTCGTCGTCGACGATAAGAATGGCGGCTTGCAGAATATGCTGTTTTAAATCCACGTTACTGTTTTCAATAGGTCGTCAAGTTTGGGACGAAAACTAGCGGGGTCCGGCATAACGTCGCGCCTATCCGTCCATGCTTAGTCTGTCATCAGGGAAGGTCTGAGTATAGCCAAGTCTGCGACTTTTTTACCTTCGTCCAGGAATTGACCCTAACAGCCACAAAGATTCCGGGAATAATTAATCCAATTTTGGTCGACGTGTATTTACCAACAGTGAATCGCCATGCAGGAAATGTCATCTTGCGCCTCGTGATTAGCCATATGCGCTTCCAGGGCTTGTTGTATTGTTGCGACCTTAGCACCGGGCGGTGCCTGTCTAAGGGTTTGCATGACACGTTCCTGGCCGAAAAATTGGCCATCCGGATCGACAGCATCAGTCAAGCCATCAGAGTACATAAACAACTCGCAGGTATCCCGCCAATGCCAGATTTCGCAGCTGTCGTCAAACTCCCGGCTGTCGAGAATGCCCGCAGAGGGATGCGTGGAACGAAAAGCGTGAGCCGGATTGCCCTGGCTATCCAGCGCAAAAACATCCGGCAATCCACCGTTCCACAATTCTACCGATTTTTTTTCGCCGTCTACCATGCCCAATACCAGCGCCACGAAACGGCCCGGCGGCATTTGACTGTGCAACAGGCGATTGATCTCGCGGACGATAATAGGGACGGCCAGGCCTTTTTTGGTCATCGCCTGAAACGCTTGATTGACGATGACAGTCGGCAGCGCGGCAGCCAAACCATGGCCGGTGGAATCGGCAAGCATGAAATAAATTTGCTGGCGGCTGATGCGTCTGGCGCAAATCAAATCGCCGCTAAAGCGCTTGGCGGGCAACAACCAGAATTGCAGATGATCGTCTTTAAGGTCGCTCTGCTTGATTAACCTCTCAAAAATACTCTGTAAAAACCGCTGCTCTTCCTCATTGTCATCGCGATAAGCTTTAAGCTGCTGTGCATCGGCAATGATCACGTTTTGCATATCGATAGCGCGTTGCACCGAGCTTAATTTGGCGGCGAGGATGGCCCGATTAAACGGTTTTTGCAGATAGTCATCGGCACCGGCTTGTAGACCATCCAGGACATTTTGGTCATCGGCGAGCGCGCTGAGCACAAAAATAGGGAGCCACTTGTCCCTGGACAAGGCTCTAATCGCCTTGATAGCCTCCAGACCATCCATTACCGGCATCATAATATCCATCAGAATCAGATCAGGATTGACGCTATCCAGCAACGCAACCGCCTGTGCGCCATTTTCGACTGAGACTACTTCATGCTGCATCCTGCTTAGTAATTTATCGAGCAACAGCCTGTTTTCAGACATATCGTCGACAACCAATATTTTCATTAGGATTTATACCGTTATTAACTCTGGCCGGCAGTCTACCCTAGTTAAATAAGGTATCCCACATCGAATCGACTTTTTTAATCACATCCTTATTCATCACGATAGGACGCCCCCATTCCCGGTTGGTTTCGCCAGGCCATTTGTTGGTAGCGTCGAAACCGACCTTGGACCCCAAGCCGGAAACCGGCGAAGCAAAATCCAGATAGTCTATAGGCGTATTTTCCAATATCGTCAAATCGCGAGCCGGATCCATGCGGGTGGTAATCGCCCAAATCACATCCTGCCAATTGCGCGCATCTACATCGTCGTCCACCACGATGACAAACTTGGTGTACATGAACTGACGTAGATACGACCAGGTGCCCAGCATCACCCGCTTGGCGTGGCCGGCGTATTGCTTTTTCATACTGATCACCGCCATCCGATACGAACAACCTTCCGGTGGCAGATAAAAATCGACAATTTCCGGAAACTGCTTTTGCAGAATAGGCACAAACACTTCATTTAACGCCACGCCCAAAATCGCCGGCTCATCCGGCGGCCGACCGGTATAGGTGCTGTGGTAAATCGGCACCTGCCGTTGAGTGATGCGTTCGATGGTAAACACCGGAAACTCATCGACCTCGTTGTAATAACCGGTATGATCGCCATACGGCCCTTCGGGCGCGGTTTCGCCCGGATAGATAAAGCCTTCCAGCACGATTTCTGCACTGGCGGGCACTTGCAAATCGTTAGTCAGACATTTCACTACTTCGGTCTTGCTGCCACGCAGCAAGCCGGCAAAAGCGTACTCGGAGAGTGAATCAGGCACCGGCGTCACCGACGCCAGTATCGTTGCCGGATCCGCGCCCAACGCCACGGCGACCGGAAACGGTTTGCCCGGATGCGCTTGTTGCCATTCTTTAAAGTCCAATGCGCCGCCGCGATGCGCCAGCCAGCGCATAATGACTTTGTTTTTGCCTATGACTTGTTGCCGATAAATACCCAGATTCTGCCGGTCTTTATTCGGCCCCTTGGTAATCACCAGCGGCCAAGTGATTAACGGCGCGGCGTCCTCCGGCCAACAAGTCTGAATAGGATATACGCTTAAATCGACTTCATCGCCGACGCGTATCACTTCCTGGCAAGGCGCGGAACTGACTATTTTCGGAGCCATATTCAGCACTTGCTTGAATACCGGCAACTTTTCCAGCGCGTCTTTCATGCCTTTCGGCGGCTCAGGCTCTTTCAGATACGCCAACAATTCGCCGATACCGCGCAACTCTGAAACGTCTTTGGCGCCCATGCCCATCGCCACCCGCTTTGGTGTGCCGAACAGATTGCCAAGCACAGCGATATTGGACCCTTTCGGGTTTTCAAACAGCAAAGCCGGGCCGCCCTGTTTCAATACCCGGTCGCAAATTACCGTCATTTCCAACACCGGATCGACTTCTTGTTTGATGCGCTTCAATTCGCCCTGTTTTTCCAGTTGCGCGATAAAGTCTCTTAAATCTCTGTATTTCATGCATTGTCCTTAGAAGGGTCGAATGTCGTGCCGGTGGCGCAAAAATAAAGCGGCAATCATACGCCGAGATCAGCTAAACGCGGAAACGGAGCGCCAAACAAAACTCCCGGCTATCCGGCATCAACGCCGCAACACCTGCAATGGCGGCTGTCTGACTACCTGCCGTACCCCCCAATAGCCGGCCAAACCCACGCAAATTGCGCCGATAGCCGGCAATGCCGCCCACAATTGAAAGTTGGGCCGGTAGTCGATATGCATCACACGGGTATAAAGCGCGTACAAAATTGCCTCGCTAGCCAGGGCCGCCAATACCCCGGACAAGGTGCCAAGCAAACCAAACTCGATCACATGCGTGGCCCGTAAAAAGCCGCGCCTGGCCCCCAGCGTACGCATCAGCGCGCCTTCGTAGATGCGTTGATCCAGCGTGGCATAGACCGCAGCGAACAGCACGGTAAAGCCGGCCGCCAAGGCAAAATACAGCAAGAGATTGATGGCCTTGGTCAGTTGGGTCAGGATCATCTTGAATTGCTTCAAGATTTGATCGACTTCCAATATTGTGATGGCCGGATATTTTTTCAGCAGCGTGTTCAGCAGATTTTTTTGCGTGTCGACCAGATAGAAACTGGTCATGTAAGTGGTTGGAAAATTGTCCAAGGTGCCGGGCGAGAAGATCATGTAAAAGTTGGGACGCATCGTGTCCCATTGCACGCTACGAATATGAGCAACTTTGGCGCTGAATTGCGCGCTACCCACGGTAAAGGTCAATTGATCGCCCATTTTGATATTTAGGCTTTCCGCCAGTTTCTGTTCCACCGACACTAACCCCGGCTGCTCGGCTTGCCAGAAACCTCCGGCGGTGGTTTTGTTGTCGTCCGGTAATTGCGCAGCCCAGGTTAGACTTAACTCGCGCTGCGTAGCACCTTCGCCCTGGGTATCTTTGCTGACGCGGCCTTGCACCGCTTCGTCATTAATAGTCACCAGCCGCCCCCGCACCACCGGATAAAACGGACTACTGGGGATTTGCGCTTGCTGTAATTGGTCTTGAAAGGCTTGTTGGCGTTCCGGCAGGATATTCAAGGCAAAATGATTCGGTGCCTGCTCCGGCAATTGCTGTTGCCAGTTGTCGATCAAGTCGCTACGCACGGTAAAACTCAAGGCCATCGCGGTCAGCGTAATGCTAAAAGCCAGTATCTGGCTGATGCTGGCCTGGCTATTTCTCAACAAGCCTTGCAAACCAAAGCGCCAATTCAGCCCCATGCGTGGCAACAGCTTACGTGCCAGCAATAACAAACCATAAATAGCCGCACCCAGCCCCAATAAGGCCAGCATGCCGACGCCCAGTATCGTGCCGGTCATTTTCGGATCTTCGGTATATCGCCAGATCAAGGTGCCGATAATCGCCAGCGCCAAACCGTAAATTAACCAGCCGCTAGTGGGTAGTGGCTCCAGCTCGCGGCGCAATACCCGCAAGGGCGAGACATTTTGTAAGCGCAGTAGAGGCGGCAGGGCAAAGCCCAATAATATCGCCAGACCGGTGATTAAACCGAAAAACACTGCCAGCCAGCTGGGGTTGGCCAATTGTTGCGGCAAAAGCGATTTTAACAATTCAAACAAGCCGAACTGCGCCAGCCAGCCCACACCGCAGCCGACGCCACTGGCTAACAAACCCAACACCAGAAATTGGCAACCATACAGCCAGAGAATTTCCGCTTGCTTACAACCCAGGCATCGCAACAAAGCGGTGGCGTTGAAATGTCGCTCGGTGTAACGGCGGGTCGCCATTGCAATCGCCACACCGGCGATCAGGATCACCACGATGCTGGACAAGCCCAAATAGCGCTCGGCACGCTCCAGAGCCGAGCCCAATTCCGGCCGGTCCTCATGAATGTCCAAAATTTTTTGCGAGGGATTTAATTGCGGTTTCAACCAATCCTTGAAGGTCGCCAAGGCCTGCTCGTCACCGCTAAACTGATAGGCGTAACGCACCCGACTACCGGGCTGAATCACGCCGGTGGCAACCAAGTCGGTTTGGTTGATCATGACTCGCGGCGAGAAGCTGTAAATATCGCCGCGTTTGTCCGGTTCATAGCTCAATACCCGGCTGATGGTCAGGGCTTTTTCGCCTATGGTCAGGGCATCGCCGATTTTTAGTTTCAGCGCCGGCAGGACGCGTTTGTCCACCCAGACCGTGCCTGATTCCGGACCTTGCTTGACGAGAGTGTCATGCTCGGAGTCGGCATCGTTGGTTTTCAATTGGCCGCGGAGCGGGTAACCGCTGCTGACAGACTTTACCGCAGCCAGCAACATTTCGCCGTTTTCCAAAAGTACGCTGGCAAACTCGCTGGTTTGCGATTGAGCCAGCCGCAATTCTGCGGCCTTTTCCAGCCAGAGGTCGTCGATAGTTGCTGGGGTCGCCACGACCAGATCGCCGGCCAAAAACTCGGCGGCCTGTAAATTCATTGTCCGTTGCAGCCGGTCGGCAAATAACGATATGGCGGTGGAACTGCTCACCGCAATCAGCAGCGCCATCAGCAGCAAAGTCAATTCCCCGGAGCGGCTATCGCGCCACAGCAGTTTGAGCGCCAGATTGAAGCGCTTCATACCATGCTCCCCGCTTCCAGACGGATGGTGCGCTGGCAGCGCCCGGCCAGCGACATGTCGTGGGTCACTAAAATCAAGGTGGTGTGTTGTTCTTGATTGAGTTCGAACAACAGATCGATGATATGCGCGCCGGTCTTGCTGTCCAGATTTCCGGTGGGTTCGTCGGCGAACAGAATCGCCGGTTTCGTGACAAAGGCACGGGCCAGGGCTACCCGCTGTTGCTCGCCGCCCGACAATTGCTTGGGCGTATGGGTCAAACGATGCGATAAACCCACTCGGTCAAGTAAGGTTCGAGCAGCGGTTTCGGCATTATCATGACCGCTCAGCTCCAAAGGCAGCATCACGTTTTCCAAGGCGGTCAAACCCGGTAACAGTTGAAACGACTGGAACACAAAGCCGACCAATTCGTTGCGCAATAAAGCGCGGCCATCCTCGTCCAGCTTGGTCAAATCGCGGCCGTTGACTAGCACGGTGCCGGTGCTAGGCGTATCCAGGCCGGCCAGTAGGCTGAGTAAGGTCGATTTGCCGGAACCGGACTCGCCGACGATAGCCAGGCTCTCGCCCGACTTGATGATTAAATCTACCGACGACAAGATGTGTAAAATGCCCTCGGAAGTTGGCACCGATTTACCGAGTTGTTCGGTAACGATGATCGGGGAAATGGTCTTATCAAATTGAGTATGCAACATGTATAGCGTGGTCCTTGCCGTAATCCTGAGTTTATTACCGTTAAGCGCGATGGCGAAATCGATAGTCGTGTTGGGAGATAGCATTAGTGCCGGTTACGGCATCGAAGTTCAGCGGGGCTGGGTGGCATTGTTGCAAAACAAGCTGGCCGACCAACATCGTAACTATGTTATTAGCAACGAAAGCATCAGCGGCGATACTTCGGCCGGCGGTTTAGCCCGGCTCGAGCAAATATTAACTAGGCATAAGCCGGAAATTTTGTTATTGGAATTAGGCGCCAACGATGGCTTGCGCGGTTTATCGCCGCAAGAAATGAAAAACAATCTGACCGAAATCGTTCGACGTTCGCAAAAGGCCGGCGCCAAAGTGTTGCTGCTGGGAATGAAGATTCCACCCAATTACGGCAAGCGTTATGTGGAGATGTTCTACGAGATTTATCCGCAGCTATCCACTGAATTGAAGATTCCGTATGTACCGTTTATCTTGGAAGAAGTGGCTTTAAAACCGGAACTGATGCAGGCCGACGGCCTACATCCAAATGAGCTGGCTCAGCCGAAGGTTGCCGAGAAAATCTGGCGGTATTTGCAGCCCTTGATTTAGAAGAAAATTATTTTGCTACCCACAACTTTTTGAACGCCGGCAGTTGCCGGTAACCTTGTATTTCGCCGGCCGTAAACATCCATTTCATTTTCTTTTGCAAGCGTTGCTGCTCGCGTGGCTCCAGGCAGAAACTCAAGCCTCGTCTCAGATAATTCCGCAGCAAATACACCGGGATGCCGGCAATGTTTTTTCCGGACGGCACATCCGCATAAGCCAATACCTGGCAGCGTCCCACGTCAAACATCCAGTGGCAAACATAGGCTTTATTCATACGCTCCGGGATGTTGCAGTGATGTAGCAGCGCTTCCGGCACATACCAAAACTCGCCGCCACTGCGCCGAAAACGGCCCATATATTCGGTATCCTCGGTGAACGGCACCGAGGTTCCCGGTCCAAGTTCTTCGCGAAACCAACCGTTTTTCGCAACAGCCGACGCTCTTAACGCGGTATTGACGCCGCCCGGAATAACCTGTTCATCCAACAATTGCTGAGACATGCCAAAATCGCGGGTATTGGTGATGCCGCGCGGCAACGCGAATTCGCCTTCGGTATGCAACCAAGCCGGTATGTCGCCAAGCCATTTGGGTAACACTTTGCCGGCAAAACCATCCATTTCCGGATGCGCGGCCGCGGCATTGATGTATGCCTGCAACCAGCCGGCTTGCGGCTCGACATCGTCGTCGGTAAACACCAACAAATCCCCTTGCGCTTGCTTTATCGCCCGATTCAAGGCGCGGGACTTGCCGGGAATGGGTTCAGATACGCAAGACACCGGCAATCGGCCCTGCTCGGCTTCCGCTGCAATTACCGTGGCAGTGTCGTCGCTGCTGCCGTTATCGACCACCAACAGCTCCCAACTGGTATCTCCATTCAGCCGCATAGCAGCCAGCGCATCGAACAAGCGCGGCAATATCGAAGCCCGGTTGCGGGTGCTGATAATCACAGAGGCGTTTAGCATAGGTTACACACCGAATTTAAAATATTGGGTTAATTCTACTTTGTCAGATTACAAAAAAGGTTAGTCATACTCGCTGGGAAGCGGGTAGCCAGTGCCATGGAGGTAAGCTTCAATTCGTCCATGGCGTCCGGATTTCGGCAATCCCTGCCGAAACCACGGACTCAGAGATGTAATTCGAGTAATCTGACAAAGTAGAATTAAAGCGGATGATCAAAATAATCACCATCGATCCCGCTTCTGTACCAGCCTTGCAAAACATTATCGGCCAACGGCGGTTCGCGGTAGATCAGATAGCGATTGCCGCGCGACGGCACCGCTTCATATCCGAGGTAGCGAAACAGACTGGTCAGTTGCGGCGAAGCCACTTCCAAACTACCCCAGCTGATACCGTTCTCTCGCCAATAGGCGAATAAATAATACAGCATGGCCTGCACAGCCGGCTCGTCGTCCAAGGGATAAAACACATCGCGCAATACCGCCATGCTGATAGCATCCCCAAAGCTTTGCTGGTGCCAGATGGCGTAGGCGCGTAACTTGCCGGAAGCATCCCGCAGCGCGAACAATCTTAAAGGGCAGGTTGGGAAATCGAATAAGCGCCAATTTAAATAGCGGCTGCTGCGTTCCAGACAAGAGGCATAGCCGGCTTTAGCGCTATCCCACAATTCATCGAACTCTGCATCGCAATGTAAAACCTCTACCAATTTAAAACCGCCGCTACGCAATTTGAAGTTGCGTAGCCGCAAGTTGAGGTCGAACAGGCTGCCGAACAAATACCCCCAGGCTTTACCGGCCCGTTTCTCCCAAGAGCCGCGAAAACCGATTCGCAAGCGAAAAAAATCGTTATCGCTACCGCCAATCCCGACAAAGCCGCATTTTTTGAATGCTTTCTGAGTAATCACGCCGGCAGTCACGGTACCGTTAAATGGCGCAAACTCGAGACTGTGTTCGATCAACCGAGTGGCCAAACCCTGGCCGCGAAACTGCTGGTCGACGCTGGTATTAGAACCGAATGCAATAGCTACGGATTCGCCGTTCAAGCACCAAGGTTGCACAAACATGGCGCGGAAACCGACTAAGCGCTCATTGTGCCAAACCCCGACACCGACGCATGGCAAGGCATCTTGCCAAGGATTATGCACGATACGGCGCTCGAACCACTGCTGGATATATTCGGGGTGTTGTTGAAACTCGTCGAAATTGGCAACAGCGATGCGAATGCAATCCGGAATATCCGCCTGTTGGATAGGGCCATAAACAAAATGCTCTGCAACAGCGGACATAGGCTTTTCTCGACAAAAATGCTGAAAATTATTGGCGAGGCCGAAATACCTTTGGTTAGGGCGTCACCGAAAATCAAAAACTATTATCGGCGCAAACTCGCTGTAATACCAAACGACAGCGCAGTTTTAAATGAGACGCCTGGGCAGCGACAGGCATTTGGGGAGAAGTAGCGGGCCGAGGCAAAACCCGCAAACCCTGGAAGGAGTGGTGGTTGCCCGACCCATACAACACTTGGAACAGGATTTAAGGGGCCAGACTCAAGACCGATTTGGTATCAAGCAAGCTACTGCGTTTTTTCAAACCAAGAAAGCCCAGCATGCCGCTAAGGAATAACCAGGCCGCAGTAGGCAAGGCCGCTTTCAATTCAGCCGTTTTGCTCTCATCGATCACAGGCTGGAAAACCACACCGAGCAGCCCGAAAAAATCTGTTTGCAAAACAATGTCGTCTAGCCCCGCCAGATTGGACAATGCCTGCTTAAATGTGCTTACCGCACCGGTTTTTACGCGGGTAAACAAGGTTAACGCATAATCCTGCAAGGGCTCGTCCGTTAAACGGGGTAAGGGTTGTTCTTGATAAACGCTAGGCAAAATCGTTTTAAACGTTTCCAGCGAGTTTAGAGTGTTTTCGGCAGTAGCCGCTTGCGCAAACTGAATACCGCAAAACGACAGGCCAATAAAAAATAATGCAGAAAGTAGCGGCTTGTTTGTGTCCATTTTAAAACCCCAGAATTAATCAATTAGTTTAGAGGTGAAACCCTATCCCCGAAAGCTCAACCAATTACAAACATTGGTAGCGGCTCACGACAAAGGCATCCGTGCTGAAGAGGATAGCACTTTATATGCCAATGACAAGAAACTGATTTATATAAATATTTTTATACTCACACTGACAAGCTGTTCGACCAACAACAATAATTGTCGATTAAATGCTGCTAACACAACAACTTAGCGGCTTGCAATTTCCTAAAGCCTCCAAGCCGAATACCTCAAAATTAGCTCGGTTTTTCCCATCCAAGCCGAAGATCAACCCCAAGTCCGCAGGCGACGGTTTTGCAGTTGAAAGATAGCCATAACTTGTTACAGTAGTAGCCGAGTTACTGAACTTACCGACACGGGAGCATCATGTTACGCAAAATATTGATCGCCAATCGCGGCGAAATTGCTGTCCGTATCATTCGGGCCTGCGCGGAAATGGGCATTCGTTCCGCAGCTATTTATTCGGAAGCCGACCGTTTTGCCCTGCACGTCAAAAAGGCTGACGAGTCACATTACATCGGCAGCGAGCCGCTGGCCGGCTATTTGAATATTTATGGTCTGGTGGATCTGGCCTTACGCACCGGCTGCGATGCGATTCATCCGGGTTATGGCTTTCTATCGGAAAACGCTCAATTTGCCCGCGCCTGCCAGGAACGCGGCCTGGTGTTTATCGGCCCGTCCGCGGAAGTTATTCAGCGCATGGGTGACAAAACCGAAGCCCGCAGCGCGATGATAGCGGCCGGACTGCCGGTGACGCCAGGTTCTGACGGCAATCTGGACAGCGTCGAACACGCCTTGCAGGTGGCCGAACAGATCGGTTATCCGATCATGCTGAAAGCCACTTCCGGCGGCGGCGGGCGAGGCATCAGACGCTGCGACAACCCCAACGAACTGCGACAAAACTTTCAACGAGTGATTTCCGAAGCCACCAAGGCCTTCGGTAGCGCCGACGTGTTTTTAGAAAAATGCGTGGTCAATCCCATCCATATCGAAGTGCAGGTACTGGCCGACCACTTCGGCAACACCATCCATCTTTACGAGCGCGATTGTTCGGTGCAAAGACGCAATCAGAAATTGATAGAAATCGCGCCATCCCCGCAACTGGATGAAGCCCAACGTCAATATCTGGGCGGGTTAGCGGTAATGGCGGCTAAAGCAGTCGGCTATACCAACGCCGGTACCGTGGAGTTTCTGCTGGACACCAACGGCCGGTTCTATTTCATGGAAATGAACACCCGGGTGCAGGTCGAGCATACCATCACCGAGACCATCACCGGCGTCGATATTGTCGAAGAGCAAATTCGGGTCGCGGCCGGTTTGCCTTTGCGTTTCAAGCAGGAAGAAATCGTCAGACGCGGCTATGCGATTCAATTTAGGGTCAACGCCGAAGACCCGAAAAATAATTTCCTGCCCAGCTTCGGTCACATTTCCCGTTACTACGCTCCCGGCGGCCCCGGCGTGCGCACCGACACGGCGATTTATACCGGATACGAAGTACCGCCGTTTTACGACTCGATGCTGGCCAAGGTTATTGTCAGTGCGATGACTTGGGAAGATGCCATCAACCGCGGCGAGCGCGCCTTGAAGGACATGGGCTTGTTCGGCATCAAAACTACGATCCCCTATTACTTAAAAATTCTCGGCCATCCGGATTTTCGTCGCGGTCGCTTCAATACCGGTTTTGTCGAAGCTAACCCCGATCTAATCAATTATTCCAACAAGCCGCGACCGGAAATTCTGGCCAGCGTGCTGGCGGCCGTTGTGGCCTCTCATACCGGCCTGTAAGCCAAAGGACATTGCAATGAGTAAAGTTTACGTAACCGACGTTATCCTGCGCGACGCCCACCAATCACTCATCGCCACCCGCATGCGCACTGAAGACATGCTACCGGCCTGCGCCATGCTGGACGACATCGGCTATTGGTCACTGGAATGCTGGGGCGGCGCCACCTTCGACGCCTGTTTGCGCTTTTTAAAGGAAGACCCCTGGGAACGCTTGAGCAAACTAAAAGCCGCGCTGCCCAATACCCGTCTGCAAATGCTGTTGCGCGGCCAAAACCTGCTCGGCTACCGGCATTATTCCGACGACGTGGTGCGCAAATTCGTCGAGACTGCCGCCGGTAACGGCATGGACGTGTTTCGGATTTTCGACGCGCTGAACGACATCCGCAATCTGGAAACCGCCATCGAAGCCACCAAAGCAGCCGGAAAACACGCCCAAGGCACCATCTGTTACACCACCAGCCCGGTGCACGACATCGCCAGTTTCATCAAATTGGGAAGAGGCCTAGCCGACTTGGGCTGTGATTCGATTGCCATCAAGGACATGGCCGGCCTATTGACACCCTATATCGCCGGAGAACTGGTCAAGGCCCTGAAAGACGCCGTCGACCTGCCATTGCACCTCCACTGCCATGCAACCGCCGGCTTGGCGGAAATGTGTCAGCTCAAAGCCATCGAGGCCGGCTGCGAACATGTCGACACAGCCCTATCTTCCTGGGCCGGCGGCACCAGCCATCCGCCTACTGAATCGCTGGTCACGGCGTTGCGTGGCACAGCTTACGACACCGGCCTGGATTTGGACAAGCTGCAAGAGGTGAATCAGTATTTTGTTGAGGTGCGGAAAAAATACCGCCGCTTCGAAAGCGAATTTACCGGTATCGACACCCGCGTGCATATCTTTCAGGTGCCGGGCGGCATGATCTCGAATCTGGCCAACCAGTTAAAAGAGCGTGACGCGCTGGACCGGATGACCGAGGTTTACCGGGAAATCCCGGAAGTACGCAGGGATTTGGGCTACCCGCCGTTGGTCACACCGACTTCGCAAATCGTCGGCACCCAGGCGGTTTTGAACGTGTTGACCGGCAAACGCTACGAAACCATCAGCAATGAGGTGAAACGCTACCTGCACGGCGGTTACGGCAAGGCCCCGGCCACGGTTAATCCGCAACTGCAAGCCAAGGCAGTCGGCACGGAAGAAGTCATCGAATGCCGGCCGGCCGATTTACTCAAACCCGAGTTTGAACATCTGCGTAACGAAATCGCCCATCTGGCCGTGAACGACGAAGACGTGTTGAGCTTTGCCATGTTCCCCGAGATCGGCAAACAATTTCTGGAACTGCGTTCCACCGACAACCTGGTCGCCGAACCTTTGGAATTGGCAGACGTACCGACGCCCGGCGAAGTCAAAAAAGCCCCGACCGAATTCAACGTGGCCCTGCACGGCGAGTCCTATCACGTCAAAGTCACCGGCGCCGGGCCGAAAAACCAAAGCTTGCGGCATTTTTACTTTACCGTGGACGGCATGCCGGAAGAAATTGTGATCGAAACCCTGGATGAAATCGTGCTGGACGGCGGTGCGCAAGGCGCGGTGCAAAGTGCTATCGCCAGCAAACGTCGCCGTCCCAACCAGCCCGGCGATGTGGTGACCAGCATGCCTTGCAACATCATCGACGTGCTGGTCAAGGAAGGCCAAAAAGTCAACGCCGGCCAATCCTTGCTGGTAACAGAAGCCATGAAAATGGAAACCGAGATCACGGCGCCGATAGCCGGTATCGTCAAGGCAATCTATGTCGCAAAAGGTGATGCCGTTAATCCAAATGAGGTGTTGGTCGAAATTAATTAGAAGAAAAGAGCCAAGATGAAAGGTAAAATGGCGCGTCTGCCATAAGGGTGGCTTTTACAAATTTGTAGCTGTTTACTTTGGTAAATGATTTCACCGCTACAATTATGTTCGCTGATCATCTTTTTAGCCTTTAATCTTTCGCCTGATTACTTTGACTCCTAAATCCGTAACCGAAGAATCCATCCGCCACGCCGTCGAATTGTTACGGCAAGGCCAATTGGTGGCCTTTCCAACCGAGACCGTTTACGGCTTGGGCGCGGATGCCGCCAACCCCGATGCGGTTGCCAAAATCTTTGCCGCGAAAGGCCGGCCGGCCGACCATCCTTTGATCGTGCATATCGCCAGCGCCGCGCAAATCAACGACTGGGCGGAAGCCGTGCCGGAAGCGGCGTTACGGCTGGCCGAACACTTCTGGCCCGGCCCGTTGACGATGATACTGAACAAAAAATCGACAGTGCCGTCCGCCGTCACCGGCGGCCAGGATACCGTGGGCTTGCGGGTGCCGGCCAATCCGGTAGCCCTGCAATTATTACAAGCCTTCGGTGGCGGCATCGCCGCACCGTCGGCAAATCGCTTCGGCCACATTAGCCCGACGCAAGCCGAGCATGTTGCGGAAGAACTGGGCGATAGCGTGGCCTGCATCCTGGACGGCGGCCCCTCCTCGGTGGGTGTGGAATCCACCATCATCGATCTCAGCGACGGCATCCCCGCCATCCTCAGACCGGGTCGTATTACCCGCAGCCAACTGAAAGCCGTACTACAAACTGAAGTCCGTCTTTCCGCGCAAAGCAAAATCCGTGCGCCGGGCATGATGGCAGTGCATTACGCGCCCAACACCATGGCCTTGCTGTGCCCGGCCGATACCTTAATCGCGATGACCGACGATTTGTGCGCAAAAGGTAAACACATTGGCATCCTGGCATTTAGCGCCGAAATCGCCGAAATCCCCTGCCTGCATCTACTTAGATTGCCGGCCGATGCCGAGCTTTACGAACCGGCTTTATACAGCTCGCTACGCGCATTGGACAACCTGCAACTCGATACCATCCTGATCGAACAGCCGCCTGATAGCGAAGCCTGGGCAGCCGTCAACGACCGCCTGGATAAAGCCACGGTTTGATATGACCGACGAGGAATGGCTGCGCCATGCCATCCGTCTGGCGCAACGCGCCGAAAGCCAAGGCGAAGTGCCGGTCGGCGCGCTGCTGGTGCATAACGAGCGCTGCATCGCCGAAGGCTGGAATCAACCCATCCAAAATAACGACCCCACCGCGCACGCCGAAATCGTTGCGCTACGCAAAGCCGGCCAGGTTTTACACAACTACAGACTGATCGATACCACCCTCTACGTGACCCTGGAGCCCTGCGTAATGTGCATGGGCGCCATCGCTCACGCCCGCGTCAAACGTCTGGTATTCGGCGCCTACGATGCCAAACGCGGCGCGGTTTGCCATGCATTGCAACTCAGCGACGCAGCGTTTTTAAATCATTCTGTGGAATGGACGGGGGGAATTCTGGAAACGGATTGCGCGGAGTTACTCAGCGATTTTTTCAAAGCCAGACGGCATCAGTCAAAAAGTCAATAACCACTACGCGACACTTGCAGTCCGTTTATCTCATATTGTTTCAACCCCTGAATAGCCGACTTGCTCCGGCGAAAATGAAAAGCAAAACCGGTAGAATCGAGATGCGGACTCAGGAATGCAGTCGAGATGGGTATTAATTAACGTCTAATCGGGTATTCATGCATAGCCTCTCACAAGCCATTTAGTTACAGTTTACTCCATTGGAGCAGTGAGTAAATGTGTTGCATAAAACCATCAAATCCAATAATTAAAGACATTACTTCAACATAGGCTTGTCTCGGCACAAGTATTATTTTGAGCGAAATATCATTATAGTTAATTTATTTAATATTGATAAATAGCGGACAAGTTATTGTTTGTTCCGGAGTCACTTCAAAACTAATGTAAAATATTAAACACCGACTATTTAAAAGCCTTATAGAGAATTTCTATATGCCGATAAAACTGGAGACTTTACCATGCTTAACTATTACTCATCTAGGAATAAAACTTCCGTATCTTTATGGAAAACACCGCATATCATCTTAAAATTTATATTCTTATTCTGTTGTCTAGCCAATATACAACTTGCATTTTCTTTACCTAATCAACCACCCGACCCTGTTCCTGACCCCACGCCTAATGGCAATCTGGTTGACGAATGTGTTAATTATGCTAAAACCTCAGCATCCTTAACCCTAACCCCGCAAAACATCAGTTTTGGCGACTCTGTTAATCTGAGCTGGCACATAGAATATCCATCAAAATGTAATGAGGTTTTTTCTTCAGTTGAATTAGCAGGTAAACCGGTAGGTTTGGACGGTGATCAAGTAATAAAACCTATGTCCACTCGCACCTATTCTTTATCTATTTCAACTCCAAACAAAAACTATTACCTACTTAGCCAGGAAGTCGAAGTTACCTTGCCAAATACTGTTCATATCGATGGGAGCAATGACGATTGGAAGGGAGTGTTAATACAAGCCTTGCAAGCCGGCAATAAAAAAATTGTACTGGCCTCTGATGTTGATATGGATTTAACCGGAATAGAAAGCATCAACATTAAAAGCGGCACCACTCTTACCAGTGAAATGCCAGAGCCAGCAATTTATAAGGCCTTTGTGCCTGCAAAAACCAGCTCTAAAAAGGCGAATGTCAAATTTTCAAATCTCTTGTCGAATGCGGTTGACAATGTTTACCGCCCACCCGCCCGAAATGCGGATAATTTAGGCCCAAGGCTCTATTTGATTAATACTGGTGTATCACGCAACCCCCTGTTTATTATCAACGATAGTAATGTCAAAATTTCGGGTTTCAGGTTGCAAGGCCCTAATCCAGAGATAGGTAATGGCAATAGTAATAAGGAAATTGGTATAAAAATTCTTCCAGTTGTGAAAGATGGCGACCCTTTACAAGGAATTGAGATCAGTCAAATGGAAATCTATAACTGGAGTGGTGCGGGAGTTGAAGTTAATGACACGAATACAACTGATCATCCCGGCAGATTGACGTTTAATAATGCCTCAGGCGTTTATATCCACGATAATTATATTCATCACAATCGGCACCACAGTGGCTTTGGTTATGGTGTAAGCGTTGGGGAGGGGGGCTATGCACTCATCGCGCAAAATGTGTTTGAACAAAATCGGCATGCTATTGCAGGTGAAAGTAAAAGTGACGATGGCACCGATTTTTCAGGCTATATTGCACGAAATAACTTAATCTTACCCGGAGGCGGGGCGCATTGCACCGAGAATAGTATTGTGGATAACAATGGTCCAAATATCTGCTGGCGTACCCACCAAATAGATATGCACGGCGATATATCACGACAATCAGACTATGATAGTGGAACAGCCGGTGAAACTATGATTATTGAGCAAAACACGATTTTATATACAGGTGGACCGCGTCATCACATCTACGATCTTGACCAGTGGGACCCGTCTCAAACATTGTTAGGACCATGGGAAAACGGTAATGCAATAAAAATCCGTGGCAACCCAAAGGATAAAGTTTATATCAATGCCAATGTCTTTGCCCACAGTAATCGCGCTGATGCTATAGTGCAAAACTACACTGCGACTGGATACTATTACCCCCCGAGAGGAGTTCCTCAACTTATTTTAAAGATTTCTAATCCAATTACTGTGACTCCAAACAATCTGTGGGGCGCTAAACCACTAAAAAATCTAGTGAAATGTGATTTTACCGGTGATGGTTTGCCGGATGACTTCATGGCAACGGGTGTAACTTGGTGGGTGCGTTCGGCTGTAACTCAGCAGTGGCAATATCTTAATACTAAAACCGAGCGCCTAAACCAATTAATAATTCAGGATTTGGATAATGACGGCATCTGCGATGTCGCGCGTAAACCCGGCAATCCGCTTGCGATACCTCGGATATATTCAAAAAGCGGTAAGGGCGACTGGGTTGATAGGTTTATGGTGGCACAATGATAGATAATCGCTTTTAAATACCCTAAAGGCCAGGAGTGAGGGAAAGCAACTAAAGACTAGCTTTCCCTCCCAAGTCTTGGAAAACCTCCCTGGATGTGTTCATGATAGTGTCAATTTATTACCGACAAATTCATATTAATAGGGTTGCTGCCTAGTATTAAATGTCAGCTCTATTGCAGCAGAATGAGTCTATGTGGTAGATACACCAAAACTCTTTCATTTTATGCTAGCGCCTCTCCGGCAAGATCTAGCGTGATTTCATCTCCCAAGATTGGAGAACTAGTAATGAAGCCAGGCAACGAGAATACTGACTCTCAACTTCCACTTGAAGAAAGGCGTGTTTGTCTGGATGAGAAGCGCTTTTTGCTGGACAACTCGTTCGCTAAAAAATGGTTGCCTACCCTCGTGACGCTAATGGCTGGTTTTATCGCAAGCATGTTCAGTTACGTGCAACAGCAAAGCGCGATTCAGACTACTGAGCGCGCTAGAATTGAAGCGCAAGCCAAGGAGGAAAGAGAATGGGGCTTCAAAGTCATCGAAATGTATTTCAGTAAGAGCGAGCTTTTTGATCTAACGAAAAACGCCGAGCAAGCTGCATTGAACCTTCGTGTCCTGGCTGCCGTGGCGCCTAAGGCTGTACAGGGTGTGTTAAATGCGGAGCGATCTAGAATTCCGCCTCCCAGTGGAAACGATGACTCGAATCGTTTGGACAGCTTGGCTGCCGTCGCGGGAGTCCAGGACGCATTGGCCAACGCCAAACAATCACCACAGCCCCCAACGTCGAGCCTGAAACCATCCGACTTTACGATTTACGTTCAGTATCCCAGTGACGGGCGAGATGTGGCCGAAAAGACGCGAAGCCTGCTCCTTAGTTTTGGCTATCGGGTTCCGGGTATTGAGCAAGTTGCTAAAGTCCCCTCCCGCTTGCAAGTACGTTACTACCGTCCCGACCAACTGACCTACGCGGAGAAACTGGCGGTTGAATTGGGAAAATCGCTGAGTTTGCCAGCCGGTTCCGACAACGCAATCTTAGTGACCAGCTCCAAGCAGTTGCCGACCGGCATTTTAGAAGTATGGCTACCCTCCACAAGCAACTAATTTTGTTTGGGACGATATGATTTTTTTCCCTACAGAGGACGTTTGATATGAAACAGACGATACGTGCTTTTATAGTAGACCGCTCTGATTGGGTGGTATTTCGCAAACCGGGTGCTGGCTATGGAAATTTAACAGCGCTCGCCATGATATTGACGGCGCTACTGGAACCAAGCATGGCGCTGGCATCGGAAGCGCCATGCGCGCCGGGTAATTCCTCGGTTTGGGCCCCGGCGGCCAAGGACTTTCTGGGCACCTCCATCAGCACTCAGTCCCGGGTCTACTTTACCGGCGCCGAGGGGATATTGACCGAAGTGTTCTACCCCACGCTCGACAAGGTGCAGAACGTAGATCTGCAATTATTGGTCACCGACGCCCAAAAGACCTGGGGCGACGAAGAGCGCCGGCAAACCCGGCATGAAATCAATCAGGTAAACAAACGCGCCATGCTGTGGCAGGTAAGCACTAGTGCCGACAGCGGTAAGTGGAAAATTACCAAAAAGATCTTCGCCGATCCGGGGCGCAACACGGTTATACAACGTGTTACCTTCCAAACCCTGGAACCCGGTAAAACAGTTAAGGATTACAACCTCTACCTGCTCAATAATCCGGCCATTAATAACAGCGGGGCGGGCAGCGGCAATACCAATCAATGCAGCGGCAAGCAAGGCACGGATCAAGGCGCCGATAACTCCCGCACGCTCACTGCCAACGGCCGCGTCATGCTGGCTGCGTCAGAACCCAATTCCACATCTTCGGCACTCGCCATCTCATTACCCTGGAAAGCGGTCGGCGGCACTCCCATGGTCTCCAACGGCTTTGTAGGCCGCAACGATGGCTTTACCGATCTATTTGCCGGCGCCGGCGACAAAACCATGGACTTTAACTTTGACAGTGCCTCCGGTGGCAATGTCGCGCAAATGGGCTGGATCGATTCGGGCAATAGCACGGCCAACAGCATCTCCTTTGACGTGGTACTGGCCTTCGGCAATAACGAGGCTGAAGCGATGAATACGGCCAATGCCACTCTGGGCAGCGACCTGAACACACTGGAGAAGACTTTTACGGACGATTGGATCGCCTACAGCCAAGGTCTCAACAACCAAAAAGGCAAGGCGGACGATCAATATTATCTGGCCGTAATGGCCTTAAAAAGCATACAGGACAAGAGCAATGGCGCCATGATCGCCGGCTCTGGCACACCGTGGGGTGAAACCAGCAGCGACAGCAACCTGGGGGGCTACCATTTGATCTGGTCGCGCGACTTGTTCAAATTCGCCAGTGCGCTGATCGCCGCCGGCGATGCCGCTTCCGCTAACAAAGCTGTCGAGTTTTTGTTCAACACTCAGATGCAGACAGCCACCCAAGACAATCCTTATTCACGCCCGGGCCGTTTCCCGCAAAATAGTCTGGTGGACGGCAAGCCTTATTGGAATGGGTCGCAAATGGACGAGGCGGCCATGCCCATCATTCTGGCGTGGAAACTAAATCGTGTCGATCTATGGCCTAAGATCAAGCTGGCCGCGGAATTTCTGTCTCACGCGGGGCCAGGCACCGGACAGGAGCGTTGGGAGGAGATGGGCGGTTATTCACCCTCCACGATTGCCGCCGAAATCGCCGGTTTAGTCTGCGCCGCTGACTTGGCTAATGCGGCAAATGATCCGGGCGCGGCGAATTTCTATTTGCAGAAGGCCGATGAATGGCGGAATAACGTGGCGAACTGGACATTTACCAGCACCGGCTTTCATGGTAACGGCAAATATTATATTCGCATCAATGCCAACCAAAACCCCAATGATGATGCCAATCTGACTTTTGGCAACGGCGTCGGCAGCCACGGCGAGCGTTGGATCGTCGACGGCGGTTTTCTCGAACTCGTGCGCA
Organism: Methylomonas albis; assembly: GCF_014850955.1. Taxonomy (NCBI): domain Bacteria; kingdom Pseudomonadati; phylum Pseudomonadota; class Gammaproteobacteria; order Methylococcales; family Methylococcaceae; genus Methylomonas; species Methylomonas albis. Next base: position 4,724,520 of record NZ_JACXSS010000001.1, read on the forward strand.
TGGGCGTGATGAGCCCTAAGGACTGGACCATCCTTGAAACCCTGCCGGAATATGATGCCATTCTCAAACAGACTATCGCCGGAAAAGGAGACGCTTGGTTTCGCTACAACTATGACGGCTATGGCGAATATAACGATGGCCGGAATTACGACGGCAGCGGTCGAGGCCGACTATGGCCTATCTTCACCGCCGAACGCGGGATTTATGAAATCGCCAAATCCGGTGATGGCTCTAAGGGCGAATCCTATCGCCAAGCGCTGAAGGCTTTTTCCTCGCAAGTCGGATTTATTCCTGAACAGATATGGAACAACAGTGCCAATATTACCGGCTGGCAGACCGATACGCCGGCGGCATTTACTGTCGGCACATCGACCAAATCAATGCGTCCGCTAAGCTGGGCCATGGGCGAATACATCAACCTGATTGCGGCGATAAATCAGGGGCATAGCGACGCACCTAGCGTGGTCTGTCAGCGCTATGCCTGCGACAAGCCGCAAACAACTGTAACGTTCAAGGTCAAGGCAGACACGAAGTTTGGCGAGAATCTATATTTGGTGGGGAGCAGCCCTTTGCTGAGTAACTGGGTGCCCACATCGGGGATCAAGCTATCGCCGGCTAACTACCCGATCTGGAGCGTGACGGTGTCATTACCTGCCGGAACACCTTTGGCGTACAAATATGTCAAACGTGACAGTAACGGCAACACGATTTGGGAAAGCGGGGACAATCGGGACTTCACCACCCCCGCCAGCGGCGAAGTCACCCGCGACGATAGCTTTCGATGATTTTCCCGGTCCGGCGGAGTACTGCTTGGAACGGTTGCCTAGGAAACCCAGATTGGGTTAACACCTGGCATATAGGAGACTTGTAATAACCGACACGTCGAACACACGGTGAATTCTGTCGTATGTTGCTTGATCCAAGCGTAATTCACCGTTGCTCCTTGGCAAAGTTCCTACAGGGCACGACCAATAGATCTAGCCTCGCTAAAAGTAGGCGCAGGGTGTGGCACCAATCGCGAACGATGCGGTGCATGTTGTTTACGGCATCCTACCGGCTGTTCGCCAGCTTGTCCGCAGTCGAAGGATCTATAAGCGAGCGTCATGCCTCGAGAGGCTTACCCACGGCGAGCGGCGCTTCGGTGTTTTGGTATCGTCACAAAGCTTTTTACCTTGCGAGCAAGCCTGCTGAACCTTACGAATTAACCTTCAAGCCTGGCGGGCAATGCAAACTCATCCGCCCGACCGGCAAAACACCTCGCGCGCAACGCATTTAAGCTCGCGCACGAGTCTTTTTGCTATCGCCGCAAAGCATTTTGCCTTGCGAGCAAGCCTACCGAGCTTTGCGAATTAACCTAAACGGAGGGTGTAAGAATTTTTGTGTAAACGGCCATGAGGTAGGAAACTACCGATCCTGATGAGGATGAAAAAATGACCGTATCACCCAAAGCCATTCCTGATGAATTACTCGATGCCTTAATGTCGAACTATCAAACACCCGAAGACCTGATCGGTGCCAATGGACTGTTAAAGCAGTTGACCAAAGCCATTGTCGAACGCGCCCTGGAAGCGGAAATGACCGCGCATTTGGGCCACGGCAAGCATGAGGCGGTGACCAACGCCAATAGCAATGCCCGTAACGGCAAGAGCCGGAAAACGCTCAAAGGCGACTTCGGCGACTTACCCATCGAGATTCCCCGTGACCGTCATGGCGAATTCGAACCCCAGATTATCGCCAAGCATCAACGGCGCTGGACGGGCTTCGACGACAAGATCATCTCGTTGTACGCCCGCGGCCTGACGGTACGGGAAATCCAGGCCCATCTATTGGAGATCTATCACACGGAGGTGTCGCCCACCTTGATTTCCTCGGTGACCGACGCGGTCCTTGAGGAGGTGAGCGCCTGGCAAACCCGTCCGCTGGATCCGATTTACCCCATCGTCTACCTCGACTGCCTACACACCAAAGTGCGGGACAGTGGCAGTGTGCGGATCAAGGCGGTCTATCTGGCTATTGGTGTCAATCTGGACGGACACAAAGAGGTGCTGGGGCTGTGGATTGCCCAAAGCGAAGGCGCCAAATTTTGGCTGCAAGTGGTCACCGAGCTCAAGAACCGTGGCGTCAACGACGTTTTTATCGCCTGTGTCGACGGTCTAAAGGGGTTTCCGGAAGCGATCGAAACCGTGTTTCCCAAAGCCACTGTGCAGTTGTGCATCGTGCACTTGGTCCGTAACAGCCTTAACTACGTCAGCTACAAAAGGCGCCAGTCGGTCGCCGACGACCTCAAGCGTATCTATCAAGCCGCTACCGTCAGGGAAGCCGAACAAAAACTGGCCGAATTCGAGGCCAACTGGCACGAAGCCTATCCCACCATTGCCCCGATCTGGCGACGAAACTGGGACCGTATCATCCCGTTTTTCGACTATCCGCCCGAGATTCGCAAGGTGATCTACACCACTAATACCATCGAATCGGTGAACCGAAGCCTGAGAAAAATCATAAAAAATCGCGCGATCTTCCCCAGCGATGACGCATTACCCAAGTTGCTCTATCTGGCATTGAAGAATATCAGCCAAAAGTGGACCATGCCCGTCTATGACTGGAAAGCCGCATTAAACCGGTTTAGTATTCAGTTCGAAGACCGAATCCCTAACCGATAACTTAAACCCGTTTACACAAAATTCGGGATGCCCCCCCTAAACGCCTGGCGGGCAATGCAAATTCATCCGCCCGACCGGCAAAACACCTCGCGCGCAACCCATTTAAGCTCGCGCACGAGTCTTTTTGCTATCGTCGCAAAGCTTTTTGCCTTGCGAGCAAGCCTACCCAGCTTTGCGAATTAACCTAAAAGCCTGGCGGACAATGCAAATTCATCCGCCCGACCGGCAAAACACCTCGCGCGTAATGCATTTAAGGTCGTGCATGCGGTCATTTGCTATCGTCGCAAAGCTTTTTACGTTGCCCGCATGCCTACAAAGCCATATGGCAACGCGTTTTGGTTTGCGTCCAAGCGAGCGAAGCTTTGGTGAATCGTACAATGCGATTCGTGCGGGGTTTCAAGGCCTGCGGTTGAGGGGAGAATCCATATCCTCCCGCAGAAACTCAGGCCCGGCGCTGTCCAACTGTCCCGGAATTGCCTGTAATCGATCAATGTATTGTTGGCAGACTTACGTGGCTATCGGCCAACTCCAGCCGTTCGAGCCTTGCCAAAGCTAACCTTAAAATATGTCTAAGCAGACTTTCAAAATTCACTATCGTTAACCAATTTGAATTCAAATCCAGTATTGCATTCTACGAGAATATCGTATGATAATTTCATACAAAAATGATTCGAGGTAAGCTCATGGCCATGCAACGTAAAACGATTACCCTTACTGATAAATTGGAAAGCTGGGTAAAAATCCAAGTTGATTCTGGTAAATTTGGTAACGACAGTGAATACTTTCGTGATTTGGTGCGCCGGGATCAGGAAAGACAAGAAGCAGAAACCCGTCTCCGCAATTTCTTGGATGATGCCGAAGCCAGTGGCTTTAGTGAACGGAATCCTCAAGAAATTTGGGCTGCTGCGGAAGCTTCGAGCCCTGTAAATAATGGCTAATTACCGCTTATCCAAACGCGCGGAAAAAGATGTCACAAATATTGCGCTCTACACCATCCAAAATTTCGGGGTAAAGCAAGCAAGGCTATATCGGGATGGGTTATTTAAGACTTTTGAAATGATTTCCGATTTCCCCTTAATAGGAAGCGACCAAGACCATATCAAGCCAAAAGCAAGGAGGTTTGTATATGAATCGCACAGCATATACTATCTGGTCAATGGCAATGAAATTTTGATGCTCCGAATATTCGGTCCGGGGGAAGATCCATTGCGTCACTTGACTTAGCTTGCTTTCGGTTACCGACTCGCAAGAAAAGCCAAAGCTAATTTTATGACTCTCTAACTTATAGGGCTTTCATTTTTTCAATGCAGAGTAATTTCAATATATGGATCAAAAGAGGTTTGGACAAATCAGGTTCATAGCTTGCGCCTTAAATGGTTTGTTATGAGAAAAGTGCCTGATTTAAGAGAGACAATTATCCCTCCAGATGAAGTTATTCAAGCCGGTAAAGACGGTAATTTGATTCTATTCATCGGCGCTGGTGTTTCTCGTTTATTGGGCTTACCTTCTTGGCAAGGATTAGCCAACTGCATTCTCGAAGACTTGAGACAACATGCCTTTCTGAATTATTCAGAAGTCGAACAACTACAAACACTAGACCCGAAAAAGCAACTTTCAATTGCGACATTGATTGCCGAGCAAAACGGTTACCCTTTGAACGTTGCTAAGCATCTAACTGGCAAAACTGAAGGCGACAGCATCTATAAAGCTATCAATGATATCTGTGGGCGCAAATGACCGGTTCCGGGCCGCCTATCCGCCTGTTCAGCTACACGCCGGGGCGTTGGGGTGCGCACGCGCAACCGCTGTACGAAGGCATCAAACTCGGCGCAGTACTGATGAGCGATGGCTATGAGGTGTATAACGCTATTGCGGCGGTGCGCGGTGCCATTCACCTCGGCTGCTGGGCGCATGCGCGCCGTTACTTTGTCGAAGCCGAAACGGTCATCCCCATAGCCGCGCGTGGACCGGAATCACTGGCGACTCAGTTTATTGCAGCGATCGGCGAACTGTATGCCCTTGAAGCCAAGGCCAAAGACTTGAGCGTCGAACAGCGTGGGCAACAACGACAATTGTTAAGTCAACCGGTATTGGCTAAGATCGAAGGTTTGCTAGTAGAGCATCTGCATGGGGTCACTCCCGGCAGTTTGCTGGGCAAGGCCTTGCATTATCTGTCGTCGCAATGGCCGAAACTGAACCGCTTTGTCGAGAACGGCGCCTGGCCCATCGATAACAACCTCTGCGAGAACGCCATACGCCCGTTTGTGGTCGGTCGCCGCAACGGGTTGTTCTGCGACACGGTGGCCGGTGCCCAAGCCAGCGCCAATCTCTACTCGCTGATTGAGACCTGCAAAGCCAACCGCATCGAACCTTACATCTATTTAGCGGCATTGTTCCGCCAGTTGCCTCTGGCCAAAACCGTCGAAGACTTCGAGGCATTGCTGCCCTGGCAACTCGTCGAGCCAAAAATTGAACAATAAGCTGCTACAAGTCCGCTCTGAAAATCAATGGCGTGGTTTAAAGGGCGCATACCTATAACCCGCCAAACTGGGGATGGTTAGCAATACCAAGCCTAACAGCACCAATACACCGGAAATCTTCAGCGGCACCACCATACGGGCGCTAGGAATCCGGTCAAAAAGAAGTAATCTAAAACCACCTCCCAGATATTCAAACGTACCGAACAGATTATGAATTTGCTGGCGCCAAGAGCCAATCAGCGGAGAGCCTGGATCGCACGGAAAAACCGCACCGAATACATAAGCCACGCCCACTCAGGAAAATGCCAGTAAACCCTGCCGTAGTTGAGGATGTATTTTGAATGCCCGCTAATGACAAGTAAGCGCAAGCCACTGCAAACCCACCGGTAGAAAAATCCCGAAATTGACTTCGTCCGCCAAGGGCGAACCAAATGCACCCAATTCACTAATAGCCTGGCGCACTGCGTCATAGTTGCTCAGGACTTGGATATAGTGCCAATTACCCCAAGCCAACAGACCCGCTGAAACCAACCCCAGCCATCCGGCGTGGCTACAAGGATGCGAATTCATTTGTCTTACCAACCTCTGTCGGCATATTGGATGGCAATAGCCTGCACAGCAGGGTGTATAGTTTCTGCGGATCCAACGGCTTATGTAACACCAGATAGCCTTCCTGCTCGGCTTGGTTTAGTGCGGGAGAATTGAACTCGCCGCTGATCATTGCCCCGGCGGCCTCCGGGCAGCGTTCCAGCAAGGCTTGCAACAACTCGAAACCGCTTTCGCCGGAGCGCAAACGCTGGTCGCAAAAAATCGCGTCCGGCGTGAAACCGGCATCAAGCAAAGCAAATGCTTCGTTGGCCGATGCCGCGCAAGCTGCTTCCACCCCCCAGGAGTTCAACAACGCTAGCCAGGCGCCGCGCACTTGCGGTTCGTCGTCGATAATTAGGCACCTGCCACCCAAGAGCTCGCCGTGAGAGGCCGGCAGCAATGCCTGCTCGCGCGCCGCCGACCGCTGTTCGTTGCTTTGCGCGGCGAGCAATCGCAACCAGAAACGAGAACCTCGACCTTCTCGCGAACTCAAACCTTGGCTGGCGCCCATTAAATCAGCGCAACGCGCCACCACGGCCAAGCCCAAGCCATGGCCGGCGTTATCGATGCGCCAGGCATGCTCCGGACGAAAAAACGGTGAATAGATGCGTTGTTGGTCGTCTTCCGCAATACCGACACCGGTATCCCACACCTCAAATTGCCAGTCGCCACTACGGCGCCTGACAGACATCAGCACTCCGCCGCGTTGGGTATAGCGCAAAGCATTCTGCATCAGGTTGATCATGGATTGGCGCAGTAACATGGCGTCGGCGACAACCAGCGCGTGACCGCCGCTCAATCTTACCCTGAGATCGATTTGCCGAGACCGGGCTTCTTCTTTAAACAGGGTGGCGACATCATTCATCAGCAGGTCGAGCGCCACGGTTTGCAGATTCACCGGCTGGGCGCCCAGCTCGATTCTGGACAAATCCAACAGCGAGTTGAACATCTGCGTCACCGACTGCACGCTTTGCCGCAAATCCTGCAAGGCTGGGCTCAACAGTAAATCCCGGTTGCGGCGGGAAATGGATTCGATCAAAAAGCCCATGGCATGCACCGGCTGGCGCAAGTCGTGGCTGGCCGTGGTCAGGAACTGGTTTTTGGCGCGCAGTGCGGCTTCCGCTTCATCCTTAGCAAGCCGATAGTTTTCGGCCAAACGGATACTGTCCTCTTCCAGTTTGATTTGCCGTAAAAAGAACCCGTGGGAAATAACGGATTGGCGATCTAACGTCCACAGCATCACACCAGATAGCGGCAGAACCAAAACCCAATGGTCGGGAAATGCCCACGGCGCAATCATCATGCAAGGCAACCAAGCGGCATTCGCGAAACGACGATACGCGCCCAAGACCGGCGATAGTTGCGAGGCGTTTGCCGCAACGATAGTTGTCAGCACCACGGCTTGCAGCAATGTGAACTCAAAAGGCACTCTTCCCGCAGTAATAACACCAGTGGCGGCCAAGCCAAATCCGTGCAACGTCGCGGTTCGATAGACGATAGGCAGCCATTTGTCGAGTGCTCGCTCGCTGGGCAAGCGTGCTCGATCCTGGCGGTAGATAGCATTTTGCTGTCTTACGGCCAGGCCGGCAAGTAGGTAAGACAAGGTCCAAAGCCAATAACCTTCCGGGTTCAATCCCAAGCTGTATTGCCAATAACCAAAGGCAACACCGGAAATGGGTAGCAGGCCGATGCCGTGAACCAGGCGGCCATATGTCATATCCAGGAGTCTAGCCCGTCCTTCCGTACCAACATCGGCAAATGTTAACTTGAGTTCGCCCCCCATCACTCTATCCGTCTGCCGCGTAACATGGTGATCACCTCGATCCGGTTGCGCGCACCCAAACGCTCGAGAATGCCGCTGACGTGTTCCTTGACGGTTTGCTCAGACAGCGACAAATTCAGCGCGATGCGCTTATTGGGCAAGCCCTTCAACATCATCGCCAGCACTTGGCCTTGGCGGGCGGTCAAGCCCAGCTCGGCTGCGGTGACCGGCAGTTCCTTGAGCGGCTGATTGACACCTGTCACGGCAAAGGGACCGGTGTGAAACCAAGTGTCGCCCCGCAGCAATGCAGCCACGGCACGGCCGAATATCTCCGGCGCTTCCTGCTTATGCAGAAAACCGTCGGCACCGGCCTCGCGTGCCTTGTCCGACACGGCCGAATTGTCGTCCGCGCTGATTGCCAGCAAACGCGTCGCCGGGTACTGCCGTTTCATTTCCACTAACAACGGCAGCGACGCACCTTCCGGCAGCCAAAAATCCACCACGACCAACGACGGCGGCTGGGCGGCATCGAGAATATCCCAAAACTCAGCGATGCCGGACACCGGCCGGACCTGGCCGAAGCCGCAATGCGATAGCAAAAAATCGGCGATGCCGCTCGCCAACAGCGGATGGTCGTCGATAACCAACGCGCTAGCCGAATTTGTCACAGTCAACTCTCCCTAATGGTCGATAGCTTTGTTCGCTATTCTCCACCGAAGGAAGCTAGCGCTAAAACATGTAAAATGGTTGCATCTTAACAAACAGTCGGCACATCCTGACACCCTACTCCGGTAGGGTTCCGCCGCCGCGCCGCGCTTCCGATAATGCTGCCCAGGCTTGCCGGCGTTCGTCAGGGTTCCGGGCATTTGCATCCGTGTAAAACGACTGTTTGGAAAACGCTTTTTGATCCCACTGATTTATTAATCAATAAAAGCAGCCCATGACGAAGATACGGCAAATGACGAATTTTATAAAACATTCGATGCCGTTACATCAACCTTAGGTCTATCAATTAAAAAGAGGCGACGCTATGAAAACGTGCTTTCCATCGTTACCGGTTGTGGTTGTTTTAACCATTAGTGGGTGTGCTTTACGTTTGCGGGGCAATCACAAGGCGAATCCATGAAAAATGTTATGACAATCATTGCCACGTCCATGCTCTGTTCATGCGGTTTTATGACGCCAGCCAAGCAATATTCGGGCGACACTCTTAGCGCTGACGAGATTGCGGTAATCCAAAGTGTTGTGGGTACCCCTTTTGCCGATGCCTATCACGCGACCATCATCGGCTATATGAAGATTGAAGCCAACGGCTCAGGCGAACAGAAGGCATTTGGGTTGCCGGGTTTTACAGACTACCCCAGCGAAATTCATGTCTTGCCCGGAGAGTACGAAATTCAAGTCTATTGCTTTAAAGGATTTTCGAGCCATAGACCCAAGAAAACCCTGGTTTTACAAGCAGCCCAAACCTATTTGCTCAAATGCGATGTCCGAAGCGATCAGGCGTTTATCGGTGTGAGCTCGCGAGCCAACTAGCCAGTTAGGGCGGTTGGATTTTACCCGCCACGGTTAACTCGATCCATGATTTTTGCCCGGTCGAAACCCATCTTCCGAGACAAACGCGCTGTTTAGCTATACGTTACAAGACCGACTTAGCATTTTTAGTATGAGTAGCAAGGTTCTTCGGCACCGAATTACCCGGAATACTGCTGCGTTTCAATGCGGACAAAATCCCCATGGCTGGTGCCGATGATCGAATCGGTGCAGCGCAGGTTTGTCTTATGCCTGACGGTATCTTTGTCGATACATCTTGGGATAGTGTTGGCGTTGACCGATATAGATCGGCCGAGGAAACCGGCTGACCGTTTGACAGCGCTATCGGTGGAATTCAAGATCCTACGCTTAGCGAAACAAGACAGGCAAAATCAGTTGCCGCTAAGTCCGCCATCCAGGATGGCCGGCGGCGGATCAAGGACGCCACCAAAGCCGGCGCGGATTTTGCCGGATCATGGCGATTCTTCGCCCCGGCAAACGAACAACGCCGCGCCGCGGACCGACAAGTCAGCGAATCCCGCACATCCGGAGTCTGCCAAGCTCGACCTATCCAAGGTATTGAACGATATGCGTCAAGTCGCCCGAGAATCGGCCGAACTTGAAGGAGGGAGCAAGTTCGATCGCCGCAAATTGGCGGTTGCCCCGGAAAATCTTAAGGCGCCGGATAGCAGGCCCGTGCAAGAAACGGAAACCTATACGCTTCCCAACGGTTACCAGCGCCGATGTGTCGTCAACGCGGACGGCATAAAGCAATGTATGAGTAAAGAGGCGGATGATGGCAGCATTTGGAATGCTAAGATTTATTTACCGGACTCGCTGCCATCCGACGGCAAATCCGTCGAATTCGCTAGACGTCTACAGCAGGCTGTCGGAAAACATTAACCCTATCGATCAGCTTGATGAAAATGCATGACTTTAGGGTTGCTTCGTGACTTCAATTCGGCCAATGTAGGCTTCGGTTAATTGCACGACGCTTGCCAATGCTAGCCAGCCGAACAGCACGCCTTCGGTAAGGCGTTGAATCAGACCTCGATGGTTGGTCAGAGTCGGCAGAGTCATGAACGCAAGCCCAATCAACACCAGAACGCCGGAAATCTTTAACGGGATCGCGACGCGTTTGCTCGGAATTCGCCCCAATAGAAGCAAGCCAAAACCGCCTCCCAGATATTCAAGCGCACCGAACAGGTTATGAATTTGCTGGCCCAGGAGCCGACCAGCGGGGAGCCAGGATCACACGGGAACAGCGCACAAATCACATAAGCCGTTCCCACCCAGGAAAATGCCAGTAAACCCTGGCGATGAGTAGAGTTCTGCTTGAGCATGCGGTACTGGCAGGCCAACGCAAGCCATTGTGTCAAACCCACCGGCAGGAAAAGTCCGTAATTGATTTGGTCCGCCAATGGCGTTCCGAACGAAGCCAATTCGCTGATGGTCTGGCGCACGGCGTCGTAGTTGGGTAGCGATTGGCCATAATGCCAGTTACCCCAAGCCAACAGGCCCGAGGAAGCCAGCCCCAGCCATCCGGCAAGAATACTACTAGGCGATTTCATTTCTCTTGGCTATCCCTGTCAGCGGACCGGATGGCAATTGGCGGCCAAGCAGCGCATACAAGACCACTGCGTCCAAGGGCTTGTGCAAGACCAGATAGCCCTGCTGCTCGGCTTGGTCCAGGGTCGGCGAATCGAGTTCGCCGCTGATCATTGCCCCGGCGGCGTCCCTCCCGCGAACTCCAACCCTGGCTAGCGCCCATCAAATCGGCGCAACGCGCCACCACCGCCAGGCCCAGACCGTGGCCGGCGTTGTCGATCCGCCAGGCATGTTCGGGGCGGAAGAGCGGCGAATAGATACCTTGCAGGCCGTCTTCCGCGATGCCGACTTCGGTGTTAGGCATTACTTCAGCATTTGCCGGCGGCTTTTAATAACGCATTGCAGCTTGCTTTGTTGGTTTTTCCGGCATCGCTTGAGCCCTTGGTGAAATCCGTGCACATAGCATCAGCCCCGCTTGCCATCCCCCAGGTCGCGAATTTACCGAACCCCGACGGTTCTAAAATTTCACATTTAAAGATGGCCCCATCGTTCGTTTTAACGGTGTACTGCATGCCGTTATAACCAGCTGGCGCTTCCGTTGCCTGTGAATTAGTAATTGTGAAGTTACCAATTTCACGGCCAATCGCCATTGATATTTTGCCTTCGGCTTTGTTGCTTCCTTGGGCGGGAGTGTTATTTGCCGTTGTTGCGCAGCCGGAAAGTACCAACAAGAGAGTTACAGTCAGAAGTTTTTCTACCATTATTGATTCTCCAACGCTCCGAGTTAAAGAAACGCAGGGCATAGGAGCGCGAAAATATGCCTAACGTCAAGTTGTGGTATCAAGCGGCCCAACTAAGTGTCCAGATGGTTGTTGTGCCGGCGCAGGTCGATTTTTCTGCTGTTGGCAGAACTAAATCAGACCGACTCAAAACATGCAAAATAATTACATCTTAACAAACCGCCTGGCCTGGATCACACCCTACTCCGGTAGGGTTCCCTGTCTGCATCCGCCTTCCGATAATGCGCCCAGCCTTGGAGCCGTTAGTCCGGTTTCCGCGTGGCATCAGTTCAAGAACAGCTTTTTGGAGAAAACGATGAAACGTAAAATTTTATGCGCCGCGTTGGCGGCGCTCGGTACGCTGGCAGCAGGCAGCGTGCAAGCGCAGTTGTTCGACCGCGGCGGCGGCCTGATCTACGATAGCGCGCAAAACGTCACCTGGCTGGCGGACGCCAACTACGCCAAAACCAGTGGTTCCGACGCCCAAGGCAAGATGAGCTGGCAAAACGCCGTGGCCTGGGTGGACGGCCTCAGCTACTTGGACGGCGTACGCGGCACCACCTACAGCGATTGGCGCTTACCGACCTTCAACGACCTGGGAGTGCCCGGTTGCGACTATGGATACAGCGGTAGCGATTGCGGATTCAACGTCTCCACGGCCAGCTCGGAGCTTGCTCATCTCTATTACGGCGACTTCAGTAACAAAGGCTCCCTCGATTCGCGTGGCGGACCACAGTCCGGCTACGGCATCGTCGACGATCCGGCGACTGCCGACGACGAAAGTCTGTTTAGCCATATTCAATCCTTTGGTTACTGGCTAGGCACCAGTTACGGCGGCGACGCCAGCAAAGCCTGGTACCTGAGCACTGCGACCGGCATGCAAAATTACATCAGCAAAGGTACCAATTATTACGTATGGGCGGTGCGCGACGGCGATGTCGCGGCGGTGCCTTTGCCAGGTGCGGTCTGGCTGTTCGGTAGCGCGCTGATGGGCTTGATATACGCAAAGCGTCGCAGCGTATAACTTGATTTTTAATCCGGCGGGCGGCTTTTGCAGGCCGCTTGTTACTTTCGAGGAGATCTTATGAAATTGAAATTGATGGCTGGGGTTTGGGCTATGGCTTTATTAAGCGCATCGGAGGCTTATGCCTCGCAAACCGTGCTCACCTTTGAAAACTTGAACGATGGGGATTTGGTTGACGGTTATGGCGGTATTTCCGGATGGCAAGCCGGCGGAGGATTGCGAGATTATTCCATTTACCCGTCCCATCAACCGGACATGGGCGATCGTTATTTTGCGGTTTCTTACGGCGGTGCGGAGCTGAGTTTCGACTCGGCGCCGGTGGTATTTGAGGGTGTGCACTATAATTTTGTCGGCTTCGACAGCAATATCAGCTACGAACTGTATTACCAAAACCAACTGGTTTATAGCGCACTGCTGGTTCCAGAAGATCAGCCGCCGGAAGTTTATTGGTTGGCATCAGGCTACAGCGGCCTAATCGATAAAATCTATTTTCACGGAACCTCGGACGGTGTCGTCATCGACAACCTGACTTATTCCGCTACCGCTCCCGTGCCGTTGCCCGGCGCCGCTTGGCTGTTCGGCGGAGGTCTGGTTGGTTTGCTGGCTCGCGGCAGGCGCCGGCGAAACCATTGCTCCCGGCAATTTGCCCAGGAATAACCATCGTGAAACACACCCAGCGCTAATTCGACTGATAGGGGACGCGGCTGATGAAATTTAGACCATCAGTAATGGTCATTCTGTTGCTATTGCTAATCATGCTAAGCGGCTGTGCCGCCACCACCCCGAATGTAACGATGGGGAAAGTCTCCGGCCGGCAAGTAGAATTTGCGATTAGTAAGCACGGCACTGTGCCGGTTGTCTTCGAAGCGGGGCTGGACGGGACTTTCGCCTGGTGGGATGACGTGTATCCGGCGATAGCCCAAGACGCCACCGCATTGGTCTATAACCGCGCGGGCTACGGGAATAGCGAAACAGTCGAGGCGCCGCGCGACGGCCGGCATATTGTCGAAGAGTTACGTAGCTTGCTCGCCAGCCGGGGTCTGGCGCCGCCATATGTACTGGTGGGACATTCGCTGGGCGGCTTGTATATGCAGTGGTACGCCCGCTACCATCCGCAGGAAGTGGCGGCCCTGATTCTGGTCGATTCGACTCATCCCTCGCAACTAAAAGGTGCGGGGGCTATCGAAAACTGGCCGATGTGGGTGCGATTGGCGTTTGGTTTGCTGACGTCGGCTACTGCAGAGCGAGAGCTAGCCGCCCTCGATCTAACCGGTGACGAGGTTTTGGCGGCTCCACCGTTTACCCGCGGGCCGGTCATAGTATTAAGCGCAGCTCAACCCTTGTCTGATACGTCGGCGTTGGCAATCGACGGCAACCAAAAACGCAAAGATATTTCGCGGCTTTATCCGGGAGCGATTCAACGCTGGGTAGATAGCGGCCATGCCATTCCGCTGGAGAAGCCGGAGCCTATCGTTTCGGCAATCCGCGAAGTCTTGTCGATCACCTGGCCGAACTCGGCTAAGCCGACTGCCTCGACAAGAGACGTCTTGGCGAAAAAGGAAAAACCCTAACCCTCGCAGCGCCATTAACCGGCCTTCGCCAATAATTTGCGCAGCAGTTCATCACGCTGGTTAATATCCAATTTGGTGTAGATCTTGCAGACATGATCCTTGACCGTGGCTGGCTAGATATGCAGCCGCGAACCGATACGCTCAAATGACATGCCTTGCGCCACACTGGGCAACGCCTGCATCGTCCGCAACATTTTCAAAGCCAACCGTTCGCGATGCTCGACAGTCAAACCCACCAAGTTTTGCAGATCGCCGCCAAGCTGACTCGCCGATACACCGCTGCCAGATTTGCTAGAGTTGGGCCAGCATTTTGCGAGGATATTGAACACGCCTGGCGTCTGTATTTTGAAAAGGTAGTCTTACTGCTCTGAGTTTGAGGAAAAAACAACCTACTCATGGGGGGTTGTTTCGCTGCAACATGTTGCTACTATAAGCACTCGAGGGAATGCCACACAGTCTAAAAGCTAACGCACATAAAATCTCGACTTAAATTTACCTAGGCCTTTGCTCCAGTCTTATGCGGCGCAACTCGATTAATTCTTAACCGCCATAAACCAAAGAGGACTCAAATGAACAGCAAAACACTTTCAGCAGTAGCGGCCATTGTCGCCGGACTAAGCGCCAGCCAATTCGCTTCCGCCGCCCAAGCCCCCAATTATTACGAATGCTCCGGTCGGAATGTCAGCCTGAGCTTGACCATAGGCAGCAAGGCCGAAGTTGGCATCCGGCCTCCGCAAACTCAATTAAATCTACAGGTGGGCCAGAAAAATCATACGTTTGCAGAAGCCGACATAACCACCGAAGCGACATTGATTGGCGATTTGTGGGAAGTGGTTTTGCATGCCGTACCGGATTTATATGTCGAGCACGCCGCCGTGATCATCCCGTCCATCTCCTTGGCTGATTCACCGTTAAATTTCAAAAGCCAGCTGGTTCTAACCCGCGTAGCGACCCCATTCAGTCCGGAAGCTTTCGAAGGCGTTGTCAATCCGTCGCGATATATCGATATTTCCTGTATTGCCTCTGTACTGTATTACTAAAACGCAGTGCAAAAATAATCGCCATGTCCTTCAGGATATGGCGATTCCGCTGACAGTCATTCTCAAGTTTTCTAAACTGCCTGCACGGCCGGCGAACGCAAATGACCAATATTCGCCGTCCAGATTGCCTTCTATAGCCGCCAAGTCCAAGCAATCCTTCAATCCACGCGCCCACGCGGGGCGCGATACCTACGCCGGCAAGCTGATCTGAAACATCGGAGGCTTTAGCTTGGGATCAAGGGGGTGGCATTATTTTTAGGAAAAGCCGAGTTTGCTGCTAGATCGCTCGAACATTGAGCTAAATCATTTGAGCGGGGAAGGCTATCAATCAGGGGAATTACTCGTTACTCTGGTAAGGCACCTGAAGGTTGCGGAAAGGTCTGCAACATTCAGGTTTGGAATACGGCTTATGCCTATCAAATACTGCTTGTTCGCCTTCTAAATTAGCTTACCCGCTTGCATAAGCTTATTTACGCAAGCGTTTGTAAGCATTGATCAAGCCGTTGGTGGAGCTGTCGTGATCGGTAACGAATTCTTCGTTTTTCAGCTGTGGCAGAATCGCCCGCGCTAACACTTTACCCAATTCCACCCCCATCTGATCGAAAGAGTTGATATTCCAAATCACGCCTTGCACGAAGATTTTGTGTTCGTAAAAGGCTATCAGTGTTCCCAATGTTCTGGGCGTAAGCTTTTTGAACAAAAACGAATTGGACGGTTTGTTGCCGTCGAAAATTTTGGACGCAATCAAGGCATCATCCAGGTTTGGCTCATGGCTTAAATCTTTTCTAACTTCGACCTCGGTTTTGCCGCGCATCAAGGCTTCCGCTTGGGCCAGAAAATTAGAAATCAGGATGTCGTGGTGGTCGGGTAAGTCGTATTGACTTTGCGCGGCCGCCAGGAAGTCGCCGGGAATGAGCTTGGTGCCCTGATGGATCAACTGGAAAAACGCATGCTGTCCATTAGTACCGGGCTGGCCCCAGATAATTGGCCCAGTGTTGTAATCCACTTTTTCACCCTTCATAGTGGCGCTTTTGCCATTACTTTCCATATCGCCCTG
The DNA here is from genome assembly GCF_014850955.1 of Methylomonas albis. NCBI lineage: Bacteria > Pseudomonadati > Pseudomonadota > Gammaproteobacteria > Methylococcales > Methylococcaceae > Methylomonas > Methylomonas albis. The sequence continues at coordinate 4,740,562 of NZ_JACXSS010000001.1, forward strand.
CTGGAAATAATCGGCAAAATATTTCAAGGACTGTGCGTAAGGCAAAATCGCGTAGGTTTCCGCATCGAAGAAGTTGTTGTACCAGATGCCCAGCAAGCCCATGATCACCGGAATGTTCTTTTCGAACGGCGCGCTACGAAAATGCTCGTCGGCCAAATGCGCGCCCATCAGCAACTCTTCGAAATTATCCATACCCACGTATAGGGCAATCGACATGCCGATCACGGACCACAAAGAATAACGGCCGCCCACCCAATCCCAGAACTCGAACATATTGTCCGGATCGATACCAAATTCCTTCACTTTGGTGACATTGGTCGATATGGCCACGAAATGCTTGGAAATATGCGCGGGATCGACGGCGGCCTGCAAAAACCAGTTGCGCGCCGAACGGGCGTTGGTCATGGTTTCTTGCGTGGTAAAGGTTTTTGAGGAAATCAAAAACAGCGTGGTTTCCGGATTAAGCGGTTTTAAAGTCTCGACAATATCGGTTTGATCGACATTGGAAACAAAATGGGCTTTCAAGCCGTCTTTACCGTAGGGCGCCAGCGCGGTATCGACCATTTTCGGCCCTAGGTCCGATCCTCCGATGCCGATATTGACAATGTCGGTAATGGCTTTGCCGGTATACCCCACCCAGGCGCCGGAACGAACCTGTTCGGTGAATACCCGCATTTTTGCCAGAACCTTATTGATTTCCGGCATCACATCCTGGCCGCGAAACAGCACCGGCTTGTTACTGCGATTCCGCAAGGCGGTATGCAAGACAGCGCGTTTTTCCGTGGTATTAATGATGGAGCCTGAAAACATTGCTTCGGTCTTAGCGGACAACTCTGCTCGCTTCGCCAAGTCGATCAACAAAGGCAAGGTTTCCTCGGTAATCAGATTTTTAGAAAAGTCGAACAACAAATCGTCAAATGTCGCCGAAAACTTGTCGAAGCGCTGCGGATCTTTATCAAACGCATCCTTCATGCAAAATTTACCGGCAATCTCGAGGTGATGTTGCTTAACGGCATTCCATTCGGCAGAGTTTATTAATTTGGACATATTGTTGTTATTTAATTAACCGGATAGGGGGATTTTTCAGTGGACCTGAACAAGCAGAGGCATTTTAAAGGAATGATTCATAACCCCATTATAAGGATTGTCTTTGATTGCTGACAAAAAAAATTACAGCTTGAATCGTTCATCCCAACTAAGGAACGATGGCCTTTCTTTGGCTATGGCGATGTGCTAGAGTTAGCCGCTGTTTTGATCGAAATCAGGCAGTTACACTAGCCATGTGATTTAAACAAGTTCATGTATAAGCACATGAAAAATAATAAAAACTATAGTATTTATTAACACGGGAAGGGGATTTATGAAAAGCTCTCGCATATTAAGAAACGGTTTACTGGGCTTGTTGGGCCTGATTTTTTCATCCGCGCTATGGGCGCACGGTGGCGCGGCAGGTACAGACACTGACCAATGTAAGTTCGAATTGGAAAAAGACCACTGGATCCATTACACCGCCTACCAACCTAACGCCTACCCGGCGGAAGAGTTTTGCGGCAACATTCCCGATATCAATACTTTGACTCAATTGGTATTCGACTATCAAGATCAGCGCTATCGCGGTATGGCTATCGAGTTTGAAGTGACCAAAGAGCCTGAAGGCAAACGGGTATTCTTCCAAGCCGCTGAAAAACACAAATCCGGCACCGTCATTCTGAACCTGCCAGCAGGCGTATCAGAGGCCGGCAAACACCTTATCCACATCACTCTGTTGCAAGATAATGGCGAAAGATTGGATGCGCACATGAGCTTCAAAGCCGGTGCGGGCCAACCTACCAGCAAAGGCAGTTATGGCTTGTATGCATTGGTGCTGTTTGCGGGCTTGTACATTTTCTATCTGTCTAACGCCGGCTTCAAACGCAAAGTCGACGAAATGATCGGTAAAGCTAAAGAAGTTTAAGGAAACGCCGCAAGAACCGTTATTCCGCCTTTGCTGCACGGCGGAATAACGTAATTTCGGGCAGCCTTGTCATTCAGAACTATCGCGGCATAATCGACGCAATACATAACGCCCCTTCGAGGTAATGCAATAATGGTCAAATTCGTATCACTTGCCACACTGGTCTGTGCCTTATCTGTTACTACTGTGTCTGCAAAAGAAATGCAGGATCACAACCAGATGATGAACCATGGCGACGGTCATTTGATGGATATGGATGGCGGCATGGTCATGGGCCAAAACACCGACACCTTGCCTGGCGGTTGCGATAAAATCGCCGCTACTAAGGAAATTACCGTACACGCCGGACACAAGTATTCCGAGAAATTCCCCGGCACCATGTTTGCGTTCGATCAGCAAGAATTTCAATTCGAACCTTGCACCAAACTCACCGTACATTTCATTAACGACGATGAAATCCGCCATCAATGGATGATGCACGGTTTACCCAAATATTTGTATCCAAAAGGCATGTTCCATTTGGAAGTGAGCGGTCCCGGCAAAGTCTCCGGCACGCTGATCTTGCCACCCGGCGACAAAACCTATCTTGTGCATTGCGACATCGCTCAGCACATGGAAAAAGGCATGAAAGCCCAATTAAAAGTCGGCAAAGGCAGCGAAGACTTACCCAGCATTCCCGGCGTAACCGCCGCAGTTTTCCCGGACGATTACAGCGGAAAGCCTTATGACCCCGTGCTCGATGCGCCGGTTGCCAGCACACCCGTAGCAGCGCCAGTCGTGGCAGCGGCGCCCGCTCCGACAGAAGTCGACGATTCGATTGTTTCCGGCACTACCGTAATCGGTTTGGCTATCGGCTTTATTGCCGCGCCCTGGCTGGCGAAACGCTTTAAAGGCATGAGCGCCGGCGAGATCGTCGCCACGGTGCTGGAGCAAGTGGCGCACGGCGTCGGCTTCGTGGTGCAATTGATCGGCAAGTTGATCAAACTGGTATCCGGCAAAAACGTCATCGCCTTACCGGACAAATAAAGACTAAGCAAAAAGCCCCTGAAACCACAGTTTCAGGGGCTTTTTTATGGGCTAAACAAATGCAGTTAGAATCGCTCGGCCCTTTGGGATTATTTATCAGCGCCTTCATCTCGTCCACCGTCGCTCCCGGCGGTTCCGAAGCAATACTGGCTTATCTGGTTAACAGCCAACAACATTCAGTCAGCCAATTGGTGGCTATTGCCAGTATCGGCAATACCCTCGGCGCATTGACGACTTGGTGGCTGGGCCTGTGGGCCGCCAAAAAATATCCCGCCGAAGCTTTAGCCAAACAGCATCAAAAATCTCTAAATACCGTGCGCCGCTGGGGCAGTTGGGCTTTGCTGTTTTCCTGGTTGCCGCTGGTGGGCGACGGCCTGTGTTTTGCCGGTGGCTGGTTACGCCTTTCCATGCTGTCCTCGCTGTTAGCGATTTTTTTAGGTAAAGTGCTGCGTTATATCGCCGTTGCCTACGCCTTTGTCTAAGCCATGAGTTTCTTTTCCTTACCGCACTTCCCCGCTGCCAATACAGTCGCCGAACACCGTAAGCGCGATTATCAAATTGCCGCGTTTACCTTTGTGACCACTACCATCTGCTTGACGATGGACGGCTACACACCGCAATTCATGCAATACGTACTGGCATTTTTCGGCTGGCTGTTTTTGATCGCCTGGCTGCGCGGCGAATGTAAATACGTGCGCACCCAGGTGGCGGTAGCGGTCACCTTTGCGGTGATCGGCGAATACTTTGCGTCCGTGTACATGAAAGGCTATATCTACCGTTTCGGCAACGTCCCGGCCTACGTGCCGGCTGGTCATGGTCTGGTGTATTTAACCGCCGTGGCGCTGGGCCGCTCCGGATTATTCCAGCAACACGCCCGCCGGATAGCGGTGTTTGTGGTCAGCGTTTGCGGGCTTTGGGTGTTCTGGGGCGTCAGCGCTTGGAGCCAACGCCCGGACATCATCGGCGCAGTGTTGTTTGTGGTGTTTTTAGGTTACCTGTTCAAAGGCCGCTCGCCTATGGTTTACCTTGGCGCATTCTTCATTACCTCCTGGCTGGAAATCGTCGGTACCAGTGCCGGGACTTGGGCTTGGGCAGCCATCGACCCGGCCTCGCACCTACCGCAAGGCAATCCGCCTAGCGGCGTCGCCGCCTGGTATTGCTTGGTGGATGCAGTTGCGATTGCCGGTGCGGGTCCGGTATTGCACGCCTTCACTAAAACCGCCTTGGTATTACAACGGCAACGGGCTTGACCGTTGCCGGCAGAGTTGAGCGAAGCGATACCCGGCAAAAACGCCTTCAATGCTGGGTTTCGCGTTGCTCAGCCCAGCCTACGTTACTCAAAATGTCGGATCGCATTTAAGCGCATCCGGTCACCTACTCGAATCAAGCCGCCGGCCAAAATCCGCGCCGTCATGCCGCCGTGACCACGCAGTGCGTTATAACTTCCTACACCCAGTTCGGCCGCCATTTTTGAACACGGATCGCAAGGCCCGGTGATCTGAATAATCACCTCATCACCCACCGCCCATTCCAACAGCGCATCCGGGAACGGCGAGCGCATGCCAATCAGATTAAGCCCGGAAACCACGAGATTGCGCCGCAGACGGGTCGGCTCCAATTCCGTCAACCCGCACCAAGCAGCCACGATGGGCAAGTGTTCGGCTTGGAACAAGGTCAGTTCGCGTTTTGACGATTGCCGACCGGAACGAGCGCTTTTCGCCCGACGATCACCGATCAATCCCCGCCCCGGCTCAGCCAGGGCCTCATCAACCAAAACGGTCGGCTCGCCCCGCGCCGGGCGCAGGATAATGGCTTCGATTCGGCCTTCGCTGGAGAATTGTTGGCATAGCTTACGTAGGGTCATGAACGATTAGTGTTTGGGGGGCTGGTAACAAGAAAGACAAAATTGTAGTAACAAAAAGATTGCTCGTGTGTTTGATTACGTTACACTAACGCATGCTAATCGAATTTGACCCAGCCAAGTCTGAAAAAATCTGCAGGAACGCCGATTAAGCTTCAGTCGCGCAAACGAGTTCGATTTTGAAACGGCTATCTATCTGATTGACGACCGGCAAGATTATGGCGAAATTCGCCGAGTTGCTGTTGGTTATCTCGGTGGCAGGCTGCATTTTTTGTGCTTCGTGTTTATCCCCGGCGGCATTCGGGTGATTAGTTTTCGCAAAGCCAATTCCAGAGAGGCTAGTAAACATGGCAAAACCCTTACCCTTGACTGACGCGGACGGCGAAGTCCGTGAATTGACGGCAGACGATTTTAAAAGCGCTGTAGCATTTTCCGAGTTACCGGAATCCTTACAAGAAGTGTTGCAAGGTCGCGGCAAACAAAAAGCGCCGACCAAGATTTCCACCACCGTGCGCTTTGATGCCGATGTCATAGCTACTTTCCGCGCTACCGGTCGCGGCTGGCAAAGTCGGATGAACGACGTTTTGAAGGATTGGCTGAAGGAACATTCGCGAGTTTGAGGGTGAGCGTTCATTGCGCGTGGGCACAAAACTGTGCCTACCCTAGTCGGCTACGACGCAAGTGTAGCGACCCGCTTGAGCTTTATTCAACATTGAGAATAAGCTCCGACATTCTGGTAGCCAACTGAAGATAGCGGTCAGCTTCATCTTGATTGAAACTGAAATCTGGTAAGTGTGCAGCTTGATTACGTAGCCTTCGCATTTGATCGAGCAATGAATCACCGCCCTTTGGCAGCTTCCCGAGGCGAACCAATTCCTCAACAAAAAGACGAAGATTAACGCGAGGAACGGCGGCTCCTTGCACGAATCCAGATTTACCCGCGGCATCTTCAACCAGCACCCATGCCTCCATGATCGCTGCGCGGAGAGATACGTCTGCTATGCGGCGCAGCAATTCAAGTTTTGATGTAATCTCCGGGCGCGGAAGGATGGACGGTGATGATTGTTCAATTACGGTTACTTTTGCTTCTGCCTCGGCAAGACCAAGTTCGAACTTCGCTTCGACATCTTTGTATTTCAACTGGGACATTCGGTGCATCAATGACCGTAGTTCACCCTTGAACAGATACGCGATCCAAACCACGGCAACAGGCCATGCTATTCCAGTTATTAGAGTTACAAGAAGTTCCATAAAGGTATGCGCCGTAGAAAGCTAACGAGTGATTAGATGGTTTCTGTATATCTTCCAAAGCCTGATGATAGACGGTTTTGCCTTCAAGTAAAAACGATCTCCCCTTTTCATGCCACAATCAATCGATTGGCCATCAAGCCGGCGTAGCCTGGATGAAGCGAAACGCAATCCGGGTTAAAATCAACCACCCCTTATTCCGCGTTGCTAGATACGTGCTACAAGTTGGCCCCTATTTCCCTCCAAACCCTACCTCCCCCGCGTTTTACAGGTAAAATACCTGCCTGTTTTTAATGCAAGCTCAACCGACACAGAACATGGACAAAACCTATTCCCCGCACGCAATCGAACAACGCTGGTATCAACTTTGGGAACAGAGCGGTTATTTCGCCGCTAAACAAGAGGGAGAGTCGTATTGCATCATGATTCCGCCGCCCAATGTCACCGGCAGTTTGCATATGGGGCATGCGTTTCAGGACACCATCATGGATGCCCTGACCCGCTATCACCGCATGAAAGGCTACAACACACTTTGGCAACCAGGCACCGACCATGCCGGTATCGCCACGCAGATGGTGGTGGAACGTATCATCAACGCCGACGGCAAAACCCGCCATGACTTAGGCCGCGAGGCGTTTATCGAAAAAGTCTGGGAATGGAAAGAAGAGTCCGGCGGCACCATCACCCGGCAATTGCGGCGCATGGGTTCGTCACTGGATTGGGAAAAAGAGCGCTTCACCATGGATGACGGCATGTCCGATGCGGTGCAGGAAGTGTTCATCAAATTGTACGAAGAAGGCCTGATCTATCGCGGCAAGCGTTTGGTTAACTGGGACCCGGTGTTGCACACCGCAGTCTCCGACCTGGAAGTGTTGTCCGAAGAAGAAAACGGCTCCATGTGGTATATGCGTTACCCGTTGACCAACGGCACCGGCCATTTGTTGGTGGCGACCACGCGTCCGGAAACCATGCTGGGTGACGCGGCGGTGGCGATTCATCCTGACGACGAGCGCTACAAACATCTGCTGGGCGAATTTGTCGAATTACCGCTGACCGGCCGCCGTATTCCTGTTATTGCTGACGAGTATGTCGATCCGGAATTCGGTACCGGCTGCGTGAAAATTACCCCGGCGCACGACTTCAACGACTACGAAGTTTGGTCAAGACACAAACAGGTCTCCGCCATCGCCGACCTGCCGCATGGCGGCCTGATCAATATCTTCACAGTCGATGCGGCGATACGCGGCAACGATGACGAATATACATTAATCCCCAATGCCTACATCGGCCTGGATAGGTTCGAAGCCCGTAAACGCATAATCGCCGATCTGGATGCCCAAGGCCTGCTGGAAAAAATCGCCGACCACAAACTAATGGTGCCGCGCGGCGACCGCACCGGCGCGGTGATCGAACCTTTATTGACCAACCAGTGGTACGTGAAAATCGCCCCGCTGGCCAAGCCAGCCATCGAAGCGGTGGAAACCGGCGCGATCAAATTCGTGCCGGACAACTGGAAAAACACTTATTTTGAATGGATGCGCAACATCCAGGATTGGTGTATCTCCCGGCAAATCTGGTGGGGTCACCGCATACCCGCTTGGTATGACGACCAGGGCAACACCTACGTCGGCCATAATGAAGCCGAAATCCGCGCCACGCATGGCTTGGCCGCCGATTATCCGCTCAAGCAAGACGACGACGTACTGGATACCTGGTTTTCGTCGGCGCTGTGGCCGTTCTCGACCCTGGGCTGGCCGGATAAAACGCCGGAATTGGCGGCCCATTACCCCACCAGCGTACTGGTCACCGGTTTCGACATCATCTTCTTCTGGGTCGCCCGGATGATCATGATGGGCCTGAAGTTCCAAGGCGAAGTGCCGTTCAGGGAAGTGTATATCCACGGTCTGGTGCGCGATGCCGAAGGACAGAAGATGTCCAAGTCCAAAGGCAACGTGCTGGACCCTATCGACATCATCGACGGCATTGATCTGGAAACATTGGTTGTCAAACGCACCACAGGTCTAATGCAACCGCAAGATGCTCCCAAAATAGAAAAAGCTACCCGCAAACAATTCCCGGACGGTATTCAATCGTTCGGTACCGATGCGCTGCGCTTTACCTTTGCTTCGCTGGCTTCGACCGGCCGCGACATTCGCTTTGACTTGCAACGTACCGAAGGCTACCGCAACTTCTGTAACAAATTGTGGAACGCGGCGCGCTACGTGTTGATGAACACCGAAGAGCAAGACAACGGCATCGACTGCGCCGACTGCACTTATAGCCAGGCAGACTTGTGGATACTGTCGCGCCTGAACCGCACCATCGCCACGACCAGCGACGCCATCAACAGCTACCGCTTCGACTTGGCCGCGCAAGCGATCTACGAATTCACCTGGAACGAATACTGCGATTGGTATCTGGAGCTGGCGAAAATCTCGCTGCAAAGCGAAGACCTGACCCTGCAACGCGGTACTCGCCAAACTTTGTTGCGCGTGCTGGAAACCGTTCTAAGATTGGCGCACCCGATTATGCCGTTCATCACCGAGGAAATTTGGCAACGGGTTGGACCGTTGGCTGGCGTCACCGCTGCCACCATTATGCTGCAGCCGTATCCGGAAAGTGACCGCGCGGCGATCAACACCGATGCCGAAACCCAGGTGCAATGGGCGATGGATTTCATCCTGGGGATTCGCAGAATCCGCGGCGAAATGAATATCGCCCCCGGCAAACCCCTGAACGTGCTGTTACAAAACGGCAGCGCCGCTGACCAGGCCTATCTCAAAGAAGGCGAAAGCTATCTGTTGAAACTGGGCAGGCTGGAAAGCATCACTTGGCTTAATACCGACGACAACACGCCGGAATCGGCGATTGCGCTGGTCGGCGACATGAAAATCCTGATTCCGATGGCCGGCCTGATCGACAAAGACGCGGAACTGGCGCGGTTGGAAAAAGAAATCCAGCGCATCGAAAAAGAACTGCCGCGCATCGAAGGCAAACTTGGCAATGCCGCGTTTGTCGACAAAGCGCCGCCGGAAGTGATCGATAAAGAGCGGGAGAAACTGGCAGGACTACAATCATCTTTAAAAAACCTGAACGAGCAATTCGCCAAAATCAAAGCCTTGTAATCCGATGACCCCTACCGGCACCACGCAGAAGCCACCGCAAACCCTGGACGAATGGGTAGAGCTACTGCGTGTGCAGGAAATGCCGATTTTCTCCAACACCGCGCATAACATCTACGCGGCGTTGGACGACAGGCACAAGGGGGCAATCGAGCTGGCAACGGTGATTTTGCAAGACCCCAATCTCACTGCCAAGTTGTTGAAGGTGGGTAGCAGCCCTTATTACAACCCCTCCAAACAGAAGATGAGCACCGTATCGCGAGCCATCGTGGTACTGGGTGCAGAGGTGATTCGGGAGTTGACGCTGGCCTGCTCGTTTTTCGAAGCCATGCTGTCGTCCGCCAACAAAGACCGAGCCAATCGGGAGATCGCGCTGGCTCTGCACGCTGCCGTACAAGCCAAGGACTTGGCACTGAGCATGGGCGACACCTCGCCCGAGGAAGTGTTTGTCGCGGCCCTGCTGCACAATATCGGCCATATCGCCTTCTGGTGCTCCGGCAATCCGCAATCCAAAAAAGTCCACGAACAGATCGAAAAAAGCGGACTGAATACTCGCGAAGCCGAAAAAAAAGTGCTGGGCTTTACCTTACAGGATCTCGGTAAGAAGCTCAGCAAATCCTGGTGCTTGAGCGGCTTGATAGAAGCGGCCATCGCCAAACCCGACTCCGCGGAGAAAAGGGTACAGATGGTGCAACTGGGACATCAGATCTGCGCCGCACTAAAAGCCGGCCACGATTCAGAGGCGATGCAGGCTTGTCTGCAGAAAGTCGCCGCATTCACCGGCTTATCCCCGGAAATCCTGAAAACCAAAATAGACAAAAACACCTCTGAAGCGGTACATATCGCCCGGCAATTTGGCGCCAACGATGCTTCCAAATTCATCAGTACCGAAGCCATCATCGCCAAATTTGAAGAAGCGGAAGAAGAAAAGGCCGATAAGAAACAGCTGCAATTTCAAATTTTGCAAGACATCAGCAGCCATATCAGCGGTCAGATCGATCTGAACGGGCTATTTGAAATGGTACTGGAAGGCATACACCGCGGCGTGGAGATGGACAGAACCCTGTTCATGCTGATCAGTCCGGATAAACAGACCTTGAGTGAAAAGTTTTCCTTGGGCTGGCAAAAAACCACGCTCGACCAAAAAATGCGCATCCTCAATTCCGAGGCCTCCGCGAACTTATTGTTTCATGCCTTACAGCAACCGGAAGGCGTCTGGCTGTTTCCCGAGCAACACCACCAACTTTACACGCCACAAATTCGCCAACATTTCGGCGAATATGAGTGCTTCATTTTTCCGGTTTATGCGGAAAAAAAGACTGTAGGCCTTATTTATTGCGACCACTCGATTCATGGACTACCCTTAACCCGCGAGGATTTCATCGCAGCCAAGCATTTTGCCAAACAGGCGCATATCGGTTTAACCCTATACTGTATGAAGAGCCACTAAACTATGACCGATATTCAGATTGCCAGTCTTCAAGTCTTTCTCGTCGAACCTTCGCATACCCAGCAGCAGATCATCTCGCATTATTTGCACGACTGCGGCATCAACGATATCACCTGCCTAAATAGCGGCAAGGATTTATTCGAACACTTACAGCACACCCGCCCCGATCTAATTATCAGCGCAATGTATTTGCCGGACATGACCGGCGTGGAGTTGGTACACGCGCTACGCAACGACGACGCCTCCTATGAAATGGCCTTTTTGCTAATTTCCAGCGAAACCAATATCAAATATCTGGAACCGATCCGCCAGGCCGGCGCGATTGCGATACTACCCAAGCCGTTTACCTTGCAGGCATTAGAAACCGCGCTGCATTCCACGATGGAATATGTTCGCCCGGAAAAACTTAACCTGACACACCTGGATATTGAAGACCTGCGCGTACTGCTGGTGGACGACAGCGAATTCTCGTTGAAATATCTAACCAAAGTTTTCGAAAACATAGGCATCTATCAGATAGTCACGGCTCACGACGGTAACCAGGGCTTACAGATATTCAATCAACAGTATTTCGACCTCGTCGTTACCGACTACAACATGCCGAAAATGGATGGTCTAGAACTGGTCGATCATATCCGTAACCATCCTGAACGCGGCTCGGTGCCCATTTTGATGGTCACCAGCGAGCAAAACCTAAGTCGCCTGGCGGCAATTGAAAAATCAGAAGTATCCGCAATACTCGACAAGCCGTTCGAAGCAACCTCAATCAAACGCCTCCTCATTAATTTACTCAATTGAGCTAATCTTGTCTGGCAGGAATAACCACATGCCAAGTGCCGCTATTGCACTCGCAGATCGAGTTATTCTCCGAGGCGCCCCGTTAAGCGCATCTAGTTTTGAATAAAAACCGCATGGATAACAACCAATAGCTCCAAATCAAGGTACGGAATATGAAGCCCAATATCACGCCCAACAATACCGAAAAAAAACTCGGGGACGAGGATTTTATCGTTTCAAAAACCGACAGCTCGGGCCGCATCACCTATGCCAATCGTATTTTTATGGATATTGCCGGCTACCCCGAACATGAGTTACTGGGCATACAGCACAACATCATCAGACATCCGGATATGCCTCGCGGCGTATTTAGATTCATGTGGAATACCTTAAAAGCCGGTGACGAATTTTTCGGCTTTGCCAAAAACCTCTGCGCAGACGGCGCTTATTATTGGGTGTTTGCCAACATAACACCGGATTTCGATAACGACGGCAAATTACAAGGTTATTATTCCGTGCGTCGCAACCCACCACGTTCAGCGCTGAATATCCTGATACCGGTATATCAAGAGATGCTGGCAATAGAAAAACGCAGCTCTGCCAAGGAGGCGCCTGATAAATCGCTGGAATATTTATTGGATGTCGTGCAGCAATCCGGCAGTTCAAACTACAATAACTTGGTATTGAGTCTCTACAAACCGAATGGAGTGTAAGTCATGAGTTCAAGCGCCAATATTCCCTTTCTGAACTCCAAGCTCAACTATGCCGTTACCGGCATCCTGCTGTCCGCCATTGCAACTTTTGTCTATATTCTGCTCACACAAGGTTTCTCAGCGCTGGCATTGATGCTGATTTTGCCGTCGCCCCTGGTGGCGTTTGGCCTCTGGCGAACCGGCAAGCAATGTCTTGACGTCCTGGACCGCATCCAACGGGTATTGGAAAGAACCAATCATGGCGAACTCTATCATCGCATTACCCAAACCCGTGGCATGGGTGAAATTGGCAAAATAGCCTGGGAATTGAATGAAACGCTCGACATCATGGAATCTTACTTCAAGGAGATCAACACCTGCTTCCAGCATGCCTCCAGTGGCAATCATGAGCGTTATGCATTGGTGGACGGATTTCCCGGCTTGCTGAAACAATCCGCTAAAAACATGAACATTTCCATCAAACATATGGATGAAAATGACAAACTGATGATTAAACGGCGTTTATCCGCTGGTTTGCACGCGCTGAACACCTCAAATCTGCTCACAAATTTGAAAGGCAATCAAGCCGATCTGCTGAATATTACCGAGCAAATGCAAAAGGTGGAAAATATCGCCACGGAAACCGGTCAAAACGCCGATGCCAGCCTGTCGATTGTGGAAACTATCAGCAACTCATTGTCCGACATCAACGCCAACGTTCATTCGGTCTCAAACGTCATCGGCGCCTTAATTAACGACAGCAAAAAAATAACTGAATCGCTATCGATGATCACCGGCATTGCCGATCAAACCAATTTATTGGCCCTGAATGCCTCGATCGAAGCGGCCAGAGCCGGCGAACACGGCCGGGGCTTCGCAGTCGTTGCGGACGAAGTCAAAAATCTGTCCGAACACACTAAGGACGCAGCGCTTGAGGTGTCGAGAACCCTGAGAGCTTTCAATAAACGCGTCGAGCAAATGCATGTGGAAGCGGACACATCCGCCTCGCTATCTCAAGAGATATTGGCGCAAGTAAATTCATTCCGCCAGCAATTTTCCAATCTTTCCACCTCCGCCAAAATATCGGTCGATTACATCACGTATGCCAAGGATAAATCCTTCGGGGTATTGGCCAAACTCGACCATATCGTTTACAAACAAAACGGCTATGTAGCGATTGAAACAGCCAACGACTGTCCTCAACACCAAGCCATCATGGTGGATAATCATAATTGCCGGCTCGGGAAGTGGTATTACGAGGGCCTGGGCCATGAAAAATTCAGAACGACCGCTGCTTACGCCAAATTGAATCAGCCCCATGCCGACGTGCATAAAACCACCCAATACGCCTATGAAGTTTCTCGTAGTAAATGGGTGGAAAATCCGGCCATGCTCGACGAAATCATTCGGCAAATGCAACTATCCGAGCAAGCCAGCGCCGATGTCATGCGATATATAGATGATATGGTTGAAGAGAAACACATAAGGTAAGCATCTCAACGCATTATGCAAATTTTGCTTGATCTAACTCCCCAAATATTCGACCGTCACTTCCGCCAGCCCACGCATGCCGATCTGTTCCGCCGCTCCCTGGGACAGATCGATAAGTCGATTCGCCTTAAAAGGCCCTCTATCGTTGATCAGCACATCCACTGAACGGCCGTTACGCAGATTGGTAACCCGAACTTTGGAAGGGATAGGCAGGGTTTTATGCGCAGCCGTCATGCCACGCGGATCGAAACGCTCACCACTGGCGGTAAAATTGCCGGACTCGGCACCATACCAAGAAGCCAAACCCTGCGCTTTGTACCCCAAGGCGGTTTTCATCGGCGAGTAGGTTTTACCTTTAATTCTGTAAGATTTGCTGTAAGCGGTTTTTGTCGTGTCCGGCAGTAAAGCCTGATCGTCGCTGGGTTGCTGCGGCGGCATGACGGAACAGCCGCTGAGCAGGCTGAAAAACGTCAGTGGCATAAATACTAGGCGTCGTAACGCAATAAGGCTGAATCGACTTGAAAAAGCCGGTACCGAGTTTAAGAACATACGTTATTTCTCCGCGTGATAGGCTGCTTAAACCAAACAGCCTTCAATGGATGGTCTGGAAAGATTTAGAAGAGATTGCTAAGCGGGTTTCAGCTGGCCTGGTTACTCAGTTAACTACCCGATGGCCGCGTTGACGTAAGCAGTTGTTGTATGCATTTTTATACCGATCTTCGGATTGAATGCCTTGCTTGGATGCGCCGCCGATACCGCCCGCAGCCGCACCGATAGCCGCGCCTTTTCCCGGGCTGCCGAGCACGGCGCCCAAAGCCGCGCCACCGGCTGCGCCAATCAGGCCGCCGACGCCGGCGCCTATTGCCGTTTCCTTCACCGTGCCGCCCGATGCTTGCGAGGCCAGTTGCTGGCACTCATGCATGTCCTGATTCAAGCGATAAGAGTTTTGATTGTTGTAGGTGTCGACGGTTGGCGTCCAGCCGGTTTGCGAGGCGCAAGCCGATAGTATTAGACAGCCGACAGCGACTGAACAGAGAGGTACCTTTGCCATTATCTATTCATCCCGTTACCAATCCACGAACCGGCAGCGGCACCAATACCGGCCGCCAATGGATCGCCACGGCCCATTTCATAACCCATCGCACTGCCCACCATTCCGCCGACCAAGCCTTGCGGAGAACGCTGGTCGTAAGCACCGTATCTGACAGGCGGTGGGGGTGGTGGCGCATAATAGCGCTGTTGCATAGGCACGTATTCCACTACTCGTTCGGGCACATACACGCGCTCCACGGGGTAAGCCGGGTAATACTCATACCCATGATCACGATGATGATGGTGTCCGTGATGACGATGTTCGCCCCAATCGCCATCGGCCAACGCCACTGACGAAAACAATAAACCGATCAATATAACTTTTGTCATTCTGAACATAGTTAACTCCTTGTTTGGGAAATTATTCAGTTGCGGCAAATTCTAGGGACGTTGGCTTAAAACAGAATTAAGCGCAGATTATGATCGGATTAAGAATACAGCCCCGATGATCCGGGCCTTACAGGCAAACAAGACGACCATCAAGCCGAAGACACCACCTCCGAAATACCCACCCGCAACGAATTTTCGCGCAGACGCTACAGCATGCCTTGTCATATTTTTGTCACGCTCGAACTCTATACTCGCCGCATGTTTATTGGGTTATGTGAGGAGTTGGTTGTGTTAAATCGAATGAGAGAAATGGCTTCGCGAGCTTGCATCGCCAATGATATTGACAGCGAAGCGTTTTTAATGAGCGCCGAACACGTCCTGCCGGCGGAAATGATGCGGTTATTTTCCGGAAACCCCCGTGCAACTCACCGCGGCATGAGCAACGGCAAAGCCGGATTAACGCTGGATGAGCATGAATTGGCGCTAGGCTAATACCAATACCGCTATTAATTCTACTTTGTCGGATTAGTGGAATTACATCTCTGTAGTCCGTCGTTTCGGCAGGGATTGCCGAAATCCGGACCCATGGACGGATCGAAGCTTACCATCCACGGCACTGGATACCCGCTTCCCAGCGGGTATGACGACTTTTTTGTAATCTGACAAAGTAGAATTAACCCGTGCCTTAAATTCCGGTCGCCTGTATGCCCTTAGAGACTGAGCCGTTCGCTGAGCGGACTTGTGCTGAGCGAAGCCGAAGTAGCCGAAGCGAATTTCCGGAATTTTTCATTCATCCTGCGGGTAAGTCAGATTTGGATCGGATCATTTCGGAACCACGGCTTGAGCCGGCGCCTTTTTCCACAGGCCGCCACCGGCAAAACAACTCCACCCCCAACGCAGCCAATTGAGCAAGGCTGCCGCCATCCACAAAGACCAAGCCAGCATCAAAATTCGGTACGCCAGCAAAGGCAGACTAATTACCGTGGCAGTTGCCAACTGAGGGCCGTTGCGATCCTGATACCAATTTAGCAATGTCGCCGAAGATTGATTCCCGGCTATCTGCATATCCGGACTGCCCAACAAACCTTGTTCAACCGCAATTGCTATCAGCAACAGGGCCAACAAGGTCAAGCCAGCCAAAGCAATTTGCGCCAGATTAAACCAGCGTCGCCGCTCCGGCGCATGCTCCGCGCGGAAACCCAGCGCAAACAACCAACCTACCACCAAAAATGCCGCGGCAACATGCAACTGGCTCAAGCCGATCAACAACAAATACCACTGCCAATGCCGTAAGGGCGTGATGCGCAGCTTAGCCAATCCCAGCGCCAATACGGCCAGCACTATCAGTAAGCCCCAGATCAACGCCGCCGGCCCAAATGTTGGGCCGAAAGTCCACAGCAACCAACGGTCTTGCGGCATCAATAATTTGATGCTGCTGTTAACGCTGGTAACGCCCAGATCGACCGGTGGCGTGCTCAACAGCAAGCCGGGCTGTTTCGCTGCTTGCCAATTCAACACGATTTGCTGGGTGCCGGGGTGTATCGGCAAACTGACCATCGCGCCTTGCTGCCGAATCGGCTGACTCACGCCGTCTATCCTGACGCTTTGCAGTTCCGCCTGCTCCGGCAACTTTATGGGGTGTTGCGCACCTTTGGAACTACGGATACTCAAGGTCAATTCCACCGTTTCAGTTCGTTGCCCAGGCTTAACCATCAATTCGCTACTATCGATGGTTAGGGTAGCGCCAGCCAGTGCTTGCGGACGACTAATAGTCAGATTGACCCGCTCGCCCGGCCAGGGCCGCCATTCCGGCAACCACTGTCCCTGACCATCCTGATGATGCACTACCGCAATGCCATCGGCCTGCAAATGCCAGATCGGGCTGACATCAGCGCGCCAAACCTCATGCCATTGTGGGGTATCGGCAGCCTGCAAGACCAGTTGCTCAGCTTTTGCCAATGCCGACTCCCATTCCAGAGTGGCTTGGCCGGCCGCCATATTCACCAAAACCTTACCGTCTTTAACCCGCACCTGCGGGCTAGTGACCGCTTCGCCCGGCAACAACGGCAATTCCAACATCACCGGGCTAAGCGCGCCGGCCAATTGCTCGACGCGGGTCGACACCCGCCAATCCAAGCCCAAATGTAAAGTTCTTTCCACCCGCACGAATGCCGGCAAAGCGGTTTGTTGCAGCTTATTTTTCGGCCCGGTATCAGGCTGCACGCGGCTGAACTCCAGTTGCGGCCCCACCTTGCCGTCTTCATACCAGCCATCCACCCGCCAACCGTCGGCATTGACGCTGGCGTGTTGCGGCGGCAAGGGCAACGGTAAACTGAATTTATCCTGCACGGTATAGCGGCCCTGCATCGCTACCTTGTGTACGCCCTGCGTCACCATCAACCACAAGCTGCCGTCATCCTGTCTGATCAAAGCCTGTGCTTCGCCGCCATCGACGCTGACCTGCTCCGGAAACCATTGTTCAAGTTGAGCCGGTAACGGCACCGCCAAGTCTTGCTGCGCATGCAATTGCAGTTCGATACGCAGCAACTCCGGCTTAACCCATAATTGCATATCGGCAATCTGCGCACAGTTGGGCAGACACTGCGGCGCTTGCAGCAAGCGGGTTTTCAATTGCGCCAGCATTGGCGCATCGGGCAAATCGGCGTAGGCCTTTTCGCTGGGTGCAATCAATAGCGGCAACAGCAATAGACAAGTTAAACCCGGCAAGGAGACGCGCCAGATAGTGGCGATGGCTCCAAGCATTTTCAAAACCAATACCGCCACCAATATGGCTTGGGCAAAATGCAGCAACATCATCATAAACGGCGATAAATACCATAGCCGGATTTGCTGACCGCTATCGACCGCGCCGTTCCAGCTCAACTGCACACTATGCCAATGCCATTGCGGTAGACCGGGACCGGTTTGCAGATTGGCCTCCGGATCGATACGTGGCAAACTGGCAGCGCTGCCGCCATAAGGGGAAGCAGCTGCTAGCGACTTTTTAAACACCCTGCGCTCCTGCTCACCAGACTCACTCCGTTCCGGCTCCATCACAGAATCCGTCATCTGCTCCACTTGCATCGCCATCGGCGCGGCGGCATTCATTGAAGAATACTGGCGTTGAATGGGTTGTTCAGGCAGTTCCAGTTGCGGGTAAATACCGATACGAATCTGATCTATCATGAACGGAATCGTCAGCATCAGCAGCGCCAGCCAGCTGGCATTGCGATACCATTTCAACCAATTCCAAAAGCTACCGTCCGGCAATACCCGCAGCAGCGCCAACACAGCCAACACATTCAGCCAAATCAAGCGCGGCGCGTCGGTCTCATGCCAAATCAGCGCCAAGCTCAGCAACGCAAACGCCCCCCATTGCGGCGACCAGAGCCGCCCCACGGCCAACGCGGCTATCAAGACCAAAAACAAATCCAGCAATGTCCAGCGGTTTAACCAGCTATTCGGCACATTATCCACGCCGCTGACCGCCAGCAAGCGCCAGCCGGGCGGGATGTTGAGCTCCGCCGTCACCTGTTGAAAGCGCTGCTGCCAGCCGCTGGCACTGAGCACGCTCAAGTCGGCCTCGATCCGGCTATCGGCATTAAGCTGAATAGCACCGCGCCGCACTTCGACACCTTGGCTGCCATCCGCCAGCTGGGTGATTAATTGGCTCTGACCATCCAGTTGTACCTGCCCAAGTCCCAACGTCGACACCGCGTTCAAGCGCCAATCGCGGCTCATGCTACCGGTGATGTTATCGCTGACGGTGTAGCCGCCGCCCGCAAAATCCAGCCACAGCGTACGCATCAACTTGAGTTGATTCGGCTCAGGCTCCGGGTCGCCTCGACGTACCAGCTTAAACGCCATAGTCTCGCCCTGCTTTATTTGATAGGTGGGTAAATGCTGCCATTCGGCTGGCAAATTGGTTTGACTGCCATCTATCGCAGTCAAATTCTCGATCTCCACCAAACGCAATGCTGGCATGGCCTGAAATGCCCACAGCTCTTCGGCCGGCCAATTGTCGTCCTTGACCGCCAGCTCCAGTTGCGTCAAAGCTTGCGGGTGGCGGGCATGAATGTCGATACTCCAGCGCCCCGGCCGCACTTGCACCAATAACCGGCCGTTGCCATCCAGACGGGCCGGCAAGGGACTATTCAGAGCCACCGGGATAAAGTCAGGCAATAAGGCATAAGGAAATTCGATCTCCCGCGCCTTGCCGGAAACCTCCAAATCCTGGCGGGTGACGACTTGCAGCGGCACCTCGTCCAACACCTGCCGGAATACTTGCAGATCCAGCCTATCCTGCTCCCGATCCGCAGCGTCGTCGTTATCGGCAGCCAGCCACAATGCGCCTTGTTTGATGGGCGGATAAACGACCGGCTTATCATTGACACTGAGGTGAATCAAGCCGCTGGTCTCGGGCAAGGCTAATTGTTCCGGCAAACTTTCCCAGAGAAATTCGCCGCTAATCTGGTAATGACCGGGCGGCAATTGCAGGGCCGGCTTGCCGTCTTTTTCCACGACCGGCTGAGTTTGTTTGTTGACAGAGACAGTTTGCGGCCAATGCTGGCTATCACCCGGCAAGATAATCCAATCCTTACGGTACACAGTCCAGTCGGCGACGAAACTTCCGTGCTTAGTTTGTAAATTGAGGTGCAGCGCCCCCGGCCAGGCGCAATGTTTTTGCTGAAAATCATCGAAGAAAAACGGGCAACGGTACTGGGCTTCATCCGCCAACACCCAGTTGACCCAGGGTTTTAGCGGTTCCGGAATGTCTTGAATATCCAGCGCCCTTGCTGTCTGCAACGACGCCTGCCCAACCAATAGCCACAGCACGAAAATGAACCGACCCATAATATCCTCCAGACTCAAACCTACTTTTTCTCGTTCCTACGCGCCGCGTGGTAACGCAGGACATGGCCGCGCCGCGGCCCGATGTGCACCGCAGCGCGGTTAATCATCATTCCCACGCAGCGCGTAGGAACGAGGGCAAACGATGGGTTTAGCTGCGCCCTACCCATCAAATAGCCTCTCATTTTTCTTTAAATTGTAAACAATCCCGATCTAAAGCTGTGTTTATTCGCTATTTGCAATAGAATACAAACCATCCCCTTTTCAACAGCTAGCTCTCCGGAGAATTCGACATGACTGATAAAAAAGTGACGTTAAAACAGGACGACCAAGACCGCGTTATCGAATTACCGGTCACACCCGGCACCATGGGCCCGTCCGTCATCGATATTCGTTCTTTATACGCGCAGACCGGCCATTTTACTTACGATCCCGGCTTTACCTCCACAGCCAGCTGCACCTCAAAAATCACCTTTATCGACGGCGACGCCGGCGTGCTGTTGTATCGGGGCTACCCCATCGAACAACTGGCGGAAAAATGCGATTTTCTGGAAGTCTGTTACCTGCTGCTAAACGGTGATTTGCCCAACGGCTCGGAGATGAAGGGCTTCGTTACCAACATCAGTCAGCATGTCATGGTACACGAACAGCTGATTAAATTTTATAGCGGCTTCCGCCGCGACGCGCACCCGATGGCAGTACTGGTCGGTGTAGTGGGTGCGCTATCGGCGTTCTATCACGAAGTGATGGACATCACCTGCAAGGAAGATCGGTATAAATCGGCCATCCGCCTCATCGCCAAAATGCCGACCATGGTGGCCATGTGTTACAAATACAGCATCGGCATGCCGTTTATCTATCCCAAACGCAAACTGGGCTATGCGGAAAACTTCATGCGCATGATGCACGGCGATGCCGGCGAAGACTACCTGGCCAACCCGGTTTTGGTCAGAGCGCTGGATAGAATCCTGATCCTGCACGCCGACCACGAACAAAACGCATCGACCTCAACCGTGCGACTGGCCGGCTCCAGCGGCGCCAACCCGTATGCCTGCGTGGCAGCTGGCATTGCCTGCCTATGGGGCGCGGCGCATGGCGGCGCCAACGAGGCGGTGCTGAACATGCTGGAGGAAATCGGCGATGTGTCGAAGATTGGTGAATATGTTGCCAAAGCCAAGGACAAAAACGATCCGTTCCGGCTGATGGGTTTTGGTCACCGGGTTTACAAAAACTACGACCCGCGCGCCAAGCTGATGCGGCAAACCTGCCACGAAGTGTTGGACGAATTGAATCTGAACGACGACCGCCTGTTCAAACTGGCGATGGAATTGGAACGTATAGCGCTGGAAGACCCGTATTTCGTCGAGAAAAAACTCTACCCCAACGTCGATTTCTATTCCGGTATCGTCCTGCGCGCGCTGGGCATCCCGACCGACATGTTCACCGCCATCTTCGCATTGGCCCGTTCGGTAGGCTGGATCGCCCAATGGGACGAAATGATCTCCGACCCTGAACTAAAAATCGGCCGCCCGCGCCAGTTGTATAAAGGTGTAACGACTAGAGATGTGAAATATATTTCTAGTCGGTGAAAATTTAAAAAATCATCTCTCCCTCCAGGCGATGCCGTTAAGTTAAGCTCGGCCATTATGTCACCCCTCTTTGAAAAAAGGGGGGCCACAGATGAGCTACCACGATCTAGAAGCTAAAAGCTTGTCCCGCTTCCTCTGTGTATGATCGGTACCTAAATGTAACCGGATCCGAAATCTATCGCTGGTTTTCTGATTTTGGTGGCAGAGCAATCTGTCGCCATAGTGATGGTGACTTAAGGACAATAATTTTGCACTACTTAATTCAAGCATCGGCTTTTTTGTTTTTACTACGGACAATAAAGCCAACCCAGCCCAACAATGCAGATGAAAATGACCAAAATGCAGCGGGCAGGGGTACAGCGCTAATATATGCTGAGTTACCCAAAATGTAATTAAAGCTCATGCCGGTATGGCCGGTTTGTGTGTGTAGATTTAGGCTTAGCGCAATATCCAGGTTGTCGTCGGTTATTGTCACAAATTCAGACCATGCGCCTAAGTCCAAGGTTTTGTCGTGGAAAAAGCTAGCAGCACTATTTGAAACATTAGTATCAAGCAAATTGCTAAAACTATAGTTTCTCGACAGAGTCCCGCCCGCCCCAGAGATAATAATGCTTAGGGTCAAAATGTCACTAGCCCCCAAATTACTATC
The DNA here is from genome assembly GCF_014850955.1 of Methylomonas albis. Classification (NCBI taxonomy): domain Bacteria; kingdom Pseudomonadati; phylum Pseudomonadota; class Gammaproteobacteria; order Methylococcales; family Methylococcaceae; genus Methylomonas; species Methylomonas albis. Next base: position 4,762,694 of record NZ_JACXSS010000001.1, read on the forward strand.
ACCAAATGTTGGAGACAACAGCCCCAACAATAAATTTTGTTGATAGTTATAACGGGCAGTATCGATATTCAAATCTATCTTACTGGAATAGTCATGGAAGTTCCCATCGACTGCATTATTCAGCACCCCCTGGTTACCCAACAACCAAACTTGCGTATCGGCACCAATGTTAAAATTGCGACTAACATCAGGATGGTTAGCCACTGCAGCAGTTACATCCGTTGACAACGGCAGGGCGCTTGCATATGCGACAGCTTCTTTGCCATTCGCTGTCGATGCTGAAGTAGCTGATTGCCCAAGCGACGCCTTTACGTCACTGGAGCCTGTAACGGCCTCGGGAACGCTAGCTTCAGCAAAAACCGAGGCGTAACCACTTTGATTAGCTAGTGCTTTTGCGTATGAACCGTTTCCTCCTACGGAATTTGCATCTGCGATTACAAGCTTAGCAAGAGCCGGCCCAGCTCCCGCACTTGCGATTGCAATACTTGAAGCGTAGCCGTTACTTATACCATTGGTGCCAGCTTGCGCATCACCGGCTAAACCAAAACCATCAATTCCGTCACTCGCTCCACCAATAGCATAACTTGTGGCATAGACAGATCGATTTCCGCTGTTATTGGCGTTTGTGGTAGCGGAGGCGCTACCGCCGTTACCACCTTTACCTCCCTTACCGGCATTACCTCCGATAGCATTACTAGAAATAGAAACACTGTTACTACCAGTAGTAATGGCATTAGCTCTTGAGAATGCAGCCCCTCCGTTACCATTGCTATAGGCGAATGGATACGCATTCCCCCCGTCCCCGCCTCTTGCTTTATCGTTGATCTGAACAACATTGTTACCGTTGATACTACCGTTGGAATAGCTGGTGGCATTGCCGCCGTTACCGCCATTGGCACCAAATCCCACATCTCCGCCGCCGCCACCACCACCCGTAGCATCACTACTGATATAAATGCTGCGTCCTTCACCACTACCACCAGTAGTATTGTTTGAAATGGCATCGCCGCCATTACCGGCTCTACCAAATGCAGGACTACCGACACCACCGTTAGCCTGAGTCACCGTGGTTAATACCTGGCTAACGTTATTGTTCACAGACAGATCAGAATGTGCCTTACCACCATTTCCTATAAAATCATCGTGACTACTTAAACCACCGGTCGAATCTCCACCGTAAGCGTATTGCCTCAAGGTTAGCGAGCCACTGGTGAAACCAGTGACCGCGTTTTGCATTAAAGAGCCGGCACCATCGCTATTGCTACCGCTACCTCCATATTGGTAGGCACTAACCGTAACGTTGCCGCCGCCACTAGAATTGCCACTAGCTTTGGCAATGGCCGTACCGGCATTTGCACCATAACCCAAGCCGCGGCGACCACCGACAGCAGTGCTAGAGACATCAACGCTTTGATTGCCCGCGTTACTGCCGATTGCGTTGGAAGAGGCATTACCGCCAGCACCCGCCAGCCCATAGCCAGATAAAAAGGGCTCGTTAACTCCCCCGCCGTTGCCACCAGTGGCTTTATCGTTTACCTGAACATAACTGTTTCCGTTAGCACTAGCAGTAGTTTTACTGGTAGCGCTGCCACCCGCTCCCCCATTTCCACGGGCGTTATACAAAAAATCGGCAGCATTAACACCGCCGCCGCTACCTCCCTCAGCATAACTGTCGGCATTTATATTACGCCCATCTTCGTGACTTTCTGTGGTATTTGCGGCTAAAGCATCACCGCCAACGGCACGGCCGCTGTCGTCTCGACCAGTATCATTATTGCCACCAACGCCGCCAATAGCACTTGTTCTGGTGTTCAGTAAAATACTTTCGGTATTGTTTACAGACAGGGTGGAACTGGCCTTACCAGCCAATCCGATTTTGCCGCCATTACTACCTCCAGCGTTTCCGCCAGTGGCATATTGACCTAGGGTCAGTATGCCACTGGTCGACCCAGTGACAGTATTTTGCATGATGGAATCGGCGCCATTACCTCCGTCAGCACCGTCTATTGTGTCGTAGCCAGCCCCGCCGCCATAACCTCCGTCACCTCCCGTCTGGTGCGCATAGACCTGTACATATCCACCTCCACTGGAATCGCCACTGGCAGTCGCGGTGCTTGTACCGCCGTTGCCACCTTTCTGGCCCAAGCTGTAACCAGTACCACCATTACCGCCATAAGCGGTACTTTGTGAGCTTGAAATGCTCATCCCATTTGTGGTCGTGGCGGTGGTTACCGAATTCGCGCTGCCGCCGTCAGCACCTGAGCGATTATCAACACCTGCATTACCAACACCACCGTATGAAACCGCATCAGCTGTACTTCCACCGTAGCCACTATTACGTGATGTTGCAATGGCTGAAGCATTGCCGCCAATTCCTGGTCCACCGGTCGATCCAGCTAGACCAGGTGTCGATCCAGTCCCGCCTATCCCACCAACTCCACCGTTGCCGGCAGACGCAGATGTCGATGCGGCAACCGTGAAGCCACTGTATAAATCGGTTGTCGCGGATGCATGGGCATCGCCGCCTTTGCCACCGTTACCCCCCTGACCACCATTTGCACCGGCCAGCGAACCATCGCCGCCATTACCACCATCCCCGCCAGATCCAGCGTTTGCATTCGCGTTGTTATATAACGTAGATCCATTAGCAAACGCCGATGCATCGCCGCCTGCTACGCCGTTAGCACCATCAATTCCCGGACTCCCAGATGCGCCTGGAGCACCGTCAGCTCCCGGATTACCGTTGATAGTGATCATGTCTGCGCATGCGTACTGTGGTGTTATTCCTGTGACACTGGCAATTAAAATTACCGAAATAGCCTTACTTACTGGATTTATCTTCATAGCCCAATCCTTACGATGAATGAGTTGGAGACAATCAACGACTGCCATCTCTATAGCGTTAGCGTGTTGTTTATTGCAAAAAAAGCACGAACTGTTAACCCGCTAAGTCAGCCAACACCAAACTGTTGAGCATAGTTAATGTATTTAAACCCCGACAAAAGCAACCTAGTTAATAAGCTAACAATTGATATTAAACAACAACACCCTATTTCGACCTAGTGTATTTAATAAGTGGACAACATAAAGGGGCGTAAACCTGCCGAGAAAGTTTTTACTACCCCAATCTGAATTTAACGATTCAATAATCTAGCGGGCTGCGCTTCAACAATCTAATCAGCAAAAAATCCCTGGCAAAGCGCAGCAGGAACACCGGATTGGTGGAAAAATAGCGCTTAACCAAGCGCCTGTCCTTGGCCATTCTGTAGCACCATTCCAAACCGCTTTTTTGCATCCACAGCGGGGCCCGTTTGATATGTCCCGAATGAAAATCAAAAGCCGCCCCTACCCCTAATTGCACGGGCACATGAACTCGATCGAGATGCGCCGCGATCCATTTTTCCTGTTTGGGTGCACCTAAGCCCACCCAGAGAAAATCCGGCTTAGCCGCGTTGATTAAATCGACCAATTGTTGATCTTCTTCCGCGGACAAGGGCCGAAACGGCGGGGAATGCCAACCCACAAGTTCGGCTTGCGGATAGCTCTCGTGGATGTTGGCCACTAAATCCGCCAACACCTCATCCTTGCCGCCCAGAAAAAAATGTCGCCAACCCAGTTGCTGACCATGATCCAGGCATTTCAGCATCAAATCCGGTCCGCAAACCCGGGTCTTAATCTCTGCTTGATGCACCAGTTTGGCATACCAAACCAAAGGCAAGCCATCCATGGTGGAGAGGGCCCTATTGGAAATATCACGTAACTCATGATCGGAGAGACAGGCCACCGTGGTATGCACATTGGCGATACACACCTGATGAGATTGGCCACTACCAATCCACTCTTGAAATAGCTTTAAAGTAAGCTCGTAATCCAGGATAGGGAAGCGAACTCCGAAAATATCTACTGACTTGATTGACTGCATTCCGTGCTCCATCGGGTGGCTAATTGAAAGGGTACTTCTTGATTCTATCATGCCGCTAGCATCGCTATATTCACGCACAGAGTCAATCCACTCGCGATTGATAAAAAATGCAGGATGGTTGAACAAGCCAGGAAATCCTTGTTTCGTCGTTCCCGCAAAAGCGGGAATCCAGACAATCAGTCTTCCATATCGAACAGTAGTAACGCGTATTTCGGATAGCTATACGCTTGAGAAGCGTCGCCCAATCACTCCAAATACCAAAACGGTCAAGGCGCACAAATAACTACCAACTCATCGCTATATTGCCCAACCTCAGCATCTTTCAAAATATAAACCGCCGTATACCGGCGTAACTCCGGCTTGCCGGCTACCAGCAAGGGCCGGTTGTCCACATAAGGCGGTATCGTATCCCTGGCCAAAAATATAAAGTCCGGCTCGCCCTCGCGCTGGCAGTAAATATTGATGCCATCGCTTTTCGATTTAATAAAATTAAGCACCACCACACCGCCCGTTTGATCTACACCGGTCAAAACCGGTTTAGCCTCAGAAAGCTTGATCGTATCTTCCGCGCCTATGACGCCCAGAAAATTACCCATTGCATCCGAATACGCCGGATGCGCTTTGACGCGTCTGACTAAAGCCCTGGTATTACCTTCGACATTATTGACGCTGGCAGTCTTGGCGGCCGTGGCTTGTCTGGCTGCCGCAGAAGCAGCACTGCCTGCGCTGATCCTATCGTGTAACTCCAGGTTATCGCGTTCGACACTGGCAATATCTTCCGCGGATAAACCTAATTCAGCTTGCTTCGCGGCAAGATTCACCTTGAAACGATCATGCCAAACCAATAAATCGTTATCGGGATGCGGAAAGTAGTCGGATTTAGCCATATTAAATTCTCCTTGTTGTGACTAGAAATTGTCGTACACACGCAAATTCAGTTAAGCTGAGGAGTAACCGTTCATCTTTATGCCCAGTGGACATTGGATTTGCCGAAGGACAAAGGGTAAAAAACTGCTGTTGATTCCACAGAGATCAAGACAAACAGCTGTTGTGCCCTCAAGCATAACTTGACGTTATTGTGTCCCCAACGCCTGCTAGAGCAGGCTGTGTCGACAGACTGATAAATACAAGCAGCGCATAATTAGCGCGACGGATTTCACCGTAGAACAAACCGAACTTCGCGGCATAGACACTAACGGTTTAATTGATTCTATATGCGTTTTAGGGCGCGCCACAAGCCTTTGGCGGTGCGGCTAAATGTCGCGTCGGTACCCACGGCGCATTTATGGATACCGACAAAGCGCTTGGCCGTGCCCACGAGCGCTGCATCGGTGCCGACGAAGCGCCTGGTGGTGCCAACCAATCCATTCCGCGCCCCCACAAATTCTCTGTGAGCCCCCAGAAATCGCTCAGGAACACCGCCAAAACAATCTATGGCCCTCCATTAAGATTTAATTAAAATTGCAAAATGACTTGGTTATCAAGTAATTATGATTTAGGCTGTACCTAGCCTCTAATATCATCCGCTTATATTTCGACACCTTAGGCCCGTACAGATAGCTTGATGCAACGCCTGCACTTGCCAAATCAGACGAAATATATCCATTAGAGATGCGTATCAATATAAGCCAGGATGGGCACATTAAATGCCATTGTCGGCATGTGTAATCGCGACAGGCAGTTATCAACACATTTCAAAAGTATGTCAGACCGGCGCGCTTTAGCTCAAATGCTAGTCCGGCGCACCAAATTAGCTCGTAAAAATTAATTGCAAGCTGACTGCGGTTGAAAAAGCGTTATTGGAGAGGTTCCGTACTTCGGTTTTCAAAAGAGCTGCTAGTATTGTAAGCGTGTTGGCGATACAGGCTTTATGGAATAGCCCACTGTTGACCCAATACTGAAACATATACAAAGTACCTTAGTAACCAAGGACCGGAACACTACCCCGAAAATATTAACTGAATTAGCTGACTGTATTCCGTGGTCTGTCAGGCTATTGGAGCATGCGTTAATAAAAAGGAGAGAAAATGTTATCTAAACTTGTCATCACTCTAGCAATCTTGACGTTCTGCTCCGCAGTAACGGCAAAGGATTTTTACGTATCACCCTCAGGCAGCGACAGCCTGAACGGCTTATCCCCCAGCGCCAATTACTGGACAAAAACAGGCCCCTTCAAAACCCTAGCTCGTGCCCAGCAAGCTATACGCAAATTAAAAGCGGCCGGAAAGTTTAACGAAGCCATTACCGTGCACGTAGGTAAAGGCACTTACCAGTTGCAGTCGGCGCTGGAATTTGATGATAGAGATTCTGGCTTACCTAGTCAGGAAATTTTGTGGATCGGCGAAAAAGGCACCAGCATCATTTCTGGTGGCATCACGCTTAAAAATTGCCAACCCTATAATGCCGCCAATCCTCTGCAAATTTTAAGCTGTCCTTTAAATGCAGATACTGTAGCCAACATCCAAAGGGAAAATAATCACCGAATTCAAGGAAATAGTCCAGCATTTGAGATTTTCATTAACGAACGGCGAATGCACCTTGCGCGCTGGCCTAATGAGGATTGGGCCCATATCAAAGTGCCGTTAGATGAAAATACTCGCTTTAGTGTATTTGAAAAAATGCCGCAATTTTCGGGGGACTTAAGCAATGCACAAGTCCATATTTTTCCAGGCAATGACATTTACGACCATTATACTGGCGTATCAACAATAGATTTTGTCAACAATCAAATCAATTTATCCAGTGAAACTATTTATAAATTGACTAGCGGCAGGCGTTTTTATTTACAAAACTTAGAAGCAGCCCTAGATGTTCAAGATGAATGGTTTTATGACCAAACCAATAATAAAATACTATTTATTCCACCTATCGGCACAACTCAGAACAACATTGTATTATCCTCGGCAAAAAATCTATTGATGATTAATGATGCAAGTCATATTGGCTTTAAAAATTTGACTTTTCGACATAGTACCGGGGCTGCAATCAGGACTCAGCGATCTGAAAGTGTGTTATTCGATAATTTGGAGATAAATAATATCGCTGGCACAGCAATATACGCACCAGAAAACACTAACATAACCATCTCAAATAATCATATTCACGATGTCGGAACTGGTGGAATTTTAATTTCTGGTGGGGATAGACCGACACTAACGGCTTCGGGTAACCTAATCGATAATAATCATATTGATAACTATGATGCTATTTTGTTCACGTATTCGCCTGGCGTCTCAACTAATGGTGTCGCATCGGTAATAACTCATAATCTCATCGAGAACGGACATGGTAATGGTGTCTTCCTTTACGGAAACGACCATCTCATCGAAAAAAACGAGATCTCGCAGGTCTGTCAGCAATCTGACGATTGCGGAGCAATTTATTCCGGCAGAGATTGGACATATCGCGGCAATATCGTACGTTACAACTATCTTCACGACTTTTCCGGCTATCAATTGAAGACACTTGATATCGCCAATAATATTATCCAGTATACGCGCGAAGGTACACGAGGCATTTATCTTGACGACGCGGTCAGCGGGTTTACAGTATTCGGCAATATCCTGGTTAACGCTGGCTCTATCTCAATTCAGCTCGGCGGGGGCCGCGACCATCATATAGAAAACAATGTTATTAAAACTAGCACATATGCAATATATATTGATCAACGCTTCGGAAGTTACAATTGGGATAACAACAGAGACTCTTTGAAAACCATGCCTATTACCAGTAGCGTGTGGTTGACAAAATATCCAGAGCTGGGAGCCCCGATGGCTCATGATACCTGGCCAGAAGGCAACAGCATTCAACGAAATGTCATTCTTTCGACAAACAGCCTAGGTTATTCGTTGTTTTACGTATTACCTCCGCAAGGCAATACGGTAGGCAACAATCTAGCATGGCACGCTAGCAGCGACATAAGGGTGTATTACCAAATACTAGGTACGTTTATCGGTAAAAATCGTGCACCCTGGCGTGATTGGCTAAGTCATAGCATTGAAAATAATAGTATAAATGAGGACCCATGCTTGAACATATCAGGCAGTAAAATTAGCATTGGATGTACTAATTCACCTTTATCTAAAATAGGTTTCCAAATCCCGCCCTCCGACATTGGCATTTTTCAATAGGAAACCAATTAATTACTAGCTAATCCAAATAATTTTATACCTGCATCAAAACTATTACGCTGGATATAAACCCAGGAAAATGTCATGAAAACAGCTTCTCATAATATTGTGGGAAGCCGTTATTTCGCTTGGGAAACAGAATTTTTTAGCCAGACATTGGCAGTAAAAGATCAGGAATATTAAAGATATTACTGCTCAACGCAACCGCATTACCCCGTCAACTTAAAAAACTTATACAAAATATCACTATTCCTAAAGGGCATTAGAAATTTTAATTTCTATCACCCAGGCATTAGATGAGGTAACTATGCTATATAATATTGTCTTTCTTATCACTTTACTTTGCATTTCGACCAAAGCAACGGCCTTAGATTTTTACGTTACCCCCTCCGGAAATGATCAAACAAACGGTCTAGCCGCCGAAGCCACCACTGCAGGAACAAGTGGTCCATTTAAAACCCTTACACGTGCGCAACAAGCCATTAGGGACTTAAAAAAGAATGGACTATTCAAAGAACCAATCACAGTGCATATCCAAACTGGTATTTATGTTCTGCAAAAACCTCTAGAATTTGATATTAGAGATTCTGGTTTCGCTGGCCGCGAAATTCGTTGGCAAGGCGAAAACGGCCCAGTTGTAATTAGTGGAGGTATTGCGTTGCAAAACTGCGGGGTAGATAACGGCGAAATCTGGAGTTGTACAACCTCAGGGTTACCATTGGATAAGATTAAATATCTGCAGGGATACCGCAAGCGTGGCGACATTCCAGGCTTTGAATTATTTATAAATCAGCAGCCTATGCATCTTGCCCGCTGGCCTAATACGGATTGGGCCCATATTAAACTACCTATAGACGAAAGAACCCGCTTTAGTATCATAGAGCCATTACCTCCACTAGCGAACGACCTGAATCGGGCTCAAGTCCACATAATGGCGGGTAACGACTGGCATGATCAATATCTTGGTGTATCCGCAATTGATCAATACCAAAACGAGATTACCCTTTCAAGCAACACCAATTATCAATTAGCTAGTGGTCGAAGATTTTATCTGCAAAATATTCGCTCAGAGCTGGATACGCCTAGCGAATGGTTTTACGATCAGACGAATAATAAAATATTATTTATTCCCCCAGAAAAAGCCGAGCCCAGTGAGATAGTCATTTCGGCCTTGGAAAACCTACTGATTATTAAGGATTCAAATTACATCAGTTTTAACAAAGTAGCATTTCGGTACAGTACCGATATTGCGATTCGTCTCGACAAAACCAGTCATCTGCTTTTTAACGAGATAGAGGCTAACAATATTGGTGGCTGGGCAATAGAGGCCAAAAATAGCATCAATACCAGCATTATTAACAGCCATATTCATAAAACTGGCGCAGGAGGAGTTTTTATAAGCGGCGGTAACAGAAACACCCTGGAAGCGGCCAATAATTTTGTCCATAACAACCATATTCATGAATTTGGGCGAGTGGTAATGACCAATACCGCAGCCATCGAATTGGGTGGAGTAGGTAGCCGCGTCACACACAATTTAATTGAACAAAGCCCTGGAACGGGAATAATGATATACGGAAATGACCATTTGCTTGAAAAAAATGAAGTTCATCATGTTTGCGAGCAAGCATCCGATTGCGGCGCAATTTACTCCGGGCGGGATTGGACTTTTCACGGGAATATTATCAGGTATAACAGTATCCATGACCTGTTCGGTTACGGCTTGCAAAGTGTAGACATTACCAACAATAAAGTCACTTATGTAAAACCCGACGGTGTGCGCGGCGTTTATCTGGATGACTCTGTTAGTGGATTCAGTGTGATCGGCAATCTATTTAATAATGCCGGCGCATTGGCAATCCAGCTAGGCAGTGGCCGTTTCAATATCATAGAAAATAACCTTATCAGCACGGCTAATTACGCACTTTTTGTAGATCACAGGGTACCGGGTACTGAAATTAAAAAGCGACTTACACAAGTACCTTACCAAAGCCCCATTTGGCTGAGCAAATATCCCAAACTGGGTCAGCCCATGCATAATGAAAACTGGCCGGAAAATAATAGCCTGCAACGCAATATTATTATCTCCAATAATCTGACCGGTCCGTCCTTGCGTTATTTAATGCCCAAGCAGAGTAACGTTTTAGGTAGCAATCTGGTGTGGAGTCCCTCAAACCAATTTAGCGTCGAATACGATATTTTGGACGTCTCGTCTAAACGCGGCAGAACTTCTTGGCGAGAATGGAACAATGAAGGAATAGAGCAAGACAGTATCTATGCGGACCCCTGTGTGACAATAACCGGAAACCAAGTCACTTTTTGCCCGGACTCGCCAGCCAAAAAAATCGGATTCCAAGCTATACCTACTGATATTGGCTTAATAAGATAATTTTATAGCCAAAATTTATTGGGGGTGACGTAAAACCCAAGTCCCGTAACTTCATCCCCATATATGTTGCTTAGTTTGTATACGGTATGTGGTGTTTGGACTCCGGCGTGGCGACCACTGGGTTGAATTCCGTGTATTGCGCCTTATCAGAAACCCAAGCAAGGCAGATGCGTATAAGACAATAAATGAATGAATAGGCAAGCCAATTTCATCAAGAAATTGCATACGGTAACCAACTTGAAAGCTCTCCTGACGGTTTGAAAGGCCTAAAAAACCATTGCCCCACTGGCCGTGGCCAGGATCAAAGGTTCCTTGAAACTCATATATCTAAGAGTAGAAGTTAACAACCTCTATATAATAATATTCCTCCATCGCAATAAAGTAATGTAAGTCATCATACTCAACATTATAATCATTCTCTCCGTTTACTATTAAGTAAACTAGGGACAACGCATAATTAGTAGTTAAAACCAACTTGATTTTTATTTATTCGGAGTAGTCGTGTTTAGTACCAAGACATTTTATGCAGCACTAACAATATCACATGGGACTGGACTTAATCCTGAGTTTTTATCAGACTGATACCCCCTTCTGGAAATATGTCAACGAAAACGGTTTTGCTGCCATCAAAATTTTTTCCTTTGGGAGTTAATGATTAACCCGCCGCCAGCCTCAATAAAATCATCATTACGGGATAATTACAGCTGTTTACCGTTGCCGTCTAAGATTTGATCATTAAAATCTTCAAGATGAATGACAGTTCATAAAATCTCGCCCACTTGAAATAATATTAGCTTTGATTTATGCGGCACAAGCATCCGTATAAATTGCCATAAGCTCAGCGTAATTTTGCTCGGCGGTATATTTTTCAAGAAAAATACGCCTAGCGTTTGCGCCGAGCTGTCGCGCTTGCAAAGGGTTTTCCAGTAGAAATTTAGCTTTTTCAGCGAGATCCTCGGCATTGCCCGGTTCAAATAACAGACCTGTTTCGCCATCCTTGATTATATCGGCCATACTACCTAGGCGAGAGGCGAGAACGGGCAGGCCGTGAGCAAATGCTTCAACCAGCACCAACGGAAAACCTTCATACCACTGGGAGGGTAACACCAAAAAAGTAGCTTTTCGCATTAAAGCACTAACCTCAGCTGTAGTTTGCCGACCTAATGCCTCGACATTGTTCCGCCCCAGCAACAATGACTCAAGGGGCCCGCTGCCAGCAACTTTCAACATATTTTTTTCGCTCAACGCTATCCATGCGTCCATCAATACTTTAATGCCTTTTTCCTTACTTATACGGCCTACGAACAATGCAAACTCGGAGGATAAGGGTGGGGATATCGTAAGTGACGAATTCAGAAAAGGATCATGTAAAAAATTAGCTTTAATAGCGATCTTATCTGCTGGAAATCCAGCGGCGATAAATTTAGACTTTGCAAATTCAGTCAGAGCGATGAAACGAGTGACCTTATCCTGCCAAGTGCCTCGATTGCGATGTTGTGCGACCATATGCGCCACTACTAAACTGCCCAGCCTTGATCCACGATAACAAGCATACCAAGCCGCTTGGTATGGCGAACGTGAGACGCATTGCTCACAAATATTACCATCGCGCATCAGCATCGCTCCTGGACAAATCAGCCGGTAATTATGTAGAGTCTGAACTACCGGGATTCCTTCATCCAAGCAAGCATCATAGATAGATGGACTAATTTGCGGAAAAAAATTATGCACATGGACAACATCCGGTTGGAAATTTCGCAATTTCTCCCTAGCAATCGCCCGAGCGGCTGGCGAATAGTTGGTATTTAACGCAGTTCCAATCTTGCCAATTAATCCATTTGGCAAGTCTTTATTGTCAACACTCCATAACTCTACTTCATTATCGTATTTAGTTAATAAACTTACTTCCGCAGCGACAACATTATCTTCGCCTCCAGCCTGCTGGTAACTATTATGGACAACCAGAATTTTCATTGGATTGGGGGATATTGATATAAGGTTGAGGCGACCGCTAACTAAAAGGTTACCTATTTTATTGTTGAACTAAACCAACCAAGATTAGGCCGCGTGTTTGCTTTTTATGAATTTAACGATGCGAGGCAAGAAAAATCGCCGTAAATGAACCAAATTTGGGAAATAAACAAGAATTCTGTTTATCCTGCTTTGCAAACCACTTTTAGCGCCAAAGAGGCCAAACTGATTAATCAGAATCTTTGGCGGAACTTCGATTGTAATACAATAATGTTCCGCCATCTTTCTTTTCTGAAAATGAATATAAATATATTCGTTATCTTCACCTGTTCCGTTTTTACAAAGTAGCTTGCCATGCGACCAGATAAAATATTGCCCCCAATGATTAGGATGGGCCGTCATATATAAGAAAGGAGATTTTGGATTTATATCGGCAATCAACTCTTCGCGAAACACCGGAAGCCCCATCGTTGCGAATATCTTATCGATGCCATTGGTTTCGTCAAAATTAAAAAAATTTTCAGATGAAAAAATATCTCGATAGCTAAGCGAATCGACAATATTTTTATATACACCATTATTTTCTTTTGAATTCTTATAAAGGGTTAAGTGACCTCTACGAAAAATTTTAACATACTGCGCCTGTTTCGCGACTTCCACTACTGGAGTTAAATCTCCAAATACCATATCAAAATCACAATGCCCCACCAATCATAATTCTCCAAATAATCCACAAGCAACTCTCCATATGCCGGCTGAAAATCAGTAAGCTTATACGGTGAGTTAAGCGCTATCGGAAACGCAATAACAGATTGAAAGCGGACACGAATATCCTCGAATGTGGTCTTTATGATCCTGACATTAGAAGGTAGACTCAAGGGAGTATCAAAATCAATGAAGAATAAAAAATCGACAAGTTTATTCACTCCACAAGAATATAAGAACAAATCAAAATAATCAGGGCGCTTACCGAAGTAAATATTCAAAATAATAATTTTCATGCTTCCTCTTCTAAGGATTAATTGTTCATCCAACGGTATTAAAGTATTTTTGAATACCTTCAACAAAATTCAGCGCCATTTTTTCTATTGAAAACAAATCACCACTTGCTAATGCATTATTTTGCAACTTAGCTAACGAGTCTTGCGATTCAAGAACATCAACTATCGCTTGTGCGTAATCTTCTTCAGAGTGTTTAGTCATTACGCCATTAAAGCCATGCTGTAGGTATTCAATTTCCGGACTGTGATTGGGTATATCGCTAGTAAATAATGGCAGACTTGCAGTAAAAGCATCCAATATAGCTAAACCGACAAGACCGGGGCATAAAAACAATTCTGCAGACTTAAAAGCCACCGCTTTTCGATCGCCAAACAACGACCCTAAATATTTGACAAATGAATATCGATTCGCAAACTCTTCTACTAAAATACGATCTTTGCCATTACCAACTACCAACAGCACAAAGTCAGGATTTTTTCGATGGATTATTAATGCGGCGGACAATAAAAATCTGATTCTCTTATCCGCGTATAGGCTGCCGCAAAACAATCCGATTCTACCATTTTCACCAATAGCTAAAGATTGTCTAAACTGGATTACACATTCCGGTAATTGCAAAGCGAGTAACTGTTTGAACTCCGAAGTATCGATGCTATTATTCAACACAGTAATTTTTGAGCTTTGATAACCTAATTCGCCTATATAGTTTGCTACACCTTGCGTATAGGCAAACCACCAGTCACATTGCGTTGACAGCTTCTTTTTTAATTGTTCTCTCCAACTACGTGGATTACCTTGCCTATTTTGACCATGACCCCAGTAAGCAAAATGCTTACAATGGATCTTTCTAAAAAGAATTAGTATATAATTGTGAAAATGTTTGTTAGCCTGTTCCGTGATGATTAGATCCCCCCATAAAATGTGGGACAAGGCATTATCTAAAAAATGTAATTTACCACCAAAAAACCAAAGACTCTTTTCTATTCGACAAAATTGATTACCCAAAACAACATTATCGCCTTTGCTTTGCTCATGTGGTGGTGGACTGCCACAAACGACTCGTAGCTCGTGCCCTTGCTCTGCAAGTAGTTTCCCCATTAATTCAAACAGCGGCACTCGATATTGTTTTAACATGGGCTGAAATATAACTATTTTCATGAAAGTCCGAGCTGATGATCTGTCATTTTTATTGACGGCGTTATTGCAATTGACCAAAGAGACCTAATAACACCGACTTTGGTGACTATAGCCAATCTTTTGCCCTCGTCCCACCGTAAAGGGGATATTTTCTTGTGCCGGCTTGAGCTTAACCGCATCAACGCCTGAACCGACCCGCGCCGTAACAAATGGTCTAATGCATTTAGTAGAGTCTAAAACCTATTGTTATAAACCTTCCGAACAAGCTTTGATAGGTAAATAGCAGAATGCCCAATACACCATTAGCTATTTAACTATCAATAGAAAATCACACGTAACATACCGGGACAATATCAATATGTTTTTCACCCAGCATAGAGAGTCGTAGAGGACAATCTTTAGTTGGCCAGCCCTCCCTATCCTCATAAATAAATAACTGATATTTACTTGGTAGAGAATCAGAGGAGATCGCATCTACTTTCGAAAAATAACGCTCATATCTTTTAAAATAATCAAAGCCAGGCGCCCGCACATGATAGTCTTCTTCTGGATTTGGCTCAGGGTACTCAATCGTTTTTTCAGCTACTATTGGGACTGGCAGTATCGCTATGCCGTTCGGCTTTAGAATTCTATAAATTTCTGAGATAGCCTTTTCATCGTCAGGCACATGTTCCAATACATGTGAAGCAAAGACAAAATCATATGTATGATCGTCAAACGGAAGTTGCTGCAGATCGACATTGTGATCAACGCCCTTCATATTTAAATCCGCAGTCTCATATTGACCAAAACGCTTACTAAAAAAATCGCGGAAGAATGATTCGGGGGCAAAATGAAGCATTTTCAGATTACCAGAGTTAATCTGTTTTAACACGTCATTTACGACAAGAAACTGAATTCTTTGCCTTTCTCCGGAATTGCAATTTGGACATTTTGCGTGTTTTCTTGGGCCAGTTGAGCCAATAATATCTAGAAAAGGACCATCGTAACCACAAAGAGGACATTCAAACCTCTCCCTATGTGGATCACGAAGATTCAAAATCAATAAATCAATTTTATTCTTTAGCCTGTGAACGTGGTCTTTTGGTGTCATGAAGGTATCCTTATATATTGACAATTATCGAAAAATTTAAATTTCGTTAGTAAAATAGCACCATAGCTAAACTTTTTACTAATGAACTGGTACTAAAGTGTAATTGTGCAACCCAATTTTTTTTATATCTTGATTGCCTTCAAATATATTAACTTATGTGACCGATGTAGAATTGAAGACTTACCAAAATTTTATAACGTTGACTATCACAAACAAGCCCCATGAACATTCCAACTTATTGTATATTTTAAATAGTTATACAAATATGCAATGGCGAATCTATAGTAGATAAGCGCTCAAACTAAAAATCTACATCCTTCATAGCTTCATAGATACCTTTCGCTAATGCCAAATCTTTAGTCCTAATAGTACCGTGAGCGCCAGCTGCATCGCTCTAAATAATCTATATCCACACTAATAGAGCATCAGATTAAATTAGAAACGTTAAAAATGAAGCCTAATTTTTTTACTTTTGTTAGCGCTGGAAAATTTATAACATTAGAAGTTGAGCCTCTGATTAATGCAGTTTTTCAAGAAAAACAGATGCGCAAGCTATTGATTTAATAGTTGCCAAAAATTCGAGATAACGAATTAATCAGAGGTTCCTTAAGTAGTTAGATTGAATGCTCTTAAATAAAAAATAACGAAAATACCGCCTATTCCATCCGCTACAAACCAATTCGTCTATTAAAGAAAGCTCTCACACGATAAGTATGCCTTTCAGTTAATAAAGATAAGGTCCAAGCTATCACAACACAAATAACAAGAAATAATAAAGCCGTTAACCACTGATGGTAGTACCTGGGAATATCGTGCCATCCATACCCAAAGTTGCTTTTTAGCGCTGCACACATAAACATAAGTAGTGGCACATGTATTGCGTACAATGAATACGAGAAACCACCTAATTTGCCATGCCCAGCCCAATTCAATAGTGACCAGTTAACTTTATTATATTGTAAAGAGCACAGCACATTTGCGAATAAAATTGCGATTATAATTTCAAACAAAAAGCCATATGGCCCAAATATTACTGATGACCGAACCACCAATCGGATTAAGATCAACATTGCAATAAAAATACAAAATTCCACAAATGGTGAATTAACAAAGGACCTTTCTCTCTTCACAGAAAAAACCGCACCAATACTCCACAAAACAAATCCAACAAAATGCCATTTTGAAGCCAAAGACATTGAAATAATAAGGCAGAGTCCAACTCCAAATAAAAACCATGTTTTCAGAGACCTGTGATAGAGAATTGGCGCTAAAATTAGAGGGAATGTCATATAGTACCAGAATTCATTTGCAAGGGTTTCTAGGGGACCGTTTGTACCCAAAATATCGCAAAATAAATTTTGTAGATTTAATAATGAACCAACTATTGAAAAAATAAAGGCCGATTCTGACTGACTATTAAGCTTCTCTAAATGCTCGCTATAAACACCTGATGCCGAGAAAAGACCCATACCCAAGTAATCCAAAGAGCTCCCGACAACCAATACGGGAATAAGGACAAGATAAATCCTAGTTATACGAGCGACAAGATATTTTTTTGTATTAAATTTTTGCCCATTTAGCGCCTTTTTTAGGACAGGACCACCCACCAAAAAACCACTCAAAACAAAGAATACAACAACCCCCCAATGCGCAAAACCACATACAAATCCCCAAAGATAACTTTCTATGGTCCTATCGGGAGATGGTATTTTGTCTAATACGACAAACATCCTATTATTTAAGTGAGTTAGTATAACAAAAAACGCAGACACCCATCTGGCAGCATCTAAAAAGGAAGATAGCCCATGGTTATACTCGGAGTTTCCGCGAATCAATGGATCAGTTTCAACATTAATAGCGTTATATTTCATTGCGAATCACCACCTTACTATAATTGCCTACTAATTTAATCGCTTTTAGTTAAAATTTCATCATAAATATTTTCTAACTTAGCCGAGCAATTAATAATGTCAAACTTATTGACAACAAACTGGCGAGCTTTTTTTGCTTTTAGCACAAGATCGTCAGGATTTGAAAACAGCTCATCTACTTGAAACGCCAAAGACATATAATCATTCTCTTCAAATAATAAGCCCGTTTCATTTTCAATTATAGCCTCCGGTATTCCGCCCGAACGAGTTGCAACCACGGGCAATCCGCAAGCCTGCGCCTCGATTAATGCAATCCCAAATGCTTCAGTCTGTCCTTTTGAGTCTTGTCTACTAG
Source organism: Methylomonas albis (assembly GCF_014850955.1). Taxonomy (NCBI): domain Bacteria; kingdom Pseudomonadati; phylum Pseudomonadota; class Gammaproteobacteria; order Methylococcales; family Methylococcaceae; genus Methylomonas; species Methylomonas albis. The sequence continues at coordinate 4,780,564 of NZ_JACXSS010000001.1, forward strand.
CGTGAATGTACAATGATGCCTTACCAAGTTCGGCTAGGACTTTATCATGGGATAATGCACCGAGCCATTCAATATGATTGGAAACTCCAAGTTCGTCCGCAAGCCGTTTTAGCGTCTCAGTTTCCGACCCGGAGCCAATCTGAATTAAATGTAATCCAGGATATTTGACTATAAGGGCTGGTAATGCTCTCAAGATAGTATCAACTCCTTTCCAATTTACATGTCTTGATATATTAATGAGTCGGTACGCTACTTTGGCGTTTATTCCTGGCACAAATTTTTCTGTATCAACCCCTATATAATGAACCAGGAGCTTATCGGCAGGATACCCTTTATTGATTAAACAATTTTTTAAAAATTCGGAAACCACAATAATCCGCGAGGCATAGCGAATTAGCCCCTTTTCTCTAAAAAGAAACAGAATATTGGATAACTTTCTTGAACAGAGCATGGCGCCACGAGATTGCTGAGCATCAAAACCATGGTATGTCACCACCAAAGGCAATTTATTTCGCTTTACAAATGGCAAAATCATTGCCGCATCTGGTCCAAAATGGGCATGAACCAATTGCGGAATCTGCGCAAGCTTTGCCAGACCGAACAAGGTAAAAACAACTTTCTTCCAAAAACTGGTCGCACCGATTAAACATACAGCGTTAAATCCTGTCAAGGACGCTGGGTTAGTAGTGGTAGCATCTCTATACCATATCACCGGGATATAATGACGCAAGCCAGACAGCTGGCTAGGTATAAAAGCTTCAGACGGAAGTAGATAAACCGTACGATAAATTGCAATTAATTTTTCCATTCGGAATTTTACGTATTTCAATATAAGTCTTGTGTTGATAAGCAAAACACATAAGCTTAATAAAGCTTATGTAAATTTTTTTCATAAAAACTCATCGGTATGAATGAGATGGCCTCATACAAAAAATATATATTTTTTTTAAGGCGAAATATAATTCTGGAAAATTTAATAAAAACTTTTCTTTCAGTGAAAATACCGTGTTTTTTTTGTGACACTTAAATGTATCAAGCACAATACTTGGTAAAAATACGCAAGTGTCAGCGCACATATCAATTAAAAAGAATAGCGAAGAATTGACATACCTTGCCCTTATAAGCTGAATTTCGGATTTTTCTACATCTACTATTTTGTCCAACACATTTAGCGTGCTGTTTAAGGCATCTATTCGAGGTGAAAAATCGATGATGTGTTTTGATCTCGTCAAAGAACCCTCCCTAACCCTTTGCGAGTATAAAATATTTTCAGTTCTATAGGTTGCTTTACTGATTAAATAAGCACTCATGGTTATAATATGATCTTCATGAAGTCTCCCATAAAATTTGAGACCATTATCAGTGATAATATTTTTCCTGATAATATATGTCCATGATGCTGCGGTATAACTATTGCGGACAAGCAGATCGGAAAGGGCAATTTTAGCGCTAGGAAGCCAACCAGACGCATGATGAACAGTCTTATTCCCCTTATAACCATTTTCATAAAAAAACTCAGAACTAAAGCAAAACATATCAATATTACTATCTTCTCGTAGTTTGCCGTCGAAGGTTTCAAAAAAACCTGGCAAGACAATATCATCTGAATCGCAAAAAAATATATAATCACCACAAGCTAAGCTAACGCCATGATTTCTTGCTTCGCCGGCACCTTTATTTTCTTGAGAAATTATTTTTATAAGACCATTACCCTCATACCTCTCCAAAAGAATACCTTTTGTATTATCAGTTGACCCATCATCAATTATTATGATTTCTTGTGGCTTAACACTTTGACTCAAAAGCGATTCAATTGTTTCTACAATATAATTTTCAATGTTAAACGCAGGGATAATGACCGACACCGGCGTATTTACTTTGGCACCATTCATTACTAAAAATACTCCAGCGTCAGCTTATAAAAATAGTTCTTTCCAGACTGATCCAGCAAAACTTTCGGGGATTCCATATAACTCATAATTGTATTTTTTAAAATATCCTCAAAAATCGCCTCATAAACCTTCTCATTTCTACTGTAAAAATAAAATAACAAAACCCGGCAACCATAAATATAGTTAAAGTTTTTTGCGTAGCTAAGCTCAAAAAATCATAGTATTTATTACCGCACTCAGGAAATACTAAAGGGATTTGCTCAACTAGATAAATTGAAGCTAACGATATTGCCATATACTTAAATACCCTAAAGAAGTAATATATTATCTCCTCCGGCATAAACTCCTTAAATAGAAAAATTGGCTTCCATACCCCTATTATCAAAAGCGTACTTACGAACCCACCTAACGGTATACCCACAATACCATAACGTTGGCCAGCAACCGTTGCCACTGCGATGTTTAGAACCGCTTCAGTAATAGGCGCCCACACATCTTTAAATAATCCACACGCACTAATAAACTCATCATTTGTTTTTCTTGTGAGCATGATAAATAGATTCAACATAAGAATTGCTTTTATGTCATAGGACAATATAAATGAATCATTTAGCCAGACAGCAATAAATAAATCTATTGTAGTATAAGTCGCGTATACCATGCATGTTGCAATCCAGTATCTTGAAACCTGTAACTCCCAATATACTTTTAATATTTTACTGTTATTTTTTTCCGCCACCAAACTACCAACCGCCGCATTTGTACTATCAAAAATGCTACTTAGTAACGTATAAATTGATGACGTTATCAATGTATAATTCGTATATTTTGTAACCATTGTTAGATTAGAAAACACATATACAAGTATTCCGGAAACCTGCTGCAAAACTACGGCGCTAAATTTATGGAAAAATGCTTGCTTTGCTTTTTGATATATAAACTCATATTTTTTAGTTAAGGCCTTACCAGCTTTTGTGCTTGAAGCAAGATAAGGATATATTTTTTTTATCTGCCTATTGATAAATAAAGAATATAAGCACAAGAACACAAACTCAAGCAATAACCAACCATAAACGCCGTAATCTACATATGTTAAGCATAATATTTGCGATATTATTTTTGTGATTTTTACTATATTGAAAAACTTTACTTTTACGTAATTTTTTTGATCTGCGGCAAGCAAAGCTTCTTTGTAGTTAACAAAAAAACCTAACAAGGTTGTGAGCAAATAAGTGAAGAAAGTAGCCCATATTATTTCATTTGAAAAACCGCTACCCTTAAAAAAATATGGCATAGACACTGCCAAAGCCGCACCGCAAATCAATACAAACCAACCAATCCTGTTATAAATAAATGCGAGCACTGAGAGTACTTCGTTAATACCTTCCCGATTTTTTTCATAGATCGGCTTATACAGGGAAAATGCTATAACTGAAGAAAAGCCCATTTCAGCCAGATTTAAAAACCCCATTATATTCATCATTGCACTGGTCAATCCGACAAAATCGGCACCCAGATGCTTAATAAATATACTCCTTGCCACAAAGGTTGAAGCAAGCAATAAAAAATAAAAAAGCAAACTTATTTTTGCGTTTTTTATAGCCTTTTCCAGCCGTGATTTACCCATAATTTTTATAAACCTAAACCAATTAACACATTATCTTAATACCGCTTAAAATAGCTTGATCCTGCATATTTAGACCTATTAAATTGATAATCAAACCCTATACTAAAAAAATATAAAACCAAACAAAACAACCATAATACATTAGGGCTTTTAAAAATGGACGCCTCTGTAACATTGTGCACAAGCCATACACTTATAAATGACAATATTAGAATGTAACTTTGGTTATTACTCTTTGCCAATCTTAATATGCCTCTATAAATCTGCAATAATATTATAAGGAAGAGGACAATTGCCACAATTCCACCACGAACTAGTAAATCAAAATAGCCATTGTGAAGCTGCCCAAAAGATTGATGATAATGCTTATGAAAGGTAAGGAGGTTGTCTTCTCCCCAACCAAAAATTGGTTTTTCATAAAAACCATTTAATGCGGTTTCCCATAAACTAGCGCGCCCTGTGAATGTTGAATCCCTACCTATTGCCTTAAAGAAATACTCAATAGTAAAAATTTCTGGCTTAAATACAAACAATGATGCCATGACCATAAACAGACTAAACATAACAAGGATTATTTTCATCAGTCTTATGCTTCCAGAGGATGACCTAATAAATTTACACCATCCAATGATAAATACCATCGCTAAAGATACGAGAATTGAAGTCATACTATCTGCTTTAACAAGGCAATAGCTAGCACATATCAGCAATAGAACCGCCAACACCGTTGTGGTTTTATTTTTGTTATCGATTAGAAATAAGCTACTTATTGAAATCCAAACCCCATCTACACATATAGCACCTAATGTATTAGGGTGCAAAGTAAACCCCCGCAACCCTGCCCTATATTCACCATAAAGGGTCGCTGGCATTTGCGCCATATCGGGCCGTATAAACGAGAATATTATGGTGGCGACAAAGTAAAAAAAGAAAACAACGAGAAGAGCATTGAAAAACTTGTTTATATTTTGTGCCAGCAAGCTAGCAGCGGATATAGCTATAAAACTAGCTCCTACCTTATGCACGAAGCCCATTAACAAAAACCGTGGAAATTCGGTCCACAATATAGATAATAACGCAAAAAATAGCATTATCAGCAAAGGCGCCGATCGACTTAATGCATATATAAAAAAACCTCGCTGCTTTATCCATAATATAATAAAAGCAGAAACATAAGCTAAAGAGTCAACAATTTGATTTACAGTACTACTTTCTTGGTTTGCATTAGTATGCAATATACTAAGACCCGCCAACAAAAAAAACACGACAAATGGGAAGAGATATATTGCGCCAACCGGTTTATAAGAAATTGTATTCATGTAATTATAATCAACAATACGAGACTCCGAGCCTTAATATACTAATGTAAAAGGTATAGTATTTACATATATACAGCCGCTAACTAGTAATGCGATCCAATATTTTATATCTTGGCAAAATATAGCTTTTAATAAAGATAGCTCCGTATAAACCAGCAACCAACAAAACAGGTGCCATCAATAAAAAACCAGCACCTTCCCAAGAAAAGAACGTAAGCATAAACCCCTTTGCTATGCCAATCAGAATAGTGTTCATAAGATAAATGCTGTAAGTATATTTACCAAACAACTCCCAAACTGGAAGAGCACCTAAAAATCCATTTCGCATAAAGGAATGTAGCGCAGGCAGCGAAAAAATTCCGATAATTATTTTTGAATCAATCTGTGAAAAATAAGACATTGATAAAAATGATAGTATAAATAGAGCAAGAAATATATAGCTATACTTATCAATCAGACATAAGTATTTCTCATATGACTGCACAACAACAACACCTATCGAAAAGAATAAAAAATATTCGCAAAACCTATCCAGCATAAACGAATCTGTAACTGGCACAAAGGCAATCAATACACCTATTAATATAATCAACACAGGCCTATGAATAAGAAACAAAATAATCAAAGGAAAAATTATGTACATTTCCATTAAAACATAAACAAACCAAAGCGATCCCCCCGCACTTTTCGAAGGCACTATTAGAAGATTATACATCTCAGAATAGACATCCCCTGGCACATCATCCACTTGAAGCGTACTGGACAAATAAGACTTACCAAGATATATCAATACACCAAACAATAAATAACCAGGAGCCAGGCGTTTTAGCCTTTTAAAAACATATTCAAAATAACTTTTGAGGCTATTAACTACAGGAAATGTATACGCCATTATTATTCCTGATATAAACATGAAAAATGGCATATGAAACTTATAGATATAGAATTTAAGAGCCCCATACCATTCATTTCCTTGAGGCACATCGGTTGCTACAATATGCCCTAGAACGACAAGAAAAATAGCAAACCCTTTTGATCTATCTATATCAATCAACCTATTTTTTTTACTCAAAATATTAACCATTTTACTAAACACCAATGACGCTAGTACTTTAATCAGCATGCATTAGAGACTATTTGAAAATAACGAACCACCTACTTAAACTGCTTTTTAATACAATATTAAAAACGTATAAAAACACAATTGCGCCAAAAATATCAGCCATGAGATCTAAAAACTCGAACGCTCGGCTAGGGTTTAATAATTGATAGCACTCATCAGCTACACCCACAATTGTAACGAGCACTAAAACAAAAAAAAATGTTGAGTTTTTATTTTTACCTCGCAAACATAAGGAGGCAGAGCAAACCAATAGTGCTAATATACCGAAAGCTACAAAATGAGCCAGTTTGTCAACACCATACCCTGAACTCATTATTTTGGCAGGTGGCTGTGATGATTCCGCAAACAAAAATAATATCCAAGCGATACTCAGCAGAACGAATAGAATCGCAAGTTTACGGTTGCCTTTTAGATTAGCCATTACCTGATCCATGTAGGGTTAAAACCGTGCATTAAAGGCATCCCCCAATCCATCCGAGCTTGGACACACGCTTTAACAGGCGCCTCATACTTCTTTTGGGTACTAGGGATATTCATCTGTTTGATTACGCAATTCGCGCAATAATATCCAATTCTCTACGGAGGGTAAGACACCTATTTTTTCCGCCCTATTTAGCTTGTCCAGGAAGGCGTCGTTTTCCTGCCGTTCTTGCAGTATTTGTAAAATAGCTGGCAATAATCTCAAGCCGATTAAATTCTGTAATTTGCCGAAACGAACCACAATTCGGTCGAGCATACGGACTTCCACGTCGTTTGAGTCTCGGATAGTTAGATCCTTAATGGAGGGAAAATTAACAGCTTCTTGCCAAGCTGTATGCAATCGAGTCTGATGCAGCCAACATTCCTGTGGTGCTGGGCGCAGTTTAAATTCGATGCTGTCTTGTTTATTCATAACGGAATAGCTGTCTGTTCCGCAATACGCTGAATGGGTTGTTGCTCTTGCCCCATGGCCGGGGCAAACACTAGACCGATACGCTGTTCGCCAAGTGCCCGTTTGGCTTTAACCAGATAGCGCAATTTGGCATCCAAGGTTTTTTCTAGGTTTTGATTAAATCCTTTTACGTACAAATCTATGTCTCCACCACGCATAGCGTCGTCTGTACGCGAGCCAAATAATTGCAGACGTGCTTGCGTTCCAAATACGTCAATGGCGATGTTCTTATGTCAGTTTGCTGTTGGGTTATTCGCATGGCTTATGTCCATATAGCTACTGCGTGATGTATGCGCCTTGGTATCCTCTATTCATTTTTCCTCCTACCCCTCAATCAACGTGTATTTGTCGCACCCAAAAGGGCAATGCAGTTGGGTTACGCCGATCGTGGTGAGTTTGTCGAACCATGAGCGGCTCAATCATTCGCCCTTCGACAGTACTCAGGACGAACGGTTAGTTCTTAACTTAACGGCATTGCCCACATCCCTTTCCCTCGCACGACAGTGGGAGCTGGAGGTGCGGAAGATCAATTATGGAGACTCCGTCATCCCAACCTTCTCCCTGAGGGAGAAGGGACTGTACAGCCTTAACTTAAACGGTATGGTCTCATCCCCTCCATATAGAAGCAATGTCTTTAAGTTAATGGAAACATTCCCTCTTCCAGCGGGAGAGGCGTCTTAACTTAACGGCATTGCCTCTAGAAGATGGGAATTTTACGACGGCCTCCTAGGACCGTCTCAATAAGCCTGCTGCCCCACAAACCCTTTAAAAACGGTCAAAACAACTATTTTTATGTCCAAAACCACCGACCATTGCCGGATGTATTCCAAATCATGATGAATCCGCCTTTCCATTTTGTCGATAGTTTCGGTTTCACCGCGACAACCGCTGATTTGTGCCAGGCCGGTTATACCGGGTTTCATTTTATGCCGCAGCATGTAGCCTTGGATTTGCTTGCGGTAGTATTCATTGTGAGCCACCGCGTGGGGCCTTGGGCCGACCACAGACATGGTGCCGCTCAATACGTTTAGAAATTGCGGCAATTCGTCTAACGAGGTACGCCGTAAAAAGCCGCCCAAGGGCGTCACACGGCTATCGTTGGCGGTGGCTTGTTTGATGGCATCGCCATTTTCACATACTGACATCGATCGAAACTTCCATACTTCAATCTGCTCGCCCTTCACGCCGTAACGCATTTGCTTGAAGATAACCGGCCCCGGCGAGGTAATCTTGATAGCAATGGCGATGATCAACATCGGTATGGCGATAATCGGCAAGATGATCGCACACAACAACAAATCTTCAAGGCGTTTAGCAGCACCATCCATAGACGAATTTAAAGGTGTATCGAAGACGCTGACCACCGGAATGCCCTTTACACTGCTCAGTTTGGACTGCATCAGGTTAAAGGTAAAAAAATCTGGCACTATGTTTACCGAGACTGTACTGTCGGCCAGCTCTCGGATCAATTGGTTAATCCGCTTTTCAGCACGCAATGGCAGGGTGATATAGATATGATCTATTTCTCCGCGCTGCGCTCTTTCCAATAATTCTTTGAAGTCGCCAACGATGATGTCGACCATGTCTTCATCGAGCCGACGCTGTTTGTTTTCGATGCGGTCGTCAAAAAAACCAATAAAGCTATAGCCCAACCAAGGCATTTCAGTCAGCGCGGCGTTTAGGCGCTTGCCTAGCGAATTGCCGCCCAAAATTGCGTAGTTTCGTGTATTGAGGCCATTCATCCGCAAGTATGACAGTGTGGAGCGGCGCAGCGAGTGCAGCATGATGATGCTGAGCGGCGCTAGCGGTAGCCACAATTCCAGCACTTGCCGGGAGTATTCAAAGCCAAGGTCAAATACGAAAAAACTGCTGGCAATCAGCGCAAAGGCCACTATCCATGACAATAAGATCCGCACTGCGTCGTCGAACAAGGGATCGCCACGCCAGCCGTGATAGATCTCCTGATGCTCGGCAAAAATACCGAACAGCACGGTACAGACAATAAATAAGCCTAGGTATTCACGGTCGAACGGCTCGCCATAGATATGCAGCGAGATGTATAGCGAGATAAAAATCAACGCGGTATCCATCGCCCGCTTTATGCTCTGCAATTCAGGCTGCAGCGGCCTGATAAATCCTTTTGGGCGAAACTGATTCATATCAAATATACTGGTTAGCTTAATGAGTACATCATTTGCCTGCCTGATTATAGGACTTTAAGCCAAAATTATTTCAGCTTAATGAAAGTTTAATTAAACACCTACGGCGGCATGTAAACCGCATGGCATATACAAGATCATCCTGCGTATCACTTCTTAGCAACATTGCAAGCACGACAATTGATAGTAGAAAACCAACTAAAACAATCAACGTTGCTTGTAAACCACTTTAGCAGGTCTTGCCACACTCACCAATTAAAACCCTACCCTTAACCAAGTAAACAGACTATTTCATAATCCTTATGACAGAATCTTTCATATCAAATAAAGCCATTCCCGTCCGCGAACGCCTGATAATGGCTCTGGATGTTTCCAGCATTGCAGACGCACAAGCCTTGGTCGAGGAACTGGGGGAAGCGGTTATTTTTTACAAAGTGGGCATGGAATTATTTATGTCCGGCGACTACTTCGGTTTCATCGAATGGCTAAAGGCCCGTGACAAAAAGGTCTTTGTCGATCTTAAATTCTTCGACATTCCTGCCACAGTGGGCCGGGCGATTAAAGCCTTAAGCAATAAGGGCGTGGATCTGGCTACCATCCATGGCAACGATTCCATCATGGAAGCGGCGGCGGCAGCGAAAGGCGACTTAAAAGTATTGGCGGTCACTGCTTTAACCAGTCTGGATCGTGGCGATTTGGACGATTTGGGCTTTCAATGTGATGTGCGCGAGTTGGTTTTGTCACGCGCCAAACGGGCGTTGCAAATAGGTTGCGACGGTATTGTTTCATCCGGTTTGGAAGTGGCAATGATTCGGGAACAGTTGGGCGAGAAGCTACTGGTAATCACCCCAGGTATCCGGCCAGTGGACAACCGCGAAGACGACGATCAAAAACGCGCGGTCAGCGTGGAGCAAGCGATTCAAAACGGCGCGGATTATATAGTGGTGGGCAGGCCGATCCGCGATGCGACTGATCGCAGGGCTATGGCGGAAAAAATCCAGGGGCAGATTGCAGCGCAGTTTGCTTGAGTGGTTTTAATCTCCCTCACCCCAACCCGAATACCGTTAGGTTAAAAAACTATTCGCCGGCTGAGCGAAGCCGAGCCGTTGGTCGGGGGCCGAGTCGTTGTCCGAGCGAAGACGAACCGCTGACTGATCCGAGCCGAACCGCTGACTGATCCGAGCCGAACCGCTGACTGATCCGAGCCGAACCGCTGACTGATCCGAGCCGAACCGCTGACTGATCCGAGCCGAACCGTTGGCTGAGCGGAGCCCATTCGCTTCCACAAGCCTGTCCTGAGCGCAGCCAAAGAGCTCATGACAGGCTTAACTAGCGGCATTGCCCTCATTCCTACCTGTCTTCCCATTTATCCCTTGCAGTTACCAAAAGACGCGGAGATTTTGAATTTTTATTAACTTGTTAAGCTTATACCCAACATCTAAAATTTAACTCCCTGCAAAAAGTGGGCATAATGCTCCGGTTTTTAATGCGCGAAACCAGCCAATGCAATGAAACCAGCGGCAAATATCTATTTGATCGGCCTGATGGGTGTGGGCAAAACCACGATAGGCAAACAGCTTGCTAGAGCCTTGCAATGGCCGTTCTACGACAGCGACAGAGTCATCGAGGAATGCACCGGTGTAGATATTCCCACTATCTTCTCCTACGAAGGTGAAGAAGGCTTCCGAATGCGCGAACAAACCGTGATTCATCATTTATCGGCATTGCAAGGGATAGTGATGGCTACCGGCGGCGGCGCGGTGTTAATGCCGGAGAATCGGACCGCATTAAAAGAAAACGGCTTCGTCGTCTATCTGCATTGCTCTATCGACAAGATCCTGCATCGCACCAAACACGATACGCAACGCCCGCTATTGCGCACCGATAACCCCAGACAACGCCTGCAAACCTTGTTGGCCCAACGCGACCCGCTATATACAGAATGCGCCGACTTTAAAATCGATTCCGGCGTACTGCCCACTAAAACCGTGGTTAAAACCATTTTGCAGCAATATCAGGCTGCTTTAGAAGATCATGACAGAATTGCAAGTTGCACTAAATAACGACAGAAGTTACCCGATTTACATTGGCGCCGGCTTGCTGACTCAGCCGGAACTGTTGGCTAAACATATTCGCTCCAAGCAGGTATTGATCGTTACCAACGAGACTATCGCACCGCTTTATTTGGCAAAACTACAGGCCGCTTTAACCGATTACCAAGTCGAAACGGTCATCCTGCCGGACGGCGAGCAATACAAAACGCTGCAATATCTTGAAAAAGTCTTCGATCAATTGCTTGCCAAAAAATTTAGCCGCAACGCCACCTTGATTGCCTTGGGCGGCGGCGTGATCGGCGATATGGGCGGCTTTGCGGCGGCCTGTTATCAACGCGGCATCGCCTTCATCCAAATCCCCACCACTTTATTGGCTCAAGTCGATTCCTCGGTCGGCGGCAAAACCGGCGTCAACCATCCGCTGGGTAAAAACATGATAGGTGCGTTTTATCAACCGCAATGCGTGATCGCCGATGCCGATGTGCTGGACACGCTGGATGACAGGCAGTTGTCGGCCGGCTTGGCGGAAGTAATCAAATACGGCTTGATCCGCGACCCTGAATTTCTGCAATGGCTGGAAGCCAATATGCCTAAATTGCTGGCCCGCGATAAAGACGCGCTGGCTTATGCGATTGAGCGCTCCTGCATTAACAAAGCCGAAGTAGTCGGTGAAGACGAGTTCGAATCCGGCGTGCGCGCCACCCTGAATCTAGGCCATACTTTCGGCCACGCCATTGAAACCGGCAGCGGCTACGGTCATTATCTGCACGGCGAAGCAGTAGCTATCGGCACTTGTTTTGCCGCCGATTTATCGCGGCGCCTGGGCTGGCTGAACGATGCCGACGTCGATCGGATTATCGCCGTATTCAAAGCAGCCAAATTACCCGTAACACCACCTACCGAAATGACCACCGAGCACTATGTGGATTTGATGGCAGTGGATAAGAAGAATATTGACGGCAAAATTCGGGTGATTCTACTGGAGGCGGTCGGCAAAGCCTCGTTGCCCGTCAACGTCGATCTGGCGCAATTACAAGCAACCTTGAACGGCTATGCTGGATAACGACGACCTGACCTACAGTTACCAAAAACGTTCTGTCGGCAACAACCCCGAACGAGCCCTGATTACGCTGGAGCGTTCGCAAAAACTGGATTTGCTACTGCATTTACTGGCCAATTTACAACAATCACTGATCGTCTGTGGCCCGGAAGGCATCGGTAAAACCACCTTATTGGAAACCGTCAGACAAAACCGCAAAGACATGTGGGAAGTCGTGCTGCTGCCGGCCTCAGCCGATTCCAGTTTCGAAAGCCTGATCAACGATCTATTACGCGGCCTGAACATCGCTAAAGCCTCGGCTTTCGATTTAAGCGCCTTGCGCGACAAATGCGCCAAACAAAAAGTGGTACTGCTGATCGACGATGCCGGCGATTTGGTGCCAGGCCTGATCACCATGCTGATAGAGTTTGCAGATTCGCTACCGGGTTTACGCCTGGTGTTTGCGATGAATCACGATCAATTCCATATCAAGAGCGGTACCGACAAGCTGGCGGAGGAATGTCATTTCATCGAACTACCGCCGCTCAGCAAAAAACAATGCGGCGAATATTTACAAAACCTGTCGGCCCAACCGGGTGCGGTGGTGTCCTTCAATGCCATCAGCGACAGCCTGATCGAGGATTTATACCGCGTCAGCAACGGCATCCCCGGCAAGATACTCGCGCAATTACCTAAATTAGCGAATACCCAAAACCATAAACGCAGCAAAGTGGGCTTATGGTTGGCAATCGCCGGCGTGGTAGCCGGCGCCGGCTATACGCTGAAATCTTTGATGCCGCCGGACTTTGTCACCGAGCAAACCGCCGTCAACCTACCTATTGCCATTCAAACCGACAGTGTCGACAAAGCTGCCGCCGAAAGCATAACAGCCCCGCAGCCGACACCCGCACCGGCAGTCGAAACCGCCGTCCTGGCACCGCCGCAAATTATGCCCCCACCCGAGCCCAAAGCGCCGGAATCGGAACCGGCAATGGCCTCTACCGCCCCCAGCCCTGGAGCCAATCCAATTGAATCAACCCGTGCGCTGCTTGAATCAAACCGTTCACCGATTGAATCAAACCGCTCGCTGAGCGGAGCCGAAGCGAACCACCCGCCGATTGAATCAAACCGCCCTCTGAGCGGAGTCGAAGCGACCGACCGGCTTCGACTCCGCTCAGCCGACGCTGCGTCATTAAATAACTCAACAGCCCCAAGCCCTGTACAACCCCAGCCCGAGCAGCAAGCTGAAAAACCGGCGACATCCAACCCTGCGCCTGCAGCGGAGATAGCACCCGTTGCTGCGCCAACTCTCGCTAAGCCCGTCGAACGCAAACCAGCCGCCCCCGGCTTCGAAGGCAGCGATCAGGACTGGATAGCGGCCCAACCGGCCGGGAACTTCACGCTGCAAATCATGGTATTGTCCAGCAAAGATGCGGCGCTGCGTTTTCAAAAAAAATACGCCGATTACCGCGACGGCCTGAAGTTCTATCCCATCAAACAAGGCGAGCTGGAAAAATACGTGGTAATTTACGGCTCTTTCCAAACCGCCGCCGAAGCGATCCAGCTTAAAACCGTGATGCCCGGCGAATTTAAGCAGGCCATGGAAAAGCGCTTCCGGGCCGTACAAAAAGAAAGCCGCCGCTGATTCTCACCCCCCAATCGAAACGAATGACCAACTTACAAAACGATTTATTCTTAAGAGCCCTGTTAAGACAGCCTGTCGAGCGTACCCCTGTCTGGATGATGCGCCAAGCCGGACGTTATTTGCCCGAGTACCGCGAGGTACGCGCCAAGGCCGGCAGTTTCATGCAGCTCTGTACCAATCCGGAGTTGGCTTGCGAAGTGACCTTGCAGCCGCTGGAACGCTTTAATTTCGACGCGGCGATTTTGTTTTCCGACATTCTGACTATACCGGATGCGATGGGCTTAGGCTTGTCGTTTGCCGAAGGCGAAGGCCCGCAATTCGCAAGCCCGGTCAGAACCGCCGCCGACATCGCCAAACTGCCGATTCCCGATCCGGAAACCGAATTGCGTTATGTGATCGACGCCGTGCGCTTGATCAAAACCAATCTGCATGGTCGAGTACCATTGATTGGCTTTTCCGGCAGCCCCTGGACCTTGGCGACTTACATGGTGGAAGGTAAAAGCAGCAAATGCTTTCAAAAAGTGAAAAGTTTGATGTTCGAACAACCGCAGCTCATGCACCAAATGCTGGATAAGCTGGCGCAATCGGTGGCCTCTTATCTGAATGCGCAAATCGCCGCCGGCGCCGATGCAGTAATGGTATTCGACACCTGGGGCGGCATGCTCAGCCACGACGATTATCTGGAGTTTTCACTACGCTATGCACGGCAGGTTCGCGAGTTGTTGAATACCCGCCATGATGGCAAGCAAATCCCCACCATTTTGTTTACCAAAGGCGGTGGTCTGTGGCTGGAAGCGATGGCGGATACGGGTTACGACGCACTGGGCCTGGACTGGCAAACCGACATCGGCCAGGCCCGCGCCCGCGTGGGCGACCGCGTCGCTTTGCAAGGCAATATGGATCCGATTACCTTGTACGCGCAACCGGAAGTGATCCGCGAGAAAGTAGGGAAAGTGCTGCAAAGTTTCGGTAACGGCTCAGGACATGTATTCAACCTGGGACACGGCATTTTGCCGGACATTAATCCGGAACACGTCAAAGCCATGGTCGATGCGGTGCGGGAATTGAGTCCGCAATATCATCGATAAATAAAGGCGTTTATACTCTAGGGAATGCCGCTATGTTAAACCTCCCCCCCGGGGAGAGGGCTAGGGTGAGGGATGTAAATAATTGACTTTAATCCCCCTCATCCTAACCTTCTCCCGAAGGGAGAAGGAATTATCGACCCCAACTTAGCGGTATGGCTCCGGGATTAGAGGGCCAATTGCAGTGTCTTGCGATTTGCAGAATAATTTGTAACCATCCAGATTTCCAGTATTTATCAATTTTTAGCATTCTCGATATGTGGGTTCAAAAACGCATCCAGCTGACCGCCAAACCGCGCGGCTTTCATTTGATAACACGGGAGATAGTCGAGCAGCTCTCTGTACTGGACGATATCGAGATTGGCCTGGCCCACGTATTTTTGCAACACACCTCGGCGTCGCTGGCAATCAATGAGAACGCGGATGCAGACGTACGCCGGGACTTGGAGAGCTATTTCTCCCGAGCAGTAGCGGAAAATGAACCATACTATCGCCACACGCTCGAAGGGCCGGACGATATGCCTGCTCATATAAAAACCGTTATATTAGGCAGCTCGCTAAGCATTCCGATCAGCGACGGCCAATTGGCCTTGGGAATCTGGCAAGGCATTTATCTATGCGAGCATCGCAATCGTGCCGGCAATCGCACTATCATCGTTACGCTACACGGCGAATAAGAGGAATTTATGAAAGCATCGAAACTAATCGTTTTGTTACTCGCGGCTATTAGCCAAAACTTGTCAGCAGAGGAAACCGGCAACCCCTTGGAAATGACGGTCTATCGCAGCCCCACCTGCGGCTGCTGCGGTAAATGGCTAGAACACGCCAAACAAAACGGCTTTAAAATCAACGATGTGATCAGCGAAGACATGGAGACCATCAAAGCCCGCTTTGGCGTCCCCGAAAAACTGGCATCTTGCCACACCGCCGTCGTGAACGGCCGTGTCATTGAAGGCCATGTACCGGCTGCCGACATCCAAAAACTACTGCAAAGCAAATCCAACATCGCCGGTATCGCCGCGCCGGGCATGCCGATGGGTAGTCCCGGCATGGAGATGGGCGGTCAGCAAGACGCGTATAAGGTGGTTTCCTTCGATAATGAAGGAAAGTATGAGGTGTTTGCAGAGCATGGAAGTAACCCATAATTCATCTCTTTAAACTGACTAATCATGCCTTGCAATTACACATTAAAATCTATAACTGCGGACAGATGACGCGCAGCACTCCCGCCTATTTCCGCTTAGTTAACTACTATTTCCGGCAACACAGCAGATGAGCAAGGCCCTCGTCACCGGCGCCAGCGGCTTTATCGGCTCGCAACTCTGCCAGACCTTAAAAAATCAAGGTTATGCGGTAAGAACTTGCAACCGCGCCGGACACGGCCCGGACAACATAACCTTTGATTTTGCAAAATCGGAAGCTTGCCCTGCGGAACTGTGTGCCGGCATAGACGTGGTGTTTCATCTGGCCGGTAAAGCCCACGCCTTGGCGGAAAATCGTCAGGATGAAGCGGAATATCGACAAGTTAACACCGACGGCACGCGCAAATTACTGGAAGCGGCGCAACAGGCCGGCGTAAAAGTGTTTGTGTTTTTCAGCAGCGTCAAAGCAGTCGACCACTGTACTCAACAACCCATGGACGAAACGGTTGAGCAGCCGGCCACCGATCCCTACGGCTTATCCAAATACGCCGCGGAGCAATTGGTGTTACATGGTGGCTACGTGCCCCATCCCGTGGTACTGCGACTCAGCATGGTCTACGGCGATACCGAGAAAGGCAATCTGCCGCGCATGATCCACGCGATCCGCCGCGGCATATTTCCACCGCTACCGGAATCCGGTAACCATCGTTCCATGGTCCATGTAGCAGACGTGATTGAAGCCGCATTGTTGGCGGCCGAGAAACCCGAGGCAGCTGGGCAAATTTATATTGTCACCGATCAACAAAGCTATTCCACCCGACAGATTTACGACGCCATCAGAACCGCCCTTGGCAAGTCGGCTATCGCTTGGTCGGTACCATTAGCGCTACTAAGCAGCTTGGCTCGCTTAGGCGATGGATTTGGCCGGCTAACGCGGCGACGTTTTCCTATCGATAGCGATAGCCTGGAGAAATTAACCGGTTCGGCGTGGTATTCGTCTGCTAAAATCAGCCGCGAATTGGGCTTTCAACCTCGACATACTCTCAGGAAAGCCCTACCCGATATTATTCGCCATCTAAGTTAATCTAGCGTGCTACTGCTTTTCATTGTTACTTTGCTGCTTGCCGTCATATTGACCGGCCTGATTCGCCGCTACGCCTTAACTTACAAGGTGCTGGACATTCCCAACCAACGCAGTTCACATAGTGTGCCAACACCGCGTGGCGGTGGCTTGGCTATCGTGCTGGCATTTTGCGCGGCCACACTCTGGCTGTTTTTTTATAATCAATTAACAGGCACTTCTTTAGCCTTACTAAGCTCCCCGCTGTTGGTAGCCGCTATCGGTTTTTGCGACGATCACGGCGATGTGGCCGCGCGCTGGCGCTTCTTGACGCATTTACTCGCAGCTATCATCGCCTTGGAATTATTGGGCGGCCTACCGGTGTTATCGGTCCCGGCGCCCTTCGACGCCATCTTCGGGCGCTTAAGCTTAAATCCCGGCTGGCTGGGCTATCCGCTGGGCGCACTGTTTTTGGTGTGGACTTTAAACCTGTTTAATTTCATGGACGGAACCGACGGCATTGCCGCTTCGGAAGCGCTGTTCGTATCGGCGGCATTAGCAGGCTATTTGTTTTTTATTGACCAAAGTCTTTGTGCAGTCGCCTTGAGTTTGGCGGCGGCTTGCGGCGGCTTTTTGCTTTGGAATTGGCCGAAGGCGAAAATCTTCATGGGCGATGTCGGTAGCGGCTTTATCGGTCTATTACTGGGTTTATTGATTTTACTGGCCGCGCAGCAAGCCGCCGTGTTGCTGTATTGCGGGCTGATTTTATTCGGTGCGTTCATCGTGGATGCCAGCTATACCTTGGCGGTTAGAATGTTCAGCGGACAAAAATGGTACGCGGCGCATTGCTCACACACTTACCAACACGCGGCCAAGCGTTACGGACATTTACCGGTGTTATTGGCTACCTGGGCAATCAATTGTGGCTGGCTATTGCCTGTCTCTTTATGGATATTCAAGCATCCCAGCCATGCGCTGGCCGGCATTGCCTTCGCTTATTTGCCGTTAATCTATCTGGCTTACCGATTTAAAGCCGGCCAAACCGAGTTTGTTATTTCGTGACCCTCCAATTTCGCTCCCGTACCACCATCTTTGTGCACGACCTGGCCATGATCCCGCTGGCCTGGTTTGGCGCTTACTGGCTACGTTTTAATCTGCAAGACATCCCGGACGAATTTTTTTATTCGGCCTTATTGTTCCTCCCTTGGGTCATGGCTATCCAGGTCAGTTTATTCTGGGTGTTTGGCTTGTATCGCGGCGTCTGGCGGTTTTCCTCTCTGCCGGACCTGATCCGCATCGGCAAAGCCGTGTTGACCGGGATTTTTTTTATTGCCTCCGCCTTGTTTTTATACGACCGCCTGCAAGGCGTGCCGCGATCAGTCGTACCACTTTATGTGCTGATCCTGTTTTCCTTGCTCAGCATTCCGCGTCTGGTTTATCGGTTTTGGAAGGAACAGACTTTCGCCGAGCGCGTTGGTCGGCGCGCCCTGATCGTCGGCGCCGGCTCCGCCGGCGAAATGTTGATTAGGGATTTATTAGCCAATGTCGATAGCGACTATGTGCCTATCATTTTCGTTGACGACAACCATGGCAAATACAAACGCGAGATTCGCGGTATCCGCGTCGCCGGCACTGTGGAGCAAATTCCCGACTTAGTCGAGCGCTGGAATATCGAAACGGTGCTGATTGCCGTGCCGTCGGCCAGCGATCAGCAAATGCGCCGTATCGTGGAAATCTGCGAAAACTGCTCCGTTGATTTTCAGACCCTACCGTCGGTTAAGGAACTGCTGAGCGGCGCGGTCACCACCGCCAATCTGCGCAGTGTATCCATTGAAGATATTTTGGGCCGTACGCCGGTGAAGTTGGATTGGCCCGGCATAAAAAGCCATCTGCACGACAAAGTCATTTTGGTGACCGGCGGCGGCGGCTCGATAGGTTCCGAGCTTTGTAAGCAACTGGCCAGGGCGCAACCGCGTAAGCTGATTGTGTTTGATCAATGCGAATTTAATTTGTACAAAATTAATGCCGATTTAAACAGGCTGTTCCCGGAATTATCGCACCAAGCCGCGCTGGGCGATGTCGCCGACCCCATCGCGGTGCAACAGTTAATCACCGGCCAACAACCGGAAATCGTGTTTCACGCGGCTGCTTATAAACACGTACCCTTATTGGAAAATCAAATCCGCGAGGCCGTGCATAACAATCTGATCGGCACCAAGATACTAGCGGAAGCCGCTATCGCCGCAGGCGTAGCGCGTTTCGTGCTCATTTCCACTGACAAGGCGGTCAACCCGACCAATGTGATGGGCGCGACCAAACGCGCGGCGGAAATCCTCTGCCAAAATCTGAATCAGACCGGCAACACCCGCTTTACCACAGTCCGTTTCGGCAACGTGCTCGATTCGGCCGGCAGCGTGGTGCCTTTGTTCAGAGAGCAAATCAAGGCCGGCGGCCCTATCACTGTCACGCATCCGGATATTACCCGCTACTTCATGACGATTCCGGAAGCCTGCCAGTTAATCATGCAAGCGGAAACCATAGGCCAGGGCGGAGAGGTATTCGTGCTGGATATGGGCGAACCGGTCAAAATTACTTACCTGGCGGAGCAAATGATCCGCCTGAGCGGCAAAACCCCGAATAAAGACATCGAGATTAAAATTGTCGGCTTGCGGCCCGGCGAGAAACTCTACGAAGAGCTATTCCACGACCAGGAACAATTAATGGCAACCAGCCATGCGAAATTACGCTTGGCCAAAGCCCGACTCTACGACTCCATCGAATGGGCTAAGCAGATTGAAGACTTACAGCGTGTCTGCCAGCACTACGATAACCAGCAACTATTCGCTGGCTTGAAACAGCTGGTCCCCGAGTTTAAGAACAGCTAGACCTAGTCTATTCGATAGTAATACAGTTTAGTTTTCCGGCGATCATTCAGTTCGAGTACCGACTCGGCTTCGCTATTCGGTAGCGGAAAAGAGGACGAGACAAATAGGCAGCCGACCCGCATTTCTCGCCGAATTTTTTCGCCTATTTTCGCCATGACCGGTGGCGATAGGAATGCAAACACCACATCAAATTGCCGCAAATCTTGGTCCCAAAAGCTTGACCTTCCCACCCGGACATTGGCCAGATTACGACAACGCCATGCCGCCAGTAACCAGGGTAGCGGTGCTCGCTCCAGGGCCGCTATGGCCACGTCCGGCCGAGCTTTTGCCAGCGGCACCACAACCGTCGCCAAACCGGCACCGATATCGATAACCGATTGCGCCCCTTCGCGGCTTACTATTTCGATTAGCGCACCGCTAACGGCCGAGGACGATAAGAATAATGGCACATCGCCTTTCACTGTCCCCCAAAATAATAGGGTTAGCAGCAATAACACCAGCAGATATAACCAGGCAGGTATTTGCCAGGTCAACCCCAGTAAAATGGCCGGCAGAAACAGAAAATGGATGGGTAACCACCAGTAGGGCTGGCGAAAGCCACGAGAGAATAGCGCCGCCAATCCAGCCTGTATCACGACAAACTGCCAAACGCTAATGGACGGGAATGCAGCACGTAAGCCCAGTACGCAGACACAGGCCAGTAGCTGACTTAGCAAGGCCTTGACTAACTGCATCGCCGTATCGTTACCGAGCTATCCGCCGCGACTGTCGACAGCACTTATCTAATGTGCCGCAGTGTCCGCGCCGGTAATTTTGGTATTTTGCTGAATCGTCGGCGACATAGTCGGCAGACCAGGGGCAGTAGTATCGCTGCTACCGGCTTTATCTTCGGCGCCATCGTGCAGCACCTGATTTTCGGTCTTTTTGTTCATCACCACGATGGATATGCGCCGGTTCATCGGATCGTTGGGTACATCACCCTTGTAAGGAATACTTGAGGCCAAGCCGACTACGCGCAGCACCTTGTCTTCGCTGAGTCCGCCTTGGGTTAACTCACGGCGCGCCACATTGGCCCGGTCGCTGGATAGTTCCCAGTTGGAATACCCGGTGCGATTGCTGGGAAACGGCAATGCGTCGGTATGGCCATTGATGGTGACTTTATTCGGTAATTCGTTGATCACCGGTGCCAGTTCGCGCAGGATAGCTTGCGCATAGGTTTCGATACCCGAACTGGCCAACTTGAACATCGGCCGGTTTTGCGCATCGATAATCTGGATTTTCAAACCTTCCGGGGTGGTTTCCAGTTTGATCTGATCTTTGTATTCGGCCAATTTGTCATTGGCTTTTAACATATCCTCGATTTTTTCCTGCAACTTCTCCAGCTTGAGTTTTTCCTGCTCTTCCGCCAGCTTTTCAATATCCTCAGGGGTGGGTTCGGCCGGGGTATTTTCCCCCTGATGCACTTGGCCCTCCTCTTGCGATTTCAAGTCCTGACCACCGGCCTGAATGATGCTGGTTCGGTCGCCGGTACCCTCGCCGCTACTATTGGTAATCGCTACACCGAAGGGATTCTGGAAATATTCGGAAATGCCTTTTTTGGTTTTCTCATCGGTGGAACCGAGCAGCCACATCAACAAAAAGAAAGCCATCATCGCCGTCACGAAGTCGGCATAGGCAATTTTCCAGGCGCCGCCGTGGTGACCGCCGTGACCGGCTTTTTTGATTTTCTTGATGATTATTGGTTGTTCGGCCATGCTCGCTTACCCTTTGCCAGCTTTCAATTGCTCTTCCAGTTCGGTAAAAGTCGGCCGGGTATGGTGCGGTATCGCGGTACGCATAAATTCCACTGTCATCGCCGGTGAAGTGCCTTTCGCGCAATTCAGCAGACCTTTCTGGGTACATTTATAGGCATTGCCTTCTTCTTCCAACCGGGCCTCCATCACGGAAGCAACCGGGCCAATAAAGCCGTAAGACACCAAAATACCAAGGAAGGTACCGACCAGCGCCGCGGCGATCAATTTGCCCAATTCCGCCGGCGGGATGCCCACCGACTCCATGGTGTGGACCACCCCCATTACCGCCGCAACGATACCGAAAGCCGGCATACCGTCACCCACTTTTTGCACGGCCTTGATCGGCTCGTTGCCTTCGGCATGGTGAATTTCAATTTCCGCGTCCATGATGTCTTCAAGTTGGTTGACATCAACCCCAGTCAAAATCAGCCTGAGTTTGTCGCAAATAAATTCCATCAGATGGTGGTCATGCACGATTTTTTCACCAAAAATCGAACTGCCCTCCGGATCGTCTACGACTTTTTCCAGGGATAGCAAACCTTCCTTACGGGCCTTCTGACTCAGCGCATTAAAGCTCATCAGAAGCTCCATGTAGTATTCCTTGGTGTAGGTACTACCTTTTAATGTCGCAGTACCACCAGCCATGGCTGCCTTGCTGTTGGCTAACGAGTTACTGGCTAAAAAGGAACCAAAGGCAGCGCCGACAATGATCACCACCTCGACCGGCTGCCAAAGTACACCCAAGTGGCCGCCGGCCATCATGAAGCCGCCCAATACGCAGCCCAAAATGATCACATAACCAATGATTACAAACATGGTTGCCTCTAAAAACTAAAAGTTAATTATAAAAATTCAAACCTACCCTGGATTCGCCCGTTTTACCGTCAGCCCTGTAAGTTGCCGGATAAGTCTAGGCTATGGTTTTTAATATCTCAGGCTAAATGCTCAGTTTTTTTCAAAACCAGTTTACTAATCGCCGGCAGCACCACAAAAGTACAGGTCATGATCCAGAAAATACCGATGGTGATTACCAGACCCATGCTGGAAATGCCTTGATGCGGCGAAAAAGCCAAGCCGACAAAGCTGGAAATAGTGGTCAACGCACCATAGAACATGCCGCGCGCAGTACTGGATTGATAAATATTCTGGTCTTCCGATAGGGAGAGATGTAATTTTTCCACCATATGGATACCGTTATCGACACCCAGGCCCATTAATAGTGGCAGGGCAATAATATTGGCAAAATTGATAGGGGTACCGGTAAACACGGTAGTAGCCATCGTGAACAATCCGGCCAGCACCAAGGGCGTCATCACTAGCAAGGTATCGACGACGCTACGACGAATCACTATCAACAGCACAGCAATCGCCACCAATGCGATGATGATGGCTTCCTGGAAAGCGCCAATCACGGCTTTCATGGATTCCCAATACATCACCGGCAAATCGGTGGCATTGGGCGCTACCGCCTGCACATCGGTGATGAAAGTCTGCAAGTTACTGAGATCGTTCAAATCTTCCTTCGGAAAAATCTGGATACGGTACAAACCGTCTTTACTCAACCAGCGTTCCTTGATTTCAGCTGGAATGCCGGTCGGCACGATTTCCTCCGCATGGAAACCGATCAAAAGTTGGTTCATCACAGCCGGCAGGGTACCAAGCAATGACGTTTGGATCTTCTCGATAAACACGCCACGGTCGGGCTGCAATCTGGCTTCCAACTCCACCATGACGTCCTGCAATTCTTGCTTAAAGGTTTGCAGCGATTTAATGTCGGCGGGATTGGTCTTTTTTGGCAGATTGTTGTCTATCGCCGCTATCATGCGCTTGATCGCCGGTAACGGATCGGTGCCGGTTTTCAGTTGCGGGAAGAACTGGCTTTGCGGACCCAATGTCAGCACCATGTCGTCGATGATACCCAGCTTGCTTGCCTGGTCGTCAGGCACAAAATCGAACAAACTGACGGTTTTATCGACAGTTTTCAAGCTCTCCAATTTTTTCTGTGCTGCCCTGGCTTCCGCCTCATTTTGCACCAAAACCGTCAAGGTCATCGGTGAAGTATCGCGTTCCTTCATCAAGTCCTTGAAAGCAATCACCGATTCCGTATTCGGGTCGCGCAGATTCAAGGGATTGAAATCGGTTTGCACCTGAAACACAAAGTACACCGAGACTACCGCGCCAATCAACGTGAGCAAGGAAATCGATTTGGCATAGTGCAAGGTAAAGTGAGCCAACAGGTGCGTAAATTTCGACTCACCGGGTTGTTCACCATGTAATTGGTGCACGGGCGGATTTGGTAAGACCTTAAGCAGCACGGGCAACACGGTCAAGGTGATGAATAAACAAATAAACAAGCTGGTACCTGCCAGCAAGCCCAGTTCGGAAATACCCTGATAATCGGTCGGAATAAAGGCATACAAACCGATAGAAGTAGTACCGGCGCACAGTATCAAGGATGGACTGGTCGCCAATAATGCCGAGCGAATCGCCTTGCCCTTATCGCTACCATATAAATCCAGATTATCGCGATACCGCAGGCAAAAATGGATCGCATATTCCACGCCCAAGCCGATATTGGAAACCGCGAAGGCCACCGAAATCAGATTCAGTTGTTTGACCGCTACGGACGCAAACAAACCGCAAAACACCATACCCAAGGCCAGCGTCAGCAATGTTGCCAGCATCAACAGCCAGGAACGGTAAGCAATCAACAAAATGCCGCAAACCAATACGATGGAAAAGATGCTGGCTGTGAACGTACCTTCGCTCATCCCGGCCATTTCGTCATGTTCCAATCCAACCTCGCCGGTCACCCAAACTTTAACTGCCGGTAGATTAGGATCTTGAATTTTGTCGGCCGCCTTACGAATAATGTTGATCGCAGGTTCTACCGGTAAAATCTGGCTGTAGTCGAATTTTGGCGTGACGAAGATAAAGGCTTTGTCCGATTGTTCTTCGCTGATCTTGTTTTCGGCGATCAGCTTTTGCCAGGACAGCAGATCGGTTTCGCCATTGAGAGTTTTATGCAGGGAATTGCTGACTTTATCTATAAGAGACATTAAGTCAATTGGCACTTCCTCGGTTTTGGTTTCGGCATTTAACGCATCTTCGAAAATCGAGAAAAAACCGTTCAGACTGGGATCTTGCGAAATCCGGCCGATGAAAGGCTGGGCTTGGGCCAACGTCACCGAAAAGTCCTGCAACTTATCGGTATCCAGATATAGCAGGCCATTGCGTTGAAAAAACACGTTTTCATCCGGCCGATAGATTTTGGTGAAATGTTCGGTATCGGCTCTGAGTTCGCGGCTCAGGCGTTGCGCGGCGGCTTTGGTCAACTCCGGACTGGAAGATTCGATTACCAACAGCAGCGTGTGTACTTCCTGGCCGAATTGCTGCTCGAACTTGCGCCGATTTTGTTGAAACGGCGCATCGGGAGCGATCAGTTCAGCAGTATCGGTATTGACGGTAAGATGATTGCCGGTGTATTGAACGGCAAAATACGCCACGACAACCGAGACCAGTAATACCAATGCCGGCGAATACAGCAGCCAATTACCCCAACGAAAGGCGATATTTCCCAAACGTTTTTCTAAAGACATGCTTAAGCGCTCACTACGGTGTTAATCAAATACACGGTGTAACTGGCGTAGACAGCCAACAATACGCCGCCTTCGACCCGATTAATACTGCCTTGCTCGCCTTTCCTGGAATACCCCAAAAAGAACAGCGACACCGTCAACAAGGCCATCAGCGGCCAATCGCGATTAACAATCTCCACGGGGATGGCCATCGGATGAATCACCCCGGCCAGACCTACTACCGCCAGGGTATTGAATAAATTGGAACCGATGATATTACCCAGGGCCAGGTCGTGTTCGCCTTTGCGAGCGGCGGCAATCGACGACGCCAGCTCGGGCAAGGAGGTACCGATGGCAATGATGGTCAAACCGATCACCAAATCGCTGACTCCCAAATCCTGGGCAATCGATACCGCGCCCCAGACCAACAACCTGGAACTGATCACCAACAATAGCAATCCGCCGCCTAACCAAATGACGGACTGCGCGAAAGACATACTGTGCTCATCCAGCTCTTCAGCCATCTCTTCACCCAGCACGTCACTTTTCTCGGCTTTTTTACTTAAGCCTTGACGGACCATCCAGGTCATCACACCGACAAACACCACCAACTCCAACACCGCATCCGTCCGCGACAGATCGCCGTCGTATACCTGGCCGAGCGCAAACACCGTTACCGCAAACAACACCGGTAGCTCTTTTTTCACAATTTGCGAATGCACCACGATTGGACTAATCAACGCCACCGCGCCGAGAATCAAGGCGATATTGGTAATATTCGATCCATAGGCATTACCCAGGGCGATGCCCGGATTACCTTGCCAAGCCGATAAGGCCGATACCGTCAATTCCGGTGCGGAGGTGCCGAAACCGATCACCACCATCCCGATTAATAAGGGCGACATCCCCAAAAAACGCGCTATCGCGGCCGCTCCTTCGACAAAAATATCGGCACTCCAAACCAACACAATCAGACCGATGACTATCATCAACAGTGGCAATGCCATAACCTACCCTTAAATTTAAAGACCAAAAAACCGAAATACTGCCGTGTGTGACGCCAGATGCTAATCCACCGTCCACTGCACCAGACCGCTATAGGCGCTGGCAATTACCACCACGCCAAACACGATCCGATACCACGCAAAAATAATGAAATCGTGATGACTGATGTAACGCAGTAAACCCTTAACTGCCAGCAAGGCACTGATAAAGGCGGCGATCAAACCCACCGCGAACGATAGGGCGTCGCTCTCGACATTCAACAGATCGCGGTGTTTATATAAGTCGTAGAGACTGGCGACGACCAAGGTTGGAATCGCCAAAAAGAAAGAAAACTCGGTAGAAGCCTTGCGCGACAACCCGAATAACAAGCCGCCGATGATGGTTGCACCGGAGCGGGAGGTACCGGGAATCAACGCAAAAGCTTGGGCTACACCCAATTTCAATGCATCCAATGGACTCAGATCGTCTACGCTTTCGACGCGAATTTTATGCTCGCGCTTTTCCGCCCAGATGATCACAAACGCACCGATGATAAAGGCCAAGGCCACCGGCACCGGTTTAAACAGCGCGGCCTTAATATACTTGCCAAACAGCAAACCCAGCGTTGCCAGCGGCATAAACGCAATCACCAGATTCAACACGAATTTTTGCGCCTGTCTATCGCTGGTCAACCCGCTCAGCACCGAGCCGATCTTGGCTCGATATTCCCAGCAAATCGCCAGTATCGCGCCAACCTGAATCACGATGGTAAACAGCTTGGCCTTGTCGTCGTTAAAATTCAGCAAGTCGCCGGCGAGAATCAAATGGCCGGTGCTGGAAATGGGAAGAAATTCGGTTAAACCTTCAACTACGCCGAGTATCAGGGATTTTATGATGAGGGTAATGTCCATTTTTTAATCAGGCTCCGTACCAGTCAGGTACCAGGGTCGAAATCAGCATAGCGATGAGGGATGTAAATCAGTCGAAATTGGTAAGCCTATGAAAAAGCCATATAAGCGGGGCGGGATTATAGTCGAAATCTCTATTATTACGTAACTTTACCCTGTAAGGCTCGGCAAATCCTAGCATTTACGCCCCACCTTCGCCGCGCCAATTTCCGTCTAACATCGCTTTGCATAGCCGTTGCCGATCTGCCAGAATCGGCGGTAATACTGGCATTACCTTTTCGACTGTAATCGCGCGTCGTCCCAGCAAGGTTTTTGATCATGGCAAACGCATACCCACCTCTGATAGCCGCACTTTGCGAACCAGCTTGTTACCCGCATCCGGTCAAACGGGTTACCGTGCTGGAGACCCATATTTCCTGGGTGCTTCTGGCCGGCCGCTACGCTTACAAAATCAAGAAACCGGTCAACCTGGGCTTTCTGGATTTCAGCCAACTCAGCCAAAGACATTTTTATTGCCAGGAAGAGATTCGCTTGAATCGACGTCTGGCACCCGGCATTTATTTAAAGGTAACGGCGATAGGCGGCAACCCTGCTCAACCCCTAATTAACGCAGAGCCGGCATTTGAATTTGCGGTAAAAATGCGGCGCTTTGCCACCGGCAAGCTCCTGGATACCTTGCTGACGCGGGGGAAGTCACTCCCGATCATATTGACAGCTTAGCCGAGACTGTCGCTAAATTTCATACAGGCTTACCGCCGGCAAACCCCGAATCGGACTACGGCGCGCCGGCCGCTATTGACGCGCCGGCCCGGCAAAATTTCCAGCAGTTGCTTGAACTGCTGCCACCTGAAGACGCCGCATTGGTCAATCAACTGCAAGACGGCTGCCGGCAAGCGTTTTTAGCAGCCGAAACCTTGTTCAAACAACGACAGCAAGCCGGTTTTATCCGCGAATGTCACGGCGACCTGCACCTGGGCAATATCGTGCTGTTAAGAGGCCGGCCGGTCGCATTCGATGGTATCGAATTCTCGCCGGCATTACGCTGGATCGATACGATCAGTGACGCGGCATTCTTGATCATGGATTTAGTCCATCGCGGCCGCGCCGACCTGGCATACCGATTTTTAAACGCGTATTTGCAAATCAACGGCGACTTCGCCGGCTTAGGCGTATTGCGCTTTTATCTCAGCTACCGAGCGGCAGTACGCGCGAAAATTGCCGGATTTAGGTTCGCACAAACCGGTGCCGAATCGGCCAGACAAGAATGCCTAAGCTACCTGAGTTTGGCCGGCAGCAGTTTAAGGCCGCGTAAACCGGCATTAATTCTGACTCACGGATTGCCCGGTTGCGGCAAAAGCGCAGTTTCGCAATTATTATTGGAAAAACACCAACTGATTCGCTTGCGTTCGGATGTCGAGAGAAAACGGCTATTCGGATTGAGTGCCGGCCAAAACAGCGGATCGGCAATTGATAGCGGTCTATACGACCCTCAAGTGAGCCAAAAAACCTATCGCCACCTATTAAGTAAGGCGCAAACCCTGCTTGAATATGGCTTTGCACTAATTATCGACGCCTCTTTTTTGAAGCACGCCCAACGCAGTCCGTTTCAGTTGCTGGCGCAAAACCAGGGAATTCCTTTCGTCATTCTCTCTATAACGGCTACGGAGGCAGTGTTGCGGCAGCGTATCCTACATAGACAAGCAGAAGGCTTCGACGCGTCGGAAGCCGACCTGGCCGTACTCGACCAGGCCATGACCAAGGTGGAAGCATTACAAGCCGAAGAATTGCCGTATAACTTGGTATTGGCTAACGATAACGATGGCCTGGATAAAAATGACCGGCAAGCAGCCTGGCGTGAGTTGGCACGAGTATTAGAATAAATTTTCGCGGAATGGCATTTGCCAAATGGTAGGTTCTTGGCAATCGCTGCACATACCCGGATTTTGACGTATGCACAGACTTTTCCTCTGACTGTCGCCAATTTGGCGCTTCCAAGCTAAAAAACAGCCTGATCCAGAACGCGGTAGCTTCACTGATTGGCAAAGGCCGGACTGTACACAATCGGCGCAGTAAAAGCGTTCTCTTGGACATTAGTAAATTCACGGTAAATTAGCTTACGAGGGTTGGCATTTCCTACCATCCACGATCTTTGTTAGAATCGCGGGCGATCGCTAGATAATTAAACCAATAAAAACCACTATTTGAGCCATGAATAAAAAGAAAATTATAATATTTGCCATCTGTCTGGCAGGCCTGCTTGCCATCCAGATTAAGCTCTTCCTGCCGTTTATGTACGACATCGCCGCTTCTGATTTATTTTTGGTGGAAAGCAAGGACGCCGCCAACCCTATGTCCATTAGCACCGACATGACTGCGCTGGCATTTGCAAACTGCAACACTTATATCAAGAACGAAGCCGATGAAGATCAAAGCCTGTCATTTGCCAGCCAAGCGACCAACGCCTGGACTCTCGGTAACTACGAATATATCGTGAATGCCGACGTTGAAATCAGCAGCAAGGACAGCCCCAACGTCACACGCCACTACGCGTGTCGGATTCAATACAACAAAGGCGATGACACCTCCGGCGTAAACGATTTCGACAACTGGTCTATCGAAGGTGTTAGCGGATTAACCGATTAAGCTCAATTAATCGCGCCAAGACTGCCCTCTGGCTACCGGGGCAATACCCGTTAAGTTAAGACGTTCGCTGAGCGGAGCCGAAGCGAATTGACTGGCTTAGATTCCGCTAAGCCAGCGGCTTGTCTTGGCAATAGTTTCTTAACTTAACGACCCGGCTGTCCGGGGCTTATTGCAGGCCAACGCAACACAAAACGACACGTTCCATACCTAGCTGTCTATTGGCAATCTGTTTTTCTCAACATATTAATTCGGGCGACAATCTCTATATTAATTCGGGCGACAATCTCTGCCGAAACCGCCCCCGTAGCTTCTCTCATTTAGCCGTTCCCGCTCTTCAGGTAGCTCGCCAGTCAACCTTCGATCATGTCAAACACGTTCCGTTGCGGTGTAGCTTAGAATATAAATCAAGGCTGCGAGCATTTATCAAGAATTGAGAAAGCTTATCTTCGTCTGCGAAACCGTGCACCCAAGCAGCATGTAATCCGCTCGAATTCAAGACATTCGGTATAAAAACATATGCAAAAAACACACTTAGCCCTGCTGCTCGCAGGCTTAACGCTTGCTCCATTTGCCGAGGCCGGCCCGGTGCGAGACGATTTCAGCACCTGGATCAGCAATACCTATCAAACCGATTTTGGCGGCAGCCCCTATTTGGCTTTTCTGGAATTGGCGCCACGCACGAAGACCGACAATACGCTGTTTAGCCAAATCATCGTCCGCCCGTTAATCGGCTATAAAATCACCAAACAGCTGCAATTGTGGCTAGGCTATACTTGGCAGGGTGAATACAGCGAGCAAACCGATTTCGAACTCGCTACCAACGATGCGATGCAGCAGTTGCAATGGATAGACAACTGGACGCCACAGCTAAATTTTCAATACCGTTTTCGTTTAGAGCAGCGCTTCTTTGCCGACGAAGGCGATGTCGGCCATCGCATGCGCCACCGCTTCCGCTTCGTGTATTCCTTACCCGACAGCCAGGCTTATTTGATCGCGCTGGATGAACTGTTTGTGTATTTCAACTCGATAGACGAAGGGCGGCTGGCGCGTTCCGTGCAAACCGGCATTAACCAAAATCGCAGCTATGTCGGGGTAGGCTACAAGCTCACGAAAAACTTGAATGTCGATACCGGCTACCAATTGCAGTACATTCATAACTACGGCGCACCCGATGTGACTAACCACGTCTGGCTAAGCAATATCAACATCAATTTTTAGATCGGAGAAAGTTCGGGGATTTTTAGGAGCAATTGGCGTCCGTTAAATCGACTTGGTCAATGCGTTGGGTAACTCGGATGTTTCGGGAAGATAAACAAAACCTTACTGCCAAAAACATACAACTGACGCTATATGCAGCCTGTGCGGGCTGCATATAGAATCCACGGCTCTCAGCTAAAAAAGCTCAAACGGTTTTTCACTTCCACAGCTACCAGTGCGTCGTAATGACGTCGCAATACCGAGTCGGTAGGACGCGGAAATAGTGTGGCTTCAATTTCGCTTTGCAGCTGCTCCAGAAAACTTGACGTCGGCGCAGCGCCGTCAGCCTGGCTGGTCAGTGTCGCTGGCGTTTGGCCTTTACCGGAACGGAATAATTTGCCGAAAAAGGAAAGTCCGCAACCCTGAGACGAGTATGCGCACGCAGCGACCAGGCCGCTCAGTATGAACAATACAATGGCTTCGAACATATCAACACCTCATGACTAGTAAAAAATACCGGTCAAAGCGGATTGCCAAAATCAATCCGGCCTATACCGGCGGTTCTTGCCAAGCAATTAAGATGCCACCATAAAACAAATATAAGATATTGATATATAAATAATATTTGAGACCACACCCCTAAAAACCCTGCTACTTTCCTGACAATTTGTCGCTTATCCGCCAAGGCGGCGGCTTGAAACACTTCAGTTAGGCCGCAACCAACTTGCACACGCCATCTCCGGAAAGTCTCACCGACCAAATTATCAGTTTCGCTTGAAACCCCAAACCATCACATATGCAAAATCACCAGCCACGGCCCTAACTTCGTCATACGGATGGACAAGGATTTTTGCAAGGCGTCCAGCATGGCCAGACTGTCGGTAGGGAACACACCGCTAACGCGAAAATGCGTTATCTCCTGGCCTTGAAGCAGGATTTTGGCTTTTGAATACCGGTTCAACTCTGTCACCACGTCAGCCAGCGCCTGATCGTTAAAAATGAGTTTGCCGCGTTTCCAGGCATTTAACTGCTTGAGATTTGCCGCGTCCGGCTTATTTAAGCCACCGCTGCCGACATACTGCAGATGCTGCCCTTCCTCGACCCGCATCGGCACCACATCGGGTTTGTCGGTCAACCGTACCGCCACCGCATGCTCTGTGACGCTGACCTCGACCGCACCGGATTCCCGCCGCGCCACATCAAACACCGTCCCCAAAGCCCGGACCGCGGTATCGCCCGCGACAACTTCAAACGGCCTATGTGTGTCAGCGACGACCTTGAATTCGGCTTGCCCTCTGAGCAACACCACCCGCCGCCGCTCCGCCGACCAGTCCAGCGCCAGCGCGGTATCGGTATTCAGCAGCACACTGCTGCCGTCGGCGAGTTGAATCTGCTGTTGCTCACCAACGGCGGTTGCATAATCGCTAAGCAACCAATCTTGCAGCATGCCCCGGCCCAACATTGCCCCAAGCAGCAGCGAGGCTGCCAGCGCCAAGCCCGCGAGACGCGGCCTGCGGCGAATTGCTACCGCTTGCGGCACCGACCGCAGCTGCCCGGCCGGAAGATTAGCGGGCGGCGCAGCTTTGACCGCCTCAGCAACCGAACCCCACAGCATCTCGGCCTCGACATAGGCTTGCCGGTGCGCGTCGTCTTGCCTATACCAAACCTCGAACTCGCAACGCATGGCATCGGTAACCGACCCGGAACGCATCTGCACCAACCAGTCTATCGCCTGGTCGGCTAAGCTTTCGCCGGAGTTGTCGGGATTGATGTTCATCAAGGCAGCGGGGACAAAGGAAGAGGGTGGGAACGATATAATAATGCCGCCGAAAAATAAACCGGCTACTGGATTCAATACTGTTCGCGACTGGCCCGGCAATGCTTTAGGGTCTTAGCAATGCGTTTGGCGATAACCCGTTCGGACACCCCCA
The DNA here is from genome assembly GCF_014850955.1 of Methylomonas albis. Lineage (NCBI taxonomy): Bacteria > Pseudomonadati > Pseudomonadota > Gammaproteobacteria > Methylococcales > Methylococcaceae > Methylomonas > Methylomonas albis. The sequence continues at coordinate 4,813,559 of NZ_JACXSS010000001.1, forward strand.
GACATTCGCCAATTTGCGTATACGTCAGGCCTTCAATGGCGCTCAGGTAAAAAGCCGTACGGCAATCGTCCGGCAATTCATTCAAGGCTGCATCGACCGCTTCCAGATCTTGCAAAACCATCAACTGCTTTTCGGAATCCGGGTCATTGCTGGCGACCGCCTCCAGCATGTCGGCCGGCATATCCTGGGCTGGAGCATAACGGGCTCGGACCGATTCCTTGCGAATGTGGTCGACCACCAAATTGCCGGCGATGAAAAACGCCAAAGCCCGCCTATCCTGGGTGGGCCCGCGTTGTTCGGAGAACAAAATCCGCAAGAAGGTTTCCTGGGCCAAATCCTTGGCAGTATCCGGGCAATGCAAGCGCCGCAGAAAAAAGCCAACTAAATCGTCCCGGTTTTCCCGAAAGAAATGATCCAGATTATCCGAAACAGCATTCATCAGTTGGCGTATGGGCAAGGATAAGAAAAAGAGTGAGCGGCTTATACAACAGCAAAAATGGCGCCAATTTCTTCAACCGCTGCCGAATCAGGTAAGCCGGCCCGCTGGAAATCTCCACCATTTTGGCTTTGCATAAGGCTTGAGCAGCACCTACAACCCCGGCTTGCTAAATCTCGGTTTGAGCCATACACCAAATTTGCTAGCCTCTGCATGTCACTAAAACCGTGTCAAATGCCGTACAGATCGGGATATGACGCAGTCCAAGCCAGCCAAATGCTTTCCCCAAACTATCTTGATTGCCACTGCATGCCGGCGATGTTGGAAAAAAATATCGCGCCGGTGTTCATGATTTTCGCGCTGAAACGTTGTGAAGAGTAACGCCGGCTATTGGCGTCGCCCTTCACGCAATCAGGAGCATCCATGAGGACATCAACATTCGCCCCGCTTACCGCCACGCCATTCGCCATGACGGCCCTGGCACTGAGCATTGCTTGCCCCACGCTCAGTGCCGAACCCCTATTCGATAGCACACAAACCTATTCAATCGCCGCCGGAGGTTTGACCGAAGCCCTGACCGCTTTCGCCGACCAGGCCAATCTGAAACTGGTGTTCAACGCCGAGCTGACGCGCGGCTTGAGCGCGCCGGCCCTGCATGACACCGTCACCGTTGCCCAAGGCCTGAATAAATTGCTGAAGGACAGCGGGCTGGGCTATCGTTTGGTGGGCAAGGATACGGCGATTATTGAAGCTAAACCGCCGATCAATAAAAGCGAGCCGCAGTCGGCGGCTACGATGCCGGCTGTGACGGTGATGGGTAAGGCGGCGTATGACGCGAACGATCCGTATAGCAAGGACTATGCGCTGCGCGATTCCGCGACGGCTACCAAAACCGATACGCCGTTGATGGAAACGCCGGTAAATATTCAAATCGTGCCGAAAGCAGTATTGAGCGATCAGCAGGCCGTCACCATCGATACCGCGTTGAAAAATGTCAGCGGCGTAACCGCCAGCGCGGGCTCCGGCGGCCTGTCGGACGACCTGTACCTACGCGGTTTTCGCAGTTCGGCTATCTTTCGGAACGGCTTTCGCTACGACTCCGAGTTCAGTTCTTGGGGCAAACGGCAGATGGCCAATGTCGAACGGGTTGAAGTGATCAAAGGCCCGGCCTCCATTCTTTACGGGCGGATGGAGCCGGGCGGCATGGTCAACGTGGTGACCAAGCAGCCGCTGAATACCCCTTATTACGCCTTACAGCAGCAGTTCGGTTCGTTCGATTTTTACCGCACCACAATCGATGCGACCGGTCCGCTGACGGACGACGATACCTTGTTGTACCGGATGAATGCGTCTTACGAAAATAGCGGGTCGTATCGGGAATTGGTCGATAGCGAGCGCATCTTTCTGGCGCCGGTGCTGAAATGGAACATCAGCGCTCGAACGCAAATTACCTTCGAGATGGAATACAAACACGACAATCTGGTCAACGACACCATGGTTTGGCCTTACGTCGACGGCCGGTTCATCGATATGCCGCGCGGGCGCAATTTAATGGAAAAGACCCCGGAGAATCACGACGACATTTTGTTGGGCTTCAATTGGTCGCATCAATTTAACGACGACTGGAGCATCAGCCACCGTTTCGCCACCGAACGCCGGGATACCCCGAACAGCGTAGCGATGCTGGGAGATGGACTGACGGGTAACCAGTTAAATCGAATCGTGGTCGCCAATCCGGCCGACATCAATACTTATTACACGACGCTGGACTTAACCGGCCATTTCAATACCTTTGGATTGAAGCACACACTGTTGGTCGGCGGCGATTATTACAACAACTGTTCGACCGGCCAATATTATTACGGCGATCCCGCGACCGGCATCGACATCTATAACCCTATCCACACCGGCTACCGCTTTCCGACCGGATTTGACCGCTACGACACCGACACCGACTTCTACGGCTTGTACGCCCAGGATCAGATTCAGTTGCCGCACGGGATTCATGTGATGGGCGGTTTACGTTATCAGGTGATCGATCAAGCCGATAAAGTAGCGCTGACAAATCTTTCCGTCGATGCGGTGACTCCGCGAGTCGGCGTGTTGTGGCAAGCACAAGATTGGTTGAGCTTTTACGGCAACTATGTCGAAAATTTTGGCGCCACCAACGGTCTGGCTCAAGGCGGTAAACCGCTGCCACCGGAGAGCGCGCAGCAATGGGAATTAGGTGCCAAAAGCGAGTTTTTCGACGGCCGGCTCAGCGCCACGCTGGCCTATTTCGATCTGACCAAGCAAAACGTCGCCACTACCGATCCGAGCAATCCGCTGTATTCCATTGCGGTCGGTGAAGTACGTAGCCGCGGACCGGAGCTGGACATCAAAGGCGAAATCCTGCCGGGCTGGAATATGATTGCCACCTACGCCAATCTGGACACCCGCGTTACCAAAGATAACAATGGCCGCGAAGGGTTGCGAATGTACGCAATACCAAGGAATGTGGGGACGTTTTGGAATACCTACGACTTTCAACAGGATTCATTGAAAGGCTTTAAAGTTGGCGGCGGCATTACCCTGCGCGATGGCTCCACCAATGTGCCGAATACCTATAATGTGCCTGGGTTCGTCACGGTCGACCTAATGGCGGCCTACAATTTGAAAGTCAGTAAATCCAAAGTCACCTTCCAGCTGAATGTAAACAACCTGCTGGACAAAAATTATCTACAAGACGTGATTCCAGGCCTGGGGCCAAACTCGCGGGTCAATATCGGCACACCGCGAACGCTGCTGGGGTCCATAAAGGTAGAGTTTTAACCCGTGAGACGGTAGGTGTTTGGGCTCATTCCCACGCGCCACGTGGGAATTGCAATCTTCGCCTCGCTGCGGCACAGAATCATCGCAACGCCAAATATTCCGGTCCCCGCGCAGCGCACGGGGACCGGAAAAACGTTCCACACCTACCGGCTAAGGTCTATAAAACCGTCCGCTCCAACAACCAATAAGCGCCCATCAAGGCCACCAGCGCCGAGCAAGCTTTCAGAAATTTCTCGGCTATCGCCGGTTTGTTGTTCAACCACCAGATCAGCGGCAATACCACCGATGCCACGGCAATTTGGCCGGTCTCTATACCTAAGTTAAACGACAGCAAAGGCAACAAGATACCGGTATCGCCGCTGGTAATATCCATTTCCCGCAAGACGCTGGCAAAACCAAAGCCGTGAATCAAACCAAAACCAAAGGTCAGCCATTGGCGACCTTTGGGATGGTCGCCGCGAATAATATTTTCCACCGCCACATAAATAATGGTCAGAGCAATCACCGGCTCGACGAAACTGCTGGGCAGCTGCACCAGGTTAAGCCCGGCAAAGGCCAGGGTGATGGAATGGGCGATGGTAAAAAAGGTAACAATCTTGATCGCCGGCCAGAAGCTATGCGTCACCGCCAGCAAGGCAAACAAAAACAGCAAATGATCGTAACCGGTGAGAATGTGCTCGATGCCCAGTTTCAAAAAATCCGCAAACGCCGAAAACTTGGAATCATTTTGCACGGTGGAAGCGTCGGCCTGGACCAATCCCAGCTGCAGCTGGTCGTCGGCTCGGCTCAGCATTTTCTCGCGCAGCGTGTTCCCGGCAGCGTCGCGCACTGTGACATATTGCTGATGGCCGTCCGGCAACCAGGCCAGTAGTTTGGATTGCAACACCAGCTGCTTTTGCGGCGCAGCCGAAAAGTTGAACTCGACATGGGCATTGTTCTGCTCGTCGTAATTCACGATGCCCGGCGTTGCGATATGTACGTCGTTGCCATCAACATTGACCCGCAACTGCTCAGCCAGCATTTTGGCGATATCCGGCTTGGCCGCTTCGCGCTCGGCGGTGCTGACTTCGGCATCCAGATCGCTGTCCATCGGTGCAAAGGCTTCGATGTCTTGCAAGGCAAAAGTCAATTTGGTGACGACTTGATCAGCTTTGACGGCTACATCAATCGAGCTAAGGCCGGGTGCGTGGGCAACCGCCCAGCCCGATTGCAACAGCAAACCGGCCAATAGCAGATACGGCCCCAAGCCAAACCGCCCATATCGTTTACGCATGTCTTTCACTAGGGCTGTTCCCCATTATTATCGACTGGCGCGGCTTTTTTACGTTTGTACAGATAGATCAAAAACCCGAGCACGACTAACAGCAAGGCCACGACAGCGCCAATAGCGACCAACGGCAGATCTGCGCCTTTTGGGTCGACACCCACTTCCAAGGCCACCTGGAATTTATCGTCGTCTTCCAGTGCTTCGCCGATCAATAGGTACAACACATAATCGCCGTTTTTATCCACATCGGCTTGCGCTTCTACCGCGCCTTTTGGATAGAGTTTGGAGGGAATTTCGGCGACGGTGCGGATTTCGCGAAAGTCATCAGGGGCTTTCTGACCGGTCTTTTCCACTTCCACTAAACGAATGCCGATAGGCGTGGCGCGAATATCGCGATCGATCAGATCGGCGGTGAAAAACATCTTGCCGGCTCTGGGGATTTTTTGGCAAAACGGCACGAAAGCGGCTTTAGGATCGACGTTTTTATCGTCCTTGGACGGTTGCAAATAAGCGCTGAAATGCACTGCATAAAAATCGTTGGCGATGATGCAATCCAAATCCGGGCGGTTGCCCAATGCGTTAGATTGCTTATTGCTAAATCCGAGCTTGTCACAGCCGCTCAGTAAAAAGACGCAGGCCATAAGCCCGGCTATCAATAAGACGGGAAGTCGCTGAATAGTCATAAATGTAAACCGATGGAAGAATGCAAACTAGGGCTTGACGGTAAATTCGAACTTACCGGTGACGATATGGGTATCCTCGGAAACCACTCGGTAGCGGATAGTATAAGTGCCGGGTGCCAGTGTTGGCACCGTGGCATAAATGTTGGCGCCGTTGGTCAGGCTTTGCCCGACATCGTGATTATCCACGCGCTTACCGGTGCTATCGATCACAGCCAGGGCTTTATATTCGCTGCGTACGGCGTCGTTAAACCACAAGTCGATTTGCTTGGGCGATTCTGTGACGGTTTCGTCCTTAGCCGGTTGCGATTTCACCAAAATAGCGTGCGCAAATGCCGGAACCGGGCTGAATAAGGCGATGGCCAACAAACAGGGTTTTATTATTTTTGTTATGTCTAACTTGGGCATGACCACCTCTTTTAAGTATAAAAATCATTGTAAAACTGCCGCCGACCATTGTTTGCCAGCTGGCGTTTGCTCTAACCACATTGCCAGCAAGCCAGTCTGCGTGGCGACGATGCGCGGAAATGTTGCCGAACCGCCTGACAAGGACAAAGGTTTTGCCGCCGACCAATGCCCGCCATTGTCGGCGGATTCCGCGACGGATACTTTAGAACCTTCCGGCCCCAGCGCATCCCACACTGCAACCAAGCGACCGGCACCGAACGCGATATCCGAATGAAATGCCCCGGCTTCGCCAAGCCGTTGCGGCGGCGTCCAGCTTTTACCACTGTCGGTGGATTGCATATGATACAGCCCTACCTGATTTTCCGCGCCGGTCCATACCAAACTGTGCAAAGAACCATCGCCGGCCACGCTCAATCCGCCGCCGTTATGCGGACAGCCATCGAAAATCCAATTGAACTCACCTACCGTACTCAAGCGCTGCCAACTGGTGCCACCATCAGCAGTTTGTGCCAACGCCATATCGCGCGGCTGCATATCCCGATACAACAGATTCAACTTGCCATCGGCGCCCACAGCCAGGCGGTTCCAGCAACACGAGCAACTGGAATCATCGATAGTCTGTGCCAGTTCCCAGCTTTTACCAACATCGCTGCTACGCGCATAGCGCACACCTTGGTATCCGTTCTCGTCTCTATCGTCCAGCCACACCGCATGAAAGCGGCCTTCGCTGTCAGCCAATAATTCGTGGTGCGATTGATCGGCATCGCTGCCGGTCGGCTTGGTTCCTTGCTGCCAAGTTTTTCCGACATCAGTCGAATAAACAGTTAGCAACGGCCCCATACCCGGCAATTCGCCGGTAGTTTGCCAGACGATCAGCAATTTGTCGCCGGCTGCGGCAATTTGAATATCGTTGCCGATTTTCGCCTCAACAGGCTGATTAAATTGTGGGCTTAAAGCGCTGGGTGGCGACCAATGTAAGCCGCCGTCTTCCGAGCGCAGATAGCCTATATACGGTTGCTTGCTACCGGCTGGCATCGCGACGAAAACAGCATGCACAGTCTGCCTGTCGACATACACATCGAAACTGACTAGATTTTGTAAGCCTAGCGCTTTGGCGTCTATAGGGCTGAGAATAGTCTGACCCAAAGCCGGCTTCGCGGTCGCAAGTTTTTGTTCGCCACAACCAAACAACGCCAAATTGGTGAGCACGGCAACGCCCAAATAAATAGCCTTGAAGTTTGGCATGGGTATGACGCCTCTCCGACAAAAAAGGCGATGATTAGACCATATTGACGCGCAAATCAGAACCGGGAAACTTGCCAAAAACGGGAAATGCCAGCAACTTTGAGCAATACAGAAGCCCAATGGATACCAGTAGCGTCGCTCAAATTTCGGCCCGCTGATTGAAGGACAAATCGACCTATCCCGGCTTTGTCGCCGGCCCACTTGGTTTAATATCTAGCCATTGAAAAAATTAAGAATTATGTGATTGACCGCACATATCAAAGCAAGTGACAATCCAATTGCCTTTTAGGGGAAGGTAGCGAACTGAGCTATCGGCAGACGTTTTTTGACACAAAATCCATTAATCCAGCATTGGTATTTAGGGAGATTTTCATGAAAAGCATTATGTTGTTACTAGCGTTACTGTCGGTAAGTTTAACCAGCACTGGCGCGGCAGCTCACGAGCTTATTTATACTGTCGATTTATCTGGGCCAAACGAAGCCCCCGCAAATAGTTCGCCTGGTACTGGCAAAGGTCTAGTCACTTTTGATCTGGACTTAGTCACCATGCGGGTTCAACTTTCTTTTAGCGGCTTGACAGGCAACACCACCGCGTCACATCTCCATTGCTGCACTTCCCTAGCCGGTATCGGGACGGCGGGCGTAGCCAGTGAAACTCCAAGCTTTAGTCTATTTCCTTTGGGCAAAGCATCCGGCAGCATGGACCAAACTTACGATCTTAGCCAACAATTCGGTTATAACAGTGCATTCATCTTTAATCATGGCCAAAATGTTAGCTCCGCATTGAATGCCTTGCTGGCCGGAGCGGCAGAGGGCAAAGCCTATCTCAACATTCATACTGAGGCATTTCTCGGCGGCGAGATTCGCGGATTCTTGCAACCAGTCCCCGTACCGGCTGCAATTTGGTTATTTGCTAGCGTCGTCGGTTTGTTCTCTTTAAGCCGCCGTCGCAACCAAGCTTAAAATACCGAGTAGGCGCTGCGGCACTTTTTTGGCAAAAAATAATCAGCGATCACGTAACCATTTCCAAAACACAAATTGGCCGGAAAAGCTTACGCGCCCTCCGGCCTGCTTGGGCTTCAGGGCGCAACCATCTTTAAAACCGATAAACCCGAGCCATTACCTTCGGCAGGGTTCAAGGATTCCACACAACGGTAAAAACTTGGCAGCACTTGTATCGACTTATAGCTGGCGCCGCACATGCAGCAAAATAGCCGCGTGGATAGCAATCGCTATAACAAGGCCTATCGCATGAAACGCCGGCGCTCCTCCCCCCGCGATTTGTACCTGCCGCAAGGCATACGCGCCAAAGGGTGTGAATAGCACTAACGCAGTACCAAGGCCGGGGTTGTAGCCGCGAAAAACGAAGGCATGCACAATATGGACAAAAGCATTCACCAGCACCAGATAGACCGCGATAAGTGCCCATCCGACATTGCCCCCCGCAGCCAGGTACAGCGACAAGCCGATTACACCCCAAACACCGGGAACATTAGTGATAAATACCGCAGTTGGCGAGAGAACGTCCTTACCTTTGCCGAGCGTGGCATTGAAGAACAGCCGGAAACGGTCATTGTCATGTTCTTCGTATTGGTGAAGCATATAAACCGGCAAAAGGAGAAACGTCGCCGTCAATGCTTCTGACCATGACGCCGTCAGCAAGGGCGTAAGCAACAGCAATAACAGCCCGGCCAGGACGCCGCCATAAACCCAGTTCGCAATAAGTCGGTTAAGCATGATTAAGATTTAAAGAGTGGAGAGGGATAGAAGTAATGCAGAAAGTATAGTCACACTTTGCTTGCAAATGACGGCTGGAGCCAATCCGTCCTTGGCAATACCACCATGCTAGAGTCGAACTACCGCCGCTGATCGATCAAATCCAGCCTCAAGATTGCTTTCAATCCACCCAAACTCGACTTGGCAAAATCGATCTCGGCAGCATGCAAAGCCACAATGCGCTGCACGATGGACAAACCCAAGCCGCTACCCTCGACGCTACTGGCGGTCTCCACGCAACGGTAAAAGCGCTGGGTGATGCGCTGGTAGTCGTCATCGGCAACGCCGGGACCGCTGTCGTCCACGCTTAAATAAAGCCGATTTTTTTCGCGGCGACAAACCACTTTGATACAGCCTTGAGTAGGTGAATATTTGATTGCGTTATCGATTAAATTGCGCAGTAACACCTGAAATAACTGGGGGTTGGCGTCTATCAGCAGACCCGACTCACCTAGTAATTCAATATCGATGCGTTTGGCGCGGGCGGCGTGATCCAAATCGGAAATCACTTCGATCAAGGCTTGATTCACATCGACAGACTGCTTGGCAATCCCGGCTTGTTGGTGCTGCACCCGTGACAAAGTCAGCAATTGCTGCACCGTATGTGTCATTCGAGACACTGCTTGTTGGGCTTTTTGCAGAGCCTGATCGCGCATCTGCGCATCGGTGGTTTTTTGCGCCACTTGAATTTGCGTCAACAGACCGGCTAGCGGGGTACGCAGCTCATGAGAGGCGTCTGAGGTAAAGTTGCGTTCGTTAGCAAAGGCCTGTTCCAGCATCGCAAATAAGCTGTTGATTTGCGTGACCACCGGCAGCACTTCGTCCGGCAAATTTTCAACATCAAGTGGTTGCAGATAGCCGGCGGCACGGCTGGCCAATTGTTCCTTGACCTGATTGACCGGCGACAGCGTACGACTAACGATCCACCAGATCATCACGCCCAAAATCGGCAACGCTATCAAAAAACCGATCACTTGTTGGCCGGCGATACCTTCCACCAATTGCCGGCGTATGTCGTCGCGCTGACCAACGTGAATCACATAATTGCCGTTTTCGGTGCTCAAACTGAACACATGCCAAAGCTGACCGTCCAGCATCGTTTCACTATAGCCATTGCGGGTCAGCGACAACGCATATTCCGGGGCGCTTTCCGAGCGCAACACCAAACCTTCTTTCACCGAGCGCAGTTGAAAGGCAATCTTGCGTTCGTACTTATGCCCAAGGATGGGTGTGTCGAACAGTTCAGGGGTTTTGTCACGCTCCCACAACTTGGTCAGCGCCCGTTGCCGCACCATGTTTTCCACAAAAGCATGCACCACGCGCGCCGACTGCGCTAATTCGGCATTAAACAGTTCGGCGATTTCGTCGCGGGTTTGTTTGTAACTGATATAGGCAGTCACACCCCACACCAACAACAGCGAAGACAATAGCGAGAACAGCAGCTGCTTTTTCAGCGAACGCGGCGCCAGTCGAAAGCGTTTACTCATTAATTTTCGTCGATGATGTAACCGACCCCGCGGATGGTGCGAATCAGATTGGTATCCAATTTTTTACGCAGATGATGGATATGTACTTCCACCGCATTGCTTTCCACTTCCGAGCCCCAGGCATATAAAGACTCTTCCAAACGGGCACGAGAGATGACCTGGCCGATATGGCCAATTAGATAACTAAGCACTTCAAATTCTTTTTGCGCCAGATCAACCGGTTTGCCGTTGAAATAAACCTGGTGCGCGGCCGGATCGATTGTTACGCCTTTGTGTTCCAGCAAGGGTAAGCTATGGCCATCATGACGGCGGGCCAATGCGCGCAAACGTGCGCAAATTTCCGCCAGATCGAAAGGTTTGGTGACAAAGTCGTCGGCGCCGTTGTCCAACCCCGCCACCCGTTCGGCGACGCCTTCGCGAGCGGTCAAGACCAGAACCGGGGTACTGTCCTTACGGCGGCGCAGGTTTTTCAACACGCTCATCCCGTCCATGCGCGGCAAGTTCAGGTCCAACACTACGAGATCGTAATGGTTCAATTTCAGCGCTTCGTCGGCCTGCGCACCGTCGATTAACCAATCCACCGCATAACCTTCCAGCGTCAAGCCGGCTTTCAAACCATCACCGAGGATGGCGTCATCTTCTACCAATAATAAGCGCATGATGTTGTGTACCTATGGGCTGAGTGATTAACTTAGCCTGGATTGTAGCAATGATTTCTTAGCGATCTGTGAGCAAGTCAGCAACTTAAAAATTCGCCGGGACGGCGACCAAACCCAGCGAATTACAAAAGCCGCATTAAGCTGAAAGGCTTTGCTCCAGATTGACTCGCAGCGCCTCCAGAAAATCTTCGGTCGTCAAATAATGCGAGTCGTTTAAATCGTCGCCGTAGATGCACAAGGCCAAATCCTTAGTCATTTGTCCCGCTTCGACAGTATCGACACAGACTTTTTCCAGGGTTTCGCAAAAGTTAATCAGCTCAGGATTACCGTCCAATTTGCCGCGAAATGCCAAGCCGCGCGTCCAGGCAAAGATAGACGCAATCGGATTGGTGGAGGTTTTTTTGCCCTGTTGATGCATGCGGTAATGGCGGGTGACGGTGCCATGCGCCGCTTCAGCTTCCATAGTTTTTCCGTCCGGCGTGACCAAGGTGGAAGTCATCAAGCCCAACGATCCAAAACCCTGCGCCACGGTATCCGATTGCACGTCGCCGTCGTAGTTCTTGCAGGCCCAGACAAAGGCGCCGTTCCATTTCAACGCCGATGCCACCATGTCGTCGATTAGTTTGTGTTCGTAGACGATGCCTGTGGTTTGGTATAAGTCTTTGTATTCGGCTTGGTAGATGTCTTCGAAGATGTCCTTGAAACGGCCATCGTATTTTTTTAGGATGGTATTTTTGGTGGACAGATACAGCGGCCAGCCACGATCCAGCGCCACGTTGAAACAGCTACGGGCAAAACCTGCGATGGATTCATCGGTGTTGTACATTGCCAGAGCCACGCCGTCACCTTCGAAATGATAGACCTCAAAACTTTGCTCCGGACCGCCATCGTCCGGGGTAAAGCTGATCTTTAATTTGCCTTTGCCCTTGGTCACGAAATCGGTAGCTCGGTATTGGTCGCCGAACGCATGCCGGCCAATGCAAATCGGCTGGGTCCAATTCGGCACCAGGCGCGGCACGTTATTGCATATGATCGGTTCGCGGAAGACCGTGCCATCCAGAATATTCCGAATCGTGCCGTTCGGCGATTTGTACATTTTTTTCAGTTTGAATTCTTCGACCCTCGCTTCATCGGGGGTGATGGTGGCGCATTTTATCCCCACGCCATGCTTTTTAATGGCATTGGCCGCATCGATGGTAATTTGGTCGTCGGTAGCATCTCGCTGTTCGATTCCCAGGTCGTAATAGTCGATTTGCAGATCCAGGTAAGGCAGAATCAGTTTGTCTTTGATGAAATGCCAGATGATGCGAGTCATTTCATCGCCGTCGATCTCCACCACCGGATTTTTGACGGATATTTTATTCATAACGGCTCCTCACCTATGGCTAAAAATGGCCTCAAGTATAGCCTTCCTATCGCGAAAACAAGGAATGTTTAACGCCATCCCCGACGCTGCGAGTGACCTTTTTCACATTAATCGAATCACGACACGAACTAGGCTATACTGCCGAAACAGCGTCGGCGCATGACGTTGCAAGGCATTGTTCTGTACAGGTTTTTAGCGATACGCTTAGCTTGGCAACACCGATTTTCTTTAACTTTTTGCTAGCAGGACAATGATCCAAAAATAATAAAAAATCTTTCTTGAGGAGGTGTAAATGGCTAATTCGATCTTTGATTACGAAGCGATAGTCATCGGTAGCGGCTTCGGCGGTTCCATCAGTTTTTGCAGGCTCGCACAAAAATGGGGTGCCAAGGTGCTGTTACTGGAACGCGGCAGGCATTATCCGATGGGTTCTTTCGCCCGCTCACCCAAACAAATTGCCGACAGTTTTTGGAGCATGGAAGGCGATGAGGTAGACCGGCCACGCCACATTCAAAACAAGAATCTGCGCGGCCTGTTCGACATTCGCAATTATAAGAAGATGGATGCAGTCATCTCCGCCGGTCTGGGCGGTGGATCGCTGATTTATGCCAACGTCTTCCTCGCCCCCCCGAGCAGGTATTCGAGCAGGGCTGGCCGACCGGCTTGGATAAAACCACCCTTGCTCCGTATTATCAAGTCGCCAAGCAAGTTTTGGGAGCCCGCCCGGTTCCATCCTGGCAAACCGACAGCCGCCGAAAAATCGTCCGCACCGAACTGTTTCAAGAGTTTGCTGCCCACGAAAACCGCACCAGCAAGCTGGCCGACATCTGCGTATTTTTTGGCAACGATTACAACTACAACGGTTCCGACGCACCCATCGCCATCGGTTTGCAGGAGAAAAACCGCTATGGCGCCACGCAAACTTCATGTACCTATTGTGCCGAATGCGATATCGGCTGCAATACCCACTCTAAAAACACCCTGGACCTAAACTACATTCACGCCGGCCAACACCAGCATGGTGGCCAAGTGTTTACCGACTGCCAAGCCGAAAAAATTGTGCCCCTCAATCAGCATGGCGATGACGACGCCTCCGCTGGCGGCGAATTCGGCTATCGGGTGGAATTTCAGAATTTTGCCTCGGGACAGTCGCAAAGCCTGAAAACCCGCCGCGTCGTAGTTTCGGCAGGTACGTTCGGCAGCAACGAGCTATTGCTGCGCTGTCGTGATGTGTATCACAGCCTACCCAAACTCAGCGAGCAATTGGGGCGCTGGTTCTCCGGCAATGGCGACTTTCTGTCATTTGCAGTGGAAGGCAAAAAAGACGCCGACCCCAACTACGGGCCGGTCATTACCCAATACACCGATTACAATTTGTTCGACCGCTTCAATAGAGAGCAGGCTTTCGTACTGGAAGACGCCTCTTATCCGGCTTGGCTGGCTTGGTATATAGAAGGCGCGTTTCCGACCAGCACCCTACGCAAGCTGGTGCGGGCCGTGAAAGCCCTGGCCGCATGGCTGAAAAAATATCTGCACAACGGCATCTGGAACGGTGTGCTGGGATTTTCCTTGCATGAGATTTTAAAGGATGATTTGTCCTCAAAATCCGTAGTCATGCTCTGCATGGGCCTGGATAACGGCGACGGCACACTGACACTCAACAAGGCTGACCGAATCGACCTAGACTGGCCGCAAGAAACCAGCATGAGTTTGTATCAGGCGATTCTCTCGGCCGGCGAGCGCTTCAAAAAATTTGTCAAATCCAATTGGTTTTTCCCGCTACCGACTTGGGACTTGCCGATTCGCCACAACGTGACCGTACATCCTTTGGGCGGCTGTATCTTGGCCGACTCGCCGGATAAAGGCGTGGTCAGCGGCCACCCCGAGCAACGCGGCCAGGCATTTGGCTATCAAGGCCTATATGTCGTCGATGGCTCAATTCTGCCCAGTGCAGTCGGCGCCAACCCCGTCGCAACCATTTCCGCGACTGCGGAATGGATTGCCGAAGGTATCACCGGTATCAAACCCGATGCCAGCTTGGGCGTGTAAACCTAATTCACAGGACTACTGACATGACAACTACCAACAAAGCCTCGTTCGAATTCACCGAAGAAATGAAAGGCTATCTCAGCCTGGGCCAAACCGCTTTCGAAGACGGTTATAGGCAAGGCAAGGAAGATAACCATTACTTCATGTTTCATCTGACCATCCAAAGCGACGATTTGGATACTTTTTTAGAATCCGACGCCCATCAATCGGCGGCCATCGGCTATGTGGAAGGCGATCTGATCGGCGGCCGGCGCACGGTGGATAAAGGCGTGTTCAATCTGTTCGTCGATAGCGCCGATGCCGATCGCAAACAAATGCTCTATCGCCTGTTTTTCACCGATGCCAACGGCCAGGCTTTGACCCTGAGCGGGCGCAAACAGATTCAAAACAACGTCGGTCCGGATCTGTGGGCCGACACCACCACCTTGTTCACCAACTTATTCAAGGGCCATGTGGAAGCTGACAAGGAAGCCAAAGCCAAGGTCTACGCCACCGGCTTGTTGTATATCGAAGTGATGGACTTTGCCAAGCAACTGACCACGATACGCGCCAGCGGCGAAACATTAACAGACCGCTTGCACGCGGTGGAACGCTTCGGCGGCTTCTTTTTGGGCGCGCTATGGGAAGTCTACAAACCGTCCATGACGCCAAAGATGGGCAGTTTCGAGCGGGAGATTCCATTGTATACGCTGGAAGGCGTGAAGGATGCCGAGGTGACGACTCATCACTTTACCACCGCCGACCGGCTGGGTTTGAGTCTGTTACGTTTCAAACGCGCAGCCAGTCAGGACGTGGTCGTTTTGGTCCCCGGCCTGACTGCCGCCAGCGACATGTTCATCATGCCCGAACATTACAATTTGACCAGTTATCTGCTGGACAATGGTTTTGGTGACGTCTGGACCCTGGACGGCCGGATTAGCAACCGCTATTCCTACAACCTGCAACGACACCGTTACAACGTCGACGATCTGGCCCTGTACGACATGCCGGCGGCCATCTCGACCGTGCGCCAGGCGGTGGGGCCGGACGCGCGGATTCACGTGATCAGCCATTGCTTTGGTGCGCTGGCGTTTAGCATGAGCTTGTTCGGTAAGGCGGTAACCGGCATCAGCAGTTTTATCGCCAATGGCGTGGGTTTGACACCGCGCGTACCGCTACCCGCGAAAATCAAGTTGTATCTGGGGCCGCTTGCTGCCGACTATATTCTGGGCGTCGATTATCTGAATCCACATTGGCGGCGTGATCCGGGATTTGGCGCCGGCAAATTACTGGCGATGGCGATTTCGGCATTCCACCACGAATGCGATTCGCCGGAATGCCACATGCTGAGCTTTATGTGGGGCTGGGGCTTTCCGGTGTTGTACAAACACGAAAATCTGCACGATGTGACCCATCGCCGTTGCGGCGACCTGTTCGGCGGTAGTTCGGTCAACTATTACCGTCACGTATTGAAAATGGTCAACGCTGGCAACACGGCCGTCAAATACCAAACCAACGAGCCACGTTACCGGACTCTGCCTGACAATTACTTTCAATATGCCAGCGAGATCGAAACGCCGTGCCTGTTCGTCGCCGGTCAGGACAATGCTTTGTTCCGCGATTCCAACATCGTCTGCCACCAACGTCTGGAGCAAATCGTCCCTGGTCGCCATGAATTGGCGGTGATTCCGGATTACGGCCACGCCGACGTGATCATGGGCAAGAATGCCGCTCAGGATATTTTTCCGCGTCTTGTGGAATTCTTGAATAAACATCGCAATTGAGGAATGCAGCCATGACAAGTACTCAAGAAGATTTAGAACTGACGCTGGCTACGCTGCAAGCAGAACGCAGCGGCCCGGTGCCGCAAAATCGCTTGTGCGTCTGTATCAGCGACGTGCATTTCACCGACGACAGCGCAGGCGACCAAAGCCCGGAAGAAACAGTATGGCCAGCTTTCTTCGATGACATCGTCAGAACCTGCGACACCCAGACAATCAACGAGCTGGTTTTGATTTTGGACGGCGACGTGGTGGATATGATCCGCAGTGCGGAATGGGCCAAAAGCCGGGTATATCCCTGGCAGCGCCAACACCCGGAGTTCGCGCCCTGTTTGACCAGGATTATGAACAAGATCGTTGACATTCACACGCTCGGACCAAGCGAAAGCAAACCAGCAGGATTCTTCTATCTGTTGCAGGAAACCGCCAAGGCGTTGCGTGGCAAGGGCGTAGCGGTTGAAGTGCTGACCTTGCTGGGCAACCATGACAAGGAGATATTCACTGTTCCCGAGGTGTTGAAGACTTTTTACGAGAAATGCCTGGGGCAAATAATTTCGGAACTATCTCCGGCGTATCGTGAATGGGTAGGGCGAATGTACTTCGACAACGAGCAGCAGTTCGCCGCGCCCGACAGCGTGCCCTGGCTGCCGTTTTATTGGGGCGACGCCGGACTGCGGCTATTCATCACACACGGACAATGGCGAGACCGCGACAATTGTCTCAGTTTTAAGGCCGCCAACACCCAACCGGGATGGACCACCAAGGATGGCTGGCGCGCCAAGGCTTGGCAACAGCTGAACTACCAGCCGTTCACCGCGCCCTGCTTCGGCGACACCGTCGCGTCCGGCGCGTTATCGACCTTCATTTATCGCAGTTATCTGGCTCTGGACCAATACCAACGGCAGACACAACCCGAACCGGATCTGACGCGCATCAAACGGATTTTGGCCGAATTGGATCTGTACCGACCAACAACGGCCGCCGTCAGTCGGATCTTGGATGAAACGCGCAATAAAGCGTCCGAGGCAGTGCGCGATATTATCGAAGCCGAGCTATACAAAGCCTTATGCGAATGGTTGCAGGATGACTTTGTGCTGGAATGCTCACCGGCGGCCCGGCGCCTTGGCTTGAAAGCCGCACGAGTGTGGCTGATGCTGACCGGCCCTTTCAATATGTTCCGCATTCAATTGCGGTTGGTGCGGGGTATTTTGTTGCTCGCCGATATACTAGAAAAACTGCTGCCGATATCTGTTTACAGCGAGGATGGCGCCAGCTTTAAAAACCTGCAAGCATTCCCGACCTTTCAAGATGCTTTTCTAGCCCAAGGTTTCCGGCTACACGGCGAAGGCCACACCCATATTCCCCTGGAAGCTGAAGCCGACATTAATCCGCCGCCACCCAGCAAACACAACAACTTTACCTATATCAACTTCGGCGCTTGGCGCGATCAAGTCGTGGATAAGGAAAAAAGCGGTTATCGGCGGCGCGGCGTCGGGCGTACGCTGTATGTGTTGAGTCTGCAACAGCAAACGCCGGGGCAGTATCGCTACTATGTCAAAGACAATCTTAGTTGGGGCGACCACATGGATAGTTTGGGCTAAATCCGCCGATTTCCACACCACAGCCGGCCGCCGTTCATGCTAAGCGTCCGGCCTGTGTTAGAATCGCGCTAATGCATGAATTAGACACATTTAAGCTGATCGAACGGATCAGCGCCTTATTGCGCTCGGAAGAACGCAAAAAATACGCAGCGATCAACTTACAACCAGTGCATGGTCAGGTGTTGGAATATCTGGCCAAGTGCAATAAATACAGCAACACCCATGCTGCGGTGGCCGAGTATCTGGGCTTGACCAAGGGCACGGTATCGCAGACTATTCAGATTTTGGAGCGTAAGCATTATCTGAATAAGACTACCGATCCGTTAGACGGTAGGGTGGTGCATCTAAGTCTAACCGAAGCCGGCATGCAGTTGATCGACGAGTTAAAACCCTTGGATATTTTTAAGCAGGCCGAATCCAAGGTCAGCCGGCAGGAATTCGATACGATAGGCCAGGCCTTGCAAACCACACTGGGCGTGCTGCAGAAAGTCAACCAATCCAAGAGTTTTGGCTTGTGCCGCTCCTGCCATTATTTTTCGGTGGAAGCTCATCACTATCAATGTGGCCTGACTGAACAACCGTTGGATCGCGAGGATACTGATAAAATATGCCGTGATCATTTACCCGTTCCCAATTCATTCATAGACCAAGAGTAAAACCATGTTCGATCCCAAAGCTATAGACAACCTTGCCGAACGTATCGCCGGCGCCATTCCACCCGGTTTGACCAACTTGAAAGACGACGTCGAAAAAAACGTCCACGCCTTGCTGCAAAGCGGGTTATCCAAATTGGACCTGGTCAGCCGCGAAGAATTTGAAGTGCAAAAAGCCGTATTGGCAAAAACCCGCGCCCGTTTGGAAGAACTGGAAAAACGCGTCGCCGATCTGGAACAGCGGATTCCGCAAGCTTAAAGCGCCATGTCACTGGCCGTCGTTTACAGCCGGGGCCGCGCCGGCATAGACGCTCCGCAAGTGACCGTGGAAGTGCATGTCAGTAACGGTTTGCCTGCTCTAAACATAGTCGGCTTGCCCGAGACAGCGGTGAAAGAAAGCAAGGATAGGGTGCGCGGAGCGATCATTAATTCGCACTTCGAGTTTCCGTTTCAGCGCATCACTATCAATCTGGCGCCCGCCGACTTGCCCAAAGAAGGCGGCCGCTTCGATTTGGCGATTGCCTTGGGCATTCTGGCTGCTTCCGGACAAATCCCCAAAGACGCACTGCATGAATACGAATGCATAGGCGAACTGTCGCTAGGCGGCGAATTGCGGCCTATTCCCGGCGCTTTGCCAGTGGCAATCCATTGCCGAAACGCTTTCAGACAACTAATTCTGCCAGCAGCTTGTGCGGCGGAGGCCTCGTTAATCAAGGATGCACAATTGCTGCCGGCTAGGACGCTATTGGAAGTCTGTGCTCATCTTGCAGGTCGGCAAGCCATTGCGCCAGCCGAAATCAGCCTAGGCGTCGAGCAAGTAGTCTATACCGTCGACTTTGCCGATGTGCATGGCCAATTTCACGTCAAGCGAGCCATGGAAATTGCCGCTGCCGGAAAACATAATTTACTGATGCTAGGCCCGCCCGGCACTGGTAAATCCATGCTGGCGGCGCGTTTGCCGACGATTTTGCCGGAACTCAGCGAACAGCAAGCTCAGGAAACGGCCGCGTTGGCCTCTATCAGCGACCATGGTCTGGACGTCAGCCGTTGGCGGCAACCTCCATACCGAGCACCCCACCATACCGCATCAGCTGCGGCGTTGGTTGGTGGCGGCAGCAATCCCAAACCTGGCGAAATATCCCTGTCGCACAACGGTGCCTTATTTTTGGACGAACTTCCGGAGTTCGATAGAAAGGTTTTGGAAGTTCTACGCGAACCCTTGGAAACCGGCCATATCACTATTTCCCGCGCCAACCGCCAAGCCGATTTTCCGGCCAGCTTTCAATTGATCGCAGCAATGAACCCCTGCCCATGCGGCTATCTGGGCGATGCATCCGGGCGTTGCCGCTGTACATCGGAGCAAGTAGCCCGTTATCGCGCTAGAGTTTCCGGACCGCTACTGGACAGGATAGACATGCATATGGAAGTACCGCGCGTCGCGCTAGATGTATTGCGTAAAGGCTCGGCGACCGGCGAAGAACTTAGCGAGACTATTCGTCAACGCGTCGTCGCGGCCCGAGAAATCGCTTACCGACGCCAAGGCAAAGCCAATGCCGCGCTGACCGCCGCCGAAGTGAAGACTATTTGCGGTTTGTCTGAAACCGGCCACCAGCTACTGGAACAAGCGCTGGAAAAATTCGGCCTGTCGCATAGGGCTTACCACCGGATTTTGAAACTGGCGCGAACGATTGCCGATCTGGCCAATTCCCCGACTATTGAAATCGCTCACCTTAGCGAAGCCATAGGCTACCGCAAGCTGGACAGAACGCGCTAAAGTAAGTTTTCGGCTGGCAAAAATTGATTGACCATACACGCGAATAACTTGCGAATTGCGGCGGCAGATTTACCAAGCAGCTCTGCCTAGATTTCTTCAATGTACTTCGTTCGGCCAGACAGAATGTTAGGCAAAAAAAAGGCGCATTGTCTAGACAATGCGCCTTATCTCAAAATAAAGCTAATGCTTACAGTTTATCAGCATTTTTACTCAGATATTCAGCTACACCAGCAGGATTGGCATTCATGCCTGCATCACCTTTAGTCCAACCCGCTGGGCAAACTTCGCCGTGCTCTTCATGGAACTGAAGCGCGTCAACCATGCGCAACATTTCGTCGAAGTTACGGCCCAGAGGCAAGTCGTTGACAACTTGATGACGGACAACACCTGCTTTATCAATCAAGAAACTACCGCGGAAAGCCACGCCACCAGCGGATTCAACATCATAGTCTTTGCAGATGCTATGCGTCATGTCGGCTGCCAGTGTGTAGCGAACGGGACCGATACCGCCTTGATTGACAGGCGTGTTGCGCCACGCGTTATGGGTAAAGTGCGAGTCAATAGAAACACCAACCACTTCAACGCCACGGCTTTTGAATTCGTCGATACGATGATCCAAAGCAATCAATTCGCTTGGGCAAACGAAGGTGAAATCCAAAGGATAAAAGAAAAGTACTGCATATTTGCCGCTAGTCGCACCGGAAAAACTGTAAGAGTCAACAATTTGACCGTCGCCTAATACCGCAGGAACTGTAAAGTCAGGAGCTTGCTTACCTACTAAAACGCTCATCAATTTTCTCCAAAATTAGTTACAAAAACAAAAGGTTAAGAGTATGTTTACGCCTCCGCAAAAAGGCTGAGACTTATTCTACACTAAATTAGTTGGTATTCACCTAATAATCCTAGCAAATTCCGCTTGCAAGACTGTCGATTTCGCGCTAATTTGTAATCCATAGCTTACACAAATAACAGGCGGTCTGCGTGCTTCGCGCTGCTTAAATTCACTATGCAGACCTTTGTGGATTTTTTAGGGTACGACAAATGGCAAAAGTAAAACACATTACAGAACCCGATACTTTCGGTTTTCAAGTACGCATCGTCCGGCGCGGCAAGGAAAGCAGCCGTTATTTTTCTCACAAGCTCTGGGGTAGCAAAACCAAGTCGCTGAAAGCCGCGATCACTTGGCGCGATCAGATGCTGGTGGTATTGAAAGGCAGCAAGACCCGCTTCCTAAAACCACCCAAAAACAAAACCACTACGGGCGTAACCGGCGTATCCAGAACCATCAAATTCGATCACCGCAAAGATAAAAGCTATCTTTGCTACACGGTATTTTGGGTAAAAGACGGGAAGTCCCGCAATAAAACCTTCCAAGTCGGTAATGTGGATACGGTCACCGCCGACGACGAATTACATGCGTTTCGAACCGCCCGTCTATTTCGCAGCTGCTACGAGCATGCCATAGATCACGACGCGCCGTTCGACGACACTAAATTCGTGAACTGGAAAAAATTGCGTTTATATGAAAATGAGATGTTGAACGCTGTTAACTGAGCGCATCAGCATGGTGATTAATCGATGCGTATGGCTATACGCATCGACAGATCCACCGCTGCGATGTTTTTGGTTAAGGCACCTATCGAAATAAAGTCGACGCCGGTTTCCGCTACAGATCGAATATTATCCAAAGTAATATTTCCTGACGCTTCTAGCTCTACCGCCCCCCGATTCCGTCCCACCGCTATACGCATATCGGCCAGCGAAAAATTATCCAGCATTATCCGATCCGGTTGCGAAGCAAAAGCCTGGGCAAATTCGTCAAGGTCTTCCACCTCCACCTCGACCGGCACATTCGCATAGCCTCTAGCCAGTCCAATCGCGTTGGCAATTGAGCCGGCCGCGATAATATGGTTTTCCTTGATTAGGACTGCATCGAATAAACCGATACGATGATTAAAACAACCACCGCACTTAACCGCGTATTTTTGCGCCAAACGCAAGCCGGGCACGGTTTTTCGGGTATCCAATACCTTACAGCCAGTCCCCGCCACAGCATCGGCATAGCGGCGAGCGGCAGTAGCCGTCGCGGATAAGGTTTGCAGCAAATTCAGCGCTGTGCGCTCGCCTGTCAGCAATGCGCGAGCAGGGCCATACAACCGGCATAGCAATGTATTCGCCGATACGCTCTCGCCCTCATCGCATTGCCAATCGACGACGACTCGTGGACTCAGTTGTTGAAACACAGCATCGAACCACGTTCGGCCACACAGCACCATGGGCTCTCGGGTCAACACTGTGGCATTAGCCTGGGCCTCGACCGAGACAATGCTGGCGGTAATATCGCCGCTACCTATATCTTCGGCGAGATAACGCGCGATTTCTGCGGAACTTGGTTGCATGGACGTGATAATGGGCGATGAACAAGGCTGGTCATTATAAACCGCAAACTCGTGACTACCGAACGAAACTCAGACCAATCAGCAAGCAAATCTTTAAAATACCGCAACACCCTCAGAGCTTGAAAACTATGATGATTCTCGACCACTACCTGAGTAGCGCTTGCCAGATCGCTTCGCCGAACTGCGACGATAGACCGGATCCCGACGACGTTTCCTTATTAGTAATCCATTGCATCAGCCTGCCTCCGGAGCAATTCGAGGGCGGCTATATCGACCAACTGTTTTGCAACTGCCTGGATCCAAGCGCGCATCCTTATTTCCAAGACATACATCAGCTTAAGGTGTCCGCGCATTTACTGATTCGCCGGGATGGCAGCATTAGACAATATGTACCGTTCAACCGCAGAGCCTGGCACGCAGGCGTCTCAAAATATCAAGACAGGGAACGTTGTAACGACTTTTCTATTGGTATTGAGCTGGAAGGCGCAATAAGCGTGGAATACACGAACATGCAATACCAGAAGCTAGTCGATGTGACTAAAACCTTGCTGGCAAATTATCCGAAATTGTCGAACCAGCTCATTGTCGGTCATAGCGACATCGCCCCTGGCCGAAAAACTGACCCCGGCCCTTTTTTCGACTGGCCGCACTTTCACGAATTGCTAGCTTTTAAAGTTGCGAGCCCCTCGGAATAAGCGGCGTAAGCGCCCCTCAAGGAACAATTGAACAGAGCTAATCGGCTTTAGCTTCCAAATGCACGGATTTAAGAATCTCGAGTAACTCTTGATACTGAACTTGTAGCGGCCCCAATTCACCCTCTAACTGCGCAATACTCTCGTTGACATTGCCTTTGGATTCGTTGATTTTTCTGAGCATAATCAAACGGCTTTCGATTTGCTTTTTGTGGTCCTTGATTTGGTGCATCAGCGGTGACAGAACGCTATTGCTCCAAGTAACCGCATCGCGCTGGGCGAGTTGCAATATATTTCTGGCCTTCGCTATCAACGTACCGTATAGCTTGTTAACCACTATACTTTGCTCGGTCATCGTGGTTTTGGCGCTATTGCGAAACGCTTCGCCTTCGTCAAAAATCTGCTCCAGCTCAAACTGGTGCTGTTTTATCGAAAACAACTGTGGCTCGATTTCCTTAAAGCCGTATTCGTCCTGAAATTTTTTGTGAATGGCTTTAATCAAGCGCCGAGTTTCTTCGGTCATATCCACCGAGTCCTGCAACAGATCGCGCAACTCGTCGAACAACCTACGCATATTCTGTTTCATACCGTAAGTGGTCAGGCTTTTGCTCATATCGTCCTTGGTACGTCTGATGATGTCATCGATTTTTTCTTTGGCAAAAGAGTCGATTAACATTTTGGCTTGTACTGCGAACACTTTGCGGCTGGCCTGAAAGTTCTCGATATTGGCCATATAAGCGTTTTGACGGTCGCGGGTTTCCGCCATCAATTTACCGGTCAATTCCTGATTCTCGAAATCGACCTGCTTGAATTCGTCGAGCTGCTTTTGAGCGTTAACAATCTTAGAATCCATCAGCTTGACGGATTCGCTAACCAGAAAGCCAATTTCCTTATCGACCACCCCTTTCAGAATGTCCCGACGTTGGTCGAGAATATCATCTGACAAATAGCTTTCCAGCAGATTGAGACGACTTTTTTGCAGCAAGGCATCGTCGCCCTTCACCTTAGCCAATAAAGCCTGTTTCGCGGAAACCGGAAAAATAACTTCCTTCTCCAGATTCAGAATCATCGCCGAGGTTTCGATTTGTTTTTGGATCGAGGCTTCGTAACCCGTTTCGCCAGCCAAGTCGTCCCACATCGAGTCGATTTTATTCATTACCACGGCCAAGCCTTGGCGACGATTACCCCTGGAACTACAGACGTGGCTTTTCCACATTTCCAAGTCGCTTTTAGTCACGCCGGTATCGGCGGCCAAAACGAAAATAATGGCTTGCGCACTAGGCAACATACTTAAAGTTAGCTCAGGCTCAGTACCCAGGGCATTCAAGCCCGGCGTATCCAGAATGCACAAACCTTCTTTCAATAAGGGATGTGGAAAACTGATCATCGCATGCCGCCAACACGGCACTTCCACGGATTCCGGGTTGATAATGCCTTGCTCGGCGGCTTCGCGTTCGTTCCACAAACCCAGCTTATCGGCCATTTCCCGAGAAACCCGCTTAGTCGAAATCAATTCTCTGAATGCTTCCTGCATCTGGGTAGGCGAATCACAATTCAGATCGATTTGCGTCCACCGGTCAGGATTACGCTTGTAATCCATCAAGGAAATATCTTCCAAACGACTCTCGATATTGAGCAATCGAATATAACTGCCGCCCTTTTCATCCCAGAATAGCTCAGTAGGCGACATCGTAGTGCGGCCCGGCGACGACGGCAACAAACGCACGCCGGTTTCCGCAAAAAACAGCGCGTTGATTAACTCGGTTTTACCTCTGGAAAACTCCGCCACAAACGCCAAGGTAACGCGATCATTATGCAAGCCTTGCAATATATTCAGCAAGGTATCGGTACTTTGCGGGTCACTGAAGCGATAGCGATTACGCCACTCCCGATACAATTCGATACCCTGAATCAGTTGTTCGCGCCAATGCGTGTATTCGTGCAACTGTTCTTTAAATTCCAGATTTCTCATGGCTCGCCTTTGTTCCGACTGTACTCAATATAAGGGGCAAATTGTAACGGCTAAGTGTAGACCAATAATCCATAAGCAAAAGCCTAAGGCACGCATGACTACTCAAATTCCGTACTGCTGTCGATAGGCTTGGATAATAGCCAACTTATCCGTCGAACCGTCTTCTTGGGCAATAAACTCAATGATATCCGCCAAACAGATTATCGCAATCACCGGAATGCCGAATTGTACCGACACTTCCTGCACGGCCGACAATTCGTTCTGACCTTTTTCCTGACGATCCAGCGCTATAAGCACCCCCGCCACCGTTGCTCTGGCCGCGTTGATAATCTCCACCGATTCGCGCACCGAAGTGCCGGCGGTAATCACATCATCCAGAATCCAGACCTTGCCTTGCAAGGGTGCACCGACCAACACGCCACCCTCGCCGTGATCCTTGGCTTCCTTGCGGTTAAATGCAAACGGAATATCGCGCTGCAAGCGGGAATACGCAATCGAGGTAGTACTGACCAAGGGAATGCCTTTGTAAGCCGGACCGTACAAAACGTCTATCTCGACGCCAGCACTAATCAGCGCCTGCGCATAAAACTGCCCCAGCTTATCCAGCTGAGCGCCGCTGTTAAACAAACCGGTATTAAAGAAATAAGGACTGACTCGTCCGGACTTTAAGTGAAATTCGCCAAACTTTAATACGCCGCAATCCAAAGCGTACTGAATAAACTGTTTTTGGTAATCAAGCATGGTGGAGTGTTACAAATCTAAAATGAGAGCAATTATACCCGTGCGTATTTAATCGATGAATTTTTCTAGGACCACATCCAGAAAATCCCAGCCTTTTTCGGTACAGCTATAAACCGAGCCCTGCCGACACAGTAGACCTTGCTCCAGA
Organism: Methylomonas albis; assembly: GCF_014850955.1. Taxonomy (NCBI): domain Bacteria; kingdom Pseudomonadati; phylum Pseudomonadota; class Gammaproteobacteria; order Methylococcales; family Methylococcaceae; genus Methylomonas; species Methylomonas albis. Next base: position 4,839,483 of record NZ_JACXSS010000001.1, read on the forward strand.
CAAACCGACAAATTCGGCTCCAAGCTATCCGCCGCCAATCCGGTAGCCGCTTCATAGTCGTTCAAACTAAATCCAGCCTTCAATCGCAATTGGTTCATCAGGAACTCTAACGGCAATTGTGCGACAACAATCGCTTCACATTGCAACCGACCGGGTTGAAACAAATAGTGTTCGGGGCTTCTCGGTTTAACCGTGCGAACAATCTCGTTCGGCAAGGTTCGGCTGATCTTGCCGTGCGCGCCGGCACCTATCCCCAAATAATCGCCAAATTGCCAGTAATTGCGATTGTGCAAAGATTGTTTGCCAGGCTTTGCATACGCGGAAACTTCGTACTGCTGATAGCCGTGATCCGCCAACAAGCGCTGGCAACGCTTTTGCGCGTTGAATATCACATCGTCTTCCGGCAGTTTCGGCGGAAATTTATAAAAATACGTGTTGGGTTCCAGCGTCAACTGGTAAAAGGAGATATGGGTTGGGGCCAGATCAATAGCCATTTCCACATCGTTCAAGGCTTCAACCTCACTCTGATCCGGTAAGCCGAACATCAAATCAAGATTGAAATTATCGAACCCGGCCTTAACCGCTATTTCCACCGCCGCCCTGGCTTCGGCGGCGGAATGCACCCGGCCTAATGTCCGCAAATGCCGGTCCTGGAAGCTTTGAATACCTATCGACAGGCGATTGATGCCTAAATCCCGAAACTCCTGAAATTTTGCACTTTCAAAGGTCCCGGGATTGGCTTCCAAGGTAATTTCACACTGTTCCGCCAAGGGTACTAACTGTCTGGCACCGGCCAACAAACGATGCAACGCCTCCGGCGAGAACAAGCTGGGGGTGCCACCTCCCATAAATATGCTGTTGATGTTCCGCGGCGCACCCAACAATTCCAAATCAGCTTGCAAATCGATCAACAAGGCATCGACATAAGCCTCTTCCGGAATGGGATTCTTAACGGCGTGGGAATTAAAATCGCAATACGGGCACTTCTGGATACACCAGGGAAAATGGATATAAAGACTCAGCGGCAACAATTCGACAGGCCTTACCACACGCCGACATTTGCCATGGAGGCCCACGGCTCTTGCGGTGGCAACGCACTACCCTTTTGCAATAATTCGATGGAGATTTGGTCGGGCGAACGCAAAAATGCCATGCAGCCATCGCGTGGCGGCCGATTAATCGTCACGTCTCGTGCCATCAAATCTCGGCAAACCGCATAAATATCGTCCACTTCAAAGGCTAAATGGCCAAAATTACGGCCTCCGCCATAATCCTCAGTATCCCAATTGTAGGTAAGCTCCAGCAATGGCGCGTCAAGCACTTCGGCATTTTGCCGGTCGCTAGTGGCGGCCAGATATACCAAAGTAAAACGCCCGGCATCACTTTCCATCCGCCGAACTTCAGCCAACCCTAATTTATTGCAATAAAAATCCAGCGATGCGGCAAGATCCTTTACCCGAACCATGGTGTGTAAATAACGCATATTGGCCGCCCCGAAAAATAAAAGCGCAATTATGACTGAGTCGGCGCCAAATATAGAAGTTTTGCGCGCTGTGGCGTTTACTTTCCATATTGTTCGATAAGGCCGGCAATCGCCTGTAGCGGTAACTCCTGCTGCACGGCGCCCAGTTTCATGGCTTCTTTAGGCATACCGTAAACCACGCAGGTTTTTTCATCCTGGCCGGCTGTGCGCGCGCCGACTGCATGCATATCTTTAAGCCCCCGCGCGCCGTCATCACCCATGCCGGTCATGATGATACCCAATGCGTTTTTCCCAGCCCATTTGGCCACCGAACGAAACAATACATCGACGGACGGCCGATGCCTATTCACTAACGGCCCATCTTGGACATCAACCACATACTGAGCGCCACTGCGTTTTACGGACATATGCTTACCACCCGGCGCGATTAACGCTCGACCGGCAATAACCCTATCTCCGCTTACCGCTTCTTTGACTTCAATTTCGCAAATGCTATTCAGACGCGCGGCAAACGCGCCGGTAAATTTTTCCGGCATATGCTGCACAATCACAATGCCTGGACTGATTCGAGATAACTGTGTCAACACAACTTCCAAAGCTTGCGTCCCCCCGGTAGAGGTGCCGATTGCCACCAAGCGGTCCGTGGTAGCCGCCAAAGCGGAAGCACTGGCATTGGCATTGGCATTGGCACTTACGGTCGTTGCTTGCTCATTTTGCACCCGACCAGGCTTAGCGTGAACCGCCATGGTCATGGCCTTCATACACCGCATATCGGTCATTGCGGCGGCCTTGATCGCATGAATAATGTCGCCGCTATCATCCTCCAAAAAGCTTTTCAAGCCGGCCTTGGGCTTGGTAACGATACCGGTAGCACCGGCAGACAGCGCCTGCATGGTGGTTTCCGCGCCTTTTTCGGTCAGTGTGGAACAAATCACCACCGGTGTCGGCCGTACCGACATAATCTTTTTCAAAAACGTAATGCCGTCCATTCGGGGCATTTCCACATCCAGTACAACCACATCCGGCCAATCCTGGTTCATTTTCGCCATGGCAAATATCGGATCGGATACGGAACCTAACACCTTAATATCGGCGGACTTGCTCAACAGTTGCGTCAGCACTTGGCGAACCACAGCGGAATCGTCGACGATCAATACCCCTATTTTTTTGTCGCTCATGCGCTAATCTCCTCTAATTCTTTAGAAATATGCCGCATATACACATGCCCGCTCCACAAATCGAAAATAACATTGCGGTGGCCCGTTCCGCCTAAATGCTCGGCTTTTATATGAAACCCGTGTTCCGCCAGCAATGCTCTGCCCGCTAACACGTTGTTATCGGAAACCCTGAGATTGGCAGGTTTCGAGTGCCCTGGAAACTGGTCCCCACCACCAAACACTTTCACCTCGTAATCAGCAGGCCTGGTTTTGGTTTTATGCAACTCTTGCATAAACATCAGCATCGCATCGTCCGCATAACGGCCATCCAAACCTTTGTGGCGTTGTATGCGCCTATTACCCGGCAGCATAAAATGGCACATACCGCCAATCCGCCGCGTAGGGTGCCATAAGGTAATCGCCACACATGAGCCCAAAACAGTCCTGATGCGCGTTTCGCTATCGCCAAAATACAGCTCCCCAGGCTGCAAAAAAATGTCGATAAAAAAATCCGGCTTTTTCATATAACTTCCAGTCTCATGTATTAATCGGTTTGCGATAAATCGACGGTGTAACAATTTGCAAATCGGTTTTCATACCACTCAAAGACTCAGAATGACTCACAAAAAAATAACCTCCAGGTTGAAGATATTTGGTAATCCGCTCCAACAAGCGCTGCTTGGTCTCCATATCGAAATAAATCATCACATTTCTAAGAAAAATAACATCGAACATATCCAAATTCGGTAAGTTGCTGATCAAATTTGCGTAAATAAACTTCACATGCTTACGCACCGCAGGATCAATCAAGAAAAACCCATCGAAGTCGCCAGTCCCTTTCAAGCAATATTTCTTTAACAACATCGTCGGGATTTTTTCGGCAGCATGATTCGGGTACAGACCGCGGCGGGCCTTATCCAAAATACGGCTGGAAATATCAGTCCCCACTATCTCCCACTGCCCCAACCTAGCTTGATTCGCCAATAACATAGCCAGCGTATAGGCCTCTTCACCACTGGAACTTGCCGCGCTCCATACCCGAAAAGGCTTGCCCGACGAATGCTGAGGCAGAATCTGCTCGGTCAAATAGTCAAAATGCTTGGACTCCCGAAAAAAATACGTTTCATTGGTTGTCAATAAATCGATCGCCATCGTGGTTTCTTTCTCGAAACCGGGCTTACCGAATAACCGAAAATATTCGGTGTAGTTGCTCAGTCCATGATGCCGCAGCCGCTTTTCCAAGCGGCCCATGACCATGGCATGCTTACTGTCATTCAGGACAATACCGGCATGCTTGTACAAATAATCCTTAATCCAGGAAAACTCATGCTTCTGCAGTACCGGAGAAGAGCCATACACACGGTTGTTAGCGGTCATTGTCACGCACCCTACTCAATCGCTCCTTCATGAGCAGGCCCGGCGATGGTTTGCCCCAATGCCGCCATTTCATCCACGGAAAGAACTTTGTTTACGTTCAATAAAATTACAAAACGATTGTCGCGTTTCGCCATGCCATTAATAAAATCGGGCCTAATACCGGCGCCGAAACTGGGCGGCGGCTCGATATCCTGCCGGCTGATCTCCACCACCTCATTAACGGCGTCAACGATAATGCCAATATCCTGGCTAAGCTCATCTTCGTTTTCGCCGGCGGAGGTCTCGACAATAACAATTCCGGTACGCTTGACAATTTGCGTTGTCCCCCTCCCGAAACGCGCCAACAAATCGATGACAGGCACCACGCTACCGCGCAAGTTGATCACACCGCGCACAAAAGACGGCATCATCGGCACTTCTGTAAGTTGCCCGTAATCGATAATCTCCTTAATGTTTAAAATACCCAATGCGTAAACCTCGCCACCCAATACAAAAGTCAGGTACTGGCCGGCATTGGCTAACGCGTCAGGGCTTATGGCCGGCAACTGTGCCGACGTGGTTGCTATTGCTCCCATGACAGCCCCCTAGAAGCGTTCAAATTGGCTTAAATCAAACTCCGCCTCATGCTCGTCCGCATCGCTACTTGGCTTAACCGCTTTGACTTTCTCGATTCGCTTCGGCGCTTTTTTGACGGCGCGTCCGGCGCTCGGAGCAGCCTGACCGATTTTGAAAAACGCCATCAGAGATTGCAGCTGTTCGGATTGGCCGGTCATCTCTTCCGCTGTCGCCGCCAACTGCTCGCTGGCCGAGGCGTTTTGCTGGGTGATTTGGTTCATTTGGTTCATCGCATTGTTGACTTGGCTGACGCCGGCCGATTGCTCTTGCGAGGCGGCAGCGATTTCTTGGACCAGGTCGGAGGTTTTGGCGATGCTCGGTACGATTTCGTCCAGCAGTTTGCCGGCGCTTTCGGCGGTCTTCACGCTGCTGTCCGCCAATTCACCAATTTCCTGCGCCGCCACTTGGCTGCGTTCCGCCAATTTGCGCACTTCCGCCGCCACCACCGCAAAGCCTTTGCCGTGGTCGCCCGCTCGCGCCGCTTCAATGGCGGCGTTTAAGGCCAACATGTTGGTCTGGTAGGCGATGTCGTCGATGATGCCGATTTTGTTGGCGATTTCTTTCATCGCGTCGACGGTTTGTTTTACCGCGCCGCCGCCTTCGACGGCTTCTTTGGAGGCTTTGCCGGCCATGCCATCGGTGACTTTGGCGTTCTCGGCGTTTTGGTTGATGCTGGCCGCCATTTCTTCGATACTGGCGCTGGTTTCTTCCACGCTGGCGGCTTGTTCGCTGGCCGCTTGCGATAGCGACTGCGAGGTGGAGCTGATTTGCTCGGAAGCATTGGTCAGCTGGTCGGCCGCGACGATCACGTCGCTTATGGTTTTGGAGAGGTTGGCAATGGTGTTGTTGACGGTATCTTTGAAGTCGCCGAGTTGACCACGGTAGTCGCCCCTTACGGTGCGGGTCAAGTCGCCTTGTTCGACCAGGGACAGGACTTCGACCGCTTCGTTGAGCGGTAGAATCACCCCATCCAGGGTATCGTTGACGCCTTCGACGATTTTACGGAAGTCGCCTTGGTGTTTGCCGGCATCCGCGCGGGTTTGCAGGCGACCTTCCTGGGCGGCAGATGCCAGCAGGTTGGCGTCGGCCACCAAAGCATTGACGGCATCGATGCAGGTGTTGAGGTTGTTTTTGATGACGTTGAAGTCGCCGTTGTAGGTGTCGGTGATCTTGGCGGGAATGTTGCCGCGGGAGATGTTGTCGACATAATTTGCAGCCACGTTGAGCGGACCGATCACGGCATCCAGGGTGTTGTTGACGCCTTCGACGATTTTCCGGTAGTCGCCTTGGTATTGGCTGGCGTCGGCGCGGGTGGCCAGGCGGCCTTCGATCGCGGCTTTTTCCAGTGCAGCGGCTTCGGTCACCATGTTGCTGATGGCGTCGATGCAGTTGTTCAGGTTGTTTTTGATGGTGTTGAAGTCACCGTTGTAGGTGTCGGTGATTTTCGCCGGGATGTTACCTTTGGAGATGTTGTCCACGTAGTCCGCTGCCACGTTCAAGGGGCCGATCACGGAGTCCAGGGTGTTATTGACGCCTTCGACGATTTTGCCGAAGTCGCCTTGGTGTTTGCTGGCGTCGGCACGGGTGGACAAGCGGCCGTCCACGGCGGCTTTGGCCAGTAGGTTGGCGTCGGCCACCAGGGCGTTGACGGCATCGATGCAGGTGTTGAGGTTGTTTTTGATGACGTTGAAGTCGCCGTTGTAGGTGTCGGTGATCTTGGCGGGAATGTTGCCGCGGGAGATGTTGTCGACATAATTTGCAGCCACGTTGAGCGGACCGATCACGGCATCCAGGGTGTTGTTGACGCCTTCGACGATTTTCCGGTAGTCGCCTTGGTATTGGCTGGCGTCGGCGCGGGTGGCCAGGCGGCCTTCGATCGCGGCTTTTTCCAGTGCAGCGGCTTCGGTCACCATGTTGCTGATGGCGTCGATGCAGTTGTTCAGGTTGTTTTTGATGGTGTTGAAGTCACCGTTGTAGGTGTCGGTGATTTTCGCCGGGATGTTACCTTTGGAGATGTTGTCCACGTAGTCCGCTGCCACGTTCAAGGGGCCGATCACGGAGTCCAGGGTGTTATTGACGCCTTCGACGATTTTGCCGAAGTCGCCTTGGTGTTTGCTGGCGTCGGCACGGGTGGACAAGCGGCCGTCCACGGCGGCTTTGGCCAGTAGGTTGGCGTCGGCCACCAGGGCGTTGACGGCATCGATGCAGGTGTTGAGGTTGTTTTTGATGACGTTGAAGTCGCCGTTGTAGGTGTCGGTGATCTTGGCGGGAATGTTGCCGCGGGAGATGTTGTCGACGTAGTTGGCGGCGACGTTGAGCGGGACGATCACGGCATCCAGGGTGTTGTTGACGCCTTCGACGATTTTCCGGTAGTCGCCTTGGTATTGGCTGGCGTCGGCGCGGGTGGCCAGGCGGCCTTCGATCGCGGCTTTTTCCAGTGCAGCGGCTTCGGTCACCATGTTGCTGATGGCGTCGATGCAGTTGTTCAGGTTGTTTTTGATGGTGTTGAAGTCACCGTTGTAGGTGTCGGTGATTTTCGCCGGGATGTTACCTTTGGAGATGTTGTCCACGTAGTCCGCTGCCACGTTCAAGGGGCCGATCACGGAGTCCAGGGTGTTATTGACGCCTTCGACGATTTTGCCGAAGTCGCCTTGGTGTTTGCTGGCGTCGGCACGGGTGGACAGGCGGCCGTCCACGGCGGCTTTGGCCAGTAGGTTGGCGTCGGCCACCAGGGCGTTGACGGCATCGATGCAGGTGTTGAGGTTGTTTTTGATGACGTTGAAGTCGCCGTTGTAGGTGTCGGTGATCTTGGCGGGGATGTTGCCGCGGGAGATGTTGTCGACGTAGTTGGCGGCGACGTTGAGCGGGACGATCACGGCATCCAGGGTGTTGTTGACGCCTTCGACGATTTTCCGGTAGTCGCCTTGGTATTGGCTGGCGTCGGCGCGGGTGGCCAGGCGGCCTTCGATCGCGGCTTTTTCCAGTGCAGCGGCTTCGGTCACCATGTTGCTGATGGCGTCGATGCAGTTGTTCAGGTTGTTTTTGATGGTGTTGAAGTCACCGTTGTAGGTGTCGGTGATTTTCGCCGGGATGTTACCTTTGGAGATGTTGTCCACGTAGTCCGCTGCCACGTTCAAGGGGCCGATCACGGAGTCCAGGGTGTTATTGACGCCTTCGACGATTTTGCCGAAGTCGCCTTGGTGTTTGCTGGCGTCGGCACGGGTGGACAAGCGGCCGTCCACGGCGGCTTTGGCCAGTAGGTTGGCGTCGGCCACCAGGGCGTTGACGGCATCGATGCAGGTGTTGAGGTTGTTTTTGATGACGTTGAAGTCGCCGTTGTAGGTGTCGGTGATCTTGGCGGGAATGTTGCCGCGGGAGATGTTGTCGACGTAGTTGGCGGCGACGTTGAGCGGGACGATCACGGCATCCAGGGTGTTGTTGACGCCTTCGACGATTTTCCGGTAGTCGCCTTGGTATTGGCTGGCGTCGGCGCGGGTGGCCAGGCGGCCTTCGATCGCGGCTTTTTCCAGTGCAGCGGCTTCGGTCACCATGTTGCTGATGGCGTCGATGCAGTTGTTCAGGTTGTTTTTGATGGTGTTGAAGTCACCGTTGTAGGTGTCGGTGATTTTCGCCGGGATGTTACCTTTGGAGATGTTGTCCACGTAGTCCGCTGCCACGTTCAAGGGGCCGATCACGGAGTCCAGGGTGTTATTGACGCCTTCCACCAATTTACGAAAGTCACCTTGATGTTTAGACGCATCAGCGCGAGTACTTAACTTACCTTCCACAGCAGCCATAGCCAGCAGATTGGCGTCGGCGACCACCGCTTTCAAGTTACCGCGCACCAATTCAATAGTTTCGTTGATAAAGACTTTTTTACCTGGTAATTTTTCCATCGGCGCATCGAAGTTACCATCTCCAAAGGCTCTAAATACCGCCATCGCAATCTTCTTAACAGCAATGTGTCCATTAACCATATCGTTAACGCCTTTGGCTACGGCTTTAAAGCTGCCGTGAAATTTGTGCTGATCGACAACGACGTCTATCTCGCCTTTTTCATGTTCATTAGCCATGTGATCCATTTCGGCCAATAGGGCTTTAATGTTATCGCTCAGCCGCTTCATGTTAGCCATCACACTGGTTTCATCGCCGGCTCGCACCGGAATTTGGCTGTCCAAATCACCTTGCGAAATGTTATACGCCAAGTCCGCTACCAAGCTCGGCTCTCCACCCAGCTGCCGCATTAGATTGCGGGCAATGAATAAACCCAGGGCGCCAACAATGGCAGCCGCCAGTAGTGAAATCAGGATGGAAATGGTGGTTGCTGTGGATTGAATAGCCACCGCCTCATCCGAAGATTGCTTACCCAGACGCTGATTGTAGCCACTGTGATTTTTGAAAGCAGTCAGCAGTTTGTCGACCACGGCTTGATTGGACATCATGAAATCGCGCGCTTCACCGTTCTTATTTAGCCTGGAGAGGTCGCGAACTTTTAATCTTAACTTGTCATACTCCGCCAAAGCGCTTTTATCTTCGGCCAAAAGTCTTTTATCTTCGTCGTCCGCCAAAAACTTTTCGTAGTCCTTCAGCAACTTATCAATATTGGCACGTTTGCTGTCTATTTCTTTCTCCACAGGAACCATAGCAGCATCTTCGGTTTCGGTCAGATGTTGCCAGACATGAGCACGAACCCCGGATATTTCACCGACGATGTCGTTCAACAGCAAGACGCTAGGCAAAGTGTTGATAGTATTGAAATTGGTTGCGGTATAGACCTTATCGATCTGTACGTAATTGAAGCTGGCCAAACCCGCCAACCCCAATACGGCCGACCCGATTAATAACAACATGCGTTGTGTGACTGTCATTGTTAAACCCTCTGATTATTTAAAAAAGTTTCGCTCGCGCGTTATTCAATTTCTGCATCCCTTACGGTGCCACTTGCTCACCGCGATTTCGCCGATCTCCTTTGTAATCGGCACCGTTTTAAAACGACACCTATGACGGTGCCGTCTGCGCTTACAAATGCGCTCGTTTTTTTAATTCCGTAATTGCCAATCCCACCTCGCTGGACGCGGTGGCATATGCGCTGCCTCTATCCAACATCGATTCGGCAGTCTCATATTGGCCACTATTGATAATTTCTGCGACTCTGCCCGCCTCCTTGTGAAATGCAGCGTGCTTTTGCAGACAATCTTTAAAGCTGGCTAATTGCTGAAATTGCTTTTGACCGGGACCGTGCAACCACTTACCCAATTTGCAACAGTTGTCCCTACCGATAGTTGCCGAATCCATCTGCTCGTGCTGACTAATCCCCCGGCGTAGCTTGATTTTCCATTCACTATGGGCTTGCAGCGCCGCGTCCAAATCGATGGACTCAACCTCGGCCGCTACTGCCGGTGATTTTCCGGTTGCGGCGAAACTCTGTCCGCCTTTAGAGATTTTGAAAAACGCCATCAGAGATTGCAGCTGTTCGGATTGGCCGGTCATCTCTTCCGCTGTCGCCGCCAACTGCTCGCTGGCCGAGGCGTTTTGCTGGGTGATTTGGTTCATTTGGTTCATCGCATTGTTGACTTGGCTGACGCCGGCCGATTGCTCTTGCGAGGCGGCAGCGATTTCTTGGACCAGGTCGGAGGTTTTGGCGATGCTCGGTACGATTTCGTCCAGCAGTTTGCCGGCGCTTTCGGCGGTCTTCACGCTGCTGTCCGCCAATTCACCAATTTCCTGCGCCGCCACTTGGCTGCGTTCCGCCAATTTGCGCACTTCCGCCGCCACCACCGCAAAGCCTTTGCCGTGGTCGCCCGCTCGCGCCGCTTCAATGGCGGCGTTTAAGGCCAACATGTTGGTCTGGTAGGCGATGTCGTCGATGATGCCGATTTTGTTGGCGATTTCTTTCATCGCGTCGACGGTTTGTTTTACCGCGCCGCCGCCTTCGACGGCTTCTTTGGAGGCTTTGCCGGCCATGCCATCGGTGACTTTGGCGTTCTCGGCGTTTTGGTTGATGCTGGCCGCCATTTCTTCGATACTGGCGCTGGTTTCTTCCACGCTGGCGGCTTGTTCGCTGGCCGCTTGCGATAGCGACTGCGAGGTGGAGCTGATTTGCTCGGAAGCATTGGTCAGCTGGTCGGCCGCGACGATCACGTCGCTTATGGTTTTGGAGAGGTTGGCAATGGTGTTGTTGACGGTATCTTTGAAGTCGCCGAGTTGACCACGGTAGTCGCCCCTTACGGTGCGGGTCAAGTCGCCTTGTTCGACCAGGGACAGGACTTCGACCGCTTCGTTGAGCGGTAGAATCACCCCATCCAGGGTATCGTTGACGCCTTCGACGATTTTACGGAAGTCGCCTTGGTGTTTGCCGGCATCCGCGCGGGTTTGCAGGCGACCTTCCTGGGCGGCAGATGCCAGCAGGTTGGCGTCGGCCACCAAAGCATTGACGGCATCGATGCAGGTGTTGAGGTTGTTTTTGATGACGTTGAAGTCGCCGTTGTAGGTGTCGGTGATCTTGGCGGGAATGTTGCCGCGGGAGATGTTGTCGACATAATTTGCAGCCACGTTGAGCGGACCGATCACGGCATCCAGGGTGTTGTTGACGCCTTCGACGATTTTCCGGTAGTCGCCTTGGTATTGGCTGGCGTCGGCGCGGGTGGCCAGGCGGCCTTCGATCGCGGCTTTTTCCAGTGCAGCGGCTTCGGTCACCATGTTGCTGATGGCGTCGATGCAGTTGTTCAGGTTGTTTTTGATGGTGTTGAAGTCACCGTTGTAGGTGTCGGTGATTTTCGCCGGGATGTTACCTTTGGAGATGTTGTCCACGTAGTCCGCTGCCACGTTCAAGGGGCCGATCACGGAGTCCAGGGTGTTATTGACGCCTTCGACGATTTTGCCGAAGTCGCCTTGGTGTTTGCTGGCGTCGGCACGGGTGGACAAGCGGCCGTCCACGGCGGCTTTGGCCAGTAGGTTGGCGTCGGCCACCAGGGCGTTGACGGCATCGATGCAGGTGTTGAGGTTGTTTTTGATGACGTTGAAGTCGCCGTTGTAGGTGTCGGTGATCTTGGCGGGAATGTTGCCGCGGGAGATGTTGTCGACATAATTTGCAGCCACGTTGAGCGGACCGATCACGGCATCCAGGGTGTTGTTGACGCCTTCGACGATTTTCCGGTAGTCGCCTTGGTATTGGCTGGCGTCGGCGCGGGTGGCCAGGCGGCCTTCGATCGCGGCTTTTTCCAGTGCAGCGGCTTCGGTCACCATGTTGCTGATGGCGTCGATGCAGTTGTTCAGGTTGTTTTTGATGGTGTTGAAGTCACCGTTGTAGGTGTCGGTGATTTTCGCCGGGATGTTACCTTTGGAGATGTTGTCCACGTAGTCCGCTGCCACGTTCAAGGGGCCGATCACGGAGTCCAGGGTGTTATTGACGCCTTCGACGATTTTGCCGAAGTCGCCTTGGTGTTTGCTGGCGTCGGCACGGGTGGACAAGCGGCCGTCCACGGCGGCTTTGGCCAGTAGGTTGGCGTCGGCCACCAGGGCGTTGACGGCATCGATGCAGGTGTTGAGGTTGTTTTTGATGACGTTGAAGTCGCCGTTGTAGGTGTCGGTGATCTTGGCGGGAATGTTGCCGCGGGAGATGTTGTCGACATAATTTGCAGCCACGTTGAGCGGACCGATCACGGCATCCAGGGTGTTGTTGACGCCTTCGACGATTTTCCGGTAGTCGCCTTGGTATTGGCTGGCGTCGGCGCGGGTGGCCAGGCGGCCTTCGATCGCGGCTTTTTCCAGTGCAGCGGCTTCGGTCACCATGTTGCTGATGGCGTCGATGCAGTTGTTCAGGTTGTTTTTGATGGTGTTGAAGTCACCGTTGTAGGTGTCGGTGATTTTCGCCGGGATGTTACCTTTGGAGATGTTGTCCACGTAGTCCGCTGCCACGTTCAAGGGGCCGATCACGGAGTCCAGGGTGTTATTGACGCCTTCGACGATTTTGCCGAAGTCGCCTTGGTGTTTGCTGGCGTCGGCACGGGTGGACAAGCGGCCGTCCACGGCGGCTTTGGCCAGTAGGTTGGCGTCGGCCACCAGGGCGTTGACGGCATCGATGCAGGTGTTGAGGTTGTTTTTGATGACGTTGAAGTCGCCGTTGTAGGTGTCGGTGATCTTGGCGGGAATGTTGCCGCGGGAGATGTTGTCGACGTAGTTGGCGGCGACGTTGAGCGGGACGATCACGGCATCCAGGGTGTTGTTGACGCCTTCGACGATTTTCCGGTAGTCGCCTTGGTATTGGCTGGCGTCGGCGCGGGTGGCCAGGCGGCCTTCGATCGCGGCTTTTTCCAGTGCAGCGGCTTCGGTCACCATGTTGCTGATGGCGTCGATGCAGTTGTTCAGGTTGTTTTTGATGGTGTTGAAGTCACCGTTGTAGGTGTCGGTGATTTTCGCCGGGATGTTACCTTTGGAGATGTTGTCCACGTAGTCCGCTGCCACGTTCAAGGGGCCGATCACGGAGTCCAGGGTGTTATTGACGCCTTCGACGATTTTGCCGAAGTCGCCTTGGTGTTTGCTGGCGTCGGCACGGGTGGACAAGCGGCCGTCCACGGCGGCTTTGGCCAGTAGGTTGGCGTCGGCCACCAAAGCATTGACGGCATCGATGCAGGTGTTGAGGTTGTTTTTGATGACGTTGAAGTCGCCGTTGTAGGTGTCGGTGATCTTGGCGGGAATGTTGCCGCGGGAGATGTTGTCGACATAATTTGCAGCCACGTTGAGCGGACCGATCACGGCATCCAGGGTGTTGTTGACGCCTTCGACGATTTTCCGGTAGTCGCCTTGGTATTGGCTGGCGTCGGCGCGGGTGGCCAGGCGGCCTTCGATCGCGGCTTTTTCCAGTGCAGCGGCTTCGGTCACCATGTTGCTGATGGCGTCGATGCAGTTGTTCAGGTTGTTTTTGATGGTGTTGAAGTCACCGTTGTAGGTGTCGGTGATTTTCGCCGGGATGTTACCTTTGGAGATGTTGTCCACGTAGTCCGCTGCCACGTTCAAGGGGCCGATCACGGAGTCCAGGGTGTTATTGACGCCTTCGACGATTTTGCCGAAGTCGCCTTGGTGTTTGCTGGCGTCGGCACGGGTGGACAGGCGGCCGTCCACGGCGGCTTTGGCCAGTAGGTTGGCGTCGGCCACCAGGGCGTTGACGGCATCGATGCAGGTGTTGAGGTTGTTTTTGATGACGTTGAAGTCGCCGTTGTAGGTGTCGGTGATCTTGGCGGGGATGTTGCCGCGGGAGATGTTGTCGACGTAGTTGGCGGCGACGTTGAGCGGGACGATCACGGCATCCAGGGTGTTGTTGACGCCTTCGACGATTCTGCCGAAATCGCCTTGGTGTTTGGTGGCGTCAGCCCTAGTGGACAGTTTGCCTTCAACTGCAGCTTGCGACAGCACCCTGGCATCGGCAATAAGCGCCTGCACTGAAAACACCGCCGCCTTTATGCCCTCATTGAGCTGATTGAATTCCAAACCGTAATTGTTGGTGTCTTGTCGCGGCATTTGGCCTTGGCCGAACATCGTCAAAGCCTGCGTCATGGATTTTACCGGCCTAAGCACACCCATCACGATGTACCAACTAAGTGCCAAGAAACTGCTCAGCGAGAGTAACAACACTGTTAGGGTAGTAAAAATGATCGAATTTATCCTCTCCAAACGGGCATCGAAACCACTATTTAGTAGCTGGCCCAGTCCGGCGGATTTCGCATAATACTGGTTGATGCTGGTGCTTAAAGTTTGTACATAGTCCTTAGCGTCTGACTGTGATCTGGTGGAATTCAGAATTTTTTCTTCCGTGAGCGCTAATGCTTGCTTGGCATCCTGACTGGCTTTAAGCAGTGCTGAGCGGGTGAGGTCGTCAAGCAGGTCAATTTTGGCGATGGTTTCATCGATTATCGCCAAATTTTCCTCGGCGGCACTGTTCAGTTCGTGTAAAGCGCCATGGTCGGCTGCCGCTTTTCCTTCCGTTATTGGTAGGACTATGGCCCGCATCATTTCAAGTTTTTCGGTTAAGTCCGGCACTTGGTTAATGGCGAATACGGCCAAGTAGTAAGTACCGGCTTCCGGATCCAAGGCAATACCCGATTTTTCCGTTATCGAGCGGTTAAATGCGTGTAACTGCTCAACGAATTCGTTATGTTTGTCATAATTGGCACTGACACCCAGTTGATTAACATCTTTTATCAGCTCCTGCCATTGCTTGCGCAATTGACTCCACGCGGATGTCAACCCGAGCGCCGATAAATGGCTGTCTACTTTGTCGATTACCTGAAGTTGTTGAGCAACTTCGTTACGTTTTGTCTCCCAGCTACCAGCCTCTTTACCGTTACCGCCCAATACGGCAGCGCCTAAATTGCGGTGTTCCAGCACCAGCTGCATTAATTTGATGGTTTCCGAGCTATAGTCCACGCCTTGTTTCTCTTTAAGCGTGGCGCTCTTTTCTTCCAGGCTGCGGCTAATGAGTAAATAGGTAGGCACCGCGAACATCAATATGGCTAAAAAAATCAAAGCGATAAATTTTTGCCCCAGCTTTATACCTGTTAACAACTTGTTGATTTTTCTGTCTTGAAAGGGGTTTTTTATGCCGCCGGCTTTGATACGCGTATATAAAGACGCAGCCTCGTTAACCTCTTCTCGGCTAGGTCTGAAACGAATAGAGCGATAGCCGACAATCCGTCCGTCGGTATAAATCGGAGACACATTGGCATCCACCCAGTAGTAATCGCCGTTTTTGGATCTGTTTTTGACTAAACCGCGCCAACTACATCCGGACATAATCGTCTGCCACATCCATTCAAAGGCTTCCGCGGGCATGTCGGGATGGCGCACTATGCTGTGAGCTTGCCCAAGCAACTCCTCCTCGCTAAAGCCGCTCAGTTTTACAAAAGCCGGACTAACACTGGTTATATGTCCATCCAGATCTGTGGTGGAGGCAAGAACATCTTCTTCAGAAAAATGCAGTTCGGTATTTGTAACAGGCTGATTATTTCTCATTACTCTAATCCATAAGACTTACTGGGATTTATTCACGCTGGATATAGCTGTGTATTGCGCTGGAGTTTTTGTTCAAAAGAACTGACCAACACCGGCACATCCAGGATTAACGCCACTTCGCCGCTGCCCAATATGGTGGAACCGCCCAAGCCCTGAACATGGGCAAACAGTTTGCCCAATGGCTTGATGACGGTTTGGAATTCACCGAGTAGACGATCCACGACCAACCCGGTTTTGCTACCGGCCACCTCAACGACTATGACGTTGGAGCGGCGCGGCGGTTGCTCAACTATGCCGAACAGACTGCGGAGACGGATAAACGGCAATACTTCACCGCGTAAATCCATGTAATCGTGAGTTTCTGTGTCGTTGGTTAATTCCAGGCATTCCACCACCCGATCCAGCGGCACAACGAACGATGCCTTACCGACGCCAACCAAAAAGCCATCGATAATCGCTAGGGTGAGCGGCAAACGAACCCGTATGGTGGTGCCAACGCCCATGCTGCTTTCAACTTCGATGCTGCCGCGCAAATCAGTGACATTGCGCTTCACCACATCCATGCCCACACCGCGACCGGACAAGTTGGAGATTTGCGCGGCCGTGGAAAAGCCCGGCTCGAAGATAAGCGCGTAGACTTCCTGATCGGTCAGTTTGGCATCAGCCGCGACCAGGCCTTTCTCAACAGCTTTTGCCAAAATGCGCTCGCGGTTTAAGCCACCGCCATCATCGCCAACCTCAATGGCAATGGTGCCCGACTCATGATAGGCATTCAGGCGCAGGCTGCCTTGACTGGGCTTGCCGTTTTGTTGGCGAACTTCGGCCGACTCGATGCCGTGGTCCATGGCGTTACGCACCAAATGCATCAGCGGATCGCCAATTTTTTCGACAACGGATTTATCTACTTCGGTATCACCGCCGGTTATAACCAAATTGATCTCTTTGCCCAGATCCTTGCTGACGTCCCGAACCACGCGCTGGAAACGGCTGAATGTCGAGCCTATGGGCACCATGCGTAATTGCAATGCGCTATCGCGAACCTCTTCGACTAGGCGCATCATTTCGCTCGTCGCTTCCAAGAGCACTGTTTCGGCGACTTGCAGCGCACGCAAGTTCACACCGGCACTGGAGATCACCAGTTCGCCAATCAGATCGATCAACTTGTCCAGGCGCTCCGCATCTACCCGAATACTCTGATTTTCACGGGCTTTGTTGTCTTTGATCTGCTTTTGTTTTTCCAACGCTGCATTGATCAAAGGCTGCTGGACGACACGCTGCCCTACCAATATTTCGCCTATCGGTTGCGCTGTCTGGCTGTTTTCGGAATCTATTTTTTGCTTGCTTAAGCCTTCGTCCAACTCGCGTTTGGTCAACACACCGCTTTTTACCAGTAGCTCACCGAGGAAAATATCGTCTTCCGGCAAGGAACGAATCAATTCAATGTAATCACCAATGGCACTTTCCAAAGGCAAGATGTGTATCAAGCTATCGCCACGGACAAACTCGAATACATTTTCCAACGCTTCCTTGCCGGCATGGCTTTTAACGTCTATCTCAAAGCCCAAATAATTAGTTTCCGGATCCATGTCCTCGGCAGCCGGAATACTGTTGGTGATGGTCGTCAGATTGACGATATTGCCTAGCGTAGAGAGGTAGCGGATGAAGGACAAAGGGTCCATACCACTGCGTAAGCTGTCTGCACCAAATCGCAAGGACAAATGCCAGTCGCCTGTTTCCACATCCCCGCCGCCCGAGGCTTCGAAACGCTCCTGAGCCGGTGTAAAGGCCGCTACTTTGTTATCGCTATCGCACTCCAGAAAAGGCCTTAACTCGACTAACAGATCATCTCCGGCGGCTGTGGTCGTCGGATTTTCATCGACATCGCCATCGATTACCGCGCGGATCAGTAAAGCCATGTGATCGCAGCAAGGCAGCAACACAGCGATCAACTCGGAGCTTACCGCCACCTTACCCTCACGGACCAGGTCTAAAACACTTTCCACTACATGGGTAAATTTAACGATATGATCGAGTCCAAATAAGCCGGACGAGCCTTTTATCGTGTGTGCGGCGCGAAATATGGAATTAATCCGTTCCGTGGGATCTTCGCCATCTTCAAGACTTAGCAGGCCATCTTCCATATCCTGCAATAACTCCAGACTTTCTATTGTAAAAGTGACCAGAGCCGCCTTCATTTCAGCATCGATACTCATATCCGTTAATCCCCGTTATGCGAGATGACCACCTGATCGCCAAATGCAGCAGTCAGATTAGCGAGTTCCAGAATGTCCAACACCACCTTGCTATGCATGACAAATCGCAAGCGCTTACCGGTTTGGGCTGCTTCTCGCTTCACCAAAATCAATAACTGCAAACCGGCGGTATCCATTTCCATGACGCCGGACAGATTAATTTCTAGCTCGTCACCGGAACCTAAAAAACTAAGCAAATTAGGCTTCTGATCCGATGCGGTAAAGATAGTTAACTCGTCTTCTATAGTTAGCGTTTGCATTGTGGAACCCTTGATCATAAGATTGATAAGCCCGAAACCTCGGACGAACCGTCCAGCGTTAAGCCGCCGAAAGTGTGTACTTAAGGGAGAATCAACTTGGAAACCGCCGCCAACATTTGCGCGGGCTGGAATGGCTTTACCACCCAGGCCTTGGCACCGGCCGCCTGCCCTTCCTGTTTCTTACCTTCCTGGGACTCTGTGGTTAACATAATCACCGGAGTGAATTTGTACGCCGCCAATTGTTTGAG
Organism: Methylomonas albis; assembly: GCF_014850955.1. Taxonomy (NCBI): domain Bacteria; kingdom Pseudomonadati; phylum Pseudomonadota; class Gammaproteobacteria; order Methylococcales; family Methylococcaceae; genus Methylomonas; species Methylomonas albis. The sequence goes on from NZ_JACXSS010000001.1 coordinate 4,857,882, forward strand.
TTCCTTAACAAAGGTGATGCCATCCATATTAGGCATATTGACGTCGGAAATAACCAAGTGAACCTTTTGCCCGGTCAATTTGCTCAAGGCATCTTTCCCATCCACGCCTTCAATTACATCGTATCCAGCGCTTTTTAAAGCAATGCTGACCACTTGACGAACTGAAGCGGAGTCATCGACAACTAATATCGTTTTTGCCATTTTCTTTACCCTAGAAAAAAGTGATTTCGGTAGATGTTTGTTCTTGATGGTGTCCTTGACCGCCATGGGAGCGATGCTCGGACTCCATCGTGTAAGTGCTTCTCAGGTCGTGCAGAATTTCATCGGTTGCCAGAGGCTTCAAACTCTTAGCGCCGTCGGCGTGACTCTTCATGACATGCCGGGGCAAATCGCCGATGCTGTCGCGCACATGCATTAAAACTTGGCCAATCCGATCTTGAAATTGAAATTGCACCAAGGATTCATCAATTTCGCGCTTAATCACCCTCGCTTGACTATCCATATCATCTGAATGTTTGCGGAGTTGATCGAATACGCCATGCAATGCATTCATCACCGTTTGAATATTGCCATGCGAAGCGGCAACGGCGGCTGTTTCGTTTTCAGTGCTTTTTTCCACCGCGACAAGCGTAGTTTGAATCGCCGCACTGACTTGTTCGACTTTGGAGCCGATTAATTTACCGGTTTCCCCGGACAAATTGGATAGTTTCCTAACTTCGTCGGCCACCACCGCAAATCCTCGGCCCGCTTCTCCGGCTCTAGCGGCCTCAATCGCGGCATTTAAGGCAATCAAATTGGTTTGCTCGGCGATCCGCGCCACTTCTCTGGCCATATTTTTCAGCTCTTCGATAAATCCTGCCAACGAGCGAATTTTGGTCAACACCTGCAGATTTTCTTGCAACGCCGCATCCAGCGAACCGACAACTTTTTGCAGGTTGGCGTTGCTACTTGAAAAAACGTCTTCGTTACCGCCGATTCCCGAACCAGTCGAAACACTGAGCACACTATCGAGGCTGGTGGTGATACCGGCAAACCGCCCGGTTAATTCACCGATAGCCTGCTCCATTTGTTGTCGAGACGTTTCGACGTGCGATGCCCACACCGGCGCTATGTCATTGGCGAACTTGTCGATACCGGCAAGATATTTTTCCAGCTCGGCTATCGGCAAGGATGGCGGAGGCACTGGTTTATTTGCTTGTTCAGCAAGCAAACGCCGTTTAATCAGCGAGGAACCCAGCCAGCCACTGAACAGAGATGCCAGCAATAACAGAATCAAAACTTGATAAATCACCACTTGTTTCAGTCTCCTTTCACTTGAAATCGAATTACATGGACCTATTCAAAGACTCAACCGTGAATATATGGAGCAGTATAGTCATAGAATTCCATATTGCTGATTCAGGCTTGTAGGAAATGCCTGACACACCACAATAGATGAAAAAAAAATGTGACCCAGTTACGCGTCGCGCTTGTTTTACATAAAAAAGGCTTTTAGAGTGTGGGGCTTTTTGCGTGCCATAAAATGACCATGAACAATTACCCTGAAAAAGCCTGTGATATAGACCGATTGGTTCGCCACCCGAAACTGGTAGCCGCAACGCTGGCCGGCGAAAAAACCCAGCAACGCCGCGACGGCATATATGCGTACCCCGGCGAAACCTTTTTGTTGGAAGAGGTAGTGTTCGAAGTGACTAGCGTAGTGCGCCAAAGATTAGGCGACATGAGCGACGCGGATGCTAGAGCCGAGGGCTATCCGAGTCTGGCGATGTATAAGGATTTAATTCTGAAAATGCACAGTGGCATGGAGTGGAACGAGGACGGACTGGTCTGGGTACACAGCTTCAGCCGTCAACAGCTGGAATAAGAATACCTTTCTCGGCCAGTTCCCGCAGTATCGGCGGGCCGCTGGTCATTAAAGCTTGGCTATCGAGTTGCGGGAATTCCGTGGCGACCGTTTGCAAACAGCGCTCGCCCGTCATAGGCCCTTTATCCTGCAAAATTTGCAGCAAACGGATGGTCAGGCCTGTGGTTTTGAGAAAATGTACATTGTCGAGAGCGTCCCGATAAACGATCAAACAAGTGGGCTGCTCTGGCGGCTCTAGCGGCAAAAATTCAGGGCCTATGGCTTGCACCGGATAGCGGTACAGTAGCGGCCATGCCAAGGGCGACAGGGCTAAGCTGCGCGGTAACAGTTTCTCCAGAAAATCGCCGTCGCCCAGCGTTGGCGTGTACTTGGCAATCGACAAAGCCATTTCCACCCATTCGTAATGCGCCAATTCCAACAGAAACGCATAATCGTCCGGATTGTTACGTTCGTTTTGCAGATAGGCTAAAAACTCTTCGGCAATTTCCGAGAAATACGGCGTTTCACAGCTATGCTTGGCGAAAAAATCCTGGGTTATTTCCAGCCATTGCGCATCGTTGAGGATGGCTCGCAACACCGGAAAATTACTGGCAATAAAACTGTCGATATTATTGAAAAACAACTCCCGATACATAGCCATACGCCGCGGCTCGACATCTGCCGGTGGCGGGTTATTTTGCGGATCGCGAATATAGGCGGCAAATTGGCCTTGGGTAGCCTGAAAATCGGCAGCCATCAGGCCACCTGTTTTTGCCGCTCAGCCGCATAATGCTGCTGAATGGTTTGGATGGTGTCTACTTCTTTGCTTAATTCAAGCAAGGAGGGGATGTTGAAATCCCGCTCCAGCAGGGTAGGGAACACGCCGAAAAGTTCGTAAGCTTTTCCCAACAAAGTCCAGACCGGATCAATCACCGGCGCGCCGTGGGTATCGACCAGAAAATCCTCTGCTTCCACATAATGACCGGCAATGTGCGCGTAAGCAATGCGTTCGGCAGGCATGGCCCGCAGAAACGCTTCGGCATCGTAGCCGTGATTGACGCTGTTAACGTAGATATTGTTGATGTCGATCAGGACATCACAATCGGCTTCATTGACCACCGCGTTGAAAAAATCGATCTCGGCCATTTCCTGACCCGGCGCGGCGTAATAGGAAATGTTTTCGATGGCCATGCGCTGTTCCAGAATGTCCTGCACCCTACGGATCCGCGCAGCGACATGCTTAACAGCGTCTTCGGTAAACGGCATGGGCATCAAGTCGTACAAATGTCCGCCGCGGCTGCAATAACTTAGATGTTCACTGTAAAACTTGATGCCGTGTTCACGCATGAACAGCTTCAGATCACGCACGAATTGCTCGTCCAGCGCATCGCTGCTGCCTATCGACAGAGACAAACCGTGGCAAACAAAGTCGAAGCGTTCTGTCATTGCCCTAAACTGCTTGCCGAACTTGCCGCCTATGGTCATCCAGTTTTCCGGCGCCACTTCGTAAAAACCGACATTGCTGGGCGGCAATTCGACAATCTCGCTCAAAAACGAACGCCTCAAGCCCAAGCCGGCACCGTGAACGAGATTGCGAACACTATCCATGACTTACTCTTCCGGTGTTTCCGGTTTGTGCGTAGACCGCCAGAACAAGGCCACACCAATAGCCACCAACACACCCAGAATATACATTTCGTATTTTTTGACCTGGCCCATGATGGATTCGGCAAATTCGCCGAAGGTATAACCCAGATACGCGACTGCTATCGCCCAAATGCCGGCGCCGAGAAAATTTAGCAAGAAAAACTTCAAGGGATGAATCTTGCTGGCTCCGATCACAAATGGCGTCACGTTGCGCACGCCATAAAGAAAGCGGAATCCCAATATCACCGGGATTTGATGCTTGTGCAGCAAATCGAAGACCTTATCGGTCTTGCTGTGCCAAAGCGGACGTTTCTCCAGAAAAGCGATACCTTTCCAACGCCCCAGATAGAAAAAGGTCTGATCTCCGGCAAAGGTACCCAGAAACGCGGTCAGCATCACCCATTCCAATTCCAAATAGCCACCATGTGCCAAAAAACCGGCGATGACTAAGATGGTTTCGCCTTCCAGATACGTACCGATAAACAAGGCTAAATAGCCGTAATCGATAACCAGCTGCTGTAAATCATGAAAATCCATAGTGTCGGTATATTCGCGATGAATCGAAATTAATGGCCAGCGGCTTTGTTGGCATCGACTTTATTGCCGCAGCTGCCTTCTTCGCCTTTCATCATCGCGCCGCAGCTATGTTCAGCGGCTTTTTTCTCGCCACCCATCATCGCGCCGCAGCTGCCTTCTTCGGCTTTTGTAGATTTGTCGGCACCATGATCCATACCGCCCATGCTACCCATGCTGCTCATACCGCCGCCGGTCATCATACCCATACCGCAAGCACCTTCTTTACCCTTCATCATGGCGCCGCATGAACTTTCCATCCCTTTTTTCATTTTGCCGCCGCTCATCATGCCGCCGCACATACCTTCGCCGCACGAACCTTCAGTTTTTTTAGCTTCGGCTTTTTTGCCATCACTTTTTTTGACGCCATTACCGTCCGCTGCATTAGAGCCACAAGCACCTTGGCTGATTTTGCCGTTTGAATGTTCGACATGCGACGCAGCAACTTGCATATAGCCGCTGGACAACTCGGAAACAGCGAATGGATTGGTATCGGCCTGTACGTTGATAGCCATACCGGACAGAAGCGCACTACCCATCGCGGCGGCCAACGGAGATTTATTAAATTTTTTCATGCGTTTATCCTCTCGTGTGATTTTTTAATTATGTTGCTCCAACATACAACTGCCGGGGCTTACGACTGACGCGTAATCTTTATGGTTCAAGCTTGATTATTGCATATTCAGTCTAAATTCTTTTCCTTAAATTCGCAGACATCAGCGATGCAGCAAGCACCACAACGCGGCTTCCTCGCCACGCAAAAATAGCGGCCGTGCAGAATCAATAAATGATGAGCATCTTTCTTGTATTGCTTGGGCACGGTTTTGTCCAGTTTCCGCTCCACTTCCAACACATTTTTTCCCGGAGCCAGACCGATTCGGTTGGAAACCCGAAAAATATGCGTGTCCACGGCGATGGTGGGTTCGCCGAATGCGGTGTTTAAAATCACATTCGCCGTTTTGCGACCCACACCGGCTAGCGCCTCCAGTGCCTCCCGCTCACGCGGCACTTCTCCGCCATGCTTTTCCAGCAGAGTCTGGCAAAGTTTTATGACATTTGCCGCCTTACTGTTGAATAAACCAATGGTTTTGATGTACTCCTTCAAACCGTCTTCACCCAAGGCCAAGATCGCCTGCGGCGTATTGGCCACCGGAAACAACTTGGCGGTGGCCTTGTTGACGCCCTTATCGGTCGCTTGCGCCGACAACACCACTGCCACCAACAATTCGAATGGTGTAACGAAGTTCAGTTCGGTGGTTGGATTCGGCGTGGCCTCCGCCAACCGTTCGAATATCAATAGGCGTTTTTCGTTATTCATACTCAAAAAATAAATTCAAAGCCCAGCTTTCCAGGATTGCGCCGGCTTGCAAGGTAAACATTAGTCGTTCGCGAAGAACGATGGAAGGCGATTAAATTTAATTGCATCATTAAATTTGGAACCAAACTCCCGCGCATCAAGTCATTAGCTAGCACCCAAAACGGTGCACGAAAAAACACAACAATTTAATTCGGGGGAATTATGAAAACATTTACAGCAATCATTGTCAGCGCTTTATTGTTCATCAGCACCGGTGTATTTGCCGAAGAGCATGCCGCAGCGGCTCTGGAACACGCCAATCAAGCCGTCGCCCATGGCAAGGCAGGCCATAGTCCAATCTTGGTGGAACATGCCGAAGCAGCACTTACCCATGCCAAAAAAGGCGCCGAAGTCGCCAAGGGCGAGTCTAAAACCCATCTCGATGCCGGTGTAAAATCCTTGGAAAGCGCCATTGAACACGGCAAAATGGGCCATGCCGACGTAGCTACTAAAGCGGCCGAAGAAGCCGTCGAACACATCAAAGCCGGCAACAAGTAAATCCTTAGCATCAAACCAATAGATCCGTTGGCGATCACTATGTAGAGACACAAGTTTTGCGTCTCTACATACTTCTCTAAACTGAAACAGCACCGGCAATATGCCGATGTGCCTGATAATCCAGCAATTCGAAGTCGGCAAACTCGTAGGAAAACAGCGATTCCGGCCGACGTCTGAATTTCAGTTGCGGCGCAGACCATGGTTGTCTGCTGAGTTGCAATTCAACTTGTTCGAAATGGTTGCGATAAATATGCACGTCACCGAACGACATAATCAGTTCACCCACTTCCAAGTCGGATTGCTGCGCCAGCATATGCGTCAACAACGCCACGCTCGCCTGATTGTAAGGCACGCCTAAAAAGCAGTCGGCACTGCGCTGCGTCATCATGCAGGACAACTTACCGTTTGCCACATAAAATTGATACAACACATGGCAAGGCGGCAAGGCCATACGCCCCGCAGCTGCGTTTTCGCGCGGTCCGATAGTTTCGTCCGGCAAAAATGCCACATTCCAACCGCTGACAATATGTCGGCGCGAATCCGGTTTATTTTTTAAACTGTCCAGCAAAATCAGCATCTGATCGTAACGCTCACCGTTCGGCCCCAGCCAGTTACGCCATTGAGCGCCGTACACCGGACCCAGCTCGCCTTCGGGCGTGGCCCACTCGTTCCAGATCGTTACGCCGTGATCGTTCAAATATTTAATGTTGGTATCACCACGCAAAAACCACAACAACTCACAGGCGATGGATTTGAAATGTAGCTTTTTGGTAGTCAGCAACGGAAAGCCATCAGCCAGGCTGTAACGCATCTGTCGGCCAAACACTGATCGAGTACCAGTACCGGTGCGGTCGCTTTTGTCGATACCGTTGGTCATGATATCGGCGAGGAGATCCAAGTAAGGTTGCATAACACTCTAAGGTCAAAAATTGGTGGGCAGTATAACTTGCACTGAAAATCTTTGGAAACGAACCGACATTAAGATCGTCATCTCCGGTCGGCACTAACACCAGTCGGCACTGCTGAAGCGCTAGGAAGCGCTAACAAAACCTTAGAGGGCCTTTCCGGAAGTTCTTTCGCGCCAACAGCATTTACAATCAGCATTTTATCCGGCTGGATATTGCCGCAAAGCCTGATAAACTTCGCCAAGATCGCACACTGGAAACAGACAGCGGCGAAAGCCACCTTTGTGTTTTTGATGCGGCGCGGGGCTTACATGAGTCAATAGAAGAAACTTATTTACACTGACCGCGAGCTAGGTAATAGTTTTGCCATAGTATTTAACCAACAGGAACACAATGAAAAATCTCTTCTTCGTTTTTGCCCTGTGCCTGTCAGTCGACAGCTGGGCCGGGGTTTTTAAATGTACCGACGCAACCGGTCACACCAATTACCAATCATCTCCCTGTACCGTGGAGCACAAAGCCGTGCAGATGAATACCAAAACCGGTGGCAGCATCGACTTAAATGCCGTGGAAAGACAGCAAGCCGCGGAAGCCGAATTGAAAAAGCAGCAATCTGCCCAGGAACAAGCGGAGCAACAGGCCAAACTTGACGCTATTGCCAAAGCCAAACAAGAAATCAAATCACAAAGCGAGTTGACGCAAACTCTGATCAAACAGAACCCCATGCAATTTTCCGCCTTCGCGATTCCGCCTTACGACCCGGACAAACTGCCCGCACAAGTCAAACCCTTCGAAAGCCGTCTGGCGGATGTGGAAAAATTTCGCCGGTTAGCAGCGCAAAAAGCCTTGGCCAGCGGCGAATGCCAGCGCATAGAGGCCGATGAGTTGACGGCTAAAAGCAAACTGGATCAGCTGAATTTTTTGATCAACTGCAGCAGCGGCAAGACTTTTATACTTAACGAGGCTGAACTCACCCCACCATGATTGTCAGTAAAACCCTATTCGTCACCGGCTGCTCTTCCGGCATCGGCTACCACACCTCCGTCTTTTTAAAACAACGCGGCCATCGGGTCATTTGTTCGGCGCGCAACCTCGAAGATGTCGAACGTTTGCGCAGCGAAGGTTTTGAATGTCTGCTGTTGGATCTGGCTGATTCGCAGAGCATCCAGCAGGCAGTCACTGAATTAATTGTACTAACCGGCGGCAAAATCGATGCGCTATTTAATAATGGCGCCTTCGGCCAGCCCGGCGCAGTGGAAGATTTGAGCAGGGATGTGTTGCGCCATCAATTCGAAACCAATCTGTTTGGTACGCATGAGCTAACCAATCTGCTATTACCGTTGATGCGCAAACAAGGACATGGCCGGGTGATTTATAACAGCTCGGTACTGGGTTTCGTGGCCATGAAGTTTCGCGGCGCATATAACGCCAGCAAATTCGCATTGGAAGGTTTGGCCGATACTTTACGACTGGAATTGCGTGGCACCGGCATTCATATCGTTTTGATCGAACCGGGACCAATAGCAAGCCGTTTCCGGCAAAATGCTTTTGCTTTGTATCAAAAACACATCGATGCCGAACATAGCTTTCATAAAGATACCTATAAAGCCATGGAAGCCCGACTACAAAAACCCGGTCCGGCTGCACCGTTTACTTTACCCCCCACCGCAGTCGCTGAAAAAGTGGCGCATGCTTTGGAGTCGAATCGGCCAAAAATTCGCTACCGGGTGACAGTGCCCACGCATTTGTTTGCCTGGCTGAAACGGCTGCTGCCCAGCGCATGGCTGGACAACCTGCTAGTCAGCGTCGAATAAGGCCGCAGCGGCATTTTTTCAGCACCGAAAAAACCATAAAAACCGCTATAAACAGACTAGCAAACAGAATTAACTGTGCTATCATCCCGGCCCAACATGTAGTGGTTAAAGCGGTTGGGTTAGCAGCTATATGTTCTTATAAAAATAACTGTGAGGTTCAATACATGAAAATTTTAAAAAGTGCTGTTATCGCGTTCTCTTTAGCTGCTGCCATGGGTTCTTTTTCAACTGCTGCTGTTGCTGAATCCGATCCAGGCAGAACTGCTTACAAACCTACCGATGTAATCAATGAGGTTGTAGCGCGTATTACAGCTGCCGAGGCAGCAATCAACAATGGTGCTGAAGATGCTGCTGTTGTCGATTTGATCCAAAAAGCGGCTGGTTTCATCAAGGAACTGAACGCAAACGATAAAGTTGCCAGATATGCCGATAAAGCTAGAGGCCATTTGAAAGCAGCCATTACTTCAGCTAAAGCCGCTAACTTGCAAGAAGCCAAACAACATTTAGCTGCCGGCAAAGAAGGCGTTGAAGCTTTGAAAAAACTGCTGTAATGCTGTCCCGGGGTGTCTTTCGGGGCACCCCGTATTTTTCAATCCCTCTAAGTTCACCGCCTGCTCTGGCAAGCTTTACAAATAAAACCGCTTTTCCTCTAGCTGTCTTTCCAACCAAACTAATAACTCCCTGGCGTTACCGGTATTAGTCTCAGACAAATGGAACGTCCCATCCCGATTTAATACTTGCCAACGATTTAACAGCGCACGCAATTTAACCGCATTGGTCGCGGTGAAATGAAACTGTCCAAGCAACTGTCTATATAACTCGCTTTCTATGACCGGCATCGCTCCCCTGAGCTTAACCAGCGCAGAGATCACATTGTCTATACTGGCTAGACGCGCCTGCACCCACGCTGCGACCGCACCTTCATTGATATTCTCTATTGTCGATTCGGCATTATCCGACACCACTTTTAAGCAGTGGATCAATTCGCTGGAACTGAATTTAACGGCTATTTCATAAAACGCCGAAGCCTCCATGTCGCGCAGATTATCGTCGGTATAATCGGCATCGGCCCTGGACAACGTAGTTAACGGTAGTGTCCGGCAAGGAGTATGGAAAGAAAATTGCGGATAAAAGTGTCGCTGGGTGTCGGCGTCAGTGACTTTATCGGCCAAAAAACAACTGCCTAGCGCCTGTTGGCCATGGCCGGCGATACCAAAATTAAGCAGGATAGGCTGGGCGATGTCGGGAAATTGCGCCATTGTATAAGCCACCGCACCCGCCATCGCAATTTTACCTACACCACTAATAACTAGAACGATTTCGTGGTTTCGGTAGATTGCAAAGGGCTGCTTTTGCGGCTGGTTTTTTAGCCGCCAAGCTTGGATTAAGGGCTTCGCCTCACAGTTTAATGCGACAAAGATAAAAGCTAATGGTGCAAAGTCAGTCACAAATTTTACGAAAATTTCCTTTATATTTTAATCAATTGTTGAACATTTCTAACAATTCACATAAATTTAAGGCTCGTCAATTTTCAAAGGGAGACGCGCCGTGACTGAAATGAATTCTATAGCTACCGACACCAGCGCAAACAATCTGCATCTGGTTGCAGCATTGCAGGAAGAGCGCTCCGCAGTCTGGACCTTATATTGCCAAATCGCCGAAATGAAACCATTCTCCAGCGAGAACGCGATTAGGCCTATGCTATCGGAGTTTTCACAACTGCTAATAGATTACATCTCATTCGGCCACTTCAGCATTTACGAACATCTAATTGCCGAAAAACAACATCAAAATTCAACGCTGTCTTACGCTGAACAGATGTATCCGGCTTTTTCCAACACTACCGAATCAGCCATTACTTTCAGCGACACTTACGACGACGGCAAGCGTAAATTTAATACCGAGAATCTGGCCCAGGATTTATCCGTGCTCGGCGAAAGACTTGCAGAGCGCATGGAGTTAGAAGACCGGCTATGTTCCATGCTGCTACATTGATCGCCTGGCGTCTCTCCCCCTGTAGACGACGCCAATCGGCTATTTGCTTTCGGTGGACGAAATCCCGGAAACCGAACCGTTGGCACCCTTGATAAACAAATCCTTCAAGCGACCGAAGGCCGCCTGTAGGGTTTTGTCCATCACCACCTGATTACCAATCGAAACGATCACTCGCGCCAGCTCAGGTATCTTGGTTTTGGTCGCCAGCATATAAATGGGCTGCACATATAAGATTGAATTACCCATGGTCAAAATCACCATCCGGCCTTTTTTAACTTCTGAACCTTGCTGGTTCCATAGCGTAAATTGTGCGGCAATTTCAGGATTTTGATCAATCAGCGCATTGACCTGCGACGGTCCGTTAACCTGAACAGCCTTCGGAAATTTGTAGATAGTGATACCGGGCTTATAACTGTGATCGCAGCTATTTTCATCGACAGTTCCGGCAACCCCGACCATGCTTAAATTTTCCCTATGCACCGGCGTCATCGGATTGATCATCACAAACTCTTCCAGGTCGTTGCAACGATCAAAGTCCATGGTAATGAAATACGGCAGGACGGGCAGCCCATCCACCGACGCGAATTGCCAGGTTTCTGCCTGTTCATAAAACAACTCCGGGCTGTTTTGATGATATTTGGCATAAATTTTCATCTGCATATAATACAAGTCGCGCGGATAACGCAAATGCTCTAGCAGTTCGTCCGGCATTTCCCGCACGTTTTTAAAAACCCCAGGATAGGCTCGGTTATAAGCATTGATGATCGGATCTTTTGGATCGGAAATATAGTAGTCGACTCTGCCGTCATAGGCATCAACCACGATTTTGACCGAATTGCGGATATAGTTAAACTTGTGCTCGCCATCCAAATAATCATCAGCCGCCGGCTTGGAAACCGGATAAAAATTCGACAAGGTATAAGCGTCTTGAATCCAATAAAATCGATCTTTACCGACAACTAAATAAGGATCCTTATCCAAGTGCAAAAACGGCGTCAGCGTACTAATCCTTTCATCGATATTACGGCGTAACAGAACCTTGCTTTGCGTGGTTATGTTCGGTGCGAAAAAGATTTTTTCGTCTTTCAGATAGAAGGCGAACAACATCTTTCTGAACAAAGACGGAATCGGTATGCCGGAGTTTCCTTGATAATCCAGCGACTCCTCCGGAGCGGAGCTGGAAATATCCCTAACAACCAAATTGTTCGGCACAATCGCATAGCGATATTTCTCTAGGCCATAATAAATATCCGGATATTTCACTGAAAATCCGACATCTGAAGTCATGTTCAAATCGCGCAAGTACCATACAATAGGAATTCCGGCATCCTGAGCAGCAGGAGATATGACCGCGCCGTATCCATGGGTATATCGCAAATGGGTGTTTTCCCAATTTTGTGCCTCCTTGGGCAGCTTATCGATATTGACTTCGCGGGCTGCCAGATTGACTTGCTGATGGTGTCCATTAATGAAGTAGCGATCTTCATCGACTGTCGGAAAGCCATAATACGGACGTAGCCCCTGCAATTGCATGTAGCCGTCTATCAGAAACTCTCGGTCCCAAACTGGAATATTTTCAAAATGCTTTTTTGTGGACCAGGCTTCTATGTCTTTAGTCGCATCCAGACTAACCTTGAAATCCACGACTTTGATATTATTTAAATCGAACGCCGCCATGGTCGCATCAATGTTCATCCGCATTGAGTCACTTTCGGTACGGGTAAAATTAGGCTTGACGATAAACTTTTCTATCATTTCCGGAACTGTGTGCGAGCCTCGCAGCCCCCAAACTGCGAAAAACCCCAATGTGGCAACTATAATCAGCGCCTTACTGCGATGCCTTTCCGAAAACGCGTAAAAAACCACCGAAACAGCGATCGCTAAGAAGAACAATACCTCTAGCCAAATTAGCGGTAGTTTGTAACGCATATCCACAAAGCCCGGCCCGAAAAACACTGGCTCGTTGCCGCCCTCATATAGCAAGGAAAAGCGATCCAACAAAAATCCCCAGATCACGAACAGCACCACAAAGGTGAACAGCACGGTCAAATGAATCTTCGCCCCGAACGGAAACTCCTTGCTTTGGTTAGGCACAAACACATGCTCCATCCAATACAGCACGCCGGTAGCCAAGAACACAATTACCGCCGTGGTTAGCAACTCCTTCTGAACCAGCATGTAAATCGGATAGGAAAACATGTAAAAACTGACATCGTTGCCGTATACAGGATCGACGATACCTGAAGCACTACCGAAGAAAAACAGTAGCGCCTGCTCCCATTGCAAGTAGAAAGGCACTGCAATAGCGACAGCAAGTAGTAGCGAAACTGGGGTATATATCCTGGCCGAACCAGTCATGAACACATCGGCAAAACGTTGAAAACGCCGGCGCTTGGAATCGTCCATTAATGTTTCATCGGGCGGATTCAGACCCAGGTAGCGAGAGGCAATCCAGAAATGAAACAGAAAAACAACAAAGAAAAATGCAGTAACTGCACCTGAAAAAATGAATCGGTAGAGCAGTTTCAGCCAAAAGTAAGCTTCAAACTCCAGCGAACGGAACCACCATAAATCCACGAAAAAATCGAGAAACACGAAGTAGAACGCGACGTATAGCACAATAGCAGCCGCCAGGGTTGCTGCAATAATCGCCGGCAACAGTTTCCAGTTACGCATAATTTCCTCTTTACTTAGATAGCCGATCGCCTACTTGCGGAACACAACGCCAAACAATGGTCGGCAATGTCCTCTCAACATCAATGGCTGAGCATTCTAACATCCAATTCAGGATTGTGATTGTCTGGCATATCGCTGGATTGTTGACCACATCTCTGAGTTGTTTGCCCGCAGGAAAAGGAGTATGTTCAAACCGATAATAAAAAGCTTATTCACTAAGCCAATAAGAGAAAGGGGGAGCGCATGTCCAATAATATCAACTACAGTAGACGTCAATTTTTGCAACATTCCATGCTCGGTACGGCCGCGGCCGCATTTCCGGGATTGCTGCTGGCGGCGGACAGCGGTAAAATTACTAGAACCGCCACGCCAGGCTTCACCGCCGATGTGGAAATCGAATTTGTCGCACAAGCGGCGCAAGTCAACATTTTCTCCAGCGGACCGGCTACTCAGGTACAAAAATTCATAGCCGCCTTACGTAAGGGTCCATCGAACACCTTGACACAATTGCCAGGTAACTACTTGGGGCCGATACTGACTTTCCAGCAAGGCCAGAAAGTCAGAGTGTTTTTCAATAACAAGCTTAAAGAACCCTCTATCATCCACTGGCATGGCCTGCATGTGCCGCAACACAGCGACGGCCACCCCATGTACTCAATCAATACCGGCGAACAGTTTGTCTACGAATTCGAGGTATTGAATCGAGCCGGCACCAGCTTTTACCATTCGCATTCGCACGATTTGACTGCCGAACAGGTTTATCGTGGTCTAGCCGGCTTGATCGTCGTCAACGACAGCGACGAAGCCAAATTGGAGTTACCTGGCGGCGAGTACGACTTACCGTTTGTGATTCAAGACCGGAGTTTCGACAGTCAAAATCAGCTGCAATATCTGCATGCGATGCCGGAACGTATCATGGGCTTTTTGGGCAGCGACATCCTGGTCAACGGCAAACCCAACGCCGAATTCGCAGTGAAATCGCGAGCCTATCGTTTCCGGGCCGCGAACGGCTCCAATTCCCGGATTTACAAACTGGGCTGGGAAGACGGCACGCCGTTAACCGCAATCGGTACCGACGCCGGCCTGCTGGCCAAACCGGAAACTCGACCCTATATCATGCTAGCTCCCGGCGAACGGGTCGATTTATGGCTGGATTTCAGTGGTCGTAAAGTTGGCTCGCAACTGATGCTTTACAGTCTGCCGTTTTCCGGCGTGATGCCGGGGATGTATGACAGAATGCACGGGGATGGCCGCGGAATGGGTATGATGCACAACCGTTTGCCGCAAGGCGGCAAATTCCCGATTGCTGTATTTAAAATCAGCGAGAAGGTTAGCGAGTCGCCAAAACTGCCGGAAAAACTGGTGCCATTCCTACAGCTAACGGAACGCGATGTAGACAATGCCGCCAATCCGCTACCGATAGCCATTTCGATGCAACACATGAAGCCCTTGCTAAACGGCAAGTCATTTGCGATGGACAGAGTGATGGATTTCGAGAAAGTCGCGCTAGGTTCGATCAAGAAAATCAAAATTTTCCACGATCGTGATTCGGCAGGCCAACACGCCGGCGGCATGGGCATGATGGGAGGAATGCAGCACGGCAATAACGAACACGATGGCGAATCCGGCGACCACAAAATGGGTGGCATGGGGATGGGCGGGATGGGCGGAGGCATGATGATGGAAATGGCCCATCCTATCCACTTGCACGGTCAGCAATACCAGATTCTGTCCAGAAGCACAGCCAAGGTTAAGCCCAAGGATTATGCTACGGTAAAAGACGGCTTTATCGACTCGGGCTGGAAAGATACGGTATTGGTAATGCCAGGGGAAACGGTCGAGATTGTCAAACCGTTTCAAGACTATAAAGGCTTGTTTTTATATCACTGCCACAATCTTGAGCATGAAGACTTAGGCATGATGCGGCAGTTTTACATAGGCTGACAGTAAAGCGCCGCTGCCGAGACGAACTCGACAGCGGCGTTGCTAGACAATCCAGGTTTCGCTTACTTCTTGATCATCGCTATAATACGCTGACGATTGGCAAAGCCGACGTAAATTAATCCACCTAATATCAAGCCATACAATAATTGCCCGATAAAAGACGGCTGATTTTCGGCGGCAGCCTGCGCTGCAAGATCAACTTTGGCTACTGGAGGTGGCGGCACAAAAGCCACTTGCTTATTATTACTGAGCTCCGGCAAGCCTAAGCTTTTCCAAGCATCATAATCCTGCCAGGCCGGATATTTACCTTGCCAGAATTCTTTGGTGAAATAAGGTGCCAGGCTCATGCCATGTACTTTCGGAATGCCTTTTTCGTCGGAGAAGCCCTTGTAAACGACAAGGCTGATGTCGCCCCCTTCGCCGATACCGTTAGTGGTAAAGGATTTTTCGACGTGGTCGTGGAACATCCAGACCCCCTGACCAAAGCTATTTAAGCCATCGTCCACTCCGCTCAATTCTAGGTCGATACGCTGAGCTGGCACCATGCCATGAACGTCGCGCTTGATATACGAGTTGGGACCGTTATCAACGCCATCGTAGTGGGTAACCATCGGCTTGTGGCCGTGAATATGCATAGCAAAGGCTTCTTCATGACCATTCAATATCCGCAGCTTCACCTTTTTATTTTCTTCCATCAGGATCAGCGACTCCCTTAAGGTGTAAGGGAAAGATCTGCCATTAAGCATGAAGTAATCGGGTGTAGAATCAGTGATGTCATATTCCTGATTCATCCGTCTGGCAATGATGCGAGGGTCGTTGGCGGAACGCACCATTTCATGCAGTTCCTTGTCTACAGATTGATAGTGCAGATCGTATTCTGCGGCATATTTTTCTTTGACCGCGACTGACGGATGTCGTACCTGTCCATTACCAACGTTGAAAACCTGCACCCAGTTGTTAGGGCGATTTTCCTCAACTACAAATAGACCCTGCAAACCCATCGGAATATGCGTGTGCGGCTGTACATGGCAGTGGTAGTACATGGTGCCGGGCTGACGCGGCTTGATCACGTAAGTTTTGCTCTGACCGGGCAACACATCCATCTGACCGGTTTGACCAACACCGTCGTTGCCTTCCCCACTATGATCCATGTACGGATGATCAACGCCGTGTAAATGGATCGAATGCGGAAAGTAATGGCTGTTTTCCAGTACCAACCAAACGATATCACCTTGTTCGACCCGTATCGTCGGCGACGGCGCGCGTAGCAAAGGATTGGCGACCGGTTCGTACAGACTCAGTGTCGACATATCCCGAGTTTTCGGTGCATAGACCCAAAAAGTGGGTTGAATGCCGGGAGCGATGTCAAACGTAGTGGTCGGATCCTTCATGTCTGGCGAATGGCCGTTCAGTTCGGCAATTTCCAGCTTTATAATATAGTGATCGGGGTCGCCGTCGCCGTCCATGTCTTCACCGACGGTAATCGCATCGGCGGCCAGTTGTGTCTCCATCAAGGTAGACATTGAAATATTATTGGTGCCCTTAACAAAAGCGGCGATGTCGGCAGGATTATCGGGGTTACACATCCGTGATTCTTGTATTTCGACTCCGTCGATCACTTGCGCATCACGCCACTTGGCATCGGTAAATTCGGAACAAACTTCCTCTGCCGCACCCATTTTGACGCTACTGGTCGCCGGTAATTTATCCACCGCCGCCATAGCCCATTGCGACGCCGGAAGCAGCATGGCGCCACACAGAATGGGGATAACCTTTTTATGCATACAAAACCTCATAAAACAGACGAATTGACGGATGCCTCAACAAGGCTTCCGAATATCAGAAAAGCCAGATACTGTAACCAGAACCCATGGGTAAAGTACAGTAATTAATTATTAAAGACACCGACAATCCTGGCCGGTTTTATGCCACCGCCAAACGATCTAATTCGGCAAGCCGGCTAATGCCTTATAATTCCATAAGCAGCGATTATTGCCAGTCAATCCGCGACATTTTTGCAACATACCACTCAGCCAGATTATGCCCAGCATCAGAGTATTGCTTTGTTTGATTTTCATCTTTTTAGTTCACGGCAGTTTCGACTGGTTGTATAACCGGCCGCAAGACGCCGGCACCGACGTGCCGTCCGGCAAGTTGATGAGCCTGTCCTTTGCACCGTTTCGGGAAGGCTTCAGTCCGCTGGAAGAAAAATTCCCGTTGGCGGAACATATCGACGAAGACTTGCGCCTGCTTGCCGATAAGACCGAAAGCATCCGCACCTACTCCAGCCTTGGCGGCCAGCAACCCACCCCTGATCTGGCCCGCAAACACGGCTTGAAAATGATCCAGGGCGCCTGGCTTGGCTACGGTTACAAGGACAACACCAGTGAAGTCAATGCGCTGATCAAATCGGCCAATGAAAACCCCGACGTGGTGAAACGGGTGATCGTCGGCAACGAAGTGCTGTTACGCGGCGATATGGATGTCGATAGACTGATTGGGTATATCCGCGAGGTGAGAAAGGCGGTCAAGCAACCCGTGTCTTATGCGGATGTCTGGTCGATGTATATGAAGTACCCCAAGCTGATCAATGAAGTGGATTTCATTACCATTCACATTCTGCCTTATTGGGAAGACGAGCCGATTTCGGTGGAAAATGCCTCTCAACATCTGGAAAAAATCGTCAAACAAGTAGAAGATGAAGCCCGCGGCATTGCCCCCGGCAAACCCATATTAATAGGTGAATCCGGCTGGCCCAGCGCCGGCAGGCAGCGCGGAATGGCTATTCCCGGCGTAGTCAACGAAGCCAAATTTATTCGCGGCATGATACAGATCGCCAATCGCCACGGCTTTGATTACAACATCGTCGAGGCCTTTAACCAGCCTTGGAAAAGCGAACTGGAAGGCGTGGTTGGCGCCAACTGGGGCTTGTTCTCGGCGGACCGCGAACCGGTATTCCCGTTGACCGGCCCAGTCGAAGAAACCCCCAATTGGCAGAACCGTTTTGCCGTCGCCACGCTGATCTGGCTGCTGGCAATCGTGAAATATTCCAAAAAGCTGGAACAGGTCTCGCTGATCCGCATGTTAGCGTTTTTCACCCTGGCGCAAGTATTCAGCGTCTGCCTGGTGACATTGGCCGACTTTCTCTGGTACACCAGTTACAGCACCTGGCAAAGACTTTATGCCGTGGCGCTGGTGATTGCGAATACGGCTCTCGGCACGCTACTGCTGCAGCGTAGTAGCGATATTTTAATCGATAAACCGGGCAACATGCAGTTGGCTAACGGCTTGAGAAGCGGTTATCTACTCTTTATATTATTAGCACTTTATAAGACCTATGGCCTCGCCATCAATGGCCGCTATTTGAGCTTCCCCGTAGAGCAATTCGCCATTCCGGCTTTCGGCGTAATCGGCTTGATTGCTTGCCTATTGCTAAAAGAGCACAAGCTCAATAGCCGATCATTGGCATTTGACAGTTTAATTGGCTGGAGCCTGCAGGGCCGTTGCAACCGGTTTATTGCTTATTTACTGAGCTTTGCCGCTATTGCACTGATACTGGGAGAAAGCAAAGCCTTTATGGACGGTCGCGATTTCATTCAAGCGCATCCAGGTCTCTCAGAGGGCCTTCCCGTTGCGCTGACCTATACGCTATATAACCAGCAACTCCTAAGCTGGTTGGCTTGCTTGCTTGCCTTGTCCTTACCGTTTTGGACCAAGAGCCACCTTAAACAGGACATTTAAGTTTTACGTTAACGGGTGTTACGCCGTAATACCCGTTTTTTCATGGATAAATCGCCTTCAATATTGAGTGACAGTTTGCCGCGCGTCAATTTGTCACATTTTCAAACCATGCTCTCGCCATTAAACTATATGCAACTCTTATGTATGCGCTCCCTCTCCTAAAGGGTAAAGAGTTTTAATATCCTTCCTCAATGCGGCCTTAGCGCCGCATCTTTTTTCTGGATGAGGTCGCTGTCTATGGAACGAAACTATTATTCAACTACGTCAACTTTCGTGCACCCTAGCGAACTGAATTGGCGCACAGCTTTTCATGAAGCAGGACATGCCGCAGCTATTCATCTCGGCAACCGCCAAAAACAATTACCCCCGGTATTTTTCGAAATACATGTCAAACGGCCAAGCAACGCTTACGATGATTTTTTCGCGAAAGTGATAGACGGCAATCTAATCCAAAACTTGCCGATTGCCGTTGTGGAAAGCTTTAACGAACTATCTGACGATAATCAGCAACATGCCTGCCAACGCGCCTACGAAGCTGATGTGATCAATTTATTGGTTGGACCTTTGGCGGAAGCAAAATACGTATCGATTCGCGACGACGAAGTTTTTAATATTAATCTAATAAATTTCAAAGCCTTACATAACTATGGCGGCTACAGCGATCTGGAAAAAGTACTCAGTTACCTGGATCATTTCATTGCATCGAAAAACCAGCGCGAAGAGAAAATGCAGGAATTACTGTCCCAGGCTTTCCGCTTTATCGACAATCGCCGCCACTGGAAATGCATCCTCAATCTGGCTCACTATATTCTGGACAGTCAACAGGAAATCATCTCCTGCGATGAGGCGATAGGCATATTCGACAGCTGCCTTACAGCCAATACACCGTTTAGATCGGCCCGTTACCCATTTCTGTTCGGCTGAAATTAAACAAAGCGCTACTCAATAGCAACTACTTTTGTGAAGCGGCTAAAAACACCTTACTTTCCGCACTAGATCATCAGCCCATCTAAAGAAAGCCCCCAAGATCGGTAGACTATCCTTTGAATACGCTACACAGATTGCGCCCGCCTTGCTTGGACTGATACAGCGCTTGGTCGGCCCGCACGAACACGTCGTCATGCGTATCGCCGTCTGTGAATTCACTGATACCGCAACTCAGGGTTAAATTGATATTTTCGCCGTTAGAGTTAAACCCACAGCTATGAATCATTTTACGGGTGTTCTCCGCCATTCCCAACGCTTGAAACTCTTGGGTATTTGGCATCAGCATCACAAACTCCTCGCCACCGTAGCGAGCCACGAAATCGGTGTCCCGGCAATTGTTTAGCAATAATTGCGCAACTAAAGCCAGGGTTTTATCACCCGCCTTGTGCCCATAGGTATCGTTGATTAGCTTGAAGAAATCGATATCCCAAATGATCAACGTTAGCGGCATTCGGTAACGCTTCCAACGTTTCACTTCCATTTCGGCGCGATTGTTATACGCCAAACGATTCGGCAAGCCGGTCAAGGAATCACATAGTGCTTTGTCGTGCTCTATCTTGAGTTTAACGCGCAGGGTTTCGGTCTCGGTTTCCAGTTCCTGCAGCTTTTGCGTCATTAACTCAATTTTTTCTTGTGCTTCCTGCTGCCTTTTATCTTCTATTTGTTTGTGTTCGAGCATCTGCTCCAATAAACGATCCAGGTGCTCCGCAGTGTGATTTTTTAACAGATCAAGCTCTTCAGCAGCCTGCGTCGAATCTTTGAGGTTACCGACTTGCCGGTGAATTTCGGTATTCAGAATCTCGCGATTGTCGATCAATGCTCGATTGGTTTGACCTGCGGTTTCTACGTCTTGTCCAAGGTCGTCGAGCCGCTCGCTCAAATCCCCTAAAAACACGTCGATGCCGTTCTGCTCGGATACGCTGTAATCTTTGATATTTAGCAGCAAGGTAATCGCCGAGTCGATGACCTTCTTATACGACTCCTCGCTCTGATTAGCCCTGACCCGCTGCTTTAACAGCGCGGTCTGCTGCTGAAAACGCAACGGCACTTGAGCATCGGCCAGCAATTCATCCAATCGCTCCAGCAGATAATTGTTTTGCAACGAAGTACTGTCGTTTTCCTCGACATTCACATCCTGTTTAGCTTGCTTGGAAATGTGCAACAAGGTTTTCGACACAGCTTGCAACTCGAACAGTAAATCCTGCAAATTCGCACCGCTCCGCAATTTCGCGCCTATCGCCAACAGATGGGGTTCCAACAACTTGTGACTGCCTTGGCAAAAAATCAGCAGTTGAATGACCAGCTTGTATAAAAACTTTTCGTTATCAAGTGAAGCCGAATAAGGGGTACTAGTCGCCATGTCTATTGCACTTAATTACACTACAACGCAGCGGTTACGACCGGTTTGTTTGGCACTATACAAGCCGGAATCGGCTCTGTTGAAAATTGACTCGTTACTATCGCCTTCGACAAACTGGCTAATTCCGCACGATAAGGTGATAGACACTTTGTTGCCATTCGCATTGAAACTACTGTTTTCCAAGGTTTTCCGCAGTTTTTCCGCTATCATTAAGGCCGATGCGGCATCGGCGCCAGGCAATATCATCACAAATTCTTCGCCGCCGAAACGCGCCACAAAATCGGTTTCCCGGCAGTGTTTGGATAATAATTCGGCAATAACAATCAAAGCCTTGTCCCCGCACTTGTGTCCGTAGGTGTCGTTGATGTTTTTAAACAGATCTACATCCCAAACCATCAACGTCATCGGCGATTTATGACGCCGACAACGCGCCATTTCATCAACCAAGCGTTCCTCAAACACTAACCGATTCGGCAGATTGGTCAACGGGTCGCGGGCGGCGCGATGCTGAGCAAGATCCAGCTTTGAGCGCAATTCAGAAGACTCAGACTCCATTTCCCGCAGCCTTTGCGACAAGGCCTGCATTTCGCGCAGCGCCTTATCCCGTTCCTGTTGCTCCTGGAGGTTATGCGCTTGAATTTGTTGCGTGATGGTGATCAGTCGACTGCTGACTATTTGCTTCAGCGGCTCCAGCTGAGTCGCATTCTCAGACTTTTCCCGCAACTCCATGATTTGCTCAGATACGGCCTGATCCAGCAGATTGCGCTTTTTAACTCTAATTTCGTTAGCAGCATTAACTCCGGTGGCTTTTACGCCCAACTCGGTCAACTGGTCGGTTAATTTCGACAAAAATGCCGCCATTTCCTGCTGTTCCGATTCCAAATGTTTTTTTACCGCCAACAGTAACGCAACCGTATCGTCAAAAATAGGCCCCAAGGCATGATCCGCGTACAATCGGCTTTTGATTTTTTCGGCATCCCCGGCAAAAATCAACGGAATTTCGGCGTTGTCCAACAAACGGATTAATTGAATATTGATGGCTCTGGCATCCACTTCGCTCAGTTCCAAGGCCAAGTCAATGTTCGCAAGCGGCTTGTTATCCTCTACCAGTTCCAGCAGGGCCAAATAAAAAGTTTGATTGTTACTAAACTGACGGCTTTCGTACTTTCCTTGAATATCATCGAGCTGATCCTGGCGCTGAGGATATTGCTTGCCCAGAAATTCGAACAACAAGGAAGCATCCTGGACAGCGGGCTCAGGTGACTCTTCCAGCATAATCAGCGCACTAGAAAAAGCCGACAGCTCTTTCTGTAATAGCTGACTTTGCAGGCCGCCTTTCAATAAATTGCGAATACGATTTAAGTGAGGATCGAGTTGCCGGTTCAGACCTTTAACAGCCAACGCAAAACGGACGATGGTCTTACACAACAACTCTTCGTTGGCTTTGTATTGTTTTTCAGTGTGTTCCTGGTCGTCCAACAGCTTGAGGTATTTATCCTTCCACCTATCCGGACCCTCATCCTTGTTTTTAAAAAAAACCATGAAACATGCCCTAATTCTAAAATTCCTGGTCGGTTGATTATAGCCTATCGTTGAATTTGTGACGAACATCCAACAATCAGCACTAGCTTCTCACGTCCTTGTGCAGCAATTCGTTAGTCGGATGTTTATTTTTTCTGACTTTCTTGGGCTATCAACTGATTCACAACGGTCAGCATATTGGCTTGAGACTTGGCCGACTGCCCGGTGACTTTGTATTTACCATTAACGATCAAAGCGGGTACGCCGCTGATGCCATAACGCGGACCGGTAGACTCTGCTTGTCGCAGCTTGGCATCGACCAAAAACGAGTTATATGCACTACGAAACTCCTCGTCCTTAACGCCATGATCGGCAAAAAACTTAGCCAACTCGTCTTCGCTGACTAATTTTTGCTTCTTGTTCTGAATCGCATCAAACAGATCAGCATGAACTTTATCCAAAACACCCAAGGCTTCGGCGGTAAAGTAGGCCTTGGCATGCTTGCCCCACAGATCGCTGAACACTGCGGGCTGGCGGATAAATTCAACATTGGCGGGCTTGGTTTTCAGCCATTCCACCATGGACGGCTCCAAACTATAGCAATGCGGGCAACCGTACCAAAAGAACTCTATCACTTCGATCTTGTCTGGATTTTGCACCGGCTGCGCCGGCGTTACAGCGTCGTAACCACCTTCCGCATTTACCAGCGAAGAAAAGCCCAACAGCCCCAACAATGCGATTATTTTTAACATCAAAGTTCTCCGTAAGAATGTAATCCTGATAAAAACATATTCTCGCCCAAAAGCGTAAACACACTGACCAAACATCTAGAAGGCAAGATCCAGGATTTACTCGCCTCCCAAGACCGGCGCCCCAAAGCGTACCTAACCGAAAGCGCACCAATATAATCGCCGGCGAGAGAAAAGCAAAGCCCGACGCAAAGGATTTGTACATCAAATCGTCGAGTAAAGACAGCCACGATAACTAGGCTTACATAACGTCCTACAAATTGACCGATGCCGCAGCCCTACACATTGATACCGGCCGCCACTGCAAGCACTTATGGCTTTTGCGGATCGAGCAGAGCAAAATCGAACACTTAGCGGTTCAACTGATTTTTTGTTAGCAAGTGGGATAGAGCCGCTTTTGCTAGAACACCACACCAACCACCGGCAGATTCGTGATTGCCACGAATAGGTAATGATCAGATACGTCAAGCCCGGAAAGCCGGACTGATGCGCGCGGCATGAACAGCCGAAAGAGATGAGCACGGGCTAGACAGGATTCCGGCAGAGCATGGGCTCTGCCGGATGGAAAAAGCTTATTTCATCGTAGAGATATAGTAAGCAACCGCTTTAATGTCGGCGTCGGTCATTTTGGTAGCGATCATGTGCATCATGTTTTCGCGGTTATTGCTACGCGCGCCGGTTTTGAAGTCAGTCAGGCTTTTAATCAGATAATCGGCATGTTGCGAATGCAGGGACGGAAACGAGGCCGGTTTGTTACCTTCCGCGTAAGGACCGTGGCAGGCCACGCAAGCAGATACTTCGCGACTGATATTGCCGTTACGATATAAATCGCTACCCTGCGTGATTAAGGCTTCCAGCTCTGCTTTTTCCTGCTCGGCAGTTTTAGCCGGCGCATCATCGTCATCGCTCACGGGCAACTTCGGCGCCGGATTGGTGGAAATCTTGTTGCCGGCATAGTAACTGGCAATTTCCTGAATCGCTTGATCGTCAAGAGCAGCCGCCAATGGCGCCATCATCGGCGCTAAGCGAGCACCGCTCTTGAAGGCTTGCAACTGTTTAACCAAATAGGTTTGATGCTGTCCCGCCAATTTCGGAAACGCGGGCATCGTGCTATTACCGTCTTCGCCGTGGCAACCCGCGCAACTGGCGGCCTTGGTTTTTCCGGCACTGGCACTAGCGTTACCCTGCGCGTTTGACTGTCCGGCGGCGGTTGCCAACAACAAAGAGATGGAAACAGTCAGCAATTTTTTTATCATTATGGGCCCCTGCTCAGGAAGGTTGATCGACATAAAGCAAGCTGATGACAGCCGCCAGACGCTATAATGGCCGGATTCTAACCGATTTATAAACACTAAGCGAGACTGTGATGAATCACATCTACCATCAGGCCAAGTTCATCAACAGCGCCCCCAAACTGAAGGACGCACCGCCCGACCAAGGCATGGAGATCGCTTTCGCCGGGCGCTCCAACGCCGGCAAATCCAGCGCGATTAACACTTTGGTGCGACAAACCGCGCTGGCCCGCGTCAGTAAAACCCCCGGACGCACCCAACTATTGAATTTTTTTGAAATCGACGCCAAACGCAAGCTAGTCGATTTGCCCGGTTACGGCTACGCCAAAGTCCCGGAAGCCATCAAAAAAGACTGGCGACAAATGATGGAAAGTTACCTGCACAATCGCCAAGCCTTGTGCGGCATCGTCCAGGTCATGGACATCCGCCACCCGCTCACCGATTTCGATTGGCAAATGGTCGAGTGGTGCGAACATCGCAAACTGCCCTTACACATTTTGCTGACTAAATCCGACAAACTGAAATTCGGCGCGGCCAAAGCCACGTTGTTGCAGGTACAGAAGGATTTAAGCCAAGCCGATATTTTGGTGACCTTGCAATTATTTTCTGCTTTGAACAAAGTGGGGATTGACGATGTGCATCAAGTTTTGGATGACTGGTTTGGATTTAGGAAAATGGCTGTTTCGGAGGAATAGATTCCGCTGCAAAACGCGGAGAGCTTGAATGTCGTCATCTGGTTTGTCTCCGCTGCGACGGGTTGCTTTGGAGTTGGCTCGCAGACCAACGACCAAGAGACCATCCCGTAATTAAAAACCTGTTGTTGCAAAAAACTGCGTCACGTGTCGAAGGGGCTTAATAAAACCTAGACCGTGATACTTCTACGGCCCCGGATTTCGCTGCGCTTCATCCAGGCTACTTGCTCTGTGCTAACCGAACGAACAATTACAGCTGCAATCCTACATAACACGCCCACTGGCAATTAATGAACCAAAGCAAACTCGCAAACCTTTTTCCCCCGGCATTATTAGTCTCGCTATTTATGGCTGTCTTTTGCAATATGCCGCTATGGCGAAAATTGCTCGAAGTTAAAGGTGGGCTATCGCTTAATATTGTTATTTTTTATGCGCCTTTTTTTATTGTTTTAATCGCATTATTGGTATTATTTTTCACAGTATTCCGCTTTAAATACCTATTTAAAGGCACATTGATTTTCTTTCTGTTGGCAACATCGCTAATAGAATACTTTATGCTGGCTTACGATGTGGTAATTGACAAAACCATGCTGCAAAATGCTTTGGAAACCAATCCAAAGGAAGCCCTGGAATTAGTTAATATTAAAATGTTTTTATACATTATCGTGTTGGGCATCATCCCTTCTATATTTATTTGGAATCGACCTGCGCAATATTATTCTTTTCTAAGGCAATTGGCCGCCAACGCCAAAACACTGCTTATCTGCGCCGTCACTATATTTATAACAAGTTATTTTTTTTACGGTGATTACACCTCGGTTTATCGCAATAACCGGGAGATTCGTTATTTGATCACCCCTGTTAACTTGGTGGATTCCTCTATTTCCAACGTCAGCCGTATTTTTAAATCAAACCACCCTTTGGTCGTTGTCGGCAACGATGCCAATCTATCTGCCAATCGCAATCATTCGACCAAGAAAAATCTGACAATATTGGTAATAGGTGAAACCGCCAGAGCAGCCAATTTTTCTTTAGACGGTTATGGCCGTCAAACCAACCCGCTATTAAGCCAAGAGCACATTATCAATTTCAGCCAGGCATATTCCTGTGGCACCGCCACTGCTGCCTCTGTGCCGTGCATGTTTTCCAATTTCGGTCGTGAACACTTTGATTCGTCAAAAGCGAAATATACTGAAAACCTGCTCGATGTGTTATCGCATGCCGGAATCAGTGTTTTATGGCGAAATAATAACGATAGTTGCAAAGGCGTATGCAGCCGCGTGACTTACGAGGATATGGCGCATTTAAATCTAAACGATTTATGCAATGATGAAGTGTGTTACGACGAAGTTTTATTACTACATTTACAAGAATATCTTGATAAACAAAATCAGGATGGCGTCATCGTATTGCACCAGCAAGGCAGTCACGGTCCTGGTTATAATTTACGCCACCCGCAACAATTCAAAGTTTTTACGCCGGAGTGTGATAAGGCTACGCTTAACGATTGTTCACAGCAGGAGCTTGTTAATGCTTACGACAACACGATTATTTATACTGACTTTTTCCTCAAAAATGTCATCGACTTTTTAAAGAAAAATAATCAAAAATATAATTCCGCGATGTTTTATGTCTCTGATCACGGTGAATCCCTAGGCGAAAAAAATGTCTATTTACACGGCCTGCCTTATTTTATTGCACCCGACGAACAAAAACATGTGCCTATGCTCAGCTGGTTTTCAGATGGCTTTATCCAAAATAACCACATCGATATTCCCTGCTTAAATCAGCACAGCGCCAGACCTGTCAGCCATGATAATTTATTTCACTCAATTTTAGGTCTTATGGGGGTCGCCACCCAGGTTTATAATGCTAGTTTGGATATATTTGCCGAATGTCGAAATAACTCGTAAGGAGGTACACCACCAAAGACCTTAGCAGCGCCAACGGCACAAAATCACCAAGCCTCCAAAACGACCACTTTCCACTGCCGATTTTCAGTGGGCCGCAAACTCACCCAGGAAGCAATGCGTCGCGACAGAGCCTCGTGACCGGCAGACTCGCTTTGGTAATAACCGACGCCGGCGTCCTGCTTGGAAATTTCCGTAGCAAGCTGGCGTAATTCCGGAATCTGGCTAAAGCGCTCCTCCCGGAACAGGTTGAGGCCAATCTCGTGCGGATCGGTGTCATAAAGGATCAGGCCATCGTCTTGTACTACCCATAAGGTACGATTTTCGGTTTGAATCCCTCGGGCCAATAAACCACCCAAAAAATCGGCGGCCTTGAAGCGAGCGGAAATAAAACCGGCGACGACTTTGCCGCGTTTGATAGGTACCACTAGCGTGACGGCCGCAAAACCTTCCGGTGCTTGATAAACCCGACTCATAGTCGGAATACCCCGTTCTCGCGCCACTATATTGTGCTCTAGCTGCGAAGTGTCTGCACCGACAGCTTGCGCGTATTTAGCGGGCGCAACCGCGGTGATCGTCCCCGGCGCCCGAGTCGCGGCAAAACTTTCGGCCCCCGGATAACTCAGGCGCAACGCTTCCAGCGCGCCGGTCATCGCCTGTCGGTCGGCTATATTCCGTACCGATACTGCAAGTTGTTCGATACCGATGCGAATTTCGTCGACGGCATCGCGTATCGTCGCGGCGACAGCATCGGCGGCGGTCAGATTGTCGTTGGAAATTCGAGTTACATCGGCCAGCGCGGATTCTACCCGCTGTTTTTCCAAGGTGACGGCCTCGGCTTCGGCGACAGCCAACTGCCGAGCGCGGTGCGCCTCGATGCCAAACTTCACGGCTACGCTGGCACCGATCATGATAGCCAGCAATACAGCGGCGGTCGCCAACAAGACTATTTTGTTGCGAGCGATGAATCGACGCAGCAGCTCGCTGCGCGAATACGCGTAGGCACTCACCAAGCGGCCGTCGCGATAAGCGCGCAATTCATCGGCTAGGGTTGCCGCATCCGGAAACCGCAGTGATTTGTCTTTGGCCAAGGCCTTATCGCAAATGGCGATCAATTCCGATGGCGCAGGCAACTTGGGATCGCGAGCCGAGGGCATCGGCGCTAACGAACTAAGTTGTTCCAGTATCTCATCAGCGCTACCGCGCAAGGGCGGATGGCCGGCCAACAAATAATAGAGAATGCAACCCAGCGCAAATACGTCCGAACGCGTATCCACGCCGCCGAAATTGGGATTAGCTTGTTCCGGCGCCATATACGCCGGAGTGCCGAGAATATCGCCGATCCGGGTCAAATCCGCATCCTCATCCGCCTGTTTTGGGACGGCAGACAGCAGCGGAGCCAGATCTGCTTCGTTTTCAACCTTGGCTAAGCCCCAGTCTAAGACAATAGTTTCACCGAACGGGCCCAAGACGATATTGCCGGGCTTAATATCGCGATGAATCACGCCTTTGGAATGGGCATAAGCCACCGCTTCGCAAACATCGATGAGTCTGTCCAACAAGCTCAAGCGCCGCGACAGCGCATGCTCAGGCAACACTTCAGCATTGCAGGCCTTGAGCGCCTTGGCCAGCGTATCGCCACGCACCAAGCGCATCACATAATAGGGTGCACCGCTTTGCTTCTTACCCAGATCGTAAACCGGCACTATGCCCGGATGCTCCAGGCGACCGGTAATGCGGGCTTCGCGGAGAAAACGCGCATTCAGTTCGGTATCCTCGTGCGCAGCTTGGTCCAGTAATTCCTTGATAGCCACTTCGCGGCCGATGCGCTCGTCAAAACCGAGCAACACCTGGCCGCCACCACCCACGCCCACGGCGCCGCGCAACGAATAATCGTCGTTGAATTTACCATCGGATGCAGGGTTGCCGTCCAGCACCTGCGGATAGGGGCGAAGTTTGATCCGAGTCAGATCGTCGCCTGGCGGTTTGATGATGGTGGCGTCGTCTTCCGGGAGCATAATCGCAGACAGCTTGGCCGTGCCTGATCTCAGTACAGCCGAATCAAGACTGTGGTGTGGGCTTGCGGTCGGCATGCCCCAGATCCCGCTCCGGGGCAATCTGATCGCGCACCAATTGCTTTAACTCGGTAATTTCCGGAAACCGACCTTGCTGTTTGCGGGACCAGACTAATTCGCCGTTGGCGCGCACATCGAAGATGCCGCCGGTATCCGGTTGCAGAGCCAATTCGCTCAGTTCCTGCTCGAAAGTGCTTAATAATTCCTGAGCCATCCAGGCCGCGCGCAATAACCAACGGCATTGGGTGCAGTAGCGGATTTCGACGCGGTTCATTGCTTACAACTCATCCCGCAAGCGTTTATAAATGCCGCCGAAACTACCGTTACTCATCAACAACACATGGCAAACGCCGCCAGCTTGCGCCTTGATAGTGGCGATGATAGTTTCCAGGCTATTGCAAATCTCGATGTTGTTGGCGTATTTCAACAGCTGACTCAAATCCCAGCCCAGGTTATCCGGCTGATACAGGATGGCCTGGTCAGCCTGGCCCAAGGATTCCGCCAGGGATTGGGTATGCACACCCAGACGCATGGTGTTGGAGCGCGGCTCGACGATGGCCAGGATTTTTTCGTCGCCGACTTGTTGGCGCAAGCCATCCAGCGTAGTTTTGATCGCAGTAGGGTGATGGGCAAAATCATCGTAAACGGTGACGCCAGCGCTTTTGACAATGACTTCCATGCGTCGTTTGACGTTCTGGAATTGCTGCAAGGCCGCTATTGCATCTTTTGCCAGAATGCCGATATGCCGGGCGGCGGCGATGGCAGACAAGGCGTTGTAGACGCTATGGCGACCGGTCAAGGTCCAGTCAACCGTGCCTTGCTCTTGCCCGGCAAAACTGACGCTAAAGCGGCTGCCGTCGGCTTTCAACAAGTGAGCCTGCCAATCGCCTTCGCGGTCGATTGCGGTCTTTACGACCGGCGTCCAGCAGCCCATTTCCAAAACTTCAGTAACATGCTGTTCACAAACAGGGGCGATGATCAGACCTTCGCTGGGGATAGTGCGCACCAAATGGTGAAACTGCTTTTTGATCGCGTCCAGGTTTTCGAAGATGTCGGCGTGATCGTATTCCAGGTTGTTCAATATCGCGGTGCGTGGGCGGTAATGGACGAATTTGGAACGCTTATCAAAAAAAGCGCAGTCGTATTCGTCGGCTTCGATCACAAAAAAATCCGACTCGCCCAAACGCGCAGAGATGCCAAAATTCAGCGGGATGCCGCCGATCAGAAAGCCGGGTTTGAAACCGTTATATTCCAAGACCCAAGCCAACATACTGCTGGTGGTGGTCTTGCCGTGAGTCCCGGCCACCGCCAACACCCATTTGTGTTGCAATACGTGCTCGGCCAGCCATTGCGGACCCGAGATATACGGCAAGCCTAAGTTCAATACCGCTTCCACCTCTGAATTGCCGCGCGACATGGCGTTGCCGACGACGACCAAGTCCGGCTTGCAGTCCAGATTTTCGGCCTTGTAGCCGTTCATCAGCCGAATACCTTGCTCTTCCAACTGGGTGCTCATGGGCGGGTAGACATTTTGGTCCGAGCCGCTGACGGTGTAGCCCAGTTCGCGGGCGATTAGGGCCAGGCCACCCATGAAGGTGCCGCAAATGCCGAGGATATGGATGTGTAGTGGCTTTTGTGATTCTGTCATTTCTGATAATTTTAGCGGGGTTTAAGATGGCAGTCTGGAAATTCGGTTTTGGACTGGTGGCATCATTTTTTGGGTTCTTCCGGCTTTTTTTCCTCGGCGGGTTTGGGCTCGCCTTCGATTTTTTCTTCGACTTTGGCTTCCGAGCCCTTGGCACCGGCCGCCTCTAACAGTTTAACGATGTTTTCGCGACCAAGCTTTTTGGCCTTATCGAGAATTTTCACGCTCTGGTTATCCACGGCATTGACGTTGGCACCGACGGCAATTAACACACCAACGATGTCCGCACTGCCGAACATTACCGCATCGGTTAGCGCGGTGGAGCCCAGTTTATCCGCCAGATTGACGTCGGCACCATAAGCCAGCAGCGCCTTGACAATCCGTAAATTGCCGTTAAAACTGGCAGCCATAAGCGCTGTGCGGTCCGTCTCCAGCTTACCATTGACGTCCAGCCCTTGCGCCAAAAGCGCCTCGACACGATCTAACTTGCCGGTCGCCGCGGCGGCAAATAAGTCTTTATTGTCTTCGGCAAGTGCCTGCAAGGACAAGACAATCAGCCCGGCGCTTAGAAATCTGCGGATATTCATCGGATTGCTTGCTTGCGTTTGGGTATGAGTTGGGGTGAAATAAGGCAAATACTGATTTACATCATCTATCAATGAGCGAAAAAAACAAAGTTTTAGTTGAAGCCCAACCCTACTACATCGAGGCCCAATCGTCCCCCGAGCAGAACCGCTATGTCTTTGCTTATACGGTCACTATCACCAATGTCGGCTCCACGCCGGCAAAGCTAATGACCCGACACTGGTTGATTACCGATGCCAACGGCAAGGTACAAGAAGTAAATGGCGATGGCGTGGTGGGAGAAAACCCGCATCTCAGCCCCGGCGACTCGTTCCGCTATACCAGCGCGGCGATGATAGAAACCCCGGTCGGCGTGATGCAGGGCAAATATGAAATGCAGTCGGACGCCGGCGAAAATTTTAACGCAGCCATTCCTAAATTCACTTTATCGATACCTAGAACACTGCATTAATGGCGATTTATGCAATTGGTGACATTCAGGGCTGTTACGACGAGTTCCGCCGCTTACTGGACCATATAAGCTTCGATCCCGGCCAAGACCAACTCTGGCTGGCTGGCGACCTGGTGAACCGTGGCCCAAAATCGCTGGAAACTTTGCGATTTGTGAAGGGTTTGGGGTCGGCGGCCGTTACCGTGCTCGGCAATCACGATCTGCATTTGATTGCGACAGTGGTATCGCTGGGCAAAGCCGGCAAGAAAGACACGCTGGGCGACATTTTACGAGCTGAAGACTGCGAAGAACTGATAGCCTGGTTACGGCATCAAAAGTTATTCCATCACAATGACGACTTTTGCATGTTGCACGCCGGATTGCCGCCGCAGTGGGATTTTGAAACCACCTTGCGCATGGCGCGCGAAACCGAGCAAGCCATGCAAAGCCCGGATCACGAACGTTTTTTCAGGTCCATGTACGGCAACAAGCCGGTGGTCTGGCGCGATGATTTGCTCAAAACCGAAAAACTGCGCTTTGCGATCAATTGTTTCAGCCGACTGCGTTTTTGCACCGTCGACGGCGTCATGGACTTTGGGCCGAAAGGTGCGCCCGGCAGCCAGCCCGATCACTTAATACCCTGGTTTGAAGTACCTGGCCGCAAAAGTATCGATATGCGCATCATCTTCGGTCATTGGTCCACCCTGGGCTACTTCGACGGCTATAACTGTTATTCGATAGACACCGGTTGCTTGTGGGGCGGCCAACTGACGGCACTGGAGCTGTCGGAGCAGCCCAGACGCTTCAGCATCGACTGCGCGGCCCTGCAAAATCCCAAGGCCTTTTCATATTAGTGAACTTTTGCCGGCGCGCCGACACCAACTTAGCTCGCAAGCCGAGCAGGTTCGGCTTGCCACATCAACTTTACCCGAGATTATCCCATGCGAAAAAAACTGCTCCTCGCCGCCATCCTAGCCTTGCCTTTAACCGCTTTCGCTTATCCCAGCGAAAACGACTACGGCCAGCCGGTGGATCACAAACTCGAACATTTGAACAAACTGCTGCAACTCAGCCCTGAGCAAAAAACCAAACTGGAAGCGATCTTTAAAGAGCAGCACGATAAATTCCGCGCCATCCACGAAGAATCGCACAGCCGGATGAAAGAGGTGTTAAGCCCGGAACAAATGCAGAAAATGGACGACTTGCGCAAGCAACATCAAGAAAAAATGCGCGAACAAGCCCCGCGTAAGCCCGCTCCATAAAAAAAAACGGCCTCAGCGGTAGCTTTTCCCGCTGAGGCCGTTGCTCGATTTAGCGCGTTTTTTAAGAAAAATTCCGGCCGTAAAAAATCTCGGCCATTTCTTCCTGCAGCATTTCCTGAATCTCTTCCTGTTCATCGTCGCTGAAATTACTTTCCTTTTCGAACAAGTAATTTTCCAATTCGGTTTCCTTCAGCATCATCTTGGTGTGGAAAATATTTTCCTGATACACGTTGACATCGATCATCTGGTACAGCTCTTTGGTGCTTTCCGCGATGTAATTCTGGATCGAATTGATTTTATGATCGATGTAATGCTTTTGACCCGAGACGTCACGGGTAAAGCCGCGCACCCGGTAGTCCATGATCACGATGTCGGACTCGAAGCTGTGAATCAGATAATTCAAGGCTTTCAGCGGCGAAATCTGCCCGCACGTGGAGACATCGATGTCGGCCCGAAAAGTACAAATATCGGTGTCGGGATGGCTTTCCGGATAGGTGTGCACGGTGATGTGGCTTTTATCCAAATGCGCCAGGATCGTATCGGGTAGTGGCCCCGGCGACTCTGAATTCATGCCGGCCGGAATCACCGCACCTTCGGAAATCAACATCGTGACGCTGGCCCCCTGCGGGTCGTAATCCTGATGGGCGATATTCAAAATCTGCGCGCCGATAATGTTGGCCACGTCTTTTAAAATCTGGGTCAAACGCTTGGCGTTATACGCTTCGTCGATATATTCGATATAGGCTTTTTCCTGCTCTTTCGGCGCGTAGCAAACGTCGTAGATATTGAAACTCAACGATTTGGTCAGGTTGTTAAACCCGTGTAACTGTAATTTGCTCAACCGATCAACCCTCTATAACTTCAAAATCATGACTTATTTCTACACCCGCTCTGCCCAACATAATGGACGCCGAGCAATATTTTTCGGCGGATAATTTAACAGCCCGCTCCACTGCGGCGACCGGTAAATTTTTGCCGGTCACCTTGAAATGCAAATGAATTTTGCTAAACACGGCCGGCACGGTATCCACCCGTTCCGCTTTCAGCTCGGCAGTGCAATGCACAATGTCATGCCGGCCCTTTTGCAAAATATCCACCACGTCGAACGACGAACAGCCGCCCATGCCTAACAGCAGCAATTCCATGGGCCGCACACCCAAGTTGCGACCACCGTGATCCGGTGGCCCATCCATCACCACCGTGTGTCCGCTACCGGACTCGCCGACGAACAATCTACCGTCGACCCATTTAATTGTCGCCTGCATGCTAAACCCCAACCAGAATCAAAATTGTCGCGAATTTTACATCGAACCCGTCAAATGTCTTGATTTTTTTGCAAAACTACTGCACCTTGATAGGGTAACCAATCTAGTTCACAGAATTATTACAAATTATGAGCTTTGTTAAACAAAACAAGATTTCTCCAGCCGCCCTGGACGCCTTTTTACGCTTCTGCCATGTTAGGAGCTATCCAGCCAAAATCACCATCGTCCGGCCCGGCGATGTCGGCGACAAGTTACTGTTCGTAGTCGATGGCTCGGTCAGCGTCAGCGTCGAAGACGAGGAAGGCCGCGAACTAATCCTGGCCTACTTGAACAAGCACGATTTCGTCGGCGAGATCGGCGTGTTCAAAAACGCCGATACCCGTAGCGTGCTAGTGAAAACCCGGACCAAATGCCAGATGGCGGAAATCGGTTACGAACGCTTCAAAATGCTGCTAAATGCCGACTTACGCGACCAGGCCGTCGAAATTCTGACGGTACTGGGAGAGCAGCTATCGACCCGTTTGCTGATTACCAGCCGCAAATACCGCGACTTGGCCTTCATGGACGTGGAAGGCCGTATCGCCCGGACGCTGTTGGATTTGGCCAAGGAACCGGACGCGATTACCCATCCGGACGGCATGCAGCTGCATATCACCCGTCAGGAAATCGGCCGCATCGTCGGTTGTTCGCGGGAAATGGCCGGCAGGGTCTTGAAAGAGCTGGAAGACAAGGGCTTAATTACCGCGCACGGTAAAACCATCGTGGTATTCGGTACCCGCTGAGACAGGTTTGTAGGGGCGTAGTTACGCCCCTCAGCCTTTCAACCCAAAACGGCGTACCAGACTTTGACGAGCGCCATCAACGTAGGTAAACACCACCGGCACCACCAGCAAACTTAACAAAGTAGAGCTGATCAAGCCACCGATTACCGCCACCGCCATCGGCTGACGAAAACTGGCGTCCGCACCCCATCCCAACGCAATCGGTAACATGCCGGCAATCATGGCCACCGTCGTCATGACAATCGGCCTGGCTCGTTTATGACACGCATCCAACAAGGCATCATGCCGGCTTAGGCCATGCTCCCGCATCGCCAACAACGCATATTCCACCAACAAGATCGAATTTTTGGTGACAATGCCCATCAACATGATCAAACCTATCATCGACGGAATATTTAACTCTCCGCCGGTCAGCAACAATGCGATAAATGCTCCCCCCATCGACAAAGGTATCGCCGACAGGATGGTCAAGGGCTGAAAGAAATCCTTGAATAGCAGTACTAACACGCAAAACACGCACAGCAAACCGGTCAACATCGCCATGCTGAAACTGCCGACCAATTCCGCCATAATTTCGGCGTCGCCGGTCCGGATCAATTTAACGCCGGACGGCATATTCACCACCGCCGGCAAAGTTTTGGCGGCGGCCAGAGCCTCACCCAAGGACATGCCGCCCAGTTCGGCGTTAACTGTGACATAGCGGCGGCGGTCGTACCTATCCACCTGCGCAGAACCGCTGGCTAAGGACAATTCTGCCACACTGGATAGCGGTACCAATCTATCCCCCGCCCTAACTCTCAGATTAGCTAAGACCTGTAAATCCTGCCGCGCGGCATCGGCTATTCTTACTCGAATGGCAAGTTGGCGGTTATCCAGATTCAGCTTGGCCAGTTGGGCATCAAAATCACCGCTGGTGGCAATCCTCACCGTTTCGCCGATCAGCTCGGCCGTCACGCCTAATTCGGCAGCGCGCTGCCAGTCCGGCCGAATTGCGATTTCCGGCCGTTCCAGGCTGGCGGTGGAGCTAATGCTACTCAGGGTGCCCACGGTACGCAAATCGCGCTCCAACGCCTGTGCACTGGCTTTTAACGCCGCCGCATTATCGCTGGACAGTATCAAAGACATTTTCTCGCCAGGGCCGCCAATCCCAATGGAAAAGCGGGCGCCCGGCACATCTCGCAACGCCGCCCGTACTGCCTGCTCAATCTGCGTTTGATGCGGCCGCTGCTCCCGAGCGCTTAAGGTCATGGTCAGCGCGCCCTTGCGTTGCTCGCCGGGCCTGGTCACGCCGCCACCAACCAATTGACTGCTGCCGACTGCGGTAAAAACGTGTTCGACTCCCGCCAGTGGTTGCAATACCGCTCTCGCCGCTTCGGCAACGCGGCCTGCATCGTTTATCGAGCTACCCGGAGGCAACTCAAGTTGCACGGTGGTATAACCGCGATCAGCGGGCGGCACAAAACCCCCCGGGATCAAGGGCAGCAATACACAAGCGCCGATAAAAAATAGCGCGGATAGCAGCATGGTGGTCTTGCGATGGCTCAAAGTCCACTGCACAGCTTTTAAATACCTCGGCATCAACCTACCATCGACGGCGGCCGGATGATGGCCTTCGGTGAGTAAGTAAGCCGCCAACATCGGCGTCAGCAAGCGCGCTACCAGCAAGGACGCCAGCACCGCAACTACGGCGGTCCAACCGAACTGCCGGAAAAACAATCCTGACACGCCGCTCATCAGCGCGGTAGGCATAAACACCACCACCAGCGTCAAGGTGGTGGCGATGACCGCCAGCGCGATTTCATCGACCGCTTCCGCAGCAGCCTGCCGGATGCTCTTGCCCATCCGTACATGCCGGGCAATATTTTCGATTTCCACAATCGCATCGTCCACCAAAATCCCGACCACGATAGCCAAAGCCAGCATGGTCAGCATATTCATGGAAAACCCCAGCCAATGCATCACCGCAAACGTCGGCAGAATCGACAAAGGCAGGGCCGAAGCCGACACCAAAGTCGCCCGCCAATCGCGCAAGAACCACCACACCACCAAGACAGCCAACAGCGCGCCTTCGTAGAGCATCATCATCGAACCTTCGTACTGCTCTTGCGAATACGCGACCGAACCGGAAATCAAAGTAAAACTCAAGGACGGATCGGCTTCGCGCAGCCGCGCCAAGGCCTGTTCCACCTCTTTAGCGATACGGGTTTCGTCAAAACCCTTGGCCCTGTAGATGTTGAAACCTATCAATGGCTTGCCGTCCAACGCGGCCAATTGCGTGCGTTCGGCAACCGTATCGCGGACTGTGGCGATTTGATCCAAGCGCACCTCATGACCATTGGCTATTGCCACTGGTAAGGCCGCCAGTTCGCTGGCCTGCCGCACCGTAGCCAGTGTGCGCACGGATTGCTCCGCCAAGCCTAAATTACCCCGACCGCCGGAAGACTCTTGCTGCACTTGCTTCAAAGCTCGCGACACATCGGTCGCGGTGACGCCCAACGACGCCAGCCGCACCGGATCGACTTCCAGTTGAATTTCGCGTTGCACGCCGCCCAAACGCTCGAAACGACCAACGCCTGCTACACCCAACAGTATCTTGCCGACGGTGTCGTCCACCAGCCAGGACAAGGCTTCTTCGTCCAACTTGGCCGAGGCAATCGCGTAGGTCAAAATTGGCGCGCCGCCCACTGTCACCGCGCTGATACTGGGTTGCAGCACGCTGCTAGGCAAGTCCGAGCGCACCCGGTCCACCGCGTCCT
This sequence comes from Methylomonas albis, assembly GCF_014850955.1. Classification (NCBI taxonomy): domain Bacteria; kingdom Pseudomonadati; phylum Pseudomonadota; class Gammaproteobacteria; order Methylococcales; family Methylococcaceae; genus Methylomonas; species Methylomonas albis. Next base: position 4,896,186 of record NZ_JACXSS010000001.1, read on the forward strand.
TGGTTTCGATCAAGGCATCCGAGAGCTTTTTCTCCAAGATAAATTCGACGTTGATTTGCACCGAACCATCGGTGATCGAGGTGCGAATATGCTTCAAGCCGGATAAGGTGGCGATCGAATCCTCGACTTTGCGCGCCACTTCGGTTTCGAGTTGTGCCGGCGCCGCGCCCGGTTGACTAAGCTTAACGATAACGCTGGGCAAATCCAGATCCGGCAAGCTCTGTATCGATAACTGCTGTAAACCGCGCAGCCCGGCGAGGGTCAACAAGATAAACAGTAAAATCGATGGAATCGGGTTGCGAATCGACCAAGAGGCAAAACTCATCAATCAACCCTCGCCGCCGGCTCCGGAGCGATGTGCACGAGATCGCCATCGTTGAGAAAGCCGGCACCTTCCACCACCACTCGGTCGGTTTCGCTCAAGCCGTGGACAATTTCAATTTCCACGCCTTGCCGCCGGCCGGTATCGACCTCCTGTAAACTAACTGGCGAAGTAGTGGCAGCGCTGTGCAGCTTCAGCACATAGCTGCGGCCGTCGCGAATGACCACACTGGCCGCCGGCACAGTCAGCGCCGGGCGTTGACTTAACTCGATACGACCGCTGGCATACATACCGGCCCGCGCATGGCTGCCAGGCAGAATATCGGCATACATAAGGCCCAGCCGGGATTGCTCATCCAGAGCCGGCGCCAATTGTCGTACTCTGGCTTCGGCAATGCTGCCGTCCGGAAGACTAAGCTGAGTCGCTTGGCCTGGCTGAATTTGCGCGATTTGTCCGGCAGTCAATTCGCCGCGCCATTCCAACCGATTTTGCCTGATCAACCGAAACAACTCCTGGCCACTGCCGGACACTGCACCCAATGTCGCCAGTCGCGCACTAATCGCACCGTCGTCGGGCGCGCGTACCTCGGCGTACCCCAGTTGCAGCTGCTTGGCCGCTAACTGGGCCTTGATCGCATCGACCTGCGTGCGGGCGATTTCCGCTTCGGTTTCGTAACGCAGCAATTCCTGTTGACTAAGTGTCGCGGCATTTTTTAGTTTCAACACCCGCTGTTCATTGGTCTCGGCCTGGACGGCAGTGGCCTGAGCCTGGGCCAGATTAGCCTTCAATTGCGCCAGATCGGCTCTCAGCATGTCCGTATCGAAGCGCGCCAACAACTGACCACGTTTGACCTGATCGCCAACATTGACATTGACTTCGATTAACCTTAATCCGGATTGCTGAGCGCCAATGACGGCCTCTTGCCAAGCCGCAATCGCCCCGGAGGCCTCAATGGTGGTCGGCCATTGCCGCCATTGCGGAGCGGCCCGGGTAACCGTTAAAGCCGGCACGGCTTGCGTCGGAACGGAAGCATCCGGACTTTCCAGCCGTAAAGACCAGACTATAAGTACTGCAGCCAGCACGGTAAAAACCCCTGCAAGCAGTGCGCCGCGAGCCGTGCCGCCCTGCGAATGACGCTTATAAAAGCTAATAGAGCACGTTAGGTGTGTCATCATGACGAAAAATCTCGGTAAACATTTACTCAGGGCCAAGTCTATACGACAATTTAAGGCTGAACCATTCGGTTTAAATTTCGCCAATCGATGGCCTATTCACCGATGCTGCGCCAACCCGTTTGAAAAAGTCGGCTTCGAACATTAGGTTCTCCCGGATTGCAGGACGAAAGGAACCGTACACACTGAAAGATCCACGTACCGCGCAGAACGATTCCCTCGGGCTATTCAATCACCTAGTCCGCCCTGGCTTCGCCGGAATTTGCCGCGACATTCTCCGCGACCGGCCAATGTCGCGGTTGCCGGATCAAGCCGACAATATGGCGGACAAAACTCAAAATATCGTCAATAGCCGTATAGGCCACCGGAATCACCACCAAGCTCAGTGCGGTAGAGGTCAGCAAGCCGCCGATCACGGTAATGGCCATCGGCGCCCGGAAACTCGGGTCGGCACCCAAGCCCAGGGCGATAGGCAACATGCCGGCGCCCATCGCGATCGTCGTCATCAGAATCGGTTGCACCCGCTTACGGCAACTATCGATCACCGCGTCGAATCGGCTCATGCCGCGCTCGCGGCGGGCGATCATCGCGTATTCGACCAGCAGTATGGAGTTTTTGGTGACCACGCCCATCAGCATCAACAGCCCGATCACGCTGGGCATCGCGAAGCTGCCGCCGGTCATCAGCAAGGCTAAGAATGCCCCGCCCAGCGATAAAGGTAGTGCACCGAGTATCGTCACCGGCTGGCTGAAGTCGCCGAACAACAGCACCAACACCACGTATATACACAACACGCCAATCGCCATCGCCCCGCCGAAACTACCGAACAGCTCGTTCATCCGTTGTGCGTCGCCGGACTCTATGGTGCGCACCCCGGCCGGCAGGTTTTGCATGGTCGGCAATTGCATGACTTCAGCCAACACGTCGCCTACCACCCGCTCGCCCAACTCGATTTCGAAAGTGGTGTTGCGCATCCGGTCCAAGCGGTCGATTTGCTGCAAGCCGCCGGCCAGACGAATGTCGGCCAAGGTCGCCAGACTGACGCTGCCGACGCGTCCTGCCACCCGCAATTGGCCGATTTCGTCGAGGCTGTGGCGCACGGACTCGGCCAGCCGCACCCGAATCGGGATTTGCCGTTGCGGCAGATTCAGCTTGGCCATCACGTTGGCATAGTCGCCGTAACTGGCCACCCTGACCACTTCGGCCAAGGCCTCGACCGTGACGCCCAATTCGGCGGCTTTATTGAAATCCGGGGTAATCTGTATCTCCGGACGTTGCAAACTAGCGCTAGACGTAATGTTTCCCAGGCCGCTGACTTGCCGCAGTTCGAGTTCGACCGCATCGGCGGCCCGGCGCAGGGCTTGCGGATCGTCGCTGGCCAGGGTCAGCTGCAGCTTTTCGCCGCTGCCGCCGCTGCCTACGGCCACCCGCACGCCGGGCAGATCGGCCAGCTTGTCGCGTATCGCCGCCTCGATCGTAGCTTGCTTATAAGGACGTTCGGCGCGGTCGCGCAGGCTCAGGGTTAAGGAGGCCTTGCGCACTTCGTAGTTGGTGGTAGCAGCGTCCGGCCCACCTCCGCCGCTGCTGCCAACGCCATCCGCGCTAAAGACTTGAGTGACGTCCGGCAACTCGCGCAAGCGACGTTCCGCTTCGGCGGCGATGTTGCGGGTTTGCGCCAGCGTGCTGCCCGGCGGCAATTCCAGCGCAACCTTGGTTTGACTGTTGTCGGACGCCGGTACGAAACCCTTGGGCAGCAAGGGCATCAGGCTCAGCGAACCGGCCACGAACGCCACCACGCCAACGCCGACCGCCCAGCGATGGCCTAGACACCAGTCCACCACCTGCAGATAGGCCCGCATCACCGGGTTATCGCCGCTGTCGCGTTCCGGATGCGGCTTCAGCAGATAGGCCGCCATCATCGGCGTCAACAAGCGCGCCACCAACAACGACGCCAGTACCGCTGCCGCCGCAGTCATGCCGAATTGGCGAAAGAATTTGCCGGGTACTCCGCCCATGAACGCAGTCGGCAAGAACACCGCCACCAAGGTAAAGGTGGTGGCGATCACCGCGAAGCCGATTTCGTCGGCGGCGTCCATTGCCGCCTGCAGCGGCGTTTTGCCCATTCGCAAATGCCGGACGATGTTTTCGATTTCAACGATGGCATCGTCCACCAAAATCCCCACCACCAACGCCAAGGCCAGTAAAGACAAAATGTTCAAACTAAAACCGAAGTACCACATCGCCGCGAAGGTCGGCAGGATGGACAGGGGTAAGGCGACCGCCGCGACCAGTGTCGCCCGCCAGTCCCGCAAGAACCACCAAACCACGATCACGGCCAGAATGGCTCCTTCGTACAGCAAGTGCATCGAGCCGGTATAGTTGTCCTCGACCGGCTGGACAGTGTCGAAGGCCTCGCGGATGCTCACTTGCGGATGCTCGGCGGCGAATTCGGCCAGCGCCGCGCGCACGGCTTCCGCCACGGTCACTTCGCTGGTGCCTTTGTTGCGGACGATGTCGAAGCCGATGACCGGCCGGCCGTCGAGGGTCGCGTAGGTGGAACGTTCGGCGATGGTGTCGGTGATGTCCGCAATTTGATCGAGTTTGATGTGGCTGCCGTTGGCGAGCGGAATATCCAGGTTGCGCAATTCGCCGGCCGTCGCCACCCGGCCCAAGGTCCGCACCGCCTGCACGCCGCCGCCGATGTCGCCGCGGCCCCCGGATGCATCCTGCTGGACTTTTTTCAATTGCGTCGCCACTTCGCTGACCTGCGCGCCCAAGCCGGCCATGCGTACCGGATCGAGATCGACGTGGACCTCGCGATCGACCCCGCCGGTACGCGTCACCCTGCCGACGCCGTTGACCGCTAGTAAACGCTTGCTGACATCGTTATCGACGAACCACGACAGCGCCGTTTCATCCATATTCTCGGCGCTGACCACATACGTCAGAATGGCGTTACCGGCCGTTGTGGTCTTGGAGACGATAGGCGCGGCCATGGCCGACGGCAGTTCGGCGCGGGCACCATCCACCGCGTTGCGCACTTGGTTCAAGGCCTCTTCGGCATTCTTGTCGATGTTAAACTCGACCTTGATCGATACCGAGCCGTCGGTGATTGTGGTGCGTACGTGCTCGACGCCGCCGATGGCGGCGATCTTGTCCTCGATCTTGCGCGCGACTTCGGTTTCCAGCTGCGCCGGCGCCGCGCCTTCCAAGGTGGCGGCGACGGTAATGGTCGGTACTTCGATGTCCGGGAAGTTTTGCTTGCCCAAGTGTTGTAAACCCAGGCCACCCAAGATGGACAGCACCGCGAACAGTAATAAACTGGGCACCGGTTTGCGGATAGCCCATGCGGAAAAGTTCATGATTTTTGCTCCTACGTCCGAGACCGCGATGCGATACTGGGGCGCTAATCAATGGCGATGCGTTAAGCAGCGCCGGTGTAAGGGTGGCGGATAAGCGCGCCGGTCGTTAGTTGTTAGGCGTAACGCTGACGATGTCGCCGTCCTTTAAAAACGCACCGCCGTTAGCGACCAAGCGGGCATCGCCGCCAATGCCGTCGCGGATTTCCACCCAGTCGCCGACCCGGCGGCCGGTGACGACGCTACGTTGAATCACCGGTTTGGCGGTTTGCTCGGCCGAGCCGGACAACTCGGCGATTTCGAACAAGTAATCGCGGCCGTCCCGCAAAACCAATGCGGTCTGCGGCACGACCAAGGCGGATTGCGCGCCGACGACGATGCTGCCTTGCAAATACATGCCCGGCTTGGCCCCGGCGTTCGGAATATCGACGTAAACCAGCGCGTTGCGGGTGGTGTCGTCCACGGTCGGCGCGGTCATCCGCACATTGCCGATCACACCGCCGCCGTCGGGCAAGCTCAATTCCACCGCTTGGCCGACGCGGATTTGGGCGAGCTGCTGGGCATTGACTTCGGCCCGCCACTCCACCCGCCCCTGACGCACCAGCCGGAACAACTCGGTCCCGGCCGCGACCACATCGCCCAGACCGGCGCCGCGCGCCGAAATCACCCCGTCGTCCGAGGCGACAATGTGCGTCTGGCTTAAACGGATCCGCTGATTTTCCAGCTCCGCTTGCGCCAAGGCCAGATCGGCGCGGGCGGTTTGCTCGGCGATCACATATTCATCGATTTTCTGCGACGACAAGGCGCCGCTGTCTTGGATTTCGCGAGCGCGGGCAGCGTCGGCCTGGGCTTTGGCCAGATTGGCTCGGCTTTTGTCGACGCTCGCTTGTTGTTTGTGCAGTTCGGCGAGGACGGTGTCGTCGGCCAACACTGCCAAATCCTGACCGCGCTTAACCCGGTCGCCGACATCGACCAAGACTTGCTTGATCCGCAAACTGCCGATTTCGGCGCCGATTTTGGCCTCTTGCCAAGCCGCCACCGCGCCGTTGACCTTGATAGCCACCGGCCAATCCTGTCTAGTCGGCACCAGCGTTTCGACCGCCAAAACCGGCTTGGATTTAGCGGCGACCGCCGCCGGCGCCGGCGCGCTGGTCAGGACCGGTATCGCGATGCTTAAACCGGCCAAGGTGATGCCGGCCAGCCAGGTCGGTAACGAAATGGTTTGATGGAATTTCATAATGACTCCTCGCGCTGGGTGTCGCCGGCGCTCAATTGCGTGTCCTGGGCGCGCCAACCGCCGCCCAGGGCTTTGTACAACGCGATCCAATACTGCACGCGATTTTGTTGTTGGGTGATGTGACTGATTTCCTGATTGATCATTTGACCGCGCGCGTCCTCCAGCGATAGCAGACTCAGGCCGCCGGCGCGCCAGTTGAGCTCGGCCGCCCGAAAATACTGGCGATATTGCTCGGCGCTGCGGCCTTCCACGCTTTCCCGTTGCTCGGCGCCGTGCAGATTGACCAAGGCTTGTTCAACTTCCTTGACCGCAGTGCGAATGTCGCCCTGGTAGGTAGCCAGCGCGCCGGCGTAAGCGGCTTCGGCGCTATCCACCTTGGATCGCAACTCGCCGCCGTCGAAGATCGGCAGGGTGATGGTCGGCCCTATCGACCAGGTGTTACTGCTCAAAGTGAAGCCGGTGGTTTCGGTTTTGCGTTTGCCGATCGATCCGGTCAGGCTAACGCTGGGATAGCGCTTGGCGACCGCGTTGCCGATGTCGGCACTGGCCGCCGCCAATTTGCGCTCGTCGGCGGCTAAATCCGGACGCTGGGTCAGTAAATCGGCCGGCACGCTATCCACTTGGAATTGCGTGGGGACCGGTATGCCGCCGCCAGCCGCCAGCCAAGCGCGCAAATCGGCTTCGGCCAAACCCGTCAACGCCACCAAGGCCTTAACGGTGTTGTCGCACTCGGTGCGTTGGGCGATCAGACTGGATTCGCTGGCATGCAGGCTGGCGTCGGCCAATACCGCGTCGGCCGGCGACGAAAATCCCGCGCCGGCCAGCACGCCGGTCAAGCGCGCGGTGTCTTGTTTCGAAGCGATCGCGTTTTGATAGGCGGCCGCCGTCAGTTGGCAGGCCCGGTAACTCACATAATCGCTCGCCACCTCGGCCGCCAAACTCACTTTAGCGTTATGCAGGTTCAATTCGGCCGCGGCCAGTCGAGCCTGCTCGGCCTGCCGGTTGAAGGCGAATTTGCCGAACAAATCCAGCTCCCAACTGGCATCGAGACTGCCGGACAGGATTTGGGTAATGCCGGTATTGAAACTCGAGCCGCTCGCGCTGGTGGTTTGCGTGCTGGTGCCAGTGGTAGTACCACCCTTGGAGCGAGTGAAAGAGCCTTTGGTGGTCAGGCTGGGCATGCCCCCCGCCTCCGCGCCGGCCAGGCTGGCGCGCGCCGACGCGATATTCGCCACGGCTTGCGCCAGCGTCGGGTTATCCTGTTCGGCGGCCTGCAGCAAGCGGGTCAACAGCGGATCGTTGAACTGGCGCCACCAGTCCAGCCGCTTTGCCGCACCGGCGGCTTGGGTGCCTTTGGCTTGCCATTGCGCCGGGGTGTCGATGGTCGGCCGGACGTAGTCGGGAAACACACTGCAGCCGGCCAAGGCGCCGCCGGCCAGGATCGTCAATAAGGCCGTTCTCATACAGAACTCCCGCCGGCAATGCCGAATAAAAACACCTTAACCACGAATTCAACGTGGGCGCGGGCGTCCCAATCGGCCGCTAGGCAACCGAATAGCGCCTTGTTTCTCGGCTCGGCAACCAACATTTCCAAGAACAGGGCCGCCGCGCGCTGACGATCTGTAGCGGATAAGCCGCTTAACTCGTCGTGGCCGCTCAAATATTCGGCAAGCATCTGGTAAATCCGCTGGGGGCCGCTGTTCTCGATCAAATCGCTCAATTCCGGAAATTGCCGCGCCTCGGCAACGCCCATGCGGTAAAACGAGATCATGTCGGGCTGCATCACTTTAGCCAGCAATGTGTCGCCGAGCGCGATCAAGCCGTCACGACAAGACATCGTGGCTAGATTATCGATACCTTGCATTTCCGAAATATCGGAATCGACCAAGCGGTCCACCGAGGCTAACATCAGTTCGGCCTTGTTTTTGTAGCGTTCGTAAATGGTCCGGGTCGAGACGCCGGCCGCTGCAGCAATCTTGGCGATACTCGCGTTGGCGTAGCCCTGGCGCATAAATATCGTCAAGGCGCTATCCAATAAATACTCACTGCGCTCGGTTTCCGTGCCGGCCTTGGGGCGTCCTACTTTTGGTTTTTTGGTTGTTTCTGTCGCCATCGCTGTTCCCGATAAAATAAAAACAAAACGTTTCATTTTTATTATTTCCTAAATTTACGCACTTTACAAGTACGCATGTCAGAAATTGGATAATGGCGGCATAACCGGAAGCTTATCTAGGCAGGGGGATGTGCGTTCTTGCCGTGCGGCACAGGCAGTTTGCTGCCCGATGTTTCTGGGCGTGTGGAGAATGTCGCTTGCTTAGGTCGGACTGTTGTCAATGCGCCAGGTATTTTTACGGCCCATTGCGATGTGAAGTGCAAAAATAGATTGATTCAACGCCTGTTGGGAATTGAAATCCAAAGACGTCAAGCCAAAGTCGAACGAGCAGTCAGCGTATTTGTCGCGGTCTATACGCTAACTGCTGCCGTATTGAGTCTAGATTCGTTATTGCTTGAACACTTCGCCAAACAATTGCTGCATGGCTTCCCAGGATTGCTTATCCGCGTCGGCGTCGTAAGCGATGGGCAAATCATTAGCTTTGCCCAACCTATCGGCATCGGGGTTGGTAAACCCGTGGCGCGCGCCGGGATAGTTGACGAAACGGTAATCCACGCCGGCTTGGGTCATTTCTTTTTCAAAAGCCGTAACGCTATCGGCACTGACAAATTCGTCGGCCGCACCGTTCAACACCAATACCCGCGCCTTGACTTTCCCGGTCCGCGCCGGCGTTTGCGTAGCAAGAGTGCCGTGAAAACTCACCACCGCCGCCAGATCGGTGCCCAAACGCGCCATATTCAATACCGTCGCGCCGCCGAAACAATAGCCTATCGCCGCAATCTTGCCCTTATCAACGCTGGCTTGTTTTTGTAAAAAGGCCAACGCTGCCGTAAAGCGCAGTTGCGACACACCGGCCCGTTCCACCACGTTATTCATGAATGCCGACGCCTCGGCGGCATGCTCGCTGGATTTGCCGTCGCCGTACATATCGACCGCCAGCGCGGTGTATCCCAGCTCCGCCAACATCTTCGCGCGTTGCCGGGCGTAGTCGTTCAAGCCCCACCATTCGTGGACCACCAACACACCGGGCTGCTTGTCGCCCTTCGCGTCATCCCAAACCAGATAGCCCTTTAGCGTGGTATCGCCGGCGGTATAGCTGACGGTTTGCTCCTGCAATGCCGCTTGCAAACCGGAACTGAACAATAAAGCCAAAAAGAATAAGGCGCGCATCATGAAAACCTCCCGTTGAAAATATGGCCTTACGTTTACACCGCTAACGGATATTGTCAATCTTCTCTCCTGCCTTACAACGATAAATTTCCACCATGGCGGCAGGTTTTACAGCAAACTAGACGCAGCGATTTCCTTTAACCAAACGGCAAAAAAAGAGGCTCTATGACGCACTCCGGCGCAAAACCTATCTGGCGACAAATCCCCAAAGGCGTTTGGGCATTGGGCTTTGTTAGTATGTTGATGGATATTTCCTCGGAAATGATCCACAGCCTGCTGCCGATATTCATGCTCACCACCCTGCATGCCAGCAGCCTGAGCATCGGTTTAATCGAAGGTGCCGCGGAAGCGACCGCGCTGATCGTGAAGGTGTTTTCCGGCGTGCTCAGCGACTATCTGGGTAAGCGCAAAAGCCTGGCCTTGATAGGCTACAGCCTGGGAGCTCTGACCAAACCTTTGTTTGCCGTCGCCGGCAGCAGCGGCATGGTCTTGACGGCACGCCTGTTGGATCGGGTCGGCAAAGGTATGCGCGGCGCACCGCGCGATGCCCTGGTAGCGGACATCACCCCGCCGGAAATTCGCGGCGCAGCGTTCGGTTTGCGGCAATCACTGGATACGGTCGGCTCTTTTCTCGGGCCATTGCTGGCGGTGGCGCTGATGCTACTCTGGGCCAATGATTTTCGGGCGGTATTTTGGGTAGCGGTCATCCCCGGTCTGCTGTCGGTGATGATGTTGCTGTTTGGTGTGCAGGAACCCAAACATATTCAGCGTTCGCAGCACGGTAATCCCATCAAGCGCGCCAATCTGCAACACTTACATGCTGACTATTGGCGCGTAGTGATTATCGGCGCAGTGTTCACGTTGGCGCGTTTCAGCGAGGCATTTTTGGTGCTGCGCGCCCAACAAAGCGGCATTCCGATTGCACTATTACCTTTGGCAATGGTGGCAATGAACATCGTTTATTCGGCTACGGCTTACCCGTTCGGCAGACTTTCCGACAGCATATCGCATCGAAAATTGCTGGCCTGGGGACTATTAGTACTGATCGCCGCCGACCTGGTATTGGCCAGTAGCGCCGATTGGCGGGTAGTGCTCGCCGGCGTGGGGCTGTGGGGCATACACATGGGCATGACCCAGGGCTTGCTGGCAAAAATGGTTGCCGACACCGCGCCAGCCGACCTCCGCGGCACCGCTTACGGTTTTTTCAATCTGGTAGGCGGTATCGCCATGCTGATAGCCAGCGTCACAGCCGGTTTACTGTGGGATAGCTACGGGGCGGAGTTTACGTTTTTTGCCGGCGCAGGATTTTGTGCCATTACGCTATTTATCCTGATTGCTCATCAGTCGTTGCAGAAGTAAAGCTGAGCAAGGAAAAATTTTGACAATGACTTACAAAGATGTAAGCTTTGGCTCACAAAATATGCCGTAAATGGCTGAGCCTTTCAGCCGCGTAAGTATTTAAATCCAGTTTGAATCAAACCCTACTCAGCCGTTTACAGCGTATCAGTAAATTTCAGCTTTGGCTGATGTCGGTTTTGCTGGCCACGCTACTCACCGAATCGATTGTCACCGTGATGGATTTGCTGCTGAAAGGCCAAATCAGCTTTGATTATCTAATTACCGGCTTGGTCGCTTCGCTGATTGTGGCATCGCTGATCTGCGCCATGATCATCGCGTTTTTGGAGCAACTGATCGGCTTGAAAGAGGACAATGTCCAGCTAAGCTCTATCGTCACGGCATTGCCGGTCCCGTTGGCACTGTTCGATGCAGAACGCAATCTCCAAATGCTTAACCCAAAATTTACCACGGTGTTTGGTTACGAAATCAGTGATATTCCCAGTGTGTCCGAGTGGCGTCTGCAAGCCTTCCCTGACACAGCCTATCGCGAAACGATAGACGCGGAATGGCAAAAACGTTTAGAAAATAGCGACCTTGAGTTTCAACCTCTGGAAATCAAAATCCGTTGCAAAAACGGTCTGTATAAACATGTCATGGCCACCGCAACCCGAATAGATCGAGCCGGCCGTCAGTTACAACTGGTAATGCTCTACGATATTTCCAAACGCATCGAAGCGATGAACGCACTCGCCGAGTCGCGGAGCTTGCTGCAATCGGTGATCGAAACCATACCCATGCGAGTATTTTGGAAAGACGGGCAATCACGCTATCTCGGTTGCAATTCGCAGTTTGCTCGAGATTGCGGTTTGAGCGGAGCAGAAGACATTCTCGGAAAAACCGATAATCAATTGTCCTGGCGAGATCAGGCAGAAATATACCGCAACGATGATCGCTTGGTGATGCACTCGAATTTGCCCAAACTGGCCTACGAAGAACCGCAAACCACCCCCGATGGCCGGGAGATTCTGCTGCGAACCTCCAAAGCACCGTTGCGAAACAGCGATGGCAAAACCGTCGGAGTACTAGGAGTATACGACGACATCACCGACCTAAAAAAAATCGAAAACGAGTTATGGCTGACCAAAACCATGATAGACAAAAGCAAAACCGCTTTTTTCTGTCTTGACCCGCAGGGCGTGGTGACTTACGTCAATGATTACGCTTGCCAGTCCTTGGGCTATGCGCGGGAAGAATTGGTTGGCATGAAGCCTTGGGAATTCGATCCGGACTTACTGGCCGGCACCTGGCCAGGTATATGGGACCGCTTGCGCGACTGCGAAATCGTCAGCCACGAAAGCCGCCATCGGCGCAAGGACGGCACGACGTTTCCCGTCGAGCTCACCTGCCACTATATCGCTCACAATGGCTTTGAGCTGAGTTTTACCTTTGCGCAAAACATAAGCGAACGCAAGCGTCTGGAGACTGAATTACGGATTGCCGCGACTGCTTTCGAATCGCAGGAAGGCATGATGATAACCGACGCCGATACCGTGATTGTAAAAGTGAATAAATCATTTTCCGAAATTACCGGCTACTCAAGCGAGGAAGCCATCGGCCAAAAAATGAATTTGCTCAATTCCGGGGTGCACGATACGCTGTTTTTTGCGGAGATGTGGAATTCAATCGATAGCAAGGGCGTTTGGCAAGGTGAAATCTGGAATCGGCGCAAGAACGGCAATATATTTCCGGAATGGCTAACCATCAGCGCCGTGAAAGGCGCAGATGACTCGATCACCCATTATGTCGGCACGATGATGGACATTACCGCACGCAAGGCGATAGAACAACACATTCATCATCTGGCCCACTTTGACGCACTGACGGACTTGCCTAACCGCACGCTGTTGATCGACCGCCTGCATCAGGCCGTCGCCCAAGCAAGACGCGAACACGGACTGCTTGCCCTGCTTTATCTAGACCTGGATAAATTCAAGCCCGTCAACGACAGTTTCGGCCACGATGTCGGCGATTTATTGTTGAAGGAAGTCGCTAATCGACTGGAGGCCTGCGTAAAGCGCGAAACCGATACCGTGTCGCGCTTGGGCGGCGACGAGTTCGTAATCTTGCTCAGTCAATTGGACAGGCACACAGCCGCCGAACTGGTAGCGGAAAATATCTTGGTCAAATTGAACCAACCGTTTGTGATTCAACATCACACGCTGGATATTTCTTCCAGTGTGGGCATTGCCATCTATCCCGATGACGGCCTGGATGCGAATACCCTGATAAAAAACGCCGACTATGCCATGTACCAAGCCAAATGCGCCGGTCGCGGCTGTTTCCGGTTTTTTAGGCGCGAAACCGCTCGCTAGTTGCCGATTGCCGGCTTAGGTCCGTATAACCACAAGCCAAGTTGCGGCTCCACGGCCAGCCCCGCGCCGTCAGAGAATTGAAACGGTACGGAAATCAGTTCCATGCCGCGATTGATCTGCACCGCAAAATGCAAATGCGGTCCGGTCGTCAATCCGGTATTGCCGGAATAGGCGATCAACTGTCCTGTCACCACCTGCATTCCCGGACTGACCTGAGCCTTTTCCAGGGCCAGATGCGCGTAAACAGCCATGGAACCGTCCTCATGCAAGATCCTGATGCTATTCGCCTTGGTAGCATAAGTTTGGCTGGTGCCATTGCCGAGGTAATCGTTTTCCACTTCCAGCACAATGCCGCCGCGCGCCGCGTAAATCGGCGTGTCGACCGGCATCATTATGTCTACCGCATAGCGATTTTGTTGATCGTGATGACTGTAAGGACCATTAAAAGCTTGGGTAATTTGAAACTGCGCACCGGCCGACAAAGGTGGCTTGTAAAGCGTCTGGCTCACATAGCCCGGTAAGGGCCGGCCAATCACATAGCTGTATTGCAGATTAACGCTGTAAGACCCCGCCCGCTCGTTGGGAATAAGCGAAAACAAGCTGCCGGATTGCCCGGACTCAACGACAAAGCGGCGCGGCAAATCCGGATTGGCGCTGACATTTTCCCGCTCTCGCCAATCAACTGCCAGTTCGACAGGCCCAGGATACGCATTTAGCGCAAAAAAACTTGGCCGCAGTTGATCGGCGGTTTTTTCCAGCCAAACGCGTTTTGGGCTGGCGGCTTTTAGTTGCCTGACTTCTGCCGGCTGATTAGCCGCGGGCTCTTGGTCGGTAAAATACCAATTGCCTTCGGCATCCTGATATTTATAGAGTTTTTTCGCTAGGCCCGCACTGGAAACCAGCATTAACGAAAGCGCTAAAATTCGGCGCGCAAACACCGGTCACCAATATTATTTGCGGGTAGAGCTAAAGGTGTAAGAACGCACCACACCTTGCGCATCAAAGCGAATCAGCAAATCCTGGGAATCGTTACCGCCGAACAAGGCATATTTGTAGATCCCGTAAGTCCAGGTAGGCTTACCATCTTCCATGCCGGTGCGCCAAGGGGTACCGAACATTTCGGTAATATCTTGCTTGCGGGTTTGGCCGACTTTGATTTCCGGCACTCTGACCGGCGAGAATTCTTGACCAACGGTAAAACAGCCAGTCAATTGCGTCGTCGCCAAGCTTGCGACCAGCAGCAGTGAACTAAAGCCAAAGGCGCGTGGTCCGCGTTTTGCAAGAAAGTTTTTCATTTGTATTCCCTGAGTGAAAAGTTGATTGAGATAAAACAGCTGTTAGTGGCTTATCTTAGCCGGTTCCAGTCGCGATTCGAAAATTTTTTAGCCACCGACAGAATGTCATCATGCCTACCGAAAACGACAACTCAGCCCTCGATAATCTGAACTTCGACAATCGTTTTGTCCGTGAGTTGCCAGGTGATCCCGAACCGGACAATTTTCGGCGCCAGGTTTATTTCGCCTGTTATTCCTGGGCACTACCCACGCCGGCGAAACAGCCGCAGGTGCTTGCTTATTCCCAGGAAGTGGCCGACGACTTGGGCTTATCCGCCGAGACCTGTGAATCGGAGGATTTTGCCCGAGTATTCGCCGGTAGCCGACTGGCAAAAGGCATGGAAGCTTATGCGCTGTGTTACGGCGGCCATCAATTCGGCCATTGGGCCGGCCAGCTCGGCGATGGCCGGGCCATCAACCTGGGCGAGGTCGTTAATAGCCGCAATCAACGCTACACCTTGCAATTAAAGGGCGCCGGCTTGACGCCTTACTCACGCAGCGCCGACGGTTTGGCGGTATTACGCTCATCGGTACGCGAATTTTTGTGCAGCGAAGCCATGCACCATCTCGGCGTACCGACGACTCGCGCCTTAAGTGTGACCCTGACTGGCCAGCAAGTCGTGCGCGATATGTTCTACGACGGTAATCCGCAAAGAGAAGCCGGTGCAGTGGTCTGTCGGGTCGCACAGTCGTTTACCCGCTTCGGCAGTTTTCAAATTTTCACCGCGCGCGACGATTTGGACTCCCTGAAAAAGTTGGTGGATTACACCATCCGTACCGATTTTCCGGAACTGGGCGAACCGTCGATTCCTGTCTACCTGAATTGGTTTAAAGAAGTATGCCGCAAAACCGCCGAGATGGTGGTGCACTGGCAGCGAGTCGGCTTTGTACACGGCGTGATGAACACCGACAATATGTCGATACTGGGTTTAACCATTGATTACGGCCCTTACGGTTGGCTGGAAAACTACGACCCGGATTGGACACCAAACACTACCGACGCCCAGGGTCGCCGCTACCGATTCGGCAATCAGGCGAAAATCGCCTATTGGAATTTGGTGCAACTCGCCAACGCCTTGTATCCCTTGATTATGCGCGCGGAAAGCTTGCAACAAGCCTTATTGGCCTTCACCGAAACTTTCGACGCCGGCTGGCAGGCTATGATGGCGGCCAAGCTGGGTTTAATCGGCTTCGAGCCAAGCGAAGACGAAGCCTTGGTCAATGAACTAACCCAGCTTTTACAAACCGCTGAAACCGATATGACCTTGTTTTATCGACAGCTGGCCGATATTGATGTAAGCACTGGTGCCGATTCGCTAGCGCAGTTTTTGGCTATGTTGCAGCAAACCAGCTACGAACCATTGACAGACGACGGCATAGAACAAGCCACACGCTGGTTCGAAGCCTATTGTCTGCGCAGTCAACGCGACAGCAGACTGCCGCTGGAGCGCAGAGCAGCGATGAACGCGGTCAATCCGAGGTACGTATTGCGTAATTATCTGGCTCAGTTGGCAATCGACCAGGCCGAGCAAGGCGATTTTGCCTTGGTGCGGGAATTGCTCGAAGTGCTGCGCAATCCGTACGCCGAACAACCGGATAAAGAGAGTTTTGCCGCTAAACGGCCCGACTGGGCTAAGCAGCGCGCCGGCTGTTCCATGCTGTCTTGCAGCTCCTAACGACTCGTCTCGGCAAATTTCGGACCAAGGTACTATGTCAGCTTGTTGAAATTAGCTTATTATTGGCGCTCTAAATCTCATTATTTAACTGGAATAATCTCCGGAGCAGAGCATGGCCCAAGAAATCGGTATCGTTAAAATCGTAACCGGCACCGTCACCGCAATAGCCGCAGACGGCAGTAAACGAATTTTGCAGGTAGGCGACCGCGTTTACCCCACCGATCTCTTGACCACTGCCGATGGCAGCACGGTGATGATACAACTTGCCAATGGCTCCTTGGTTGACATGGGCGGTAACGACAGCATGCAACTGGGCGCGGCTATACAAGAACAAGGCGAAGTTGCCCAGACCGCGCAAACCCCACCAGCGACCGGGCTCAGCGCTGAAGACATTCAGGCGGCCTTACTGGCCGGCGCCGATCCAACCGCAATAGCGGAAGCTACCGCTGCCGGCGGAGCGCCTGGCGCAGGAGGCGCACCGGGGGCCGGTAACGAAGGCCATGTGCCGGTTACCGTCGAGTACCTCAATCCGGTAGCGCCGGTCACCAATGGTTTTGATACCACTGGTCCCGGTATCGCGCTGGTCCCAATAGTGCCCGAAGTACTGATTTTAAACCCTGGCCAAGCCGCTGTTGCAGGCGATGTAATCGTGGATGAAAGTGAAGCTAGCGCTAACGTGTTGCCGACCGAATCTGGAATATTACTCATCAATGGCCTAGCCCCAGCATCGGTTGTGCTGTCGGCCAGCGGCGCAACTTGGGATAGCGCTACGCAAACATTGACCGCCAACGACGGCTCTTATCAAGTCGCCGTTAACAATGGCACATATACCTTCACTCTATTGCAAGCCTTGACCCACGCGAACACGGGATCACAGGAATCGCCTGCTATTGATTTTACATTTTCCGCAACGTTAAGCGATCTGAATGGCAATACGGCTAATACCAGCTTCACGGCCAGTGTATTCGACGACGGCCCTGTCGTTGCTAATAGCAATGGCAGCATTAAAGATGTTGCAGGCACCACATTGACCGGATTAATCGATTACGACCTAGGGTTTGACGGTTTGGGTGCAGTCAGATTGCAGGACTTGAATGGTAGATTAACCTCCAAATCGGACAGCCTTACCATCAAGATATTCGATTCAAACAACGATGGATTGGATGAGCTTTATGCTTTTGTCGACAGAGGTAATGAAAGTATAAACCTTACCGACATTCAAACTGAAGATCGCCTGGTATTTTCGTTGTCGCCAACCATCGACAGCGCTCCGGATGGCGCTTATAAGTTAACGCTATTCGACATATTGGATATGCCTGCCCCACCAGCTGTTGCTCTAACTTTTGACAACGCCAGCGTCGTTTCCCCAGGACAAATTTCTGTGGGTACGGTGCTGGTGGAAGGTGACAATCTTGCTTTAAGCCAAAACCACATTGGAGTTAACGACGCAGCCTTGGATAGAGGCGAGACGATTACGTTTAAATTCGGGACGGCGGTCAACGCCGTTCAGCTCAACGAGTTCAATGTCGATCAATCCGGCCCGGATAGGTTTTCCTGGACGGCCTTTAAAGACGGCAACTTAGTGGGCAGCAGAGCAAACGTTACCGCACCCGCCAGCGACGGCTTTACCTCGGCAATCAACGTAGTCGACGGCTACGATACATTGGTAATCCAAATGACTGCGGGCAAGTTCGAATTAGGGGGCCTAAAATACAATGTCCCTGGCGCCCAGAGTTTATCGTTAAACTTTGGCTTTACGGCGACCGACGGCGACGGCGATAGTGTTAGTGGTAGCTTTAGCGTCGATACCGGCGCGCTGTTAAACAATATCACCACGCCAATATTGCCAGATTTACAGCATCCGGATAGCGTCATTCACTAATCTTAGCAACTATCTGCTCACACAAAAAAACCGGCCTAAGCCGGTTTTTTTGTGTGAGCAGATAGTTGGGATCACATAGTTTTGCGCGACCTGCCGTAACTAAGCATACCGATTAAACCGCTCAGGAATAACCACGTTGCCGCCGGCAACGGCACAGCCGAGGTTTCATAAACCAAGGTCGCCTCGACAAAAGGCGGATGCAAGGCATTAAAGCCACCAGCGAACAGGCTATATTCCACGTCCGAGCTCAAATCCAGCTTAATAACAATGTTTTGATCGCTAGTCCAACTGACTAAATCGGCGGCATTTAACACAAGCACTTGGTCCCATTCCACAACATCGGCGTGATAGCTAGTGATAATGTTACCGCCGTCAGAAGGAGATACGATACCTTGCGACGCCCCCTCAACCATCACCTCAATATTCTCACTGGAATTATCACTGTAATCGCCACGAGCATGGATCAACAGGGTACCGTCAACCAAGGCTGCAAGCGGTGCGTTCTCGATTGTAAAGGTAAAAAGCTCACCGTCACTCTCCTGAGTTTGATGAAATACTTGAGATGTAAATATCGCGGCACTAGCCTCTAAACTTGCAGAAGCAAGAAACACAGCAAACAAGGATTTAAATATTCGATTACACATCAGGTTTCCTTAAAAATGAGTACTGGCGCAAATTTTACGGCATGTCGGCTTGCAATGCCACCTGTACTTAAGGGCTGAAAAGCAACAAATTCAATTCGGTTCCAGGCAAACAGCAACCATTAAGCTATTTCCAAAAACCAAACTCGCTCGGTTTTTGTCTGTTGGCAGGTTTTACCTGGATTGCAGCCCGATTAACTGGCGGTGGGCTGCTAAAAAAATATGCTCAAGCCGGTCATTTCGGGTATCCTTTTTAAGCTAATCCAACGTTTTCCAAGGTTCCGTAATGACCAACAATACCGATATTGCCGCCAGACACGATATTGATCCTGCTGAAACCCTAGAATGGATGGAGGCGCTGCAAGCGGTAATAGAAAAAGAAGGCGGCGAACGCGCCAGTTTTCTGATTGAAACCCTGCTCAGTACCGCCAGACAAGCCGGCATGGACATTCCGTTTTCGGCCAATACGCCTTATATCAATACCATCCCGATAGACCGGCAACCCAAATTCCCCGGTAATACCGACATTGAGCGCACCATCCGTTCTTACGTACGTTGGAACGCCATGATGATGGTGTTACGCGCCAACAAATACACCAACGTCGGCGGCCATATCGCCAGTTTCGCGTCTGCCGTCACCTTGTACGACGTCGGTCAAAATCATTTCTGGAACGCACCTTCGGATAAACACGGCGGCGACCTGATTTTCTCGCAAGGCCATTCCGCGCCGGGCACTTATGCTCATGCCTTCTTGTTGGGCCGTTTGAGTGAAGAGCAAATGGATAGTTTCAGACAGGAAGTCGGCGGCAACGGCTTGTCGTCTTATCCGCACCCTTGGCTGATGCCGGACTTCTGGCAATTCCCCACCGTATCGATGGGTCTGGGCCCGATTATGGCGATCTACCAAGCCCGCTTCATGCGCTACATGCAAAATCGCGGCTTTGCCAACACCGAAGGCCGTAAAGTTTGGGCCTTCCTGGGCGACGGCGAAACCGACGAACCGGAAACCCTGGGCGCTATCGGCATGGCCGGCCGCGAAAAGCTGGATAACCTGATTTTCGTCGTCAACTGCAACCTGCAACGTCTGGACGGCCCGGTACGCGGCAACGGCAAAATCATTCAAGAATTGGAAGCCAACTTCCGCGGCGCCAACTGGAATGTCATCAAAGTGATCTGGGGCCGGCGTTGGGACGCCATTCTGTCCCGCGACAAGGACGGTTTGGTGGTTAAACGCATGATGGAATGCGTCGATGGCGATTACCAAACCTTCAAATCCAAGGACGGCGCTTACGTCCGGGAAAAATTCTTTAATACACCCGAACTGCAGGAACTAGTCAAGGATTACACCGACCGCGACATATGGGAATTGAATCGCGGCGGCCACGACCCGATCAAAGTCTTCGCAGCCTTCAACGCGGCAGTCAACCATAGCGGCCAACCCACCGTAGTTCTGGCCAAAACCATCAAAGGTTACGGCATGGGGGATTCGGGACAGGCGCAAAACACCAGCCATCAACAAAAGAAGATGAGCATGGAATCGATCAAATACATCCGCGACCGCTATCAATTGCCGGTCAGCGACGAAGAATTGATCAATCTTCCTTACCTGCGTTTCGCGGAAGACTCTGCCGAACTGAATTATCTGCGTCAGCGTCGTGTCGATTTAGGCGGCTATTTGCCGGCTCGCCGAGCCAAATCTTACCCATTGGAAATCCCGGCCTTATCCGCTTTCAAAGCGTTGCTAGACGGCACTGGCGAAGGCCACGAAATTTCCACCACCATGGCTTTTGTTCGGATTCTGAACATCCTGGTCAAAGACAAACAAATCGGCAAGCGCGTAGTACCGATTGTCCCGGACGAATCGCGCACCTTCGGCATGGAAGGCATGTTCCGGCAGTTGGGTATCTGGTCGCAAGTAGGTCAGCTTTACACGCCGCAAGACGCCGAACAGTTGATGTTTTATAAGGAAGATAAGCACGGCCAGGTATTGCAGGAAGGTATCAACGAAGCAGGCGGCCTATGCGACTGGATTGCGGCCGGTACTGCGTATTCCACCCACGGCGTACCGATGATTCCATTCTTCATCTATTACTCGATGTTCGGCTTCCAAAGGGTCGGCGATTTGATCTGGGCCGCGGCAGACCAACGTACCCGCGGTTTCCTGCTGGGCGGCACCGCCGGCAGAACCACTTTGAACGGCGAAGGTTTGCAGCACGAAGACGGCCACAGCCATCTGATGTCGGCGACCGTGCCAAACTGCTATTCCTACGACCCCACCTTTGCCTGTGAATTAGCGGTGATCATCCAGGACGGCTTGCGCCGGATGTTCGTCGAACAGGAAGATATTTTCTATTACATCACCTTGATGAACGAAAACTACGACCAACCGGCCATGCCGGAAGGCGCGGAGGCCGACATTCTGAAAGGCATGTATTTGTTCAAAAAAGGCCCGAACAGCAAAAAGCCGCGCGTGCAACTGCTGGGTTCCGGCACCATCTTTATCGAAGTCATCGAAGCCGCCAAATTGCTGCACGATGACTGGGGTGTGGACGCCGATATTTGGAGCTGCCCAAGCTTTACCGAGCTGGCTCGCGACGGCCAAACCTGCGAACGTTGGAACCGGTTACATCCGGCCGAAAAGCCGCGTATCACTCATATCGCGCATTGTCTGGACAATAGTAAAGGACCGATTATTGCCGCTACCGATTACATGCGCGCCTTTGCCGAGCAGATTCGCCCATGGATGAAACGGCCTTATACGGTGCTGGGCACCGACGGTTTCGGCCGCTCGGACACCCGCGCCAAGCTGCGTAGTTTCTTCGAAGTGGACAGATACCACGTTACCGTTGCCGCATTGCACAGTCTGGCGCAAGCCGGCGAGTTCGATGCCGCCAAGGTCGAGGTAGCGATTGCCAAATACAACATCAACCCTGACGCAACCGCTCCTTGGTTGATTTAACGGAAAGCGACATATGAGTTCTTTAATCGAAATAAAGGTCCCCGACGTCGGCAATGTCCCTGAAATCGACATCGTCGAAGTGCTGATCAAGCCTGGCGACGTGGTCACTGTGGAGCAAACTTTGGCGGTGATGGAAACTGACAAAGCCACCATGGACTTACCGTCCAGTGCCGCCGGCACCATTAAAACCGTCCATATCAAGCCGGGCGACAAAGTCTCCGAGGGCACACTGATAGCCACGCTTGAAGTAGGTGAGGCAGCTGTTGCGGCGCCAGTCGAACCTGCGCCGGCCGCCACTGCAGCCCCAGTTGAACCAACTCCGGCACCGGTCGTGGAAGTCCCAAAAATTGAACCCGCACAACCTGTCACGGTGCCTGCTGCGCCTGTCGCAGCGAGCAGTGAAGGTTTCAAAGCGCACGCCACGCCCAGCGTCAGACTGTTTGCCCGCGAGTTGGGCGTTGATCTGAGCAAAATCCAAACCGGTAGCGGCCGCAAGGGCCGTATCTTGCAAGACGATGTGAAAAGCTTTGTCAAACAAGCGATGGCATCCGGCGGATCAACCAGCGGCGGCGCAGGCATACCGGCCATTCCAGCAGTCGATTTCACCCAATTCGGCGAAATCGAGGAAAAACCGCTCAGCAAAATCAAACGTCTGACCGGCCAAAATCTGACTCGCGTCTGGCTGAATCTGCCTTTGGTGACCTATCACGACGAAGTGGCCATCGATGCCATGGAAGACTTCCGTAAGTCGGTAAACGCCGGCTTGGCGAAGGATGCCGTCAAAGTTACCGGTCTGATCTTCATCATGAAGGCGCTGGTGGCGGCGATGCAAAAATATCCATCTTTCAACAGCTCCCTGTCTCCGGATGGCGAAAAGCTGATTTTCAAACATTATTTCCATATCGGCATTGCCGTCGACACCCCGAACGGCTTGGTGGTACCGGTGATCCGCGACGTAGATAAAAAAGGCATTTTTCAGCTTTCCAATGAACTGGCCGAGAAAAGCGAATTGGCCAGAACCGGCAAATTGAAACCTGCCGACATGCAGGGCGGCTGCATGACGATCTCCAGCCTGGGAGGCATCGGCGGCACGGCGTTTACGCCTATCGTCAACGCGCCGGAAGTGGCGATTTTGGGCGTCACCCGCTCGAAAGTGCAACCGGTCTGGAATGGTTCGAGCTTCGATCCTAAGCTGATGCTGCCGCTGGATATTACTTACGACCACCGCGTCATAGACGGTGCCGAAGGCGCGCGTTTCATGGAAGCGCTGAAAGCCAATTTGGGCGATATTCGGCGTTTGTTGTTGTAAGTAAATTGATGGATGCGCTTAACGCTTACCCATCCTGCGCAGTTTGTTCTAAGTGTAGGGTGGATAAGCGCCAGCGCTTCCACCAAAATCCGAAACAAACATGAGCGACTACCGGCGAGTATTCGTACCGGGCGGCAATTATTTTTTCACCGTGGTGACATACCGCCGCCGTCCCGTTTTCGAATTGCCGGAAAATATCGAATTATTGCGAACCGCGTTCAAACGGGTGATGGCGGAAAAGCCTTTCAAAATTGACGCCATGGTAATTCTCCCCGATCATTGTCATTGTATTTGGCAATTACCCGTCAGCGACCAGGATTTTTCCGGACGTTGGCGCGAAATCAAAAAATACGTTTCCAAACGCATTGGCGCGGTGGGAAAACGTCCTGGCGAAAGGGATATTTGGCAACGCCGTTTTTGGGAACACCAGATTCGCGACGAAGATGACTGGCGGCGACACATGGATTATATTCATTACAATCCGGTCAAGCATGGCTTGGCGCCATCGCCCATTGATTGGCCCTATTCTTCGTTCAAAAAGGCGGTCAAGGCCGGATGGTACGACGTTGACTGGCAGGAACGCTCAACCGGATTCGATTGTTGAACTTGAGCTAGAATGAAGTTAGATTTTGATGTGATGGATGCGCTGGCGCTTATCCATCCTACGTTGCTTTAGATTTAATCGATAAAGGGTGCAAATGGATATGCGGGTATATGCGATACTTTTTTTAATTATGCTGGTGTCCGCTTTTGTGGGAAGACGAGTTTTTAACAAAAGTCTCATTCGTCGAGCTGAAGCTCTAAGGTCTGGCCCCACACAGCGCCCCCATACGAGTATTACGGTCGAACGTGATGGCGGAGTAGTGTTTATTCGCCCTTGTATTGTATTTATCGATAACGAAAAAGTTGGTGATATTGCTCCGGGAGAAACAAAACATTTTCAAGTTGAATCTGGTGATCATCTTGTTCAAGTTCGGTTGGATTGGTGTCGCAGTAAAAAGTCCGTTGTCCATGTTGATTCCGGTACATCATCCCGTCTGCAATGCGGTGTTAGTAGTTCGATAGAAAGGGATGTAGGTAGCGCACTATGGCGATCTATTTTTACTCCGTGGAAAATTCTTTATTTGCATCCTATTTCCAATGGGAAAGATATAAAAATAGATGATGGCAAAGACTTAATACCCCTTACTTTGGGATTTTGCAATTTTTCTGGCGACGATTTTTTGCCATTTCTGGAGGATGATAAAGCTGCCTTAAGTCAGCTTTTCAAAAATATCAATATTGCGCCAGTAACGAAAATTCCAAGTTGTGAGGTTTTGTTCCTTTATGCCGACTTACTTGAAAATGGCATGTTGCGTGGGACTATAAATTCTGCTGGTATAAAACAAGTAGCCCAACTAACTGGCGCAAAAATTATAGTGTTAGCCTCGCCCAATGGCGAGCTGCCTATCCGGAATGCTATTAATCTACCGGGACCGAAAACGGCTAATTTGATATTTACTTTAAATAGAAACGGTGATGGCTTTAGTCGTTTTTTCCGTGATTTATTCGAATTGATGCGAGCCGGTAAGCCTATGTTAAATGCATGGCTAGAGCTGGCACCGCAACACGCAAATGCGATGCCAAGCTACGCTCCAGCAACTTTAGCGCTAAACGAAGCTGGCAATCTTCAATTTCCAGTAATGAGTTAATGAATACGCCATGCCTTTTCTTGCAAACCAAAACAATAATTATAAATAAACGGCTTGGTTGGAAAAATCAATCAAAAGCCATTTCAGTTTTTTTTAGGAGTTAAGGATATGAGCAATTCTGTCACGCATGCCGAAGTTTTAGTACTGGGCGGCGGCCCCGGCGGTTACACTGCTGCGTTTCGCGCCGCTGATTTGGGCAAGCAAGTCGTGTTGGTCGAACGCTACCCGGTATTGGGCGGGGTTTGTTTGAATGTTGGCTGTATTCCGTCCAAAGCCTTGCTTCACGCCGCGCAAGTGATACACGAAGCGGAAGCCATGGCCGAACATGGCGTCAGTTTCGGTAAACCCAACATCGATCTTGACCAGATCCGCGCCTGGAAACAAAGCGTCAGCCAAAGTCTGAATCAAGGCCTGGGCAAATTGGCCAAACAACGCAAAGTTACGGTAATCAATGGCGTCGGCAAATTCGCCGCCGCGAACAGCTTAACCGTGACCAGCGAGGCCGGCGTACAAACCGTCACATTCGATAACGCGATTATTGCCGCCGGCTCGCAACCAACCAAAATCCCCAGCTTTCCGCATGACGACCCGCGCGTTTGGGATTCCACCGATGCATTGGAACTGAAAACGGTTCCGGAAAATCTGCTGATCGTCGGCGGTGGCATCATCGGCCTGGAAATGGCGACGGTTTATCATGCGCTGGGTTCGAAAATCAGCGTCGTTGAGTTGATGGATCAGATTATCCCCGGCTGCGATAAAGACTTGGTCACGCCGCTGCAACGCAAGATCAAAAAACAGTATGAAAACCTGTGGTTGCAAACCAGCGTCAAGGCGATGGAAGCTACCGACGCCGGCATTAAAGTCACGATGGAAGGTAAAAATGCACCGGAATCGGAAGTGTTCGATGCGGTGTTGGTCGCTGTCGGCCGCCGGCCGAACGGGAAACTGATCGATGCCGACAAAGCCGGCGTGAACGTCGACGAACGCGGCTTCATCCCAGTGGACAAGCAAGGTCGTACCAACATCAGCAATATTTTTGCGATCGGCGACATCGTCGGTAATCCGATGCTGGCCCACAAAGCCACGCACGAAGGCAAGATCGCCGCTGAAGTGATTGCTGGCCATAAAGCCGGTTTCGATGCACTAACCATTCCATCGGTCGCTTATACCGATCCCGAAGTAGCATGGATGGGCTTAACCGAAACCCAGGCGCAGCAACAAGGCGTGGAATTCAATAAGGCTGTGTTTCCATGGGCTGCCAGTGGCAGGTCTCTGGCGCTAGGTCGTAGTGAAGGTATTACCAAAATCCTCACCGACAAAACCACCGGTCGCGTTCTCGGTGCCGGCTTTACCGGGCCTGGCGCTGGAGAATTGGTGGCAGAAGCGGTGCTGGCTTTGGAAATGGGCGCGGATGCAACCGATATTAGTTTGAGCATCCACCCGCATCCAACGTTGTCAGAAACCTTTGCGTTTGCGGCGGAGATGATAGAGGGGACGATTACCGACCTGTATGTAAAGAAATAGTCCTTATTTTGCGAAGCGCAAAATTCGTGCGCGGGTTAAAAGTCAGCCTGCCAATTTTTCGGTGATAACACCGACATCATATAGAAGGAACAGCGAGTGGAAAAATTTGTCTTTGGGGCTGGCGAGGATGATAGAAAAAGATTGCTGAATTTCGTTGATGCTCTGCAGCAGTTTTTAGATAAGGTGATAAATAACGGCGAGTATTTTCAACCGAAATTTCGCGATGATTATAGAAAAGCCTGGATGGAACTTAATTCCAATTTTTCGGCTTTAAAAGACGCCTTGCAACGCGCCGAAACCCACACTTTGTTAGCTCAAGGCTTATTGGGAACCCAGCTAAATCTAAAACTGGCCGTCGTCAATCATTTTTTAGGCGAATTTTTACTGTACGGACTAGAAATTATCGGCGGCCACAAACTGCTTGAAAAACTTTTATCCGTTGTCAGCAAATTGCTGGCAAACATGGCAACCGCAGTGGGCACCGGCTTAGCCATTCAGAGCTTCGTAGATTTTCTTGTTGCAATGATCAAGGACGACAGCTAGGGTTGCAATGCCTAAGCGAGAGAAACCCTAGCTACCAAAACGCTATTCAAGCGGCTTTCTTAACTTCTACGCCTCTAGCCAAAAGACCATGTCTGCCTTTCTCTGCCAAAGCCAGCATTTGATAGGCCAGATCGTCGGCAATATTCAGTTGTTTTAAAGAGTCGGCCAAATGTTCCATCACAATGTCGTAATGGAAGTCGTCAGGTCCGAGCTTGATCAAAAAACAATGGGAGGGGCTTAACAAAGTAATGTTTCTGATCTCTTGCCCACCGACAATATCCAGCAGGAACGCAAAATCATTGCCGGTGACCAAGCTAGGTTTGGCATTAGTGCGAGCAAACGCAGTAGTAAAATACGTATCCAATGCCTCCAATACTTGCTCGTCGGCACTATTGAAACTATTGAAGTAAACCCTTAAATATGCCTTTAAGGCCTCCGCCTGCTCCGCAGCAGGCCGGGTGAAAAAGAAGCGGTTTATGCGGTAGTCATCCAGCATTTTTGCATACAACACATCGACTATTTTACCTATCAGGGCTTGGTCGTTGAGCGTAGCACGCAAAGCTTGTATCTGTGGAGCTGCGGTTGCGTTCATAATTTTTCTCCGGACAATAGTTTTGACATTCATCCAAAGCTTTCCAGCCCAAGCCAATTTGTCAAACTTTTTTCGCGATTTAAAATAAACAAAACCTATACAGAAATTATTCGGACACTACCGCAGGGATGCCCCCTACAACTCACCCGCCTAGCTTCAACGATACTAATCCTTTTTAGGCACATAGCCCTCCGGCAATTCGAAGCCACCGGCAAACAAAAATTTCTCGCGCTCGGTTTCCAATATCTTTTTTGCGGCTGGATCGAAACTGGACAGCCGCTGCTCGTTTATGATCATGGTTTGCATCGCCAACCAGTCTTTCCAGGCCTGTTTCGATACATGATCGAAAATGCGTTGGCCGTTGACACCCGGAAATGGCGGTGAATCAAGGCCTTCAGCCTCAACGCCCAGTTTTACGCATTTAATCATTCTCGTCATTTTGATCCTCTGTGAAATGTTGTTGCAGCAGACGCTTGATCGGCGCCGGTAGACCTAAAGTATTAATATCGGCAGTTTTATACCAAACCGTCCGCTCACCTTCCATCACATTGTTTATGGGGTTTTCCAGTGTCGCCAGCAGCGGGATGTAATCCAGATGATAGTGCGAAAAACTGTGACGCTGGCTAGGCAAGGTTTGCGATGTATGAATTCGATAATTACCGTGTAAACACCAATCTTGCAAAGCCTGTGGATCGGCAAACTCCGGTAAGCTCCAAAGACCTCCCCAAATACCGGTCGGCGGCCGCCTTTCCAGCAATATCCGGTTTTCGTCATCCACTAACAGCAAAAAATATAATTGTTTTACCGGTAAATCCTTGCGGGGCTTGGAACCAGGCAAATGCTTTACCAAGCCCAACTGCCTTGCCTGACAGCCAGCAGCGACCGGACAAACTTCGCATAACGGTTTGCTACGGGTGCAGAGCGTGGCGCCCAAATCCATCATTGCCTGCGTGTAATCTCCGGTTCTTTGCCTCGGCGTATAACGCTGACTAATTTGCCAAAGCCGTGCAGCCACTTTATTCTCGCCAGGCCAGCCATGCACGGCATGAAACCGCGCCAGCACGCGTTTGACGTTGCCGTCCAGGATAGGCTGGCTTTGCCCACATGCGATGCTGAGTATCGCCCCGGCTGTGGAGCGGCCGATACCGGGCAAAGCGCTGAGCTCTGCTACTGTTTGCGGAAATGCACCGGCATTGTCCGCAACGATTTGCGCGGTTTTGTGCAGGTTCCTGGCGCGAGCATAATAGCCAAGCCCGGACCAGTGCTGTAACACCTCGTCCAGTTCTGCGCTTGCCAGGCTTTGCACTGTTGGAAATCTGGCGACAAATCGATTGAAATAAGCAATCACGCTGACTACTTGAGTTTGCTGCAACATAATCTCAGACACCCAGACTCGATAGGGATTAATCTCCAGTTGCCAAGGCAAATCTTTGCGACCGTGCATATCAAACCAGATGAAGAGTTTTTGTTGGAATTGTTCAGGGGACATGTGGCTTAGGGAGAAGGAGAAATCAACTGGGGATTGCTATTGAATAGTACCGTATCGGATTTAGATACGGCAAAAACCATTTGCGATGATATCGCCAAGCTGGAAATAACTAGCGACCGGCTTGGTTATCATCAAAGGCCATTTGTCTGCGCGGGAGGGTGTAAGAATTTTTGTGTGATATTCTCCACTTATCCCACTCAAGCCCGGCTCAAAGGAACGCTGGTGGGTGAATGGGCAATAAAATTCATTCGATATATCGATTCAAATTAAGTCCCCCATAAACAGGAGTTGGAACGCGTATGTTTTCTTTAATTTCCTCCGCGAATAATGCATGGCAGCGAGCCGCACAGCTATTTATCACCATTGCCAGCATCCTGCTTATAGGCAAGCTAATTACGCTAGTGCCGGTGATGACGGAATTGGAAGTGGCTGGGGTATTTAAGGCTGCAGCCGTTGTCTGGTTTCTAGCCAGACTAGCAGCATTAATCTTATTTTATTTTTTCGCCAGCTACGTTATAGAAGCCATTCCCAATAGCGGCGGTATCTTGTCATTTGCCAGAGGTATTGCCGAGCCTTTAACCGCGCTGCTGATTGTGATTACCGTGCAGGCCTTATTTTGGGAATTATTAGCACCATTCGTCGATGGCCTGGGTAGAACGATTTACCATAGCAGCGCAATCATCCTGATTGTAAGTGTCAGCATTTGGTTCGTGCTCAGGGCTTATCGCCATGCGGCTTACTTGGTCGATACGCTCGCTAAGCTGGCTGAAATAGTGACGGGATTTATCCCCCCGCAAAAACAAGCCTGCACTCAGTGCGGCGCAGAAATTGCCGCAAACGCTCATTTCTGCAATGCATGCGGACATAAAACCCGGACATCCGATACTTGTTCGGCATGCGGGGCGGATGTTACGGATGATCAACAATATTGTCAGAACTGCGGATCGGCGCTAGGCAAGGCGACAATAACAGACAGTTGATGAATAGGCTGGGCTTACTGCTGAAATAAAGACCGCACGCCTTCAACGCTCAATTCCATGCAGCCTAACAAAGGCGCTCGAAGTCCATCACCATCTGCCAAGACTGAGACATCGGTAGCGGCTAGCTTTTGGATTTATACAACTCATTCGGATAGGCGTTTGGCCACTCGTTGATAAGCTTCTTTCAACTCATCGCCGACAATTTTGGCCTTGGCGATATATTCCTCAGAGGTTTCAATTGACTCGTCGGCAATCTCAGCGGCCTTATTTTTAATCTGTACCCACTGTTTTTCCGCTGCTTCGAATTCATCCTTGGCCTCCATTGAGGCTAGATGCAATTTCAGCTGCAATTCCTCGCGAACCGAATCCAGATTAACGAGCAAACTTTCAAATTCGTTTCTTAACGACATAACTCACCTCTTTGCTTGATTGGAAACTTGTAATAACTCTTCAGACCATTGCCGACAATTAAAGTTTATTTTGTTAGGGCTGGGTGTCTTGAACGCTCTGTTCTTAAGTTTATCTGCCAGTCAACCGCCGCTAATAAGTCCATTCGCCAATTTCGTCCACTAGCACGTCCTTTTCACCCTTGACTACTCTCAATGCACCGGCCTCCAAAACCAAATAATTAATATTGCCGATCTTGAACTGATAGCCCAGAAATTTACAAGGTGTTACACCATCAGCGCACATTGCATGCTTGGTGCTGCCTTTTAGGTCAATTGATTTTCCGGTTTTTTTTGATATGCCGTGATAGCTGACATTATCGCAACTAACGTTGCCTTCTTCGCAGTGCGTGGTAATCGTGACAACGTAATTAGCAGTGGTGAGTATATCCGCGCCACAAGCTTGGGATCCCGTTACCAATACGATTGCAGCGATTAATTGCAGTAATAAGGGCAATTTCATGTGTTAATCTCCTCAAGTGATAGGTCGTCGGCGACCATGCGTGCATCGCTACTAAATCAGTCTAGACGATTTAGCAGACAACACTTTTTGCGCTAAAAAACGAATTGATTGAA
This sequence comes from Methylomonas albis, assembly GCF_014850955.1. Taxonomy (NCBI): domain Bacteria; kingdom Pseudomonadati; phylum Pseudomonadota; class Gammaproteobacteria; order Methylococcales; family Methylococcaceae; genus Methylomonas; species Methylomonas albis. The sequence goes on from NZ_JACXSS010000001.1 coordinate 4,926,911, forward strand.
TAACATTGAGTCCGCGTAAAATTCTGCTAGGATTCTGCGTAGTATTAAACGGGCCCGTTGCTTCCTTAGAGATCATCCCCGCGAATACCACACCCGGTACGTGAGTCCTTAGTGATCGCCATTAATCCAACTTGATAATAAGGGCTTCGAGCGCGAACACAGCGGCATTGAATGGCTGGGTTACTGAAGACCGCTTGGTACTGATGCGTTTAGTTTTCCCCTTCTTTTCATAAACGCCACTCCGATCTCAAAATTTTTCGACACCTTGTTGTTTACTCTACAAACAGAACTATTCGCCTGTATCTACCGGTTTTTTTGGAATAGGTACAGTGATCTTTCAATGCACGGGAGTCCCATCATGAACAAACAAACACTTATCGCATCCGCCGTACTGACCACCTTAGTGGGTTGCGCCACACCGCCGGTTGAACAAAATACCTCAATTGAAAATGACTTGAGCACAGCGTTACCGGCCTCGGCTGCCGGTATTTCCTCAGAACCGCTGTACTTTTCTTCACAACAAGAAGCCGAAAGCGCATTGGTTGGCTACAACTATGGCTTGACCCTGCTTACCGATGGCCGAGTTCAAGCATTCGTCTCCGGTTTAAATGGGTCCGGCATGGAAAACCCGTTCGAAGTCGTTAGGGCAAAATCACAAAACACCTCAGCCAGGATTGCCGACCTCGCCGAGGCGGAAACCGAAATGGCATTTCCGCAAATTACGCTAACAGGCAAAAAAAACGGTCAGGCCGCTATCGACGCATTGGGCGATAAGCTTGGGGACGTAGCTAAAGCCTACGACATGTCCAGCGAACGCCTGGAAGATATATTGCGAACCGATTCATCGGCCTGGATCGATGAAAGTGGTCGCTTGCTTTATATTGATGACCATACCAAAGTTCCTCCGGGTCAAGGCGAACAAGAAACCGCCACCGCTACCAGCGCTGGTAGCGCCACGGCAAGCACGACCACTACCGATCCATTCGCCCTGCACAGTAAGCCTGGTTCCAATCGGGTTATCTATTTGGATTTCAATGGCCACGTCGCGACCAACACTGCCTGGAGTATGACTACGCTTACCGCTCAAGCCTATGATATCGATGGCAACCCGGGCGCTTTCAGCAATACGGAATTAAATAACATTCGCGAAATATGGCAACGTGTAGCGGAAGACTACGCCCCATTCGATGTTGACGTTACTACTCAGGAACCTACTTTGGATGCCTTGAGGCGCAGTAGCACCACCGACGTGCAGTACGGCACTCGAGCCGTGGTTACCCGATCTATGCCGGAACTTTGCAACCAAACATGCGGCGGCGTAGCTTACGTTAACGTGTTTTCGTATTATTCAGCCGCCTACCCGGAACGCTATCGGCCCGCCTGGGTGTTCTTCGACAAACTGGGCAACGGTTATCCCAAATACGTTGCCGAAGCTATTTCGCACGAAGTCGGGCACAACTTAAACCTGAATCATGATGGTAATGCCACCACCGGCTACTATGCCGGCCACGGTAGCGGTGCGACCGGCTGGGCGCCGATCATGGGTGTGGGCTACTACAAACCCGTCTCACAATGGAGTAAAGGCGAGTATCCGGGCGCCAACAATCTGCAGGATGATCTCGCGGTGATAAGTGCCGCAGGTGCCGCAGTGCGGCCTGACGACTTCCCCGATACGACGGCCAGTGCAGCACCTTTAGCCGGCGATGCCAGCGCGATTTCACAAAGTGGCATCATCGAGCGCACAACGGACGTCGACGTTTTCGCGTTTTCAACAGGCGGGGGAAGTGCGCAGTTGAATGTTACACCCGATGCAATTGCCCCCAATTTGGATGTGTTGCTAAAATTAATTGACGCGCAAGGCAATACCGTTGCTCAAGCCAATCCAGTGGACAGTTTGGCAGCGTCCTTAAACGTTTCACTCAACGCCGGAAAATATTTTCTGAAAATCGAAGGGGTTGGTAAAGGCGACTTAACTACGGGTTACTCTGACTACGGCAGCCTTGGTCAATACCAAATTACCGGCAATTATCCCATTGAGGCTGCAGTTCCTCCCGCAGCGGTAATTTCCGCCCTGCCAACAGTCGGCGATGCACCATTAAACGTAACCCTGAATGGTTCCGGCTCTAGCGCTAGAAGTGGCTCTATCTCTTCATATGCATGGAATTTCGGCGATGGCTCAGCAGCAACCAGCGGCGCCTCGGTCAACCATATCTACAACACCCCTGGGGCCTACACAGCAACCCTGACAGTTACCGATAGTAGCGGCTTGAAAACCAGCACCAGCCAAAGTATTCAGGCGGCGCAAAGTGTCGCGGCAATAAACATGAAAGTTGCCAGTACCATAGTGACTCGCAAATTGTTAAGCGGCGGTAAATCGCAATGCGTCGCCGACATTGCCGTCAAATCCGGAACATCAACAATTACCGGAGCAGGCATTTATGGCACTTGGAGCGGTTCAGTCACCTCCGGTACGACAAAAACCAATGTGACCGGGACCAGCTATTCTATTACCGGCACCAAAGGCACCGCCAGCCTGAGCAGTGCACTGCTGCCCAGCAACAGTAAAGGCACTTGCGCATTCACAGTTACCAAGGTAGTCAAGAGCGGCTATTTGTACGACGGTAGCGGTGCCATTGCACGCAGTTTATCCTGGTAATTAAAATGCTTAGGAAGGCTTACTCTTAAGCCTTCCCCAGCTAAACGATGGCGTTGTCCCGGCTGAAGATAAACAGTCCGAAGCCGGGATAACCTAAAAACTTTTCCACACCTACTCGCATTCCCTAGCCGTTATCCCCTCGCGCCCCAATATAGTTGTTCGGCTCGGCAAAAAACAAGCCAAACAGCAAACTCACACAATCCAACGTAAACTGCAAAAGACGCGCGCCCCTCTCCCGCGCTAAAATTCCCCTATTGTGCGGCGTCGCACCCAGCCAAATTTCACCATCATGCTCAATTTCAAAAACATCGCCATCCGTCGCGGCAACCGTCTGCTGTTTAGCGAGGCCTCTTTCACGATACATAAAGGTCAGAAAATCGGCCTGACCGGCGCCAACGGGGCCGGCAAATCCAGCCTTTTTGCGTTACTGCGCGGGGAATTACATGCCGACGAAGGCGATTTTTCCATGCCGCCGAATTTGGAAATCGCGCATGTTGCCCAGGAAACGCCGGCCTTGGAATGTTCAGCCATAGACTATGTGCTGGACGGCGACCGCGAACTGCGCGCGTTGCAAGGAAAATTGCAGGCGGCGGAGCAAGCTCACGACGGCCTGAAACTCGCGGAATTGCACGCTGCTCTGGATCATGTCGGCGGGTATACCGCCCAAGCGCGGGCATCGCGATTACTGAACGGCCTGGGTTTCAGCACCGAGCAGGAAAGCCGGCCTGTCAGCTCTTTTTCCGGCGGCTGGCGCATGCGCTTGAATCTGGCGCAAGCGCTGATGTGCCGCTCGGATGTGTTATTGCTGGACGAGCCTACCAACCATCTGGACTTGGACGCAGTGATTTATCTACAGGATTGGCTCGGTAAATACCCCGGCACGCTGCTGTTGATTTCCCATGACCGCGATTTTCTAGACACCATCACTGACCACATCGTCCACATCGAACAAAACAGAGCCGAAATATACACGGGCAATTATTCCGACTTCGAACGCATGCGCGCCGAAAAACTGGCTCAGCAACAAACCGCCTACGAAAAACAGCAGCGCGAAATTGCCCATATCCAAAGCTTTGTTGACCGTTTTAAAGCGCAAGCCACCAAGGCCAGACAGGCACAAAGCCGCATCAAAGCGTTGGAGCGGATGGAGCTGATCGCTCAGGCTCATGTCGATTCGCCGTTTGGTTTTAGTTTTCCGCCGCCGAAAAAAATGCCTAACCCGCTGCTAAAAATCGAAGAGGCCGACATTGGTTACGGCGATAAAGTGGTAATAAAAAACGCCAGCCTATCCATTGCGCCTGGCGACCGTATCGGCCTGCTGGGCCCCAATGGGGCCGGCAAGTCCAGCCTGATCAAAGTACTTTCCGGGCAAATGCCGGCATTGACTGGTAAGCTACAGACCGCTCAGGATTTGCATATCGGCTATTTCGCTCAGCATCAGCTAGAACTGCTGAGCCTGGAAGAAAGCCCGCTCTGGCATCTGCAAAAGCTGGACAAGCAGGCTACAGAGAAGGATTTGCGCAATTTTTTGGGCGGCTTTGATTTTCGCGGCGACAAGGTCAACGATCCGGTTGGACCGTTTTCCGGCGGCGAAAAAGCCCGCTTGGTGCTGGCGATGTTGGTTTATCAAAACCCGAATTTGTTGCTGTTGGACGAACCGACCAACCATCTGGACCTAGAAATGCGCCATGCCTTGAGTGTGGCCTTGCAGGAATATCAGGGCGCCATCGTGGTAGTGTCGCATGACAGGCATTTACTACGGTCGGTGACCGACCAATTGTTATTGGTGGCCGGCGGCAAGATGCAAGCGTTCGACGGCGATCTGGACGATTACAAGCAATGGCTGGCCGAGCAGAAAAAAGCAGGCGACGAACCGGTGGCGACCGACAATGGCGGGGTATCGCGCAAGGATCAGCGAAAACTGGATGCCGAGCGTCGGCAGCGTTTAAAACCGTTGTTGGACGCGGTGAAAAAAGCTGAAGCGGCGGTGGAAAATTTTCATCAACAGCAGCGCGACCTGGAAGAACAATTGGCCGACCCGGCCATTTATGTCGAGGAATATAAGGAACAATTAAAGCAATTACTGAGTCGGAAAGGCCAAATCGATAGCGCGCTGGAACAGGCAGAAATGGATTGGCTGGCAGCGGAGGAAAACCTACAACAAGCGGAGTGAACATGTACCAACTGATGGTGTTGTTTTTTGAGATTTGCATTCTGCGCAAAGGGCCGCAGGATGTGCCCGCATCGCCTTGGCTGTTGCGGCTGATGTTCATTCCCTACCTACTGATCAATCTGCTGATTTTGCTGCTGGACAGCGATTGGTCGCATGCCTTGCTGCAGATCGGTGCGGAGACCGTATTAATGGTGGGTTTCTGCTATCCGCTATTATATTTTTCTGGCAAAACCTACCGCTTTCCGCAAACCCTTACCGCATTATTGGGTGCAGATGTGGTAATTAGTTTGTGCGCCATTCCGGCGGTCGCCAGCCTGAATACTCAGATCAGTCAGGTGGCCTATATCGCGATGATAGTGCTGATGGCCTGGCACTGGCTGGTCAATGGCAATATTTTCCGGCATGCCCTGGATAGACCCCTAATGTTCGGCTTGGCGCTGGCTTTTTTATATATACTGATTTCCACGCAGGTGATGACCTTGCTGTTTACCGAGATTGCCGCTAGCAATTAGGAGGATTTATGACAATTTATAAACATGTTTTATTGGCTGCCGATTTTTTTGAACATGGCGATCAAGTTGCGGAAAAAGCCAAACAAATCGCCACGCAAAACAATGCTCAACTGAGCTTGGTGCATGTCGTCGATAATCTGCCGATTACCGACCCGGCTTACGGCCCCATTATTCCGTTCGATGTGGATTTGACCCAGGAATTGATGGAAGCCACCAAAAAGCGACTGAGTGAATTGGGTGAAAAACTGAATGTTCCTGCGGAGCGCCAATATTTGGAAATGGGTAGCCCCAAACTGGAAATCGTCCGAGTAGCCGAAGAGATTCAGGCCGACTTGATCGTCGTGGGTTCGCACGGCCGCCATGGTTTTGCTTTGTTGCTCGGCTCGACTGCAAACGGCGTACTGCATCACGCCAAATGCGATGTACTGGCGGTGCGGTTAGCGGATGATTGAGCTGGTTTTGGGCGGTGCCCGTTCCGGTAAAAGCCGCTATGCCGAGCAACAAGCTTTGGCCTGTGGTTTACCAGTAGTGTATATCGCTACCGCCGAAGCCGGCGACGACGAGATGCACAGCCGCATCCAACATCACCAACAACGCCGCCCGGCACACTGGCTAACCGTTGAAGAACCCATCGCTTTGGCCAAGGTAATTAGCGAGTATGCAGGCAAACAACATTGCTTGCTGGTCGATTGCCTGACGCTTTGGTTGTGTAATGTGTTATTCGATAAACAAGGCAATCTGCAAGAGCAGCGCTATCGCCAACAGGCCGATGCCTTATGCGCGGCGCTGGCGACAGGCCGGCAACGCGTCATTATGGTTAGCAACGAAGTCGGCTTGGGTGTCGTAGCCGCCGACGCGATGACGCGCCGTTTCGTCGACGAAGCCGGCTTTTTACATCAAAAACTCGCGCAAATCAGCGACAAGGTGGTGCTGGTCACCGCCGGTTTGCCGCAAATCCTCAAACACGTCTAATTTCATTATGAACAGCTTATCCGCGCCGATTGCCGCGCCCGATGCAGGCTATTACCAACACGCATTGGACAGACAGACGCAATTAACCAAACCGCCCGGCTCCTTGGGTTTGCTGGAAGATTGCGCGGTAAGATTAGCGGCGATGCAGCACAACGAACGGCCTAAGCTGGAAAGAATTCACATCAGCGTATTTGCCGCCGATCACGGCATTGCCGAAGAAGGCGTCTCGGCGTTTCCGCAAGTGGTCACGATGGAGATGGTAAAAAACTTCGCAGCCGGCGGCGCAGCGGTGAATGTGCTGGCCCGCCATGTCGATGCGCATTTCGAAGTAGTCGATGTCGGGCTATTACAGCCAGTGGCTTTACCCAATATCATCAGCCATCGAGCCGGCGCAGGCACCGCCAACTTCAATCGGACGGCGGCGATGAACGACGCACAATTAACTATCGCCTTGGCCGCCGGCCAAGCTGCCGTCGAGCGGGCCGTAGCGAACCAGGCTGATTTATTTATTGGCGGCGAAATGGGCATCGCCAATACCACCAGCGCCAGTGCACTGGCAGCCGCCAGCTTGCGGATACCCGCCGCCGAAATTACCGGCGCCGGTACTGGCCTGAACGCCGGACAAATCGATCACAAAGCCGGCGTCATCGACTCAGCCTTACAACAGCACCAAGCCGCTTTGCGCTCGCCATTGGATATTTTAAAAGCCTTAGGTGGCTTCGAAATCGCCGCATTAACCGCAGCCTACATCAGCGCAGCCCAAAATGGTTTACCGGTGTTGATCGACGGGTTTATCAGCAGCGTTGCAGCTTTGCTGGCGACGGGTATTAATCCCGGTTGCGTAGATTGGTTTTTTTACGGCCATTGTTCCGCAGAAAAAGGCCATGCCCGCGTACTGCAAGCACTAAATGCGCGGCCGTTGTTAAATCTGGAAATGCGTCTGGGCGAAGGTAGCGGTGCGGTGTTGGCAGTACCGTTGTTGCAAATGGCCTGCCACTTACACAATGAAATGGCTACATTCAGTCAGGCGCAAGTCTCCACTGCTTGAAATAGTCTGTCCGCCGGCCATCTGTTTCAGGTGCAATAGCGGGGTCTTTGGCTTTCCCGTATCATGAGCGTCGAAAAATAAGCTTGGCTAATTATTGTCGAGCTTGCTTTAAGACCCGCAGCTGCCCGCGATGACAAGCTGCACATAATAATAAAAACATATAACGATGATTTGGTAAACAACATGCTAGGACACATAGAAAGTTACGATGAAAGATGCCAGACCGGCGTGATCAAATACGAAGGTCAATTCTACGAATTCCATCTCGATCAATGGACATCGGAAGCGCCACCAAAACTCGGCGACGACGTGGATTTCGATCACGAAAGCGGCAAAGTCACCGACGTCAGTCTGGTCGGCGCTTATCTGATGGAAGCCAAACCAGTCAAAAGCAAGATAGTGGCAGCTTTACTGGGCATCGCGTTCGGCGCGATCGGTTTACATCGCATTTATCTGGGCTTTTATTTTCTCGGATTTACCCAAGCCGTAGTCACGCTGATTACCGGCGGTTTCGGCGTCATGTGGGGCTTCATAGAAGGCGTGTTGATTGCCACGGGGCATATCTACAAAGATGCCAAGGGACGTCATCTGAAATAGTCGTGGATGCTTTTCTAGTCGCCTTGCAATTTCTGACTCGCATACCCGTTAGCTATCGCTATGACACTGGCGCGCCCGTATTGGGGCGTTCGGTTTTGTATTATCCTGCGGTAGGTATGCTGCTGGGTATTCTAATGGGTCTGCCGGCGATGCTGTTTGCCGGCAGTTCGCCTATGTTGCTCGCGGCAATCGTGTTGGCAATATGGGTGTTACTGACCGGCGGTTTGCATTTGGACGGTCTGGCCGATTGTGCCGATGCTTGGGTGGGTGGCCACGGCGATAAGCAGCGCAGCCTACAAATCATGAAAGATCCGGCTTCCGGGCCGATTGCGGTTAGTGTGCTGATCCTTGTTTTAATGCTGAAGTTTGCCGCGCTGACCGCCATGTTCGAACAATCTCGCCTCGCCCCCATGCTGATAGCTCCGGTTTTAGGCCGCGCCGTAATCCTGGGGTTGATGCTGACAACAGACTATGTTCGCCCGCAAGGTTTAGCCGAAGCGCTACTACAACAACTGCCAAGGTCGAAAGCAAATTGGGCGTTTGTAACCAGCGTCCTGATCGCTATTGTATTTTTAGGCTTGCCAGCGGTACTGCTTGCCGGCGGCGTATTATTTTGGGTACGGCAATCCGCTATGTCGCGCTTGGGCGGCGTAACCGGCGACGTATACGGTGCGGCGGTTGAGCTGACAGAAGCGGCCGTACTCGTTGCGGCTATGCTGCCATGACACCGCGAATTCCACGGTCGCCAGCAATTCCCGAAGCCCCATTGGATTCTAAGGCCTCCTCAGCCGTGCATCGTTTTCCCGATCAACAACTTGCCGGCGTCTATCGCGCCATTGCCGAACGCCGCGACATGCGGCATTTTCTCTCGGCTCCGGTCGATGCCGAGATTTTCACCCGCCTGTTGCAGGCTGCGCATCAAGCCGGCAGCGTCGGCTTGATGCAACCTTGGCGCTTTATCCGCGTCACTGATCGCAATTTACGCAAGGATGTTCATACGCTGGTCGAGCAAGAGCGCCGGCTCACTGCCGAGGCGTTGGCCGAACGGCACGATGAATTTATGAAGCTTAAAGTGGAAGGCATACTCGATTGCGGCGAACTGCTGATCGTAGCGTTACCGGATCGACGCGAACAACACATTTTCGGTCGCAGGACATTGCCGGAGATGGACTTGGCCTCGGCGGCCTGCGCGATTCAAAACCTGTGGTTGGCAGCGCGCGCGGAAGGCCTGGGTTTGGGCTGGGTTTCGCTGTTCGACCCCGAAGCCTTGGCGCTATTATTGAAAATGCCTGCCGGTAGTCGGCCGATTGCGGTGCTTTGCCTTGGCCATGTTGCCGAGTTTTACCCCAAACCGATGTTGGAACTGGAAAATTGGGCAACGCCGCAACCCTTATCGGCATTTGTCTACGAAAACGGCTGGCCCGATGTATCCTAAACCGCCGTTCCCAGCGTTGATGGTGCAAGGCACCACTTCCGACGCCGGCAAAAGTACCTTGGTAACCGCTTTGTGCCGTTATTACCGGCGCCAAGGTATCGCCGTCGCGCCGTTCAAGCCGCAAAACATGGCGCTGAATAGCGCGGTGACTATCGACGGCGGCGAGATCGGCCGCGCCCAAGCCGCCCAAGCCGCAGCCTGCGGTTTGCCGCCGCATAGTGATATGAATCCGGTACTGCTAAAGCCCAATACCGATACCACCGCACAAGTGATTATTCACGGCAAAGTCCTGCAAAATCAATCGGCCAGCCAATACCACGATTATAAAAAAGTTGCCAAGCAAGCGGTTTTAGAATCGTGGCAACGCTTGAGCTCGCAATACCAGATGCTGATAGTCGAGGGTGCCGGCAGTCCAGCCGAGATTAATTTACGCGCCGGCGACATCGCCAATATGGGCTTTGCCGAAGCCGTGGATTGTCCGGTGATTTTGATCGCCGACATTGATCGCGGTGGCGTATTTGCACACTTGGTCGGCACGCTGGAACTGCTGTCGGCAAGCGAGCAACAACGCGTTGTCGGTTTTGTCATCAACCGCTTCCGGGGCGACATCGCGCTATTACAACCGGGTTTAGACTGGTTGGAGCAGAGAACCGGCAAGCCGGTGTTGGCCGTGCTGCCGTATTTGCACGATCTCTATCTGGAAGCCGAAGACGCTTTATCCACCCGGCATGCCCAACAGGGCGAAACCGGCGCTTTTCATATCGTCGTGCCGCATCTACCCAGCTTCAGCAATCATACCGATTTCGATCCACTGCAATTGCATCCCGGCGTGCAGGTAAGCTTTGCGAAAAGCCCCGCTCAACTCGCGGGTGCCGATTTGATCGTGCTGCCTGGCAGCAAGTCGGTGCGTAGCGATTTAGCTAGACTTAGAGCGCAAGGCTGGGACACGTTTATCAGTCGCCATCTGCGTTATGGGGGCAAACTGCTGGGGATTTGCGGCGGTTTTCAGATGCTGGGTAAGCACATTGACGATCCGCTGGGACTGGAAGGTCCGGCCGGTCGTTCTGCAGGTTTGGATTTGTTGGCGTTGGAAACGGTTTTGCAAACGGAAAAATGCTTGCGACAAACCGCCGGCACTTTTTACCGGCACACTACGCCGGTAGCCGGCTACGAGATTCATCAGGGCGTCAGCAGCGGCTCCGCGCTGTCAAACCCCTTATTTTCACTTGCCGAAGGCAACGATGGTGCCGTATCAGCAGACGGACAGGTGGCGGGAAGTTATCTGCACGGTTTATTCGATTTGCCCGAAGCCTGCAACGCCCTGTTGAACTGGGCAGGTTATCGGCACGCACAAGCGCTGGATTTTAACACCTTACGCGAAGCCGGTATCGAACGTTTGGCCGATTGTCTGGCGACGCATTGCGATTTTGCCCTGCTGGAAGCACAAGCTGCATATGCCACCTCAAACCAGACACTCATTCCGACTGAAAACAGCCACTAATTCCAATCGCAAAACCGCCACCCAACCCGATACCATTAAGCTAGTATTGAATGGCGGCTTTTGGAAGTAGCGATTTGTCACAATCGACCCCAAGGCGACATTCAGAGATGTTAGTTTCAAAAGTATTTGCAGGGCAAATTTGATGAAAAGCGGACGCTCAACGTTGTCTTTCTTAGATTGCTTACGTTGGCCGACCAAGTTACGTTCAGTCAATTAGCGCTATTCTTTAATAGCGAAGTTCCCGGCATTTTCAAATTTTGCCACGCAAAGACGAATCTTGGGGTGTGCTTTCTGATGCCTCAGAAGACACGGGGATACATGCAAATTTAATTAAATCATGTCATTTAACACGGTTTAATCATGTCAAATCGCGTACTCCGTGCGTAAATCAGATTAGTTGACCGAGCTGCCATAGCTATTCTTCTTAGTCTAAAATTTCGTAACCAATTGTTTATATATAAAAATCAATCAATAAATGCTAACAAAAAAGAGCAACTCTAAGGCAAGGTACAAAAATTGCCTCATCTATGGATTGTAACCAATTTTTGTTTCGACCCTGTAATGCATGACATCAAAAGGATTAACTGACAATTACATCATCAGCCAATTATATTCAGACCACCATGATTGGCTTTTACATTGGATTGAGCGCAAAGTCTCCTGCCGCTTGCAAGCAGAAGATCATGCGCATGATACCTTTGTGCGCGTCATTGCATCAAAACAAGCCCCCAATCTAAAAGCGCCTCGCGCCTTTCTGACAACGATCGCAAATGGTTTGCTGATTAACCACTGGCGACGAAGCGACATAGAACAAGCCTACCTGGAGCGTATTGCGGCTTTTCCAGAAGAATTTGTCCTCTCACCCGAGGAAAACGCCATCATTCTTGAGGTACTACGAGAAATCGATGAATTACTGAATCAACTCCCGGCAAAAGTCCGTCAGGCATTTTTCTTGGCGCACTTTGAAGATCTCACCGATGCCGAAATTGCCCAGCAGATGGGCGTCAGTGACCGTATGGTCAGAAAATATGTTGCACAAGCCATGTTGCAATGCTTGAGCGCGGACCTTTAACGCAACGTGCAAAATCAACGCCGCGCTAGTATTGATCCGCAAATCCTGGCTCAGGCTGCCGAATGGTATGCGATCCTGCGTAAAGGGCAGGCACACCCAATTGAGCAAGCACAATGGGAAACCTGGCTGACCGAACACCCGGACCACCAAACCGCATGGTCCAGAGTGGAGTTCCATGCAGATCGACTCAGATCACTCCCCCCAAGGCCGCCTTAGTTGCACTCACAGCGCCTGATATACATCGTAGACGCGCTATCAAGAACCTCATGCTGTTAGGTGCGGTGGGATTATCCAGTTGGCAATTTTCCCGCAGCCGCTATTGGCAAGCATGGACTGCGGATTATCATGTTGCACAGGGTGAAACCAAAACCATCACCTTGGCGGATGGCTCAACGGTCATGCTGGATAGCGGCAGCGCCTTGAATGTTGAATTCAGCATGGATTTGCGACGCTTACAGTTGCTTGCCGGTGAAATTTACATCGAAACCGCCAAAGACAACATCGGTTGGCACCGACCATTGGTGGTCGATACACAAGACGGCAGGGTTAGGGCGCTCGGCACACGCTTTAGCGTTAGCAAACAACCCGACTACAGCCAGGTCGCTGTTTATGCCAATAGCGTTGAAATCCAACCCACCGATCCAACCGCCTCAAAACAACTGCTGCAAGCAGGCCAGGAAACCCAGTTTGTCACAACTCATACTGATCCAACCCACGCAATAAAATTCGACCAACCGGCTTGGAGTCGAGGCATCCTGCTTGCCGACAACATCCCACTTAGTGAATTTTTAGTACAACTGAATCGCTACCGAACAGGCTATGTCACCTGCGCGCCTGAGATTGCCGATATGCGCATTTTTGGCTCCTTTCCCCTCAAAGACACAGACAAAGTTCTGTTAAATCTCCAGGCCAACTTGCCGATCAAGCTATCCAGCCCATTCCCATACTGGGTAAAAATTCTACCGCGCTAGTCGGGTTGTTTTACTCGGGTCATTGCGCTCCTGCTTCTTGATCCGTGACTGGTTCCTGTATGTAGCCACTGCATGGACTCCAGTGTTTCCCAGAGCAAGTCGGCTGCAAGTAAATTTCAACAGCAGTACGTGTGCATGTCGCAAAAAAACTGAATTTATTTTTTAAACAAAATCATAGTGTTAAAAAAATATTTAAAATTTTTTCATTTATTAGTTCCGGATTTTGAATCTCGATTGGCAAAGGTAATGACAACACCATTATTTAAAGGAGATAAAACCGATGTCAATGACGAGTCGCACCAGCAATGCAGGACTACAACCCTCGCGATTGCACCAGGCCATACAACACATTTTGCTGGCCTCCGCGCTAACCGTTTCCACAGCAGCGTATGCAGAGACCAGAACGGACACGGCCAACATCAGGCACAGCTATCACATAAGCGGCGGTTCATTGGGTCAGGCGTTAAGACAGTTTGCGACCAACTCCGGGCTTATGTATTCGGCGGAAGCTGCATTAACCGACGGTAAAACCACGGCCGGTCTGGATGGCGACTACACCGCCGAAGAGGGTTTGAAAAGACTCCTGGCCGGTACCGGTCTGACTTATACGTTTACAGCGGAGGGCGCGGTGGCGGTGAGGGTTGCCGAGACAGGAAGCAATGCTGCATCGACTTTGCCGGCGGTGACAGTGACTGGGAAAGGTGTTTATGACTCGACCGATCCTTATAACGAAGATTACAGGCTTCCCAATTCTTCCACTGCGACCAAGACCGATACTCCGATCATGGAGACACCATTCTCGGTACAAGTAGTGTCGAAGCAAGTAATACAAGATCGTCAAGCCGTTAGGATCGATAAAGCAGTTGAAAATGTCAGCGGTGTGGTTCAAGGTGGTTTTAATCAAGGTACTTCCGACGGTTTTCTAGTTCGTGGATTTCAAAATACAAATATGTACCGTGATGGATTACTCATGCCTACTGATTCTTCTACTACAACTAAACGTGAAACAGCTAATCTTGAGCGAATAGAGGTTCTCAAAGGGCCTGGCTCACTTTTATATGGACGAGCAGAACCAGGTGGTATTATTAATTTAGTTACTAAGCAACCTCTATCAACCCCATTTAACTCGATACAGCAACAATTTGGCTCTTATGCTTTCTATCGTACATCTATGGATTCTACTGGGCCAATTACCAAGGATGATACTTTGCTTTATAGATTAAACTTATCTTATGAAAACTCAGGGTCTTATAGAGATTTTATTGATAGGGAATCTGTTTTTGTCGCACCAGTAATTAAATGGAATATTGACTCACGAACTCAAGCATCATTTGAGCTTGAATACCAACATTACAATACTAATCAAGATGTCGGGATACCACAGCTGGGAAAAAGGCCAGCGCCTATCCCAATTAACCGAAGCTTAGAAGAGCCTTTCAACAGCAAGAATAATGGTGATAGTATATTAGCGGGATTTAATTGGTCACATGAATTTAACGACAACTGGAAAGTAGTTAATAAATTTATGACTCAAAACTATGACAATAAGGATATTCGCCAGATGTATATTGCTGGCCCTGCTCATCTAGACGGAACTGTAAATAGATTCTTTGTAAACTTCCCGCAAATCAAGGCAGAACGCTATTCAACCACAATCAACTTGCTTGGCAAGGTAAATACATGGAGCACAACACACAACCTATTGTTCGGATTTGATTATTTTAATACTAAAGACACTCTCAATGGAATTAATATAACAACATCTCCATCTGTACTTAATGTTTTTAATCCTGTTTATTTTACATCTCAACCATATTTTGAACCTGCTAATAGTTTTAACATTAGCAATACTGAGTCCTGGTATGGATTATATTTTCAGGATCAAATCGATTTGCCATATGATTTTCATGCTCTTGGTGGATTCCGATATGACAATGCACAGATTCGCAATAATATATCAGGAATTACTAGTCCTACCGAAGATAGACTTAGTCCTCGTGGTGGGTTGCTATGGCAACCAGTAAACTGGCTATCACTTTATGGCAGCTACACTGAGAATTTTGGTGTGTCAAACGTATCATCTAGTTCAAATGGCTATAATTTGCCGCCACAAACTGCACAGCAATGGGAAACAGGTATAAAAACTGAGTTTTTGGACGGAAAGTTACGATCTACAATTTCATATTTCAACTTAACAAAGCAAAATTTACCTGTTTCTATCCCAGGTACATTTTATTATAGAGCACTTGGAGCAGCAGAAACACGAGGAATAGAGTTTGATACAACAGGTGAAATACTTCCTGGATGGAATGTTATTATCGCATATACCTACACTCCGTTCGCAAAGATTATTAAAGACGTTGACAGCGATGGAGGAACAGGTAATCAAGGAAACAAATTATTTTCAGTTCCTCGAAATTCAGGAAGCCTTTGGAATACTTATGAAGTGCAAGAAGGTGATCTTCGCGGATTTAAGTTTGGGGCTGGCTTAGTTGGTGTTGGAGAGCGCCAAGGTAATATATTTAATACTTATCAATTACCGGGATACGTAACAGTAAACTTAATGACAAGTTACCAGATGAAAGTGGGTTCATCAAAAATTACTACGCAGCTGAATGTAGATAATATTTTGGACAAAACTTATTATGCAGGAACACAAAGCACCAACCAAATTCAATTTGGCGCACCTCTTACATTTATGGGGTCAATTAGAGCTGATTTTTAATCATATGCACTTAGATTTTTTATTAAAAATATTTTTCGACAGGGCATTAATGACCGGGTACGTTGGGATGTCGCGTAGATTGGGGCGAGGCACGAACCCCAACATTATTAACCGGTTCGGCCTTAATTGGTTATTGATGATTTTATTGGTTGCGCTGTTTCGCTGTCATGGTTCGCTGATAACTGAACCTTGTCGTGTTGGGGTTCGTACCTCACCCCAACCTACGCTCCCCAAACATTTTGTCGTTTTCGGGGGAGGCCGCCCCCCAATCGGCGGGTAACGTACCGGCTTGGATGTATCGGTGGATACTGGAATGCGGCCAGTCGGCGGGACGAGTGACATAACCGTGTTTGACGGGGTTGTAATGGATGTAATCGATGTGGTGGTGAAAGTCGTCTTCGTCTTGCAGGGTGTGTTCCCAAAACCGCCGCTGCCATACGCCACGCTAGCCTTTGCTTTGGCGACTGGCGTTGATGCGTTCGGTTTTGGGAATGCTTCTGGAAAATCCGGCTTTGATCAACATCCAGCGGGTCGGGTAATCGGCATCATCGGGTGGCAGAGTGAAAATAGCATGCAAATGGTCCGGCATGACCACCATGGCGTCGATCTGAAACGGGTAGTGGCTGCGAACAATGCGGATGGTCTCACGTAATATATCGATGTGTTCCACCAATAAGCGTCGTTTTCTCTCCGCCAGGTTGACGGTAAAGAAATAACTGCCACCTTCCGTGTAATTTCGTCGATATTGCATGGCAGTTGATGTCATTTAGGGTATTCGAAAATATAGCATGGGAGTCATGATGAAAATTCGCCAGTTGAGGGTTTTAGCGCAGCGTTACGACGGTCTAGCGGCGAAGCTGTTTTTAATCGTCGCCGGATGCAGCACCGGCGAGGCGGTCCGTCCACCCCTGTCCTGTTATAGCCAATACTCTTAACGTTAGATAATGAACCCCGACTATCCGCCGCTGACCGCGGCCTTTTTACGCCATCAAACCGAGTTGCGGCAATTTCTGTCACGTCGGGTGGATTGCGCGGAAACTGCAGCCGATTTATTGCACGATACCTTTTTGCATATTGTCGATTATCCGAACCAAGTGCAAATCGCTAATAGCCGGGCCTTTTTGTACCGGGTCGCCGGTAATTTGGCGTTGGATCATTTACGCTCACATGCTCGGCGCCAAGCGCGGGACGGTGGAGACTTGGACGAAGAATGGCCCTGCTCATGCCCGCAACCCGAACAGTTCGTGCAAGTTTGGCAACAATGGCGGGCGGTCAATCTCTGGTTAGGCGACTTGCCCGTATTCAGCCGGCAAATGCTTTATTTGTACCGCATAGACGGCAAAAGTCAGAGGCAAGTTGCCGTAGAACTTGGGGTTTCGGAGCGCCACGTCGAACACGTGTTGAGCCGGGCCGGAAAATTGCTGGCTGAAATGCGCTTGAGTGACGACAGTTATTAATCCAGCCCTACCAATGCCACTACTCACGAAAAACCAAAAATTGATAGGCAATTTAAATATTGAGTATCGAAGTGGATGATGCCAGGAAATTTCAAAGTAGATCAGGCCTGATCCTCTAAAATACGAATGACTGCTTTGGAGCAAACATCAAAAATTTCTGATTTTTTGGGGATGACCGCTAGTGGCCGCTCCAAAGCGTTCAAAATCTGGCTGGAGTTGTACGGAATGCCTGGCAGGTGTGATCGGAATACGCACAGGCCTCACTGTTTCGCTCAGGCTTCTGATTCGAGTTGCTCCAGTAACTGCACTATTTGCAGATTAGCTTTGCGTAACTTACTGAAATCTTCATCCCCACCATCCCCACCATCCATTCGATGACGCTGGAGCTTTTCCGCCAACAGCTGTTGGCGAGCTTGCGCCCGCTCCAGTTGCTCCAGTAAACCGGTATCAATGCGGCGTTCGTGCCGAATCCGTTCCAGCCACCTACCCAGATGCGATTTTTTCGAGTTAAGGATAGGCCAGCGCGGATTAGCGCCGGACGTGGATTGCAGGCATTGTTCCAGACGACGCAACCAATACAGCTGCTGAAGCTTCAGCAATTCCAATTGGCTTTGCCAACTATTAAGCGAAACCTTGGCGCAATCAGACCAGGCCGGATAATTTTGATAGCTATTGACCCAGCCCAATACCGCGCTCGCCGGCATGGCTGCGGCGATGGCACAACCTTGAGCGACGCTACACCCCAAGTCGATTAGAAAAATGCCATGTTCTATATCTTCTACACCTTCTGCAACCGCTTCGCGCTTGAACGCCTTGGCTAAAGCGATCACACTTTCGACAATGGCCATGTCGTCGGGGTCGTCTATCATGTTGCGCACAAAACTCTGATCGATCTTCACAGTGTTGATGGTCAAATGCCGCAAATGCGCCAGCGACGAATAACCGGTGCCGAAATCGTCGAGCGCACAGGGTACCCCCAGGTCGTGATAGCATTGTTTCAGCGTCTCGCCAACCGAGATCAAGTCTTCCAGTACGCTACTCTCCAATACTTCCAACTCTAATTGTCTCGAAGGAATTTGCGGGTATTCCGCCAGCAGGGTTTCCAGGGTTTTGATGAAATCCGGCCATTGCAGATGACGCGGCGATATGTTCACGCTGACTTGCAGATTCACACCTAGATCGTGCCAGATTTGCAATTGCTTGAATGCTTGTCTCAGCACCCAATTGCTGACGTCGATTTCCAACGAGGTATTTTCGACTATCGGTAGAAATTCGGCTGGCAGCAACACGCCGCGTTCCGGATGCTGCCAACGGATCAGGGCTTCCATGCCAACAACCTCACCGACTTTAATGTTGACCCTGGGTTGATAATACATGCAAAACTGGTTAGTCATCAGCGCCTGACCGACTTCCGCCAAGGCTTGCTCCAAACGGCTGGGACGTTGGTTGATAGGGGTCGCTTGTCCGGCCAAATGATCATAAATCCGATAGCGATTGCGACCATCCGATTTGGCTTGGTACATGGCCTGGTCCGCGTGGCGCAATAGAATATCCTGATCGTCCAAATCTAAAGGATAAATGGTGACGCCGCTGCTTGCGGCAATCCGCACATGCCGGTTTTCTAACTCGAATGGCTCGGCCATCGCCTGATGAATCCGCGCCAGTGCGTCTTCGCATTGCTGCACCGACTGCAGATTTTCGAATAACAACGCAAATTCGTCGCCACCCAGCCGGCAAACCGTGTCGCCTTCGCGTAGCTTTAACTTGATGCGTTTAGCCACTTCCACCAATAATTGATCGCCGATTTCGTGGCCGAAGTTATCGTTGACTTGCTTGAAGCCATCCAAATCCAGGTAACACACCGCCAACAGCGATTGAGCGCGTTTGCTATGGGCGATAGCCTGGGCAAAGCGATCGGCAAATAAGGCGCGATTGGGCAATTGGGTGAGCGGGTCGAAATGCGCCAACACTTCCAGGGCCTGCTGCTGTTGCTTGCTTTCGGTGATGTCCGAGAACAAACCCAGATAATTGATGATATTGCCGGCGTCGTCGCGCAAAGCCGAAACCGTTAACAATTCGGCATACAAATCGCCGTTTTTCCTTCGATTCCAGACTTCACCTTGCCAATGCCCGGTCCGGTTTATGATCTCCCACATGGCGTCATAAAATTCCGGCAATTGCCGGCCGGATTTCAAAAAGCTGGGGTTTCGGCCCAGCGCTTCCTCGCGGCTATAGCCGGTGATGTCGGTGAAGGCGGCGTTGACATCGATGATCGCCGCATCAAGGTCGGTAATGATGATGCCTTCGTGCGCGTCCGAAAACACCCGCGCCGATAGCCGCAGTTTTTCCTCAGCCGCCTTGCGTTTGCTAATGTCATGGACAATGCCGCGCATGCGCACTGGTTTGCCGCCGCTGTCTCGCTCGACTTGGCCAACCGAACGCATCCAACACTTTTCGCCGGTAGGGGTTTGGATACGGTATTCCACGTCGTACTTGGCGCCGCATTCCAGATGCTGCCGGGTCGCCTCTATGATTAAAGGCCTGTCTTCCGGGCAAACCACTTCCAGGAAATCGCTCCAGGTGTGCATTGCCTTATTCGGAAAACCCAATTCGGTCGTGACGATTTCCGACCAAAACTGGCGATTTTTCAACAAATCCGCTTCCCAAATGCCGACGCCACCATAGATTTGACAGATACGAAAGCGTTCTTCGCTTTCTTTTAGTGCCAGCTCGGTCTGTTTGCGTGCGGTAATGTCCTGGACCAACACCACAAATTGGTCGGGGCCGGCCTTATAGCAATCAATGGCATACCAACGGCCCAAATCGGCTACACAGTTTTCGAAATGCTGCGGTTCGCCGCTGGCGTCCAAATCGTCAAAACTGGCGATCCAAGCACCCTCGGTATTAGGCAATACCTGTTTCACGGTTTTGCCTATCCAATTGTCACGAGCGATGCCGGTCATTTTTTCAAAAGCCGGATTGATATCCAGATAGCGATAATCGACGATTTTGCCGCTTTCATCGCGGATTACCTGATGTAATGCAAAACCCAGCGACATATTGGTGTAAAGCCTGGCCAAGTCAGCTTCACTCGCTTTGCGGGCTTTGATTTCCCGCCGCAGCCTGAACACCCAATAGGCAAAAAACAACAAAGCCAATAAGGCTGCGGCTGCCGATCGCAACAGCGCCTCCAGCCGAATGCCTTGCTCGACCTTCAAGCCCATCCAGCGATTAATAATGGCATCGTGTTCAGTTTGGCTGATACTGGCGAGGGCTTTTTCCAGCAGCGCCAGCAATTGCGGCTGGGATTTTAGGGCTGCCATCCGGGTTTCGTTGACATACCCGGGTTGGCCGGCAATATGCAGATTTAAGAAACCCTGCTGCTTGATCGCATAACTGGCCGAGGCGGCATCACCGATATATGCGTCTACCTTAGCTTCAGCAAGTAAATTGAGCGCTTGTTTTACCGATGCGGCGGTAACCAGTTGCAATTCTGGATAGTCTCGACTTAGTAGCTCCTGAACAAAATAACCTTGCTCAATGGCAATCTGGCGACCTGCCAGTAGTTGTAAGGAATTAATATATCCGCTGGTTTCATCGCCGATAATCAAGGTCGGCGTGCTAATGTAAGGTTGAGTAAAATTCAGATACTGTTCGCGGTCAGGTGTTTTGCTGGCACCGGCCAGCATATCCAGCTCACCGCGTTTAGCCATATCCAGGACTTCCTGCCAGGATTTATCCTTGGTGATGACAAATTTCACTCCCAAACGCCGCTCGATCAATTGCAGGTGCTCGGCTATCATGCCACGGTACTCGCCGGCGGAGTCCAGCCATTCGTAGGGCGGAAAATCCCGATCGATGCCCACCCGAATTTCAGGATGTTCGGCCAACCACAAGCGTTCCGCCTCGCTCAATTGCAGATCGCCGGACTTACCGCCGCCATAAACAAAGTCGTTAAGCTCGCTGTCGTTCAAGGGCCGGGCCAATTTCAAGTTGGCGTAAATCCCGGCCACACGGCGTAAGCGGGCAGACTCGATCTGGCCGAGGGGGATATTGTCCGGCAAGATCAGTTTGCGCGTTTCCTCGGCTTCGTAATGCAGTTGCTCCTGGCTAAATTCTCTTGAATACTGCTTTTGGATCAGTTCGATAAGCGCATCGGGATGCGCTAGAGCATATTCCCAGCCTTTTAGAGTGGCGCGGCGGAAACGCTCGGCCCGCCCCGGATGTTGCTGTAATTCTTTGCGGTTGGTGAACAGCAGGTCGCCGTAAAAGTCGATACCGTAGTTTTGTGGATTGATGATATTGACTTGGATGCCTGCGGTCCGAAAAGCGAAGGGCCGGTCGGTGATATAGCCGGACATTACATCAACTTTATCCGCAATAAAATCAGCGTCGTTAAATGTCTCGGCAATTTTTTGATAGCGGCTTTCGTTCAGATTGGCTTCGGCCAACAGCGCGCGAACCTGAGCATTATTCTCGCCAACCACATCGTACATGATGCGTTTGCCGGCCATTTCGTAAGGGCTAATGATGCCGGACGATTGTTTACTGAATAGCACCAGCGCATCGTGTTGAAAAATCGCGGCCAGGGCGACGATGGGCTTGCCATTGGCGAACTGCGCCACGATGCCGGAATCGCCGATACCGTATTCGGCTTGCCCGGAGGCAACTTGTTCGACGTAGTCCAGGCTAGGTGCGCGCTCGCGTATTTCTACTTGCAGGCCTTCTTCGGCATAGTAGCCTTGCTCGATTGCCGCGTAATAGCCGGCGAACTGGAACTGGTGAAACCATTTTAATTGTAATGCCACTTTTTCCAGCGGCCGATTTGCGCTGGGCGTAACAGCGAGGCTGGACGTACAAAACAGTACAAAAAATACCGCTGGCAGCCAGAAAAGAGGGTTTTTCATAAATGCCAGTCGCGACCTTTTTTGAAAGTAGGAATATTCTACATCCAAAGGCAAATGGGCTAAGCGGATTTAGTCAGCTGTCGCGGAAGTGAACAGCGATTGGAATTTATTTTTGCCGGCGTTGGATTTACGTTGCTGGGTATTCGCCAACGCGAGTTTAGCTTCGTTTTGTAACTGGCTATCTGCAAAAACTTGCTGTTTGCGCAACGGAGCCTGGACGGCCTTGCGCAAATATTCCTCGGCTTCCGCGCTACGATCCTGTTGTAGTAAATAATCGGCGTAGAAGTAATTGGCATCAATGCCGTTAGGATTAATTTTCAAGCTGGCTTTCAACATTTGCTCGGCGAGTTGATTATCCCCAAAAGATACCGGCCAGCCAGGGACCATGTAATACAGCGTACCCAAAGTGACATACGCCGCACCATCCAAGGCATTGGGATTTTGAGCAATGGCTTCTTCCAGCAAGACCTTGGCCGCATCCAGGCTTGACAAGGCAGCCAGCGCAGATTGAAACGCCGCATTGGTAGCGATGATAGTGGCTTGCCAAATTTTCGGCTCGGCGGCATTCGGGTAGCGCTTTGTCAATTCCGCAGCTTGTTCTTGCAGTTGCGGATAAGTCTGCCTTTGCCGGGATTCATCGCTTTGGTAATAAGCATTGGCCCAATCACTTTCCAAATGGGCAATAGCTGTCGTAAGCTCCGATGCCCGCAGCGGAACGGCAAAAAGTATCAAAAAAACAACAATAGTAGCTTTAGTCATACAATCAATATAGAGCATTGCATTCTCTATTTCAATATGCACTTTAAATTATTGTTTTAACGAAGTATTGCCTATCGCCAAAATTTGCCACGCTCCACGCTGCAGCGCGCCTGCTTAGGTCTATGCTTGTAGTGCTGTAGCGACTCAGCGAATACCTTGTGCCTGTTTTGCAACATCCGACGCAAAAACCGGAAAACAGCGTTTTTTATCGCGCATCCTGGATTGCTGCCCGTTACTTGTCCCAATCTTTGAACGGATGTTTGCAAAGATTATTGTTGTAGTATCGTAAATCGTCAGTAACTTCCATGCCCACCCAGGCCGGCTTAGCAAAAGCCTCACCAATTGCCGATAATTCGATTTCAGCGACAATCAAACCTTGGTTGTCGCCCATAAACTCGTCAATTTCCCAAACATGCCGGTCGCGATAGACAAAATAGCGGATCTTTTCGACTAGCGGTTTGTGGCATAGCTCGTCGAGAATGCTGTTGGCATCGCTTAATGGAATTTCATATTCGAACTCCTGCCGATGAGTGCCGATAGTGGCTCTCTTGATATTCAGCCAGGCCTTGCTATCGGAAATCCGCACGCGTATCGAGCTGAGCGGACTACTGCTTAAATAGCCCTGTTTGTAGTGTACGGAATGATCGACTTCACTGCGCCAGTCGTCGTTCGCCAGCAAAAACTTATGTTCAATCTCAAGCGCCATAGCTGTTTTCCTTTGATTGGGTAGCTTTATTGTTAATCGCTTAACTCATTGGATAGGGATTATTTTGCCTCGGTTCAGACGAGAGCATAAAAGACTTTCCAGCCTTTTTCGCTGGGGATTAACAGCGCACGACTCGATAGTTCGGTTTACACCGGTTATCACTCAACCCGATGAACCGGCGAATCAGGCATTAGCCGCCAAATAGCTGATGATCGATCAAATCGCATAGGCAATGCGAGATCAACAAATGCACTTCCTGAATGCGGGCGGTGGAATAGGACGGTACGCGGATTTCGATGTCGGCTTCGTTCAAGGCACCGGCCAACACGCCGCCGTCCTTGCCGCTTAGCGCGATCACCGTCATGTCGCGGTCGTGGGCCACTTTCACCGCCTTAATGATATTGCCGGAGTTACCGCTGCTGGTGTAGACCAGCAAGATGTCGCCAGCCTGCCCGAGAGCGCGCAATTGTTTCGCGAAGATTTCGTCGTAGTGGTAGTCGTTGGCGATAGAGGTAATGGTCGAGGTATCGGTGCTCAACGCAATCGCCGGTAAAGCCGGGCGTTCGCGCTCGAAACGGTTGAGCATTTCCGAAGAAAAATGCTGGGCATCGCCCGCCGAACCGCCGTTGCCGCAAGTCAGCACCTTTTTGTCATTTACCAAGGCCTCGACGATTTTTTGCGAGGCGAATTCGATCAGCTCGCACAGGCTGGCCATCGCATCCTGTTTGGTTTGAATACTGTCGGAAAAATGGGCGATGATACGATCTTGTAAACTCATAATGCTCAGGTTTGAAAAGCGTTTTTAATCCAGTCCAGGCGGTTATCGCCGGATATAGCAACCACGTCGAAGCGAATCGAGGCATGGCTAAGGTTGTTGATTATGACATAGTGTTGTGTGGCCGCGACGATGCGCGCCTGTTTTTGCCGGGTGATACTGGCTAGAGCGCCGCCGAATTGTTCGGATTTGCGAAAGCGTACTTCCACGATCACCAGCGCCGCGCTGTCCTTCATCACCAGATCCAGCTCGCCCATTTTGCAACGGAAATTGCTGCACACCAGTTGCAAGCCCTGCTTTAGTAAATAAGCCAAGGCCTGTTGTTCGGCGCTATCGCCTTTCTGCAGATGGACCGGCTTGGTTTTGCCGAATAACATGCTACTCGAGAAAACCCGAGGCGACCGGCACGCCGCCTTTGAACTGTGCGCAGACCAGTTTGCGGGTAATGCGGTTTTCGCCGCTTAAGGACAAGCGACCGGTCGCGCCGGCATAAGGCCCGCCCGCCAACTGCGGTAATTGGCCGATGATGTTGTAAGCATCTATGCCCAACGCCACCAGCTTGACCTGACTATCGCTCAGGCCTTGCCAAGTGTTCTGCACGGCTTGTTGGCTAAGCGGACCGCTATAGGCATCGGCAAACACCCAGGGCAAATCGCAGAAATTAACCTTGCCCAGCTCGCTGTCACGAACCGGGTTTTGCCGGCCACTGTAAATATTCGGCATCGCATAAATCGATAATTCGCTGCTTTGCGAGTACTTTAGTTGCGGCGCGAGCTCTCTGGCCAATTCCGGGCTGGCGCTGACGAACAAGGCCAATGGTTGTTTCTGACTATTCACGCTGATGCTGGGGCTGAGCAAAGTTTTCATGATGGCCGCGAAATCGTGTTGCTTCGGATCGTAGCTTTCCATACCAACCACCGCCCCACCGTTGGCTTGCCAAGCCGACATCAGATAATGGCGCACGCGTTGGCCTTGAGTGGTATCGGGTGTCAGCAGCACGGCGTTCTGTTGACCATCGCGCTTGGCCTTCAGCACCAGCTGTTCCGCGTCATCGATTGGGCTGAGGCCAAATTGATACAAATTGCTTTTGCTCAGGTTTTCCAAATGATTCAGCGCCAGCACCGGTACAGTTAATTCGGTGGATTGCGCCAAACTTTCGATTTGTTCTTTCACCAATGGCCCTATCACCTGTTTGGCGCCGTCGCTAACCGCTTGCCGATACACATTAGCTATATCGTCTTTTTCGCTGTCGTAATATTTTAATGGCATTTGCGGGGCGGCGCTGGCGGCCAGGCGATGGGCTACGGCCAGCCCTTCCCTGATCGCTTTAGCCGCACCGGCGTAAGTGCCTGAACCTGGTAGTAACACGGCAATGATCGACCCTGGCGCAGGCGCTTGCGCCGGTTGTTCGGGTTCTTGAAGTGCTTGCTGGCTGATGGGCTGCGGATTCAAATAAGCTTGCAGATAATCAGCGTTTGCCGGATGACCGGGATACATTTGCCGCCATTGCTGGATTTGTGCGGCCGTATCGAAACCGGCTACGCCGCGTTGCTTAAGAATTTTAGCCAACGCCATCCAGCCACTCAGTTCGTCGACGATGGGTGACGAGCCGCTTAGCGTCTCCAGCGGTAACACGCTAAGCGCATCCAGGATCGCGACAATATTTTGTTTTTGTTGTTCCGGTTTTTGCAGTAGCCGGCCAAGTTTCAGACGTGCTCGGACGCTGGGCAACACATCGCCCAGCAAGGCATTCACAAAGGCCATGGATTGGTAATAGGCTATCTGATCGGCGTCGGTCATTACGGCGGGGCGCACACCTTCCAGTTTTTTCAAGGCTTGCTCCGCATCACCCATGCTCAATGCTACTTGGGCCTGGAGTAACTTGTATTTGCTGAATAACTCCGGCGGCAACTGCTCGCTGTTGACCTTATCCAGGGCTTTTTGCGCGGCCTGGGTGTCGCCAGCCTGCAGTCGGGTGTCGGCGTCCAGCAGGTGCAGGCTGTTTTGATTGTCGGCCATCCGGTAACTGCGCGGCGGTTCGGCCGGCTTGGCTTTCCGGGCGCTGGTCTGCGGGCGCACTTCCAGCTGGGTCTTGTTTTTGACCGGTTGTTCGCCGCACGAAGCCAGTATTAACAGGCCGAAAAACCAGCAGCTTAAAACACGACGCGGCATAATGGCGGCAAATTTGCGATCAGACATAGCATAGGGCCTGAAGAATAAATGTACGGAAAATTATACGTGGTTGCCACGCCAATAGGTAATCTGGCCGATTTCAGCTTTCGGGCGGTGGAAATATTAAAACAGGTGGATTTGATTGCCGCCGAAGATACCCGCCACGTCAAAATGCTATTGCAACATTACGGTATCAATAAGCCGTTGCAGTCTTTACATCAACACAACGAAGAACATGCTTCGCAAGGCTTGGTGAACAAAATCCGCGAAGGCCAATCGGTGGCCCTGGTGTCAGATGCCGGCACACCGATGATCAGCGACCCGGGCTTCCCGCTGGTCAAGTTGGCCAGACAACAAGGCGTGGACGTGTGTCCAATCCCCGGTGCCTGCGCGCTGATCGCAGCCTTGTCGGTGGCCGGTTTACCGACCAGTCGCTTTAGTTTCGAAGGCTTTCTGCCTCGTACCGGTTCGGCGCGACGCAGCTTTTTTGAAAGCAAACTGGGCGATTCCTCGACTTGGGCCTTTTACGAATCCAGTCATCGCATCCAGGCGGCGCTAGAAGACATGCTGACGGTATTTCCGGCCAACCATCAAATCGTCGTGGCCAGGGAAATCACCAAACTGCATGAAACCATTGTCGGTGACGAATTAGCCAAAGTATTGGAAAAAGTGCAGAGCGACGAAAACATGCGTAAGGGCGAATTCGTGGTGCTGGTGGCCGGTCGAGAGTCTAGCGCGCAAGACGATGAACTAAACGACGAGCAACGGCGGATATTGGGAATATTGCTGACTGAATGTTCCACCAAAACAGCCGCCGCGCTGACTGCGGAGATTACCGGCCAGCGCAAAAAAACGTTATATCAGGCCGCTCTGGCGATACAGGATAAACAAGACAGCTAAGCTTTACGCAACCCGCCAAATCAAACCCGGACATCGACACTGTTGTTCGGCACACTGGCCGACTCCAGCAATTTCAAGGCGTTTTGCCCTTGTTGATCCTGCATTTCCTTGGCTTTAGCCAGCACGGCGACTTGGACTTGCTGACCGGTTTTTTGGGTGGACATTTGTGTCGCCAGCGCGGCGATGGAAGAGACGGAATCAAGCATGGCATGGCCTCGTAGGGTTTATTTGATGGCAGCAATCTCGGCAAGGCGACATTGTTGGCATATACTAGGTTATCGAGCTGTGGGCGGATAACTTTAGGTTGTATGTAAAAAAATGTCCACTCGGAGATTCGCCCGCTGATTACCAGAGTTTATTGCAGGTAATTAAACGTAAGCTATCAACTCGCTCCGGAGTCGGAAGATTGGTTGCCGGCATCAAAATCGAACCGGGTAGCGTGTATTAACCTCCGTCGATGGACAAACCGAAGTCGACCGTTACGGAAGATGCCCGCTATTTTGCCAATAACTGCGATTGACACTACCCTGACAATGTTTCGGCAACCCGATTAATGATTCTATGACACAAAAAGGCAATATTCTTGCCGTGGACGACACCCCGGCATCATTAAAGCTGTTAACGGATATTCTCAAGGAAGAAGGCTACGAAGTACGTTCCGCGATCAGTGGCCAATTGGCGTTGAATTCCGCGTTGAAAAATCCGCCGGAGTTGGTGCTATTGGATATTCGCATGCCGGAGATGGATGGATTTGAAGTCTGCCGACAGTTAAAGGCCAATCCGAATACTCAGGATGTACCTATCATCTTTGTCAGCGCGATACTGGATACTGATGAAAAAGTGCGGGGCTTTGATTTAGGCGCGGTGGATTTTGTTACAAAGCCTTATCAACGCGATGAATTATTGGTTCGGGTGCGAACTCATTTGGAGTTCGATCGGCTGCGCAATCATCTGGAGGAACAGGTAGAGGAACGGACCGGCAAGCTCATGGAAAGCGAGAGAAAGTTGCGCGCCAGCATGCTGGATTTCGTCACAGCCATTGCCGCCACCATCGAAGCGCGCGACCCTTATACAGCCGGACATCAGTGCCGCGTCGCCCACCTCGCCACGGCAATTGCCCGTAACCTGCAATTGTCGGAAGATCGAATCGAAGGGCTTACTCTGGCGAGCGTGGTGCATGATATAGGCAAAATTCGGATTCCTGCCGAAATCCTGAGCAAGCCCGGACGGCTAGACGATTTGGAATTCAGCCTGATTAAGCGGCACGCCGAAACCGGCTACGATATCCTTAAATCCATCAATTTCCCTTGGCCAATTGCGCAAATCGTGTTGCAACACCACGAACGTCCCAACGGCAGCGGCTATCCGCATGGCTTGAAGACAGGTGAAATTCTACTGGAAGCCGAAATTCTAGCTGTCGCCGACGTGGTGGAAGCGATGACTTCTCATCGTCCGTACCGCGCAGGCTTGGGGCTTGATGCTGCACTACTGGAAATTTCCGATCATCGCGGTGTGCTTTATAAACAAGAGATAGTCGATATTTGTTTGAAGCTTTTTCGCGAACAGGCTTACAGTCTGCCTGTTTAATCCGTTCCTCGCGCATTGAACCGAGGGCTTCTGCGAATATGGTACACACGAAATCGTTTGCTCGGATACTATGGCGCGATAGCTAGTAGCAGTTCGAGAGTCTTTGTGACGTTTTCCCGCAAAGTTGGAAACCCAGGCAAAGCAAAAACCGGTTATGCCCGCTTTCTCCGGAATATCCGGTTGTTAGGGTTCCGCCAAGTCCTATAGCGCTTGGACACCCGTAAACCATGTCTGTCTTTTGGGTTCAGCTATGCCACGTCAGCCTGATTTTCAAAACAGTTTCTCCAAGCGGCTGATTGCCGGGGCACTACTGCTTAACCTACTGGTTCTCTCTACAGTAGGATTTGCGCTGTATCTCAGCTTCGACAAATATCAACAGCGCGCAGAAATCAATGCGCAAAACTTAACTAACGTCATCTCGCAAAACTTGGGTAGCGTCATCGACAAAGTCGATTTAGGCCTATTGGTGACAGTGGACGAATTCCAACGGCAACAGACTTTGGGGAAGGTCGATGCCGAAGCGATGTCTGAGTTTATGCGGCATTTGCAATCAAGTCTGCCATGGGTGATTGGACTTAGAGCTACCGACGAGCAGGGCTGGATAGTCTATGGTGTGGATGTACCTAAAGACACGCCGCTCAACATGGCGGATCGGCTCTATTTTTCCAGTTTGCGCGACCATCCGGAACTTGGCCTATTTATTAACAAACCGGTGATGTCTCGTATCAATAAGGTTTGGGTCATTAATTTTGCACGCCGTCTTAACTATGCCGACGGCAGTTTCGCCGGTGTGGTTTTCGCCAATGTTTCTTTGGATAATCTGGGTAATGCGTTTTCCAACCTTGATGTTGGCAGTCGCGGAGCCATTAACCTAAGGGATGGGGACATGGGCGTGATTCTTCGTTACCCCAGCCCTGAAGTGCCTGACAGCGTGATAGGCGATAAGACCATTTCGCCTGAATTTCGCCAGACGCTCGAAGCCGGGCATGCAAACGGCGTCTTCTTTACGCCGACTAGCTTCGACAAAACCACCAGGGTAGTGTCTTTTCGAAAAATAACGCCTTACCCGCTTTATATCAGCGTCGGACTGGCTGAAGACGACTATCTGCTTGAATGGTGGGATGAAGTCTTCGAAATGACCGGCCTAGTAATACTGTTCGTCTTACTCTCGGTCAGTAGCGCGTGGTTTATTGGCAAAAGCTGGAAGCGACACCTGGAGATTGCCAAACAATTGGCGATTGAAGAGGAGAAGTTCCATACCGTTGCTGACTTTACCTACGATTGGGAATATTGGGAAGGCCAAGACGGCCGGATTTTGTATATGTCACCGTCAAGCCGGCGAGTGACAGGTTATGCCGCAGAGGAGTTCTTGGCGGATGCCGAGTTGCTGTCAAGCGTTATCCATCCCGACGACAGGCATTTGATGGCCGGTCATCTACACGATGCCGAGCATTTACGCTTGGCGGAAGTGGATTTTCGCATTGTCCGCCGCGACGGCGAAATTCGCTGGATCTCTCATTGTTGCCAAGCCGTGTTTGGGCAGCACAACAACTACCGCGGCCGGCGTATCACTAATCGCGACATTACAGAACGGCACCTATTCGCTACTGAAATCAATCGGCTGGCGCAAGCGGCGGATCAGAATCCTACCGGCATTCAGATTACCGACCTTAAGGGCATATTGATCTATACCAACCACGCCTACACCTGCATCACCGGGTATGCGTTTGGCGAGGCCTATAAAATGACGCCTCGCGCATTAGTTTCAAGTGAAATAACTGCTGACGAGTATCAAGACTGTTTGGCAAATTTGGCAGCAGGCAAACTGTGGAACTCCTCGCTGACAAATCGCCACAAAAGCGGCGAATTGCGTTGGGAACAAATCACTGCATCGCCGATTTACGACGATACCTATCAGGTTTGCAATTATCTTTATTTACGCACCGACATCACCGAAACCAAGCGTGCGGAAGCAGCCTTATTCCGGCTGAATCGCGAGCTGCGAGCGATTAGTGACTGCAATCAGGCTTTGCTGCGTACCGACGACGAACAAAGCTTGCTCAAAGAAATCTGCCGCATTGTCTGCGACGAAGCCGAATACCGTATGGCCTGGGTCGGCTATCTTGAGCAAGATCAGACCCAAACGATACGCCCGGTAGCCTGGGCCGGTTTTGAAGACGGCTATCTGGCTGCTACCGATCACAGTTATGATGAGGCTGCGACAAGCGCGAGAAGCCCCGCCGCCGCCGCCATTCGCAGCGGCGAACAAGTATATGTTCAGGATGTTAGTACGGATACCTTGATGACCTTGGCACGAGACGCTGCGTTGCAGCGCGGCTATCGCTCAGTTATTGCCTTACCTTTGAAGAATCAAAAAGCGGATAGTTTCGGATCGCTAACGATTTATTCTTCGGAACCAAACGCTATCACAGAAGCGGAGATCCGTTTGCTGGAGGAACTAGCCGGCGATTTGGCCTTTGGCATAACCGTGCTCCGCGACAAGGCTGAGCGATTGCGAATGGAAGAGCATTTACGCGACTCCGAAGAGCGGCTACGTTTGACATTAGAAGCTAGCCAAGTCGGTGTTTGGGACTGGGACGTAAAAAACGACCAATGGTATGCCTCGCCTACCTATTACGCGATGCTCGGCTATCCTTCGCGGACCGGTATGGTTGACCGGCTCGAATGGTTCGAGAGCGTTCATCCTGAGGATCAGGCGGAGATCAGCGACAAAATGAACGACGTGTTGTCCCGCGATTTCACAGAATATCAATATCAAGCACGGATGCGCCACGCAGACGGCAGTTATCGCTGGCAGTATGTGCGCGGTTTCGCCATTAGGCGCGATTCGGACGGTAAAGTCATGCGGATGCTGGGTATTCGCATGGATATTCACGATCAAAAGCAAAACGAGGAAGAATTACGGCGTTATAAAGAACACCTCGAAGACGAAATCCAGCAGCGTACTTCCGACCTGGTATTGGCGCGCGATGCGGCAGAAGCCGCAAATAGGGCCAAGAGTACATTTCTAGCCAATATGAGCCACGAATTGCGTACCCCGCTGAACGCCATTCTCGGTTTCTCGAAATTGATGCGAAAAAGTCCCCAGCTGTCGGACGAGCATAGGCAAAACCTGGATATCATCAATCGCAGTGGTGAACATTTGTTGACCTTGATTAACGATGTGTTGGAAATGGCCAAAATCGAAGTGGGCCGCCTGCATCTGGAAAATGCCCCCTTCGACCTGGGCAATATGGTGCGGGACATTACCGACATGATGAGTGTCCGCGCCGCCGAAAAAGGCCTAAGGTTGTTGATTGATCAGGCTTCGCAGTTTCCGCGCTTTATCGCCGGGGACGAAGCCCGCTTACGTCAGGTGTTGATCAATCTGGTGGGTAATGCCATTAAGTTTACTCAGCAAGGCGGCGTAACCTTGCGCCTCGGCACTCGCAAAAATCGCATTTCGCATCTACAGATCGAAGTCGAAGATTCCGGAGTGGGAATCCCGGCGGCTGATCAGCAACGTATTTTCGAGCCGTTCGTACAGTTGGGCGAACGCGGGGATAGTCAAGGCACCGGGCTGGGATTGACCATTAGCCGCCAGTTTGTGGAACTGATGGGCGGCACGCTTAGCTTGGAAAGCCACCCTGATCAAGGTGCTTTATTTAGAATTGACTTGCCGCTCGCAGAGGTTAGTGGGGCGGATATTAGCGGCCTCAATCTCGACAAATCGGAAGCCGGGGCCGAAATCGGCTTAGTTGAGGGGCAAACCGACTACCGCATATTAATCGTTGAAGATCAGCGCGAAAACCAGTTATTGCTTGCCAAGCTAATGGAATCGGTCGGATTTTCCTGCAAGGTGGCCGGCAACGGCGCACAAGGTATAGAGCTATTTCAAACTTGGCAACCGCACTTTATCTGGATGGATAGGCAGATGCCGGTAATGGACGGATTGGAGGCAACCAGAAGAATCCGTAAGCTGCCGGGCGGGCAGGACGTGGTAATTGTTGCCCTGACAGCCTCTGCGTTCCTGGAACAGCGTAGCGAACTACTGGAAGCCGGCATGAACGACTTTATGCGCAAGCCTTACCGCTTTAACGAAATCTATGAATGTCTGGCTAAACACTTGGGTGTACGTTACGTTTACGAGAGTGTTCCGGAACAAAACCGGCAATTCGCGATATTAACGCCAGCCATGTTGGCCGACTTGCCGACATCGGTACGCGAAGAATTGAAAAATGCGCTGGAAAGTCTGGAGCCCGAACGCATAGAAAAAGCGATTGTTCTGGCAACTGCGCAGGATACGGAATTGCGCAAAACCCTGACCTATTTGGCTGACAACTTTGACTATCCTGCCATTCTGAAGGCCATAGCCAGCTGATTTTTCGCTCGGCTTTGCGATTTGACTGCCGCTAAACAGATACTAAGCCAGGCGTTCTGGCGGCAAACAGTCGTTTGTGTCGGTGGCTTGACTAAACGCTTTTAGCTTCAGGCTATCAAATGGCCAATTTAGCTGGCGCCGGCTATTGGCATGCCATAACACTGGGACCAACAAGCCGTAGTCGCACAACCATTGCTCGCTGTCCATAATGTCCCGGCTCGTAAAATCCAGCCCGGCAGCTACCAATACCGCTTCCGCCTCTTCGCACAAATGGCAGCCTTCGGTGCCGAACAGGATGAAATCGGCCATTGCTGAAGGGCCGGTTAATGGTTTAAATGCGCCGCCAACCAACGTTCGGCCACTTCGATCTTCAAGCCTTTGCGCCGCGCATAATCCTCCAACTGATCCTGATCGATCTTACCGACGTTGAAATACTGCGAATCAGGATGCGAGAAATACCAGCCGCTAACCGCCGCGGTCGGATACATCGCAAAGTTTTCGGTTAGTTCGATAGTGGTGTTTTCGGTGACGTTCAGCAACTCGAATAACTTCGCTTTTTCGGTGTGGTCCGGGCAAGCCGGATAGCCGGGAGCCGGACGGATGCCTTGATAGGCTTCTTCGATCAAGGCATGGTTATCGTGCGCTTCATCTTCCGCATAGCCCCAGTAATCGCGGCGTACCGCTTGATGCATGTATTCCGCAAACGCTTCAGCCAAACGGTCGGCTAACGCTTTCAGCATGATGGAGCTGTAGTCGTCGTGATCTTTTTCGAATTCGGCCAACTTGGTTTCAATACCGATACCAGAAGTTACCGCAAAACCACCTAAATAGTCGGCAACGCCGCTACCGACCGGCGCGATGAAATCGGAAAGACAGTAATTGGGCCGGCCCGGCGCCTTGACGTTCTGCTGGCGCAAATGATGCAGCGTTTCGCGTTGCTGACTGCGGCTGTCGTCGCTATACAGCACGATGTCGTCGCCGTCGCTATTGACGGGGAAGAAACCGATCACAGCCTTGGCTGTCAACCATTGCTCGCGAATCAGGTGTTTCAGCATCTCCTGAGCGTCTTCGAATAGATTGGTAGCTTCGACGCCAACCACGTGATCGCTAAGAATGGCCGGATAGCTGCCGGACAATTCCCAGGTCTGGAAGAAAGGCGTCCAGTCGATATACCAAACCAGCGTATCCAGCGGGAAATTATCGATAACTTTGGTGCCGAGAAACTTGGGCTTAACCGGCTGATGGCCTGCGTAATTGAATTTGTTCTGCCGGGCTTTTTCCAGATTATGCTGGGGATTCTTGGCGTGTCGCCCCTTGTGACGCTCGCGCACCACTTCATACTCGGCGCGGGTTTTTTCCACAAAATCGGCTTTTAAATCGTCGCTGAGCAGGGAGCTGACCACGCCAACACTGCGCGATGCATCCGTCACGTAGACGGTCGGCGACTGATAGTGCGGTTCGATTTTTACGGCGGTATGCGCGCGCGAAGTAGTGGCGCCGCCTATCATCAACGGAATCGTGAAGCCTTGGCGCTGCATTTCTTTGGCGACATGCACCATTTCATCCAGCGAGGGCGTGATCAAACCGCTGAGACCTATCACATCGACGTTTTGCTCGCGGGCGGTTTTCAAAATAGTTTCAGCCGGTACCATCACGCCTAGGTCTATGACTTCATAATTGTTGCATTGCAATACCACGCCGACGATGTTCTTGCCAATGTCGTGTACATCGCCTTTCACGGTGGCCATCAGCACCTTGCCGTTGGTTTGCCGTTCGCTGCCGTCTATTTCTGCGTCCATGAATGGCATTAAATACGCCACGGCTTTTTTCATTACCCGCGCCGACTTGACCACTTGCGGCAAGAACATCTTGCCTTCACCGAACAAGTCGCCGACTACGTTCATACCGTCCATCAACGGGCCTTCGATGACATGCAGCGGTTTTTCGGCTTCCAACCTGGCCGCTTCAGTATCTTCTTCGATGTAATCGGCGACGCCTTTGACCAGCGCGTGTTCCAAGCGTTTGCTGACCGGCCATTCGCGCCATTCCAGGGTTTCTACCTTGGCGGCCTGGCCGCTGCCGCGGTATTTTTCGGCGATTGCCAGCAGATTTTCAGTACCTTCCGGTGTCCGATTCAGGATTACGTCTTCGACGGCGTTACGCAGCTCGTCGGGAATGTCCGCGTAAATCGCCAACTGTCCAGCGTTGACTATACCCATATCCATGCCGGCATGAACAGCGTGATAAAGGAACACGGCGTGAATCGCCTCGCGCACCGGGTTATTGCCGCGAAACGAGAACGAGACATTGGAGACGCCGCCGGAAATTAAGGCGTGCGGCAAGGTCTGTTTGATGACGCGGGTGGCTTCGATGAAATCGACGCCGTAATTGTTGTGTTCTTCGATGCCGGTGGCGACCGCAAAGATATTTGGATCGAAGATGATGTCTTCCGGCGGGAAACCGATTTGTTCGGTCAGAATTTTATAGGCGCGGCTGCAGATTTCGATCTTGCGTTCCATCGTATCGGCTTGGCCTTGTTCATCGAAGGCCATCACGATGACGGCTGCGCCATAGCGGCGTACCAGCTTGGCGTGCTTAATAAACGCCTCCTCGCCTTCCTTGATGGAAATCGAGTTAACCACGCCCTTGCCTTGGATGCATTTCAGACCGGCTTCCAGAATCTCCCATTTGGAAGAGTCGAGCATGATCGGCACTTTGGCGATGTCCGGCTCGGCTGCCAGCAGATTCAAAAAGCGCACCATTGCCGCTTTGGAATCCAACATGCCTTCGTCCATATTGATGTCGATA
This sequence comes from Methylomonas albis, assembly GCF_014850955.1. Classification (NCBI taxonomy): domain Bacteria; kingdom Pseudomonadati; phylum Pseudomonadota; class Gammaproteobacteria; order Methylococcales; family Methylococcaceae; genus Methylomonas; species Methylomonas albis. The sequence continues at coordinate 4,963,025 of NZ_JACXSS010000001.1, forward strand.
ATCTGCGCGCCGTTTTCGACCTGCTGTTTGGCAACGTCCAAGGCTTCTTCGTAACGCTCTTCAATGATCATTTTTTTGAACACTGCGGAGCCGGTGACGTTGGTGCGCTCGCCAACGTTGACGAATAAAGTTTCCGGACCGATGCTCATGGCTTCCAGGCCGGCTAGGTGGCAGCGTTTTTCCAATTCCGGAATCTGGCGGGGTGGATATTTATCCAGCGCAGCGACGATAGCGCGGATGGTGTCGGGCGAGGTGCCGCAGCAACCGCCGATGATATTCAAATACCCGCTGGCAGCCCAGTCAGCCAATTCAGCGGCCATTTGCTCAGGGGTTTCGTCGTATTCCCCAAATTCGTTGGGCAGGCCGGCGTTAGGATGTGCGGAAACGTAGGTATCGGCGATGTTGGACAGTTCTTCGATATACTGGCGCAATTCCTGAGCACCCAGTGCGCAGTTGAAGCCTATCGAGATCGGTTGCACATGCTTTAATGAGTACCAGAATGCCGCTGCCGTTTGGCCGGATAGGGTGCGACCGGAGGCGTCGGTAATCGTGCCGGAGATCATCACCGGCAATTTGTAGCCGAGTTTATCGAAAGTCTGTTCGACCGCGAAAATCGCCGCTTTGGCATTCAGCGTATCGAACACGGTTTCGATCAGGATGATGTCGGCACCGCCATCTATCAGGCCTTGAGTGGCTTCGCTGTAGGCGCTTACCAAATCATCGAACGTGATGTTGCGGAAGCCCGGATCATTCACATCCGGCGACATTGATGAGGTGCGATTGGTGGGCCCCAGCACGCCGGCGACAAAACGGGGTTTGTCCGGCGTCAGCGCACTGACTTCCTCGGCGGCCTGTTTGGCGACCCGCGCCGATGCCACGTTGATTTCATAAGCCAGATCCTCCATCCGGTAATCAGCCATCGCGACACGGGTGGAGTTGAAAGTATTGGTTTCCAGAATGTCCGAGCCGGCGTCCAGATAAGCACGGTGTATGGCCTTGATTACATCCGGTTGGGTAATTGATAATAAATCGTTGTTGCCCTTCAAATCGACAGGCCAGTCGGCAAAGCGTGCGCCGCGATAATCCTTCTCCTCCAATTTGTAGCTCTGTATCATGGTGCCCATGGCACCGTCCAGAAACAAAATCCGTTGAGATAATAACTGGTGTAATCTTTGTGTGCTGTTCATACTGCCTGAAGTTCGCAAGGGTGAATGTACGGTGGGCTAGTCCGTATTGTTATCAAACCAAATTTTGAGGGAAATCATGTCTAAACCCAGTCTATTGCATGTCGTAAAAAGCGTGATTGCCGCCGCGATCGGCGTACAGAGCAATAAGAATAGAGAGCTTGATTTTCAGCATGGCTCTTTGCCTGCCTATATTCTCGTTGGGCTGGTCGTGACTGTGTTATTTATTCTAACGATAGTCAGTATCGTATCCGCGGTTACCGGCGGTTGAGGCACTTCAGTCGGTAACGAAGCCCAAGCTGCCTTGGGCTTCGGGATCAGCCTGTTTAGTTGCTGGAGGTTTTGAAGCTGTTTTTGATACTAACGAACAGCTCTTTGACGCCGCTGAACAGATTAGCCGGTGTCAGCGCTTGTTTCAAAATAAACTGGCAACGAATCAAAGCCACGGCCATTACGCCGGCAAAAGGCGGCAATAATTCGAAGAAAACCGGCATGAACCAGCCACCAGCACCTTCCTGCGTTTTTCTATCGCCAACGCTAGTCAGATCGCGATCATATTCACCGCCGACATCTTTACCGTCTAATCCGTCGATAATCATAATATTGATGTTGTAGAACATCACTTGAATGACCAAGAACACTATGGCACAGCCGGCAACCCACAACAGTATATTACCGGTTTTGGCTTTTATCAGGGTTTGATATACCCAGATTGCCGTCAAAATCATTATTACGCCACCAATCATCTCTATTCCCCTTGTAACTGTTAACTATTTTTATAATTCTCAAAAATCTGGTTGAGAGGGCATACTACCATAATCCACCTGGATGGCAATTACGGTGGGACGTTTCCCCGACAGCCATGAATCGCTTGACTTTGAAGGTGGCTAAAGTAACATATGAAGCTCGACCGCCAAAGACATGGCACATTTTATAACAACTAACTAAAGGTAGGAGGCACCCATGGGAGCGATCTTAGATTTAACAGAAATGCTGAAAGAACCGTCGGGCATGATTGGAGCGCTGGTTATCATCGCTGCAGGATACTTTTTTGTAAAATGGGTTTTTGCTGAACCTAAAGACGAAGAGTAAGCTATACCCCTCGCTTACAAAGCTTTTCTGGAAAAAGCGGCTACGGATAGATCCCGTAGCCGCTTTTTTTTTGCCTGAAGCAGGCTTAGTTTAAATACCTTATAATTCGTGACCTTTTGGCCTGCCAACCCGATATGTACAAACTGTTAGTTCGGAAAGTAAACGCTCTTTATTCCAAAAAAGTACCCGCTACCGGCGTAGGCTTGTTCAGGCTATTGTTCGGCTTGGTGACGCTGCAAGAAGTTTTCTTTCTTTTATATTTCAATCATTTGATATTCGACCCCATTCCATTCATGGATGTCGAGTTTCCAATGATTCCGTTTTTTCTCTGGCTTTGGGCGCTGGTCGCTTTCTGTTTAGCCATTGGGTACCGCTGCCAAACTACCAGTATTGCCAACTATATTTTCTGGCTGGTGTTCGTCAATTTCACGCCGATGCAGCGCGATTTCGACGGCGGCTTCGACTTGTTCATGATCGGCGCCAATTTCTTCTTGATTTTCATGCCGATCGACCGGGCATTTGCAGTAGATAGTCTCAGAAAAAAACTGCTGAGCCCGTTTATACATTATTCCCAGTACAAGACATCCGAAGTGTCGGCATTAACTTATTATCTGCCGGTCGCGCTTTGCCTGGGCTTTTTGTACTTCGATTCAGCGATACACAAAATGTTTGCCGAGCATTGGCGTAACGGCCTGGGTGCGTGGTTGCCGTCGTCGATTCCCTACTACATGTCCGCGCTGGATTTGTCGTGGCTGCTGAATATCGAGATTTTGCAGAAAATTATCGGCTACACCATCATTGTTTTCCAGTTCACTTTCTTGTTGTTTTTTCATCGCCGCCAGTGCAGATGGCTGTATTTTCTGATCGGGATTTCACTGCATTTGGGCATTACCCTATCCTTCAATATTTACCCGTTCGGAATGGGAATGTTGATTTTCTATGCCTTGGTGATGCCGTTTGCCTGGTATAGACGCATTGGTGCCTTCCTGCGCGTTAAACAGCCTTCATTGACGGTGTTTTACGATCAGCAATGCCCCTTGTGCAATCGCACGGTTTTAACGCTCAATCATTTCGACGTACTGCACGGCGTCGATTTCAAACCGGCGCAAGTATTCGCAATCGACTATCCGGCCTTGGCCGAATTGGGCGAGAAGCAACTGCTAACCGATTTGTACGCATTGGATAGTAATGGCCGGGTTTACGCCGGCGTTGATACTTATGCGCAAATTTTAATCGCAATGCGCTATACGGCGATTATCGGCTGGGCAATGAAGTTGCCGCTGTTATATCAATGGATATGCCGTCGTTATCGCGCGATTGCCGACTCCCGTTCGCGCTTGGCGTGCGATGTGAGTTGCTTGCCTATTTCGGCTGAAACCTTGCCACCGAGCCTTTATGACAGAATTTTTGAAGCGGAGCACGCGCTGCCGGCCAGAAGTCGCGTGCACAAAATCAGCAAAGTGTTGTTGGTATTAATCTTGTTTCAATTCAATAGCAGCTTCCACTATGGCTTGTTGTACCGCTTGCATGTGGACACGCGCCAGACACCAATAAGCAACATGTTGGCGGATATGAGCAATGCGATATTGATGATGTCCCACACGTTTCTAGGCATTACTCCGCATGCCTTGTATCTGCACGACCATTTTGAAGGCTATGACCGTTTACTGGCCATTACCTATCTGGATGCCGACGGTGAAGAGCATTGGCTGCCGTTTGTGAGTCATCAAGGCCGCTTATTGGCCCCAAATTGGGGGAGGGTGCATTCGATGTGGGCCAACATCGCGGTAACGCCGAATATCGATGAAATCCGCTTGAAAAAATTCATCATGAAGGTCACGGCTTTCTGGGGCAAAAAGACCAGCTTGGATCTGGATGGCACACAATTTATCGTTAAAATGAAAAAAATCAGAGCCCCCTTTGTCTGGGAAAAAGACTTAAGGAGCAACAATTTGTCCGGAGAATGGCAAGCAATTGGCTCTGCGCAATGGTTTGGTAAAGAAATAAAGATCAATCTACCAAAAGACATCGATATCTTGTAATGAATTAGGGTATTGCATGAGCGGAAATGTCATGCTATAAATTTGCCCGTGCTTAAAGTGAGTACATTAAAAATTATAAAAAACCTTTAATTCGGAGGATGTTATGAAAAAAGTATTTTCTCTCTTGGCTATGGCGCTGATGATTGTAAATTTGGCAGGTTGCATGGATGATCCAGACGGCGGCAACCCAAAACCAAAAGGCTATGGCTCACCTGCCCAACAAGGTTCAGGTCTGAAATAACCATCGCTTTTTACAGGAAGCAATATCCTGATAAGGCCCACACAAGTGGGCCTTATGAACTCATACTCTCCCCTCCAAGCATATTTCGTTTGCGCAAAACTGCCTTGGCATGTTTAAATCCCGCCGTGCTTAATTTTCTATTTAATTCAGCACACGAAAAAATATAAAAAACTTTTATTTGGAGGATGTTATGAAAAAAGTATTATCTCTTTTAGCTATGACCCTGATGATTGCTGGCCTGAGCGGTTGCATGGACAATCCGGATGCATCAAAACAAAAAGTTTCTAGCTCTACTTCAGTAGCGCTTTAATTTTTTAAGCTTGAAAAAAAGGCCCGCAAAAGCGGGCCTTTTTTATGTGGTTAATTTTAATAACCTCGTTCGATTTGCCTTTCAGTTCATCCCGCGCCGAGCTCCAACATCGCTTTATTGATCCATGCCTCAGCCTCGGCATTAATATCCTTCGATTTTTTATCAGTACTGCTGATCGCAGGACCAATCCTTACCTTAATTACGCCTGGATATTTCAAAAAGCTGTTACGCGGCCAAAATTCGCCGGCATTGTGCGCCAGTGGAATTACCGGGTAACCGGATTTTTGCGCCAACATCGCGCCGCCTGCGTTGAATTTTTTATGATGGCCGGGTGCTACGCGAGTTCCCTCCGGAAATACCACCACAAACAAGCCTTCCTGCAGCCGTTCTATACCTCGCTCAATCAGCATTTTTAGCGCTTCTTTCTGATTTTGCCGATCTATGGCGATCGGTTTTAATGTGGCAAGTGCCCAGCCGCCGAATGGAATTTGCAGCAACGATTTTTTCAAGACCGCGGTTTGCGGAGAAATAAATTGCCGCAAGGCCACTGTTTCCCAGGCCGACTGATGTTTGCTGAGAATAATCGCGGCTTTATCGCGGGGAATGTTTTCCAGCCCTTCCACTTCATAACTTAGCCCGCAACATAACTTCAGCATAAACAGCAGGCAGTTGATCCAAATATCGGCGATTTTATAGCGCATCGGAAACGGCAGAAAAAATCCACCCAAGATGGCTACTCCGACAATCAGTGTCGAGAAGACTATGTAAATGAACAATAATGTCGAGCCTAAATAGACTCTGAAATCAGCTTGTCGAGACGATGTGTGTGGCTGCGTCATAAAGATTATCGAAAATAGGAACGTTGAGTTGGGGATTATCAATAGCGGTTTTTTCGCCTTTCCCGGTTCTGACCAAAATCGGCTTGGCGCCAGCTAACTCGGCGGCCTGAATATCGCGCAAGGAGTCGCCAATCGCATAAGTCCGGCTCAAATCGGCTTGCGTGTCGACGGCAAAGCGCCGAAACAGACCGTCCAGGGGTTTGCGGCAGTCGCAGATGTCGTTTGGGCCATGAGGGCAAAAATAAATGGCTTCTATGCTCCCGCCCGCCTTGGATGCTAATTGCAGCATTTTGGCATGTATCGCCTCCAGCATCGCCAAATCGAACAAGCCCCTGGCAATCCCCGACTGATTGCTGATTACCACGACTTTGTAGCCGCGCCGATTTAACAGCGCGATGGCTTCCAGGCTGCCGGCCAGCGGCAGCCATTCTTCGGGAGATTTGATAAAGTCGTCGGAATCGACATTGATAGTGCCGTCCCGATCCAGAATAACGTAACGCTCGGTCACGATTGTAATTTGGATATATCGGCAATTTTTAGGAATTGATTGGACAATTTGGCCAGCAATGCCAAACGGCTGTTGCGCAACGCTTCATCGTCGGTGTTGACCATCACGTTATCGAAAAACGCATCGACGCTATCGCGCAATTGGGCTAAACGACTCAACGCCAGCGGATAATTCTGTTCGGCCAGCAGGGGCAAAATGTCGGTTTCCGATTGCTCGGCTGCCGCCAATAAGTTTTTCTCGGCCGCTTCGACCAGCGTACCAATGACTTCTGCAGGGGCTTGATCCGATTTTTTCAGAATGTTGATAATCCGTTTGTTTGCTGCCGCCAGACTTTCCGCTTCCGGCAAGGCTCTAAAGCTTTGCACGGCACGAATACGCAGCATAAAATCCAAAGGGCTAGCCGAACTGACAGCCAGCACCGCTTCGAATTCGTGGCTGGTGTAGCCTTGATCCAGACAATAGCCTTTTAAGCGATCGAACAGAAAAGCGATCAGCTTTTGCCGGGTTTCGGCTTTATTAAAGCCGTGGCTGAACTGATCCAGCGCCACATCCAGCAGTTTGACTACATCCAGCGCAATACCGTTTTCGATCAGCACCCGCAAAATGCCCAGCGTGGCTCGGCGCAAAGCGTAAGGATCTTTGTCACCGGTCGGAATCAAGCCGGCGCTGAAAATGCCAGCTAGCGTGTCGATTTTCTCCGCCAGCGCCAGTACTTGGCCTATTTGACCGCTTGGTGTCGCACCGCCGGATTGTTTGGGATAATAATGTTCTTCCAAGGCCAACGCCACGTCGGCATGTTCACCGTCGGCTGCCGCGTAATAACGGCCCATCGTACCTTGCAGGTTGGCGAATTCGCCGACCATATTGGTCATCAAATCGGTTTTGGCCAGCAAAGCGGCACGTCTGGCAAGCTCCACGTCGGCACCCAACTTTTCCGCGATCAAAGCCGCCAAATTAGCGACGCGCTCGGTTTTATCGAACAAAGTGCCCAAATCCTTCTGAAAGACGATACTTTTCAAGCTCTCGACCCGTTCGGCCAGCGATTGCTTTCTATCCTGTTTCCAGAAAAACTCAGCGTCAACCAAGCGTGGCAACACCACGCGCTCATTGCCCTGACGAATTGAGCCGGGGTTGGAGCTTTCGATATTGGCGAAGGTAATGAAGTGCGGTAACAGCCGGCCCGCCGCATTCTTCACTGGGAAATATTTCTGGTTTGATTGCATCGTGGTGATCAACACCTCCTGCGGCAACTCCAGAAAACGCGCGTCGAAATTACCGACTACCGGTACTGGCCATTCGTTGAGTGCCGCCACTTCCTCCAATAAATCGTCTTCGATATGGGCAATACCACCGACATTGCTGGCAGCCTGATTCGCGGCATCGCGGATGATGCTCATGCGCTCGTCAAAGTCGACCAGCACCTTGCCGTGCTGTTTCAAGATGTCTAGGTAATCGTGTGGGCTGCCGATACTCAAATCCAGTGGCGAATGAAAGCGATGACCACGGGTTACCCGACCGGTGGAGCGGCCAAGAATATCGGTAATCAGAATTTCGGAGCCAAGCAGCAAAACAGCCCAATGCACCGGCCGAGCAAACTCAGCGTCGAAACTGCCCCAGCGCATGCGTTTGGCAATCGGCAGATTGTTCAGACTTTTACGTATGATGTCTGGAATCAACTCAGCAGTGGCTTGGCCTTTAACTGCTTGTTTGAATATCAACCACGAACCCTTGTCGGTTTCCAGTTTTTCCAAATCTTCAAACGCGGCGCCGCAACTGGCGGCAAAACCCAGCGCAGCCTTACTTGGCGTACCGTCCTGGCCATACGCAGCCTGGACTGCCGGGCCGCGCTTTTCAACAACTTTATCAGCCTGGAAGGTTTGTAAATCGTCAATCAATACCGCCAAGCGGCGCGGCGTGGCATAGGCGCGGCCTTGGTTGTAGCATAAGCCGGCCTCTTGCAAGCCGGCCATGATGTTGTCCAGCAAAGCCTGGCTGAGTTTTTTCAAGGACTTTGGCGGCAATTCCTCGCAGCCCAATTCGAACAATAAATGATTGGTCTCGGTCATGTTACGCTCCCTGTCTGGCGAGAATCGGAAAACCTAGTGCTTCCCGACGGTTGTAATAGGCTTCGGCGACCGATTTGGCCATATGGCGTACCCGTAAGATGTAACGTTGCCGCTCGGTGACCGAGATGGCATGGCGGGCGTCTAGCAGATTAAAGGCGTGCGAGGCTTTTAAGACCATTTCGTAAGCCGGCAGAGGCAGGTTTTTCTCCAGCAGCATCAGACATTCGCGTTCGTAGGTGTCGAAGCATTGGAATAGAAAGTCGACATTGGCATGATCAAAGTTGAACTCGGACATTTCCACTTCGTTTTGATGAAACACGTCGCCATACGTGACCACGCCTTGCGGGCCGCGCGTCCAAACCAAGTCGTAAACACTTTCCACGCCTTGCAGATACATCGCTATCCGCTCCAAGCCGTAAGTAATCTCGCCACTTACCGGCCTACATTCCAGACCGCCGACTTGTTGGAAATAGGTAAACTGCGTCACTTCCATACCGTTGAGCCAGACTTCCCAGCCCAGGCCCCAGGCGCCCAGAGTCGGCGATTCCCAGTTGTCCTCGACGAAGCGAATGTCATGCTCAAGTAGATCCAGGCCCATATGCCGCAGTGAACCCAGATACAATTCCTGGATATTATCCGGCGACGGCTTCATGATGACCTGAAATTGATAATAATGCTGCAAGCGGTTGGGGTTTTCGCCATAACGACCATCGGTGGGGCGGCGCGAGGGCTGCACATAAGCCGAGTTCCAGGGCTCCGGGCCGATGGCGCGCAAAAAAGTGGCGGGATGAAACGTACCGGCGCCCACTTCCTGGTCCAAAGGCTGCAATAACACACAACCCTGATTTGACCAGTATTCCTGCAAGGTCAGAATCAGGCCCTGAAAAGTAGAGACATCGTTTTTGCTATTCGACACGTCGGGAGCCACTTGATAGATAAAAAATACAGTTATTGTACCTGAAAAGCGCGCACCAAACAGGCGACAGAGGGCTTTAAGGGATCTGCGCTTAAGCCTATTAACGTCGCTCCGCGTATGGAACAAAGCAAAATCAAAGCGCCAGAGTTAGGCCACTGCGGTGTGACTTGCGGAGAGCCTAGCGCCGGCTACGCAATGACAGGCGTCCAAGATTTGATTGTATCGAATCCTCGAAGCTATAGCCGCTAGAGTATTCACTGACAGGTCTGCAGTAATTCAATCTGGAATCAAAAAAGGAAGAGTTAAGTGGAAATAAGTTTAGCCAGCGAGAGCGACATCCCGGCGCTTTGCCAACTACTGAGCGAACTGTTCGGACAAGAAGCAGAATTTCAACCGGATTATCAGGCCCAAAGCCGGGGCTTGACACGCATCATAGCCGACCCAACCATCGGCCGTATCTTTGTTGCGCGCAACGAAAATCAGATTGTGGGCATGGTTAATCTTTTGTACACAATCTCCACCGCACTGGGCGAGCGGGTAGCCTGGCTGGAAGACATGGTAGTGTTGCCTGGCGGACGCGGCAAAGGTGTTGGCAGTCTATTGCTGGAGCACGCGGTGGACTTTGCCCGGCAAAATGGTTGCCGCCGACTTACTTTGTTGACCGATGCCGATAATCAACTCGCTCAGCGGTTTTATCAGCGGCAAGGATTTGAGCTGTCAGGAATGGTGCCTATGCGCCTGGCTTTGTAAATATCGACACCGGATTGCGCGACGGTAAGCCAAGCACTGGCTATCGGTGGCCAGCGCACTAAAACTCGCCAAACTGGCGGGTGACTTTCTAATCGTGAGCAACTCTTGTGTCCGGCAAAACGCGAGCGGCACTGCATTAATGCAGAGACTTTGTGATAATAGATCAGGTTTAACTCTATCACTCTGGTCATTTGCCGCTCTCATGCAACGAATCTATTACTATTACGCGGCCTTGATCGGCTTTTTCGGCTTGTTTCTGTTAATGATGGCTTGGCACACACTACTGTCGCCATCAAGCAAGTTGCCAACGGCATTGTTGTTGTTAATCTCAGTCGGACCGCTATTGCTGCCGTTTAAAGGCTTATTAAACCGCAACCTGAAAAGCTGTACCTGGATGTGTTATTTGAGCCTACCGTATTTCGCGCATGGCGCCGCCGAAGCCTATGTCAATCAAGTAGAACGACCGTATGCGCTACTGGAAGTGCTGTTCAGCCTGCTACTATGCTTCGGTGCTGGCTTGTATGTCTATAAAGCGGAAAAAGCCTGAGTACTAGCGCGATGCAAGTCCCATTGCAATTCGAGTTTCAGAGCGATCAGACCTTTGCCAGTTTTTTCCCCGGCGATAACGCCGAAATCGTCGCTCAGTTGCAGGCTTTGGCTTCAAACGGCGAAGAACAACAGATTTTTGTCTGGGGCGATGCCGGTAGCGGTAAGAGTCATTTGCTCCAGGCGTGTTGTCAGCAGGCCAAACAGGCAGGTAAAGATCCGTTCTATCTGGCTTTTGACGCCAAGAATCTACCACCCCCGACCTTACTGGAAGGCCTGGAAGACTTGGAACTGGTTTGCTTCGACGATATGCAATTGCTTGCCGGCCATGACGATTGGGAGCATGCGCTGTTTGCTTTTTACAATGCTCATCGACAGAACAATTATAAATTGCTGCTGTCTGCCGATTGCCCGCCGAAGTTTTTAGGCTTTGATTTACCGGACCTGAAAACCCGGATGGCTTGGGGGTTGACCTTAAAAATTCAGCCCTTGCGAGACGATCAGTTGATTGAAGCGCTGACCTACAAAGCCCATTTTCTGGGATTCGATATTCCGCCGGCGGTAGGACGATTTTTGTTGAATCATTATGTTCACGATTTAACCGCCCTATGGCTGCTCCTGGAAAAAATCGACCGCGCGACCTTGGCCGCACAACGCAAATTAACCATTCCATTTTTAAAGCAGATTCTGGCTGACGAAATATGAACAACAAGGTGTTGATCGCTGGCGCCGGCGCGATTGGCGGCTTTTACGGCGGATTGTTAGCCAAGGCCGGCGCCGACGTCTCGGTGGTGTGCCGCTCCGATTATGACATCGTCAAACAGCAGGGCTATCGAATCGAAAGCGCTACCTTGGGTAGCTGGCAATTCATGCCTAGCCAGGTATTGCGCAATGCCGCCGACTACGAAGGTCAAGCCGATTACCTGATTTTATGTAGCAAAGTGACCGCTGACATCGATCGGGTTGCACTAATTCGCGATGCGGTAGCTCCACACACGGCGATTGCGCTGATCCAAAACGGTGTCGAAATCGAACATGAGCTGCAACAAGCTTTTCCGGACAACCTATTAATCAGTGGCTTGGCGTTTATCTGCTGTAACCGAATTGCTCCGGGAAAGATCAGCCACCTGGCCTACGGCAAGCTAATCCTGGGCAATCTGTCGAACAGTCATGAACTCAACACGCCGCATTTGCGCGATTTGTTCCTGCGAGCCGGCATCGAATGCGTCATTAGTGAAGATATTATCGCCAGCCGCTGGCAAAAATGCGTCTGGAACGCGCCGTTCAACCCACTCTCGGTGCTGTCCGGTGGCCTGGCAACTCAGGCGATATTGCAGAATCAGGAAAACTTTGTTCGCCGAGTGATGCAGGAAGTCTGTAATATTGCCGAAGCTTGCAGCCACCCCTTGCCGACTGATATTGTCGAAAGTCATATTACCCTGACGCGCGAAATGCCGCCTTACAAAACCAGCATGCTGCTGGATTTTGAACGCGGCCATACGATGGAAACCGAAGCCATTCTCGGTAACGCGGTGCGCGCCGCACAACGGCAAGGAGTAGACTGCCCCTGCCTGCAATCGCTTTACGTGTTGATGCAACTCAGGGAGTTGCAAATCCGCTCCAGCGGTCCGCTTAAATAAATCACGCAATTGACATTCTGCTTTTTCTTATTTTTCGGTTAGAATGTGAAGATTTTCATTGACCTTGTCTTTGAAGAAGCCGTGTGAATTTCGCCTCAGACCCTTGCAAAGCGAAGACCGGCCGCATATTTCGCTAGGCTAGCAGCTATGTGATCCACAACTAACCGTGGCAATGGTGCTGGGGTTTAAAAGTTTTTATGTCCATTTTTAGAGTATAACCATGACTGATCTATCGCTTTACAGAAACATCGGCATCTTCGCTCACGTCGATGCGGGTAAAACCACTACCACCGAGCGGATTTTGAAGCTGACCGGAAAAATCCACAAAATCGGCGAAGTGCACGATGGCGCGGCGACTACAGACTTCATGGTGCAGGAGCAAGAACGCGGCATCACCATTCAATCGGCTGCCACCACCTGTTTTTGGCCGGGTAGCACTAGCCAATTCCAACCACACCGTTTCAATATCATCGACACCCCTGGGCACGTTGACTTTACTATCGAAGTTTATCGTTCCTTGAAAGTGTTGGACGGCGGCGTCGGTGTATTCTGCGGTTCCGGCGGTGTTGAGCCACAATCTGAAACCAACTGGCGTTATGCGAACGACTCCAAAGTCTCTCGCGTCATCTACGTCAACAAACTGGACAGAATGGGTGCCGACTTCTACCGCGTCGTTAAACAGGTCGAACAAGTATTGGGCGCAAAACCGGTCGTCATGACCCTGCCTATCGGCGAAGAAGAAAACTTTGTCGGCGTAGTCGATTTGCTGACTCGTAAAGCGTGGGTGTGGGATAACTCCGGCGACCCATTGAAATACGAAATTAAAGACGTCCCTGCTGATATGGCAGAGCAAGTGGAAGAATGGCGCGCGAAATTGATCGACCAAGTGGCTGATCAAGACGACGACATCATGGAAAAATATCTGGAAGGTGAAGAGCCTACCGTTGAAGAAATCAAACACTGCATCCGTAAAGGCACCATCGCGATGGATTTCTTCCCGACTTTTTGCGGTTCGTCTTTCAAAAACAAAGGTGTGCAATTGGTACTGGACGGCGTTATCGAATATTTGCCGAACCCAACCGAAGTCAAACCACAACCCGAGACCGACCTAGAAGGCGTTCCAACCGGCGAATACGCGATTGTCGATGCCGACCGCCCCTTGCGCGCCCTGGTATTCAAAATCATGGACGACCGTTTCGGCGCCTTGAACTTTGTCCGCATCTACTCCGGCCGCATCAAAAAAGGCGATACGCTATTAAACACCTTTACCGGCAAATCCGAGCGTATCGGCCGTATGGTGGAAATGCACGCCGATGACCGCAACGAGATCGAAACCGCACAAGCAGGCGACATCGTGGCCTTAATCGGTTTGAAAAACGTGCAAACCGGCCATACCTTATGTGATCCTGACAAGCCGGCCACACTGGAACCTATGGTATTCCCGGATCCCGTCATCTCGATTGCGATTTCGCCGAAAGACAAAGGCAGCAACGAGAAAATGGGTATCGCGATCGGCAAGATGGTGCAAGAAGACCCGTCATTCCGCGTCGAAACCGACCAAGAGTCAGGCGAAACCATCATCAAAGGGATGGGCGAGCTGCATCTGGACATCAAAGTCGACATTTTGCGCCGTACCCACGGTGTAGACGTCAACGTAGGAAAACCACAGGTGGCCTACCGCGAAACCATTACCCAACGCACCGAAGACAGCTACACCCACAAAAAACAATCGGGTGGTTCAGGTCAATACGCGAAAATCGATTACATCATCGAACCAGGTGAGCCAGGTAGCGGCTTCATATTCGAATCACAAGTGACCGGCGGTAACGTACCTCGCGAATACTGGCCTGCTGTTGAAAAAGGCTTTAAAGCCAGTATCGACAAAGGTGTTCTGGCAGGCTTCCCTTGCTTGGACTTCAAGGTCATTCTTACCGATGGTGGTTTCCACGCGGTTGACTCCTCATCCATCGCTTTCGAAATTGCTGCCCGCGCCGCGTATCGCCAATCAATCCCGAAAGCGGCTCCGCAGTTGCTGGAACCCATCATGAAAGTTGACGTATTCACGCCGGATGCGCATGTCGGCGACGTAATCGGTGACTTGAATCGCCGCCGCGGCATGATCAAATCGCAAGATGCAGGCATTACCGGTGTGCGTATCAAAGCCGACGTACCGCTGAGCGACATGTTCGGTTACATCGGCGATTTGCGCACCATGACTTCCGGTCGCGGTCAGTTCTCTATGGAGTTCTCGCATTACATCGCTTGCCCACGCAATGTCGCGGAAGAAGTGATCAAGGAAGTTAAAGAACGTAACAAAGATAAATAAGCCGATTGTGATGGCCGAACACAGTTCCGCCATCACTTTGCTTATATTGCCGATCAGCCACCTGCCGCTAAACGCGGCAGGTGCATTTTTAACCATAAAGTTTCCGCAATGCACGGAAACTTGTTCATTTACCTAACCTTGGAAGAACAATATGGCTTTTGTAATCACCGAAAACTGCATCAAATGCAAATTTACCGACTGTGTTGACGTATGCCCCGTCGATTGCTTTCATGAGGGTCCAAATTTTCTGGTTATAGACCCCGATGAATGTATCGATTGCACACTGTGCGAACCGGAATGCCCGGCCAACGCCATCCATGCGGAAGACGAATTGCCTGAAGGTCAAGAACACTTCGCTGCGCTGAACGCGGAATTGGCCAAAAAATGGCCTATCATCACTGAAGTCAAAGACTCTCTGCCGGATGCCGACGAATGGAACGGCAAAGCCGGAAAATTCGCGTTGCTGGAAAAGTAAGAACCGTCGTTATCTCATGTAGCACTGAACCAACACCCTCCCAACCGGAAAGGTGTTGGTTCAACTCCTCGTTAAAGCAGCCGCATATTAGCTAGATTTCACCCTTATCCACCACCGGCATAATCCAGTAATGAATACCTGAACCGGCAAATTCGGATTTCAATTTTTCCAGCAAAGCGGAAATTGCCATTTTCTCGGCATAAATTTGAAAGCGCGCGGTTTGCTGTTCCGCGTCATCCGCTTCGGTGAGAAATTTAGTGATCTGGTGTTCGCCAGTATCGCTATTAAGCAGCTCTTCCTCAAAACTGCTTAGGCATTCCATCATCGGACCCTCCATGAGAGGCGGCACGATAAATGAAATGGAGAATTGTTGATGGTGAACGGTTTTGAAAAAATCGTCTTCGCTATTGAAACGATCAGAAGCATTTTTGATCACTTGCAGATATTTGCCGCGCCTACGATCGCCCTTGCGTTTTTCCATTATATCGGTCGACGCAGTAGGCTGATTCTGGCGGGGATCGTTATACCAACTGCGATGGTAATAAGGCCTAACAACCACCATTCTGCCGTTAAATCGTCGATTTTTTAGACCCTTAATGACTCTTTGCACCGAAAGTTCGGAATCCAGCGTTACCACGCCGTGATATTCGATAGTGCCTATGCGGGAATCCTGTAAGGCCAGAATCTCCACATCGACTATGCGACCCGACTTTCTAAACAAGCCACTTTTTAACGCAGGAGCCACAAATTCGGAAATTTCAGTATGCCTGGTATTAGCAGGAATTCGTCGTAAAAAAATATTCATAGGGCTATGTATGGCACAGAAAATAGCTCATTCAAAAATGTTTAACCGCTGTTTGCCTGAACTGTAGCATCCCCTGTGCATTTCTGCATGCTTTATGCTTAGATGACGCCTTGTTCGAGAGCCGGCACCAGCCAATAATGTAACCCGGAACCGGCAAAATCCGCCTTTAGCTTAGTCAATAATGCGGAAATGTTTTGTCTTTCGACGTACATTTGAAAACGAATTTTGCGCTGATGCCCGGCTACCTGCTCTGCTAGCGACAAACCCTGCTGATTATGATCGTGAACATTGGCCGGAAAACTGGTGAAACCCTGCCGCCATTCCAAGGACAACAGGTAATCCACCATGACTTCTTCCAAGCTGGGGGGCACGCTCAAAGTCAATAAAAATGCCTCGTGGCTCATACGCAATGCTCCGGGTGGCGGCCGAATAGTCGATAGAGTATCGGCAACAAGATGAGGGTCAGCAAGGTTGAAGACAGCAAACCGCCGGTGACCACAATAGCCAGCGGCCGTTGAATTTCCGAGCCTGGCCCGGATGCAAACAGCAGTGGAATCAAGCCGAAGGCGGCAATACTAGCCGTCATCAATACCGGCCGCAACCGCCGACCGGAGCCGATAATCACCACCCGTGACAGCTCCATGCCAGTCGCGCAGAGCTGATTGAAATAACTAACCATCACCACGCCATTTAATACCGCGATGCCCAGCAGAGCGATGAAACCGACCGAAGCCGGCACCGACAGATATTCGCCCGACAGCCACAACGCGAACACACCGCCTATCATCGCCAGCGGGATATTCGACAATACCAGCACCGCCTGCCGCACCGAGCCGAATGTAGAAAACAGCAACAGAAAAATCAATCCCAGCGACAACGGAATCACTAGCGACAGCCGGGCGGAAGCGCGTTGCTGGTTTTCGAACTGGCCGCCAAACTCGACATAAAAACCGCTTGGCAACTTAACGCGGTCGGCGACTGCCTTACGCGCCTCGTTGACAAATCCGACCAAATCGCGGTCTTCCACGTTGCTGCGAATGACGACAAAACGTTGGCCCTTTTCCCGACTGATGGAAACAACACCTTCCACCGGCGTTATTTTAGCCACCGCGGTAATCGGCACATGCCCACCGTTGGGCAAACTGATTTGTAAGTTCTCGAAGTTCGCGGTATTGCTATCACCCCTCAACAGCAACGGTGTGCGTTTCACGCCTTCCTGGACGATACCCATCTGCAACCCTTCTATCTGCGCACGCAACAGGGTTTCGATACTATTGCTATCAAGACCAAAACGGCCGGCGGCTTCCCGGTTTATGCTCAACTGCAAAAACTGCATCCCCTCGTTTTTGCGGGTAAACACATCGCTGGAGCCTGGAATAGTCTTTAGAACTGTTTCTATTTCTTCCGCTTTATGATTCAGTGTATCCAGATCGGCACCGAATAACTTGATCGCAACATCACCGCGGGTACCGGTCAGCATTTCTGAAACCCGCATCTCAATAGGCTGAGTAAAGCCGAACGAAATCCCCGGGGTATGGACCATGATTTTGCGAATCTCTTCAATGAGCTGTTCCTTGGTATCCATCCGCCATTCCGACTTGGGTTTCAGGATCAGGAAAGTGTCGGTATCGTTTAGGCTCATCGGATCCAAGCCCAACTCATCGGTGCCAACCCTGGAAACTACGGTTTGTACTTCCGGAATATGTTCGAGAATATTTTTCTGCACCTGGCCGTCCAACAGCACGGAATCAGCCAAGGTAATCGACGGTAGCTTTTCCAACTGCATAATGATGTCGCCTTCATCCATGGTCGGCATAAAGGTGCTACCGATCTGAGTGAAGACCAGCAAGCTCGCCAACAACATAGCCCCGGCACCGATAAAGACTTTTTTGTTATTCCCTAGACACCACGCCAATATCGGTTGATACCATTGCAACAATTTGCGCGGCAGCCAGGGCTCCTCATGGGATACCTGTTTCAACAACAGCGAGGCCAATACCGGGATTACCGTCAATGACAAAATCAAGGAGCCGCTTAACGCAAACACGATAGTCATCGCCACCGGCCCAAACAATTTGCCTTCCAGGCCTTGCAAAGTCAGCAGTGGCAAAAACACGATGATGATAATTAAAATCCCCGAAGTCACCGGCACCGCCACTTCGCGGGTAGCCCGATAAATCAAATGCAAGCGCGGCAAGCGCTCTGCTTTGTGGTGATCGGCCAATTGGGTAATCACGTTTTCCACCACCACCACCGCGCCGTCTACCAACATCCCGATAGCGATTGCCAGCCCGCCCAAACTCATCAAATTGGCCGACAGGCCAAATGCGTTCATCAAAATAAAAGTCGCCATTGCCGCCATCGGCAAGGCTAGCGCCACGGTCAATGCCGCGCGCAAATCGCCCAGAAACAGAATCAGTAAAATCACCACCAGCACGATGGCTTCCATTAAGGCCTTGGAAACCGTGTTGACCGCCTTGCCCACCAACACGCCGCGGTTATAAAACACATTGAGATGCACACCTTCCGGCAAGCTGGGTCCTAATTCCACCAGTTTACTTTCGAGTTGCTCGATAGTTTGGCGGGCATTGGCGCCACGTAGACTCAACACCACAGCGGTAACCGCTTCACCGTTGCCATCCTTGCTAACGGCACCATAGCGGGTTAGCGCACCGATGCGGACTTCAGCAATATCCTCCACCCTGATTGGCAAACCCTCATGCTGCGCCACCACAATAGCCCTGACATCTTGCTCATCCTTAATCCGCCCTTCGGCGCGAACTATCAGAGCTTCCTCACCTTCAGTCAGCCGCCCGGCACCGTCATTACGGTTGTTGTTTTCCAGCGCCGCCATCAATTGTTCGATATTGATATTGCGCGCCGCCATCTTGGTATTGTTAGGCACTACTTCAAAACTGCGCACCAAGCCGCCCAAAGCATTCACATCTGCTACGCCTTTTACGGTGCGCAAGGCCGGTCTAATAGTCCAATCCAGCAGCTCGCGGCGTTGCATCAGCGACAAATCGCCGCCCTCGATCGCAAACATAAACATCTCACCCAAAGGCGTAGTCATCGGGGCTATACCACCTTGAACACCCGCCGGCAGATTACCCCACAAGGTATTTAGCCGCTCTGCAACCTGTTGCCTGGCCCAGTAAATATCGGTACCTTCTTCAAAATCCAGTGTAATGTCGGTAATCGCGTATTTCGCCAGCGAGCGCAACATGGTTTGATGCGGAATGCCCAGTAACTCGACTTCGATAGGTGCGGTAATTCTTGCTTCCACCTCTTCCGGCGTCATGCCGTTGGCTTTGACAATAATTTTCACTTGGGTGGGAGACACTTCCGGAAATGCATCGATAGGGATGTGCATCACGGCATAATAGCCGCCACCCGTCAGCAATAACACGCCAAGCAAGATTAACAAGCGCTGAGTCAACGCAAAACGAATTAACCCGGCCATTATTCATCGCCTCCCAAACCCAACCAATTGGCCTTCAAAGCCACCGCACCCTTGATCGCAATTTGTTCGCTACCTGACAGCGGGCCTGCTATCAGCGAATCAACATCCTGCTTGCCACTCACGGTAACTTCGGTCACGACGAAACCGTCTTTGTTACGCACGAAAATATACGCATGCCCTTCATTTTGGGCGATGGCGGCATTAGGCACCTTAAAACCGGTTTGCGGGCTATTTTGCATGATCTGCACATTCACATTCTGACCCACTCTTAAACCGTCGGTTTTACCGTCTATCACCGCTCTGGCCAACACTGTCTGGTTGTCGCGATTGACACTTTGGCCGAGTAAGCTGATCCTTGCGGTGACCGTGCTATCTTCCAACCTTACATGGTCGCCGATTCGAATTGTATTCAAGCGCTCCTGCGGAATATTAATTTCCAGCCATAGCTCCGATAAATCGGCAATCCGATACAGCGGCGCTTGCAAGTCCAGCCTAGCCCCCAGACTGGTCATTCGTTCCAATACCACGCCGGCTATAGGCGAGCGGATATTGAGTTGATTCTCGAGTTTGCGAGTTTGCGCCAGAGTTTTTATCTCGGCAGCGGACATACCGGCCAATAACAATAACTGCCGCGCTTCATCGGTTTTGGCGGATTTATTGCCATGCAGCATCTGTGTTTCCTGCCAGCGCCGTTCGGCTATGACACCTTCCTGCAGTAACTTTTGATCACGGCGTTGCTCCAAGCCGGATAGATTCAATTCGCTACTCGCAGTTAAGTAAGCCTGTTGCAAGCCTACCAGCGCCGGGCTATTCAGCTGGGCCAAAAGCTGGCCTTTACTAACCTTATCGCCAATATTGGCCGGCAGCTGAGTGATCAGCCCAGGCTGGCTGGTACTGATCAATACTTCATGATCAGCCGGTACTACGACTTTTCCCGGCGCATAAAACAGCGGAACCTGCGAACTGGGCTGGAGTTGAGCGACTTTAATATCCAGATTGTCTATTTGTTCTTGAGAAATGTGGATCTGCTTATCCAACGCCAATGCATTAGCTGCTTGAATCAGCAGCACACCTAATATCAGCCGCTTCATGGTTGAACACCAACTGCTTGGTTGTAGAAGGCGATATTGCGCTGCAATTTAACCTCCTGTAGTTTGGCGTTGCGAATCGCCTCCAGACTACGTGCTTGTATTTTCAATAAATCCAGCAAATTGATTTCACCGGCGGAAAAGCTGATTTCGGTCATTTTCAGATGGGTTTCGGCGATTTGTTTCAGTTCGTTGGCTATCGCCAGTTCCGCCCGCGTCACTTCCAACGAATGCTCGGCTTCGTGCAGATTTTTCTCCAATTGCCGGTAAAGATGCTCGCGTTGCGCTTTGGCGTTATTCAGCTCCAGATTGACTTTGGCGATTTCCGGCGCGTTATAGGCATCGCCGCCAAACAGCATCACCACGCCGACCCCAACGCTCTCTATGTCCTGACCGCTGCGTCCGTCCCGTTGGCTTTTCGCGCCTACACTGAGCTTGGGCTGATTGATAGGATCAGTGGTTTTGGTCCAGTCAATTTCCGCCTGTTTACGGTCAATGATGGCATTGATGGCTTCCAGCATCGGGTGGCTGCTGGTCACGGAGGTAATATCGCTTTGTTTTTCCTGATAATTGCCCGGCACACGCGACAAGGTGGTCAAGCTGGCATAGGCTTTACGGCTATGCATCACCTCCGCCTCGGCTTGGGTGACCAACGCCCGATTTTGCAGATATTCACCCTTGGCCAACAGCAAATCCGCGCGCGGCAAATCACCCAGTTCGACCCGGCGCTCGACTTTTTTCATTAAATGCTCGGCAATCGACAAAGCATTTTGCGCCTGTTGCAAACCGATATTGGCGATTTCCATATTCCACAAGGCGTCTCTGATCAAGCGCGTCACTTCCAGCTTAACCGCCGCCGATTGCTTTTGCGCCGAAACACCGGCGCGTTCCGCCACGGCTTGGCCGGCATCGCGTTGCCCCCATTTCCAGGTTGTCACTTCAAATTTAGCGGCAGCCTCTCTAGACCCTAGATCATCAGCTATCCGGTCATCGAAATAATCCAAGGCCAAAGCAGTTGAACCGGCCACCCAGGAACTGCTGCGTTCGGCCAAGGCATCTGCTTCTTGAGCCAAGGCTTCGCCGACTAAGCGATCCGGATATTTTTCCAAGGTGATATCGACTAATTGCGACAAGCTCAGCGACGGGTCGGTTTCGATAGGATCCATGTGTTCGACGATCAAACTGGCCGCAGGCGCTTCACTATGAGTCGCGGCTAAGCCCTCGCCGACCGCGTTAAGCTCGGCAAGGCAAGGCGCCGCGACCAGAAGTAAAACAGGCAAACCGCATTTTAGATGACGGTATCCGTTCATAGAGCACTCCAAAGCAAAAATTAAATAAGGCTGAGCGGCCAAAAACCTGGAAGGCTTCAGCCATTTTATGGGACGAGAGGGGGCGATTAGGTGTAGCGAACCCCGCCGCGATGGCGGAGCATGCCCCTTTCAGCGCGGCGGCGCGCGGGAAGGGTTGTGACTGAGTAAGGGGTCCGGCGCAAGTAGGGAAATATGCGGGGAGTAATTAACTGCATCGATTTGGCGCATAACCGCAAAATCGGGAGCGGAGCTAACAATCAGATAAAAGGCCGGCATAAGCCTGTCCAGCAATTGCTGCTGCTTAATCACCGAACCAAGATTGACAATACTGTTTTGAATTTGCAGATCATGCTCGACAGCCGTAAAACCGGGGCCATCATGATCAATATGCAAGACTTCGAATTCGTGTAGATGCAAACCACCCGACGCGACATCTTTGCCGACATGGGCGTGCACTAACGGCGCCGCAATCTGCAAGAGCAGCAAAAACATAACCAGAAATTGACGCGAATATGCAACCATTTATGTTTTCAGGATGTCTGTGAGCTGTCGTTAATCAGTAGACGGTGGTTGTGTAGGGCAGTACGAAAGGCTATTCTACTTGAATTACGCGATTTTACCCCGAATATCGGCATACACTTATCCACATTAGGCAAACATTCCTATGAACAGAAAGATCGGTACCTTGGCAACATTATTCATTGCGCTGGCCTTACTGCTAGGCAGTGTCCAGGAAGCGCAGGCCAAACGTATGGGCGGCGGCAAATCCTTCGGCAGTAAACCAAGCTATAGTACGCCTTTTCAACGCTCTACCTCACCTAGCGGCGCCAGCAGCCAGCCGACCCGTTCGGCTAGCCAACAGCAAGCTGCTGCGCAGAATCAAACAGCCAGACAAAACTGGGCTGGTCGCGGCGGCCTGATGGGTATGCTGGGTGGCTTGGCCCTGGGCGGACTATTAGGCTCTTTGTTCTTCGGCGGTGCTTTCGAAAACATTAATATGATGGACATGCTGCTATTCGCTGGCGTCGCTTATCTGCTGTATCGCTTGTTTGCGGCCAGATCACGCCAGCAACCCGCCGCGCCGGCCGGTTACGGACCCGCTCACTCGCAACCGGCGGAATCGCAAAATTATTATCGCGAGAACCAGCAACCGGCAGCCAGTGCCTCTGGTTTCGATACCGATGTGCTGTTCAAAAAAGGCAGAACAGCAGGATCAAGCAACAATGACTATCAACAAGCCGCTAGTTTCGATGCAAACAAGCTGCCGGCCGGATTCGATCAGCGTGCCTTTTTAAGCGGCGCAGAAAGTGCCTATCGCTACCTGCAAGCCGCATGGGATAGTCGCGACTTGGCGGAAATCCGCGGCTTAACTACCGACAAGGTGTTTGTGGAAATTCAAGAGCAATTGCAAGCATCCAGCGCCAGCAACAAAACTGACGTACTGAAACTGAGCGCCGAATTAATTGATGTCCGCGAAGCCGGCTCGGAATTGGCAGCGGTGGTCTTGTTCGACGCGCTGATCAGTGAAGACGGCGGTAAAGCTGAAGCCATCAAGGAAGTATGGCATTTCGTCAAACCCATAAACAGCAATCAAACCCGCTGGTTCCTGGACGGCATTCAGCAATTTACAGAATAATCCGGCATGACGGCGGAAAGTAATAAAATCAGACAGCGCTACGATAGGCTGGCGCCCTATTTCGATGGCCTGGAAGGCTTTCTGGAAGGCTTGCTGTTCCGCCGTTTACGTAAAAAGCTCTGGTCGCAGGTTAGCGGCGCCCACATATTGGAAGTCGGGGTAGGAACGGGGAAAAATTTCCAGTTCTACCCTGATGATGGCCGGATCACCGGCATTGATTTCAGCCCGAAAATGCTGGAAATGGCCCGCCGCAAACAACAGCGCAAACAGATTGCCGTCGATCTGGCGCTGATGGATGTACAGTTCCTGGAATACGCCGATAACAGTTTCGACACGGTCATCGCCAGTTTTGTGTTCTGCTCGGTGCCGAAACCCAGAAAAGGCCTGAAGGAACTCTATCGCGTTTGCAAACCCGGCGGTCAAGTGCTGTTGTTGGAACATGTGTTAAGCTCCAACAAAGCCATAGCCACCCTGATGAATTTGTTCAACCCGCTAGTTGTGAATACCTTAGGCGCCAATATCAATCGGCAAACGTTAAAGAGCGTTCAAGCCTGCCCATTCCAAAAAATTCTTGTCGATTCCACCAGCGGCGACATGATCAAACTGATCCGCGCCATTAAGTAAATCCTCGTCACAAACCCGCTGAATAAGGCGGTTTTTACTATTTAGCCGCCGCCGTCTACAATGAATGCGTGCTTAATCGTGCGTAAATGACGGAAGTTATGGCAAATAAATTTAAATCGGCGAGCAGACGTCAGCGCATAGTGTTTTTCTGCACTGTCTTATGCACCGTCAAGCCGGTTGCTGCGGACGATACGCTTTCCCACCTAAAAGCCTTATCTCTGCAAGAGCTGAATGCGACCACGGTTTCCATCGCCTCGAAAAATCAGCAGCCTATCAGCGAAACCCCGTCGGCGGTATTTGTCATCAGCCATGAAGAAATCAGACGCTCCGGGATGCAGTCGATTCCGGAACTGCTGCGTAAGGTGCCCGGCCTAGAAGTCGCGCGCGTGGATGCCAGTCAATGGGCTATCAGTAGTCGCGGCTTTAACGGGATAAATGCCAACAAGCTGTTGGTGATGATGGATGGGCGTACCGTTTACGATCCGCTGAACTCCGGCGTTTACTGGAACGAGCAGGACTACCCGCTGGAAGACATAGACCGTATTGAGGTGATTCGCGGTCCTGGGGCAACGCTGTGGGGCTCCAACGCAGTCAATGGTGTCATCAATATCGTTACCCGATCGGCTCAGGAGTCGCAAGGCGTGTTGCTGTCAGGCGGCACCAGCAAGGAAGAACCCGGATTCGGCACCTTCCGTTACGGCGGCCAACTCCATCCGGATTTTAGCTATCGAGTCTACGGAAAATACAACCATCGCGAGGATTTTCATTTCGGCAACGGCGACAAAGCCAACGACAGCCTCGACATGGGCCGCGCCGGTTTTCGCAGCGACTGGACGCCGGATGCCCGCGAAAATCTGAACGTACAGGGCGACTATTTCAATGGCGACATGCAGCAATCGCTAAATAGTCTCGACCCGGTATCGCCAATTAGCGCGGACAATACCAAAAAATATGGCGGCAACCTGTTATTGCGCTGGCAGCAGACCTTGCATAACGATAGCCGCCTCCAGATCCGTAGCTATTTCGATCATGCCGTCCGCGACCAAAGCAGGCTGAACTATCGGCGCAGCACTTTCGACCTGGATCTACAGCATGATTTCAAT
Organism: Methylomonas albis; assembly: GCF_014850955.1. Taxonomy (NCBI): domain Bacteria; kingdom Pseudomonadati; phylum Pseudomonadota; class Gammaproteobacteria; order Methylococcales; family Methylococcaceae; genus Methylomonas; species Methylomonas albis. The sequence continues at coordinate 4,987,989 of NZ_JACXSS010000001.1, forward strand.
TGGCAAGCACATAAGGTGACTTGGGGCGCCGGCTATCGGTTCAATAGCGATCAACTTGAGCAAAAACAGGTCTTGTTGCATTTCGATCCACCCCAACGCAACGTACATTTGTTTAATGTCTTCGCTCAGGACGAATGGCGATTTCTCGACGACGAACTGCGCTTGATATACGGCAGCAAAGTCGAACACAACGATTTTACCGGCTTCGAAATCCAGCCTTCCGCCCGACTATTGTGGATACCCAATCAACATCACAGCTTCTGGGGTGCCGTATCCAGAGCGGTAAGAGTGCCGGCGCGGGTCGATCACGACGTGAATGTATTATTCAACGTGGGGCCTGGAACCACTGCCAATATATTGGGAGACAGCAATTTCGACTCGGAAAGCGCTCTGACTTATGAACTGGGCTACCGATTTTTCCCCAGCGACATTTTTAATCTGGATACCACGCTATTTTATAGCGATTACGGCCGGCTCAGTACCACCGAACCGCAAACGCCGATTGTAAACGGCGACACTACGACTATCCCGTTTCTGATTGCCAACAAGGCTAAAGGCGAAGCTTACGGCTGGGAAACTGCACTGAATTGGCGGGTATCCGAACGATGGCGTGTGCAAGGTAGCTACAGCCTGTTTGCGATTGCCGTACATCAGCGCGATGGAAGTTTGGATAGCGCCGCAGCAGTGGCTGAAGGTAATAGTGCCCGCAACCGTTTCAACCTCAGTTCCTACTTCAATCTGCCGTATCAATTAGAATTCGATGCGCATTGGTATTACACCGACCACCTGATCAATCAGGTGCCGGCCTATCATCGGCTGGACCTGCGCCTGGGCTGGCAGCCGAATCTGCATTTCGAACTTGCTGTCGGCGCGCAGAATTTGCTGGACAACCGGCACCTGGAATTCAATCCAAGCTTTGACAACGCGGTGATCAGTAGCGAATTCGAACGAAATTATTATATTAAAGCCTCGGTGCGCTACTAAATGCTGCATCCAAGCTTGTCTGCGGTCTTGGCGAACACCGGCGCGGCTGTGCGGCGGAGCCTGTTAGTGCTGCTACTGGGCTTTATACTACCGACACAAGCAGGCATAGCAGACGAACTGCGATATAACGAAACAGAACTTAAAGCAGCCTATCTATATAACTTTGCCTACTTTGTCACTTGGCCGGCGACCAACAAAGAGTTTCTGTTTTGCAGTTACGCCAACTCGCCAGTTACCGGCACCCTCGCGCAACTGATCGAAGGCGAACAGGTAAACGAACAGCCGATTCAACTCATTATCGATCCCGTTCCCGCTCAATTGCACGAGTGCCAGGTGATTTATATTCCGGCGCAACAGGAAAGAATTCTCGCTGCGACGCTGGAGTTCGTTAGGCCATTCCCGGTGCTAACCGTCAGCGATATTGCCGATTTTGAACACCGCGGCGGCATGATCCGTCTGGCTAACGATGGCCCGCGTATTCAACCGGTTATTCAGCTAAAAAACGTGACACGAACCGGACTGGCAGTTAGCTCCAAACTGCTGCGCAGTTCGCGGATACTCGAGTAAGCATGACGTTAATCACTGCTACAGTACGGACATGATCAGGCCAGCGAAATCACCACAGCCCAGACTCAAACCGATGCATTCAACTAACGAACCGAGTTGACAGTGCGTTCCAGTTCTTCGCGACTGAGATGGCGCACATCCTTGCCTTTTACCATGTATATCACCTGCTCGCAGACATTGCAGGAGTGATCGCCTATCCGTTCCAGCGCGCGCGCGGCCCACAACATATCCAGAGCTCTGGTGATGTTGCGCGGATTTTCCATCATCTGCGTGATCAACTGCCGGGTGATGCTGGTGTATTCTCGGTCTACCTTGGCGTCCTGTTCGGTAATCGCAATTACTTCTTCGACGTCATTTCTGGCATACGCATCCAACGCACCGTTCAGCATGTCCTTGACCAAGTTCAACAGATGCTCGATTTCGTAATACTTGTCTTGATAATAATCGGCGCCTTCCAAACGCATGGTCATTTTGGCAATGCGCGCTGCTTCGTCGCCGATTCGCTCCAGGTCGGTGATGATTTTGATGGTAGCAATCAGCATACGTAAATCAAAAGCCGCCGGCTGGCGTTTGGCCATGATTTCGGTGCACTCATGATCAATGTCTTTTTCCATTTCGTTGACATACCGATCCTGTTGTACGACCTTTTCGGCATTTTCCATGTCGTTGCCCATGAAAGCCTTGGTCGCCAAATCGACTTGCTGTTCAACCAATCCGCCCATGGTCAGTACCTTGTTGCGAATATCTTCCATCTCCTCATTGAATTGACGGGAAATGTGCTGTTTTATTTTGCTGTTATCCATTGCCTACCTCCTAGCCGTACCTACCGGTAATGTAATCTTCTGTTTGTTTTTTTGCTGGATTGGTAAACAACTCGCTGGTTTCACCAAATTCGATTAATTCGCCCATGTACATGAAAGCGGTGAAATCGGATACCCGTGCCGCCTGTTGCATGTTGTGGGTAACGATCACGATCGTATATTTTTCTTTTAGTTCGTTGATGAGCTCTTCGATTTTCAACGTGGAAATCGGGTCCAGCGCCGAGGCCGGCTCATCCAACAGGATTACTTCCGGCTCAATCGCAATCGCCCGGGCAATTACCAGCCTTTGCTGCTGACCGCCGGACATTCCTAGCGCATTGTCGTTCAAACGGTCTTTCATCTCATCCCATAAAGCCGCGCCGCGCAGGGATTTTTCGACCACTTCGTCGAGTATGCGCCGGTCGTTGATGCCTTGAATCCTTAGGCCATAGGCTACGTTTTCATAAATGGTTTTCGGGAACGGATTGGGCTTTTGAAACACCATACCCACTCGCCGGCGCAGAGCCGCGACATTCACCGATTTATCGTAAATGTCCTCGCCATCCAGGAGAATCTTGCCTTTGATAGTCACGCCGTCGACCAGATCATTCATCCGGTTGATACAGCGCAATAGCGTCGATTTGCCGCAACCGCTGGGACCGATATAGGCAGTCACTTTCTTGTTCGGCATTTCCATATTCACGCTATGTAAAGCCTGCTTCTGTCCGTAGAACAAATCCAGATTTTCGACTTTGATGCAGGTTTGCAGCTGCTCGGCGCTTTTTCTGTCTTCCCTTTTCAACGCGCTAATGTCAATGGCGTGAGTATTCTTTTGGGCTGTTGTCATGATATAGGGTCCAGTCTTCCGGATGGATATGCGAATTTAATTTTCCAGGGCGCGGTATTTTTCCCGCAAATTGTTACGTATGGAGATAGCGAACATGTTCAAGCCGATAATCACCATCACCAGTAGCAGGGACGTCGCGTAAACCAAAGGCCTGGCCGCTTCGACATTAGGGCTCTGGAAGCCGACATCGTAAATATGAAATCCCAAATGCATAAACTTTCTATCCAAATGCAAATAAGGGAAATTGCCGTCCAAAGGCAAGGTTGGCGCCAGTTTCACCACACCAACCAGCATCAAGGGCGCGACTTCGCCGGCAGCGCGCGCCACGGCCAGAATCAAGCCGGTCATGATCGCCGGGCTAGCCATCGGCAATACCGTGCGCCACAGGGTTTCGGCTTTGGTTGCACCCAGCGCCAAGCTGCCTTCCCGGATTGATTTTGGAATCCGCGACAAGCCTTCTTCGGTGGCGACGATCACCACCGGCAAGGTCATCAAGGCCAATGTCAACGAGGCCCATAGCAAACCAGGGGTGCCGAACACCGGTGCCGGCGCGGCTTCCGGGAAAAACAGGCGGTCGATGTTACCGCCGATGATATACACGAAAAAACCCAAGCCAAACACGCCGTAAACGATGGACGGTACGCCGGCCAAATTATTAACGGCAATCCGGATCACGCGGGTAATAAAACCTTGCTTGGCGTATTCACGTAGATAAACCGCAGCGATTACTCCGAACGGCGTGACCACAACCGCCATCAGCATCACCATCAACACCGTACCGAAAATGGCCGGAAAAATACCCCCTTCGGTATTGGCTTCACGCGGTTCTTCACTAACAAAAGTCGCGAAATTTTCAATATATTCGATACATTTGTCCAACACACTCATGGTGTTAGGGCGAGTCATTTTTACAACCCGATGCAAGGGCAGGCTAATTTCCTTTTGCCCGGCTTCCGCAACCACCAGGCTGTAGCGTTTGCTTTCTTTACTTAGCTTGCCGATTTGTTGCTGGATGACTTGATATTGCTTCTCGTAAGCCTGTTTTTGCGCGGCAAATTCCTGCTTAGCCGCATCGTTCCAGGCATTTTTCAGTTCCAGCGCGCGTTGCTTTAAACGCAAGCGCTCCAATTCATAGTTGATCGCACCGACTTCGTGATCCTGCAAACTGTCGATTTCGTCGTGCTGATCCAACACGGTCGCCAGTTTTTCTTGCGCGGCTAGCCAGGCTTGTTCGCCCTGAGCGATTACTTGCCCATCTTCCTTAACTGCCAGTAAACGCCCATAGAAATTACCCCACTCGCGGCGCTCGATCATCATCAAATCGTCCGGAGTAGATTGGCCGTGGATATATTGCTGCTGTATCCAGCGAAAATCGCTACCGAGAATATCGCGGTTACCGGTTTTTACCAGATGCTGCACCAAGTATTCGCCATTATCCAGCAACTCATGCCCGGCAGCCCTGGCTTGCGCGGCGGGCAATAGTGACGTGGCCACCGCTTCCCCGACAATAGAACTCTCCGGGCCATCGCGATCTTGATAACGATATTCGATAATATCGGCCGGCCAAAAATGCCCCAAGCCCCTCACCGCAATCAGCAGCAGCAAGCCCACCACCAATATCAGATTCAAACTGACCGCGCCGGCGGTCATCCATATCCAGGGAGATCCGCTCTTAAACCATGCTTTCATCATAATGAGCTGTATTTTTGTCTTAGATTCTGCCGAATGACTTCAGCCAGCGTGTTGACCACAAAAGTGAACATGAACAACACCAGGGCCGCCAGGAATAACACGCGATAGTGAGTGCTGTTGACTTCCGATTCCGGCATTTCCACCGCGATATTGGCGGACAGTGTGCGCAAACCCTGGAAAATACTCAAATCCATCACCGCAGTATTGCCGGTGGCCATCAGCACGATCATGGTCTCGCCGACCGCGCGACCGAAACCAATCATGATCGCCGAGAAAATACCGGGGCTGGCAGTCAGCAAGACCACCTTGGTCATGGTTTGCCAGGGCGTAGCTCCCAAAGCCAGCGAGCCGGTAGTCAAATGCTTGGGTACGCTGAAAATCGCGTCTTCGGCGATGGAGAAAATCATCGGAATGACCGCAAACCCCATCGCCAAACCGACCACCAAGGTGTTGCGCTGATCGTAACCTATACCAAATTCCTCGCGCATCCAGGTCCGCAAATCGCCGTTAAAACACAAGGCTTCTATGGACGGACTTAACTGAAAAGACAGCCAGGCACCGAATATCACCACCGGGATCAGCACAACCGCATCCCAGCCGTCAGGGATTTTGTGACGGGTTTTTTCCGGTAAGTATTGCCAGAAATAGGCAAAAATCATCACCGACAGCGGCACCATCATCAGCAGCGAAAAAATCCCGGTGAGATTGGCTTCCACAAAAGGTGCCAGCCACAAACCGGCCAAAAAGCCCAAAATCACGGTTGGTAATGCGCCCATGATTTCCACGCCCGGCTTCACATATTGGCGCACGCTCGGCGCCATGAAGTAACCGGTATAAATAGCGCCAAACAAAGCCAGCGGCACCCCCATCAACATCGCATAAAACGAGGCTTTTAAGGTACCGAACACCAGCGGCGTCAGACTCATTTTCGGTTCGAAATCGTTGCTGGCCGCGGATGATTGCCAGATGTAATCGGGTTTGGGATAACTTTCGTACCAAACCTTGTTCCATAACGAACTCCACGATACTTCCGGGTGTTCGTTTTCAATAGTCCAATGATTGATTTTGCCGTCTTCAGACTGCAACAACATGGCATTGGCGCGCGGCGATAAGGTGACAGAAACAGGTTTTCCGCCGGCGATTTTTTCTTTGATTAATTCCCGCTCGGCAGTGGAACTATAAATACCGATCTCGCCGTTGGCGTCGGCCGCCAGCATGCCTTTGCGGCGCTGTTCCGGATTGATGGTAATAATCGGTGCGTCGGATACCTTAAACGAGCGCAGTTTTTCGATGCTGAAATGGTTTTGCTGATCGCGGACCATGGACCATTGCGCCATCACGCCGCTGGTATCGCCTATCAACAGGGAAATATCGCCGTTCAAAAACTCCATGCTGCTGATTTGCACACCTTGGTTCAGCACATTCAGCTTATGTTTGATCTCGGGCTTACTCTTATCGAGAATATCCACCACGGTCAAATCCCCGGAACGACTGCCCAAATACAGATTGCGCAGCTCTTTATCCAGCAGGATGAAATCGACGCCATCCGCAGCCATCTCGACCACCGAATCGGTGGCTTCCCAAGTCCCTTCGTCGTCGAACAAGGATTCTTTTTTGCTGAGGCTGCTCAACACCAGGCGGTTATCGGCGGTTTTTGCCAGCAGCGTGCTGTTTTTATCGCCCAACTTAAGCGCCAGTTTGGTTAGCGCCTGGCCCTGTTTATCTACCACCAATGGCTCGGCACCCAAGGGATACTGAATGGCCGGCGTAATGACCCGCTTGCCGTCGGGATAACTCAATTTGTAATCGTGTTTAACCACCACGGCGCGGCCATCCGATAGACCAAAGGCGATAACACCTTTATCGACGCCGCCGTGGGCGTAACTGGTGATTTGCACGTTATTGGGGATAGGCAAAGCGTCCACGCGAATAAGCTGACCAGTGGCAACGCTAAAAAATATTGCTTTGCCGGTGTCGGTAAACCGCACCGCCACTTCGTTCTGTTCTTCCATCGACAGGAAGACCGTATTGCCCAGCGCCTGCTCAGGCACGTCGTAACGACCGACTGCTTCCGCGTGGGAGGGCAACAGTATCGGAAAAACCACATACAATAGGTAAAAAAAGATCAACACCACGGCGAGAATAATGCCCAAACCACCGGCTACCACGCCGCGCTCCACCATCTTGTCTTTTACCAGACGCCAACGCTGGTAACGATCGCTAGTCGCTGTTTGCAACAGCGTGGCTTTTGGAATGGGACGGGCTTCGGTCATAACAAGGTATCGTTGGTTAACAAAAAGCTGCGCCGAACAATCTCAACGCATTCAGAGACAAAAAAGCCGATAAAACTTGGAATTATCGGCTTGATATTATACAAGATCATCCGCCATTACTTGGCGAGAGGGGTAATGACATTGTTTCTATTAGCCAATCCCTTGTTGCGTCCATGCAGAATTGTCCCTTTATCAGACATCCTTGGCTGATGTAATTACTGAACCAGCGTCAAGGCTTTTTCAACGGCCTTGGCTGGCAGTGGAATATAACCGTCTTTGATCACAACTTGCTGGCCGGTTTTAGACAACACCATTTTGATGAACTCTTTTTCCATGGGGGCCAGAGGCTCGTTAGGTTTTTTGTTGACGTAAACGTACAAGAAACGTGATAACGGGTAAGCGCCCGAGGTTGCATTCTCCGGCGTAGGCTCAACAAACGGTTGACCGTCTTTATGCGCCAAAGGTACGGCTTTTACACCCGAGGTGGAATAACCGATACCGGAATAACCGATGCCATTTGCGGAAGTAGTAACCGATTGTACGACCGAAGCAGAACCTGGTTGCTCATTTACGTTGCTTTTGAAATCGCCTTTGCACAATGCTTCGTCTTTGAAGAAACCGTAAGTGCCGGAAACCGAGTTACGGCCGTACATTTGAATCGGTCTGCTAGCCCACGCGCCGGTTAGGCCTACTTGCCCCCAATTGGTGACATCGTTGGCAAAACCGCATTTACGGGTTGACGATAAAATCGCATCGACTTGCGGAAGACTTAAGCCTTTAACCGGGTTGTCCTTGTTGACGAAAACCGCCAGCGCATCAATCGCAACCGGGACCGCAGTAGGTTTATAACCGTATTTGCTTTCGAAATCGTCGATTTCATTGTCTTTCATCTTCCGGCTCATCGGGCCTAGGTTAGCGGTGCCTTCGGTCAGAGCCGGCGGCGCGGTCGAAGAGCCGGCTGCTTGAATCTGGATGTTGACGTTGGGATAAATCTTGCCGAATTCTTCGGCCCACAAGGTCATCAAGTTCGCTAAAGTATCCGAGCCAACGCTGGAGATGTTGCCGGACACGCCGCTGGCTGCTGCATATTCGGGCAAAGCCGGATCCAATGTCGCGGGAGCCGCAACTGCTTCACCGCCGACCCAAGCAGCCGATGCAAAACCAAATCCTAATACCAGCGATTTCAGCCTGAATGTATTTTTCATATATTTTCTCGAAATGTTTAAAACTTAAGATTCATATTGCCAATCCAGCGTGACAATAGTATGAAGCGAATATGACAGTTTTATGACAAACACACCCAATTTTAATTACCCTAGGCGAGTTTCGCCAAAACCTAGCTCGTACTAGAGCCCGCGTGGACATTTTCCAGCTTTAAAAAGCTGTAAGTAAAATCAACGGCTTGATCGTTTTCGACATCGTCCCTGCTAACTTCCCGCCATTGCCTGGGATCAATCTCCGGAAAGAAGGTGTCGCCTGCGAAACTTTTATTAATCTCGGTCAGATACAAATAATCCGCGTAGCGCAGCATTGCCTCATACAAGGTGGCGCCACCAATCACGAATAATTCCCGACTATCGGCATAGCGTTGCAACACACTATCGATGTCGCCAAACACCCGGCAACCGGGCTGTTGATAACTTGGGTCGCGGCTGATAATGATATTCTCCCGTCCCGGCAAGGGCCGGCCGATGGCCTCGAAAGTTTTACGCCCCATCAATATCGGCGCGCCCATGGTGATTTGTTTGAAGCGTTTCAAGTCGGCCGAGAGATGCCAGGGCATTTGGCCGTTCAGGCCAATCGCGCGATTGCTGGCCAATGCCACGATCAGTGATATTTTCATGCGGAGTGTTTAAGATGGGGCTTGTAGGCGCAACATCATACTAGAAACCATCATTTATGAAGAAAAACATCCTGCTGGTATTTACCGGCGGCACCATAGGTTCACAGCTTAGCGGCAACACCATCAATACCCATGGCAGCGCCGGTTATAAGTTATTACAGCGCTTTGCGGCACAAGACCCCAAGCCGGATTCGGTAAGTTTCAAAACCTTGCAGCCATTGCAAATTCTCAGCGAAAACCTGCATCCCAGCCACTGGCCGCATATCATCGCTGCAATCGAAACCGAAGATCTGAGCCAATTCGACGGCATCATCATTACGCATGGCACTGATAGCTTGGCCTTTAGCGCTGCGGCACTGAGTCTTTACTTCAATGGTCTCACGATTCCGCTAATGTTGGTTTCGAGCGATCTGCCGCTGGACAATCCACAAGCCAACGGCGTAGCGAATTTTCTCTGTGCGGTGGAGTTTATCCGCCAACTCGGTCGGGCTGGCGTGTTCGTGCCCTATCAAAATCCCGGGCAAGCAATGCTGATTCATCTTGGCAGCCGATTGTCGTCTTGTTTGCCGTTAAGTAGCGACTTTATCAGCGTGCAGTCGCAGGCCTGGATGCGCTTCGAGAACGGACGATTCCAATCCCTGCAAAATTTAGAGCTAAGCGCACGCTCGCCAATGACGCTTAAAGCCGATTTTTCCAAACGAATTTTGTTAATCAAGCCTTATCCCGGCCTGAATTACTCGACTTACAATCTCAACAGCGTCGATGCAGTACTACACGACCTTTACCATTCCGGGGCGGCTTGCGCCTCGACGGTGATGGGCGAGCAATACAGTCTGGTCGAGTTCGTCAAACGCTGCGCGGCAAACCGCATCAAAATTTATCTAGCGCCGGCGCTATATTCGGAAAGCGCATACGCTTCAACTCGCGAGTTGTTGGATGTGGGGGCGGAAATGATCTGGAATACTTCGCTGGAAGCGGCTTACGCTAAATTACTATTGGCTTACGGCAATTTCGACACGGCGCCAGCAATTTCTGCCTATTTAGCGAATAATTTGGCTCACGAGCAGTGTAACTAAAGTTCGATTCTAACAATAATTCTGAACCAGCCTGCTAGAGCGTAGCGAGGAGCGGATTGCCAAGAGGCAATCCGCTTAATAGTTGAATACTATGGCTTAACTGGCGCGGGTGCTGGCGGCTTTTTAACCAAAACCTTGGCGTCAGGACCCATCGACACGGAATAGTCGGTGGAAGAAATTACGTTCTGGCTGGCAATATCGACAACCCGCAACGAAACGTAAACCTTGTTGTAGCCTGGCGCAAACGAACCGACGATGACAGCTTTGGCACCAACATTATTTAACGCTTCCTTGGTTTTATCAGGAAGCTGCAAGATGCCGGCTTCGTTTTTAGCAAAAATTTCGGTAGGCAATTCCATACCCATCACCCGGTAACCGGACCGATGAAAGGCCGAGGAAATTTGATCCGAGACAATTCGGCCAAACGCCAGAGTTTGCTCAAGTTCGCCGACATTAACCAACGAGTTGATAACCACTAAACTGCCTTTGGGCAAAGGTTCGCGTAAATCGAGAATGAGCTGATCGACAGCCTCATAGCTTACCTCAACCAAATCGTCATCTTTGACTTCGCTAGCCCGAAAACCCCGGCTGCAACCACTTAGCATGATCAGCGCCAACAGCATTAGCACCATCGTCTTTTTGTTAACCATCAGGCCTCTCCTATCGTAATTATTTAAGTTATCAGAGCTTAAAACAGCAAGCGAGTCAATCTAATTTACTACCGCAGTATACACAGCATTGCGCTGGAGAATTGCTTGAGCGACGCCAGACAAAACCCTGGACTTATTGAACATTTATTGACCACTTTCGGTAACGATGACACCGATGCCGTTTTTCTGCAGCAATTCCTTAATCGTGGAAACACTGGCGGGATTATCGTAAGGACCGACCTTAACTCGGTGCCAGATGACATTGCCGACTTTAGCCTTCTCGACCCTGGACTCTATGCCAAGCGACGCCAGCTTAGCTTTGTGGCGCTCGGCTTCCGGCGCTTCCCGGAAAGAACCGGCTTGCATGATGTATTTGGCCACCTTGGTTTTGCCGACCAACTGCTCGCGCACACGGGTTTTGATTTCGTAATCAGGCACCACCACTTCCGCCTGTGGCAGTATGGTATAAAAGTCGTAACGAGGCTCTTCCGGTTCCGCAGGTTGTGGCGGCTCTGCCGGCTTTTCCGGTTCCGCAGCCGTTTGGGTTTGCGGCTTGGTCGGCACTTCCTGTTTTAACGTTTCCACTACTTGCGGTGCTTCCGCTTCCGGTTTACCGGCCACCAGCTCCGGCACCATCTTGCGGATCATGTTCAAAAATACCCCGAAAGCCACAATCAGCGCGATGACCAGCAACCAACGCCATAACGCTACCGCAGGCTTTTTCGGCTTTCTGCGACTGTTAGCGTAACTGGGACTTTGAACGCGGTGCTTATAGTCTCTGGCCATTACATCGCTTCAGGTGTATTAATTTTCAATAGGGATAGGGCATTGACCAATACCTGCTTTACCGCACAAATCAAATTGATGCGGGCATTGCAAAGTTTGTCGTCGTCTACCAGGAACTGGTGCGCGTTGTAATAACTGTGGAACTGATTGGCCAGTTCACGCAGATAATGAATCAATTGATGAGGTTCGAAATTCACAGCTGCACGTTCCAACGCTTCCGGGTATTTCGAAAGTGTAGTCAGTAACGCGGTTTCCTGCTCTTCGGTCAATAGATTCAGATGTTCCATACCCAAATGCGGATTGCGTTGCCGGCCTTTTTCGTCGAGTTGGCGTAATACGCTACAAACTCTGGCGTGCGCGTACTGCACGTAATACACAGGGTTTTCGTTACTTCTGGAGGTGGCCAGCTTCAAATCGAAATCCATATGTTGCTCGGATTTGCGCATTACGTAAAAGAAGCGGCAAGCATCTCTGCCGACTTCGTTACGCAGCTGTCTTAAAGTGACGAACTCGCCGGAGCGGGTCGACATCTGTACTTTTTCGTCGCCACGATAGAGGATCGCGAATTGCACCAGCAATACTTTCAGTTTGGATTCGTCGGCGCCCAGGGCTTGCATCGCGGCTTTCACACGCGGGATGTACCCATGGTGGTCGGCGCCCCAAATATTGACGATCTGATCGAAGCCCCGATCCAACTTGTGCATGTGGTAGGCAATATCGGAAGCAAAATAGGTGGTTTGACCGTTGTCCCGCACTACCACTCTATCTTTTTCGTCGCCCAGACGGCTGGAGGCAAACCAAGTTGCGCCATCTTTTTTGTACAGAAAACCCGCGGCATCCAGACGCTGTAAAGCTTGCTCAACGGAATGATCTTCCATCAGTGATCGCTCGGAAAACCACTGTTGATAACTGACACCGAACTCGGCCAAATCCTCTTTAATGTCGTCCAGAATCTCATCCAGGCCGGCTTGAAATACTTCTTGATAGTCCTCTCCGAGCAAGGTTTTGGCCCGGTCAATCAACGCATCGATGTGTTTTTCCTTATCGCCGCCTTGAGGCTCATCGGCGGGTAAATCCGCCAACACTAGCGCTGCGGCTCGGCGGTATGCGTCGCCGGCTTTTTTGTGCAAATTAGCGGAAATCTCCCGCACATATTCGCCGCGATAGCCGTTGCTCGGAAAAGGCACTACTTCGTCGCAGGCTTCTAAATATCGCAACCAGACACTGGTGGCAAGAATATCCATCTGCCGGCCGGCGTCGTTCACATAGTATTCACGTTCGACTTGAAAACCGACTGCCGCCATTAAATCCGCCACTGCCGAACCATAAGCGGCGCCACGGCCATGGCCGACATGCAACGGCCCAGTGGGATTAGCGGAAACAAATTCGACTTGGACACGTTTGCCAGCGCCGATCTTGCTTAAACCGAACGCCGAGCCGGCATCTAGCACCTGCTTGACAATCTGGAACTGGCTATCGGGATTGATGAAGAAATTGATAAATCCCGGGCCGGCAATGTCAACCTTGGTAATAAGTGCATCGCTGGGCAGCGCCGCGATGATTTTTTCGGCCAGCTGTCTAGGATTAAGTTTGGCCGGCTTGGCCAGCATCATTGCCAGATTGGTGGCGAAATCACCATGCTGAACATCGCGCGTACGTTCTAAATTGATTTGCGCAATAAAATCGTTTTCGAGAATACCTTGAGTTTTAAGGGCTGTAACGGCTTGTTGTAAAAGGGATTCCAGCTTTTGTTTCATCGCGTTGAAGAATGGGGATTTATCGGAAAATAGCCGCCATTATCCATTAAAAACAAATTATTGGCTAGGACGCTCGCCGAACAGCGCCGTGCCTATCCGCACCAGCGTTGAGCCTTCAGCGACCGCTGCCTGCAAATCGCCACTCATCCCGAACGAAAAGGTATCGAGATCGTCACGCTCAAGCTGCCGCACTGCTTGATAAAGCCGCCGATACGGCAGACATTGCGCCTGATAATCCTGCTGCGGCTCTGGAATCGCCATCACCCCGCGCAAACGCAAATTTGGCAACGTACTAATTTGCGCGATCAGTGCCGGCAAATCGGACAACTCGATACCGGACTTGCTGACTTCGTCGCTAATATTGACCTGCAAACAGATATTCAGAGGCGGCGTATAGTCCGGACGCTGCTCACTGAGACGTTCGGCTATTTTCAAGCGATCGACGCTGTGTACCCAGGCAAATTGCTGAGCAATAAGTTTGGTTTTGTTGGATTGAATCGGTCCGATGAAATGCCAGCTGATATTGAACGCCGCCAATTCCTGCTGCTTTTTGAGTGCTTCCTGCAAATAATTTTCGCCGAAATGGCGCTGCCCAATCCAATAGGCCGCGGCAATATCGGACGCCGGCTTAGTCTTGCTGACGGCCAACAGTTGCACGCTACCCGGCGGACGTTGCGCATCTATTTCGGCCTGGCGGAGCTGCCTGCGTACCTTGGCAAAACGCTGAGAGATACTATTCACGACCCTCAGCCGCCGACTCTTTTTTGACGAATAAGCGCGAAAACAACAATCCGGATTCGAACAACAGCCACATAGGCACCGCCAAGAGGGTTTGCGACAAGGCGTCGGGCGGCGTCAAAAACATCGCGACCACAAACACCCCGACAATGACATAGGGCCTTTTTTCAGACAGAGATTCCGGAGTAATAATGCCGGTCCATACCAGTACGATAGTGAAAATCGGAATTTCAAACGATAAGCCGAAGGCAAAAAACATCGCCAACACAAAATCCAGATAAGTGGCTATATCGGTCATCACCGCCACGCCAGCCGGCGCTGCCGAAGTGAGATAGCCGAATACCAGCGGAAATACCAGAAAATAGGCGAAGGCTGCGCCGCCGTAAAACAGCAAGGTACTAGCCAATAACAAAGGCGCTACCATCAGCTTTTCGTGTCGATACAAGCCCGGCGCCACGAAGCCCCAGAACTGGTAAAGGATGATCGGTATGGAAATAAACACCGCCACCACAAAAGCCAATTTGAATGGCGTGAAAAACGGCGACGCCACATCAATGGCGATCATCGTGCTGTTTTTCGGCATGTGCTGCAACAACGGTTCCGCCAAGTAGGTGTAGATCTCGTTCGCGTAACTAGCAGTACCGACAAACACCAGCAATACACATAACGCCACCTTTAACAGGCGGTCGCGCAGCTCGACCAAATGGCTAAAAAAAGACTGCTCGTTATCCTGCGGTTGTTGGCTTGTCATCGTCCTGATTAATTTCGGCAGCAGCCTTTACGTTGAAGTTAATATCATCGAGAGCCGACTGGGTCTCTTGCACAACTTTTTCCAATTCGCCGGCTATGCTTTGCTGCTGCATCAGCTGGCGCATTTCTTCCGCATGCAACTCCTGCTTGATTTCGGCCTTTGCGGTAGCTAATACAGTGCGGGCCTTTCCCACCCATAAACCAGCCAATCGCGCCGCCTTTGGCAATTTTTCCGGGCCCAGCACCAACAACGCGACTAACCCAACCATCAACAATTCTGAAAAGCCTACATCGAACATATCGCTGACTAAACCTGATCTTTTTCTTTACTGGTGACTTCACCTTCCAAAGGCTCTTCTTCCTTGCGAGCGATAGACTTGTCTTCGCCGCCTTCCTTAACCGCGGAACGAAATCCCCTGATTGCTTCGCCGAGATCGGCACCGACATTTTTCAGGCGCTTGGTGCCGAACACCAGCACCACGATAACTAGCACTACCAATAGATGAGGAATACTTAAACCCATTGTTTACTCCTTAATTTAACCATCAGGACACATCGCGTTGCGCTTTTTCCTGTAAACCGGACAAACCGAAACGCCTTTGCAACTCATTGATCACATGTTCCGGGCCTAGTTCCTGATGCGCCAACATGACCATGCAGTGAAACCAAAGGTCGGCGGTTTCGTAAACTATTTTATCCTTGTCGCCGTCTTTGGCGGCGATCACCGTTTCAGTGGCCTCTTCGCCGATTTTTTTCAAAATATGATCCAGCCCTTTGGCATACAAACTGGCCACATAGGACTGATCAGCAGTCTGCAGCTTACGCTGCTCCAGAACCTGGGCTAATTGCTGTAAAACGTCGCTCATTATTATATACGTGGTTTTATGACCGCAAAATCATAGCACGTTGCCGAAACAGCCAAAAAAAATCTACAGGCAAAAAAAACCTCCCAATGCTTGCGCAGAGGGAGGCAAAAAAACCAGCGGAGTGCTTAGAAGGAGGTTTCCGCTCGTTATTACAACACCAGGAGGTAGTTACAAATTCTTGGATCAGCTATTCAACTGCGCTTTTGTCGACATGCTGCTAAACATGGACGCGGCAGCGAACAATACAGTGGAGATTACGAATAAGCCTGAAATAAAGTTCCAAATACCGGCGATAAACAGTGTGCCGATTAAGATATCTTTTTTAAATTCACTCATTGTGCTCAAATTCTCTGTTTTGAAATCTTGTGCTTGACAAAATCTCATGCGCTTGCTCATCAGTTGCCAACTACTATACAGGATAGAAAAAAGTTTACAATTAGGCTTTTATTAAATAAATTGTATACAATTAAGAAACAATAAAAATGTCAACGCCTTTTGGTGAATTTTTTACTTTTCAGGAGATTACATGGACAAATTAACCAGCATGAATGTCTTTGTCCGCGTCGCCAAAGCCGGAAGCTTTGCCGGGGCCGCCAAGGACCTCGACATTTCCAGGGCCATGGCGACCAAACATATCATGCAATTGGAAAGCGAGCTGAACACACGCTTGTTCAATCGCACGACCCGCAGCTTAAGCCTGACTGAAGCCGGCGAAGCCTATTTGGAACGCTGCCAGCAGGTTCTACTGGATGTGGCGGAGATGGAATCGGCAATCACCCACTTACAAACGGAACCGCGCGGCACCCTGAAAATTCTGGCGCCGCCAGTCATCGGTGCTAGCCATATTTCACCGGGATTGACCGAATACCTAAAAAATTATCCCGACCTCTCGGTGGAAATGGTGCTGAAAGGCGGGCAAGTCGATTTGATCGACGAAGGCGTCGATTTAGCCATTTATTTAGGTCAATTGAACGACACCAGCTTGGTAGCCCGTAAGCTGGCGAGCTCGTCGCTGGTCGTGTGCGCCTCCCCGGAATATCTAAAGTCGCACGGCACTCCACAAGATCCGGAAGACCTGGAAGATCACAGCTGTCTGATCAACTGGGCAATTCCGCCTCGGAACAAATGGCGTTTCAAGGGCATTCTCGGAGAGCGCACCGTCACCGTCACAGGCAGGATGCAGGCCAACATGGCCGACCCCATCCGCAACGCTGCGGTGAACGGATTGGGCCTGATCATGCTGCCTCGCTACATCGTCGGCCGCGACATCGAACAAGGCCGCTTGCAAGTGGTAATGGAACAATACGCCATCTCGCCGTTGGAAATTTATGCGGTTTATCCACACCGAAAATATTTGTCGGCCAAAGTACGGTCGTTTTTGGAGTTTATTCAAGCTTGGCTGCCGCATCGGATCGGCATGAACCCATGAGCGACCTGCAAGACAAGTGGGACGCCATATATCAAAATGCTTCCGCTCCGGCATCCCCTGCCGAGGTGCTGACCCAGCATCAATGCCTGCTACCCAAGCATGGCAAAGCGCTGGACTTGGCCTGTGGGCTGGGCGGCAACGCACTACTCCTCGCCGAATATGGTTTGCAGGTGGACGCGTGGGATATTTCCGCCGTCGGCCTACAAATTCTGCAGCAAACAGCTGTCAATAAACACCTTGATATTGCAACCCACCAATGTTTTATCGACGCCGAAACCCTACCGCAACAGACTTACGATGTGATTGTCATCAGTCGTTTTCTTGACCGAACCCTGTGTAATGCGATAATGGCAGCCTTGAAACCGGGCGGCCTGCTGTTTTATCAAACATTTACCCGCAACAAACTTGACCAACAAGGCCCCAGCAATCCCGATTACTTACTGGCAAGCAACGAATTATTGCGGCTGTTTAGCCCCTTAAACGTGATTTTTTACCAGGAATACGCAAAACTCGGCGATGTGCGATTCGGCAATAGAAACGAAGCCTGTTTTATCGGGCAAGAAAATGAAGCGGTAAATTAATGATAGAAAATCTCGACCCCAAACAATCCTGGGCTGTATTACAAACTAATCCGGCGGCGATATTGATCGATGTCAGGACAGCCATCGAACACAGCTTTGTCGGCCACCCTCCGCAAGCAATTCATGTGGCCTGGAAGGAATTTCCCGGCATGCAATTAAACATGGGGTTCGTAGATCAAGTGCAACAACATGCTCCGGATAAAACCGCGCCGATTCTGCTGTTGTGCCGCAGCGGACAACGCTCTGTAGACGCCGCCAAAGCCTTGGAAGCGGCAGGCTACGAACATCTAATCAACATTCTGGATGGCTTCGAAGGCCCGCTGGATGAAAACAAGCACCGCGGCAATTCTGGCGGCTGGCGTTTTCACGGCTTGCCTTGGCAACAAAGTTAATCCCCGGTCATCGGCTCCGCGCCAGCGCGTAAACCAAAACTAAATCTCGCTGGTCGGCTTAACCGTCCAGCCTATCTGTTCCTTAAAAATCATCAAGTAAATTATTGTGATAGAAAAACTTAGAAACATCGCGATCATCGCCCACGTCGACCACGGTAAAACCACCTTAGTCGACCAACTTTTACAGCAATCCGGTACCTTCGACGCTCACACCAAAGTCGACGAACGAGTGATGGACTCTAACGCGCTGGAAAAAGAGCGCGGCATTACCATTCTGGCGAAAAATACCGCGATTGACTGGAACGGCTATCACATCAACATCGTCGACACCCCAGGCCATGCCGATTTCGGCGGCGAAGTTGAGCGGGTTTTATCGATGGTTGATTCGGTTTTGCTGTTGGTGGATGCGGTCGACGGCCCTATGCCGCAAACTCGTTTCGTCACTAAAAAGGCCTTCGCGTTGGGCTTGAAACCCATTGTCGTGATCAACAAAGTGGATCGCCCTGGCGCTCGTCCTGATTGGGTGGTCGATCAAACCTTTGATTTGTTCGATAACTTAGGCGCAACCGATGAACAATTGGATTTCCCGATTGTTTATGCCTCTGCGTTAAACGGTTTTGCCGGACTGGAAGCCGACGTATCGGGCGGCGATATGACCCCGCTGTTCCAAACGATTGTCGATAAAGTAGCACCACCGCCAGTTGAAATCGATGCGCCCTTCCAAATGCAGGTGATCAGCCTGGATTACAACTCCTATGTGGGCGTTATCGGTATCGGCCGTATTCAGCATGGCAAAGTGACGCGTAACATGCCGTTAACCATCGTCGATAATGAAGGGAAAAACCGCAGTGGCCGCATGCTGAAACTCTATGGTTTCCATGGCCTGGAACGCGTTGAAGTGGAAACTGCGCAAGCGGGCGACATCATCGCTTTCTGCGGGATTGAGAATTTAAAAATCTCGGAAACTTTATGCGACCCCAATAATGTCGTAGCTTTACCGCCGCTATCGGTCGATGAACCGACCGTGAGCATGACCTTCCAAGTCAATAACTCACCATTTGCCGGTAGAGAAGGTAAATTCATCACCACCCGCCAAATTTTTGATCGCTTACAAAAAGAGTTACAACACAATGTAGCCCTACGCGTTGAAACCACCGACGACCCGGATAAATTTAAAGTATCGGGCCGTGGTGAATTACATTTATCGGTGTTGATCGAAAATATGCGCCGCGAAGGTTTCGAGCTGGGTGTATCACGTCCCCAAGTTATCATTAGAGAAATTGATGGGGTTAAATCGGAACCGTATGAAAATGTCACGATTGAAGTTGAGGAACAGCATCAAGGCACCATCATGGAAAAATTAGGTGAGCGCAAAGGCGACCTAAAAGACATGGTGCCGGATGGTAAAGGCCGTATCCGTCTGGAATATATCGTGCCTTCCCGTGGCTTATTGGGCTTCCAAACCGAGTTTTTGACCGCAACCTCCGGATCGGGCTTGTTCTATCACGTCTTCGACCATTATGGCCCCGTGAAAGAAGGTGCGGTGGGTAATCGCATTCGTGGCGTGCTAATTTCCATGGCTAAAGGTAAAGCGGTCGATTACTCCCTATACCCACTACAAGCTCGCGGCGAGTTGTTAGTGGTTAATGGCGATGAAATCTACGAAGGGCAATTGGTAGGTATCCATTCACGTAATAGCGATTTAGTGGTTAACCCCACCAAACCCAAGCCATTAACTAACATCCGTGCGGCGGGTACTGACGATAGCTTGTCCTGTGCCAAAATTCAAAAAATGACGTTGGAACAAGCCTTGGAATTTATCAGTGATGATGAGTTAGTTGAAGTAACACCTAAATCAATTCGTCTACGTAAAATTTTATTGACTGAAAACGAGCGGAAACGCGCGCCAAAATAGCCGGACAAAAAAGCCGTTCTTGTCTTAGACAAGAACGGCTTTTTCAAGTCAAGCCCGTTAAAACTTATTGCGTTACAAACTTCAAGCCTATCACCAACAACAAAGTTGCCAACACCGGACGCAGAAAATATTCCGGAATCTTGGCGCTCAAATGACTACCGATCCAAATGCCGGGCACCGAGCCCAGCAACAAGCTGATCAACAAATCCAAATCAAAATTACCCAAACTCAAATGCCCCAAGCCAGCCAGCGCCGTCAGCGGAATGGCATGCGCCAAATCGGTACCGACAATTTTCAATGTGGTCATTTTTGGATAAAGAAACAATAAAGCCACAGTCCCTAAAGCCCCGGCACCAACCGAGGATAATGTAACCAATACTCCCAGTACCGCACCGGTAAACACCGTGGCAACTTTTTCCCAGCGCGGGGAAAAACGGCCGCTGTTTTCCTGATTACTATGATCATCATCTATCGCCGCCGTCTTGGCTGCTTTGCGCAACAGAATACTGCGCACCAACAAGGCAAAAGCCGTCAGTAACAGTGCAACGCCAAGAGTAAACGTAATCGCGCCGGTCACTTCCGTTCCGACCGCCATTAAATTTTTCAACACGTACAGCGTGATGCTGGCGAACGGCAAGCTACCCAAGGCCAACCAGCCGACGATTTTCCAATCCACCGAGCCGTGTTTGCCATGATGAACAAACACCCCAGCGGTTTTCGTAATCGATGCGTACAGTAAATCCGTACCTACCGCGACTGCTGGTTTAAATCCAAACAAAAAAACCAGCAGCGGCGTCATCAACGAACCACCACCAACACCAGTCACACCGACCAGCATACCCACGACAAAACCGGAGGCCGTATACATTAAATTCATAGAGAATCACCTTAAACTTCATAATATTCGATAAGTGAACTCATTATGCCAGCGCAATCGCCCAGCATATTAATGATTAAATGGCATATGTATATTTAATTTTTAGATACTGCTATGAATCGCCTTAACCTTGCTCGCAACCTGCCTGAATCAAGCTATAAGCCGTCAGTACGCTTTAGTTTTTACAGAAAAACCCTGATAGGACATTGATTTTTGTATCAATAGACTTTCCCGAAGCTGACGACAGAGATATTTGCGTTTAATAGCGCCGACTCCCTTGCTCAGATCGCGAGGAGATCCTGCAGTTTTGTAGGGAAAATATGCCGCTCTTCCTATCCATAATGCCAAAACTGCTGCGGAAAAAAAGCGGCCTCCCAACTAACGTGGCCACAATCCAACAAAAGAGTGAGTGCTGTTCTTGAGAGCGCAACGAGAACGAGGTAGCCGATTGCGCTAAGTCTAAGAAACTTATACAATAGCCAGCTGAACATTAGGAGAGATGGCCGAGCGGTCGAAGGCGCACGCCTGGAAAGTGTGTATACGGCAACGTATCGAGGGTTCGAATCCCTCTTTCTCCGCCAATTAAGCATCCACCAAGATGCAAAGAAGATCAAAAACCCGCAAGTTATCTGGCTTAGCGGGTTTTTTATTGTCCAACGACATGCAGCCAGATGTATTGAAATTCAGGGGTAACTGGGGGTAACATCTGGGGTAACTGACTTATCCCATGCAGGAGTTACCCCCAAATGCTATCAGACACCGCATGCAAGAATGCCCACAGAAACGAGAAAGCCAGCGCCGGCAAGCCTTTCAAGCTGTCGGACGAGAAAGGCCTTTTCCTGTTAGTGCAGCCTCAAGGCGAAAGTTGGGGTAAGTGGTGGCGGTTCAAGTACCGATTTGGGGGTAAGGAGAAATCCCTGTCACTTGGCACTTACCCCGAAATCAGCCTCAGCCAAGCAAGAGATAAGCGCGACGAATTCCGCAAGCAAATTGCCAACAATATCGATCCCGCCATCACCCGCAAGATCGAAAAAGCCGGCAGTACCGAAAACACCCTCGCCGCCGTTGCCAAGGAATTTATGGAGGCCAACCGGAAAAATGGAGCGCCAGCCATCATGCCCACATCGAGCAATGTTTCGAGCGTGATGTTTTCCCCTGGATTGGCAATAGGCCCTTAAAAGTTTTATCCGCCGTCGAGGTGTTGGCTACCCTCCGCCGCATTGTGGATCGTGGCGCACTGGAAACCGCCGCCAGAACCAAACAATTCATCGGCCAAATCCGCTACGGTATCGCCACGGGACGCGCAGAACGCGACGTAACCGCCGATTTACGCGGCGCGCTCCCGTCACCTAATCGCGGCCATTTTCCAGCCATTACTGAACCCAAATCATTAGCCGAATTGCTAAAGGATATAGATGCTTATGGTGGAAATTTTGTTGTTAGAACCGCTCTACAACTCCAACCATTGATATTTGCCAGACCGGCCAACCTTGCCGCCGCCGAATGGACGGAATTTGACCTGGACGCCGCCGAATGGCGTATTGCCGCCGATAAAATGAAGATGAAAGACGCGCATATCGTCCCGCTCAGCAAACAAGCCATTGCCTTGTTGCGCGATATTCAGCCGCTAACCGGCTCAAGTCGTTATGTCTTCGCCAGCAACCAGGGCAAAAAAGGCAATGAGCCACATATCAGCCGCGAATCGATTGGCGCAGCCATCCGGCGCATGGGTTACCAAGGCCAGCACACCGCGCACGGATTCAGAACAACCGCAAGTACGCTATTACACGAGCATGGCTTTCATTCCGACATGATCGAGCGCCAGCTAGCTCATGCCGAACGCAATCGGGTTAAAGCCGCCTACAACCGGGCGCAACACTTGCCGGAGCGCCGCAAAATGATGCAAAGCTGGGCGGATTATCTGGATAGCTTGAAGGCTGGCGCACAAGTCTTGCCGTTCAGGCAGGTTAGTTAAACCGTTATAATCCTATTTAACGGGACAGCCCTATAGGGCAAGTATTAAGGCCTCAGTAGAAATGACAATAACGGCAGAAATGGAATGAACCAATTTAATAGATTGATATTGCTTTATATTTTAACAAGCAATGCCTTTGCCCAAAGTAGTTTGGAACAGCTTAACTCAACAGTTTTCGATGGAGTTATTCAGAAAAATTATATAAAAACAAACAAAATAACTCAGCAAGGGGTTATTTCTGCCTGTGAGATTGAGTTTCAAGCTGCATATAGGGATTTCAGAGCATTATCAGGTAGCCCAGTTGTGTTGATGGGTTCTTTTTCCATCCTGTATTTCAAGGATAAGAGCGTAATTACTCCAACGTTAAAACTCGTTCCTGCGATTATGAATTTTGAACACATGAATTGGGATATAGTTTATCCTCCTTATGGGGAGATATTTATAGGTGGCAATGGCCTGGAAAAATATAAAGCGACTGATTTTAAGTGTGAAAATGGTGGTAAGTGTACTGGATACAATGATAGCGGCATGAAAATAATAGGAATAGTTGCAGAGCAACACCCATTTGATGGCGAAATTAAAATTTCTTTGAAAGAAGGAGGTATGGATTCGAGTATTCTGCTGTCTTCTATCTCGCCAGAGCCCGAATCAACCCAACAGAGAAAAAAGTTTACCGAGTGCATCCTAGAGCTTATTAGCCAAGCGATGTCAGACCTTGAACATGTAATAAAAAAGTAAGCATGAAGTTGCCTGGACGGCTTGAAGGATGGCGCGCAGGTCATATCGTTTAAGCAGATCAGATAAACCTTTAAAATCGAATTTAACCGGATAGCCCGACGGGGCAACAAGCGGGATTCGTCCCCCGTTTCCGGTTAATCCTTTCGGACGGTTTGCACTTTGACGGGGTGTTCAATGAGCGAGGTATTTTTTCGAGGGAGCGGTAAATGGGTGGCTTTTACAGATGACGGCCATCTTTGGTTTAGAAGCTTTCAGAAAAATCTACATTTTGTGAACGGTGTATTCACACTGTCCCGCAATTGCTGGATGGCTTAATCACCGTAAAGATTGATCATGCTTTGCAAGGTGGTGATGGTGATTTGCTTTTCGTCTTGAAAGCGGCGGCCAGCACGTAGTACGTAAGCGGGATAGTCAGGCAGATATTCGGCAAAGGCATCTTCAGTTTGCTTGGCCAACGGGATGCGGTCTACCAGAAACAGAACGCGGGTAGCGGCATTGGCTTGAAACAGCCGTTTAATGAAGGCTGCGGCGGTACGGGTTTTGCCAGTGCCGGTTGCCATTTCTACCAGAAGTTTACGGCGGCCCAGTTTGATTTCGTGACACAGTGCGTTGATACATTCCAGCTGATAATCACGCCCGGCAATGTGCTTATCAATATCCACCGCCGTGATGTCTTGTCTGACTTGGTAGGTGGCGAAGCGACGTTCCAGATCTCCCTGGCTAAAGAAGGTTTTGATGGGATGCGGGTAGGCCTCGCGTTGCCATTCCCAAAACAGAATTTCCTGGCCGTTAGCGAGAAAAATGTACGGCACTTTCAGTTGTTCAGCATACCCTTTGGCTTGTTCTGCCGCATCACCGGGACTGATCGCATAGCGTTTGGCTTCGATGATGGCTATGGCACGGCCATGCCGATCACACAGCACATAGTCGGCGCGGCCATTTTCCAGTACATATTCGAAGCGCACTGACAGCGAATCATGAATGTTCCAACCTTGTGATTTGAGCTGGGCGTCGATGATGGCACGTGAAAACGCTTCATTGCTGTTGGCCATGTGTCCCTATGTGCGCTGAGTTTCAAGTGATGGGTAAATGCCGCGAATGATACAAGAGCATGGAGTCAGTCGGCAAACTAAGACTATGATTAGGCAAACTGACTGCCACAGATCATTAAATGAATATTAACCAAATTTTGATACAAGCTCTCGGCCCAATCATTAGTAATTACTGGTGGTTTTGGCTGCTGTTAGCGATTTTGGGTTTCCTGAAAACACCTTTCATGAAGGGTGTGTTGGGGGAATTTCAAGTCAATTTGATCGCCAAACTGCGGCTTGATAAACAAATCTATACGCTGTTTAAAAATGTCACTCTGCGAACCGAAGACGGCGGCACGACACAAATTGATCATGTCATCGTGTCACGCTATGGGGTATTTGTCATCGAAACCAAGAATATAAAAGGCTGGATATTCGGTGGCGAGCATCAGAAAACTTGGACGCAGAAAATTTATCGACATACCAATAAATTTCAAAACCCGCTGCATCAAAATTACAAACACACGCAGACATTACAATCCGCTCTGGAATTGACGCCAGACCAGTTGTTTTCAGTCGTCGTATTTATTGGCGATAGTGAGTTTCAAACACCCATGCCGGATAACGTGGTTTATGCGGGAAGTTATATTCGCTTCATAAAAAGCAAACAGCAGCCGATTTTGAGAGAATCGGAAGTCGCGGATATTTGCCGCAAACTCGAATCTGGCCGTCTTAAACCGTCGATTAAAACGCACGTAGAGCACGTCAAACACGTGAGAAATATTGTCGAGCAAAAACAGCAGCAGGCAGAAAATGCTTGTCCGAAATGCGGAAAGCCAATGGTATTGCGGACAGCCAAAAACGGCGAGAATCAAGGCAATCAATTTTGGGGATGTAGTGGTTTTCCACAGTGCAGAGCTATGCGCCCAGTTTAGTTGTACTGGTTATTTGGCAAGCATATCTTTCCTACGAGTTATCCAGAATCGGTTGCATAACGCAAAGCTATTGTTTTGATTTAGAATCTATGTCGAATATCCTGATCATCTACTCAACTCGCGAT
Organism: Methylomonas albis; assembly: GCF_014850955.1. Lineage (NCBI taxonomy): Bacteria > Pseudomonadati > Pseudomonadota > Gammaproteobacteria > Methylococcales > Methylococcaceae > Methylomonas > Methylomonas albis. Next base: position 5,013,616 of record NZ_JACXSS010000001.1, read on the forward strand.
GGGCAAACGCTAAAGATTTGCCAAAGATTGCAATCGGTTATTGAACAGCAGTCACACCAAGTTGCCCTGATCCCGATTCAAGATGTTGATCGAGTGGCATTGGGAAGTTTCGATAAAATCGTGATTGGTGCCAGCATTCACTATGGCCGTCATGATCCTCAAATTCTGGCTTTCAGCAGACAGAACCAGTCGATTTTGGACAGTAAGCCTAACGCTTTTTTCTCGGTCAACCTGGTCGCCCGAAAACCGGAAAAGCAAACGCCCGATACCAATCCATACCTGAAGAAATTTCTCAAACAGATTCGCTGGAAGCCCAAGCAGCTGGCGGTGTTTGCCGGAAAAATCGACTATCCCAGCTACAGCTTATTTGATCGGTCCATTATCCGCCTGATCATGTGGGTGACCAAGGGGCCGACTGATCCGTCAGCGATTGTCGAGTTTACCGATTGGAACCAAGTCGACGCTTTTGGCTTGGTGATCAGTTCAATGTAATTCGGCGATTCGTCAAAGGGGCTCCACTAAACAAAATTGTTTAATACAACCTGAATACTCCGATATTGCTCAATTCGCCGATCTATTTTCGTTCATTCAAAGCCGCATGTTTATTTCAATCTATTCGGGCACCGATTCTTATTTGAAAACTGCTTGAGATTCCAAGCCCAAGGCCACTGTTGTAGCGGAAGAATTTTTATGTGCTTGAATGCTAGGGATCGGCCAAAAGCGGCCAATAAAGGTACTGGCGAAATTTTCGACCCCTGAGTTCAGCGAATGGCAGCTTTTCGGCAAGCAACCTTACGCCCTATTTGGCTCGACCCGGCCATTGGACCATATTACTAAATGTAAATATTACATTATAAAGTTGACTGTCAATTCAATGAATGAAAATTACCGACGAAGATAGGCAGCACATGTTGCAAACACTAAAATAACAGATGCGCTCTGTTCCATAATTTTCAATATAAACTAGGAGAAATTTCCGATTATTAATACTTATCTAATGAGGTAATCTTTCAGTCGCTGATATAAAACTTGAGACTATAGTCTCTCTATAGGGATGATTATCTGGCAAATTGCTAAGTACTAATCGATGCATTTTTGCCAAATTATGATAAGGGATTTGGGGAAATAAATGGTGAAGCGCGTGAAATCGGGTACCTATAGGATAGAGCCATCCTAGAACACATGAACCTTCATAGGTATTTGTGTCTAGAATCTGTTGTTTGAAATTAGTATTCTCGAAATTTGAATAGTAATTATGTACTGACAATGTCCTGTAAAAATTAAATAATGATGCAAGGTAGGTTATTCCGTACCACACATAAAGGACTTTCCAAGGCCAGTAGCCAGAGGCCATAAAGTAAAAAAAAATACAATTATAAAAAAAACACGCTGCGTCTTGCTGATACCATTCTGTACGTTCTTTTTTGTCTGGTAAAGGGCGCTGAAATTGTAAGTTAAGGACAGCTGTGGAGGCAAACCTATATACATAGTTACGCCCCTTCTTGCCAATAAATGGCAGTAAAATTGGAAAAAACCCAAACCTAACTAAAAATAGCAGAGGAAATGCCATTTGTGAAAAAAAAGGAATGAAAATAAGATACCTAGCTGTTCCTTTTAATAGTTCATATTCAGGGTCGTTTCTTGTGCCATATGTTTTTGTGTGATGATGATATTTATGCGGATGATATGAATATAGGGGTAGTTTGTGGACAAATCCAAATAATATATTAAATGCTATCGGGAAAAATGAGATCTGTTTTCCCACATGCACTGCCTCATGTATAAATCCTGTTGATCTATATAAAAAAATGGCGGCTGCAATAATGAAAATAAGTTGCAGAGGCGAAAAAGATGTGGTTTTTACAGAAATGTAAATAAAAAGGTTAGTTGCAAAAACAGAGCCAATAAAGTCTAGCCAGTAAATAGTTGGCCTTGGATTTAAGTAAGTATTTATATTAGGAATATACTTACTTAAATCCAAATTGGTAGTCCGTTCATCTTTTTCAATTAATTGCGGATGGATAGTGACCATTAAAAGCTCTTCCCATGGCTAATTGACAATTAACATGCACGATAAGTATACAGGAGGGACACCGTTTTTGCCGGAAATTTTTTTCGAAACTTACGAATAAAATGCTAACATCAGCCATTAATCCAGAACTGATAAGTAGCTTGACACAACACAATACGACACATACCTATAAAGGACTGGAGAGCAGCATTTTTTTGTCGAAAACACATGCATATAGGGTACGAGATGATATTGAGGATCAGTGTAAAGTTATTGTAGGACGAACATGGGCTATTGGTAACATTAATCCTTCATGAAAATATGTCACTCGCCGATTCCATTTTTCACATTTAGTAAAAATTATGACAGACCCTATGAACAATCAATATAAAGATGAGATAAAATTATTTATATGGGTATCAATCGGCATGTCAGTCGTTGCTGTATTTTGTTTAATCTACTCCATAGATATCTCCGACGGTCTCCCTAAGTGGGGTATTTTTTCGACCCTCGCAGTAATTAGCTTAGGAGGAACATCGATTGGTGGTTTTTTGGGTTTCTTGTTTGGAATACCAAAGACCTCGCAGGTTTCTGATGCAGTGCCTGGAAATGACGGTAATCCTAAGTTTTTGCATAATACAAATCTGGAACAAATTTCGGATTGGTTGACCAAAATAATAATTGGTATCACTCTAACTGAAATAGATAAAATTGGAGATCGACTTTGGATATTTTCTGAGATGGCTTCTAAGCTAATTGTGCCTGAAAATTCGCCTTTAAAATATAGTATTGAAAGCCTCCCTGTGTTTGTCTTTTTTCTTATAATATGCTCTGGAATGACTGGTTTTTTTGGGGGGTATTTTACGAGTAAGTTTGTTCTCCATAGAGCGTTGCAAGCTTTACAGGTAAACGGCGATGAAAACAATCAACAAGAATAATTTTTTATTGGCCTTAAAAATGAATTTATAATTAAATACTAAATTATCCGGCTTTCGCGAAAGTATCTGTCAAAATAAACGAATAGTTTAAGTTGCTGACCATACTTGGGATAGCTTGCTATGCCCCCATAAAATTTAGATGGGGGCCGAATTATAATAAGCATAATCAATCTAACTAGATCTCGAGTTTATCTATAATTTCTAAACCACATCTTGTTTTAAGTCAAATTTTTATTGATCTACGCGCTTTTTAAGTCTGTCACAATCCTCTATTAGTCTATTGCCAGCAAAGGAGTTAACGAAGAGCGCATATAAATCATTTTTTAAATCACTTCCTGGTTCAGTATGGGTTTTCATTGAAATTGTTGTGCTACCATTAATATTTGAATGAAATAGCCAAGAACCATCTGATTTCAAAATTTTTATGGCATTTTTATTGATCGGTGCATCTTCATGCTCACAAACCTTCCAACTCATAATCCCACCATCAAAACCATATTTATGGTCCCATTTTCCACATATAACAACATACCTGGCATTCAATGGTAAAATGGTTATCGGATTAGGGATATATGTGTATATTACTACTTCATTATTATTGCTAGATAAAATGGGCTTTGTTGCATAAATCGACTACCGACCCCATGTTGGGGAGTGAATTTACTGACCCACAAGTGGAATATCCAAGCCGCAACCGAAGAAATATCGAACCACGAACTGGCGTGACTACAATCAATCTCTGAAGCAACGTGGCGCGATGCTGCTGTGGATTGATAAAAAGATGGATTGGTTATCCCCTGGTCGCGGTAAGCGAGGTCGATCTGAGAAGTTTTCTGATGCCGCCATTCAGTTTTGCTTGATGGTTAAGAATCTATTCGGAGTGGCATTACGACAAGCCAGTGGCATGGTGGCCAGTTTGTTGAAGCTGTCGGGACTGGACTGGCCAACACCTGATTACACGACACTATGCCGTCGCCAACAGCATCTGCAAGTCTGTATTTCCTATCGTTCCAACCTGAATGGCTTACATCTGTTGGTGGACAGTACGGGCGTGAAAATGCTGGGCGAAGGCGAATGGAAAACTAAGAAGCATGGCGCCGAGTACCGTCGGCAATGGCGCAAGGTTCATTTGGGTATTGATGCTGAAACCTTGGAAATTCGGGCGATTGAAGTGACATCGAATCGTGTTGGTGACGCGCAGGTGTTGCCCCATATGCTGAATCAGATACCTCGCGACGAACGCATCGATTCAGTCAGCGGTGACGGCGCATATGAAACCAAGAACGCGCACACCGCAATCGTTGAGGGCGACGCCGAGGCGATTATTCCCGTCCGCAAGAACGGTAAACCCTGGAAAGAAAATACGCCAGGGGCTCAAGTCCGAAATGAAACGCTACGTGCCACGCAACGGTTAGGCAGAGCCATCTGGAAGAAATGGAGTGGTTATCATCGTCGCAGCCTGGTGGAAACCAAAATGCGTTGCTTCAAGCTGCTAGGCGAACGGGTCACGGCGCGTATCTTTACTAGCCAAGTCGCCGAACTTCAAATCCGAGCGGCGCTATTAAATCGGTTTACCCAGCTGGGAACGCCGATCACCGTGGTCATGTCCTAAATCCGTCTGGCAGACTGGGGTAAGGGGGAATTTACCCTTGCCTCGATTTATGCAACAAAGTCCATCAGAACAGGCATTGGACTGCCTATCTCATGAAAGTGGGGTTACGCAGGAACTATATAAAAAGTTAACAATCGTTTATATTTTATTTTCCGCAAGCAATCTTAATTTTGTAAATAAACTGAGCGTAGGAATCGATTATTATTTGATTTATGATTTCTGGAAACGCTGATTCTGCCATTTCTGCTTTTTTCGCCATGTCAACAAATATGGATTCATCGGATTTGCCACCATTTTTAACTTGTATTAATGCGGAATCGAATTTTTCTTTCGCTTTATTAAAAGATATTTGGGCATTCTTTATGGCCTCATTTTCAGAATCGCCACAAGTTTGCTTGGCATTAAAGACTTCAGTTTGGGCTTCTTCAAGTTCAAGTTTGGCCTTATTAAATGTATTTATGTTGTCTATAAGTGACGGCATGTTCCTTTCTGAGAACGCGATGACTTGACTTGTTCCTTGCCAACCGAACTCTCTCAAAATCAACAGTTTTGCTCCCACTAATTTCCATAACATCGCTGAATTAACGTAATCTAAAATACAACAGAAAGGGATTGCAGTGTGACTGCATAACAGAACGGGGTCGGTAGCGACTAGTTGTGCCATGGTGGTAATGCCCTCTGCCCCTAACCGATCCGCGACGGTTTGATCGATTCCTGGCAATTTTATGAGCGCGTCATCGCGTGCATCTGCTGCTGTAGTTGGCAAGTTGTAAGCACGGTTAATGAAAGCACCTAGCATCTGTTGAATACTGGAAAAGGAGAACATACTGATCACAAAAGCTAATAGCGGGCCAGCAGAACTGACAGGCACTGCTTTACCTTCGGCAGTCTGCATAGGAGCAAACGCAGCAACGGCCTCTCCCAAGGGGATGGCCACAATCAGTCGTAAGGAATACCATAAAACGTCCGACGAATTGAAATCATTTCGGCGATAACGATAGATTGCATCGGATGTAATCCATGTGTAAGCGCCAAAAATAGCCGCAAGACTAGTAATATCTGGCCTAAGTCCTAAAGGGAAATGAACCGGCTTGCTATCGGTTATACCCCCAAGCTCTCTAGCCAATTGAACCCCACCCTCGATGGCAAAAAACAGTACCACAAAGCTAACTATTAAAAGGACGTACGTCGCATATTTGATGCGGTCTCGACCAAAAGTATCTCTTATTGTTGTATCAAAGACATCTTTCAACGCTTTCTTATTTTTATAAGTCGGATTTTTTCTGTAGGTTTCGGCCGTTTCTCTGCAATTGTCATCACCTCTAAAAAATTGGTCGAAATAATCCGCTATAAGGTCTACATCGAAAAAACCTGTGACATCGTTAATGCGATTATTTTTACCGTATTTGTTATATCTATGAATTGGCAAGAGTATGGGTGTAATTGCAAGAAAAACTAAAAATAAGACTATTAAATATATAATATAATCGCGAGAATAGTTGGCAAGATTTAGTTGAAAACAAATTTTCCCAGAATACGTGAAATATAATACAGTTAGCAATACTCCACCAAGCATAGGCATTATATTTTTCATAAAACATCTTCCATTTTAAAATTTAAGTTAACGTATCTGAGCATTGGCCCACTCCGACTCTATCGATCATGAAGATTAACTACTATGATTGATCTCAGAATAAATGACCTCATAAAGTTGTTCCAAGCCTTCCTTGCTCTAACGATTTTTGTAATTATCTGAAAGCAATTTTTAACATAAAGTCCACTGTCACAACCACAAATAGTGGACACTTGCAAAAACAATATTTTAAGTACAAATTTGTAAGTTGTTAAATTTAGGCTAACCTCCAGCACTTGCATTACCAGGCTTGAACGCCCCTCAAGCAAGTTATCTTCAGCAATTCGGTCTAACTGGCCTGTCTGAGGTAATTTAGATTTTTCCTGAAATTGATAAATTGCCGTACTCGTTCGACGTCTTCGTAAACCATCAATTTTACCTAGGTCAAACCCTAAATAAAGCAATGCTACTTGCGCAGTTCGTAAACGCAAATCTGGCAGGGTTACTTTGAATTGCGCATATGACGACACCAAACGTGAATCATAGTCATTATCTTTGAAATTAGCGCCATTATATACACGAGCAAACGTTTCCCAGTTTTTATTTTGTAATGCGCCATCAAGATGATTTGATTTTATGAAGTTAGCCATAGTCAGTAGTTGTGAGTCTTCATCATTAACCATGGTGGTGACCGTAGCCTCAACTTCATCGAATCCACCCGATTTGTAATTGGTCCCCATTACTTGACCGATGCCCCAGGAAGCGCTTTTAAGAGCAGATTGCCTATCCAATGCCAATGCGTCGCCTAGCCGGGCATATTCTCTTGCCCCACCTAAATAACCTCTGGTATTAGCATGGCTTATGTTAGAGTATGTGTTGTCATATTTGCCATTGGTTAATTTATGAAAAATATGGCGCTAAAAAAGGATCTGAGGGCGTCTATCACTTAGAAACCCAAATTCCGACGTCTCGACATTAATAATGGACCAAACTTCCGCCTCGGAAACAGCAAGCAAAGAACAAACTTGGTTAATGCCTTCACGACTTAAAGTGAGTCCTTGCTTCTGTAAATTCATTTCGAGATCCTCATAATAATCCTAAGAATGCATTTATACAGTCAAACTATAATCCTGTAGCAAAATGTTTGGCGACTTTTATCACAGCACCACCAATATCACTAATTTTGGCAACAAGTTCTGCCTTTTTCGTATTGTCATCTGCGGCGGAGTTCACTATTTTCAAGAGAGCAATAATTTCGTCTTTATCACTTTGCTCCGGAAAAAGTTTTGCAAGCTGATCACTGGTAAGATTCGAATATGACGATAATGCATCTGCAAACTCTTCTGATGTTTTATTTTGCGCTATTTTTGAGATTGCATCTTGTTTTGGCATAACACTTCTCCTGACTTTATAATTTAAACATTGGTACACTATTTAAATAGCTTGGCTTTGATTCCGTTTATTACGTTATCAACCTCGCCTTTTATACTATCTATTGATAATCCGGGGATGGCGCCATCTAGAATATTATTTATTGCCTTTTTATCCGCATCATTAAGATCATTGACACTTTTTAACCATGTGTCGATTGCCTGATGAGATGTAATTAATTTTGAATATTCATCATCAATTGAGGTCAATAGTTTATTACGTAGTGTATACAGAGGCTGAATTTCGCTTTGATACACTGCAATTGAACTTTCATAAAAGGAGGGAAAGTTTTGTTCATAATCATATTTTTTTCCATTTTGATTTTCCCATGCCTCTTTATAGTTTTCTAAGTATCGAGGTGCGTATTGTTTGAAATAAAATCCTTCAAATTCACTAATTCTTGAATCGAAATAGGCAGTCACAATATTTTTATGACTAGCTTCTAAGGTTTTTATCATGCTGAGTTCTTTCTGATGTAGCTGTGCGACCTCCACAGGCACTGACGCGCATCCTGCTAGCGTAGCTAAAAAGAATGCAAATACAATTTTAGATATAAACATATTATACATTTGTTGCATACACCCTCCAGGAGCGGAAAAATTAACATGAAATTCTGCTATAAATCGCATTTTTAATTATTAAATATTGCACTATAAGTTAAGTTATTGCCATTAAATTTAGAAAATAACTTTATTCATTCTGAACAGGAACTGCTGAATCAGCACAGCTGTCTTTACAGCTAAGCATGTTAGCCGTTCGCAGGTAACGAACTATGACAGTTAGCGAATGAACGACAAGCATTAAATCAGATGGTCTCACCTCCCGTTGGCAAAATTGAGGATTGTCTCCGGCAGTCATTCCCGCCAGTATTGCAATCTGGATAAATCCAAACTCATAACCTTCGGATTTCCATTTCCCGTTCATCCAATCAGCAACTCCTGCCTAACGGGTTATTAGATAGGTTCTGGATATCATTCAAACTGATCCGTAAGCTAATTTGGAGGTTGCCATGTTAACCATTCACACATCTACCAGTCAGTCATTTGAAGCGCTGCTCGATCAGCGATAGATCCCAGATTAACTGCGCTGAGATTTTCATAAGTAGTTTCGGTTTTATCTGGATTTCTGAAACCAGTATGAAACGAACCCGAAACTCACCGCAAATTTTGCCGAATTTGACGAAATGCGGCAAAGTAATGGCCAATAGAACGATTAAGGAAGCGAACAGTCCGTTGGATTTTTTAGCAATTTCATCGGCGGAAAACTGCGTAATAACTTGGGTTTCGTTGACCGATTTATCTTGAAGGCCATATACCTAAGTGCAACCAATCACCTTCGTCCACAATTTCAGGTTTACGGTTAATCGCAGTGACAGCGGTTTCGCAAGCAGTATGGAGACTATTAAGAAACCCGGGAATTTCAGCTTTCATTCTGGCAATGCCAAGAAATTCTCCGTTACCGTTGTCTGTATAAACACCTTTAAAGTCCATGGCTTCTCCATAAGCATGATTGCTCCATCGAATGGGGATGATTGGAGTTCCATCCTTGTGTCTAGCCTGGCGGGGGTTGTAAACCCCAATATGTACAAGACCGTAATTATTATCCTGAAATAGCTTCTCACATTCCGTCAGTACGGTTTCAGCAAACGCTTTTCCGCAAAACACACTGTGTTGCCAGGGAATTGGCCCACGCTCAGTGGCATAAAACAAGGGAATGTCAAGTTTTGCCAATACCGGGGTATCGACTTGCGGTTTGTTAGAGGGCCCATCATGGGATTGATCGGTGGCTTGAATTTGCATAGTGTGCCTTTTATAGTTGGTGTATCGACGATAATCTAGTGATTTCAGTCCAATGCGATTTAACTAACCTGCTTTAAGACTCTTAAGTTATGGAAGTAAATTCATCAGTGCACGCTCACCAAAAAGAAAACCAAGCACTAATAGGTCTATCACCCAAATAAGCGAAAAGGAGGTCACCACCTATCGTTGAGGCAGTATTCATCATCCCGATGCCACTTTGTGTTGCTTGCGCAACAATATCCCAATGTTTAGGGAAGACATTAAAGTCATTAACTAGAACACCGTATCCCCAGACCAATCTCTGGGACCCTCGCGGGCCTAACAAAAGCCGTTTGAAAGGGCCAGCGTTTTTTAGTCAGTTTCCGTATTTTCCAGTTCTTATATTTTCTCGATGATGTCGTCCTCACTGCTTTTTGACACCTCAAGCAATTGCCTCTCAAACTCTGAACAGATTTTATTGAAACTTAGAATATTGTTAGCTTTATCAACATCGGCCAACGTGGTTGGCAGCGCGGGTGAAAATAAACTTTCTTACTTTAAAAGCCCGTTTTTAGATTTGAATTATTCTAAAATGTCTTCGTAAAAGCTCACTGGAAGGTTCTCCTATCCTAGCTGGATATACCTAAGCCCGTATTTATTCTTACGCTAACTACAATGATTTTTGTATATAACGCTGCTCACCCCAACGCTTCAAATCAATTCATTTTGAAAGTCCATGCCAGTTTCTATCATTTAGTTTGAAGAAACAATAATCAACTAATTCTGATAAATCAATGACTCATTTGTACCAGTACAAATGTACTAAGTCGGTTGCATGGTCGATAGACAGGCCACCGCCAAACTGATGATTTAAGCTACGCCTGCTTTTGGCTCGACATTAGCCATCGGCTGGATCATTTCGTCTGGCGGCTATTAGCCGTTTGGTTGAAATCGCCAAAGGCAGCTTTCTGGGCATCCAGTTCGCAGAATGCAGATTGGTTGACTGGACGCTTTGGAGAAGTGCGACCGTCAAGTTTGGGTCGATTGTGACAATTCACCACTTCCAAAAGACGTTATGTAACAATGGCTTAATCATATCGGAATCCGATGGCCAGGTTTAAATCGTAACTTTTGGCGGTTTTCAATCGGAATGGCTGGCTGATTTTTGTCGGAATACTCAGCGTAAAGTTCACTTGGGCATTTCTGGCGATTGAGGTGACATCCAATCGGGTGACCGATGCTCAGGTTTTGCCGGATTTGCTAAATCAGATACCCCGCGACAACCGGATTGATTCGGTCAGTGCCCACAGGGCTTATGATGCCAAGCAAAGTAAGAGCGCGATTGCCGAGCGAGATGCCGAGACCATAATTCCAGTGCTCAAAGACAGCAAACCCCTGAAAGAAAACACCCTAGGTGCCATTACCAGGAATGAAACACTGCGTACGACCGATAGGCTAGGCAGAGGCATCTGTAGAAAATGGAGTGGCTATCATCGCCGAAGTCTGGTGAAACCAAAATGCGTTGTTTCAAACTTTTAGGCGAACGGGTCAACGCTAGAATCTTTAACAGCCAAGTGGCCGGCCTGCAAATCAGAGCGGCATTGCTAAATCGATTTACCCAGTTGGGTGCCCGGGTCACGGTGGCTATACCCTAAATCAGTCCTGCGGATTGGGATAAGGGGAAATTTGCCTAATCTAGGATCATGCACTGTAGCCTATCAGAATTCTAAATTAATGAAATGAAGGTGTCAGTTCTAATGGAATAACATAAGGGTGCCAAGGCAGCCAGAACGCCGAACGCTATTTCTCAATCATCACGAACGCCGTTTATAAAGCCCTGGTCATCATCGAACCGCAGGCGACCGAAATCAGGGAGCTAATGACAGCGGTACAGCTTAAAACCCTGGAGCTGGCCGAACTGACAGCAGCCCAAGCGTTGACCCAGGGCATGGAAAGCCAGCAGTCTTACAAAGCCATTTACCAAGCCGTGAAAGTGGCCCTAGATGGCGTTGTCGGTGCTAGGGTTAAGATTCTGGGCAGTTAGGCATGGCGGCGAAGCTCAAGAAAAAAGCTTATATCGCCCAGGACGTCGACATGATCCGCTCTGCCGCTTATCTGGATTTAAGCGGCAATGCGGTTAAATTGCTGATCCTGATGCAAACTCACTGGCGTATGTACGAACCTATTGCTTACAGTATTTCCGAAGCACAAAAGCGCATCGGCTGTTGCCGGGGCAAGGCGCACGAAGCCTTTAGAGAATTGGAAAGCCACGGGTTTATAAAACTCATGCTGGAAGGCCATTTCAGCAAACAATTAGCTAGAAAATGGCGGCTGACTTTCCGAGAGTTTAACGACCACAAGCCAAGCGATGAATGGCGGAACTGGCAGCCTGAAAATTGATTTGCTTGTTCATTATATGAACGCTTCGTGCCGTATGCTGAACAAGTCGTGCCGTATAGTGAACAGGTGTTCATAATATGAACGCAAAACACCAAGAATCAATGACTTAGCTTGTCGTAAAATAGCCTTGGGTGTTCACTATGCGGGATGTACCTATTATTTACCATATGCCTAGCGTGAAAATGCAAATAATTGGGGAAGAACCGTTGTCGGGCTATCTCCAACCACTTCCACCGTTCGGCGTGTTGTCATAGGCGTTTGATTGACCATCATTGTCGTTGTCGTACATGTTGTAACCGGCATTTCCGCGATTTGTGGCAGGATTGCTGCTGAACTCGTCTCGCTGCGAACCACCAAAGGTTTGCGAACCGTAGTTGTTACTACGATATTGATCAGGGCTACTGCGTAAATGCGGTGCTACATATGTGCCGTCTTTACGGACATACCCATTTACGAATTTATCCGCAAAAGCGGTACTAGCCGTCAGGGCGGTAAGGAGCAAAATCAGTTTTTTCATTGTTGTTCTCCGTTTGTTTCAAATGTTCCCAGAGTTTCTCAGCTTCTACCTTTTTCGACTTTCAGTATATACCAAGGTTATGAGTACAACTGAACAACGAAAGCGACTTAAAGAATTCAATCGGCAGCATGACGCTGTTTTCGCTGAGTGGCGAGAACGGGGCTATCAATATCCACCACCAATTCGCGAACCATTCCCCGATGATTTGCGGGACATGACTTGCGGAGCCAAAACCCGAGCCGGGACAGCTTGCAAACAGAAAGCGATTTATAGGAATGGCCGCTGTAAATGGCATGGCGGATGCAGCACCGGCCCCAAGACCGAAGCCGGCAAACAGCGAGCGGCGTTGAACGGAAACCGACCGAAGCAAAAGCGAAGTCATGCCGGTAGATAAAACTCTAGTTCCAAAGGTACGGAGGAATAACGATTATGGCCGCATCCAGTTTTAAATCATCCGCCGAATATCAACGGGAAAGGCGAGAGCTAAACAGGCGGCGCGGTGTGCGTCGATTGGATATTGAAATTAATCCCAAGCTAATGGCAAGGCTACAGCGTGAACTTGCCGAATACGGTGCATACACTCACCCAGGCGCGGCGTTGGTGGATTGGTTAAATGATGTATTGGAAGATTTACCGGAATAAAGTACAGCAAAGTAGAGTTTGTTGAACGAACCAGTCAGTTACCTAAACGCCTGTAAAATCAAGAAAATAGGCCATGTGATAATGTAGCAACCCTAAAGAATCAAAATCCCACCATTTTTGCAAAATGACGGAGCAACATTGTTCAGGCGGGGGTAACTTTAGGGGTAACTGTGATTTACAAATACGCTTAACCCTTGATAATAAAGGCCTACAGATAATTGTTCGATTGTCTATTTCGCAAAGCACCCTTTGACAGCGGTTTTTGTTACAAAAAACTGTTAAAAGAAGGGTCTGCTTTTGGCACGTGTTCGTTATCTTCTTCGTAGAAATAACATCTACTACTTTCGCTTCATCATCCCTACCGAGTACCAAAGTTCTCTTAGCTTTAGTCGTGTCACGGTCAGTCTAAAAACCGAAGCCAAAGAACAAACAGAAGCATTCATTGAACTATAGAAAGTGGATCTGCTAAATCTTCCATTACCCAACCCTCGCCAGCAAAACCAAGCACCTAAGCCATCAGTGGTGGTAGTAGACTTTTTGAACCGTTACGATCAAAGAAACAAAGCGACACTGATCAAGCTCAAATCCACCCTTCCAATTTTTATTGAACTTTTGAAATAATACGTCCAATTCACCGCTTTTGTGGCATACGAAATCAGCCACGTCTATCAAATGCCGTATTTTTTCAGCTTATACCAAAGCGTGCGTTCGCTGATTTTGAGCAACCTCGCCGCTTTGGCTTTATTGCCAGTAGCCAGGGATAGAGCCTGCGCTAATAAGCTGATTTCCAGTCTTTCGACGTTAAACTCCATTTCCAGGTTGCCTTCGTTTGTTGGTTGCAGATTCTCGTCTGGGATTTCCTGAGTGGACCGATTCAAGATTTCCCGCGGAAAATGGCACAATGCTATGGTTTGTCCCTGACTCAAGACCAAAGCCCGCTCTATCATGTTTTCCAACTCGCGCACATTGCCGGGCCAATCATAATTTAACAAGGCCTCGCAAACATCGGCGGACAATGGCGTCGACGCCCCATATTGTACGGATGAACGGTATTTCTCAATAAAGTGCACTGCCAATAGCGGGATATCCTCTAATCGTTCCCGCAAGGCCGGCAAGGCAATGGTCAACACATTCAAGCGGTAGTACAAATCTTCCCGCAACAGTCCCTGTTTGACCGCCTCCAACGGATTGCGATTGGTGGCGGCAATTACCCGCAAATCGATTTCAATGCTGCGATTACTGCCCAAGCGGTCGACCCGGCTTTCCTGCAAAACCCGCAACAATTTTGCCTGGGTGGCGGGCGGCATTTCAGTAATTTCATCGAGAAAAAGCGTACCGCCGTCAGCAAGCTCGAACTTACCGACCCGGTCTTTAACCGCGCCGGTAAACGCGCCACGCACATAACCGAACAGTTCACTCTCCAAAATGTCTGCCGGTATAGCCGCGCAATTAATGGGGACGAATAAGCCTTCCCGGCCTGAACTGGCATGTACCGCACGGGCCACCAATTCCTTGCCGGTACCCGTTTCCCCGTAAACAAAGATACTGGCCTTACTGGGTCCGGCTTGACGGATCAGTTCATACACTTGGTGCATGCTTTGGCTTTGACCAATGAATTCATCCCATCCCTTAGCGGATTCATCCCGTAAAAACTGATTTTCACGTTGTATGCGATTAACCTCGAGCGCCCGTCTTACCACCAATTCGACTTGCTCGACATCCAGTGGCCGTATGATGAAATCAAAAGCGCCCTGCTTCATGGCTGCCACGGCAGTTTCCACCGTGCCGTATGCCGTGACAACAATCACCGGAAACGTATGACCTTCATCACGAAGCATAGCCATTAGTTCCAGGCCATTCATGCCAGGCATATTCAGATCGGTAATCAGCAAATCGACGTCTGTTTCCCGTAATAAGCTCAAAGCGGCTTGGGCATGTTCAGCGCTCAGCACATCACATTTAAGTTTTTTCAGTAAAACTTCCAAAACCCGCCGGGCATTGGCTTCATCATCAACAATTAATACGCGTGAACCGCTTAGCATAGATTTTTTGTTTGGCGTTTTGGCAAAAGAATAGTGAAACAGGCACCGCCTAATTCGCTAAGCCCGGCTTTTATGCTACCGCCATGGGCAAGAATAATTTGCTGCGTGACTGTCAGGCCAAGCCCGATTCCGGTATCGCGGGTAGTGAAAAACGGATCGAAGAGGCGCTGGCGCGATTCGGGCGTAATGCCCGGACCATCGTCTTCAACTTTTATCTGCACGCGGTTGACATCGCTAGCAATGATTTGCACGCGTATATGGCCGGCCACGGGCAACATTTGAATGGCGTTTAACATCAAGTTCAAAAACACTTGTACCAATAATTCTTCGTCGGCCTCTATCATGGTTAGCGGTTGCGGCTTAACGACTTTGATCACAATCGACTTGTTTTCCGCTTGTTTACTCAGCAATTCAACGGCTCGCTCAATGACCAATTCAACCGCCAAGCCTCGCATATGGGGCGGCCTTGGGCGGGCACAATCCAGTAAGGTTGAAATCAGCCGATTCAAGCGGGCGCTTTCTTCTACGATAATTCGGCTCATGTCGCGTCCGTCCTCCGTTAACGCGGTTTCGGCCTGAAGAATCTGCGCGCTGGTTTGCAAGATGCTGAGCGGTGTTCTAACTTCATGCGCCATGATCGCAGCCATTTCGCCGACTACCGCCAATTTAGCGGCGTGAATGACTTGTTGCCGCGACTGCTCCAAGTCCTCGCTCAATTGAGCAAAAGCCTGACTTAACTCCTGAACTTCATTAATGTCGGCCGTACCTGACTTAAAGGATACGGGTAGTATCTGAAAATTTCTGACCCAGGAGGTTAAGTCCAATATGGGGCTAGCGATACGTCGAGCCAACCAATGCGCTATTGCGGCAGCTATCAAGCTACTAATCAAAAACACACAGCCGAACCACCACCACAGGCGCCAGATCGACTGAAAAGCCTGTTCGGTGGACTGCATTATCAACAATGACCAGCCTAGATTGGCATAAGCCTGATAGCCTTGGGAATGGGCATAGCCAACCAAAACCGGTGCCTGGCTCAAGGGCTCACCCTGATGAATCTTTGATCCGTGTCCTTTACTGTCTCCCCAGCCGGCGAAGGTTTGGCTGAGCAGCATTTGTCGCGAGCGTATTTCTGCTGAGCCGGCGATTGCTCTGCCGTTCGCATCCAACAACACGATATACCGCTGTCCTGACTCGACACGACTTGCACGGTCGAATAATTCCATGATGTGTTTGAAATCGAAAATTCCATATAACTGGCCGTGCTCGCCAGCAGAGTATTTATCCGGCACTGAGGCACGCATGATCAATTGGGCGTGATCATAAGGCGGTTCTAGCTGTGGCGCTTCCAATACTATTTGTCCATGTGGCAGGTTAGCCTGGATCCAGTCGGCTTGTGGACGAAAATACGAGCCTATCGCATCGCTATTGGACGCGGCGACGATTTTGTTGGCGTCATCCAAATAAAACAAACCTAGGTAAACACCAGGATAACTTTGCTCCATATTTTCCAGAAACTGCGCCAGCCGTTTGTCGATGTCGCCAATACGGCCTTCCTGAAGAATATCCAACTGACTCCAGGAATGGACGTTTTGCAAGCGTTCGAACATCAACATATCAATCTGCTGCATCAGCATGGCAGCATCGTTTTCCAGGCTATTGGCTATCTCGTGTCGCAGCATGACTCGGGAAGCATAAAACGACAGGGCCGCAATAGGCGCGCTTCCCAGAAATAACAAGGCCAGAAAAGACAATAAAAAAATCCGCTGAATTCGCATGCCCCATTATAAGGACAGCAACCAGCGGTTGCTTACCTAGATTCAGCATGACAGACAGCCGACAACGAAAGTTGTCTAGCGTTTGTAAAACCACATCTGATAGATACTGAGCAGGATTTGCACGCCCATGGAAATACCCATCAGCGCGCCGCTAAGAACCACGACGTAAGCGAACTGTGAGATATTTTTAGTGATGAACCAAGACATCACGTCCAACAGCATAGCGGCAAAGGGGATGACTACCGCAATGCGCTTGACGTAGATATTGATCTCACACAACAAAAATATTCGGCCGATGAAGAATAAAATGAAAGCAATACCAAACAAATGAATATGCGACACCCTGACTAGCGCCGGTAACGAGGCGCCGCCGCTATGCGCGACTTCCGACACACCGGCGTAATTGCT
Source organism: Methylomonas albis (assembly GCF_014850955.1). Taxonomy (NCBI): domain Bacteria; kingdom Pseudomonadati; phylum Pseudomonadota; class Gammaproteobacteria; order Methylococcales; family Methylococcaceae; genus Methylomonas; species Methylomonas albis. Next base: position 5,030,746 of record NZ_JACXSS010000001.1, read on the forward strand.
GAGATCCGGTAATGCCGGATTAATGCTGGGCGTGTGGCAAAGTATGCAGTCCCTATTCAGAATAGGCGCAATGGTTTGCCGATAGCCGTTTTCTTCGGCACCGTCGTGTATCCATTTTAAAATGACGTCCTTGTCGCCCTTATATTTGAGGTTGGGCTCCATAATGCCGGTAATGGCGGTGGCCAAGCGTGTCTGGGTATTGGAGCCGTGGTACATGATGACGATGTCGTTCATAGACAATCCCGGCTTACCGTCTCGACCCTGGTGAGTGTAATACATGTTGATCAAGGCCATGATATAGGCCAAGCCGATGGTTAACAGAAAAACGGTGTTTAATATTCGCTCGCTAACCGATATATCTTTAAATCGAGTGTATTGTTTAGTCATAAATTACTGTGCCGCTCGATGTAATCTCGAAATCCAAAAAATGCCGGTACAACAGTACCGGCAATAGAACGACAATTCTTAACCCTCTTAAGGCTAAAAACTCAACCAGGTATTGAAATACAGCGTGTTATTGTCGCTAGCACTTGTATTGGGGCCAGCATAGTTTTTATCCGCGCCATCGAGCTTGGTATAGGCCACGTACTGCGCCGCGAAACGCAGATTCAAATAGGATGCGGCGCCGGTGGAAGCGGTTTTACCAAAAGGCACGTAATCCAACTCGAAGGTAAAAAACTCCGAGTTCGGCTTATTCGGCACGTTGCTATACAAGCCCAAATCCTTGTTGCCGTAGATGTGATTAAAACCGACGCTGGCGCTATAAGTCTGGTCGAAGGTATACGAACCGTTCAACCCCAAAAATCCCAATTGCTGATTAAAGCTACTGGCACCGGATGGATTCTCGGGATCAAAGTTGGCGTTATAACTAGCACCCAACTCCTGCTGTTCCCTAATATAGCTGGCCTTGAATTCGTAGATATGTTTTGGATTGGCCAGATATTGATAATTAAAGTCCAACCCCAAATCGGTATAACGATCAGTCAAGGCAACGGTCGGATCAGGCAACACATTAGCTCGAAAGCCAAAATGCCCCAGCGACACATAGTGGCCTTGCCATTCTTTTTGTAAGGCTATCCGCCAATACGGTGCGCCGCCATCCAGTTTGCTGATGTCCCGGTAACCCATACCTTTTTGCAAGCTACGAGAAAAGTTGGTGTAGGCGCCGGCTTCCACGAAAAGAATATCATTGACCATGGTATAAAGCGTCGCGCCGCCCAATTTCGTGTCAAAGCTGCTTATCGCCGGTCCGGCACTGGGACCGTTGGCCAGCGGCGAGCCGACATAGGGAAATCCCCAGGCGGGCGTGGTGTTCCACAAATCCTGCACGGATGGATTATTGTTGAACGATAACCCATACACAAAATTTTGGCCTAACAAATCGGCTTGGTCGGAAATACGAATATCAGTATTGTCCAGGGCGAATGCGCTCCCCACGCCATCGTAAGTAAATTGTATGAACGCTCCCAATTGCTTGAATACGCGGCCGCCAAAGAATGCCGAAGCCTGGTCCATCGCCAAATTATTGTTGGCGTTATATTGCCGATTCGCCAATGCTTGATCTTCCGGATTAGCCAAATCGGGATTATCTTTTTTGGTGTTGGTGAAAGAACCCATGGCCATGCCGCCCAGACGACTCAACAAGGATTCGTTATTACCCCAGGTATAGCCATTGAGCTTGAATTGACGGCCATAAGAGGTAAGATTGGGGCCGAACGCTTGTGTATGGCACATGGCGCATGCCATGCCGGTTTGGCGGGCAAAACTCGGTAGCGCGTTGGCCGATCCCGATAGCCCTAACCAAAATATCGCCACGCAGATCCACATCCCGCAACGGCCTACATTGGCCGGTCTTAACATCCGCTTTTCCATGTACTGCAACCTTTTTACTATGCCTAATTGAAAGCTGCATCCGAGTGTGAAACATTTAACTCATTATGCATCCTCAATATCGATTCAATTACCATGCCATAGTAATGACAAACCAATACCAGCAAGCACTTATAGTTGTGTCGGTGCAATGCGCTTTCAATTCTGCCGACACATCGCGCAAGAAAGGTCTGCAAATTTGGTATGGTTCAGGGCGATCCCTGCAATTTTGGTATGACTGCCGCCTAGCGGCCCCCCATAGGCAAGTTCAGTATGATTTTGACACGACCATCGACATGATCGTGTTGAACATAACCAATCGCGCCGGGGGTAGAACTGATAAAACGCAATACAGCCTCTTCTGAAGGCATCACCGGTGGCGGCGTAATGCCATGAAAGTATTGACCATTCCAGTAATCCTCCTGATCCTCCGGCAGCATCGAAAATAAGGCCACAGAAAAATCGTGTCTTAGCGGATGTGTAATAGGCAAATTGATAGGAATCCAGTGATTACCTTGGGCATCGATTTGAATCTTGCGTAAATAAATGAGCTTCAAGGTCTCAAATGTCAGCTTAGGTAACGGACTATTAGCTGCTGTCACAATAGCAATCGGCTCAGCGAGAATTTGCTGACCAAAACCAAACAACAGCATAAAACCTATCGTGCAAAAGGTTTTGTACCCCATCAAAATAGAACCGCAAATGAAGCAGCCAAACCATCGGGCGCTAATCTGTCATTGTTAGCGCCGATACGATATTCCAGCTTCCAGACAATAGGCGGACTAGGCCGATAGGCCAAGCCCATAACACCAACATGACCGGTGTTATCGACAGTTTGCTGGAAAGCTTCGTAGCGACCGACTAGAAACCAATGCCGGTTCAGTGGCGCTACGCCTTGCAAGTATCCTTGCCATAAGCTTTTGTCGTTCGGGAGATTACCATGGCTACGATAAACGATTTCACTGCGAATTTCGTATTTCTTGTATTGCCACAATCCATCAATACCTACCAATGAATAGCGGTCGGATTGGGTGTTTATCAGCAGAAAATTGGTAAACGAGATACCGAATTGTAACTGGTCATTCCATTGGTATCTTAGATGGGCACCAAACGCATCTTTAAAAGGGTTATCCGACAAATGCGGATCGACTGTTTCGGTAACATCGCCGTAGACGGCGTATTCGAGTTGCCGGTCGGCGAACGGCAAGGCACCGTGCAGCATCAGGCCCGACACATGCGTGGAAAATAAATTGTCAGTGGCAACAGGACGATAGGTGGTCCAGACCAATGGCGCAGCATGCAGCACGTTCCATTGACCAATAGGCGTAAGAAATTTGCCGACCCGTACCGTCAGTTTATCGTTGACCAAACCATCGAAATAAAAGCGTTCCGACTCAAAATGTGTCTGATGAGTACTCAATGCTTGGCTCTGGCCGGCGGTCAATACATCCGCTAATTCCAGCTCGGAAAAGAAACGCAACCATGAGCTTTTATCCCAACTAACAAACAGGCTTAAGTCATTTACCTGGAACTGCCACGGATTTGTCCCAGCGGCCATCACTTCGGCATTCACATAACCACCCAAGCGGAAGCCACTATCGCTTAACGCATAACCACTGCCTAACCGATAAGGCGGCGAAAATTCATCATCACACTTGGCTGGATTGGCTGGCTGAAAAAGCCATATAGTTAGGGTAACCAGAAGCCGTAAATGCCATGCCTTCAAACCAATGAACATCTATGACCTAATTTGTGGCGAGAGCCTTTTCTCATAATCATGCTAATTTCGGTTGTTTGGCAATTTTTACTTATAAAAATACGGCGAGATGGCTAGGGATTTGTCGCATACATAGGCAGCCATGTATATAACAAATCCACTTAGCTCTAAAAATGTTCGTATTTCGGTTTGAAATGGATGGGTATGGATGGATCGATTAAGTAGATTTTATGCTTTTTGTAGATACGCCGGGCAAGATCACTCTCTCCAGTTTATATTTTCCAAACCGACACGGCCTATCATCTGTTCCCCAAAATTGCGTAACAGACCGGTGTCAAAACCAAGCTGGCGGCCATACCAATCAGCAGGCCTGCCGATAGCGACAAAGTCATCGGAATCAGAAACTGCGCTTGCGGACTGGTTTCTATCAACGTCGGCAGGAAGCCGGCGAAGTTAGTCAGAAAAGCCAATAAAATCGGCCGGAAACGCGAGGTACAGGCAGCGGCGATCAGCGTTTCCACCGGCGTGTCGTCATCGCCGTGCTGGCGGATGTAGTCCAGCAATACCAGGCTGTCGTTAACCACCACACCGCTGGCTGCAATCATCCCCACCAGCGACTCCATCGACAAGGGCAAGCCGGCTGCCCAATGCGCCAGCACCGCGCCGCTCCAGGCCACCGGCGCGGCCAATAGAAAGATCAGCGGTTTGCTGTAAGATTTAAACGGCACCGCGATCAAGGCGTAGATCACCAACAGCGCTATCAAAGTATTTTTGCCGAAGGCCGCCAGCATGGCTTCCTGTTCCTGGCGCTGCTGACCGATTTGTACGTTCAAGCCCGGAAAAGCTTGCTCAAGATGCGGCAAAGCACCGCTCTCCAGTGCCGCGTAAATGCCATTGACATCGGCCTTGGTCGGATCGACGCGGGCCTGTACTTTCAACACCCGATGCCGGTCTTCGCGATTCAGCCGGGAATAGCCTTGTTCCAGCTTGATCTCGGCCAGATCGTTCAGCGGTACGCTGTTGCCGTTTGGCAGGCGTACCGGTTGCGCCTTCAACGCGTCCAGCGATTGCCGTTGTTCCAACGGATAGCGCACCATCACTTTCACTTCGCGGCGGCCGCGCAGGAAACGATGTACTTCCTCTCCGTAATAACCCTGGCGAACTTGCTCGGCCAATTGTTCCAGGCGCAAACCCAGGCGCTCAGCCTGCGGCTTCAGAGCCAGACGCACTTCCGGTTTGCCGGGTTCGGCGGAGTCGATCACATCGTAAACACCGGGAAACGCTTCCAGTGTCTTTTTAAGTTGCTCCGCGGCTGGTTGCAGCAAACCCGGATCGCCCGCCCCCAGACTTAAGTCGATGTCGTAAGGCACATCGCCTTCCTTATAGATAAAATCGATTTTGCCACGGCCGATGTCGCCGATCCGCTGCCGCCAGCCCCGGATGAATTGTTCCACTTTCAAACGCCGCCGACCTTCCTCAGAAAACTCCAGCCAAATGCCGCCGCCGTGCTCCCAGATAATGGTTTCCACACCGACGATGACGCTGTGATCGTTGGCATGGGCCGCGCTGACACTGTCAAGGTTTGCTTGATTGCGCCCATCCAACTGGTCGCGCAAGGCAAACAAGGCATTTTCCACCTGAGCGGCTAAGGCCTGAGTTTCGCTATACGGTGCGCTTTGCGGCAGACTCATTTGCACCCAAAAACTGTCTTTAGTCACGTCGGGATTGATCGATTGCCGCACCCGGTCACTGAGCACCAAGGCTGCGCAGATTGCCAGCAGCCCGATGAACAAGGCCACGGTCAAATAACGCCAGGCCAGTGCGGCTTCCAGTAAGGGCCGGTAGACGCGGTCGACGAAATCATTCAGCCCTTGATTCATGCGTTCGCGCAAGCGTTGTAAACGGCTCGGGCTTACTTGAGTGTCGATGTCACCAACCAGATGCGACGGCAGAATCAGTAAGGCTTCGACCAAGGAAAACACCAGGGTCAATATCATCACCAGGCAAATCGGCCGCATCATCTGCCCGGCCCAACCGGGCAAAAACAGACCGGGCAAAAACGCCACCAGTACGATCAATACCGACAAACTGACCGGCAACGCTACTTCCTGCACCCCGCTTATCGTGGCTTGCAACGGCGTTAGTTTGCCTTCGATCTGCCGGCTATGCACGCTTTCGCCGATGATAATGGCATCATCCACCAAGATGCCCATCGCCAACAGAAAGCCGAACAAGGACAACATGTTCAAGGAAATATCCAAGGCCGGCATCAACCAGAACGCACCCAACACGGAGGTAAAGATGCCGACGCCCGCCCACAGCGCTACCCGCAGTCGCAAGAATAAAGTCAGCACCAGGCAGACCAGCACGAAACCGCTCAAACCGTCTTCCAACAGCGTGCCGATGCGCTCGTCGTAGGCTTGCGAATCATCCCACCAGGTAATCAAGCGCAAGCCTTCCGGCAATTGCGTGCGCATCTCTTCAACGTAAGCTTTGACTCGGCGCGCGACCGCAACGCTGTCCTGTTCGGCGTGGATTTCCCAACCCTGGGCGGTCTGACCATTGTGGTGCCAGGCCCATAAGCGTTCCTCAAGGCCATCCTTGATGGTGGCAATCTGATCCAAGCGCAGCCGATTACCGTCCGGTAAAGTCTTGACGATCAAGGCGCCGACCGCATCCGCATCGCGGGCGCGGCCGCTGACGCGCAGTTGCAGCTCGCCGTCGGGGTTTTTAATCAAGCCACCCGGCAGATCGACCGAGGCCTTGCGCACCGCCTGCGCCACTTCATCCAGAGTGAGTTGGTATTTGCGCAATTGTTGCGGCAACACTTCGATGTCGATTTCATACGCCAGCTCGCCGTAGTTGCGGGCTCTACTCACGCCAGGTATCGCCGCCAATTGTTCCTGAATCCGGTCGCCGTAGCGTTGCAAGGTGGCGGCATCGGTGGCGCCGTGCAAGGCCAGCCAGATTACGCCGTCGTCGTCTTCGCGGTCAGCCGGCAACACCTGGATTTTTTCCAGCTGTTTCGGCAGACGCGGAATGGCTTGTACCCGGCTTTGCAGCGTCGCCATCATCTGGTTGCGATCATGATCAGGCAGTATTTCAACTTCGATCTTGCAGTTATCGCTCCTGATCTCGCCATGCAGATGTTTAACGCCCGGCACATCGTGAATGGATTCTTCGATGGGTACGCACACCGATTCCTCGACTTCGGACGGTCCGGCGCCCGGAAAAACAGCTTCGATCACAATTTTATGCGGACTGAAACGCGGGAACACTTCCTTATCGACACCAAGGATGCCCAGCACGCCGCCGGTCAGAATCAACAGCATCAATAAATTGGCCGCGACCGGGTTGCCGGCGAACCAAGCCAATAGGCCTACACGCTGGTTGGAATCAATCATCGGCCGGGTTCGCGCGGCGCTTCTATCGCGTTGACCTTCATTCCCGCCACCGGCACCGGCAGTTCCGACACCACCACCCGTTCACCGGGATTTAGACCGGCTTTGATAATGGCGCGCTCGGCCTCCTGGCGCAGCACTTCAAGCTGCCGAATTTCCAAGCGCTGCTCGCTATCGACCAGTTTGACTTGTTGCAAGCTGCTCAATGCGCTGCGCGGCAAGGAAAACAGGCCATCACGCACCACACCCTCGATCTCGGCTTGCACGAATAAGCCGCTCAATAAGGGCGAGCGATTCCCAGTTTCCCGAAACGGTTCGCCGACTTGCGCGACCAGATAGAGCTGACCGCTGTTGTCGTCCAACACCGCTTCGCTGCGGACGATGCGACCTTGCCAACTTTGCGGCTTACCGGCCAATTCCGCCCGCAATGTCACCGCCGGCCAGCGACCGGCTTTGCCGTTTTCACCCAAAGGCAGTTCCAGAAAAGCCTGTTGTTCGGTGCCGATGGGCAAACGGATTTCGGCGACGTCGCTGGCATAAATTCGCGCTACAACCGCACCGGACGGGAGGTACTGACCCAATCCGGCTTGCTTGCTCAGTACCCGACCAGCAAACGGCGCCCGCAATTCGCAGCGGCTGCGGTTGAGTTTGGCCTTGGCCAAATCGGCTTCGGCGGCCTTGAGTTTGGCTTGCGCCTCCGCCAGTTGCGGCTTGCGCAACGCCAACGGGCTGGGTTCGCCTTCGCCCAATGCTTGCCATTCGCTTTGCGCCTGCTCGACTTGGGCCTGTTCGTTGATCAGCACCCGCCGAGCCTCCGCCAACTGCGCTTCTGCGGCGACGATGGCGTAATCGTAATCTCGCGGGTCTATGGTCAACAGTATTTCATTGGCGCCAAAAAAACCACCGGCGACCAGAGCCGGATGTGCTTGTACCACCTTGCCGCCGACTTCGGTCACCAAATCGATGGCCTCGCGCGGCGTCACCACACCTTGCGACATCACGTTCAGTCGCAGGCTTTGCGGCTCGACGCGAATAACCTTGACGCTGGGGATAATCGGCTCGGCGCTTTGCTGAACGGCTTGCGGCTTGGCGGCGATAATCGCCCAGGCCGCGCCGGCTGCGGCCAGCAAGACCAGGATGGGTAACAGAATTTTTAAATTGCGTGCTTGCGGATTCAAACGCCACCGCCTAATGCCAGATAGAGGTTGATACGATTGTTCAATAATTGCCGCTGCACGGCCAAATGCGCGCTTTGCGCATTGAGGGTGCTGCGGTAACTATCGAGCAAGGTCAAGATTTCGATCAAACCCTGCCGATAGGAATACACCGCCAGCTTACGGCTGGCCTCGGTTTGCTGCACCGCTTCGCGTAAGGCCTGTTCCTGAGTGCGCAGCCAGGCTTCGGCGGCTAATGCTTGCTCCACTTCCCGAAAGGCATTTAACGCCACGCTTTGATATTGGTTAAACGCTTCCTGGACCTTGGCCTCGTTAAAACGGATTTCGCCTTGCAGCCGGCCGCCGGTAAACAGCGGCTGGGCCAGGCCGGCGGCGAGGTTCCAGGCTGCCGCGCGCGGGTCGATAATCTCGGTCAAGGCCGCACTGCTGGCGCCGCCGGCGCCCGTCAATGTTACGCGCGGCAACAAGGCTTTTTCGGCGCTTTCCAAGCGCGAGTCGGCGGCCCGCAAGCGTTTGAAGGCGGCGATCACATCCGGGCGACGCTCCAATAGCTCGGCGGGTAAGCCGGCAGTCAAGCTTGGTGGCGGTTGCGGCAGCGATAGTGCAGGGTCGAGTTGATTCGATCCGGATTGCCTCAGCTGATTGTCCGGATAACGGCCCAACAACGCTTGCAAACGCCTGCCGATTAATTGCACATCATTTCTGGCCTGCGCCAGCTGTGCTTCGGCATTCGCCAGATCGGTCAGCACCAGCCGTAAATCCAGGCCACGGGTCAAACCCTTGTTAAAGCGACCGCGTACCAGATCGGCGATCACACCTCTATCCTTGATCGATTGCGCAGCCACCGCGGCTTGCAATTGCGCTTCGCTGAATTCGAAATAAGCTTGGGCTATCCGCGCCGCCAATGACAGTTGCGCGGCGTGAAAATCGTCGCCGGCGGCCTCGGCGTCGGTTTCCGCCGCTTGTTGTCCGGCTTTAATCCGGCCCCACACATCCAGCTCCCAGCTTAGGTTAAACAACGCCGTAAACGCGCCGTACTCGCTGCTTTCGCCGCCGGCATTGGTTTTTGCGCGTTGATAGCCCTGCGCAAGCGACAATTGCGGCCAGCGCCCGGAGCCGGCGATGACTGCTTGCTCGCGCGCCGCATCGACACGGGCGGCGGCGCTTTTCAGATCAAAGTTATCAATCAGGCCAGCGTTGACTAGCTCAGTTAAACCCGTATCGTTAAAAGCTTGCAGCCAACCGGTTACGGCCGGCTCGGCAAAATGGCCGTTGCTGCTCCAGTGCTGCGGCGCCTGAAAAGCCAAAGCCTTGGCGTCGCGCGGCGCTGGCGATTCGCAGCCAACGGCCCATAGCGCCGCTAGGGCTGAAAAAATCCACAACGTCGGGCAATAGAATTTGGCGGGCATTAAGTCGGAATGGCGAGAAGCGATAAATGAATGAGATGAATAGTGGCTGACTATTAGTTAAGACGTTCAAGACCGCAAAATCCCCACCGCAACTGAAAAATAGAGGAGCATTTGCCCGGATCGCGTGACAATTAACGACATTGTTTGCGATCAGGCTTTAACGGCACAGCGAATTTTAAGAGCCGGGTTAAAAACGGGTAATCGCGCCAATTCACCGGAGTTTGTTTGTACTGCGGTACAATCGCTGCCTTAAGTGATGCATTACATCGACGCTATTTATTTCATCCCACTAACGAACCAGCATCCATACGAATGAATATTTCGTTTGAAATCGTCCCTCGCAGCCTAGAAGCTTTCGACGAGCAATACAGCTTTGTCCAAACGCTGGACAACAGTATCAACATCATTAATGTCCCGGACATCCAGCGCTTCGATACCCGCAGCTGGGAATTGGCGACCCGCGTTGATCGAAGCAAATACCGGTTTATTCCACATTTTCGGGCGATAGATTTTAAAATCGAAAGCGGCGAACTCTACCGCATCATCGAAGAATATGCGCTGGACAGCGTCTTGTTGGTGTCCGGCGATCCGCCGGAAGGTCTGAAGCGCTCGTTTTACAATACCGATGTGGTGGATTTGATTCGGGCCGTGCGCCAGCGTTTTCCCAATTTACATATTTATGCCGGTTTCGACCCGCATCGCAGCGGTGTGCAGGATGAATGCGATTACATCCAGCGCAAGGTCGATGCCGGTGCCGGCGGCTTTTTCTCGCAGCCGTTCTATGACAGCCGTATGATCGACATCTACGCCGAGCATATGCAAGACCTGGAAACCTATATCGGCATCAGCCCGATCACCAGCAAAGCCTCTATGAACTACTGGGAAGTGAAAAACAAGGTCAAGTTTCCGAAGAGTTTTCGGCCGGATTACGACTGGAACGTCGAATTTGCCAACAGCGTGATTGCCTTGGCAGCGGCGCATGGCTTGAACGTCTATTTCATGCCGATTCGGATTGATTTGGCCCGGTATTTTGCTGAGATTAAATTGGGCGGGTAATATGAGATTTGCTTGGGGAGCCGGAGGAATCCGTCATCCCCGCGCAAGCTGGGATCCACTTTTTTGATTTTCCTGGGTTCCCGCGTTTGCGGGAACGACGGGAGAAACGCCTGCCGTTCCGCGAGGAAACTCCTCCTTAGACGCTCTGGGTAATATCTTGGTGTTGGCCTAAAAAAACAACTCACGCATTTTTTTGCCTGGCGATTCTGCACGCATAAACGCTTCGCCGACCAGGAAGGTGTAGATGCCGTTGTCCTGCATCAATTTCACATCGGCCGGGGTGTGAATGCCGCTTTCGGTGACGATTAATTTGTCGGCCGGGATGGTGTTTTTCAAATCCAGCGTGGTTTGCAAGGACACGTCGAAGGTACGCAGATTGCGGTTGTTGATGCCGATCATATTGGTGTTCAGCTGCAATGCCCGTTCCAATTCCTCCGCGTCGTGCACTTCAGTCAACACATCCATGCCCAAACCGGTGGCGGTGTCAGCCAGTTCTTTCAACATCGCGTCGTCCAAAGCAGCGACGATCAGCAGGATGCAGTCCGCGCCGAGTGCGCGCGATTCGTGGATTTGATACGGGTCGATCATGAAGTCCTTGCGAATCGCCGGCAACGGGCAGTTTTGCCGCACCATTTGCAGATTGGCTTCCGAACCCTGGAAAAACTCTTTGTCGGTCAGCACCGACAAACAAGTCGCGCCGCTAAACGCATAATCGACGGCAATTTCCACCGGCTTGAAGTTCTCGCGGATCACGCCCTGGCTGGGTGAGGCTTTCTTGATTTCGGCGATGATTGCCGGCTTTCTCTGATCGGCCTTGCTGCGCAATGCAGAATAAAAGCCGCGCGGGCCTTGCACGGTGCCGGCTAGTTCTTCCAGCAGCGACAGCGGCGTGTTGCTTTTGCGGCGGGCTACTTCTTCGGCTTTTTTGGCTAGGATGGTTTTTAGGATGTCTGGTGTATCTGTCATGTTTCTTGTTTAGTTTGTGTCGCTATCGCGACGGTTATTTTAACGTCGGGTTCACGAATCACATCCGTGTGTTTCGTCCTACGGATGCTTCGCATGCAAATCGGCTATCCTGCCGATTTGTCGGCCCGACAGCCGAGATACTTTCTTTTGTGTGGACAAAAGAAAGTATCCAAAGAAAAAGCCACCCCAATGCCGCTTTGATCCTGCGCGCCGAAGGGTTTGAACGGGGTTGCCTGGCTTCCTGCCCCTGCATGCAACGCGCCGCATCCCTGCGTCGCCCCTAACAGACTATTACGTCCAAACCCTCCAGTGTTAGCGGCATAGGGGAAGAAAACCATCCCGGAATTACAAATTATAAAATAGGCTGCGGTAGGTCCGATTACCGAAGCGTAATCGGACGCATGTTAATCATCCCCCGCTACCATTTTAAATCTCCGTCCCAATTTTCTAGATAATCGTCTTTTTCAACATATCGATGAAAACTCGAAAACGGCCAATCGGCAACTCGTGACACAAGCCCATGCTTAACCGGATTAACATGCACATAATCCACCCTCAGGGCTTCACGTAACAAATCTATTTCCCGACGCAGTAAATCGTGGTTTTTACGTTCCAGCAAATTTACCGTAAAAACCACGTACCACCCGGACCAAATGCGCGTCGGTAATTAGGCATTGTTTATTGCCGTTTTTGAAATTAGCCTTGGTTAAGTTTAAACATGCGTCCGATTACGCTTCGCTAATCGGACCTACGCCAGCTAGATTTACCTTGCGTTGACTACTGATACGCCATATCGAAGAGCCTAGCAGTACAGATGTATATAAGGCTAGAGATGAAGGGAGAGGTAAAACAATTTCATCAAGATACTGCTTACGGTAGCCAACTTGGAAACTCTGCTCTTGCGTAGAATTACCCAAAAAAACCCACTGACCTGTTGGGCCGACATCTGGATCAAAGGTTCCTTGAAACTCATAGTTATAGAAGTTGAGGTTAACAACCTCGATATGATAACTTTCTTCCAATGCAATAAAGAAAAAGGCGTCATCATACTCAACATTTACATAACTCTTAGATTCTATAAGTGACGCGCCACTATAAATAGTCGCTTGCTGTCCAGGCCAACCGCCGCCCGAATTAAGCTCGGGTGGGTAAAAGTAATCAGGGACTAGGAAGGATTTGGATTCTTCTAAGATACCTTTTACTAGGCTCGCATGACTTGGAAATGTAATAACGCCCAAGAAAAAAAATAAAAACGTAATGATTTTTTTCATAATCTTTTTCTCCGTGAAACTAGATAGTGTCGTCATAAGATAGCCGCCCAAAGTGCAATACAGCGGATGTGTAGCGCAGCCAGGAACGAGACTGCGTTTTTCGTGTAGCGGGTAGCAATAGCTCGCCATCGCTTCAAATGCAAAAAGCATTTTCCACAAGTTGGCGAAGGCGATAAATTGCCTTGTCATACGCTCGTTGTTCAACCCGATTTTTCTTGGGCGGAATAACGACTTCCATTTGTTTTGACAGGGCTTTAGTCGCGAACGATGCGCATCCGAACGTCGGCAACATCCTACAGCAGAACACTTACCCAAGCTTACCAAATTATCTGCCGCCTTTAGTTTTCAAGGTGCGCGGTTAGTCCCCTATGCCGCGCCGAGCACCGGAGAGTTTGGGCGGATAAGCCCGACGGGGGACGCATGGATGCGGCGCGTAGCATGCAGGCGCGGGGAAGCCCCTTCAGGCAACCCCGCTCAAACTCTCTGGAGCGCAGGAAACACGCGGCATCGGGGTGTCTTTTCTTTTGAATACTTTTCTTTGGACAAACACAAATTCGCCTGGAGCGAATTTGAACAGCCGATAGGCTGGCCCGAAAGGCGAAAACCAAGGATGGTTTTCGTAGAAAAAGTATCCCGGCTGTCGGGCCGAGACCCGACTACAAAATAAACCCGTCGCGATAGCGACACACAATTAATCTCAAGCCGCTATTGTCTGCACCGTCAGCTTAACCCCAAGCGCCTTGCAAACTTTGGCAATGGTCTCGAAACGCGGTTGGGCGTCGGCGCGTAAAGCTTTATACAAGGCTTCGCGGCTGATGCCCGCGGCAGCGGCAATTTCGGTCATGCCTCGCGCCCTGGCAATACTGCCGAGTGCATTGGCCAAGGCCGCCGGATCATCTTCTTCCAGAACAACGGTTAGGTATTCGGCAATGGCTTGATCGCTATCCAGATGTTCGGTAATGTCGAATACGGGCAAATCGGCAATTTTGATTTTTTCGTTCATGATTCAGTCCTCCAACAACGCGGCTAGGCGCTGAGCTTTGGCAATATCGGCGGTCTGGCTTGATTTATCGCCGCCACCCAGCATCACAATCAACACCTCGCCTCGCTGCACATAGTACATCCGCCAGCCGGGACCGAAATGTTCACGCATTTCAAAAACACCCTCGCCTACCGATTTAACGTCACCGAGTTTGCCTTGTTGGGCTTTTTCCAGTCGGCGTGCCAAACGGCGGTGGGTTAATCCATCTTTCAAGCCAAACAGCCATTCGCTGAATGCGGGGAGTTGTTTGATTGTGTACATGCAGAAACTGTAATCGAACGATTACATCACGTCAATACTTTAACCGGCTTTTGAATACGCCACCAACGCCTCAAACTTCCCCAACGCACTCCCATCCGCCAACACCTGATGCGCGCGGCGAATCCCAGCATCCAGCGAGTCGGTCAAATCGGCGGCATAAATTGCCGCGCCGGCGTTCAAGGCAACGATGTCGCGAGCCGGGCCAGCTTGGTTGTTCAATACCGAGCGAATGATAGCCAGACTGTCGGCAGCACAGGTAATCGATAGCGTTTCGAGGCTGGCGCGAGACAAGCCAAATCCCTCGGGCGTGATGGTGTAGCAATGGATGATGCCGTCGATCAACTCGGCAACGTCGGTGGGCGCAGCGATGCTTATTTCATCCAGGCCGTCGCGCGCATGCACCACCAGCACATGCTTGCTGCCCAGTTTTTTCAAGACTTCCGCGACCGGCACCAGCCATTGTTTATCGAACACGCCGATCAATTGATGCGGCGCATTGGCTGGGTTGGAGAGCGGGCCGATCAGGTTGAACAGGGTGCGCACACCCATTTCCTTGCGCGGACCAACGGTGTGGCGCACTGCGCTGTGATGTTTGGCGGCGAACAAAAAGCCGACGCCGATGTCGTTGACGCATTGCGCCACCTGTTCGGCGGGCATATCCAGATTGATGCCGGCGGCTTCCAATACATCGGCGCTGCCGCAGCTGCTGGATACCGAGCGATTGCCATGTTTGGCCACCTTGCCGCCCGCCGCTGCCACCACGAAAGCGGCGGTGGTGGAAATATTGAAGGTATTGGCTCCGTCGCCGCCGGTTCCGCAGGTGTCGATGACATGTTCGCCGTGCACCGGGACCGGTCGCACCAGCTCACGTAACACACTGACCGCCGCGGCGATTTCTTCAATGGTTTCACCCTTGCAGCGCAAGGCGATCAAAAAGCCGGCGATTTGCGCGTCGGTTAATTCGCCTTGCATCATTGTACGCATCACATCGCGCATTTCCTCGGTGCTGAGGTCTTGTTTATCCAGAAGTTTTTGCAGCGTGGCTTGGATTTGCATGGAGTGGGTAGCCGGTGTTTTGGTCAAGGCAGGGATGATAGCAAACGACAGCTCATATCGAAAACCTTGCGGGCTGGCAATCCCTCGCGACTGAGGGCGCTTGCCTATACGTTCTCGAGAATGGGTAGATAAAGAAAGGCGATTTTATTGCAAGCCAGCTTATAAATTTCAAGTTTTATTGACGTAGCGCATTGATTAAGCCGTTTTATTTTTATGGTAATTGACGGGGATTGGCTTAGCTGTTAAATGATGACCAAGACTAGCATTTTAAATAAGCGGCTTATCGCTAAGAGTTAGTCTTGACTAGCATGGCGACGGCTTTTGGCCGTTTGGTCATGTGATGAAAATTTGTTCTCGTTAATCAATGGAGAAATTACCATGAAACACCTTGCCAAGCCGATTCGGCGACCTTACTTTAAGACTTATCTGTTTAGTATCCTGGTGCTACCGCTTTGCCTTGCTCAATCCACCGAGGCGGCCACGGTTTCCGCGAGCGCGGCCATCGATTGGAGTACCTTTAAAATTACCGCCATCGATATTGGCAATGGCCTGCCAACCTTGACCTGGAGTAATCAGTACGACAATAGCCAAGTGAATTATGGTTACTACTATAACGCCAATGACAGCGCGGCAAATTGGAGTTCAGGGACTTCGACTACAGAAGGACTATCCACATCGACCTATAGCAGATCTGCTTCCAGCGCCACATCGATTAACGAAATCAATGCCAATGCCTCTCTAAACGGCACTTTTCCGTATCAAAGCTTATCAGCCAGCAGCAGTAGCCAGCGATCCGGCAGTTTTACTGTGCAAGGCAGCGGACTGTTAATTTTCGAAGCGAATTACAGTTTGATGGGGGACCTGGGCGCCTCAAGTAATGCCTCCGCAAGCTCCAACGCAAGCTTCAATTTGAGTTACTACAACGGTGGAAACTCCGGGTCAGTCAACCAAAATGTCAGTCGCTATCTATCGACCGGCTCCGCGCCAGTGACGGAAAACGATATATTGTCTGTTGCTTTGGTCTTTAAAGACGGCTGGAGCGGAAGTTTTTCCGCGAATACCAGTGCATCGGTTTACGGGTACGACTACGGAACCGGAGGCGGCGGAAGTGTACCGTTACCGGGTGCTTTCTGGCTATTTGGTAGTGTCTTGGCCGGAGCCGCCTCGTTGCGGTCGGCTAAAACAATTCGCGGAATGTGGCCATTTGCAGAAGTCGCAAGCTAAACAAGATGTTGAAGGGGTGGCGCCAGCTACCCCATTTTTGCATCCGACTATGGAGTGGGGTGTTCTTTAAAACTTCTCACGGAGGTTTAGCCAGTCACACACGCCCAGACCGGCACTGCGGCCGGTAGCGAAGCAAGCCGAGAGCAAATACCCCCCAGTCGGTGCCTCCCAATCCATCATCTCGCCGGCGACAAAAATGCCGGGTAACGCGGTAAGCATAAGATTTTGATCAAGGCTGTTAAAACTCACACCGCCGGCGCTGCTGATCGCCTCCGCGATGGGCCGGGTGGCATGGACAGTGATGGGCAAGGCTTTGATAGTCTTCGCCAGAATGGCGGCATCAGCAAATTGTGCCTGACTGAGCGCCTCATGCAGTAAGGCCGCCTTGACGCCGGAAATGCCAACCCGACTCTGTAAATGGCTGGATAAGGACCGGGAACCCCGAGGGCGGCTGATTTCGGCCAGCACCCGTTCTTCATCGCGTCCGGGCAGTAGGTCAACCGTGAAGGTAGCATTGCCGTGAACATGCAGATATTCGCGCAGCCGCCGCGAAAACGCGTAAATCAGGCTGCCTTCCACGCCGTGCCCGCTAATCACCATTTCGCCTAGTCTGCGTTCGGTGTAGCCCTGCGTGTCGGTAAAGGTCAGCGCTACCGATTTGAGCGGCGCGCCGGCAAACTTCTCGCGCAGATGCGCACTCCACGCCACTTCAAATCCGCAATTAGCGCTTTGCAAGGGTGCAATTTCCACGCCGTGCGCCTGCAACCAAGTCACCCAAGCGCCATCCGACCCCAGTTGGGGCCAGCTGGCACCGCCCAGGGCCAACACGGTTGCCTGTGGCTTGACCGAAATTTCGCCTTCCGGATTGCTCAGACGCAACGCTCCATCGTCATCCCAACCCAGCCAGCGGTGGCGCATATGAAAGTGCACACCATTCGAACGCAAGCGATGCAACCAGGCGCGTAGCAGCGGTGCGGCCTTCATCTCCGTTGGAAACACGCGGCCGGATGTGCCGACAAAGGTTTCTATGCCCAAGCCTTGCACCCAGGCTCTGAGGGCCTCAGGAGAAAAGGCGTTTAGCATCGGTTCCAGTGTGGCACGCTGTGTGCCGTAGCGAGACAAAAACGGCTCGAATGGTTCCGAATGGGTGATGTTCAACCCACCCTTGCCGGCCATCAAAAATTTGCGTCCAGCGGAGGGCATCGCGTCATACACAGCGACGCTCAAGCCGGCCTGGCTTAGCACTTCGGCGGCCATCAAGCCGGCCGGGCCGGCGCCGATGATAATTGCTGAATAGCTAATGGCGGTCACCTTGGAATCAACGGTAATGATATTTGCACGCGACGATTAGGCACTCACCATTTTGTACCCGGTAAACCAAACGATGTTCCTGATCGATTCGCCTAGACCAAAATCCTTGCAGCTGATGCTTCAAAGGCTCAGGTTTACCCAATCCACTATGAGGATTGCGGGCGATGTCGTTAATCAGCGAAACGATACGCTGGTAGATTTTTCTGTCGGTTTGCGCCCATTCATTGAAGTCTTGAAATGCACTTCGCTCGAAAGCGATTTTCATAGCTCGGATAGGTCAATACGAACGATATTTTGTTTTTGCTCGATATTGTTAATGGCTGTTAGCAAGCGTTCGCTGTTAACCGGATTTTTCAGCAAATATGTAGTTTCGTCTTCTTCGGCCTCCAAGCTATCGCAAATGGCGATTTCCACTACTTTATCGTGGAACAAGGCTTTAACAGATTGCAGAAAATCGTCGTTAAGCTCGCTGGCTTTGAGTTTGTAAGTTGTGTACACGTTAATGCGCTCCCGAAATTTTGAGTTGGCGGTAACAAAGTCAGCATTAGTAACAGGAATTGCCGTTACTCCCTAATTCAAGTGGCTTATATCTTGGCTTGCAACAAATGTCTATCAGGATGCTTGATCATTTCTATTGTCAAATCAACATCGATCTCCGGCCAATAAAAATGATCCGGCGATGGCTCTTCGACTTGGTAGATGATCTGAAGAGACTGGTTTTTAAACCACGGGAAATCGTCATATGCCATGTACAACGTATTTTCCCTAGTTTTCAACCAAAGGCCATGGCTGGAAATTTGAGTTACTTCAACACTAAAAGCTTTATCGCTATCCGGAGCATCCGATCTGGGTGTCGTAGAATTTTTTCGGAGCTTTGAAATTTCCTGCCAAATAACCGGTATTGCGGCTAAACCCAAAATGAATTGAAACCAAAAAGCAAACCAGAACCATCCGGGCCTTTCGTTAATATCAATAATCGATCTACTGCGGCCAAAACCGATTTCGCCGGTAAACAATGCTTCCAGACAACGGTATACGAAATATAAGTCCCAAGCGAAAACCACGAACCAAAAACTCAAGCCAAGCAATGTTGAAATGCGGGACTTAGCTCCTGTCATTTCAATCTTACCGCGCCAAAAAATTCCGCAACATATCATGCCCATGCTCGGTCAAAATCGACTCCGGGTGAAATTGCACGCCTTCGATGTCCAGCGTTTTGTGGCGCACGCCCATGATTTCGTCGATTTTCCCAGCCTCATCCTGGGTCCAGGCGGTCACTTCCAGGCAATCGGGCAAGCTAGTTTGTTCGATGACCAGGGAATGGTAGCGGGTCGCGGTGAACGGATTGCTTAAGCCTTTGAACACGCCTAAATCTTTGTGATACACCGGCGACACTTTGCCATGCATGATTTGCTTGGCGTGGATGATGTTGCCGCCGAAGGCGTAGCCTATGCTTTGGTGCCCCAGACAGACACCCAAAATCGGGTATTTGCCAGCATAGCGATGGATGGTGTCCACGGAAATACCGGCTTCTTTGGGCGTGCAGGGGCCGGGGGAAATGACGATTTTGTCGGGACGCAGCCCTTCGATGTCCTCGACGGTGACCTCGTCGTTACGTACCACCACCACCTCGGCACCAAGTTCGCCGAAATATTGCACCAGGTTGTAGGTGAAAGAATCGTAGTTGTCGACCATCACCAATCTGACGCCGCTCATGCTTTGCCTCCGAGGCCGGCTTCGGCCATGCTGACGGCGCGGAATACCGCGCGGCCTTTGTTCATTGTTTCATCCCATTCATTGCGCGGAATCGAGTCGTAGACAATGCCGGCGCCGGCCTGAATGTGTAAGGTTTGATCTTTGATCACCGCGGTGCGAATGGCGATGGCGGTATCCAGATTGCCGGACCAGGAGATATAACCGACCGCGCCGGAATAAATGCCACGCTTGACCGGCTCCAACTCGTCGATGATTTCCATCGCCCGAATCTTGGGTGCACCGCTCACTGTTCCAGCAGGAAAGGTGGCTGCGAGTACATCAAACGCATTTTTGCCGTCCTGCAATTCGCCAGTGACGTTGGAAACAATGTGCATCACGTGCGAATAACGCTCGACGATCATTTTATCAGTGAGTTTGACGCTGCCGATTTTGGCGACGCGGCCGGTGTCGTTGCGGCCCAGATCGATCAACATCAAATGCTCGGCAATCTCTTTCGGATCGGCCAGTAGTTCTTTTTCCAACTCCAAATCCTGTTCGTGGGTTTCGCCACGACGGCGAGTGCCGGCAATCGGGCGGACGGTGATTTCGTTGTCTTCCAGGCGCACCAAAATTTCCGGCGAGGAACCGACAATATGAAAATCAGCCAGGTTCAGATAAAACATATACGGCGACGGATTCAGACAGCGCAAGGCACGATACAAATCCAGCGGCGATGCTCTAAATGGTATCGACATACGCTGCGACAACACCACCTGCATGCAATCGCCGTCGGTGATGTATTGCTTGGCTTTTAGCACCGCATCTTCGTAGCCCTGTTGGGTAAAACCGGAGACAAAATCGTTTTCGTGGACGTGTTTACTGGCCGGATGTGCTCGCGGATTAGCTTGCAACTCTCTTAACTTAACCACCAGTTCGTCCAGTCTGGCCTTGGCATTTTCGTAAGCTTGGGCTTGGGTCGGATCGGCATGGGTCAGCAACAGCATTTTGCCGGACAGGTTGTCGAATACCAGTAAGTCTTGCGACACCATCAACAAAATGTCCGGCGCGCCGATAGGGTCCGGCTTGCCGCTGGGTTGCAAACGCGGCTCTATGTAGCCTATGGTCTCGTAACCGAAATAGCCGACCAGACCGCCGTTAAAGCGCGGCAAACCCGGCACATCCGGCACCTTGTAGTCTTGCCGAAATTCTTCTATCCATTCCAGCGGCCGGGCGTGCTCAAAAGTTTGGGTGTCCTGGCCGTCTTTTTCGACCGTGATGTTGTGGCCGCTGATTTTGATACGGGTTTTGCAAGGCAAGCCGATGATCGAGTACCGTCCCCACTGCTCGCCGCCATGTACGGATTCGAACAAATAGGAATAAGGGCCGTCGGCCAGCTTTAAATAAGCGCTGAGCGGCGTGTCCAGATCGGCCAACACTTCGCGGCAGATCGGAATGCGGTTATAGCCTTGTTGGGCGTATGCGGTAAATTCGGCGGGTGTCATTATTATTCTCTTGAAGCAACCGGTTGTGCGACTCGCGATTGTAACGCACAACGCGCCCAGCAGCGACCCGCGCGGCTTAAAACTATGCACTCGGAAATAACACCAAGCTTAGCCGGCTTGTGAATGCTCCCGCCAATCGATTTTATCCAGACCGAATCGTTCGATTTTCCGATACAAAGTGGTGCGGGTTATCCCTAAGTTTTTTGCCGCCAATGAGATATTTCCCCCGCATTCCCGCAAGCTGGCTTTTATGCCGTACAACTCCCAATCTTCCAGAGTCATAGCCCGGCCGGGAACTACCGACAGCGCGTAAGGCGGTATATTATCCAAGGCTATATTGTCGATAGCCGGCACTACTTTGGCCAGTTCTTCGACAAAATCCAAGGGCAAATCCTGCCGGGTAATCAGCGTGTCGCCGGCAGTGTAGACCGTGGCCCGGATCACATTGATTAATTGCCGAATATTACCGGGCCATGGATGCTGCTCTATTAAGGTAATGACACTGGGACAAATCCTGATTGCCTGAGGATTGGGC
The DNA here is from genome assembly GCF_014850955.1 of Methylomonas albis. Lineage (NCBI taxonomy): Bacteria > Pseudomonadati > Pseudomonadota > Gammaproteobacteria > Methylococcales > Methylococcaceae > Methylomonas > Methylomonas albis. The sequence goes on from NZ_JACXSS010000001.1 coordinate 5,052,236, forward strand.
AGATTGGCCAACTCGCGTTGCAATATGTGATGAATGATGCCGAGTTTGTCGTCGCGCTCGCGCAAGGGCGGTAGATGAATTTGTGCGCCGTTCAGCCGGTAATACAGGTCGCGGCGAAAACGGCCGGCTTCGACGGCTTCCAGCAAGGGGACGTTGGTGGCGGCGACGATTTGTACGTCTACCTTAATCGGCTTACTGCCGCCGACCGGCGTGAATTCCGAGGTTTCCAGCACCCGCAGTAAAGTCGATTGTAAATCCAGGCTCATATCGCCGATTTCGTCCAGAAACAGGATGCCTTTGTCCGCAAGCAAGAATTTTCCCGGCTTGCCGGCGTTGCGGGCGCCGGTGAAGCTGCCGGCTTCGTAACCGAACAATTCGCTTTCGATCAAGTCGTGCGGAATCGACGCGCAATTGATGGCGATCAGTGGCTGATTCTTCCGTGGTCCGGCGTTTTTCAGTAGGTTGACGAAGTGATCCTTACCCACACCCGATTCGCCGGTGATCAACATCGGTATCTTGTGGTTTTGCAGTTTGACGGCCTTCGCAACCAAGGCTGTCAACTGCTCGGAAATCGCCGATTCGTGCTGGCTGGGTGGTTTTTTTGCCAGCTTGAACGGTATTTTTTCCAGTACCCGCGCCTGAGCTACCGGGCTTTGGGTTAAGGGCAGATTGGTATTCAACAGCACACACAATAAGTGGAGAAAGGCGAAAAGCGAATTCATGCTTTCTTGCCTATCGCTGATCAAACCAATCACAGCCGATATATTGTTGTGTTGGTCCAATAAGGGGTAGCCGACTGTGGTGAAGGGATGTAGCAGGCTTAAAAAATGCTCCATGCCTTGAAAGGCAATCGGCTTTTTCAGCTGCGCGGCAGTGCCGATGCCGTTATTGCCTAAAACCGCTTCGCTCCAGCGACTGTGTTTTTCATACAAACTCAGCATAAACGGACTGGCAAACGGATTTTCACCCAACACTTGTAATAAGCGGCCTTCGGCATCGGTCAAGACCAGCATGACCCCGGCTTCTTTCAGAAACACGTCGAATTGGTGGCCCAAATGGCTGAGCATCTCCGAAATGCTTTGCGCATCGGGGCTTATAAGCAGCTCCGGATCGCTTATGAAGCGCAGATGATCCCAGCGCGCATAATTGCCCAAGGGCAATTGATAGTCCTCCAAGCAACGGCGCCAGGATTCGGAAACTTCCGGACGCACCCAATCGGCATGATCCGGGACGCAACGGGTTTGCGCCATCCAACGCCAGGCCTGTATCGGTCGGTCAACTTCAAACTCCAGCGTGGGTTTGAAAGCGCAAGCTTCTTTGATAATTTTTACGTTGTGGGGCAAATGCAAGGCAATATCCATTTTTCCTCTTGTATTTTGGTGTGCCAAATTAGTATCGGCACAAAACAAAAATATAAAAAACAGAGGTTTAGCTGCTTTTTACTACGATGCTGTCCAAAATAACAAAATCAAAAAAAGAGGCAATGCGACATAACGTCACATTGCCTTACTCTATTGCAGAATAAAGGAAAAAACTCTCACTTTCGGAGGCGGAGAGGCGGGGATGGGTGCGCTGTTAAAGGCGCGGATCTTCGCGGGTGGCGGCGGCCCATTCGGGCGAAAAGTCGGCCATGATGGATAAATCCGGCACGTCCATGATCACGGTCTCGCTGCTGATCAAAGTGGCAACCACGCTTACCGCGTTACGTAAGGCCATGCGCACAACTTTAACGGGGTCGATAACGCCAATGTCCAGAAAATGCCCGTAATTCAGCAACTGCATATCGATGGCAAACGCCGGGTCTGCTTGCGAGGATAAGCGCATCAAAACTTCTTCACTGTTCAGGCCGCAATTACTCAACAATTGTCTTAGCGGTGCGCCCAGCGCATGTTTGACGATGGTGATGCCTTGCTGCTGCTCAGCGTTTTCGGCAATAACCGCTTCTAACGCGACCATGCAACGCAACAAACCTACGCCGCCGCCGGGCAAAACACCTTCTTCCAGCGCGGCCTTGGCAGACAAATACGCATTTTCGATCCGCACCAGACGTTCTTTGATCTCCATATCGGTGATCCCACCGACATTAAAGGTACCGGTCTTACCTGACAAAACCGAGATACGCTGTTCCAGCTCTTCCGATTCGTGTAGATTTCCGGTGGCTGAACCTTCGCCGGGCTTACGGGCGCGAACCAGCGCCAACTCAGCGCGTAACGCTGCTATGCGCGTGTTTACCGACTCGCGCGCACCAACCGCACCAACGATAGTCGTGCTGCCTTCTGCAATTACCGCGCGTTGGGCCTGACCCAGCTGCGCCAGTGAGACATCTTCCAGCCGCATGGCATGCCCTTCCAAGATAGCCGTGCCACCGGTTAACAACGCCAAATCGCTCAGTCTATTGATGCGGTTGTCACCAAAGCCGGGCGGCTTGACTGCTACCACTTTGAAAATACCGCGGACATGATTCAGCAGCAAGCCTGTCAAAGCCTTCTCGGCCACCGCTTCAGCGATCACCAGGAGGGGGCGGCCTTCAGCAGCCACTTCTTCCAGAATAGGCACCAGCTCCATGAAGTCACTGATTTCCCGGTCATACAGCAGGATATAGGGCCGCTCCAAAACGGCTTCGGCCCTGGTTTTATCGGTAATAAAATACGGCGACAAAAAGCCCTGTTCGTAATGGATGCCTTCCACAATCTCCAGCTGGTCTTCTCGGCCATTGCCGAGTTGGAAGGTCAATGTGCCGGCTTCGCCAAGCTCGGCCAGGGCTTGTTTCAACAGTTTGCCGACACCGGCTTCGCCTTTGCTGGCGACTAAGGTAATTTTTTCGACCCAGTCATCCGTGCTTGCAGTGACAGCGGTTTTTTTCAAGTGCTGTTCCACCAAGATCAGCGCCACTTCCATCCCCTTTTGCAATTGCAGGGGATGAAAACCGGCCGCCACGCATTTCAGGGCTTCGACAGCCAAACTTTGCGCCAGAACAATTGCCGTGGTGGTGCCGTCGCCGACTTCGCGGGACACCGAGCCGGCCACATCCCGCAGCATGCGTGCACCTAAATCGGCAATACGATCTTCCATGACTATGGAGTTGGCAACGGTGACGCCATCCCGAGTAAAGATGGGTATGATGCCGTCGGTCCGATGTTGAATCATCACGGCGGGACCCGCGCTACCCAAGGTAACGCTGGCCGCTCGCGCCACCGCATTGATGCCTTGCAGCAAACGCTGCCGAGCCTCCGGGTTGTAAATAATTTGTTTACTCATGTCTAGGACGTCTCTATCGTTTTTATAGATGTGAATTTAATTTCATCAAGGTTTGCCCGACTTGGGCACGGGTTTGACGAGCACGTTTGGAATTTGCCCAGATACGGATAAGCGTTTTGTCCCAGTAGTCCATGCTCCGCTTAAAGTCCGCGTCTTCCTCAGCAGTTAACTCTTGATTCCAGAACTCCTTTAATTCCTGAACCCTGGCAGGTCCTAACTTTTCCAGAATTTCCTGTTCGTCTATCACCAGTTTTCTTATAGTTTCATCCAGTTGAACAGCCATGTCTGCAAGAAACTCTACATCATCGGCTTTCATAATTGCCTCAGCATCGTTGCGCTTTTTCGGCATGGAAAAAAGCTGTTTTAATTTAGCAAACAAGCGTGCCGAGCATAGATACAACGGCGCAGCACCTCATTTGCCAGTGGCATTACGACGACCCGCTAGGCAGGAATTTTTCAAGATAGATGCGTTCCTTGGGTATCCCCATTTCGGCACACACCGCAAAGGTTGCGTCGACCATGCCAGGCGGCCCGCACAGGTATAAATCCGGCTTGGCACCGGTATCCTGCAAATCGCGGCGCAGGATGTCCACCACACTGCCTTTTTCACAATGCCAATCATCCGAACATTTCCAAACGCAGTTTCTTAGTTCTAACGTCGGCATTTGCGCGGCTAATTGATTCAACTCATCCAGATGGAAAATTTCGGCTTCGGTATTGACGCCGAAATAGATGATGCACTTTTGCGGTTCTTCCCATTCCTGCATCCGCCGCACCATCGACAATATCGGCGCCAGACCGGTACCGCCGGCTACAAAATAGCGCGGGGTAAAGCCGTTTTCTTTCAAGCCGAAAATGCCCGACGGACCTTTGACATGCAATCTCTGCCCCACTTTGGCATCATTTTTCAAATACTCTGAAAATTTGCCACCGTCGACGACGCGAATCAAAAATTCCAAATCACCAGTTTTATTGGCGGTGTTAGCCGGTGAATAGGAGCGGGTTATCGTGGTGCCGGGTATTTCCAGATCAAAAAATTGCCCTGACTCGAATTTAATGGTTTTGTCGTCGCCCGTGCGCCGAAGCAAAAACTTCATGACGTTGATGGAGATTTGCGACAACTCAAGTACTTCCGCTTCAAACATCATACCTTCGGGCGAAAATGAAATTCTGTCGTAGGTATAAGGCACTTCAACGTCTAAATCGGTCGTAGGATAGCAACGGCATAACAGGACTTCCCCGGCTTCCTCTTCTTCATACGGCAATGCCTGCGAACTGCATTTACCCAAAACATAATCGCCTTCCGCACAAAAACCTTTGCAAGTCGCGCAACCGCCTTCCCGGCAGGATGACATCAAATAGATGTCCTGTCGCACGGCGGCGGTGATGACGTCCTCGTCTTCGTAACACTCAAAACAAAGGGATTCACCATCTTGGGTAATAATTTTAATTTGATGGGTACTCATGTCATTCTCCATGAGACTGGCTTTTGGTCGACACGCTAAAAAAAGCCAGAACATGATCAACTGCGCGCTTTGAAGCATCCAGGGTTAAGGAACAACCCTCCTGGACCAGCTTTTGGTCACGATAGATGGTCCAGCGCCACATAAACTCCAGATCTTCAGTAAAAGCTGTATAGGGTTCGATGTCGTATAGCGTGGTGAGATTGTCGGCTTCACTCGGAAAAGCGGGCGTTACCGCCGACTTAAAATTAGAGAAAAAATCCATAATACTGACTTCTAGTTAGTGGTTCGTTGTAACGACGTTTGCAAACATGCACATAGGTTTCCCGCGTGACTGCGTAAGAGCCTTTCGGATTTGGCAAACATTCGGTTTGGGGTGTAAAGGAATCGCCACACTTCCAGCGTGGCGATTCGCAATATGCCACCCCCTCATCCCGCACAGTAAAACAGGGCAGGGGGTGACAATCCTGTCGGGCGATTACTGCAAGGTAATCACTTTCACGCCCCGTTTTTTACGCAATTCCTCTAACGGTAAGGCGTAGTAGTCGGTGTTACGCAGTTCCATCAACTTGTTACCCAATTGGCGATCGGTGTCCAAAAACACATTGACCGGCATGACAGGCGGCTTGCAGGCCAATCTGAAGTTGATATGAATACGCTCTGCTTCATACATATCCTCGCAGGCCGCCATTTTGGCGAGAGCTTCGTTGGCAACTTGCTGGGCATTGGCGCCGCAGCTGCAATTGTTGAGAAGCTGGTTGTCGTTGAATTCCTTATGTTTCAATAGCGCCAGCTTCTCTTCAGTTTTCAGCTCTATCCAGAGGCCATCCAATTCCAGCGACCAGTCGGTTTTAAACGGGCTCATGTGCTTGGCACGAAAGTCGGTCAAGAAAGCATGCGCTTTCGCCACAGTGTCCAGTGTCGCAATTTTTGTCATCCAGGCGTTGCGAGTAGGATTATCGTGAATATTTGCCATTGTTATCCCCTATGCTGCGGCTAAGTCTTTCAGTTTGACGTCAAGACCCATCAATTCAGATGTGATGGTAAAGGTTTCGCCCAAGGTGTAGGCGCGGCCGATAGTGGATGAAACATCCACCAACAGGTCATACACGCTGTAGTGTTTGCCTAGTAACTCGGAGACTTCAACACAGTCGATCTCGATCTTGCCTGTCGCTTTCAACCACCAGAATCCGGCCCGATCTTCCACCACCAGCGTGGGGTTGTCCGCTTTGTGAGAGCCCAGCAAAATTTCTTCGACCACGGTGTTGAGTTCATCGGATTTTTTCAAGACTAGTACCACTTCGTGGCTTTCATGCACGACCTGGTTATCTTCGGCGAAGTACTCATCGGCAAAGGCTTTGCCGGTTTTTTGCATAATGCCAGCGTTGTAAGCATTTGAACTTTTCGACATAATATTTCCTTATTTGAGTCCGCTTAACACGGTTTTGACGAGGGCGGCGGTATCCACTTTGTAGTTGATCGGATCGGCGAAATCGCGTTTCCAATCGGCAAATACCCGAACCAGCGCCGCTTCAATCGCTGCTTTGTCGCTGACGCCTTTGATTTCCGGAATGGTGGCGTAAATAGCCATGAAGTCTTTCAGTGCGTTGACTGTTCTAGGTAGCCATTTATCGGCCCAAGCGCGCATCAACCGGTTGTTGTAATCGCCAAACTCAACGTCGGCACCCAGACAGGTATGGAACATGTCGGTGGTAATGCCTTTAGTTTGCGAGAAATACAACTGCATTTGGTTGATAAAGAACGGTGTCAAGTTGTCGCCGTAATATGACGACAAGCGCAGAAAGAATTCTCTACGCACAAATTGCCCGAAGATAGGGTCGCAAATCATATGGCCGGAGAACAAAATTTCGTTCCAGTCATAAGTTGCTTGCCAAATATCTTGCACCAATTCTCTAGCGCCTTTGAAAATAGTGCCTTTCGTCCATTCCTGTTTTGGAACATCGGTGGACTCGGGGAAGCCCGGCACCAATTTAGACAAAAAGGTTCTCTCCGCTTGAATCATTTGCGCGTTGTCGACCTTGTCCAGACCGATCATGGCGCTGCTCATGCGCAGTGTGTCGCCCAGACAATCACGGACCACGGAGGAATGCGAATTGAACAAGCCATACTCGTAAAAGCCGAAAGCACCCAGATAATCGCCCAACACTTCATCACGCCAAACCGGATCGATCGAACGCACATGACCATCAGCAGAATAGGCTTTCAGAAAGCGGTCGGTATAACGCCATTCTTCGGCTTTATCCTTAACATACAGCGCGTGCCAGCGGAAAGCCGGATCGCGATGCGCCAGCCAATCCGAGCTGCGCATTTCGGTGGATTCATTACTCCAGGATGGCCGGCCACCGTGGAATTTTTGGGTCCAGTCGCCCCAGTCCAAGCCGCCAGGAATCCAGTCCGGTGTCGGCTGGCTATAGCAACACAACACTTCATATTCATTAATCCGCTTACCGCGCGGTTTCATGAAATAGTTCATTTTACGTTGGGTTTCTAACGGCTTGTCGGGCACGGCGGCCATGATTTTAGCGGCAATTTCCGGGTCGGTCAGACCACGTCTTCCACCATTCACTTCTATAGACATAAGCAGGTTTCCTTAACAATTGTTGAAATGATTACAGGGCTTTCAATGGATCCGAAAACACGCAATTAATCTTTTTGATGTCATCCAGCGTCCACAACTTGCCGTCTTTGTTGGTGTGTGGCTGACTGATCAGCGTTTTGCCGTCGCTACGCACACCAAAGCCTTCGGCAATCACATCGGATAACTCGCGGCCTTCGTATTGTTCAAAGATGTTTTGGCACTCATAACGCTCAGGTTCTGACAGCCACATTCTTTCGCCCCATTGGTCGCTGAAGGAATGTTTTTTGCCGTTGAATTCCAGAACGCGTAGCGTGCTTTCACCTTTGCAATAGCTTGGGCAGAAAGGTACTTGCGAAACACGGTCGATATAGATCGGATGGTTGTTTTCGATGAACCACTGGATAGGCAGGAAGCCGCTGCTTGGATCTTCGCAACCGCGGGCACGCCATTCGTCATAGACTTTGCCATACATGTCGTACCAGCCTGGATAGTTGGCTTCATACCAATCAGCTTCTTCCTGTGTTGGCAGGCTCAAACGGAAAAAGCCAGTGGGCCACAAGGCATAAGCAATCAAGAACAAGTCGTGATGTGCCCAGTAAGCGTCTTTTTTGGCATCGCGCAAGCTACGTGGCGATTCGACGCCGTATTTGCCTAGACGACCAATCCAAATACCGCCCCAATCTTCGTACACCCAACGGTTCCAGGTTTTAACCCAAGGTTCCACTTTGAAATGGCTGCCGTATTCGAACATCATGCCCAATACCGGTGTGAAGTATTTTTGTTGGGTCCAGAAGGCGTTGTTCAGGTCGGTGTTCAGGTATTTGGAAGCCGCTTCGTCGTTGGCGATGGATACCACGGTTTGATAACCGTTAGCCATGTGGCGCAACTCATCGGTTTCGATGGACAGGAACACAGTTGGCGTCATTTCGTCGCCATTGGCAGACGCCCACTCTGTTACCGCCACGATCAATGGATTGGTAAAACAGGCTTCACCGACCAACTGCAGATTGATGGAACATTCCACCGCGTCTCCGGAAATAAAACCATCGGAAAACACCCGTTTCATGCCTTTCCACAATGGGCCTATGGCACGCGTGCGACGGGCATCGTTATGACCGGCAGCGTCTTGGCCTTGTTTGGCAAAGTAGTAGTTGATGTACGCGCATTGGTTAGTGTGGCGAATTTCGTCTAACACTTGGCCCAAGTAACCATTTTTTTGCTCGGGAGCAGTCGCAGAATCCCACAACATACCGGTCGCGGCAATCGCGTTGTATTCACCCACTTCCAGGAAATTGGAGATGACTTTCATCGACTCATTCCATTTCGGATGGACGCGGTTGGCAGCGTCTACCCGCGTCAACACGTCTTGCAAACTACCGAATTGACGTTCGTCCTTTACCGATTCCATACGCGCATATTCTTTAGCGATCAGCTTGAATTGCTCTTTGGTATCGTTGGCCATTTTGTATTTGGTCGAATATTTGGTTCGATTTTTATCAAAATCCCACGTAAAACTCTGCATCCATCTATGAACCTCCTGTGCTCCTACGCTGACTGGCGCGGGATTCGCCGCCAATGCATCAGTTGCGGCTTTTGTAGCAGTACTTATCGCCATGATTGTTCCTCGTTGTGCTGTTATAAGAATAAAAGAGGCCAGCGCCATTCAGTAGTCAGGTGCTTTCCTGCCTGCCGTCTGTAACAGGTTTCTTCGTCTGGAGTGGCGCCAGCCTCGCTGCCTTGAGAGCAACATACGTACCAAAACGAGCCTATTAAAAAAAACAGCGTTATAACAATGAGATAGGATTTATTTTTGACTGGGAGAGCGATTCAGGAATAGGGATTTAGGTGTCCAATAAATCGACACTGACTATAAATGAAACGTCTATTCCTGGTTTTTGCAGTAAACGGCGACCGAGTGTTTGCCGGCAATAGGTCTGAGCTACAATGCCGTTTTTTGTAATCGAGTGACTTGGGAATGAAACTGGCGACATTTAGCTATAAGGGCCAAATCCGCATCGGCGCGGTACTTGGTGATGCTGTGGTAACGGGAAACGGCGAACTGCCGAACAACATGCTAGATTTTCTGGCGGCGGGCGCTCAGGCATTATCGACGATGCAAACCCTGATCGACTCCGGCGCGCCGCGTATTCCACTGGCCGAGGTGACACTGCTGGCGCCAATTCCGCGTCCCGGCAAATTGCTGGGTGTTGGGTTAAATTACGCCGACCACATTGGTGAAACCGGCCTGGAAAAACCGGAATATCCAACTTTTTTTACCAAGCAAAGCACTTGCGTCATCGCTGACGGCGAAGCGATTCATGTGCCGCCCGTGTCCGACAAAGTGGATTACGAGGGTGAGCTGGCATTCGTGATCGGGAAGCGTTGTAAACATGTACCGGTCGAACAGGCACATGACGTGATAGCCGCTTACACCATTTGCAACGATGTGACGGTACGCGACTGGCAACAGCGCACCCCAACCTGGACCTTGGGCAAATCCTTCGATACGCATGGCCCGCTGGGGCCGTGGTTGGTCACCGCTGACGAAATCGCCGATCCCCATAATCTGGGCCTAAAAACTTGGGTGGACGAGGAGTTGCGGCAAAACGGCAATACCAGCGAGATGATTTTTAATTGTTACGAGTTGATCGCCTATCTGACACAAGTGATGACACTGGAGCCTGGCGATGTAATCAGTACCGGCACGCCGGCAGGAGTGGGTGTGAAGATGAAGCCGCGCGGTTATCTGAAACCGGGGCAAACGGTGCGCATCGAGATAGAAGGCCTGGGCTCGCTGAGCAATCCGGTAATTGCCGAGCCGGAACATTTTCTGGTCGCCGGATGACGTTAAGCATGGATTAAGCCTGCCTCGGCTACGCTAAGCCCAACTTCACATTAGAGGGCCAACCAGCCAAGAGGCAGTCATGAAAACCATACAAGTCGCCATTCTCACCATCGCCGCGTTAACCCTGTCGGGCTGCGCGACCGGCTCTTATCAGCGTGACTCTGTAGGTTACGGCGGTGACTATTCGTCGCCTAGCTATTACCAAAGCTATGGGCGTAGTTATTCCCGCCCGAGTACCAGTATTACCTATGGCCGGTACTCTGTGCAGCCGAGTTATCGCCCCGAGCATCACGGTGATGAACATCATGGTTGGAGCGCGCCCGTGCCGCACTTTGGACGTCACGATGGCGGACACGGTGGCTGGCAAAACAGGGATATGGGTCAGCGGGAGTTTAGGCATGAACAGCATGCCGAGCAATCACCGCGCCAGGAGCGGGCTATGCCGGAACAGCACGAACAGGGTTTCGGTAGGAGCGGCAACGGTGGCGATCACCAACAACACGGCGGCTGGGGCGGTCATCATGGCAGACGCGGCGACTAGCCTTGTCGCGCCATTCAGTTAGTGGCCTACAATTCGATGCGAATCCCCAGTTCGATCACGCGTTCGACGGGGATTTTGAAATACTCGATGGCACTGGTAGAGTTATGCGTTAAGAAGCTGAACAAGGAGCGCCGCCATTTCGGCATCGGGCTTTTGCGGCGGAACGAGAGTTTCTCGCTACCGATAAAAAACGACACGGTTTTTTGATCGATAACCAAACCTTCATGACAGCAAAGTTGCAGGGCGCGGCGCACGTCCTGCTCCTCTTGAAAGCCAAAATATAGTTTCACCCGATAAAAATTGCCGCTATCGCCAAACATGCGGATTTTCACCCGATGGGCTTCGTCGATATAAGGCTCTTCGCGCGTCACGATGGTCAATACGATCAGCTTTTCGTGCATCACATGATTATGTTCCAAATTATGTAATAACACCTGCGGTACGCCATGTACACTACGAGCCATGTAAATCGCAGTGCCAGGCACGGTCACCAACGGGCGATCCCGCAAACGTTGCTCCAACTCCTCGAACAGCACCCGTTTTTCGTCCAAATACCTGGCCAATAACTCCTTCCCTCTAATCCAGGTGGTCATGATCAAAAACAACACCGCGCCGACTACCAATGGCAGCCAGCCGCCATGAGGGATTTTCAGGCTGTTCGAAGATAAGAACAGCAGGTCGATAATTAAAAATATCGATAGGAAAGTGATACTCGTGGGTTTATTCCATTGCCATAGTGCCTGGATCACGATAAAGGCCAGGATGGTATCGACGATCATCGTACCAGTCACCGCAATGCCGTAAGCCGATGCCAATGCGGACGACGATCTAAAACTCAACACTAAAATAAATACCGAGACCATCAGCAACCAATTGACGGCAGGTAAATAGACTTGGCCCATTTCGTCGCCCGAAGTGTGGCGGATATTCATCCTGGGGCAGTAACCGAGCTGGATGGCTTGCCGGGTTACCGAAAAAGCCCCGGAAATCACGGCTTGCGAGGCGATTACGGTGGACAGTGTCGCCAGAATCAGCAGTGGATACATGGCCCAATGTGGCGCCATTAAATAAAACGGATTTTCGACGGCCTGGGGATTGCCAATCAGCAAAGCCCCTTGGCCGAAGTAGTTCAACAATAAAGCCGGAAACACGAAACTAAACCAGGCTAAGCGAATCGGTTTCAAGCCGAAATGGCCCATATCTGCATATAGCGCTTCCGCACCGGTTATCGCCAACACCACCGAGCCCATGATTAAAAAGCCCTTCCAGCCCAATTCGAACAATAAACTGATTGCATAGCAGGGGTTAACGGCCATCAATACATCCGGGTGTTGGACGATATTGACGGCTCCCAAAAGACCGAGCGTGGCAAACCAGAAACACATGATGGGCGCGAACATTCTGCCGACTTTGCCGGTACCTTTGGTCTGGATAATGAACAGCGCGCTGAGCACCGCGATGGTAATCGGCAACACGTAGTGATCAAGACGCGGCGCCACGATTTGCAAACCTTCCACGGCGCTGAGTACCGAAATGGCCGGCGTAATCATGCTGTCGCCATAAAACAAAGAGGCTCCCAGCAAACCAATGGTGACGATAAAAGCCTTACGCGTCGGATTATCCTTGGAGCCTTGCAGCGCCAACGCCATCAAAGCCATGATGCCGCCTTCTCCCTTGTTGTCGGCACGCATGATAAAAATCGCGTATTTGGTAGTCACCACCAAGGTGATGGCCCAAAACATCAAGGAAAGCACCCCAAGCACATGGGTAGCATCGGTAGGCAAGCCGCCGTGAAACACCTCTTTCACCGCATACAGCGGACTGGTACCGATGTCCCCAAACACCACGCCTATCGCACTTAAAGCCAGTGTATTGACTTGTCCCTGGGTATGAACGGATTGTTTTTCGGGCATATGGAATAAATCGGAGATACAGACGGGAAGGGAAATTATGCCATAAATTGTAATTTAGCCCGAAATCGTCGTCGACCAGTGGGGATTTTAACGGCTGAAACGTCTTAGTTAAGATTGGTTAGTTCGTGTTCTTTCCTGTAAGGACGGCTGTCGCGCTAGGACGTATTAATTTACAATACCCGGCTAAATTCGAATCGCGCTTAATTTTGTATTCAACAGTTTATATGTATTTATTTAAAAACCACGAGGATGCTTTGCAAAATAACGAGTTAGCGTCATTCGGCGGTTACCTGCCTACAGTGGCAAGCGGTCACGGTTCTTTTTGGCAGACGCTGTTAGGGGAAGAACGACCCTCCAGCATGCTGAGGTTGTTAGCCTTACTGGTATTCTTGCTGCATCTTTGGGGTTTGCAGCAGTTATTGAAACCCGAGGAAAAAGTCACCCCGGCGCAGCCGTTGACGATGGAAGTATCGATGATAGCGATATCCGCGCCAAAACCCAGCGTGGCCCCGCCACCTCCAGCACCGCCACCGCCCGAGAAAAAGCCGCCGCCGAAAAAGCCGGAGCCAAAGCCGGTACCGAAGAAAGCGCCGCCCATCGTGCAAAAAGCGCCGGAATATGCGCCGGTTGAGCCTGTTTCCGAGCCGCAGCCGACACCGGTAACCAGTACAGCGAGCAGTACATCGGTAACGAGTACGACGACCAGCACTACCGCAACCAACGCCGAGCAGTTTACCGAAGCTAATTTTCGAGCCAACTACGCCCACAACCCCAAGCCGGAATATCCGATGATTGCTAAAAGCCGAGGCTGGCAGGGCAAGGTGATGTTACGGGTGCAGGTGTCGCCGGAAGGCTTGAGCGATTCGGTGGCGGTTGAGCGCAGTAGTGGCCACGAGATGCTTGACGAATCGGCGGTGGAAGCCGTGAAAAAATGGAAATTCATTCCGGCCAAACGCGGCGAAACGCCGGTGGCCAGTTCGGTGATTGTGCCAATAATTTTTACTTTGCGTGAATAAAAATCGGAGAGATTAATGCCCTACCATATAGCCCCGGAAGCGGTTATCAACGCTACCCTTTACACATTGCTGGTGTTTTCGTTGATAACGTGGACTTTGATTTTTTTCAAAATATGGCAGTTTGCCAAGAATAATTATTATAACAAACAATACGACAGCGCTTTTTGGGACACGACCGATTTAAAAGCCGCCGAGCAACTACCCGCCGAAACCGCGCGTGGCCCCAAAGCCCGCGTCGCTGCCTGCGGCTTTGCCTGGTTGGCGGAAATGACACATCCGGAGACCTGCACCAGCCTGAAGTTTCGCGGTTCTCCACAAGATTTACTGGAACAAACATTACGTAAACAGACGCAGGATGAGCAACGCCGGATGGAAGGCGGCTTAACCATGCTGGCCAGCATCGGCAGCACGGCGCCATTCGTCGGCCTATTCGGTACCGTACTTGGCATTATGCATGCCATGCACGATATTAGCGCTAGCGGTTCCGCCAGTTTGGACGTGGTTGCCGGGCCGATAGGCGATGCTTTAATTGCTACCGCGATCGGTATTGCCGTAGCCGTACCGGCAGTGTTGGCCTATAATTTTTTCCAGCGTCGCGCCAAGCACCATCGGGCTTCGCTGGAAAATTTCGTCGATGGTTTTCTACATATCGCCTTCGGCGACTCATACAACAATACCAGTAAAAACAAGGATTAATTACATGGGATTTAAAACAAACTCAGACGACGATGGGCCGGTTAGCGAAATTAATGTTACGCCGCTGGTAGATGTGATGTTGGTGCTGGTGATTATTTTATTGGTCACTGCGCCTCTGTTGACCCAATCGGTCAATGTAGCCTTACCGAAAACGGCTTCTACTACACCAGATATGGAAAAACAGCCCATGCAACTCGGTATCGATGCGCTAGGCGGCGTGACACTGAATAAAAATGCTGTGGCCGATTTAACGGCGTTGGATACTACGCTAAGAAATGAATTGGCCGGCAACCCCGAGCTAATCATTCACATTTATGCCGATCAAGGCGTGAATTACGGCAAGGTTGCCGAAGTAATGGCTACGGTGCAGCACGCCGGCATTTCCAAACTGGCATTTGTGACGCTGGAAAAATAGTCAATATCGACAGGGATCTGCTTACCCTACCCACGGTCTACCCCCCGACCGCTCTAACTATTCAGTTTACTCAATCCGGGTTACCGATTACCCGGATTTATTTTTACCTATATTCTTTTCAATATATTCGATCATCAAGCCGGCAATATCCTTGTCGCTGGTCTTTTCTATGCCTTCCAAACCAGGTGAGGAATTGACTTCCATCACCAGCGGTCCGCGTTTGGAACGCAGCAAATCCACACCGCAGACATTTAAGCCCATGATTTTGGCGGCTCGTACTGCAGTCGAGCGTTCTTGCGGAGTCAGCCTGACCAGCGTGGCCGTGCCGCCACGATGCAGATTGGAACGAAACTCGCCTTCGCGGCCTTGCCGCTTCATCGCCGAAACCACCTTGTCGCCGACCACAAAGCAGCGGATGTCGCTGCCGGCTGCTTCCTGAATGAATTCCTGCACCATGATGTTTGCATTAAGCCCCATGAAGGCCTGAATCACGCTATGCGCGGCGTTATGGGTTTCCGCCAATACCACGCCTATGCCTTGCGAACCTTCCACCAGTTTGATCACCAGCGGCGCGCCGCCGACTTCGGCGATTAGATCTTCGATATTATCCGGATTGTGGGCGAACGCGGTAATCGGCAGATCGATACCCTTGCGCGCCAGCAACTGGCTGGAAGCCAGTTTGTCGCGGGAACGGCTGATCGATGCGGAAGTATTGAGGACAAAGGTATTCATTACCTCAAACTGTCGCAACACCGCCGTCCCGTAAAAGGTGATAGACGCGCCGATGCGGGGAATTACCGCGTCGTAACCTACCAGATTTTCGCCCATGTAATGGATAGACGGCTTCATCGAGGTGATGTTCATGTAACAATGGGTCGGATCGAATATCCTGGCCTCATGGCCGCGGGCGGTGGCGGCCTCCAACAGCCGGACGCTGGAATACAGCGTCGCGT
Organism: Methylomonas albis; assembly: GCF_014850955.1. Lineage (NCBI taxonomy): Bacteria > Pseudomonadati > Pseudomonadota > Gammaproteobacteria > Methylococcales > Methylococcaceae > Methylomonas > Methylomonas albis. The sequence continues at coordinate 5,067,935 of NZ_JACXSS010000001.1, forward strand.
CGCGCGACAGGATCGCTATTTTCATAGGCGAATAACGCCGCGTTTACAGATGAATGCCGTCAAAATCGCTGACCTGAACATGCGCGGCGCCGGTATCCAGCACCTGCTCGCGCACCAGCCAGCAAGTCGCCAAGCCTGCCAGGCGAGCGGCGTCCAGTTCATCCTTTATATCCGACAAAAACAGAATTTGTTCGGCCGGTAAACCCAGCTCGGCAGCAATACGTTCATAGGAAATGGCTTCCTTCTTACCGCCAATGAGGGTATCGAAGTAACCGGAAAACATTGGCGTAAGGTCGCCGTAGTCGCTATGTCCGAACAGTAGCTTTTGCGCCTGTACTGAGCCCGAGGAATAGACATACAGCTTATAACCCTGGCCAAACCAGTTTCTTAAATTACGCACAGCATCTTCGTAAACATGGCCGGTGAAATCGCCATTGCGATAGCCTTCCTGCCAGATCAAGCCCTGTAAGGATTTCAATGGCGTAATTTTTTGATCGGTATCGATCCAGTGAATGAATCGCGCGATCAGAGCGTCTTCATCCTGCTCGCCGCCGGCAATTTGCTTGGCCTCGGCCAATAATGGCTTGATCTCGGCTTGCTCTCGATGACGTCTCACAAAATCCGGTAAGCGAGCGCGGGCATACGGAAACAACACAGCTTTCACAAAGGATAGCGACGACGTCGTTCCTTCAATATCGGTGACAATGGCTTTGATCATAACGTTGTCAGATAGTGATCCAGGGTCGGAAAGCGTTCGGCAATCGGATTGCCGGTAAACTCCGCCACCCAGCCGTCTTCGGTGGTGAACAGGCGAACGCACTTAAATGCCGGGGTTTCGCCCATGTCGAACCAATGCGTGGTATTGGCAGGCACGCTAATCAGATCGCCCTGCTCGCACAGCACCGCATAGACTTGATCGCCGACATGCAGATAAAACAAGCCCCGACCTTCCACGAAAAAGCGCACTTCGAAGTCGCTGTGGGTATGCTCGGATAAAAACTTTTGTCGCAATGCGTCTTTATTAGGATGGTCCGCATTCAAACTGATCACATCCACCGACTGAAAACCGTATTGCCGCTTGAGTTTGTCTATCGAGCTTTGATAGCCCTTTAAAACCGCCTCTGCATCGTCCGCCGCCGAAAACTCGCAATCGGCCTCCCAGCGTTCAAACTGGACGCCGATGCCTTGCAGTTGCGCGGCAATATCTGCAAAGTCTCGAAAAGTAGTGCCTTGTTGTGGTTTATCGGCAGGGTAAAGGGTTAGTGCGCTCATAGTCTTGTTACTCCATGTAGGCGAATTTCAACGTCGAATAAAAATTCCAGTGCTTCCAGGTGGCGCAAGGCATCGTCGACCGACGCGCCCCAAGTATAAAAACCGTGGCCGGCAATAATATAGCCGTAAACGTCATGAGTGTGATGGTCCAGGTAGTTTTCCACCTTGCCGGCCAATCTGGGAATGTCCTGATCGTTGCCGAAAATGGGGATGGCGATGCGGGTCTCATGGGTATTGATGCCGGTAAACGCTTTGAGCAGCTCGTAATCCTTCAGCACGATTTCATTTTTAAACAAACGCGCCGTCAACGTGGCGTTGATCGAATGCGGGTGCAATACCGCCTGAACGTCCGGAAAACGTTGATAAATCGAGGTATGCAAGAGCGTTTCCGCCGACGGCTTCTTGCCGTCCAGGGAACGGCCTTTGCTGTCGATCAACATGATATCGTCGGCTTGCAAGCGGCCTTTATGCCGGCCGGACACAGTGATAGCAATATTGCCGTCGCTGAGTTTGGCGGAGAAATTGCCGCTGGTGGCGGGCACCCAGCCCTTGCTGTCGATGAAGCGGCCGGCGGCAATCAACTGATCTGCCTTGCGGAAAAATTCGTCGGTTTTTACAGTCATGGAATATTTTGCGGATTGCAAAAGAAAAGAAGAGAAGAGAAAGAGTTGGCCTGTAAGCCGGGTTCTGTCTTGAACAGCCATTCATCTAGGCGTCAGATCACTCTGACGCTCAAGCAATCTACCCAGGAGCAGCGCGGGCCACGCCAATGCTCCTCTATTTGATCTTGCTCCGGGTGGGGTTTACCCTGCCACACCTGTTACCAGTTGCGCGGTGCGCTCTTACCGCACCATTTCACCCTTACCGGGTTCCGAAAAACCAGGCGGTATATTTTCTGCGGCACTTTCCGTAGGCTCGCGCCTCCCAGGCATTACCTGGCACCCTGCCCTATGGAGCCCGGACTTTCCTCCCTTTTATTTGCATAAAACGGCGACTGTTCGGCCAACTCTGGTGAGGATTATACAGGCAATGCCGGGAAATAGGGGTAATTGCACGCGACGTTTACCGAGAATGGAGAGACATTGAATGATTTGGACTCGATGAAAGCTAGCCGCGATGGTTTGAGATTGAGAAATCTTCACCTGACGATTCGACCTCACGCTGCTCAAAAAAGAGACAAACTATTCTCGATGCTGTCGCATTCGGCCAATAAGCTACATTCAATATTTCTAAAAGCTGTCAGTCCAACCCTTTCTCAGTGCGCTTCTATAAATGATGAATATCTATCATGTTGGCTTGAAAATTTTCGGGAAACTTCAGCTGTATTAAGTTTAGGCGTTTTATTTATCGACAGTCGTACAAAAGATATACACTCGCCTTCTTTTTCGCTCACTTGCAAAAATAAACCAGCCCGCTAATCAATCACTTAAGACAGGCCATGCCGCGATGGTTTTATGGCATATTTACTGCTTATAATGAAATTAGCTTTATCGGCGCCGGTAGATAATTACTCCCTTTAATATGCGTAGTTCTGGCTTTCTTTAGCAGATAAAGTTCTAAGCATCACTGGAATTATTCGAATCTGGAACAAGGTGTAGCTAATACTAATTAATACTATAGGAGGTCACCATGAAACTTTTACTAGGGACTGGTTTAGTGAGCTTAAGCCTAGCATCGCCAATTTGCGCAGAAACTTATCCTGCCGCGTATTTTCAACCTAAAATAATTTACAGCGCGGACCAAGCAGAAAGTCAGAATATCTCATCAAAGCTGAAAAAAGCCGAAGACATGGCCGAATATGACCCGAAATATCCCGCAGCAAATTTTCGGCCCAAAGTAATCTATCTCAGTCCGAATCCATCCGCCAGTGATCGATAAGCTAGTTATCTACTATCAATCCGTTTTAAATTTTTACCTATATAAAATGTTGTACGCCAATAATACCGATATAGCCGATATTGAGCTTGAGATCAGACAAGAATCGCAGAAAAGCTTAATGAAATTAATAGACGCGGAAAAAAAGTTAATAGCCAAAATCGGCGAAAAACGCGTAGCCGAATTACGGCGTTATTCTCAAAAATGCCTGTCGTCGCCGGAACAAGAGGCCTTCAAAAGAAAACTGGATCACGACGATAAAAAATTAACCTGGATTTGGTTTCGCTTAAAGCGTATTCGATATACAAACGACCGTAGCCAACAGCAATCAGCGTCCGTTGATCGCCGTGCAAATTAGCTTATTACGCAACCGTTCGCCGAATGGACTTGTGTTAAGCGAAGTAGCCGAAGCCGGGCAAATTGACTAACTTCGACTCCGCCCGGCAAGCGGTTTATCTTGTGTATAGGCTATTAATTTACTGGCAGGCGCTGTCCCCTCAGGCCCCAAGCCATTCAAATCCTGACGAACGCAGGATAATTTGGCCATCGATTCGACCTAGTTTTCCCGAACTCAGCCGAAGGCATACTAAGAGCACATTAACGTAACCGTAGACGTCCAATGACTAATTGGCTTTGTGCGTTTGCAAAGATAACGGGTTACGGGACTTTAGGAACAGCTTTACAAATTGATCAAAACCCATAACTTCTTACATAAAAATTAGCCCCATGATCTACAACACCGCCTTAGATAACTTACTACACTCGTTAGATAGATGCGTCGAGCCGGCGCTTCATTTAAACAAAGCGGGCTTAAACGGGTTTTTCCACGCACTTACTATTACCCCTTGCATTATCGATCCGTCGGAATGGATGGCGGAACTATTTCTGGGACAAAAGCCTAAGTTGACTAACAGTCAAGTGAAAAACTTGAAAAAGGCCGTGATTGCAACAGTCAAAGCAAGCAATAAATTGTTAATAAACAACCAACTTAGCTTTCCCTACCATTTTTCCGAGTTAAGTAACGATGCTTTGAATGAGGTTTGGCATTGGTGTTACGGCTTCTTGCGCGGTATTAATCTGCGTTGGTCTTTTTGGCAAAGTGGCATCATCGCCAATGAAACCGGTCAAACCCACGATGTAGTAAAAGCCAGTGTAAACATAATCACCGCCTTGGTAACAGAGGATGTCAATTTCTTAGATAATCTGGAATTACTTAGATCTCAACTCGCCGCGAAGCATAATGCGCCGCCTAACGACGAGTATATTCTTGCGGAAGTATTTCAAACATTGCCATCGGCTTATGAGTGTCTGCGGATATTTGCGGAGACGATGGCTAGACGCTTACAAACGTATGGAGCAACTAACACCGAAGCAGCCCGTTAATAATCACGGAGTTTAGCGTTTGTGACTCCCGCTAAGACGGGAGCCACAAACGACTGAACTAGTGAGATTTAGGGCCGTAGGGTGGATAAGCGAAGCGCCATCCACCTATTTAAAACTCTTCTATTCCATGGCGGATGACGCTTCGCTTATCCACCCTACAATTGTTGCTATTTGAATGGCCGATTTAAATTTCAAACCGGTATCAAGATTAAATATACCAACTTCCGCTTACGGCCGACCTCTATTCTCCCCATCATTGTAATTCCAAATACAACGAGTAGATCGTGGCCTGCAAAAAGGGTCTGCCGAAACCTGTCCCGACAAACCCTTAACAGGCTGTTGAAATTTGCCGTCATACTTTCGGTTTCGACGCGATATTTTGAAGCGCCGGGTGGTCTGGAAGCCCGATTAGGCCTCAAAAACCGGTTTTAGCCGGTTATATTCGCCCCGAGAGGGGTTAAATTCCGCCTTTTGGCGGCTTTCAGGCGCACGACTGCCTAGGCGTTGCTGTAACGCCAGCCGAAAATGGCGCCCATTCGCGTTAAGTTATAAGCCGCAAAAGTAAAAATCGTTTGCGCAGCGATTTTCTTCAAGCCCCGGAAATGGGTTTGCCGTAGCGGGCCTACGGTCTTGGCCCAGCCGAAGACTTCCTCGATCCGCTTGCGGGTTTTGAGGTTTTTGCGGTAACCGTCGTGCCTAGTGGTACGGCCGTCAATGGCCGAGCCTTTGTTCTTGCTGGCGACATGCGGGGTGACTTTGCGTCGGCATAGCTTGCCCACGAAATCCGCTGTATCGTAGTTTTTGTCGGCGCCCAAGGTGGCGCCAGGTTTACTGATCGTGCGCTTGACCATGGTTTCGGCCGCCTCACGCTCTGCTGTGCCAGTGGCCTGGGTAACTTCGACGTCGACCACCAGACCGTTGCGGTTTTCCATCAAGGCATGGCCTAGAAATGCTAGCTGAGATTTGTCGCCTTCGCTCTTTTTGTACAGCCGGGCATCGGGATCGGTGGTCGATGCATGGGTGTCGTTGCTGCGTTTTTCGCCCTTGAAGTTGACGGTGGGATTGCGTCCACCGTCTTCCGGGGCGGGGTCGAGCCGTCCTTTTTGACGAAACTTTTGTGCGAAGCCCAGGCCTGAATCAGCGTACCGTCCACGGAAAAATGCTCGTCGGACAGCAACTTTTTCCACTCCGCCAAGGCCAGTACCCCCCCGCGTCAAAATAGTTGTCGCCTCAAATTTTTATAACCTTTTAAATTTGAGATAAAACAAGAGCGCCAGCATTTTTCGGTAAAGCTGAAATGGGTCCCATCCGATTTCAGCGCGAAAAATTTGCTGGCAGTTTATGCCTTCGGCGGCCCCGATTCGTCCGCGTCACCTCATTTCGACCCAACAGGGGGTCGAAACATCGGCTCTCGCATGACTTGACGCCGTGTCGCGATGCCTTGCAGGTTTTCTCCGCTTCGCTGCGAAAACCCGCCCAGCGCTACGGCTATCGGGGACTAAAAATCTTCACTTCGCTATCGCTCCGTTTCCAAGATTTTCAGCGCCGGCCCAACGCCATGCTGGATTGGACGAGGCGCTATTGAATCAACGCAAATCGCTCTATGAAGACGCCCGCCGCCAAAATCCGCGACGATGGAGCCAAAACACTCGGAATTGGAACAGAGTCCATACCGTGCACTTAAATCCGGATCATGCCGAAACCCAAAACAACTCGCCCCAGGAGGTCGTGAATCCCGACAAAATAGCCGCATAAAATTTTATATTGAGGCGACAACTAGCTTGAAATTTTCCGGCTGCAAAGGTTTCAGCCCCTTTCACTCGCGCCTTATCACGAGCCTTTTCCTTGGCTGGCGACTTCCCATTGGCGACCACCCGCTTGGCGTCACCAAGTCGCTCACGGGCTTCTGCCAAGGTGATGCCACCAACACCGTAGCGACCAAAGGTGATCGTCTCTTGCCTACCATTGATCGAATAGTTGTAACGGAATGAGATGGAGCCGGCAGGGGTAATAGCCACATATAGGCCATCCCGGTCATTCACCTTATAGAGTTTGTCCCTCGACTTGAGGTTGCGCAGCTTGGTGTCGGTCAGCAAGAGTCTTATCCTTATTTAAGTTCGATACCATACTGAAAAATCACCTAAAAATTAGGTAAAAATACCAATAAAAACATTTATTTATAATATTCTGATGCCATGAAAGCATAGAATCAAGGAGCATGGTATCGGCTATTACTCACGGCATCATGACTTGATAATACCACCTTGAATACCACACGCAAGTGGTGCTTCCCGCTGCTAAAAGTTGCCAGACAATGCAAAACACAAAAACAAAAACAAAAACAAAAAAGCCCATTAAAACATGGGCTTATTGGTTATTTGTTGCCAGTTAGTGCCTTCTAGTGCCTAACGCGTGATCATTCCCACTCTATCGTAGCCGGTGGTTTGCCGGAGATGTCGTAGGTGACGCGAGAAATACCCGCCACTTCATTGATGATTCGGCGTGAAATCAAATCCAAAAAGTCATATGGCAGATGCGCCCAGCGGGCAGTCATAAAGTCTATGGTTTCCACCGCGCGAATGGCGATGACATAGTCGTATTTGCGACCATCGCCCATCACGCCGACCGATTTAACCGGCAGGAATACCGCGAAGGCTTGGCTGACTTTGTGATATAGGTCGTGACGATACAATTCTTCAATGAAAATGGCATCGGCCTGGCGCAGTAAATCGGCATATTGTTTTTTGACTTCGCCGAGGATGCGCACACCCAGGCCGGGGCCGGGGAAGGGGTGGCGATGGATCATGTCGGCTGGCAAGCCTAGTTCCAAGCCAAGCTTACGCACTTCGTCCTTGAACAGTTCGCGCAAGGGTTCGACTAATTTCAGCTTCATGTTTTCCGGCAGGCCGCCGACGTTGTGGTGCGATTTGATCAGGTGCGCTTTGCCGCTTTTGGCGCCAGCTGATTCAATGACGTCCGGATAAATGGTACCTTGCGCCAGCCACTTGGCATCCGTGAGTTTGACCGCTTCTTCGTCGAAGATGTCCACGAACAATCCGCCGATGATTTTGCGTTTTTGCTCAGGATCGTTAATCCCAGCCAACGCTGCTAAATAGCGTTGTTCGGCATCGACGCGAATCACTTTGATGCCCATGTGCTGCGCAAACATCGCCATCACCTGATCGCCTTCATGCAATCGTAGCAAACCGGTATCGACGAAGACGCAGCTTAGTTGGTCGCCAATAGCGCGATGTAACAGCGCGGCAACTACTGAGGAATCAACGCCACCGGATAAGCCCAGGATAACTTGATCGTTGCCGACTTTTTCGCGCACGGCAGTGATGCTGTCTTCGATGATATTGCTGGCATTCCACAACGCTAGGCAGCCGCAAATTTCCAATACGAAACGGCTCAAAATCCGCCCACCCTGCTTGGTATGGGTGACTTCCGGATGGAATTGCAGCGCGTAAAAATTCTTGTCTTCGTCGGCGATGCCGGCAATCGGCGCACCGTCGGAGCTGGCGATCAACTTAAAACCGGTGGGCAATTCGACGACGCGGTCACCGTGGCTCATCCATACATCCAGCAGCCCAAAACCTTCCGGCGAGGCATGGTCTTCGATATTTAACAATAACTTGGAATGGCCGCGAGCGCGAATCTGCGCATAGCCGAATTCGCGGTGATCAGATGATTCCACCTTGCCTCCCAACTGCTCGGCCATGGTTTGCATGCCGTAGCAAATTCCCAGTACCGGCACGCCCAATTCAAAAACGATCTGCGGTGCGCGCGGCGTGTCGCTGCTGGTCACGGTTTCCGGGCCACCGGACAGGATGATGCCTTTCGGAGCGAAATTTTTGACTTCCTCTGCGCTGCAATCGCAGGAATAAATCTCGCAATACACGCCAATTTCGCGGATGCGGCGGGCGATCAATTGCGTATATTGTGATCCGAAATCGAGGATCAGAATCTTGTCGGAGTGGATGTTGGTCGCGTGGGATGACATGACGGAAAACCTTTCAAAAATGTAGGGTGGGCAGACATAGCGTACCCACCGGAAAATCTAAGTGACGAGCGTACTACAAGCCTCGATAAAGCTGATCGAGCAAGCTTTTATTATTATCGAAACCTTTTACGTCCCGATTTTCAAGCAATGAACGTGTCATACGTTTGATAAAACGTAAATAGGGGGCCGCGCGCATGTAATGCCGTAAATTGGTATGGCCGCGCACAATCGCGGTAATGCGTTCGGCATTTTCGGCGATACCCCAATTGGCGGTTTGATCGGCAACCGACTCGGCTTTTTTGAAAAACAAGGTGACATTGCCGCCGTCTTCGGAAAACAAATGCCTGTTCTCAAGCAAACCAGCTTTTTCGCCCATGCGGCGTAGCGTCGCCAGATTGAAATTGTAGAGATGTGCCTCGTGAAACGTGCTGCTTGGCGATTGGCAGGTGGCCTCGATATTCGGCACCTCCACTACTAATACACCGTCGGGTTTCAAAAGGCTGCGTAACTTGCCCAGCACAAAAAACGGATCTTCGGTGTGTTCCAGGACGTGCCAAATGGTAATCAGGTCGAAACTATTTTCTTCGAACGGCGCGTCTTGAATAAAGCCGAACTGCAAATTCAAATCATACTGTGCCGCCGAATATTGACCATAACCCTTGTTCGGCTCAATGCCATGCAGGTCGTGCCCCAGCGATTTAATCAAATAAGCGAACTCGCCGCCACCGGTACCTACATCCAGCATGGTTTGCGGTTTGTGTAGCAAGTGCTTGATTTTTTCATGCCTGTTCACAGCGACTCGACCGGCGCGCAAGATATGCTTGGCCTTGGGGGCATAAGTGTTTTTGTATTCCAGTCGATAGTCTTCTTCGTAAAACTGACGAGGATCGTGTGGGAATGGATCGCTCCAGACCAGTCCGCAGTCCTTGCAGATTACGGTGCGCAACTCGGTGCCGCTGCGGCTGCGCATGGATAACACGGCAACGTGATTACCGCCGCAAAGATTGCATGGAGTTGAGGAGGTTTCGGACATTGCGAACTTCTGTGGTTTATTTTCGATAAAGCAGGTCTACGCAAAATACGTAGACCCAAGGAGTAAAGACTGGAGGAGCGGTTTTAGTTCATATGATAATTTGGTGCTTCTTTGGTTATCGTCACGTCGTGGACATGGCTTTCGCGCATGCCGGCGCTGGTGACGCGTACAAACTGAGCATTTTCATGCATCGCCGCAATAGTGCTGTTGCCGGTGTAGCCCATGCTGGAACGAATGCCGCCCAACAACTGATGCACAATCGCCAGCACGCTACCTTTATAAGGCACCCGGCCTTCGATGCCTTCCGGCACCAATTTTTCGACTTGATCGGTGTCTTCCTGGAAATAGCGGTCGCTGGAACCTTGTTGCTGCGACATTGCTCCTAATGAGCCCATGCCGCGATAGGATTTGTAGGAACGCCCCTGGAATAACTCGACTTCGCCGGGCGCTTCCTCGGTGCCTGCGAACAAACCGCCCAGCATCACCGCATGTGCGCCGGCCGCCAAAGCTTTGGCCACATCGCCTGAATAACGGATTCCACCATCGGCGATTAGCGGGACGCCGGTGCCTTTCAGCGCATCGGCGACATTGCTGACAGCCGTGATTTGCGGCACCCCGACACCGGCAACTATCCGCGTAGTACAGATCGAGCCGGGACCGATGCCGACTTTGACGCCGTCGGCACCCGCTTCGACCAATGCCAATGCGGCAGCTGCGGTAGCAATATTGCCGCCGATGACTTGGACATGCGGAAAGTTTTGTTTCACCCAGCGCACTTTATCCAGCACGCCTTGGGAATGGCCGTGGGCGGTATCGACGATGATGACATCGACGCCGGCTTCCACCAATGCGCCAACCCGTTCTCCGGTATCGGCGCCGGTGCCCACTGCGGCGCCGACGATGAGTCTTTCTTGCTCGTCTTTGCAGGCTTGCGGGTTATCCTTGGCTTTTTGGATGTCCTTTACGGTAATCATGCCTCGTAAGTGGAAGGCGTCGTTGACGACCAGCACTTTCTCGATGCGGTGTTTATGCAGTAAATCGATGACTTCTTTGTGTTTGAACGACTCGTTGACGGTAACCAGTTTGTCTTTCGGCGTCATGATCGAGCGGATCGATTCGTCCAGCCGGGTTTCAAAGCGCAGGTCGCGGCTGGTGACGATACCCACTAATTCTTCGCCGTCAACCACCGGCACGCCGGAGATATTTTTAGCGCGGGTTAATTCCATCACTTCGCGGACCGTAACGTTGGGCGACACGGTGATCGGGTCTTTGATGACGCCGCTTTCGTATTTTTTTACGCGTCTGACTTCCGCCGCTTGCTGCTCGATCGTCATATTTTTATGGATGATGCCGATGCCGCCTTCCTGAGCGATTGCGATGGCCAGTCTGGCTTCGGTAACGGTATCCATCGCCGCCGACACCAGCGGGATATTCAGCTTAATTTTGCGGGTAAGTTGGGTTTTTAATTCGACTTCGCGCGGGAGTACGCTGGAGTGGGCGGGCACCAATAAAACATCGTCAAAGGTGAGAGCTTCTTGAATGATTTGCATAATCACACCGGGTGGCTAATCGTAAATAAGCCAGCCATTGTACAACTTAACCTGCAATCCGAAAAATCGGAAATAGTCAATCGTATTCAGGTCGCCTGGCGGTTTTCGATTGAGAGCGCCGCCGCGATGGCCAAATATTCGGCGGAATTGGGTTTGTGTAGGAAAATGCCTAACACGCCCATGCAGCTGAAGATATACAAAGTGTTAAAACCGTCGCCCAAAATAAACATCGCTAAACCGAACAAGCTGACAACCTCGATCAAAACTTGAGTGATTATGATTGTCAACAGATAGCGCTGCCTAGCGGTTTTTGGGCCCGGCATGGTTTGGTTTAGCCGCAGCAGGATGTGACGTAGCAGATTGGTGAGCGGAAATAACAAAATAGCTAGGCCGTAGAGCACACTCCTAATCAGCACCCGTTGCGCTTCGTCAATGCCTATTCGTAGTTCGGTAGCCCATAAATGACAAGCCAGGTTATAGCCGAGCACCGATAATAGCATGGCAGCGCAGATGAGCCAGTGCGCCCTAAGATCGGCGGCTGATAACCGGGGTTGAGCGGACATCGAGAACTCCTAACGAGAGCGGTTGCGGTAATCGCGGAGGATAACAACAAACGCTACAAAATCATAAACCGCATGAATCACCATGGGCACCAGTAGATTGCGTTCGCCGCCATAATCCAACATCGTCCCCATGTATAGGCCCATCAGCATCGCTAAAACCGCGTAAAGCGGCGTGACCGCATGCACCAATGCAAACAACAAGTTACTAACCCACAAGCCTACGCTCTCACCCCAGCCACTTTCCAGCCAAGGTTGTAAAAAGCCGCGAAATAGCGCTTCTTCGGCAAAACCGGCAATCGCAGCCAGTATCAGTAAATCGGTCCAATGTCTATATGCCAGTCGGGCGCCCAAGGTTTCCAATAACAAGTCGCGAATTTTTTGGAGCGGCGGATAGCTCAGCTGTTGCATTGCGAAAAACATGATAAGCAACGGCCCGGTTGCCAATAAACCGATGCCCAATGCCGACTCGGAAAAATCCAGACTGGCAAACGGATCTAAGTCGGCGAGCCAACCTAAAGCTAGGGCCAATACAGCCAACGAGCCCTCAAAATAACAGGCTATCTTGAAAAAAGCGTTTGAAGTGGCGGGCTGATTTTCCATGGTATTGAGGTTTAGGCAAACGGGGGGCTGAAAATTCTAAACAAAAACCATTAGAATTGGCAGCATTAGCGATCTGGAATCATCATCATGCAATGTTTTATCTATAAAAGCCTAAAAAAAGACGAACTCTATTTGTATCTGGATAAAAAGGACGACTTTTCCGCCGTGCCGGAAGCCTTGTTCAAAAGCCTTGGTCGTTTAACATTTGTAATGGAATTGCAGTTGACCCAGGAACGCAAATTAGCCAGAGAAAATCCGGAAAAAGTAATTGCCAGCCTACAAAGCAAAGGCTTTTTCGTGCAATTGCCACCGACTTTAATTAGTCTCATGCCAGCGGCCTTAGACAGGCGGTTGCACTGAAATCGCACGCGCCATATTGGTATATCCGTGCTACCATGGTCACAAAAAATCTTTATCGGAAAGTACGGTTTTTGCTCATTTATTTAGTCAGACCAGGATACGCACCACATGTCAGATAATCCATTAGCTTACGAAGACGCAAAGTCTAAAGGCATACTTTGGGGTTTTGGTTCGCTGTTATGCGTCGTTCTGATTATTATGCTGGTTTTGGGTGAATGGTGGAGCCGCGAACCCGAGCAGTTCAGCGTTCAGGACGAAGCCATCGAGCGTATGAATGTCACGCACACCGATCAAATGCCGATTGGCTACGTGTATGCCAACACCCTGGCGCATATAGCTGATGTGATTCTGTTCAAATCCGGCGGGTACCTGTCCAACGACGTGGCGCCGCCGGGTCTGTTTTGCGATAACATTCAAAATTTCGAGTACGGCGCGCTGGTCATGTTGCGCGACGGCACCACCGCGCTACGTAACCATTTCGCCCGCGACCAATCGCAATCTGCTGAAGATCCCGATTTGGCAAGAGCCGAACCCTACTTTTACTATGAACGTAATTCCTGGGCCTTACCGTCCACCGAATCGGAATACGTAAAAGGTATCGAAGCGCTACACGCCTACATGGTTCGCTTGCAAAACCCGTCTTCGACTTCAAAAGCCGCACAGTTCCACTCCAGAGCTGATAACCTTTGGCAATATACCGAGGTTGTTATTAAGCGGCTGGGCGGTCTCTCCACACGCTTGGCGGCCAGTACCGACAAATTTTCCGGCGCTACCCACGGCGACCCATCGAATCCGGTTGACATCAATATGCCAACCATCGGCCAAACGCCCTGGATGGAGATCGATAACGTATTCTATGAAGCACGCGGCTCCTGCTGGGCACTGTTACATATTTTGAAAGCCATCAAACATGACTTTTCCGACATCCTGCTGGACAAGCGGGCGATGAATACCTTGGACAATATGATCCAAGCCCTGGAAAACGCCTTGTCGCCAACCTTGAGTCCTGTGGTATTGAATGGCGACGGCTTTGGTATATTTGCTAACTATTCGCTGGCGATGGCCAACTATATCGCTCGCGCCAACGCGGCAGCGCTGGACTTGCGGGACGTGATGAACAGAGGTTAATGCCATCATGCAGGAACAAATCAACGAAAATCTGAAAAAAATCGAGACCTGGAAACGCATCATATTCATGCTGATTTTCGCGGCCATCGATAGCTTGGTTAAACTGCTGTTGTGGCTGGTGATCTTGTTGCAGGTCGGCTCGGTGTTATTTACCGGCGAAGCTAATGCCAACATCCTCAACTTTGGCCGCAGCTTGTCTACTTACCATTATCATATCTTGCTGTTTTTGACTTTCAATACCGAGCAGCTGCCGTTTCCGTTTTCCGATTGGAACGAAACCGCCAAACTGGAATTGCTCGGCAAGCAGTAAACGTTCATGGAATCGGCGTCGCGCAAAATCATCCACATCGACATGGATGCATTTTATGCGGCGGTCGAACAGCGCGACCATCCTCAATATCGTCATAAGCCCATTATCGTTGGCGGTAAGCCCGATTCGCGCGGCGTAGTCGCCACTTGTAGTTACGAAGCGCGTCAGTTTGGCGTTCATTCGGCGATGCCTTCCGCGCATGCTTACCGGCTTTGCCCGCAAGCTATTTTCGTTAAACCGCGTTTTGATGTTTACCGGGAAGCTTCAGAGATTATCCGTAGCATTTTCGCCCGTTTCTGCGAATGTTTCGAACCCTTGTCACTGGACGAAGCCTATCTCGATGTTAGCGATAGCCAGCTTTACCAAGGCTCCGCGACTTTGTTGGCCAAGCACATCAAACAGGAGATCCGCCGACAAACGGAGTTGGTGGCTTCGGCCGGCATTTCCTATAATAAATTTCTCGCGAAAATCGCCTCCGACCTGGGCAAACCGGATGGTTTGTATCTGATTACGCCGGAACAAGGCCCCTTGTTTGTGGAAAATTTGGCTATCGGCAAGTTTCACGGCATCGGCCGCGCTACCGAGCAGAAAATGTCCGATTTGGGCATTGTGACCGGCAAGGAGCTAAAGCAAGTGCCGCTGGCGGAATTGCAGAGGCATTTTGGCAAAACCGGCCAATATTATTACAACATTGCCCGAGGTATTGATCTGCGCCAGGTCAACTCCAATCGAGCCCGGAAATCAGTGGGCATCGAGACCACGTTTGATCACGACATTGCCGATCTGAGCACCATTCTGTGTTATTTACAGGATTTGCTGGAAAAAGCCCTAGTTAGATTGGCCGAAAAACAGATGACTGCCTACACACTGACTGTGAAAATCAAATATCAAAATTTCGTGCAAATCACCCGTGGCCGAACCTTGGCGGAGCCGATCAGCGATAGTCCGACTACTAGACTACTGTTGACTGAATTATTGAAAAATACCGGCATTGGTACCACTAAAATACGCTTGCTAGGGGTTACCTTGTCGGGCCTGGAAAATGGCGATACCCGCCTGCGCCAATATCGGCAAATGGATTTGTTCGACCCGCGTTGAAGCAGGTTTGCCATAATAGGCTTACCGGATATTTTTGTCAGCTCGACTAGGGCTTGCCCAATCTTGTCGGTATTTATAATTTCTCTATCTTTCTGTGGAAGCCCAAGCACCGAACATGTTCAATCAGTTAAAAATTGCCGTCCTCATTCCCTGCCATAACGAAGAAGTGTCTATTGCAAGAGTAGTAAGTGACTTTAGACAGTCGTTGCCCGATGCGGCTATTTACGTGTTCGACAACAATTCCAGCGATAACACCGTCCTGGAAGCGCGGTCAGCGGGAGCCATGGTACGAAATGAAACCCAACAAGGGAAAGGCCATGTCGTGCGCCGCATGTTCCGCGATATAGATGCCGATTTTTACCTGATGGTCGATGGCGACGACACCTATGATGCCAGCTTGGCGCCGGACATGATCAGGTTGGCGATGAGTGGCCCCTACGACCTGGTTAATTGCATCCGTCAGGAAACCGGCGATGCGGCTTATCGAGGCGGGCATCGCTTTGGAAACCGGCTGCTGACCGGCGTAGTGCGACAAATTTTCGGCAACCGGATTTTGGATATGCTCTCCGGGTACAAGGTGTTTTCCCGGCGATTTGTTAAATCCTTTCCGGCGCTGTCCACCGGCTTTGATATTGAAACCGAGTTGACCGTGCATACGCTTGAGCTGTCGATGCCGGCAGCACACCTCGAAGGTGAGTATCGGGGGCGGGCAGAAGGCTCGGAAAGTAAATTGCGCACTTATCGCGATGGCTGGCGCATCCTGATGCTGATTATCAGATTGGTAAGACACGAGCGGCCCATGGTGTTTTTTGGGACATTGGCCGGATTGCTAAGCATCACCGCCTTGGCGCTAATCTGGCCCGTGATCGTGACTTATCTGGATACCGGCTTGGTGCCTAGATTTCCGACAGCCTTTCTTGCCATGGGTATTATGTTGCTGGCGTCCTTGAGTGTATTTACCGGCACGATTCTGGACACAGTGACTCGCGGGCGTAAGGAATTACGCATGCTGACCTATTTGCAATACCCCTCACCGGTTTATGCTCCAAACGATGGCGCCGATTCAGCGGCTATTTCGCAGGCCGATAGCGGCCTTTTAAATGCCAGGGACGACGATTTGCTAGGGCAGATGTGGCGCTTTGGATTGGTCGGGATAGTTGGCTATATCGTCAATGCCGGCTTGGTAGAATCGCTAGTGCAGAACATGGGGCCGTTGCGCGCGCAAATGCTGGCTTTTCCGGCAGCCGTTACCGTGACCTGGTGGCTAAACAGGCGCTTTACCTTTGGAGCCAGCCACCACGCCATTCATCACGAATGGCTGCGATATGTGCTAGCCAATATGTTCGGTTGGACCGCTAACAACGGCGCTTATTTGTGGATGATATTTAGTGTGCCGATGGCTTATCAGCATCCCGCACTAGCGGTTGCTGCGGGTTCATTGGCGGGGATGGTTTTAAATTTTTCGGCGTCACGTTTAATCGTTTTTAAAAAAGTTCGTCAAGCCTGATGGTAAATGCTCGAAAAATAAGTGCGTTTGCGAGAACGCTGCCCACCGAATTGATGTTTGTCGGCGGGTTCTTAATCCATCTCGGCATTATGTATCCCGGATTCATGTGTTATGACGCGGTCAATCAAATCCTTGAAGCTCGCGAAGGTCTTTTTTCCGATTGGCACCCGCCGTTAATGGCGATTATTTGGCGTTTCACCGATAACATCATGCCGGGACCGGCGGGCATGCTGTTTCTACAACTCGGCTTGGTGTGGGCGGGCGCCTACCTGACCTTTCATGCCTTTTTTAGACCCTATGGCGGCAGGGTCGCCGCGTTATTACTTGGCATTTTATTATTTTTACCGCCGTTGTTTGGTATCAGTGGCGCGATTTTGAAAGACATGCTGATGTGGGGCGGACTATTTACCGCTTTCGGCATTGCGGGGCATATAAAAAACGATAACAAGCAAAACCCACGGCTGGCATTTCGGTTATTTGCACTAACCGTATTGGTCTTATGGCTAGCCATCCTAATCAGACATAATGCATTTTTTGCAACAATACCCATATTGAGCTTTGCCATATTTTGCTTATATCGACAAAACAGCGTATTTGGCTTGGTGCGCTCCGCAGTTTCCGCTGCCGCGCTTGCCCTTGCATTATTTGTGGCCACCGGAGCGATAAACAACCGGCTTGCCGATAGGCATACCTATCCCTGGATTGCCAACGCCTCATTTGATATTGCCGGCGTTATCAAACGGCTTGAGGATAAAGGCCGACAACAAGCTATTTTTGATCAATTAGCTAGCAGCCTAAATTCAACAGGTTCTGTCGAGCCTTTGCTAAAAGCCTATACACCGATGTATTGGCGAGAGGTTTTCCGCACCAAGCCGCCAACCTTACAGCTCCCGACCAATTCGATGGAATCGCAGATACATGGCTTTGAAAGCCTATCAGACCTGCAACGACAGGCACTACACACACTGTGGATTCAAACCATACTGGCGGAGCCGGTTTTATGGTTACGTCACCGCTTGGCGGTATCGAAATATGTCCTGGGTTTGGTGCCGGATAACAGCTGGAGCCCGGTAATGATGGCTAAAGATTTTCCAGTCGATTTCGAACGGGCTTATGGCGCCCCCCACAAGCAACTAAATTGCAAGAGCTGCTTGAGGCCGGTATGTCCAAGTATGTTGAATACTGGTTTTTTCAACCCTGGCCTTATTTTGTTCTGACAATTTGTATGTTTTTTACCGCGCTGTTTCGCCCCACGACGGCCAATATCGAAGTGATTTGTCTAACTTCCAGTGCCATCCTACATGAGTTGGGTTTGATGTTGGCGGCGCCATCGCCTGATTTTCGCTACTCGCACTATATGGTTTTTTGCAGCTTGCTCAGCGTGCTGCTGCTGGCACGCCCGTGGATGACAAAAGCCGAAAAATAAATGGTGTTTTGTATATTGCGAACTCCACCCAGCAGCAGGCTGTTCTAAATTATTGTCAGCCGCCAATTCCGATAAGATTCTGCAATTAGTGAATGACGGCTTCCGGAGGTGGCGAGTTGTCGCAGTCGACCTAGGCGGTGTAAAACGCAAAAAATACAATTGAAAAACTAAATTTTCCCCCACTCTTTGGATTTTTACGTTTTTACACAGTCACATTCATTGGCAACACTGTAAGCAAGCAGTCCGACCACATCGTCAGCTAGTTGCCGTTTGGATTTAATCGATGTGACTGAACGGTAGAAGCTCATCGATTCGGCTGTTGGGCCAAGTGGGGGGGCCAGGGCGTCTTTTAGCCAGGCAGCCGGATCGAGGCCATTAAGTTTCGCGGTGCCGAGCAAGGTTTGAATAACGGCCGCCCGCTGTCCGGCGCGTTCAGAGCTGGCGAACAGCCAATTCTTTTTCCCCAAGGCAATGGGGCGAATGCTGTTCTCGACCGGATTATTGTCGATAGGCAGGTCGCCTATTTCGGCGTAACGGCTTAAGGCCACCCAGCGTTTCAAGCTATAGTCGATGGCTTTAGCCGTGGCGCTATTGGGCGCGGTGCGCAAACGGGTTTATTGGCAAATGCCGAATTGATTCATCCTGCTTTGCACGAACGCCACGAGACTTATAGAGCCCTGCTACTGGAAATAGACGGTTTGCGTCAGTAGCCGATTGGCTTAATCAGGGTTTGCTGCGGAATATCGAGCTCAGCCGATGTCGCCGGCGAAATCAATAGTTTGTTAACTGACGAGGTATTGCAACGCTATGCGCGGGAAACCAATCCGTCGCTGTTAACCGCCTTGTGGCGCGCGCTGCAACGCATTGTCGGGCTGATGCACGCTTTGCATCAACCGATAGCTGCTTCGGACAGTAACAAAATCAACGTGGAATCCGCCAATAACCCGGAAAATAGCTGGCTGCCAGCCTGGTTTGGCTACGAGTTTTGGGCAACGCATGCAGACAGCGTGCAATTTGGCATCAAGTTCTCCCTGGGCGCGATAGTGTGTAGGTTGATCGTGGAAAGCCTGGGCTGGCCCGACATCAATACCGCCATTCCCACCTGTCTGGTTGCGGCACAAACCAGTCTTGGCGCCGACTACTGGCTTTCGCTATTGCGGGTGTCGGGTGCCGCCGTCGGCGGAATCTGCGCTTATTTTTACGTATTGGTCTTTCAATCTCAGCTCGATACCGTTGTCGGCTTTGCGTTTGCAACGGCGCCATTTTGGGCATTGGCGGCCTGGATTACCGCCGGCAGCGAACGCATCGCTTACCTGCGTCGGCAACTCGGTTTTTCGTTTGCGTTGTTTGTGCTGCATGATTTCGGTCAAGTTACCGATCTATATCTGCCGCGCGACCGGGTCATCGGCATTTTGCTCGGACTTATCGTGATGGGCGTTATCGACTACGCGCTGTGGCCGCGGCGCTCGATTGCGCTGGCCCGGCATCACAGCATTGCGGCGTTGCGCACACTCGCCAGCTTCACCAACCGCTTACCCGATGTCAGTCACCTTTTGACTTACACTTTACCCTTACGACTATCGGCGGAAAAAGAGTTGGCCGCCGCTCAAGACTTGTTGGCGCACGCGGTACTGGAACCCGATGCACGCTTAGCTGAAAAAGTGCATGAACGCGGGCGGCGCTGAGGACAGTTGTCAAGGATACCGGCCATTTATCCGGTTTGTTACAAGTCAGAAAACGCTATCGCTTGCTCAGCGGCCAACGCTTCAGTCATTTTCCCGATGAATTGCAACAGTTCAGCCGGGCATTCGATGCCGCGCTTGCAAACGCCCTGGAACATGCTGCCGGGCTTCTGCAAGACGAGCAACCGGGCAAGCGGGTGGAGCTTGTCAACCATCAAGTACGTCTACATCAAAGCTATGTCGATCATCATTGTATCGACAGTTTGGCTGACGACTTGGCGATGGAATGGGAGCCGCGCTTTATGCTGGACCAGCAAATCGTGGGGCTGATAGAAAACATAGAAAAAACTGCCCTGGATTCCGTCTTATATCCTCAAAAATCCGCTCCGAATTCTTAATAAAACAACTTAGGTCATGTGATAAAAGACGGGTAAATCCGGTAAATCCCTATTTTGGCATTAGCGCTTACATTTCAACATCCAATACATTCAAGACATCCGGTCTTTGTTGCACGGATATTTCTGAGCGCTTAAGTATTCGATGCCAATTCCGGCGAGTCATTTGTTCAATCCAGTTTAATACATCATCAAATTCGTCCTCACTCCACGATTCGATAATGGGCAGAGTGACTGGAGGTGCGTATAAAAACTCAAGCGCACTTTTCATGTTTGCGTAACGTAAGCTCATGGTATTTCTCCTATCGCGTTGTACTTGGCATTGAATAACTGGATCGAACTTTAACCTACTGCTAAATTTAGCTTCGTTTGAAAGAACCCCAAAAAAGGCCTCTACCTACTGGCAAAATAGAGGCCATAGAGTTTGCGGCCAGGGGTGCCGCTAGAGGTCACACGGAAATCTTAAATACGCACCGGCGTTGCCAGGTTCAAATTGCTGGTCAACGATGCGGCACCAAACAACAGCGTGGAAAGGATAAATTGACCCGACATGAAACTGAGCATGCCGGTGACAAAAAACAATCCAGTCATCACGTCACTGTAAAAGCTATTTGAAGTATTCATTGGGTTCACCTTGACTATGTTTAGTCGCTTTTAAGTACGACTTCACTATATACCTACGAAAAATATTTACAATCAGGTGTTTATTGCATTGTTTGTTTCTTAATTTGAAACAAAGTTTCCGGAACTTTTGCAACAAGCATGGCAACATTGCAATAACTAGCCGTCTTTTCAATATCAGCAAATCCCGGACTGACTGCCACAATGGGCGCTAAACAACCCTCATCTACTTCTCAGAGACGTTGAAATAACAAACAGTTCCTGGTGTGTTGACGACGACCGTAGCTAATTGACGAAAGGATTGAAACTCGAGGTTTGGAGGGCTTTCACTGATTCAATACGATACGCATGTCGGCCCTAATCAGAAAAGGGGTAGCGTACTGAAAAAAGGTGAAATGCGTTTTAACCGGTGCTTCGTCTTTAAACTAAGTTGGGCACTCAAGCGGTTAGTGTCGTACGCAAAAAAAATCCGACACGAGGCCGGAATTGAGGGAGGAAGTTATTGCACTGAACGCCTCTGCAATGATCAACATAACATCAGTATTTTCTAATACATAGAATGCGACATCGTGTCACATGCCAAATTGCCGCGGCAGATCAGCCTATCTTAACGATGCCCATGGTGACCGAAATGCCCATAACCACCATGACCGCCGCCGTAGCTCCTATAACCTCCATATCCCCACCCACCACGGTACATTGGTACGGGTACCGGCACAACCGGCGCCGAATAACCGTAACTATGTCCGTAGCTGCCATAGCCGTAGCCATAGGGGGTATACGTTGCTGGATAGGGCTCAGCGTAGGGAGCATAAGCCACGCACCCGCTCAGCATGGACAGCGCAATCAAAACAAGCGCCAAACGTATTGTGGTGTTCATGACTACCAGCCGTGCCGGTTATTCCGGTCGCAACGTCGTATAGGGATGGGTTGTTGGTAGACAAACCCTCTCACCGGCGGCAAACCGTAATAGTTTGCTGGTGCCCGATAGTAGCCCACTGCGGGCGGCGGCACGTATGTTTGGTAATACGGGTTGTTATAATTATACCCATAGCTATCCTGGTGATAGCCGTGCCGATGTCGGTTGCGCCAGCCTCCGTCATGCGCAAATACTGCGCTTGAAAAGAACAAGGTGATTGTCAATAGTGTTGTAAGCCTGAACATAAATCCTCCTTTTCTGGGATCCTTCAGTTGCAACTCATTGTTCTCTCTTAGGCTTAAACATCTCTTAACTGACGATTATTCTTGACGCTAATTCTTGGAGTGGTTGGCATGGAGAGATAGTTCCTACCGATTTTTTATTTTCATAAAATACCTAGCTGGATGGCTTGTTGTAAGGTAAAAGAGCTATGAATTGCATTTAATTTGGAGACCACATGAGTAACCTGTTTGACCCCATCAAAGTTGGCGACATTAATTTACCTAACCGAATCGTGTTAGCGCCTTTAACACGTTGCCGGGCCAGTGCCGGCCGTGTGCCTAACGAGCTGATGGCCGAATACTATGCGCAGCGAGCGGATGCCGGGCTGATCTTAAGCGAGGCCACAAGCGTGTCCGCCCAAGGTGTGGGCTATCCCGATACACCTGGTATTTGGTCGGATGAACAAGTAGAAGGCTGGGCCAAGGTAACCCAAGCAGTTCATGCAGCCGGCGGGCGAATTTTCCTGCAACTCTGGCACGTGGGCCGGGTGTCTCATCCGGATTACCTAAACGGCGAGTTGCCCGTTGCACCCAGCGCGATTGCGCCTTTGGGGCATGTCAGCCTGTTGCGGCCCATGCGGGATTACGTAATACCCAGAGCCTTGGACATTTGCGAAATACCCGGCATTGTCGAGACTTACCGCGAAGGTGCGGAAAACGCCAAAATTGCCGGTTTTGACGGCGTGGAGATTCATGGCGCTAATGGCTATCTGTTAGACCAGTTTTTGCAGGACAGCACTAACAAGAGAACCGATGCCTACGGCGGTTCGGTGGAAAACCGCGCCCGTTTAATGTTAGAAGTGACCGATACTGCTATTTCGGTATGGGGCGCCGGTCGCGTGGGCGTGCATCTTGCACCCAGGTGTGACTCACATACGATGGGCGATTCCGATCCATTGAACACGTTCGGTTATCTAGCGGAGCAATTAGGCCAGCGCGGCATTGCGTTCATTTTTACCCGCGAATCTCTCGGAGAAAATCGCATCAGTCCGGAGTTAAAAAAGCGCTTCGGCGGTGTGCTGATTGCCAACGAAGGTTTTAATCGGGAAACCGCGCAGCAAGTCATCGCTGCCGACGAAGCCGACGCCGTCTCGTTTGGCAAGGACTATATTGCCAATCCCGATTTAGTTCGGCGCTTGCAACTGAATGTGGCTCTTAATCCCTACCATGCTGAAACCTTTTATGGCGCTGCTGGGCAGGACCCGAAAATTGGCTACTCCGATTACCCCAGTTTGGTAACGGATGTGGGTTAAAAAAATCTTGTGGCTCCCGCGTAGGCGGGAACCACAAATATTAAACACCAGTTAGTTGCGATGCTCGCAGGGGAGATATTAATCGCCATCCGGAAGTCCAGACAAAGCCTTGCCCTGCAATGACTCCAGCCAAATTTGGTGATATTTGGACATCCGGTTTGGTAAAAACAGTTGGCTAAGACAGGCCAGCCAGCCATGCTGGGTTTCTTCGGTAAGCACGTCACAACCGTTCGTGCTCGGCCGCAATAGCCAGGCATGATAGGCGTCAACGCCTAAACCCTTCGCATCCCACGCCAGTCTTTCATTTGGCACGTACTCCAACACGGTGGAGGTAATGGTGATGCCAAAAGTTTTCCAACGAAAGCGGGTGCCCGGTTTAAGCTCTGTACCGGCAGTTTCCAGGAGGCGCAGATTGGCCGAATTGACATACCAATTCGGCCACAACGGCGCCCTTACTAGCCAAGCCCAAATCTGCTCCGGTTTAGCCGCCATATCCAGTTCGTTGCGAACATGCACCGGGCAGTTTTGCGGATGGTAATGCTCTGGCCATTGTATGCCGGATTGATCGTTCATAAGTTAACCCTCCTGATGCACAATTTTTGACCCACCGGTTTTGCCCGGTGGAAAAGCCAGTTCTAGCAAGTCTTTCTGCTGAATAAATAATGCGGACACCACTGCCTAATCGAAGCTTTAGCCATATGATCGTCGAGGACTCACACAGCAACAAGATATTTTAAATATGCCCGAATTTGTAATAAATGAGCACCGAGGCCAGCTGTATAGGTGTGCCGCCCTTTCCATTGATCAACTCAGTCAGCAATAGCGAAAGTTACCCCGATAGTAATAGCTCACACCCCACCAGGGATGACGGATACTGAAGTCCAGATAAAATGCGTCTTCCGACACGGCATGCTCGCGGATGTTTGCCGAGCCCAGCAATAAACAATCCGGAATGTTCAGGCATAGTGGACCGCATTGCCAGAAATGGCCCTTGCTGCGGTACAGTAAATCGCCATTCTCGACACTGACCTTTAAACGCAAACCAAAACCAAAGCCTATGCTTTCGATTAACTCGTGGTCAGCCGCATAACTCATCTGCGAGCTGAAGCAATCGGTTCTGCCGTTGGCATAAGTCATCGTTCGATACCAGTGCAGTAATTCGCCGTTGGCGGTCTTGTCAACTTCGGCATGTGCCGCCTGCCCGCGCCATAGCAACAAGCCACCAAACAAATGAATCATCCAGATCAGCGGAAACAGATAGCCGGGATAGCCTATCTCCATCGTACCCTCTAGCCGGCTTTGTTGGCCGTCGCTGATTCGGTAATGTCTTTGAATTACGTCCGGCAATTGTTGCCAATCGTCGCCCAATACTGTTTCCATCAATGATTTAGACATGGCTTAGCCCCCTAGTGCATTATGAAACACCATCAAAGTGGTGATGCCTATCATGCCGAAGAAAGCCGGCACCCCCAGCCATAACCAGATCTTTGCGTAATAGTGGTACAGATACGGCAAGGCCCGGCCTTGAGCCAGTGAATCAACGGCGATGTCGCGCATGCGGATCTGCAACAGCACGACCGGCAGCCAGCACAGTCCGGTGGTTAAATACAAGATCAGCGTCCACCACAGCCAGCCGTCGCCGAACGAAGCCGACAATTGCTCGGCGAGTAACACACCGGTTAGCGGCTGGATAATTACGGTGGGTGTGGTAAACCACCAATCGGCCAGCACCACATGTTTACTCGTCGTGGCGATGGCCGCGTGGTCGCCGCTTTTATCCGCCATCACTTTATAAAACACCGTGCCGGAACCCAAGCCGAACAAGACGATGGCACTGAGGATGTGGATCAACTTTAACGATAAATACATCATGACTGCTCTCCTTCCAATTCTCTGATCATCAACAAGCACATTAAAAACGGCAGGTTTTTCAATAACGGGCCGAACGGGTGAAACACAAACTCCGGCAAACGCCACGCTACCACCCCGCTATACGCCAACACGATCCACAACTGCCACAGCATTAGGCTTCTGATCCTAAACCGCGATAAGGTCGCCAAACCCAAAGCAATATCCATCGCCGCCAAACCATATAAAGTGATAGGCGCGCCGGAGCCGGTGATGCCGAGTGCCGCCAATAACTGGTAACTCAATGCATGTGGGTAGAAAAACAGCGAGGTGATGCCGCTCCACAACCAGACGATAGCAATCACGTATCGCAGCACAGGCCTCAGAAAATATAAGCCCGCCTGCCAGCGCTCGGCTTGACTGGCCGGTTGTTCGAACCATTGCTCGTTCACGCTGAGTGGGGTACGACCCAAAAATGCGGTGATAGGCCCCGAGTCGGCACTATTACCCCGACTTAGCATCGCCACATTGTCTTTGCGCAACATCGGCTCGCCCAGCCATTTACCCATAGCCGCCATGGCCAAGGCGTAGCGATAAGACACGGACCATGCGGCGGCTTGGGGCTTACCCAACCGATGCCTAAGCCCTTGCAGCCATTGTGCGTAAGTAATCGGACCGGGGCCGACCAAAGCCAAAGTTCTGCGGCCAGCTACCGCCGGCTCGAGACAACGGCAGACGGTGGCGGCCACATCGTCGATATGTATCGGTTGCAATAGCTGCCATCCACCATCCGCTAACAGATGTACCGGTAAGGCCGCTAAGGCGTGAAACAAGGCACTGCTTTGGCCACCGGGTCCGTAAACCAGTGACGGTTGCAACACAAACCAGTCCACGGGCAATTCACGCAAGGCATCGTCCGCGACTTTTTTGCTGAGATGGTAGGCTGATTCGGCATCCGCATCGGCGCCCAGGGCCGAAAGCTGCACGATTGTTTTTACCCCGGCTTGCGTACCCGCCTGAAACAAGGATATCGGCGCTTGGCTATGTAATTGGGCAAAACGCTGGTGTGTGCTCTCCGCAATAATGCCCACGCAATTGACGATAGCAGCGATACCTTGCAAATGCGGCAGCCAGGCCTCAATCGTACAGGCCTTGGCAAAATCCAGGGTTAGCAGCGTCAGCTTTGGATTATTGATCAGTAGTCGTTCAGGGTGGCGGCAACAGGCCGTGACATGATGCCTCTGTCGCAACAGTTCGCGCGCCACGGCATCGCCGATAAAACCGCTGGCGCCGGTTAGCAGGATATTCATAAGCACCTCGCAGAAATAGCTATACAGCCGGCGACGCGTGCGTTTGGCCTTTGGTTTGGCCGTAAGTAGTTGCAGAGAATGTTCATCGTTTTGCTCCAAAAGTTGAGAGGCAGGAGCAGGTTAACGAGCGTCAGGCTGATGAGCTTCCAGCTTGATAGGACAGGAATAGAAATAGTGTATGGCTAATGAAATCCACCATATATCAATGCTTTATAAACTTACAAAATCATAAAAATGGAGGTTTGTTGACTTAGGATGCATGTGTTTTTCGGTATTGTCCCGGCGCCACGCCGACAATATCGCGAAACGCCGCGTAGAAATTGGACTGTGTACTAAACCCCACCGTCAGCCCTATCGACAATACCGAAGCATTCGGCTCTGCCAGCAGTAAGTGCTTGGCTGCGTCGATGCGCTGCTGGCGGATATAGCGGGAAAAGCCTTGTTGAAACTCGGTGTTGATCAGCTCGGACAGTTGATGCTGGCTCAACCCCAATTGCTCTGCCAACGAGCCCAAGCTCAAAGTTTCCAGGGTATAGAGTTTGTCCTGTTGCATTAAGGCATCGAGTCTTGCTAATAGCGCCGGCTTATCGACATGTTTTAAAGTCGATTCGGCATAAGCCGCCTGCACCGCTTCCGACACATCGGCGGCGATGCCGGGAAAACGCAGCAAAGTCAGCGTTACGGCGAAAAACGCCAGACCGATTAATACGCTGTATGCGCCGATAAAATCGGCTTCGGCCAATAGCTGCCAAATAAAACCCAGCAGTAACACCGCAACGGCAATCGCAAACAACGTTCCCAGCGCCAGCAGTTCCAGATGAAAACGCTGGCGCTGCCGGCGTAACGCATACACGGTTTTAGCCAGCCAGAGCAAATAGCCGCTACCCACCAAAAACGCCGCCGGCAAGGCCAGCCGGTAAGGCAAAACCAGGCACAAGCCTAACGGCAGAGCATGCAACCCGTCCCACCGACGGTAAAGAACCTCAGCCAGCAACAGTTGCCGGCTATAGAAATAAAAACTCGGCGCAATGCCGTAAAGCAACAGCAAATACAGCGGAGTATGCACCTGATCGAACCAAGCCAACTGCCAACCCAGATGCAGGCATTGGATGCCCAGCAAACCGATAATCAATAAAAACCCGGCCACTTTAGACGCCCAACGTGAGGGATCGTGCCCGTGCAACAGATTGCCGAGCATGAGCAAGACTGCTGAACCCAGGGAGAAACCGATGAATAACAAGGACACAATCTGCATGGGGAACACGAGCGAAGACAGGGAGCTTGAGTTTAGCTGGTATTTTTCAACGGTGCCAATCGCGGCTGTCGGTCCAAGACCGACGACAAGTAAGCGTCGCAACAGCGACACCTCAAGAAAAAATCTACCGCGTGGGATTTAGGCGATTTATGGCAATAAATGTCCCCAAACCAAGCGATTTTCCGTTGACTGAGCGGAGTCGAAGTCAAGCGTTCGCTTCGGCTAAGTCGGCTTCGCTTAGCACAGACATATTTGGCATTGCCAAACAATCAAATCCGGGCGAAACAAGTCACTCAACCAGCACCGGAATCTTCCCAATCTTCGCCTGCCAAAACTTGGGCGCGGTATTGTGAATCGACTCCCCGCGACTATTCACCGCCACCGTCACCGGCATGTCCTCAACCACAAACTCGTGGATCGCTTCCATGCCCAATTCCGGGAAGGCGATGACGCGGGCTTGTTTGATGGCTTTGGATACCAAATAGGCCGCGCCACCTATGGCGATCAGGTAAACGGCTTTATGTTTGGCGATGGCCTCAATGGCTTTGGGGCCGCGCTCGGATTTGCCTATCATGCCCAGCAGACCGGTTTTTTCCAGCACGGTATCGGTGAAGCCGTCCATCCGCGTGGCGGTAGTCGGGCCGGCCGGGCCGACCACTTCGTCGCGCACCGCATCGACCGGGCCGACGTAGTAGATAAATTTATCTTTGAGATCGACGCCATCCGGCAAGGGCTCGCCTTTGTTCAATAGATCGACGATGCGTTTGTGGGCTGCGTCACGGCCGGTCAGCAGCGTACCGCTGAGCAGCAAGGTTTCGCCGGGTTTCCAGTCGGCGACGTCCTGTTTGGTCAAGCCGTTGATATTGACCCGGCGGGCGCTGCCGGCGGCTTGAGTAATTTCCGGCCAGTCCGCCAAACTAGGCTGCGTCAACAGCGCCGGACCGGCACCATTTAATACAAAATGCGCATGACGGGTGGCCGCGCAGTTGGGGATCATCGCCACCGGCTTGTTGGCGGCATGAGTCGGGTAATCCAGGATTTTCACGTCCAACACCGTGGTCAAGCCACCCAGGCCTTGCGCACCTATGCCCAGCGCATTGACTTTGTCGTATAGCGCCAGACGCAGTTCTTCCAAAGCAGTGCTTGGGCCACGGGCGATTAAATCCCGAATGTCGATAGAACCCATGCAGGCTTGTTTGGCCAGGAGCATAGCTTTCTCGGCGGTGCCACCGATGCCGATGCCCAGAATACCCGGTGGACACCAGCCCGCGCCCATGGTCGGCACGGTTTTCATCACCCAATCGACGATACTGTCTGAGGGGTTAAGCATCACGAATTTAGATTTGGCTTCCGAGCCGCCGCCCTTGGCCGCCAGTTCCACGTCGACTTTGTCGCCCGGTACCAATTCCATATGAATTACCGCCGGCGTGTTGTCTTTGGTGTTGATGCGCTTGCCGGCTGGGTCGGATAAAATCGATGCGCGCAGCACATTGTCCGGATGCAAATAGGCGCGACGCAAGCCCTCGTTAACCATTTCGCTGACACCAAGTTTGGCGTCCCAGCGCACGTCCATACCTATTTTCAAAAACACCGTGACGATACCGGTGTCCTGACAAATCGGCCGCCGGCCTTCCGCACACATCCGCGAGTTAATCAGAATTTGCGCCATCGCGTCCTTGGCGGCCGGGCTTTGTTCCTGTTGATACGCGGCGTATAGCGCGTCGATAAAATCCTTCGGATGGTAATAGGAGATAAATTGCAAGGCGTCGGCGATGCTTTGGATGAAATCGTCTTGGCGGATCGTGGTCATGGCGATACCTGATTGGCGGATGAGAATGCGCCGAAATTTATCACGAAGTGCCAGTAGATTGAGTATTTTATAGCCGCCTATGCCCATCAAGCACTGCTCCTTGGCCAAAAGCGCGATAGCGCCCAATACCGTTGCGGATAGGCTGCCGTTATTTGCGCGAACCCGTTTGATCGGTGTTGCCTTGATTGACATGATCAGAACGGCGCATCAGTTTGCAGGCTAGCTAAGAATAAATCAGCTTCAAATTTCGTCTTACAGCTTGGCTAAGTGGAAACGAATACGCTTGTAGCGAGCTGGATCGTTGCAACGCGCGATGACGCTATTTGAGCGCCAAAACCAGCCAACGCGTTTGTCGTGTTTCCCGACATTCAATGCGCAAGCGTTACCACAGTAACGCTTTATCCCAAGCGTCTTGTTAAACGACGGTCAAGCCAAAGCGTTTTCCATCCTAATATCATCATTCAAATGATAGTAAGTGCGTTCAATCTGCGTGATACTGGTGCCGCACATTTCCGCGACTTGTCTAAAGCTCAGTCCTTTCATAATGCGTTCGGTGATCATATAGTGCCGTAAGCTGTATGGGACCGAGTCTCTATTTTCGCTATCTTCAATATCAGCCAGTTCGACAATTTTGTGGAAGTGATACAGCAGCGTGCGTTTGCTGAGTTCGGTTTTGCCATCCAGGCTAAAAATGAGATCGGTTTCGTGTTTTGGTTTGAGCAGTTTTCGCCACCGCTTAAAGTAATGGCCACCTTTGCATATGACTATGCGAACCAGTGCATCAAATTCGCGCTGTTCAAACGTCGAACGTCGGATCGCTTCATTTTTTCTGTCAATGCGTGGCAGCTTTTTGAAATCGAACTTGTCGACAGTACAGAGATGATTGCGGAACAGAAACTTTATGCAAGCGTTGATTGAGCTTTGCTCGTTCTGAATGGTAATTTGTTTGGCGTTGCCGCGACTTTGTTCTTGCGCGCAAGGTCAAGTAGGCTTGGGTTTGAACCAAATTGGCGTACCGAATGAGGGTGTAAGAATTTTTGTGTAAACGGCCATGAGGTAGGAAACTACCGATCCTGAAGAGGATGAAAAAATGACCGTATCACCCAAAGCCATTCCTGATGAATTACTCGATGCCTTGATGTCGAACTATCAAACACCCGAAGACCTGATCGGTGCCAATGGACTGTTAAAGCAGTTGACCAAAGCCATTGTCGAACGCGCCCTGGAAGCGGAAATGACCGCGCATTTGGGCCACGGCAAGCATGAGGCGGTGACCAACGCCAATAGCAATGCCCGTAACGGCAAGAGCCGGAAAACGCTCAAAGGCGACTTCGGCGACTTACCCATCGAGATTCCCCGTGACCGTCATGGCGAATTCGAACCCCAGATTATCGCCAAGCATCAACGGCGCTGGACGGGCTTCGACGACAAGATCATCTCGTTGTACGCCCGCGGCCTGACGGTACGGGAAATCCAGGCCCATCTATTGGAGATCTATCACACGGAGGTGTCGCCCACCTTGATTTCCTCGGTGACCGACGCGGTCCTTGAGGAGGTGAGCGCCTGGCAAACCCGTCCGCTGGATCCGATTTACCCCATCGTCTACCTCGACTGCCTACACACCAAAGTGCGGGACAGTGGCAGTGTGCGGATCAAGGCGGTCTATCTGGCTATTGGTGTCAATCTGGACGGACACAAAGAGGTGCTGGGGCTATGGATTGCCCAAAGCGAAGGCGCCAAATTTTGGCTGCAAGTGGTCACCGAGCTCAAGAACCGTGGCGTCAACGACATTTTTATCGCCTGTGTCGACGGTCTAAAGGGGTTTCCGGAAGCGATCGAAACCGTGTTTCCCAAAGCCACTGTGCAGTTGTGCATCGTGCACTTGGTCCGTAACAGCCTTAACTACGTCAGCTACAAAAGGCGCCAGTCGGTCGCCGACGACCTCAAGCGTATCTATCAAGCCGCTACCGTCAGGGAAGCCGAACAAAAACTGGCCGAATTCGAGGCCAACTGGCACGAAGCCTATCCCACCATTGCCCCGATCTGGCGACGAAACTGGGACCGTATCATCCCGTTTTTCGACTATCCGCCCGAGATTCGCAAGGTGATCTACACCACTAATACCATCGAATCGGTGAACCGAAGCCTGAGAAAAATCATAAAAAATCGCGCGATCTTCCCCAGCGATGACGCATTATCCAAGTTGCTCTATCTGGCATTGAAGAATATCAGCCAAAAGTGGACCATGCCCGTCTATGACTGGAAAGCCGCATTAAACCGGTTTAGTATTCAGTTCGAAGACCGAATCCCTAACCGATAACTTAAACCCGTTTACACAAAATTCGGGACACCCTCACCCGACTTTTTACCTGGCGCGCAAAGCTATATTGGCTGGCAATTAAAGCGATTTGCTATGGGCAAGGACTGTTTTCGCTTGCGCGCTAACATAGGTAAGTTTGCGATTGCAGCTATTCGCCTTGCGAGCATGGCTTTTTGGCTTGCCGGCATGCCACATTGCTTATCGGTTAAGGCTAAAAGGCATTAGGGAAGGGCAAAAAGCCTGGGATTGGTAGTATTGAAGCTCGGCGGTATAGCCTTGCGGTCGGCCGTCCCCCGCAGCCGGTTGCAAACTCCGCCGTCAAGCTTAGCCGGCGGCTGGTTCGACTTTGCTCTTGGCGCCACGATTGAAACGTACCGCCATCGCTTGCCGCAGCGTTTCCAGCGCCGCGCCTTTACCGGCGATTTTTAAAGAAGCGTAGGCGTCCAGGCAAAAGCTGTAAATGTCGCTGCCCAGCGCCATGTCGGTATCGTCGCCGCGCGCCTGCAAATCACGTAACCGATGCAAGCGTGGGCGGAGTTGGTCGAGGCTGGTCATGTCCGCTTGCGCCTCGGGCATGTTCAGATTGGGCGGAATCGCCTGAGCATTTTGTGCGGCCAGCAGCATCGTCTGCCGGCAGAACGCTTCGGTTTTATCGCCCATCTTCAAAATATTGCGACGCTGGTCGGGCGACAGCGACGCAAAGCCGACAAAATGGGTTTCCAAGGTATTCAAAGCCGCGTCGATCTCTGCCAACGCCGCGTCGCTGAAAGTTAACGATAACAAATTCTGACTCATCTCAATCTCCTGCAAAGTTGCCGAATACGCGAACCGGCAGCGCCTGTCCGCAGAGAAAAAGCGTAGGCTATTTTTCTAAAAAGGAGTGATTTTATATGTTAGATATGAGCTTATTTTATTTGATCAGGTGCGTAGCCTGGATGAAGCGAAGCGGAATCCGGGATTGAGATTTAACTTTTATGGATGCTCTTGATTCAGGCCATACTTGCTGTGGCCTGAGAGGGAAGGCTTAAAGCGACCAAAACCGCCGGACGAATACAATAGCGCCAATGGCAATTGCCTAGCCAAAAGCAGGCATAGCGTGTAGCGAGTTTACGAACCGCACCAATCGCGAACGATGCGCTTCACGCTGTTCAGTACATCCTACGGTCCTACCGAGATGTTTTCTTAGCTATGTTCAATTTTCTCAATTAATGAATTAGCTAAATCGCTTGGTGAACATCTTCTTAGGTCTATATAGCCAACATTCGATGATAACCCAACTACTGAGACATCATCTAGCTTAACGGGTAACAAGTACGTTTCAGTACGCTTCCCCTTAGCCTCCTTGCCTATTTCAAATTCAAAATTTGTCCAGTCTTTTTCTGGATAATGATTTGATAGGAATATCACCATATATTGCGCGTCATTTGCATAAACATCAGCCAACTTTATTCTGAGATCGGTGCCCCATAATTGATGTTGAACGTCAAAATCGTAAAACACGGTGTATCCCGATTCATTCAAGATATCCTTGAATTCTTCCACAATGGCTCTATCTTCTCCAGCAAATGAAACGGCAACATCCCAAGGATAACCGGTACGTCTTAATTTGATAGATTGTCCAATTTCATCAAGGTCAATCAAGCTAAGATATAATCCGAAAGAAGGATCCTCTATAGAAATACTTTCTGAATTACGATTTACGTAGACAGCATCATCAAGGCCACGTTCTTCAATAACGGACGGCAAATATTTAATACAATTATGAAAAGATGTGGTTTTCTTTGCTTTTTCTTTGGCGTCCTCTATAGGAGCTAACAATCTTTGTTGAATTTCTTGGAAATGAATTTCTCCTTTTCCAATAATTGCAATTATTTTAATTATGTCGAAATAAGTATTGTGAACTGATCTGGCTTGCTGCTTACCTTTGCACAACCCTACGAGTTTATTGTGATACTTCCCTTTGTAAATTCTTAGCACACCGTCCTTAATTTCATTCATTTGGCATGAAATTTCAATTAATTCATTTTGTGTTTTTAGTACATTATTTCGGATGCACGCAACCCTGCAAATAACCTGAATTGCAGACGGAATACCATCTGAAGCCCTAACAAATTGTGCGCGCGAATCTTCAGAAATTTTTATATATAAATGCTTTTCTCCTAGAGAAATAACTTTTTCACAAAAGTCGTCGCTTTGACGCTTCATTTCATAAACATCATTCCGAATCCCAAGCTCTGAATCTATATCCAGCATTTTCTTACTGGAACTAGCGATACCTATTACCAAAAAGCGAACACCTTGTTCATGCCAACGTTTTAACTTGTAGCCAATTTCGTTTCTTACATCATCGTGAAGATGATGAAAATCATCTACAACAACAATGCCTGCAGCCTGCAAACAAATCAGTATCTCATTCTCTTCACAGGAGAATTCTTTGCTAAATAACTCGGAGGCAGAATGTGCATTAGAATGATCCCTTCCTGATATCCAATGTGTATTCCCTGGACCAAACCCGGCTTCATCAAGTGATTTTTTTGCTAAAGTGGTTTTTCCACAGCCCGATGGGCCACTTAGAGTTACATGTTTACCACTAGTAACCAGAGAACCAACTATGTCTCTAAACTCTTTAGGTTCAACGAAAGTAAGTACAGGTATTTCACTTTCATTAAATACCTCTGAAACACTATATATATCCATTTAATGTTTTGCCTGGGTTTGTATTTGCAAATCCAAAATTAGTTTCCTTTCACCATTCTACAATGGATGGCATAGGATTTTCACATATGTCTGCTGTTTGTCGTTAAAGCGCCAAAGACAATTCACAATGACTGTCGTTTTTGGGTCAATATCGCTCTTCCCTTAATCTCCGTAACACACGAATCTCGAACATAACTAAACCGCTACAAATCGAAAAAAAGGGTTTGCCGAACCCGACATACCCTTAAATTCACCCCTTACACCCGCGAAATCCATTCCGCCAAATTACCCGCTATTCCACCGTCACCGACTTGGCTAGGTTCCTGGGCTGATCGAAATCGGTGCCTTTGAGCACGGCGACGTGCTAGGACAGCAATTGCAACGGGACGGTGTAGACGATAGGCGAGATGATGTTGGCAACGCTGGGCATTTTGACGATTTGCACGTTTTCGTCGCTGCTTTCCGCCAGGGCCGTAGGGTGGATAAGCGAAGCGCCATCCACCTATTTAAACCTCTTCTATTCCATGATGGCTGACGCTTCGCTTATCCACCCTACAACTTTCGTTATTTGAATATCAAACCGGCGTGCCGGATTAAATACACTAATTTTCGCTCGGGGCCGATCTGTCCTCCCGTTCATCGGGCAATTCAAAACACAACGATCAGATCATAATTAATAAAAAAGGGTTTGCCGAACCCAAGCTCGACAAACCCTTAACTTCCAACCTCAACGCCTCGGAATCCGTTCCGCCAATTTAACCGCTATTCCACCGTGACCGACTTGGCTAGGTTCCGTGGCTGGTCTACGTCGGTGCCTTTCAGCACGGCGACGTGGTAGGACAGCAATTGCAGCGGGACGGTGTAGACGATAGGCGAGATGATGTTGGCGACGCTGGGCATTTTGACGATTTGCACGTTTTCGTCGCTACTTTCCGCCAGTTCTTCATCCATGAACACGATCAATTGGCCGCCACGGGCGCTGACTTCCTGGATGTTGGATTTCAGTTTTTCCAGCAGGTTGTTGTTGGGCGCGACTGTTACCACCGGCATTTCCGCGTCGATCAAAGCCAGCGGGCCGTGCTTCAACTCGCCAGCGGGGTAGGCTTCGGCGTGGATGTAGGAAATCTCCTTCAGCTTCAATGCGCCTTCCATCGCAATCGGGTAATGGGTGCCACGACCGAGGAAGAGCGCGTTGTGTTTGTCGGCAAAGCGCTGCGACAACAGTTCGATAGCATTATCCAGTTTCAGCACTTTTTCGATGTTGCCGGGCAGACCGAACAACTCGGAGACAATTTGTT
Organism: Methylomonas albis; assembly: GCF_014850955.1. Classification (NCBI taxonomy): domain Bacteria; kingdom Pseudomonadati; phylum Pseudomonadota; class Gammaproteobacteria; order Methylococcales; family Methylococcaceae; genus Methylomonas; species Methylomonas albis. Next base: position 5,103,732 of record NZ_JACXSS010000001.1, read on the forward strand.
CTTCCGTTTCCTTGGTCAAGGCAAAGCGGCGGCCGACGGCGATGATCAACATCAGCAAGGCTACCAACTGGGTGGTGAAGGCTTTGGTCGAGGCAACACCGATTTCCGGGCCGGCGCGGGTCATCATAACCAGATCGGATTCGCGGACCAGCGAGCTTTCCGGAGCGTTGCAAATCACTAAAGAGTGTTTGACACCCAGGCGTTTAGCTTCCAACAAGGCCGCCAGTGTGTCGGCGGTTTCACCGGATTGGGAAATCGTGACGACCAGTGTGTCGGGCGAAATCACCGGATTACGGTAACGGAATTCGCTAGCCACTTCGATAGCGCACGGCACCCTAGCAAGTTTTTCGAACCAGTAACGCGCCACCAAACCGGAATGGTAGCTGGTGCCGCAAGCCAGAATTTGTACCGATTTGATTTGATCGAATACTTCGGCTGCATTGTGGCCGAAGGCGTTGTCTTGCAAGCGGTTGTCGATGAAACGGCCTTCCAGGGTTTCGGACACCGCCCAGGCTTGCTCGTAAATTTCCTTGAGCATGTAGTGGCGGTATTTGCCTTTGTCGACCGAATCGGCTTTTAATTGGCTTTCGACAATAGGGCGTTCGACGCGGCGATCATGCTCGTCGTAAATGACCAGGCTATCGATTTTCAATTCGGCGATGTCGCCATCTTCCAGAAAAATGAAGCGCTGTGTCACCGGCAAAAGAGCGGCAACATCAGACGCAATAAAATACTCACCGATGCCGACACCAATCACCAACGGACTACCTTTACGGCAGGCAATCAATGTATCCGGGCTGTCGATGTGGATCACGCCCAGCGCGTAGGCACCCTGCAAGGTCGCGACTGAGGCTTTTACCGCACCTAACAGGCTGTCGGTGGTTTGCAGCTCTTCGGCAATTTTATGCACGATGACTTCGGTATCGGTTTCGGAGGTAAATACGAAACCGTTCTGCTGCAGGGCCGTACGCAGATGGTCGTGATTTTCGATAATACCGTTATGCACCACCGCCACTTTATCGCGGCTGACATGGGGGTGGGCGTTTCGAGTGCTGGGTTTGCCGTGGGTGGCCCAGCGGGTGTGCGCGATACCGATAGTGCCTTCGATAGGATCGGCTGTGATTAATGCTTCCAGGCCTTTAACTTTGCCCAGCTCGCGTTTGCGGAATATCTCGCCTTGACTGACCACGGCCAGACCGGCCGAATCGTAGCCGCGATATTCCAGGCGTTTCAAGCCTTCCAGCAAAATCGGCACAACATTACGTTGTGCAATCCCGGCGACAATCCCACACATATTATTTCTCCGACTGACAGGGAGCTAAGGATTGCGGAGAATTGTCAGGAACAATCTCCGCCTGTTTAACCGGACGTTGCCAGGTCGGCACACTAAGCTGTTTGGTCCGGCTAAGGGTTAACTGGTTTTCCGGCGTATCTCGGGTGATGGTAGAGCCGGCACCAATGGTGGCGTTTTTACCTACCGTCACCGGTGCCACTAACTGCGTATCGGAGCCGATAAAGGCACCATCGCCGATAACGGTTTTAAATTTATTCACGCCGTCGTAGTTGCATGTAATGGTGCCGGCGCCGATATTGACTTTACTGCCCACTTCGCTATCGCCAATATAGCTTAAATGATTAATCTTGCTGCCTGCGGCAACGGTGGATTTTTTGATTTCCACGAAATTGCCGATATGTACGTGATCAGCCAATTCGGTCTGTGGACGCAGACGGGCGAATGGGCCAATTCGGCTACCGGTTCCGACTGAGGCATCTTCAATCACGCTGTTAGCGAAGATTTCAACATCGTTCCCGATGCTGGCGTTTTTAATCAAACAATTGGGACCGATTTTGACGTTGGAGCCGATGCGATTTATGCCCTCGAAGATTACGTTGACGTCCACATCTATGTCCTGACCAAGCTCGGCAAAACTGCCCCGCACATCCACGCGAGCCGGATCGCGGAGCGTGACGCCTTTTTCCATCAACGCTTGCGCTTGCTCCGATTGATAGACGCGCTCCAAATGCGCCAATTGGTTACGATTATTGACACCTAATACTTCATCCTGACTGCCGGCTTGGGTGGTTTCGACACTCAACCCGTCTTCCACAGCCATTTCGATAATATCGGTCAAATAGTATTCGTTTTGTGCGTTGTTATTGCTCAGTCTGGACAGCCATTGTTTCAACTGGCTGCCTTTGCAAGCCAGAATACCGGTGTTGCCTTCGCTGATTTGCAGTTCCACTTCGTTAGCGTCTTTTTGCTCGACTATTTTGACGACGGCGTGATCTTTATCGCGAACGATGCGGCCGTACCCGGTTGGGTCATCCAAATTAACGGTGAGCAAAGCCAAGGATGTTAGGCTGACTTTGTGCAATAGCGTCTGTATGGTTTTTTCTTTTAATAACGGTACATCTCCGTACAGAATCAATACGGTATCCGGATCGGCTACATGGTGAATCGCCTGCTGTACCGCATGTCCAGTGCCGAGTTGCTGTTTTTGCTCGATCCAGGTGGCATCCAAACTACTTAATGTTTGTTTGACAGTTTCGCCGCCATGACCGTAGATAACGAAAATCTGATTATTTTCCAGCGAGAGGCTGGTTTCGTAAACATGTTGCAACAGCGCTTTATTGGCGATTTCATGCAGTACTTTAGGCCGCGACGAACGCATTCTGGTGCCTTGGCCGGCTGCCAAGATGATGGTTTTAATCGACATTGCTATTCCTTAAAACAAAAAAAGCCCGATAACGAAACGTCATCGGGCTTATATTTTTACGCAATAAATGGTTTACGCACCACGTTTTCTTAATCTTTCCAAGGTTCTCAATTGATTTACGGCTTGGGCCAATTCGGCTTGCGCAATCGCGTAATCGATTTTACCCGATTTATCGCTTAGCATTTCTTCCGCTCTCGCTTTAGCGTGCAATGCTGCCGCTTCGTCGATGTCTTTTGCTCTGATCGCGGTATCCGCCAACACAGTTACCAAATGCGGCTGAACTTCCAAAAAGCCACCGGACACATAAAACGCCTGGAACTCTTTGTCGCTCAGCTTAACCCGCACTTCACCAGGCTTAAGCTTGGTGATTAACGGCGCATGGCGCGGTGCGATACCTACATCGCCCATTTCGGCCGGTGCAAAGACCATTTCAGCCAAGCCGGAAAATATTTCCTGCTCCGCGCTGACGATGTCCACATGAATTGTCATTGCCATGTCAAAACTCTCCTATGAGGTGGTTTACATGCCTTTGGCTTTTTCAATGGCTTCGTCGATTGTGCCGACCATGTAGAAAGCTTGTTCCGGAATACTATCGTACTCGCCGCTAATAATGCCTTTGAAGCCGGCAATGGTATCTTTCAAGGATACGTATTTGCCTGGCGAACCGGTAAAGACTTCGGCAACAAAGAACGGTTGTGACAAAAAGCGTTGAATTTTACGCGCTCTGGAAACGGTCAATTTGTCAACTTCCGACAATTCATCCATACCCAAGATAGCGATAATGTCGCGCAATTCTTTATAGCGTTGCAAAATACCTTGTACCGAACGGGCCACTTCGTAATGCTCTTGGCCGATTACCAAAGGATCAAGCTGACGGCTGCTGGAGTCCAGCGGATCGATAGCCGGATAAATACCCAGCTCGGCGATCTGCCGCGACAATACCACGGTCGCATCCAAGTGAGCGAAGGTAGTAGCAGGCGACGGGTCGGTCAAATCGTCAGCAGGTACGTATACCGCTTGGATCGAAGTGATAGAACCGGTTTTTGTAGAGGTAATCCGCTCCTGCAACACACCCATCTCTTCAGCCAGTGTAGGTTGGTAACCCACCGCAGAAGGCATACGACCCAACAGCGCCGATACTTCAGTACCTGCCAGGGTATAACGGTAAATGTTGTCGACGAAAAACAGTACGTCACGGCCTTCGTCACGGAAAAACTCCGCCATAGTCAAACCGGTTAACGCGACGCGCAAACGGTTTCCTGGTGGCTCGTTCATCTGACCGTAAACCAGCGACACTTTGTCGATAACGTTGGAATCGGTCATCTCGTGGTAGAAGTCGTTCCCTTCACGAGTCCGCTCACCCACGCCGGCAAATACCGAGAAACCACTGTGCTCAATCGCGATGTTACGGATCAACTCCATCATGTTGACGGTTTTGCCGACACCGGCACCGCCGAACAGACCGACTTTACCGCCTTTCGCGAAAGGGCAAACCAAGTCGATCACTTTGATACCGGTTTCCAACAATTCGTTGGCTGGTGCTTGCTCTTCGTATGAAGGTGCCTCGCGATGGATAGTCCATTTCTCTTTCTCACCGATAGGACCTTTTTCGTCGATAGCCTCGCCAAGGACATTCATGATGCGTCCCAGTGTCGCCTGACCGACCGGTACCTTGATCGCTTCGCCGGTGTTGCTGACTTCAATGCCTCGGCTCAAGCCATCGGTGGTGCCCATCGCAATGGTCCGGACTACGCCGTCGCCCAATTGCTGCTGAACTTCCAAAACCAGACCGCCCTTAACATTCAACGCATCATATACTCTCGGCAGGTTATCACGTGGAAACTCCACGTCTACGACCGCACCGATGATCTGAACGATTTTACCCAAACTCATTATGTCGTCCTCTTTTAAAATCTCTAAACTTGTCTTGATGCACTAAACAGCAGCGGCGCCGGCCACGATCTCGGAAATCTCTTGCGTAATTGCGGCTTGTCTGGCTTTGTTATAAACCAACTGCAATTCTTTAATGATATTCCCAGCGTTATCGGATGCGCTTTTCATTGCCACCATTCGGGCAGCCTGCTCGCAGGCGTTGTTTTCCACTAAACCTTGGAAAACCGCGGATTCCACATATCGGATCAATAAACTGTCCAATACTTCTTTAGCATCAGGTTCGTATAAGTAATCCCAGCGACCTTTGGACTCTTCACCTAAATCGCCCACAGCAACCGGCAGCAATTTTTGTACGACCGGTTTTTGCGTCATGGTGTTTACAAAGTCATTGCTGATCAAAAACAATTCATCAATCTCACCGGCAGTGAAAGCATCCAGCATGATCTTGATCGTGCCGATAATTTCGTTCTGATGCGGTGTATCGCCCAATTTTGAGACTTGCCCAATTAAATTGGCTTTGATCATGCTGAAAAAACCGGCGGCTTTGCTACCGATAGTACAAACGTCTACCGCGATCTGCTGACTTTGCCATTGCTGCATTTCGCCCAACACTTTTCGGAACAAGTTAGCATTCAGGCCACCGCACAAGCCTCTATCGGAGCTCACTACGATGATGCCGATGCGCTTGACTTCGCGTTCGATCAAAAAAGGATGCTTGTATTCGGGATTGGCATAAGCCAGATGTTTAATGATCTGGCCTATCTTTTTCGCGTAAGGCCTAGTGGCCTGCATTCTGTCTTTGGTTTTACGCATCTTGCTCGCCGCCACCATTTCCATGGCCCGAGTAATCTTCTGAGTGTTTTTAATACTCGCGATTTTGGTACGTATCTCTTTGCCAACAGCCATGTGCGGACCCTTTACCAGCTACCGGTCTTGACGAAACGTTCGATGGCACTGTGAATGCCTTTTTGAATCTCGTCGTTGTAGTCGCCTTTCTCGTTGATTTTAGCCATCAAAGCTGATTCGTCGGTATGCATAAAGTCCAGTAAAGCCGCTTCAAAATCGCGTACTTTATTAACTTCCAGGCTATCCAGGAATCCGGCATTAGCGGCATACAAGGAAACACTCATGTCCGCAACCTTCATAGGCGCGTATTGATTTTGTTTCATCAGTTCGGTAACGCGTTGTCCACGCTCGATTTGCTTACGTGTACTTTCATCCAGATCGGAAGCGAACTGAGCAAACGCCGCCAACTCGCGGAACTGCGCCAAATCCAGACGAATACCGCCGCCGAGCTTTTTGATGATCTTGGTTTGTGCTGCACCGCCAACCCGAGATACCGACAGACCGGCGTTAACCGCAGGACGAATACCTGAGTTGAACAGGCCGGTTTCCAGAAATATCTGGCCGTCGGTGATCGAAATCACGTTGGTCGGTACGAAAGCAGATACGTCGCCGCCTTGGGTTTCGATAATCGGCAACGCAGTCAATGAACCGGTTTTGCCTTTCACTTTACCGTTGGTCAGTTTTTCTACTTCAACCGCATTGATGCGAGCCGCACGTTCCAGCAAGCGCGAGTGAATGTAGAACACGTCGCCAGGATATGCTTCACGACCTGGAGGACGACGCAACAGCAATGAAATTTGGCGATACGCCCAAGCTTGCTTGGTCAAATCGTCATAGATAATCAGTGCGTCTTCGCCAATGTCACGGAAATATTCGCCCATTGAGCAACCGGTGTAAGGCGCAATAAATTGCAGCGCCGCCGATTCAGAAGCCGAAGCCACCACGATGATAGTGTGCTCCATCGCCCCGTGCTCTTCCAGTTTGCGAACCACGTTGGCAATAGAAGAACGCTTTTGACCGATAGCAACATAGATACATTTGATACCTGTACCTTTTTGATTGATGATCGCATCAATCGCAATCGCCGTCTTACCGGTCTGTCTGTCACCGATGATCAACTCACGTTGGCCGCGACCGACAGGAATCATCGAGTCTATCGCTTTCAAACCGATTTGCACCGGCTGATCAACTGATTGACGGGCGATAACGCCGGGGGCGATTTTTTCGATTGGAGAGCTTAATTTGGTTTCAATTGCGCCTTTGCCGTCGATTGGATTACCCAATGCGTCAACAACCCGACCCAACAACGCTTCGCCAACCGGCACTTCCAGAATTCTACCGGTACATTTAACGGTATCACCTTCGGTAATATGTTGGTAAGCACCGAGCATTACCACACCGACCGAGTCTCTTTCCAGGTTCAAAGCCATGCCGTAAGAGCCGCCAGGGAATTCCAGCATTTCGCCTTGCATTGCTTCCGACAGACCGTGAACCCGAACAATACCGTCGGTGACACTGACTACGGTGCCTTCGGTATGAGCCTCAATATGGGCGTCGAAGTTTTCGATCTTCTTTTTGATCAGATCACTTATTTCTGATGGATTTAATTGCATTTTATTTTTCCCGCTCTAACTCTTAAAGTCTTTTAGCTAATTGATGAAGCTGGCCTTTGATAGAACCGTCGATGACTTTATCGCCCGCTTTAGCGAGGATGCCACCAATTAACGATTTATCGACAGAAACGGATGCATTGACCTTTTTATTCAAAAGCTTCTCAAGCATGGTTACGTATTTACCTTGCTCGGCCTTTGTTAGCGAGTACGCGCTGTATAAATCAACATTGACGTAACCTTCATCATCCGCCTTGTACTGCTCGAACATCACCGCAATTTGCGGTAGCAAGGGCAGCTTGTCATTTTCTATCAACACTTTCAGAAGATTTTTGGCTTCTTCTTGAATCTGATCCTGGCAAATGTCCAGTATCAACTGTGCTGTGCGCAGTTTGCCAACCCGAGGATTTTTGACTATGGCAGCCAACGCCTCATCCTGAATGACCAAAGACAAAAACGTCAACGAATCGGACCATTGCTTGGACGCTCCAGTTTCCTTGGCGCGCTTGAAAGCTGCTTCCGCGTAAGGCCTTGCTAATGTCGATAACTCAGCCATTGCTTAACCCAATTGGTCCGCTGCTCTAGTCAGAATGTCTTGATGCTTGGCTTTGTCGATTTCTTCTTTCAAAATCTGTTCAGCTGCACGCAAAGCCAGTGAGGATACTTCTTTGCGCAAGCTCTCTTTAGCATGCAACATTTCCTGCTCTATCTGGGCTTTTGCTGCTTCAAGCAAACGCTCGCCTTCTTTTTTGGCTTGATCTTTCGACTCTTCAATCAGCTGATTGGCGCGTTTTTGCGCTACGCTGACGATTTCCGCCGATTGTTCTTTCGCTTCCTTCAGCAGGCCTTTGGCTTTTTTCTCAGCCAATTTAATTTCTTCCTGGCCTTTTTCGGCCGCAGCCAAACCTTCGGAAATTTTGGTTTTGCGCTCTTCCAGAGCGGCAATGATCGGTGGCCAGACATACTTCATGGTAAACCAAACCAGAAGTGTGAAAGTTATCATCTGCCCGATCAGAGTAGCATTGATGCTCATTGATGCTTTCCTCGTAATGCCGTTGTCATTCTATCGGTATGCGAATAGGGCTTAACCTATTCCTCTCAATCCGATAATTGCTAATTAACCCGCGACGGATTGAACGGCTGAAAGGAATGGGTTTGCGAAAGTCAACATCAGAGCCAGACCAACACCGATCATGGTTACCGCGTCAAGCAAGCCGGCGATGATGAACATTTTGACCTGCAACATAGGAACCAACTCAGGTTGGCGAGCAGCGCCTTCCAGGAATTTACCGCCCAGCAGACCAAAGCCGATAGCAGTACCGATTGCGCCCAAGCCCAAGATGATGCCAACGGCGATAACGGTGAAGCCTTGTACGTTGGCAATTAATGATGCGAGTTCCATAGTGTCTCCTAAATATTGATATGAAAGTTGAAAATAAAACTATTAGTGATCTTCGTGCGCTAAGCTCAAATAAACGATGGTCAACACCATGAATATAAAAGCCTGTAGAGTGATAACCAGAATATGAAATACAGCCCAAGGGAAGCCAAGTAATGGCTGGACGATAGGCGGCAGTAAGGCAATCAGAATAAATACCAACTCACCCGCATACAGGTTACCGAATAACCGCAAACCCAGCGAGATTGGTTTCGCCAATTCTTCAACTGTTTTAAGCAGTAGATTGAACGGCATCATTTTCGGACCAAATGGCGTGCAGGTCATTTCCTTGGCGAACCCCATCAATCCTTTAACCTTGATACTGTAGAAGAAGATCAGGAAAAACACGCTTATGGATAACGCGAAAGTACCGTTCAAGTCAGTACTAGGCACTACGCGCATGTACTCCATACCCATCAAACTACCAATCATCGGCAACAAATCCACCGGCAGCATATCCATCGCATTCCACATGAACACCCAGCAGAAAATCGTTAACGACAGCGGCGCGATCAAAGGACTACGACCGTGAAAACTGTCCTTAACCTGCGTATCGACAAACTCCACCAAGGTTTCCGCAATATTTTGTGCTAAACCAGGCACACCGGATGTCGCTCTTTCCGCCACTGTTTTGAAGAACAGTATGAACAATCCACCCAAAAAAGCGGAGAAAAACAAGGTATCCAGATGCAGTGTCCAAAATCCCTCACCCACCGACAACGGTGTCAAGTGATGGACTATATAACCGGTTGCGCCACCTTCAGTACTCATTTATCCTCGCAAAAAAAACTAATCACGCCACAAAAACAGCGCAAACCAAAAAACCGACAACACTGCGGTATAACCCACCATCAGCGTTAAGAAATCAACAGAGGGAATCTGTAAAACGATAGAAAACAGGGCTACCGTCAAAATTAACTTAACCGTTTCGCCTGCATAAAATGCATTGACGATACCCTGCGCGCCCAAATCCTTGGCCAGATAGATTTTGTAGGCAAAATACAGATTGGGCAGTATAGCCACAAACCCTCCTAGTAACGGAGACACTGCACTTTTCCAACCGCCCATCAATAAAAATCCCGACGCCACCAATGCAGCCATCAGGACTTGTCCAAAAACTACTTTTCTGACAGTAGAAAATTCATTTCTAGCTGCCATGTACTTCCCCTTTCGTCTTGAGCTGGGCGATTATATCCAGCCAGCACGCCTAAAGCAAGGTAAGCACTTCCGGGAATATCTCATTAGATTCGCCACCTTGTTGATTTGGCAAGACTATCCCGACAAAACCTTCGACCCATACTACGGACAGAGACTTTACTCCAAACCTTCCATCCCAACGCTTTTAGCAATACGCATGCCATTTCGTAACACACTGATTTTCTAAAATATTGCCAAACTCGACAATGTAGCAAAGCTGACAATATTAACTGTCGTGGCCGAAATACGACATTTGCCAGCACCGAAACGCTCAGTTGATTTTTTTTATGATGCCTTCCAGCTCTTCCAAGCTGGTGTAACTAAAAATCAATTTCCCCTTTCCGCTGCTCTGATGATTTATTTCCACCTTTGCACCAGTTCGTTCGCTCAAGTCTCGTTGCAGGCGCAAGGTATCCGGATCGACTTTTTTCACTGCCGCCGACTTATCTTCATGCTGCTCGCGCACCAGCTTTTCCACAGCTCTGACGGTCAAACCTTGCTTGACGGCTTTATTGGCAATTTCGACTTGCTTGGCTTCATCCAGCCCCAGCAATGCTCGGGCATGCCCCATTTCCAGCAAACCCTTGCCCAACATACCTTTCACTTCACTCGCCAGCTCTAGTAGGCGTAATAAATTAGTGATCGTGGTACGCGACTTGCCCACTGCTGTGGCGATCTGCTGATGGGTGAGTTCGAATTCCGCCTGCAACCGATGCAAGGCCTCGGCTTCTTCCAACGCATTCAAATCCTCGCGCTGAATGTTTTCGATCAAGGCTATCGCCATCACCGACCGGTCGTCGAGATCCTTTATCAGTACGGGTACATCTTGCAGCTCGGCCAACTGCGCGGCTCGCCAACGGCGCTCGCCAGCGATGATTTCGTATTTCTCGCCGTCTACTTTGCGGACGATGATCGGCTGGATAATACCTTGCGCGGCTATCGAATCCGACAACTCCTTTAGTTTTTCCGGATCCATGTCCTTACGCGGCTGATACTTCCCGCGCTGTAAAAACTCGATCGGCAAGCTTTGCGGGTCTTGAGGCTTATCCGGCACAGGCGCACTGACATCGCCCAACAATTCGCTTAAACCCCGGCCCAAACCGCGTTTTTTGTGCATCATTTTTTGGCCGCTTTTTCTTTTCTGATCATTTCGCCGGCCAGCGCGATGTATGCCATCGCGCCGCGCGAGGCTTTATCGTAAGCCAGTACCGGCACGCCGTGACTGGGTGCCTCGGCCAGGCGAATGTTTCTGGGAATAGTGGTTCTGAAGACTTTGTCTCCGAAATACTCGATTAACTGGTCGGAGACATCCTTGCCCAAACGGCTCCGACTATCGACCATGGTTCTCAATATGCCTTCCAGATACAAACCGGGATTGACGCTATCGCGAATGCTGCGCAAGGTGGACATCAATGAAGACAAGCCTTCCAGCGAATAATATTCGCACTGCATCGGAATCAACACGCTGTTGGCCGCCACCATCGCATTCAAGGTCAGCATATTCAAGGACGGCGGGCAGTCGATCAAGATGTAATCGTATTGATCTTTTATAGTCAGTAAAGCGTCGGCCAGACGGCGCTCGCGATGCTGCGCGCTCATCAATTGCACTTCGGCAGCGGTCAAATCTGCATTACCGGGAATCAAATCAAAACCCAGCTGCTTATTTTTTACGACTATCTCGGAAACCGGCACTTCCTCCAGCAGCAATTCGCAGCTGGAATACTCGATCTCTTCCTTATTGACGCCACAGCCCATCGCCGCATTGCCTTGCGGGTCCAGGTCGATTAACAACACCTTGCGCTTGGTAGCCGCCAACGCCGCCGCCAGATTGACGCTGGTAGTGGTTTTGCCGACTCCGCCTTTTTGGTTGGTAATCGCGATAATCTTAGCCATGCTTGGGTTTCTCCAGTCGAATCAGGCAGCGCTCGGCCGCTATGCCGGGCACCGTCAGCGGAATCACGCTGTATGTTTCGGCCAAGTCTATCAGCTCTTGCTCGGGCTGCTGACCTTTCATCGCCAGCAGCACGCCATCCTCCGCCAGCAAATGACCGGTCAATTGCAGAATATCCTGCATGCTGGCAAAAGCCCGACAAATCACCGTGGAAAATAAGACTTCCGGCTGCAACAGCTCAACGCGGCTATGTACCACTTCAACATTTTTCAGCTTTAACTCCAACACCGCCTGTTGTACGAAGCGGGTTTTCTTGGAGTTGGAATCGACCAAAGTGAAATGGCAATCCGGCAGACAGATCGCCAACGGAATACCCGGCAAGCCGGCACCGGTACCGATGTCCACAACGCGAGGGTTATTTAGATGCGGCAATATCGCCAAACTATCCAGGATATGCAAACTCACCATCTCCAATGGGTCGCGTACAGCCGTCAGGTTATAGGCTTTATTCCATTTGGCTATCAGCTTAATAAAGCGCAATAAAGCATCATTTCCGTGTTCGCCTACATCCAGCCCGAATGCTTTTAAGCCGAGCTCAAGCTTATCTCGACAGGCATCCATCAAGCGCTTTTCTTTTTCAGATGCACCAACAACAAAGAAATCGCCGCCGGGGTGATGCCGGGAATCCGTGAGGCCTGGCCCAGGGTTTCCGGGCGCTGCTTTTTCAGTTTTTCGCTGACTTCGTTGGACAAGCCCGACACCAGGCTGTAATCGACATTATCCGGCAATTTCAAATGCTCATAGCGCGCGGTGCGGTTGATTTCGGTTTGTTGGCGGTCGATGTAGCCGGCATATTTGGCTTGTATCGCCACCTGTTCGGCCACTTGCTCATCCACCTCGGCGTCGTCGCTGAAGCGCAGCAGATTCTCGACATCCACTTCCGGCCTGCGCAGCATTTCCATCAAGCTGGCTTCTTTCAATAATTTTTTGCCCCACAACTCTTCGGCCAGCGCCGCTTCGTCGGATTCGGTGCGTATCCATTTTTTCGCCAGCTTGCCTTGCAGATTGGCGATGGCTTCGCGCTTTTCTTCAAAGCGTTGCCAGCGCGCATCGTCAACCAAGCCCAGCTTGCGGCCTTGTTCGGTCAAACGCAAATCGGCATTGTCTTCACGCAGCTGCAAACGGTATTCGGCGCGACTCGTGAACATCCGGTACGGCTCGGCAGTGCCGCGGGTGATTAGGTCATCGATCATCACGCCAATGTAGGCTTCGTCGCGGCCCGGACACCAGCTTTCCAGGCCTTTGGCCAAGCGTGCCGCGTTTAAGCCGGCGATCAAGCCTTGTGCGGCGGCTTCTTCGTAACCTGTGGTGCCGTTGATCTGGCCGGCAAAGAACAAGGCGTTCATATGCTTGGTTTCCAGCGAGGTTTTTAAATCGCGCGGATCGAAAAAATCGTATTCAATGGCATAACCAGGGCGAACGATTTCCGCATTTTCAAAACCCAACATGGTGCGAATAAAGCGATACTGAATATCGAATGGCAAACTGGTGGAAATGCCGTTGGGGTAAACCTCATTGGTCGTCAAACCTTCCGGTTCGACGAAAATCTGATGCGAGTCGCGGTCGGAGAAGCGCACAACTTTATCCTCAATCGACGGACAGTAACGCGGACCGACACCTTCGATAATCCCGGAATACATTGGCGACCGGTCCAGACCGGAGCGAATGATGTCGTGGGTTTCTTGATTGGTGCGGGTGATATGGCAGCAAATTTGCCGCGGATGCTGTTCGCGGCTACCCATAAAGGAAAATACCGGCAGCGGGGTATCGCCGTGCTGTTCCTGCAATTTGCTGTAGTCGATGGTGCGGCCATCGATACGCGCCGGCGTGCCGGTTTTCAAACGACCAATTCGGAACGGCAGCTCACGCAAACGCTCGGCCAGGGCAATCGATGCCGCGTCGCCGGCCCGCCCGCCGCTGTAATTTTCCAAACCGATATGAATGCGGCCAGCCAAAAAGGTACCGGCAGTCAACACCACCGCTCGGGCGTTAAACTCCAGACCCATCTGAGTTTTCACACCCACCACGCTGTCGCCCTCAACCAGCAGGTCGGAAACAGTCTGCTGAAACAAAGCCAGATTGGGCTGATTTTCCAATGCGGTACGCACGGCTTGCTTATAAAGCATCCGGTCCGCCTGCGCCCGCGTCGCCCGCACTGCGGGGCCTTTGCTGGCATTCAGAATGCGGAACTGAATACCACCCTTATCGATGGCCTGTGCCATGATACCGCCCAGCGCATCTACTTCCTTGACCAGATGACCCTTGCCGATGCCACCTATCGCCGGGTTGCAGCTCATCTGCCCCAGGGTCTCAATGTTTTGCGATAACAACAGAGTTTGCGCACCAGAACGGGCAGCAGCCAAGGCTGCCTCAGTACCGGCATGACCACCGCCTACTACTATCACATCAAAGTCTTTCTGGAATTTCACAGGCATTCTATGTTCAAATAAAACGTTATTTTAATAGCTTGCGGAGAAAAAAGCATGAGAAAACAAAACCCCAGCAAGGACTTGCAAGACAAGCCCAGCAAAAACCCGGTGGCGAAATTCGCCCATCGATTCAACAAAGCACAAGTCTACGCCGACAAAACCCAATATCGCCGTAAAGCCAAACATCAAGGCCAGGAGCCTTTCTCAATCGTTTCGGAACAAGCGATTGAGAAAGGCTCCTGGCAATTCGCCATTGCTTCTGCAGCGCTGCAGTCGCCGGCAATAGCCGCTTAACGCCGTGGATTAAGGATTTCAATATCAGTGAAAGCAAGCATAGAAGATAAAGTTCAAACCCGAATTCCCACCAAACACGGCGAATTCATTCTGCACTACTACAGCAACAGTCTCGATAAAAAAGAACACGTCGCCTTCGTCAAGGGCGAAGTGGCCGGCAAAGAAGACGTGCCGGTACGCATTCATTCCGAATGCTTCACCGGAGACGTCCTGGGTTCACGGCGCTGCGACTGCGGCGAACAGCTGGACATGGCGCTAGACTTGATCAACACCGCCGGTTGCGGCGTCTTGATTTATCTGCGCCAGGAAGGCCGCGGCATCGGTTTGTTGAAAAAATTACAGGCCTACAATCTGCAAGACCAGGGCCTGGATACCGTCGATGCCAATATCAAACTCGGCCATTTGGCCGACGAACGTCAATACGACATTGCTGCGCTAATTTTGCACAGCTTGCAAGTACTCTCCATCGAACTGATCACCAACAATCCATTGAAAATCGACGAATTAACCAAACTGGGGATTAAGGTAAATAACCGCATCGCCATCGAAGCCCGCATTCATCAAGACAATCTTGAATACCTGAAAACCAAGGCCGAACGCATGCGTCACATGCTGTCGATGCCGGATAGCCAATAAGCCAGCCATGCTTGAACAATTAAAACTACCGGCCACAGCCCTAAAGCTGGCTATCGATCTGCCCAGCACCCCGCCAAGCGAACAACACAACACCATTCTGGGCCAGAACCGCGCCCAATCGGCCCTGGCTTTCGGCATCGCAATGAAAGCGCCGGGCTATAACATCTTCGTGATGGGCGATCCCGGCACCGGCCGCCTGTCTATGGTCAGCCATTATTTGAGCAGCTATGCAGAACAGCAGGAAGCGCCGCTGTCTTATGCCTATGTGGACAATTTCGAGAACCAGCGAGAGCCGGTAGCCATCGAATTGCCTTCGGGGGAAGGACACGCCTTTGCCAAAGACATCGAAAAACTGATTGATGATGTGCTGGCCACTTTTCCGGCCGCGTTCGAAAGCCCTAGTTATCAGCAAAAGAAAACCGCGATCGAACGGCGTTTTAATCAGCGCTACAACGCCGCCATCGACTTGGTCGATGGCAAGGCCCGCGAAATGAGCGTGGCCTTGTACCGCGACAGCGACGCTATCACTTTTCTACCTATCCGCAATGACAAGGCACTGGACGAAGATCAATTCACCCTGTTGCCGCAAGCCGAGCGCGATGCCTTCCACCAACACACCGAGGAACTGGAAGAATATCTCGGCGATGTGTTGCTGGAACTACCGCAATGGCGGCGCACGCTGGCGGAAGAAATCCGCCAGCTCGACAACGACACCATCAAGCAAGCTCTGGAACCGTTACTGGCCGGGCTGAACGACAAGTATCAAAACGTCGATGATGTGATTACTTATCTGGCAGAGATCGAAAAAAGCCTGAGCAATACTATCGGCGAGTTGCTGATGCCCACCCGCAGCCAGGATAGCCGGGAGATCATCGCCAAGCGCCTGGCGCTAATCGAGCAATACCTGCCCAACATCCTGGTGGATTGCAAACACGACGGCAACGGCGCGCCGGTGATCTACGAGCCGCATCCTATCTATCAAAACCTGTTCGGCCGCATCGAATACGTCAGCGACCAAGGCACGCTAGTCACCAGTTACCGGCGTATCTGCCCCGGCTCGCTGCACCGCGCCAACGGCGGTTATTTGATACTGGATGCGGAAAAAATTCTGACTTACCCTTTCGTCTGGGAAGGCTTAAAGCGGGCGCTACAGGCCGGGCGCATCGAAATCGAGTCGCCTTATTCCGAGCTGGGCATTAACACCATCACCCTGAAACCCGGCGTAATCCCGCTCAATGTCAAAGTGATACTGGTCGGCTCGCGCGATATTTACTATTTGTTGGAAGAACTGGATAGTGAATTCAACGAAATGTTTCGGGTGTTAGCCGACTTCGACGATCATATCAAACGCAGCCCGGACAATGTCGGCCAATTCGTGCAATTGCTGAAACGCCACGCCGCCGACTCCGGCGCCAAAGCCTTGACCGATGGCGCCTTGCTGCGCTTAATCGAATACAGTTGCCGGCAAGCGGAAAACCAACAGCGCCTGTCCGCACACGTCAACAGCTGCCTGGAAATCATCGCCGAAGCCAATTTACTGGCCAGCCAAACCCAAGCCGTCAATATCGATAACACCGAAATCGAACTGGCATTATCGGCCCGCGAACAACGCAATGGCCGGATTGCCGAAGCCATCCTGGAAGAAATGCTGGAAGGCACCATCTTGATCGATACCGACGGCGAAGCCATCGGCAAAGTCAACGGTCTGACCGTAATGGACATCGGCGGCAGCAGCTTCGGCGCGCCGGCGCGGATCACCGCCACCGTGCATCCCGGCTCCAGAGGCATCGTCGACATCGAACGGGAAGTGGAACTGGGCCAACCCATCCATTCCAAAGGCGTGATGATTTTGAGCGGCTATCTCGGCCACTGTTACGCCCAGCAATTTCCGTTAGCTATCTCCGCCAGCATCGCCATGGAACAATCCTATGGTCACATCGACGGCGACAGCGCCTCGCTGGCCGAACTATGTTGCCTGATCTCAGCCTTGACCCGCACCCCGATTCGACAAGGTTTTGCGATGACCGGCTCGATCAATCAATACGGCGAAGTACAAGCCATCGGCGGCGTCAACGAAAAAATCGAAGGTTTTTTCGAGCTGTGCGCGGCGCGAGGCTTGACCGGACAACAGGCGGTGATTATCCCGGCATCGAACAAACGCAACCTGATGCTGAAACAGCAAGTGGTGGATGCCGTCGAGCAAGGCCTGTTTGCGATTTACACAGTGTCGAATGTGGACGAAGCCCTGAGCCTGTTGACCGGGCAAGAGGCCGGCACCATCAGCGCGGAAGGCCAGTATCCCGTAGGCAGTGTCAACTTCAAGGCCGTAGCCCGTTTGAAAGAAATCTCCGATATGTCTGCGGACGAGGATAAGGAAACCGAGACCGGGGTTTAGAAAGTCAAAAGACATCCTAAAATCCATCAAAAACAATAGCCTATCCAATAATAATCGTCCAGCAACATGCATTAAAATTCAGTAACAGTTTGAAATATTTGCAGTAACAAACCAAACTTACCGCTTTTCACTTTTGGAGTTACTGCAAATGGTAAAAGAACTGCTTTTCGACGTTACCATCAGGAATACCAAAGCCACTGACAAGACTAAAGTGGACCCCATTGTCCAGACAAATAAACGCCTAGTTTAAGATAGAGCCCTATTTACACTCCAGCTAAATGGCGCTGTCCCGATCTTGCGGTACTGAGTCTAATGTCTCCCTCGCATGATTAAACTTATCCACAATCTTAGCACCGCCGCCCATCGCCGTTTGATACACCTCGTTCGGCGTTTTGTAATTTAGCGATTGGTGCCAGCGTTCATCGTTGTAGAACAGGAAGTACTGCGTTAATCCCAGCAGCAATTCCTGCATACCGTCGTATTTTTTCAAATAGACGTCTTCATATTTCACGGTCCGCCATAATCGCTCGACAAAAATAGTATCCAGCGCGCGACCTCGGCCCCGTCCATGCTGATCGTAATTCCCTGCTCAATCAACACGCCCGTAAAGCTATCGCTGGTGAACTGTGAACCCTGGTCGGAATTGAAGATCTCCGCCGGCGGGCCGTAGTTCGTGATGGCTTCTTCCAGGCAGTCCACGCAGAATCCTGCATCCAGGGTATTGGATAGCCGCCATGCCAATACCTTGCGGCTGTAGCAGTCGATGATCGCCACTAAATAGTCGAATCCGCGCAACAACCGAATGTAGGTGATGTCGGTACCGGAAGACCAGTACCGATTCATCCTGCACCACCGGGTGATGGCAGGCGAAACGGACGACAAGGTTGCGGTCGCCATCATCCGGGATGCCCAGCACAAGTTTCCGGACCTTCGGGCCTGCAGCTTTGACAAAGGCTTTCATTCGCCCGCCAACCAACAGGATCTGGCAAAGCAGTTGGATCAGGTGGTGCTGTCGCGCAAAGGCAAGCTTTCCCAAGAACGCCGGGCTATCGAACACAGTGTGATGTTCAAACAAGCGCGCCGCCACCATGCAGCCGTCGAATCGGCCATCAATGCATTGGAAGTACACGGTCTAGACCAATGCCCCGACCACGGCATCGCCGTTTTTAACGCTATGTGGCATTGGCCGTTGTGGCACGCAACATCCACCGTATCGGCGACATCCTCTTGCAACAAGAGCAAGCGCGCGAGAAACGACGGCGAGCGGCGAAACAAGGTTGGCAGAATAAATCCGCTGCGTAATCGATTTGGCAACCGGAACAACCATGGGCGGCGATGCTCAGGCGAAAGTACGCAAAAAGGACAGGAATTTGCGCGGCTTTCACCTCAAGCACTGGGAAACCGGCTCGTTTGGCAGGAGGACAATCTCGCACAGAGCCGGATTGCCCAGAATCAGACGGATGACAGAGCTGAAAATGATCCTTTTCGGGCTGACTTCGTTGTTTACGGGGATCGCGTAAGCGCCTAATTTTTGTTTAAGTAAAGCTGCGAATCTAGCGCGAGTGTCAGCCGTTGTAGGGGTTTTCAGAAAGAGAAAAGACAAATACAGAATCTCGCCCTTCCTGGATGATAGGAATGCAGTGAGTTGGTCAAAGATGTCTCCTGGTTCCTCGTAGCTTTCACCTAATAGTGAATGGACACTGTAGAATGCATAATGTTCTGGCACATGTATTTTTATGGCCCCCCCGGCGCAATGACGTAAGATTCGTCGAACATCTGCTCGAATACTCGAAAGTCGAATGCTCTAAGTCCGTCATTCAGTTGAGTCGCAATGTCCTTGGTCGTGGCTGTTGCCATCAGCTTCGCCGCGATATATCCATGCTCGGCTAGTCCAAAAGGAATCTTGTTGAGATTGAGAAGTCGATCATCCTTGCGTCGCTCGTCCGTTGCGATATTCTGGAGTTTTGCAGTAGGGCTGTCATGGTTGCCCGGCAAGCAAATGCTGGCTAGAAACTTGTCGTTCAGAATATCGCGATGTTCATGCATCCAGTTGGAACGGTCTTTGGTAATCATGGTACTCACCGATGGCTGAGTAGGTATAATGTTTGCCTTTCAATGTCCTTTCGTCTAATAGGGAAGGTCCCTATCGTTAGCCAGGGTTTATAGTCAAGCCCATGATCAGCGTCACGTCCCTCCTTTATCCATTTCTGGTGTTTTAATTCAAAATTTGGGTATGATTTTTTTCGCCATAAGCAAAAGCCGCCTAGCCTAGGCTCTTGGTACGATTCTAGGCTTAACGGCTTTAGTTTGCAACTTTATTACTTACTACAAAAAGAACGTATAGCATCCATTATGGGAAGATATACGATTAGAATTTCAAAAAAATAACTGATCCTATTGACTAATTCTAGCAATCAAGGATGATAGACGGAGGCTATCTAATTACTTGTTAGGAATCAGGTGGTTTTTAGCTAACCAGGAGTGATAAACAATGGGTTATTGTGACAAATTTTACATAAAAGAAAATATTATTGGTTATACCGGCGACTTACGCGGCATTAAGTTTACCGTGTACTTTGCCGATGCAGGTGGCTTAAATCCCGACATTGTGGAGATCGACGGTCGTCAGCAGGTGTTGGTTAGATTCGGTCGTATTACACAAGATCATCGACATAAGGACAACATAGGCCGTGGCGAGGTGCATGAGTGCTATTCGTACACCATCTTTAACGACGTTGATGGCAAGGCTAAGGAGTGCGTTTACGGCCGCCGCGAGCTGAAGCGTATCGGCATGAGGGTGAAGGGTGGCGATGATGAATTCCTGACATTCCACCCGAGCCGCCACCGCTTTGAAAGCGTCCATGCGGGGAACATCGACATCCTCGCAACGGCGATCGCGCGTTTCCCGAATGCGAAGCCCAAGGTCGAGGTTGACGAGTGACCGTATCAAGCTGACGCTCTCTTCGCTACGCTTCGTTCGCGCGGCTTATTGGTAACGTTATCTATGCACGACTCGATCTTGATCCGGTGCGCGAATCTGTAGATCGGGCAACCGGTGCAATACTGGCCGCTGCTGGCGTTAAGCTGATTGGCGAAATCATTACATTTAAATCCTTGAAATCGTAATCCGACGATAATGATCCCCGCCATCAAAAACGGACAGATCAAGAAGCGAGTGATTGATAAAACTGGGCTTCAAATTCAACCGGACTTAAAAAGCCATTGGTTGAGTGTAGTCTGACGGGATTGTATCGGTTTCGATGTATTCAAATACCGTCTGCCGCATGCCTTCACGTGTGTCAAATCGCTCACCGTGAATGGCTTCGACCTTGAGCGAATGAAACTCTCGGCGCAGGCATTATCGTAACAATTGCCCTTTGCGCTCATGCTACCCAGCAACTGATGTTGTTGCAGTAATTGCCGGTAAGCATAGGAACAATATTGGCTACCGCGATCCGAGTGAACGATGACGCACTTGGGGCGTTTACGTCTGAAAATCGCCATCCGTAGTGCATCACAAGCCAGATCGGCTGTCATCCGTTCGCTCATGGACTGTTAACCGGCCTGGAAATTTTTCCATTTTTTGAGCAAAATGAGCGTCCAATTTTTTCAGGTGCCTAGACGAGTTATTTTATTTCAATGATTTACGGAATTTTCCATAGCGCC
This sequence comes from Methylomonas albis, assembly GCF_014850955.1. Taxonomy (NCBI): domain Bacteria; kingdom Pseudomonadati; phylum Pseudomonadota; class Gammaproteobacteria; order Methylococcales; family Methylococcaceae; genus Methylomonas; species Methylomonas albis. The sequence goes on from NZ_JACXSS010000001.1 coordinate 5,124,804, forward strand.
GATTTCTGGAAAAAGTTTTACGCTATTTAACACGATGAAAATGGCTTCCAATATTTGCCACTAATGAGCGCGGAGTTTTCCACCAAAAAAATTAGCATCTGTAATATTTTCAACAGGATGGTAGTTAACTACTGGAAAATTTAATCGCTCTTTATTATAAAGTTGGAAAAACTTAGACGCCGTTTTCCAGTATTCAGCGCTATGCCGGGTATAGCCGGCTTTCATGCTAGTCGATTTATGCTCAAACAAGTACCTCTCTCTACGGTTGAGAATACTCGCTTTTTAACGTGTCCAATATTCGTGGTGAGGATCAGTATAGATATTTGGTTTTTCTCGGCTCATTTGGACCACACTCAATTTTAGGTATCGTAAAAGTGTGTCGTAAGCGCTTATTAAACACCACCCTTGACTGAGTTTATTAACGTATGACAGAGGGTGTGAGTTGCCAAGGTAACAGGGCTTCAAAATCTTCTGCCGTTTTTGCCAAAGGCAGTTGCCGGAACACGGCAATCAAATAACCATAAGGCTCAATGCTATTGGCTTTGCAGGTTTCGATGAGCGAATAAAGACTGGCGCTGGCTTGTGCGCCACCCACCGTGTCGCTGAACAACCAGTTGCGACGGCCAATCACAAAGGGGCGAATCGCATTTTCGCAGGCGTTATTATCAATCGGCCAGCGGCCGTTCTCGACAAAACGGATCAGTTTTGGCCATTGGGCTGACAGGTAATGCAGTGCTTTGCCCAGTAAACTGTTAGGCATCACGCCATGCAGGTGTTGTAGCAGCAGTGTTTCGATATTGGCCAGGATCTCGCGACTGTGCGTTTGCCTGAATTGCAGACGTTGTTCGGGACTGGCGTCTTTGGTCCGTGATTCAATGGCGTACAACTGGCCAATCGCGGTGATAAAGCGTGTCGCTAGTGGCTCAGACACTCGGGCTGGTTTGGGCTGCGCGGCTTCGGCTTCGACGAAATAGCGTCGGGCATGCGCCCAACACCCTAAGTGAATCAGGCCGTGACCGGCAGCCAAACCGTTATAGACCTCATAACCATCGCTCATCAGAACGCTGCCGGGTTTGATGCCTTCGTATAAGGGTTGCGCCTGGCTACGACCACGCCCCGGGGTATAGCTGAACAAGCGGATCGGAGGCCCAGAATCGGTCATCTGCACCCACAAATAGCTCTTGGTCTGTGCTGCGCGCCCCGGTTCTTTGAGCACTTGCACCACGGTCTCATCACCGTGAATGACATCCGCTTCCAGTAGTCGATCCCGCAACAGATTAATCAAAGGTTGCAACGCATGTCCTACGCGCACCACACTCGCAGCCAGCGTACTGCGGGATAAATCACCGCCAAAACGGCTCAACAGCGCGGCTTGCCGGTATAACGGCAGGCCGTCCTGATATTTACCGGTAATGACCCAGGCCAGTGCCGCCTCGGTGAGCAAGCCTTTCGGAATAATCCGCACTGGTGCCGGGGTGACCCGGATACTGTCATCACAGCAGGGGCAGGCATATTTGATGCGTTGATGCTGTATCACCCGCACTTGTTGTGGAATGATGTCCAGCTGTTCACTGATTTCGGCACCGATTTCCACCAATGGGCTGCCATCATGCGCGCATACCCGTTCCGACTCTGGCAATTCATGACGGACAATCTCGCGAGGCAGATAAGGATCCAGCGGCTTGCGACCGCGTTTCTTGCGGCTATGGGGGGCGATCTGGACTTCAGTATCGGGAATGCTTTCTTCAGCCACCGGCTGTCCGGTGGGCGCCAACGCTTCGGCTTCGTTGATGAACAAGTCGCGCTGAGCAGGATTAGCTCGGGCTTCAGATTTGGCAGCAAACAGCTGCCGTAAAAAGGCATCGACCCGCTGCTTGAGCAGATCACGCTCGACGGTGACTACACGTAGTTGTTGGGTGAGCATATGCACCAACTGCTGGTCAGCTAACCACGACTGCCGCTCGGCCAATAAGGCCGCATATTCGTCAGATGTCAGCGTGATAGTCGTCGTCATAAGTGCCTATTTTACAAGGTTTTTGACGACGAAACCTCAGCTAATTTGGCTGTAGCTTCGGGCGGAATGTGGGCGCATGGCGGCCAGATCAATGCCCTCTAATAGCCAATGGAGTTGTTCCACGCTCAGCACCATCAGCGCCTCCTGCTTCGGCCAACGGAACCGGTCAGCCTCCAGGCGTTTAATCATTAACCAGAAGCCGTTGCGATCCCAGGCCAGTAACTTGATCCGATCACGGCGGCGATTGCTAAACACAAACACCGCCGACTCAAACGGGTTGAGGCTGAGTCCCTGTTCGACCAGCAGCGCCAGACCATTGATTGCTTTACGGCCGTCCACCGGCTCACGGTACAGATAAACCTTTAACCCCGGGTCGAAGCGGAACATGGCAAGTGGGCCAAGGTGTTTAATAGCGGTGATAGCTCAGCCAGGTCAATGGCCTGGAGCGTCATCTGCACACCGTTCACTAGGGTAATGGACAGCATCGCTTCGCACGTCTGAGACTTAATAACCGGTGTCAGCACCGGCACAAAAGCCGGTAGTGGCGGCACTAACTCATCGGCTTGGGTGTCACGCGCAGCGGCCTGATAGTGATTGATCCACTTTCGTAGTAGGTTAGCATTGATGCCATGCTCCAGCGCTTTGCGTGCAATCGACACACCCGGCTGCAAGCAACTCTGAACCAGCTCTTGTTTAGCGATCGGATCATAGCGGCATCGGCCATCACAGCGGTGACCGATGACTAACCGCCTGGATAACGCACTCTTTGTCTCTAGCATGTAGGTGTCCACTTAGTCGAAGGTGGACACCATCTTCGACTCTTTCAGTTATCGATGACAGACGTAGTTAAATGAGCGCTTACAGTGTGTCCAAGAAAAGTGTAACCACACCCAACATCAACTACTTTGTACTGGTCACGGGTGACTCAGATTTTACGCCGGTGTTTCGGCGTTTACGGGAAATGGATAAAGAGGTCATTGGTGTTGGGCAGCACTCAACCCTGAGTGAATGCGTTAAAACGTCTTGCAGCCGATTCATCTATACCGACGAGGTGATAGATACGCTAACGGTCCCTGATACTTCAGTTGCAAAACCCGTTGTCGTCAACTCGAAAGTTACTGACTCAACCAAGCCTTCGCTGACACAGTCCCAAGCAAATTCGATGGTTACTGCACAGTTAAAATCTGCCGGTGAGCCCATCAATATCTGCCAGATTAAAAACACCCTTAAGCAGAAAGCCCGAGAATTTGATGAAGGGCATTACGGCTTTAAAAATTTTACCGATTTTGTAGAATCCATTGACGGGGTTAAGCTAACGAAAAAGGGTACGATTAACTTCGCACACTTAGCTAAAAATCCGAACACCACTGAACCAAAGATTACCAATCCGTCGTTAGCGGATACGTATAAAAACTTGCTGAAAAAGCACAATGCTTTTCCTGACAAAGCCGATATTCTTAAGACAATTTATAAACATGCCGTTGCAGTAAAGGACGTCTATTCTGATCCGGCTACACTAAGAGAGGCCATCTTCGTCATCTGTCATAAAGTAGATTCCAGTATCACGAAAACAACAATCAATAAAGCCTTTTCATTATTTATCAGAATGGATTTAGTTCATACCGAAAAGGCTAAAGGCGGTATTGATGCAGTACGGGTTAGGAAGATTGCGCTCAAGGATTTTTTATTAAAGTCGGATAAATTGATGATTGCGAAATTGCTCGAGCTAAAAAAGGCAAATGCCTTGGAATTGAAGTCAAAGGAAATCAAGAAGATTACCCTCTCGACCATCAGCAAAGACACGATCAAGAAGCAAATTGGCGAGAAATAAACCATGTGACTCATATTATGAGATGCGCAAAAAGTAAACTAATCCGTGAACTGTAAAAAATCCTATTGACCGAAAGCGAAGCAGCGGAAGCGTGCCGCAAAATCCAAGCAGGTCGTCTTAAGCCGTCCATCAGGACTCACATAGAGCATGTCAGGCATGTTAAGAGCATCGTAGAGCAAAAGCAGCAGCAACCTGAAAACGCTTGTCCTAAATGCGGAAAACCGATGATATTGAGAACCGCTAAAACGGGAAACAACCAAGGCAATCAGTTTTGGGGATGTAGCGGTTATCCTAGATGCCGCACTGTGAAAGCTGTTTAACGTTAGATTTGATCAGGCGGATTTTATCTATAACACTTTTTGCTTGATCTCAGACTTTAACATTGTGGTGAAAATTAGACGCCATTTTACAACTAGCAAGCAAAAAGCCATTGAAATCAACAGGCAAATAGTGCGCAGCCATCACATTGCAACTTCGCGCCCAACGCTTGTTCCCCACTCAATTGGTTCGTGTCGATTATCGGGTGTAATTTCGGCCAGCAAGTCGTCTAACTTGAGCTTTGGTTTTGCTGTTGTTCGTTCAATCCGAAAACCCGTTTCGTCAACAGTTAGTTCAATTGATGAACCAACTTCCAACTTCAATTGGGCAAGCATCCTGGCCGGCAATCGAACCACGGCACTATTGCCCCACTTCTTAATTTCAGTTTGCATTTATTAACCCTTCTTGGATAAGCAAGTTAAACCATAAAATTTATTTTCAATGAAAACAATATCTTAAAATCAAAAATGACATTAAAATTATCCAAATTTTATGAAAAACCGACTTTTTCAACACAATTGGTCGATACCGGCCTATCAATGCGTTAGTATTTTTTGATAGTAGTGGATTTATGACTGACAAGGGTATCATCGACCAATAAATCAAGATCACTGTCGTCGCGGTGAATCCCATGTAGTACTGATCCAAAAACACGTGGATTGACTGCGCGAAACCTTTCAACCAATTGGCGTATCTCTAGAGTTGGTCCGTTTGCTTCAGTCGCACATTTCAGCAACTTGCCGTAAACGTGTTTTAGTTGTCATTCGCAGGGTAGCCGACGAACACATGACGCCTCACCCGACCACTGGGCAGACTTACTCATGGTAACTGGTTTTGCACCGTTGGCGAATGCCCATTCTTCGAATCCTGGTGGCGCATTCTTTACTCCCCGAATGTTTGCACCCTTTATACTGGAGATCTGCTGCCAGTTATTGATACCACTTAAATTGGCCCCATCAAGGTCGGCCCCTTCGAAATTAGCTCGTTCAACATTAGTCATACTAAGATCAGCATTTCGCAAGTCTGTACAGTCTAGGTCTGTATCGGTAAGAAGTGATCCATAAAGATATGCATTATGAAGATTCGCACCAGAGAACCAAGAACCGGCGAAATGACCGGACTGCATCCTAGCTGAAGAGAGATCGGCCAGGCGGAAATTCGTGTTAGAAAATTCCCATGCTTCAAATGGAGCCGCCTTCAAGCTCGCTCCAAAAAAATTAGCAAATTTATCAACTGGAGCATAGATTCCTAGCCGCTTTAGTTCAGCCAGAACAAGGAATGCACCAGATGATACCGCTCCAGAGTCATCCACAAGTAACGTTTCGACAACCGGTATCGTTGTTGCTGGTTCATTTCTTGAGAGTCTAACAATTTGGCGGATCGCAGCAAGATTTGGTGACATCCAGGTTTTTGAGGACTTAGGAGTAATTTTTTCGCGAGGTCTATGAATACATTCTTCTGGATTTGGTGAGTTAGACAACATCTCCTTGAATCTAGAGGTTTTGTCGAAAACATCCAGGGTTGTTTGATGTATAAGTAAGTCGTTCTGTGCTTTTTGAAGGACTATCTGCTGATAGATCAGGTATGTCTGTACTGAAAGAAGTAATGCTCCGATCAACGATCCAATTATGACTACTGCATGTGGTAGGAGCCATGAAAATATTAGCCCTTTGAGCGACGAAACTGGAAAAGGTTTTCCCTCTCGTACGGTAGCATATAGATCCTCAACTACAGTAAGAGTCGCGCGAACGCGACTAATTTCTCGTTCTTTGATGAGATTGATGATTCTTGCCTCTGATTCAGCCCACGGGAATGGTTGCTGGCAGGTGCTACATTTTCCAGCGTCCGAGCGATTAATAGCGGCACAAAAGGGGCATTTATATTCGCTCATGCTTCAATAATCCTACTGTGGCACTACTTTTTCAATTCCAACGAATCACGACGAGCAACTAAGGTGGGACAATCCACCCACCTCAAAGAACTCAGGCGGTTTCAACCTATAGTATTTATCTTCCACGTCCTTCGACTGCTCTTCATAGGGCTGCGTCATCACGTCCTGAAGTTCTCTAATTAGAGAATAATTTCCCACAGCTGCTTGCTGATATGCCGGCACAACAAACCACTCTCGCAAAATGTACTTTGGGTTTACAAGCTTCATCTGCCTAGAGGTTTCCTCACTGGAACTGCTGAGAAGTGTTTTCCATTTCGCGAGCCACGCCGCCCAACGCTTATCTATCTCTTTGGGGGTAGTATCATGCGCCGCGTTATTGTAGAAGCTTTTCTTGAGTGGGCCCATGTCGTCGGGTACCGCCGAGAGCTCGCGGAAGAAAATAGTGTAATCGACAGGCGTTTGCATCATGAGTGTTCCTAGCTCGCTGATTAGTGCGCTGCAAAGTGCCTTATGAGACGCTGTTTTCAAAGTACTAAGAGCCAGCTTGGCGGCCCACATCTTTTCCATTTGCTCTTCCATAACTTTCGAGAATCCACTTTGAATCTCGTCGAGCTTTAGCAAATAGTCCTGATGCGATGCCAGCAACGGCCGCAACGACGAACAAAACATATCGAAATTGCGTTGCGCTGCGCTTGGTTGATTCAGGAACGAGAAATGATGACCGCCTCCCGTCCAAGGCTGATAATGGGGGTTAAACACATCGCAAAAGCCGAAGGGGCCATAATCAAGTGTAAAACCACCGACTGCACAGTTGTCGCTGTTGAAATTACCCTGGCAGAAGCCGACACGGATCCAGTTCGCCACCAGTGACGTGAGGCGGCTACGAAACTCGCGCGCCAACAACAGCAGTTTATCGGGAGTTGTGAGTTGCTTATTGACCACGTCAGCGTACTCACGATCAATCAAGTGCAGTACAATCTTCTCCAGTTCTTCCAGCGCTTTCGGGTGTTCGTTTTTACGGGTTCGGCGAGCGAAAAGTTCAAGTTGACCGACGCGAATGAACGACGGCGCGACGCGTGTCGATATGGCGACAGCCTCAGATATAAGCATGTCCGGATTCTCCGAGCGCGAACCCTCCGAGTACCATGGTCGCTTTACCTTCTCCGTTTTTGAAACGTACAAACTCAAAGACCGCGATGTCGGCACGCCCAGTGCGTACATGTGCTCCTGAGCCAAGAACTCGCGGATACTTGACCGCAATACAGCGCGACCGTCTGCGCCTCGGCAATATGGCGTGCGACCGCCACCTTTGAGCTGCATCTCCCAGCGTCGACCGTTGATGACGGCCTCAAGCACAGAAATTGCGCGACCGTCTCCATACCCGTTGCCAGTTTGGAACGGACACTGCTGAATGTATTCCGTGCCATAGATGGAAAGTGCGTACCCAGTCGCCCAACCAACCTTGCTCATCGGCTCTGGAACCTGAGAGATATCGCCGGAGAACATGCGGACGAAATCGGAGGACTCTGCCATGCTGTCGGCAAAGCCAAGCTCGGAAAAAAAGTTTTTGCTGTGAGCTACATACTCAGGGTCTATGATTGGGGTCGGCTTGACGGGGACATAATGTCCCGTAAAGACTTGTCGCGGTGCGTGGTCGTCACCGTTTTTTGTCGCGTCAGGATCACAGTTCAGCGTGTCCATGAGAGAGTAATTTGCCAACTTCGCAAGATCCTGGAGCTTCGTTATAGTCGAGGAGGCTTTCTGGGGCAGTCGGTTTGTCATAATTGTTTATGCCAAGGCTCGTTAAGATAAATTCCAATACCAGAAGTTCCTAATGTACGCACAACCGTCTTTTCTGAGGTGTTAAAATTCGTTTTATCCGCTGGTTTTGAGGATTATTTATACATCAAGGAATTGTTCGGCGTACATTAGGAACCGCAAATACTCATAAGAGTGTCAAAGATTTACCGCGTTTTCAACAATAGCGGCGTCAATTTTTTCAAGTTAGAAGCTCGATTGTCGTTGCATACATCGCGTTATCGCCATGGCGGTGCAAGTAAGCTAACTCGGCAGACCCTACAAAAATACGATGATTTTTTCTCTGGCATTTCTCCTGCTCAGCGCCTGACGATTTCAAGTATGGGTATGTCTTTGTAACTTGGATTTGGGCCAAGCTTACCGATCATTTTCCATTCGGCGCCACAATCCTGACAAACGTATGTCCGTTGATAACTCATTCCATCTGGTAAGTATTTCGTTTTCCCACGCTGTTTTAAACCCAGAAGCATTTGACCCTCTGAACCAAAGGGCTGACGTATACCGTTTTCATCGGCTGGACTGCAAAGATTACATGGCATCATGGGGTTTCTACTCCGTTTCTTTTGGAGACAACGTGTGAATCAAACTGGCTCCATTTCCATTCAATTCACCATATAGTTCAGACCGACGAAAAAAATACTGCCGGCTGCCATCGATCATTGGTCCTGAAACCGGCTGTATCTGTAAAGTTTGTAGCAGCCATCGCGGCGCCCGATTTACTGACTTGGCATATTCAGCCAATGACATATAGGTGGCCTGAAAATCGTCGAGACTTGCTTGCGTGACTCGCCGACCAGGGAGATGATCTTGGATAGACGTCAGTAACCCCAGCCTTACCAAGTCGTATACCACTTGTTGTTTCAAGCCTATCGACCCATGCCAGTGGCAACGAAAGCTCTGGAAACAGAAGATAATCGGGCTTGGGGTGTAATCGAAGTGCATGATTCACCAAATCCGAAATACGACGATAGCGCACCCGTGACAAATTGGACTTATTGCAAGCCATCGCTGCCCAATCACTGTCGTCGGTTTTTAGGTTCGTCAAAGCGACGACAATTTTTCGCTTCTTTTCCGTTCCGATTCGTAAATACTTTGCTGGCTTCGAACGTTTTTTCTCTTCCTCACCATCTTGCAGGGTTGCGAGTAATGTTGGTTTTATCCATACGCCTCGTATCGCTTGGGTATATTTGGCCCAAATAACGGAAGGTTTTTCTTGGCAAATCTTGCCATCGGCTTGGCGTAGCCCAACACACTCAGGAGCTAATTCAGAAATTTCTAAAGCTGTGAGTGGGCGTGTCGGGAACAGATAAGGCAAGCGACTCTCTTCCTTATGAAGAGCCGGTTCGACACCGATAAGCCGACTTGTTCGGGTGGTTTTCAAGAACCCTTCGAGTACTTCCGTTTTAACCAGATCAGCCGACTGCATCAATTTTAAAATTCGACTTTCTTTTTTGCCGTCACGGCGACTGAGCAAGCTACCCGCCGAGCGACTCCTCAATATCCGTTTGTAAGGCTCCTTGGCTAGATCAGCCATAGCCACCAAAGGCGCCTTCTGATGAAATTCCTCAAACCCAAATGTCAAGTTAAGCAGCTCCTGAACCTCAATCAGCCCCTGAAAAATGCCGCTCAAGAACAATTCGGCCAATCGTTTTTCTTTCCTCGGGCGCTGATCGGAAAGCAATCTATCGGGGTGGTAATAACGAGTAGCCGCATCGATAAACAGCCAGGTCAATGTACCTTTAAAAGCTTCACGCGAGTCGATGGTATGCACCATCAATCCTCGACTGGTGAATTCGCGGTGAGCTTGCGTCAGCAGATCGATTCGGTCGACGATGAAATAGAATTTTGGGACGATTTGCCGTTGTTGAAAGTAATCGGTCAAAAAGCGCACGTTGTAAAAGGCCAGTGCCGTTTTCCCACTGCCTTGGGTGTGCCAGATGATACCCTTTTTGACACCTTCGTTTAATTTGCGCTCGATGGCTTTGGTGGCGAATAACTGCGGATAACGCATGACGTGCTTTTGCAAGCCGTCTGTCTCATGCACATAGGTCAGGGCGTAGCGCAGTATAAACGCCAGTCGCTCACGACTCAGTAACGAGCTGCAAATCCGATTGGTTGGGCGGTTGGGATCTTTGTTGGTGATGAATTCCGGATTGCTGCGAATCACTTCCAGGTTATTGTCTTTCAGGACTGCCAGTTCTGTCTCATCGGCTAAAGGCGTTAGTAATGCCGTCAGATTCAAAACCTCTTCTTCACGGAAATAATTGAATTGAGGCTGTTGGTAAGAAGGGCTGGCATAAAACGCGCCCTGAATCGGCTGCACATCGCCGTCGTCGTATTCCATGTTGTTGGAAAACACCATCAATTGGGTGACGTTGACGAAGCGTTTGAACTTGGGATTTTGGAAACGTTTATTGATCCGATCTCGTTCCGCCAAGATACCTTCGCGGTTGTTGGGTTTTTTGACCTCGATAAACACCAACGGCATGCCGTTGATCAGCAAAGTAATATCGGGCCGGAACTCTTCGTCGCCGTTTTGGTAGGTCAGTTCGGTAACAACATGGAAGCTGTTTTTGTTGAAGTGCTCAAAGTCGATCAGCTTGATGCCGGAGCGATCCGTAAGCTTGTTGAAGAAGGCTTGACCGAGGTCGTCGTTGTCCAGCGTGAGCCTTACATCGGCCAACAAACGATCAACGTCGGCATCGGCCACGCCGGGATTGATCTTGCTGATTGCGGCTTTGAACAGATCGGGAAATAAGTTGGTATCCAAATCCCATTGCTGATCTTTCAACGATACATATTGATAACCGAGGCGAACCAAATGCAGGATCGTTGGAATCTTGACGCGCGTATCTTCTGTGAACTTCATGTAATCCTTTGCAAGAAAGCTAAGCCTGTTAATCAGAATCGTACACTTTCATTCAATCAGCAGGCTCTTTAACGAGAAAGAAGCCATGATGAATTTATTTTGATGACGCTGGGGTAGCTCCATCTTAGAGACTTGTCGTGTGCGCGGACAAAGCGTACAGAGTTTTGTCCAACAATAACTTGTTAAGTAGCTGCTTCTCTATCTTTCTGGCGTAAAAAAAGTGGTCCGCCAGATGCGGACCATTTCGTAGCGCGTTTAATTAATTTTGAGATTACGTACAAGAATTGTGAGATTTATTTAAGAAATTATGAGATCTGACATCGACAACTGTCGGATCTCATAATTTCTGAAAAACTGACCTTCATAAAAATCAACCGGTTGCATAAATTATGAGATTTTCATTTCTTTAAAAAATCTCATAATTAAAGGTTAAAACCTAACAAAATCTCATAATTTTTGATAAATTGATTTTAATCATTAAAATTCAATGTCTTACAAAAAATAAACCAATCTAGTAACACATTACGTGTGCATAAACCCGCATGAACTCGCAGTAACAGGCAATAAAAAGTCCAACTGAGACCAGTTGGGCTTTGATAATTGGGGTGGTGTCGCCACTTGAAACAAACCGCGTCTGCTCTGCTATTGCGGGTCGATGCAGGCTAGTTTGGCAGGAGTTCAATTCCCGATTCCGCAATTGAACCGAGATTCATTTTGGATCAGCGAAGCTCATACCAAACACCCCGACCACTACCAAGCTGATTGAGGTGTCTCTGCTCAACCAGCGACCTGAAATGTTGTTTCAGGGTATTTCGACTACTTCCAGTTAGTCTGATGGCATCTGCCATCGTCATGCGACCGTGTTCTCGAGTAAATTCGACAATCTGCAGCGATAGCTCAGGCAACGGCGCTAGAACCAATTTTTCACGCTCAACTTTTTTGTTGAGGCGACGCATTTGCTCGGCAAGCGAACGCAAGAAAAACAAAAGCCAAGGTTGCCAGTTCGGCGCTTCGGTTCGAATCGTTCCCTGGGTCTGTCTTAACGCCAGATAGTAGGCTTCCTTGTTCATTTCGATGACGCTTTCCAGCGAGCTATAAGGCACGTAGCTATAACCTGCTTGTAGGAGCAGCAATGTGGTCAACACCCTACTCAATCGGCCATTACCATCTTGAAAGGGATGGATTTCAAGGAAAATAACTACCCACAAACCAATTAATAACAACGGATGCAGTCGCGCTGAACTGCGTTCTTCCTGAATCCACGTGACCAATTCGGTCATTAATCTTGGGGTATCAAAGGGCGTAGCGGTTTCGAATACCACGCCAAGTTGCAATCCGTTTTCGTCAAAAGCAACCACGCTATTGGAGGACGATTTGTAGTTACCTCGATGCCAGGCATCCTTTTCGCTGTAGACCAGCAGGTCGCGGTGCAATTGCTTGATGTGGTTCTCGGTCAGCGCGATGTCCGCCCAGGAAGCAAATACCAAATCCATGACTTCGGCATAACCCGCCACTTCCTGTTCGTCTCGTGTGGTAAAGGTCTTGATCTGCAAATTCGACAACAAGCGCTCAACATCGCGGTCGGATAATTTGCTGCCTTCAATGCGGGTAGATGACCCGATGCTTTCAATCGTTGCGACTCGTCGCAATGCGGAAAGGCGATCAGGCGCCAGTGTGCCCAATGCACGCCAGGCGCCTTTGAACTCATCAATTTTGGCGATTAAGCCAAGAATCTCCGGGGTAATCTGGATGGTGTCAGAATTTATCATGTGCCCAATCTTACACCCAATAACACCCATTATCCATAAATACACCCATTTACACCCAAAAGCAGTAATTCCATGCTCTATACAGATTTTTGCGTGGAGTGTTTCATGGAGAACAAACAATGCCCTGCATGCGGCCAACAATTTCTGCCTCGACCACAAACCCCACATCAATCCTATTGCTCAGCTCCCGGTTGCCAGCGCCAGCGTAAAAAGCAGTGGCAGCGGAACAAAATGCAAAATGACCCTGATTATCTAGATAACCAGAATCGCGCACAGCAGGCCTGGATTGATCGCAATCCGGACTATTGGCGTCAATATCGCAAATCACATCCAAAGTATGTCGAGCGAAATCGAGCTTTGCAACGGGGACGAAATCGGCAAGCGACTGCCAGCGTAATTGCAAAGAGGGATGCGTCAATCCCTGTTAATTCACTACCTCCAGGCATCTATCAGCTGAGCCGCAAGTCAGACGACCCTATTGCAAAGATGGACGTGTGGATCGTAGAGATCACGGTGCATGCCTGTGTTTCCTCGGGTTCCGTGAAAATTGCAAAGAGATGACCAGATAGACATTACCCATGGCTGATATTACCGTTACACGTAAATAAGTCCTTGAAACTGGAGACATCTGATCCGAATTGACTGGCTTTGGATCAGGCTGAACAAGGACAACATGCAAATTCGCGCTTACGGGATGGGCTATGCAATCAGACGATACCAATGAAACCGATAGTAGGCATCCTCCTGCACTTAAAGCCGCTCAATACGTGCGGATGTCAACGGAACACCAACAATATTCCACGGAAAATCAGGGTGACAAAATTCGAGAATATGCCGCCCGACGTAACCTGGTAATCGTGCGAACTTACGCTGACGAGGGTAAAAGCGGATTACGGATTGATGGTCGACAGGCTTTACAGCAATTGATCAAGGATGTCGAAGCCGGTACTCAGGAATTTCAAGTCATCTTGGTTTATGACGTTAGTCGCTGGGGGCGGTTTCAGGATGCCGACGAATCCGCCTACTACGAATATATTTGTCGCCGCGCCGGCATCCAGGTCGCCTATTGCGCTGAGCAGTTCGAAAACGACGGCTCACCGGTATCCACCATCGTCAAAGGCGTCAAACGCGCGATGGCCGGCGAATACAGTCGCGAACTATCCACCAAAGTATTTGCGGGGCAGTGCCGCCTGATAGAGATGGGCTTCCGCCAAGGCGGACCTGCCGGTTATGGATTACGCCGGGTATTGATTGATCAATCGGGCGCACACAAAGGCGAACTAGCCAGAGGCGAACATAAAAGTCTACAGACCGATCGAGTCATTCTGATGCCGGGTCCGGATAATGAAATTAAGGTCGTCTATCAGATGTACCGATGGTTCGTCGATGAAGGCATCAGCGAAACCGAAATAGCCAATCGACTGAATGAGCGAGGTGTCCGTACCGACCTGGATCGTCACTGGACGCGCGGTACCGTTCGCGAGGTCCTGAGCAACGAGAAGTACATCGGGAATAATATTTACAACCGCATATCCTTCAAACTAAAAAAGCTTCGCATCGTTAATTCGCCGGATATGTGGATCAAGAAGGAAGGCGCTTTTGAAGCCATCGTTCCTCCCGAGATGTTCTACACGGCACATGGCATTATTCGGGCGCGGGCACATCGATACAGCAAAGACGAACTGATCGAAAAACTGCGCAATCTCTACGAACGCCGAGGCTTCCTGTCCGGGCTGATCATCGACGAAGCCGATGACATGCCGTCCAAAGCCGCCTACGTTCACCACTTCGGCAGTCTGATCCGTGCCTACCAAACCGTCGGTTTTAACCCTGACCGGGATTACCGCTATCTCGAAGTGAATCAGTTCCTTCGCCGCCTCCACCCGCAGATTGTTTTGCAAACCGAACAGAAAATTGCCAACCTCGGTGGCAGTGTCGAGCGCGATCCGGCCACCGATCTGCTGCTGATTAATCGCGAGTTTTCAGTCTCTGTTGTCCTGGCTCGGTGCCAGACTCTCGATAACGGCCATTATCGCTGGAAAGTCAGATTCGATACCAGCTTGGCCCCAGATATCACCATCGTAGTCCGTTTGGACCAACCTAATCAGGCGCCTCTGGATTACTACTTATTGCCGAAGCTGGATTTCGGCATACCCAAGATCAGTCTCGGTGAACACAACAGCATTGAATTCGAAAGTTACCGGTTCCACACCCTTGATTACTTGTACGGCATGGCCGAACGCAGCCGGATCCGGAGAGCGGCATGATCAAACAACATCGGCAAGGTAGTGTCCACATGATTCCCATTGAACTGATTGTGGTACTCAACCCGCGTGATCGTAATCATCGTGTTTTTGGCGAGATCGTTAACAACATCAAAACCATTGGCCTCAAGAAGCCCATTACGGTGACACCCCGCCGCTCTGCGGATGGCCAAGATCAATTCCTGCTGATTTGTGGCGAGGGGCGACTCAAAGCCTATCAAGAACTTGGGGAAACCAGAATTCCAGCACAAGTCATTCAGGTCGACGATGAAGACGCCTTCATCATGAGCCTGGCGGAAAACATTGCCCGCCGCCAATGTCGACCGCTTGAGTTATTGGCCGGCATTCAGCAATTGAGGGATCAGGGTTATGACAAGGCACTCATTGCCAAAAAAACGGGGTTAAGCGCCTGTTATGTCCAAGGCATTTTGATGTTACTGGATCAAGGAGAAGAGCGGTTGATTGTCGCCGTTGAAAGCGGACGAATCCCTTTAAATACCGCGCTAGAAATTGCAAACGTCGGCAACGCCGAAAAAGATGTACAAGTCGCTCTCCAGGAGGCTTACGAATCGGGTGAGTTAAGAGGCAAGCAGTTGACTCAGGCGCGGAAGGTTATTTTACAACGCCAAAGTCTAGGGCGATCCATCGCACATGCAGCCCCGCGAAAAACGCCCAAAGAGGTTACGACGATCAGCTTGGTGAGAAGTTATCAAAAGGAAGTCGACCGCCAAAAACTGATGATCAAAAAGGCGGAATTTGCCCAACAACGTCTGATGTTCGTCGTCGGCGCCTTGCGAGAATTGCTCGCGGATGAAAATTTTACAACATTGCTGCGCGCCGAAAGCTTGGAAACGCTGCCAAAATATCTGGCAGAGCGTGTATCGGCGGGAGGCCATTAGCTGTGACAGAATTACCCCTCGGTTTTGAAATGTCACAATTGGTGATTCCGCTTGATCGGATTTTACCTTCTCGAAAAACGCCAGAGGGTTTGCTGAACTCCCGGAAGTTTAAGCAAATTCAATCATCGATTGCCGAAGTCGGCCTGATAGAGCCTTTGACCATCGGCAAGGCTAATAAAGCGACGGGGCACCACATTCTGCTGGATGGCCATATTCGGTTGATGGTGCTGCGCCAGTTTGAATATGACGATGCCCCCTGTCTCATAGCCACTGACGACGAATCCTATACCTACAACAATCGTATCAATCGCCTTTCGACCGTGCATGAACATTACATGATTCGTCGAGCAGTGGAACACGGTGTCTCCCGGGAGCGGCTCGCCATTGCGTTGAACATGGATATCAGTTTCGTGGACAAAAAGCTCAATTTACTGGATGGCTTATGCGCTGAGGTAGTTGAGCTCTTGAAGGACCAGGAATTCTCGGCTTATGTGAGTCCGGTGCTGCGGAAAATGAAACCCATTCGACAATTGGAATGCGTGGAACTCATGGTGTCAGCCAACAATTTGACCGTGCCCTACGCCCAGGCATTGTTGATGGCGACGCCTGACAATTTATTGGTCGAGCCCAGCAAAGCCAAGCGAATCAATGGCGTAACGCCCGAGCAAATCAGCAAAATGGAACGAGAAATGACTAATTTACATGGGCAGTACAAATTGGTCGAGCAAACGTATGGTGAGGTCATTCTAAATCTGGTTCTGGCAAAAGGGTATTTGTCCAAACTACTCGATAACCCACAAGTGTCGCGTTACCTTCGGCTTCATCAGCCTGACGTACTGGCCGAGATTGAAAACATCATCCAGACGGTATCGCTGGATAAATAATGCACATTGTCGGGTACGGCCATGAGCGGGCAAACCATGATTTGCAATACATTACATGACGAACAAGATTTTGTTCCAGCTACGCCTAATCATGACGATTTGGAGATACATCGAAATCCACCTCAACCCGCCGAAATCTGTTTATATGGGTTGGTGGGTGATGTGGCGAGGGCTGGCAGCACGGCCACAGAAACCAATCCTTACGCGATTGCCGCCAACTTCATGGCCTATCTTTCCTGCGCCATTGGCCGTGACCCCTATCTGCCCATTGGTAATACCTGGCATCACGCTAGGCTTTTCGTACTGCATATTGGCCGCTCAGGTCGCGGCCGCAAGGGTGATGCCTTAGCACTGACCATTCGACTAGCGCAGGCGGTGCAACAACTGAAACCAGAGTTTGTACCCCAAATCCATCGCGGTGGCCTGTCCAGTCGCGAAGGACTGGTGGCCCTGATTCACGACGGCTACCGGCAAGGCGGACAAAATATTCCGGCGATTGATGACAAACGGCTGTGGGTGATCGAGTCCGAATTTTCCAATATCCTTCATCACGGCCGGGGCAAAGGCAACACGCTGTCGGCGGCTTTGCGTGATTGCTGGGACGGCATATGCTTGAAACCGGCTACCAAATCCAACCGACTATATGCCAGCAATCCCCACGTTTGCATCAGCGGAGCCATTACACCACATGAATTGATGGCATTGATGACATCCCGGGAAATGACGAATGGTTTGGCTAATCGGTTTTTAATGATTTGGGCGGAACGGTCTGAAATATTGCCATTTCCAAAAGAAACACCCCAGATCACCATAGATGCTTTGGCGTTACGGGTGATGCAGATTCTTGAATTTGCCCGAACCGCCAAGCATGATGATTTCCTACGAATGGACCTGACACCACAGGCACAACGACGTTACGCCCAATTCTATCTGGGCGAACTTAATGATAATAGCGCGGGTAACCGTGTTACATCATTGATGGAACGGCACGCGCCCATGCTATTGCGCATGGCCATGTTGTTTGCCTTAACCGATCTCCAGCTTAACATTGATGTGGAGCATATTGAGGTAGCAATGGCCTGGATTCGGTATACCAATGAATCAGCCAGATATGTTTTTAATAGTGCCAGCGACGAAGTGAAAATCGTGCAAGTTCGACAGATAACCGAACGGATTGTTGAATTTCTTAAAGAAAGAGGACAGGCTAGCCGTCGTGAAATCACCGTGGAATGCTTTCAGAGACACCAAACTAAAGCCGTTATCGACGCAGCCCTCGAGCAACTCCTCAACATGGCTCCGCCGAAAATTAGTATTAAACTGATTCATCGCCCCAAGGAAACACCGGGCATACCGACTAAGATTTATAGATTGGTAGAAGCTGGACCTGCCATTAAAGAAGGATTATGCTAAAAATCGCCGAAGTTGTCGTTTTTCCAGGCCACAACGAACACCACAGTTCGCACACTTCGCGCAGAGTTAGCACTCGCGCAACCCTCCTGAAAACCTCATCAGGCAACACAGTTCGCAAAATTCGCAGGGTTCGCAAAAACTCGTCAATATCGCATTTTATTTATAGTCTAGACACTATTCAACGGGGATTAATCAATCCAGCTCATAAAGAGGCAATATCCGAAATACACGGATAGTTCCTCGACTTCGAAGTAAAATGTGGAACTTAAAATCTCGGCGAATTGGTCGCTTAATGAGGGACGCTGGATTGATGTGTAAAACCAAACGCCGATTTAAAGTCACCACCGACTCCAAGCATGATCTACCGATAGCGCCTAATCATTTGGATCGCCAGTTTACCGTTGATCAAGCAAACCGGGTCTATGCGGGCGATATCACTTATATCCATACCCAGGAAGGCTGGTTGTACTTGGCGGTGGTGATCGACTTGTTTTCTCGCCAGATCGTGGGCTGGTCGATGGCCGAGCACATGAAAACTCAGTGGGTCAACGATGCACTCTTGATGGCTATTTGGAAACACAAGCCCAGCAAAGGCTTGCTCTGGCATTCCGACCGAGGTAGCCAATATGCCTCAGAAAGCCATCGAGCTTTGCTTAAACAACACGGCATTCGACAAAGCATGAGTCGAAAAGGTAACTGTTGGGATAACGCGGTTTCGGAAAGTTCTTTCACACCCTGAAAACCGAAGTGATTCACCAGCAGACTTTCCAGACCCGCGCTCAGGTCAAACAAGCAGTGTTCGAATATATCGAAGTGTTTTACAACCGAGAGCGACTGCATTCCGCCAATGGCTATCTGTCTCCGGTTAATGACGAATTACGGCATCAAGCCGCTTAACCATGTGTCTGGTTTAGTGTTGACACATCACAATAAGGGGGCATCATGGAATGGAATGAATAAAGCGGAGTAACAGGATCTTGTTAGCTCCGCTTGAGTTTGATTAACGGTTGTAGATATACATAGTTACTTCAAAACCAAATCGTAGATCGGCGAAGCTTGGTGTTTCCCATTTCATCTAAATATCCTCATTAAAGTTTTACATCGGAAAATGCGCTAAATCCAAAGATTTAGCACACGTTAAACAAAATCAAAATTACTGACTATCAGCCCAGCGCGCTGGCGGATTGGGAACCCACCAGTCGGTAAAATCAGGCGAGGTCTTGCTGCCTAGTGAATCGACATAAGCCTTCAAGTCCGCCAGATCGTTGGGGCAAAGATACTTTTTGAATGACGGCATTCCACCTTCTTCGCCTTGACTGACGGCTTCCGCCACTTCATCGCCTTCGCCCACCAGACTCGGCCCCATCGTGCCGCCATGGCCGTTACCGGAATGGCAAACCGAGCAATTCAATCTCAGATAGGCTCTGCGTCCATTTTCGATGGCGTCCGCGTTCGCATTGCGGGTGTTACAGTTAAAATTAAAGTTGCTGGGCAGGGTGTAAGCGGTGCCGCTGCCAGAGGTTTGCGTACCCGGCGTCGAGCCACCAGTGCTTCCCGAACTGGTACTGCCGGTACCGCTGCTGCTCCCTGTACCACTGCCGCTTGTGCCGGAACCGCTATCGGAACCACCGCCTTTAGTACTGGTTTTTCCTTCGGATTCGGATGCTTTGTAGGTACTGATGATTCTAGGATCGGCAGTCGCCAGACTTAAAACGGAAGCCAGGGTGATAAATCCCAGCATCTGTTGGATAGTCATAGGTCTAACTTTCATGTTGATAACCTCGTAATTGGATGTTCAAGAGACATTCATTTGAGCGTATCGGCTGCAACTTGGCCGATCATCGGCGCTATCAATGGCACGTGATAAGCCGTCAAAATGTCGTGAATTTTGTAATGCTGTTGTTCCAGAATACCGTCCAGTTTCGCGGCAAAGGCCTGATCCTGCTTTCTGACGCCCATCGATATCTCATAGTCAAAAGGCATGTCAGGCAATTTGGGATCATGAGGAGCTAGGGCAATTTCCAGGCGTTGACCATACGGTTTGGCGTAATAACCCGCGATGGGCCCCCAAACGACGGCTACGTCAATCTCTCCCTTGGCTACGGCGTCGATGATCCTGCCTTGCGGATTTTTGGCTATGCCATCTCCCCACAGGGAATAACCGACGATGTTATCCGTGATACCGCGCAGCGCCAAGGCGCTAGCCGGCGGTGAGTTTGAGCCGTCATTACCGAAACCGTGCAGTCCGATTTTTAATTGTTTCAACAGCGGATCGTCGAACGACGTGATATTCAGATGACGATTGCGCGCAGTGACAAAAACATAACCGGACCAGTAATAAGGCTCGGTAGGCAACACCCGTTCGTAATCATGAGGAACCCCCATGACCAGATCGCATCGCTCCGCACCCAAGGTTTGACGAATAAATCCGTTCCGCTGCCGCTGCCAGGTATAACGCAACTTGGCGTGTAACTGTTCAGCCAGCAATGTAGCGATTTTGTTCTCAAAGCCTTCTTGCTTGCGATTGGAAAACGGTAGGTTGTCAGGGTCGGCACAAACACGCAGCTCCGATTGCGCAACCGCCGATTGGGCCAGAATCAGCAAGCAAACTGCGGGTAGCAGACTCTGCCAGCGATGGCGCTTTAAAAAACTTGTAATCATGCCAATACCTCGACTTGGAATTTAGACAGCCGAGTTAAGGCAGTTTATAGACATGGACCTTGCCACCGGTCTTGGCCGAGCAGGCTCCGCCGCCAAAACCGCCCGCCATGGCGCCAACGCCGCTAAACACCGCGACGCGTTGCTGGTTGTCGGGACCGGTAAAGGTGATCGGGTTACCGACAGTACTGCACTCCATGGTTTTGGACCACAACAGCTTGGGCACGCCATTAACCGCTTGCTCCGGACGGGCATCGATGGCTTTAAAGACTTTGTCTTGGGTGCCGTAAAACACCAGCCCGCCACCCGTGCTGAGCACCCCGCCGTATATGGCCTTGGGCTCTCTCAAGCCAAAGGCTTTCTTACCGGTGGTCACATCCCAGGCAATCAATTCACTGGTATAAGAGGTGTCGGAAGCTGGTGCAATCGCCATATCCATTGCCATGTAAGGCGCACCGTATACGTACTCGGCTTTCAGCATGTGCATGTTCATACACAGATTAAAGGTGGGCATGTAGAACAAGCCGGTTTTTGGCGAGAACGCGCCGGGTTCCCAACCTTTCGCACCCAGGGCTGACGGACAAATATCAAAGGTGGTTTTACCGGTATGAGTCAGCTTGTCTTGATTGACCACAGGACGACCGGTGGTTAAATCTATACTGCTGGCCCAATTGACTTCCGGGATAAATTGGTCGGCCCTGACAATTTCGCCGGTTTCCCGATCTAGCGCATAGGCAAAACCGTTTTTATCGAAGTGCACCAAAAGTTTATGTGCCACACCGTTGATCGTTTGGGTAACCGAAATGTTTTCGCTGTCTGCGTCAAAATCCCAGTTATCATGAGGCGTGGTTTGATAAACCCATTTCACGGCACCGGTATTCGGGTCGCGAGCAAAGATCGACGAACCCCATTTGTTGTCGCCAGGCGCGCGGGCGTCTGGGTTCCAGACACCGGGCTGACTAGTACCATAGAACACGGTGTCGGTTTCTTTATCGTAGGTTAGATATGCCCAGGCTGAGCTGCCACCCTGTTGCCAAGTATTACCTGGCCAGCTTTTTTGACCCAAATCAGTATTTTGACCGGCGGTTGTGTAGGGCAATTTGGTTTGGCTATTGATCAGTACATCCTTATCGGGCCCGGTGTTATAGCCACGCCATAACTCTTTGCCGGTGTTCAAATCCAAGGCCAATACCCAGCCTCTGACGCCCATTTCTCCGCTGACGGTACCGCTAATGACTTTGCCATTGACGATGACAGGCGCGCCGGATGTCGTGACGCCGGAACGCACGTCTGCGGTAGTATTCCGCCAGATTTCCTTGCCGGTCACGGCGTTGACAGCCACCGTGGTGTTATCGAGTAGATTGAACACAATTTTGCCATCGGCATAAGCAGCGCCGCGATTGATGGCATCGCAACAATGCACGCCTTTGGCGTACTTATTGATCTTGGGTACATAGGTCCACAGGACCTTACCTTTGTTGGCCAAATCGTATGCGATCAATTTATTCGGGAAAGGCGTCACGACGTAAAGCGTGGAGCCAATAACCAATGGCTCGCCCATATGACTACCTTTAACCCCGGTATCCACTGAATATTCTTCGGCCAAATCGGCAACATTACCGGTATTGATTTGATCTAGCGCACTATAACGTTGACCATCCGAAGTGCCTCCAGGTGTGGACCAGTCCGTGCCGGCCCGTGCCGATCCTATCAAACATACTGATCCGATTAAGATACTGCTCACTACGTGTTTTAGCTGAAATTGAGACGCTCGCGATGGCCGCTGCTGTCCGCTAAGCCGTTGTTGAATAAGCATCTATGCCTCCTTAGATAAAAAGTTAGATTTGGCATTCCTCTATTCAAAGGAATACCGTCGAAGCCAATGATTATCTAGAGATATTTTGCTGTTAGAGATTGGTATGACCCGGAATTGAAACGAGTAAGTCTGTCCTTAACATAAATATCCTTAGAAAATACTGGCTAGCTCCATTATTGTCCTTGCCCCCGCAACTTTTATTCTACTTGAACAAATATGACAAAAACCCATAATTTAAATTATGTTTTGATTAAAAAAACATGAATTTTCAATTAAAAACACATGAAATATAATTAACGATAAAAAATAATTACCAATTAAATCAACAGGCTAATTGTGAAAAATGGTAAGCAAAAACAACAAGGTGTTCCGAGACCTAATGCTCAATATTAAAAGCCTTACACTGAATAAAATGAAATTTATTCGACTAGATTTTTTGATTTTTATCAAAAAATTACATGAAGACATATGCTAACAACTTATTAAATATTCTTTTTTCTCAAAGATATTTAACCAATTCTTAATGTTGATTTCAGTTTAAATTTATATTGATGTAATACAGTTATTTTGATGTGTTCAGAAGTTAATTAACTCCCACTAATCTATGGCATGTCCGATTAATTTTGAACTTATGTTGTCGTGGTAATCCCGGCATGGAATTACCACGAAAATTTGAAGTTGTTCGTTGTTTTGCTGGGCTGATTGCGGATTTGATCGTCCAGATAATTTGTTACTCACAATTCTAAGGATGCATCCATATGAGATTCTTTACGCTTTTACTCGCTCTGCTGTTCTCGAATCTGGCCCAAGCTCAGCAGCTAACCCTCACATTTCCGGGCAATCTACCAGTCACTCGATCACCCATCAGCACCATTCCAATGTGCGAGGTTCTGGTATCTGGCTATGCTGTTGATGTAACCATGCTGGGTGCAAATCTTGCCGGTACATCAAACACCTGCATACCTGCCAATGTGCTTCCAGCCGTCGATGCGGGCAAAGTGACTGCCGGTAAATACGGTACCAGCCCAGCCGTAGGCGCTCAAGTAGCTATAAACCCGCCTTCTGGGATTACTTTCGATGTTTCGTCGGTTTCCGTTAATGATTACGGCGTTGGGAATACCTTGACCGCATACGCCAACTACCCTGACGGAACTTACTTTACCTATCCTATTCCCTATGCGGCAGGCGTATCGACCGTCACGTTACCGGCGGAATTTGCGGGAATGGTAAAGTTTGAAATTTACAGCTTGAATAACCGAATTGCCGTTGGCGATATTGTGATAAACGATTCGACACCGGTTACACCGGTTCAATACACCGACAACTGGGTAGGCAACGGCATCGGTAATGTTCTGCCGATTGATCCGGGCGCGACCACCGCCAACGGTGGGGTAATTCAGGTAATTCCGTACGGTACAAACAAGGAAGTGGTTTACACCTCAGCCTCCTTGTCCTTCACTTTGCTTAACCCAGTATTTGTTGTCGAAAAATCTAACACGGTACATCCTGGGGTAACCATTGTCACTGCGACGGGTTCCACAACAGATCAGAACGGGACACCAATCACCGTCAGCATTAAGGAAGCTTATCGTCAATACAAGCAGCGTAACCAAATGCACTATGGTTTGACAGGCGGAAATTTGACAGTCGATTATTAAGGCTATGAAGCGGCTGATCATTGAGATCGGCCGCTTTTGTCGATCTGCTTCAACACATGGGTTCTGTTGTGCTGGCTATCACCAACGCAGAAACTCTCTACGCGGACATTGGGTATTTTGTATTGAAGCCTATTCGTCTTGCGTGGTTTATTCCAATTAAATCCGCCAACGACCCCGACCGGCCATCCCCGGTCCCTCATCTGAGCTCGGAAGCGACCACTGCACTGCTCGAATCCAGGTAGCTACCACTCGCACAACTACAGCCCTCATCAGATCTTCAGCCGGAGGTCGCATTGGCTTTGCCGTTATGTGTAGTTCGAAACTATGTTTAGCTTGTTATTTACGTTAAACCCTACAAAATAGCACTTCACCCGCTTTTCTCTAGAAACATTGATCTTATTTCGATTGACGTTTAATGCCTTAACTTTGAGTTTTAACGTCTCATAGACATCATTAACGCTATTACCTTCGGGTTTGAGATAGATTTCTTCGACGAGCTGTTGAACCAAATTCTCCAGCTCTTTAACAATCTGGCGTTTATTTTTTGGGCCCTTCGTATATTTCACTAAAGCGGTAACCGAGCGATCTGCTTTTATCCAGCGTTTCCGCCAGCGATATAGACTGATTGTTGATGGAGGGGCACATCTCCGCTCTCCCGCCGCTTATCTAAATTGGGCTTTTGCCCCATTCGGGGTTCATATAAACCATGCATAAGTAAATTATTATTCTTCGGCCGCCTTCAATCGTTAAGTTTTGTAAAGATTATCCTGTGGCACGGATTTCGCTGTTTCAACTTGATTACTATGGTTTCTAGTGCTTCCAAATAAAAAATAAAACACCAATATCTGCATTCATCGACTCAATACCTAGCTATGAAAGTAAGCCTTAAGCTACCGTTTGATCTGAAATAATAATATTTTTCTTTATAAACAACGGACTTACGTGTTCCTTAAATTTTTTTCATTCGCGCTCGTGGGCGTCGTTGGGACGCTTGTTCATTATTCAATTCTTTATGCCCTAGTCGAGTTTGAAGCTTTTAACCCGGTCATAGCGTCCGGATGGGGCGCCTTGGCGGGTTTGGCTGTGAATTATGTTTTAAATTTCAAGCTGACATTCAATTCTAGTCAGCCTCACACGCAGACTCTGCCTAAATTCACCCTTATCGCATTGATTGGCATGGGTATTAATTTGGCGTTGATGCAAATCTTGGTACCGCGTTTGTTTTACCTCTATGCGCAATTAATGGCTACCGCTCTGGTTTTGCTCTGGAATTTTTTTGCCAATCTGTTCTGGACCTTTGCCATTGATCAACCTCGTCTTAAACGCAACGCTGATCTAGGGTTCTCGATCAGAACACCTCATCCGAGCTTGGCACTGATTTTCCTAATTCTGTTTATTCGTATTGCAACTCTGGGCCTTTATCCGCTTTACGATCCATCGGAATCGCGCTACGCGGAAATGGCCCGCAAGATGTTGGAAACCCAGAATTGGGTAACGCCGATGATTGATTATGGTGTCCCTTTCTGGGGTAAGCCACCTCTAACAATATGGCTGACCTCGCTAAGCATGGAGATTGTCGGCGTAAACGATTTTGCTGCCCGGCTACCGTCTGTATTCTTATCTATTGGTATTGCTTGGGTGCTGTTTCATTTAGCCCATTTGCAGCGGAGCGTCGACTACGCGCGTTCCACGCTTTTAGTTCTGGCCAGCTCCGTGCTGTTTTTTGTCATGTCGGGCACAGTCGCAATGGACCAATGCATGACTTTCGGTGTCACCCTTGCTCTTTCCGGGTTTTGGTTGGCATTAAGGCATCGCGAATCTTTATGGGGTTATGTGTTTTTTGTCGGTCTGGGCATTGGCATGATGGCAAAGGGACCGATTACCATCGTAATTTCCGGACTGACTATTGGCATGTGGACCGCCATTACTGGACGCTGGAACGAGATTTGGCATCGGATTCCCTGGATTAAAGGTACTTTAATAATGCTGGTCATTTCCGCACCTTGGTATTGGTTGGCCGAACAGCGTACGCCGGGGTTTTGGGAATATTTCTTTATTGGTGAACATTGGAAGCGCTTTACGGAGAGCGGTTGGAAGGGGGATTTATATGGTGTGGGCCGCGAACATGCCAGGGGCATGATCTGGCTTTATTGGTTAGCCGCCGGTTTTCCTTGGACTTTGGTTTTGCTGAAGAAGCTAATCAACACGATGCCAGGCAAGGCGACCAAAACTTTTTTCCAAGACAGTGATGGCTGGCAACTGTATTGCCTGTTGTGGATGCTGTCACCGGTCTTATTTTTCACGCTGTCTGCCAACGTCATCTGGACATATGTGTTGCCAGGCCTGCCGGGCTTGGCTTTGTTGGTGGCGGGCTGGGTTGAGCAATCAAAAAAATACCGGGCGGCTCTGACAATGTGTGTGCCCGTATCGTTTTTTGCGTTAGTGCTCATTTACCAACTGCCTGATGTGGAGTTTTATAAGTCGCAAAAACATATTGCCGATGCTTTTCTGCGCGAATCAGGTCCTGATGAGCAACTCATTTATATCAGTGAACGGCCATTTTCCGCCCAATTCTATTTGCCCGGTAAAACCCTGGAATTGACGAATTTCGACGCATTACAGCAAAGCCTACGGCAGGCTAATAGACATTTTTATGTCCTCAATCAGCAGTTATTCGACATGCTCTCCGACGCTATGAAACAGCAGCTTAAGCCGGTCAAAATCGCTGGTCGATACACCTTGTTTGAAACCGTTTCGGCTAATTGATGATGGCTCATTGTCAACCGATTCGATTGATCGTTAACTCTGATGATTACGGTTACTACCCTAGTGTCAGTCGCGGAATCCTTGAATTGGCAGCCGACAACAAAATATCGGCTACTGGCATCCTCGGCAATAGCCCCGATTTAGACCATCAACTAGCTAGATTGCAAGAGGTTCCGCATCTTGATGTTGGGGTTCATCTCAATTTAAGCCATGGGCGCCCTTTAACGGCAGCCATGGCCGATAAGCTAGCGAAACACAATGGTCAGTTCCCCTCGACTTACATGATGAGTTTGATGATCTTGACCGGTCAGGTCGGCGTTAATGACATTCGCAACGAATGGCGAGCACAAATAGAGGCTTGCCGTGGCCGAACTATACGTTTTTTAAATTCCCACGAACACATCCACATGTTACCCGTACTGTTTGCTCTAACACTGGAGCTAGCCCAAGACTATCGGGTGGAACATATCAGGTTAACCAACCCGGAATGGTTGTTACCTATAGAACTAGCCGGGCTGGTAAGAAATACGGTGATGCAATGCCTGACGATGATTAACCGGCTTAGATTCAACGTCCGCACCTTTCCTCTGCTGGGAATCGGTCAAAGCGGAAGGCTCAGCCTGGAATACTTGGCAAGCCGGTTTGCAACACTCAATCCCGGTTGGACATATGAACTAATGTGCCATCCCGGCTATTTCGATGCCACCCATATAACAAATCGCAAGTTAACAAGTTATCACGATTGGGAGGGCGAATTGAGATTGCTGCGTAGCCAGGAAATTCAAAAACTTTATCAAAAATACCGCATTCAATTAAGCCACTATGAGTAACAATATCTTGATTTCGAATAAAGGTCCGGTGCTGAGCGTCGTGGTTCCAGCCTATAACGAAAGTGTGGGCATAGAGAAAGCACTAACCGAGATTATCTCGATTTTATTTAGCTGCAAAGTCGATTGGGAGATTATCGTGGTTGATGACGGTAGCAAAGATGACACCTATCAAAAGGTTTGTCGCCTTGCTCAGTTCGAACCTCGTATCAAAGCCATCTCATTGAGCCGAAACTTCGGCAAGGAAGGGGCAATCTTTGCCGGGCTAGAACATGCCACTGGCGAAGCAGTGATTACCATCGATGCCGATCTTCAGCACCCACCTGTTTTGATTCCGGATTTGTTGGAAAAATGGCAACAGGGCGTGCAAATCGTGCATGCAGTAAAGCGTGCGCGCAGTCAAGAGTCTATGGAAAAGAAGGCCAGGGCCTATTGTATCAATAAACTGATTTCTGGCTTGGGGGGCATAAATATCAATAATTCTTCAGACTATAAGTTACTGGATGCTGAGATTGTCGACATCATTATCCACCAACTTCCGGAACGAGAACGTTTTTATCGCGGATTGACGAGTTGGCTTGGTTTTAAAGAGGAATACGTTTACTTTGATGTCGATACTCGCCAAGGCGATAAAAGCAAATGGTCTTTCTTGGCATTATTGGAATTAGCGATAACCGCGTTGACGTCGTTTACTGTGTTGCCACTGCGTATTGTCACTATTTTAGGGATTACAACATTGGTACTGGGAATTACCGTAGCCAGTGAAGCGATTTGGTCTTTGTTTACTGGTCAAGCGGTATCTGGATTTGCCACAACTATTATTTGCCTGCTCATAATTGGCAGTTTTATTATGATCAGCTTGGGCATTATTGGCGAATATATCGCCAAAATATATGAAGAAGTCAAACAGAGACCACTGTATTTAATGAAAGCAAGCGTAGGCTTCGACGAAAGGATCGCTGAAAAATCATTGAACTCCGAGTATAAACGTAGCGCAATGCGTTAAGTATATATTGATATTTCTGGGGTACTACATCAAATTATTGAGGTGTAAATATTGTTAGCTGTAAAAATAGATAATTTAAATATTTTTCTGAAACGAAATGCTGATTTTGCTCTTGCCGGGAATAGGGATACTCGTCAGTTAATCGGTTTTTTATTGGTGTATTGGCTAGCTTGGACAATAACAGTTGCGATATTGTCCGAATCGATTGTTTTAGACAGCGTCGAACAGGTGATTTGGTCTCAAACGTGGCAATGGGGCTATTATAAGCATCCGCCACTACCATCAATATTGATGGCAGGCCTCAATTGGCTATTAAACGGACCATCGATAGGCTTGACGATTTTCGCTGCGCAGGGTTGTACGGTGATTGCTTTGATCTATGTCTGGCGACTGGCGAGGAAAATGCTGCCACTTCATTTAGCGATTACTGCAGTTCTACTCACTTCCTTGATTGGCTATCACAATTACAAGCCAACCTCATTTGATCACAATACCGTTTCTTTGCCTTTTTCCGCCGCGGTTTTGTACTACTTTTACCGCGCTATTCATGAACCACAACGTATCCTTAATTGGCTGACATTGGGTTTGGTCGCCGGATTGGCGATGCTAACCAAATACAGCGCCTTACTGGTTATTGCCGGTCCGTTTGTCTATTTGATCTGGCAAAATATCTGGTCGAATCCATTCATCATTCGTGGATTATTCATAAGCGCATCGATATTTACCCTAGTACTTTTTCCTCATGTGCTTTGGTTGTCGCATCATAACTGGCTACCCTTCAGTTATTTTTATGGCGAATTAAACCTGTTAAACAGTCGGTTTGATATTCTTGGTCGATTTTTTATTGGGCAAATGCTACCGTTTTTACCGTTTTTTATAGGTTTTTTTTGGATTAGAAAACTTAGTGTAAAACAAAGTATGCCAACTGAAGTTTTGTATATAAATCATCGGGATTCGGATTGGCGTTTCTTGATGGCCACGCTTATTACACCAAACCTACTTGCGCTCTTACCGACACTATTAAACGGCAGCTTTTTGAGCAGAGACTGGGTCAGTGCCTTTTTCTTGCCGTCGGGTATTTTAATTGTTAAATGTTTTTTTGATAAATATAATCACCAACGGATATTGGCTAATACCCGTCATATAGTCTGGTCATGTCAAATCACGATTTTATTGCTCTTTGCCATTGGAAAGATAATTTACCCGAAAGTAGCCGGACTCGATGTCCGGACCAATTTTCCCGGTAAATTATTGGCGGAACGCGTCTCAGAAATCTGGCAACAACATCAAGGACAGCCCTTAAACATAGTCATTGCGGATACTTGGTTAGCCGGTAATTTATTGCTGCACACCCGCCCTGAGCCCACTGCGTTACTGAATAATGACTTGAGTATATCAACCTGGCTAACTCAGCAGGATCTGAAAAACTGCGGCGCCATGGTGCTGACGACCATAGAAACAAGAGATTCTTCAAATTATTCAGAAGTGTTTAACCATGCCATGGCAGCCGGTTCGTTTTCTCTGCTATGGGGTAATTTGCCGCACGACTATGCATGGGCTATTTTGTCACCCGAATCGGACGCTAAAAATTGTCGATTGAATCACGGCTGAAACGTGCCAGATCGCAAAGCATAAATATAGTTTGTTTTGCTGGCAGTCTGTTCGCGTCTTGAAAATACCGCTCTTCGAAAAAAACGCCTTCAATGTGTCAACTATTAAAAGCTGTGATCATTGGCTGTCAAAAGTGGAATAACGGAGATATCCGACTGTGCTGCTGGTTTCATAAAGCTCTCACATAGCTACGCGTTTCAAAGACAGATAGCTAAGAGGCATGTTTAAATTCAAAGGCTTCAGGGGATAGATATCCCAATTTTGAATGAAGCTGTTTCCGATTGTAATACACTTCGATGTATTCGAAGACATGGTGTTTGGCATCGTTCCGTGTTTGCAGTCGCTCGCCATGAATGGCCTCGACGTTACATTGGCCCACGTGCCTTGGCAGATAATACTCCACCCAAACTGCAACTGGTTCGGAACACCAGACGCTAACTAGAAAGTATGTTTTGTGTATATCGTCAATACAAGCAGCGTAACCAAATGCACTATGGTTTGACAGGCGGAAATTTGACAGTCGATTATTAAGGCTATGAAGCGGCTGATCATTGAGATCGGCCGCTTTTGTCGATCTGCTTCAACACATGGGTTCTGTTGTGCTGGCTATCACCAACGCAGAAACTCTCTACGCGGACATTGGGTATTTTGTATTGAAGCCTATTCGTCTTGCGTGGTTTATTCCAATTAAATCCGCCAACGACCCCGACCGGCCATCCCCGGTCCCTCATCTGAGCTCGGAAGCGACCACTGCACTGCTCGAATCCAGGTAGCTACCACTCGCACAACTACAGCCCTCATCAGATCTTCAGCCGGAGGTCGCATTGGCTTTGCCGTTATGTGTAGTTCGAAACTATGTTTAGCTTGTTATTTACGTTAAACCCTACAAAATAGCACTTCACCCGCTTTTCTCTCGAAACATTAATCTTATCTATTACCCACTTCCGTATTATGAAACCAGAACTATTGATCAAATTTCTCAAAGGCTTTAATGACTTTCTGCATGTCTTGATGGCTATTGCATTAGCTATAGCCAGTTTGATGGTTGTTTGGGAGTCTATCCAGGAATTCATTGTCGAAAATCAAGTTCATCACTTGGGATTAGGCTTTGCTTTCTTGCATGCCTTGGCTACGCTGTTCCTGGTTTGGACCTTCTCTAGTCTGATTGCAGCGGAAATCAGTTATGTGCAAACTGGCTCCATCCATCTGAGAGTTTTCGTCGATGTGGCCATGATTACCTTGATGCGACAAATCATAATTGCGCCGGTCAAATCGGCGGGTAGCAATTTACCAAGCGACGAAGTGTTTGATCCTTGGCAATATGGCTTGTTACTTCTGGCTTTATTGATTACCGGCATCGTGCATAAGTTGGTGGGGGATACTGAAATTGAGAAAGCAAAGTAATTGGTGTCAAACCGATGTAAAGTTGCATATATCCTGTCAATTTTCATCGCTACCGGTTTTTTTAAATTTTTCTTGATAGCTAAGCCAATAAAAACCATAGACCAAGGTAATCAAAAAACACACCACAATGCCCGAGGACAATTCCTCATTGAGTGTTAGCAACCAACTTTGCGAGTCAGTATCAAAGGTCAATCTTGTCGGCTCTGGATGCACACTTAATTTAGACTTAGGCCAAGCATATATTAACCCTGCTAGCAGCATCGCTATCTGATAAACACCAGTTCTAAATTCCATATTTTTTAACACCTATAAATTAATAAAAATTGCGGCATTTTTGCCGTAGTTAACCTGCATAGCACCACGACGGATTAAAAAGATATGCCGAGGTGTCTAGCAATCGAATTTTGCAAATAACGTATGTCGACCTCTTGAATATTTTCGCTACGCCAGAATTTTTAAACTGAAAGGCAACGGGATAACCCATAATGATTCACTAGGGAAGCAAAGTCACCCGCTCACGACTCCGAACAATAAACCAACACCCGCAGTAATACCCATCGATAACATGCCCCAAAATGTCACACGAGCAACAGCGGTATAAACAGCCGAGCCACCCACTAATGCGGAGAAACCGCCTAGCGACATTAGGGATACCAGCGAAACCGTACCGACTGTCACAATCACCGGCATGGTATCCGACGCCGTTACGTCAATAATGAGCTGATTGACGTGTGCCAAAGGCAAATAAGGGAAAATCATGACCATGACAAGGGGTAACAGAGCCCCTAATGAAAACGTCAGTGCGGAGATTAACGCTGCCTGCAACGGACGCGCTGTTGTTATTTCGGTTAACCCTAACTCATCCCGAGCATGTGCCGCCAAGGCGTCGTGATGCATCAGTTGTTCGGCTACCTGTTGAGCCAGTAAAGGTTCTAAACCTCTGTCGATATATATCGCTTTCAGTTCATTCACCTCATGAGGGTGATTGTCTGCCAACTCTTGCGCTTCCCGTTTCAGGTCTGCTTGCTCGGTATCGACTTGGGAACTAACAGAGACGTATTCCCCCGCTGCCATAGACATGGCACCGGCCACTAAGCCTGCCGTCCCACTGACCAATATGGCGTGAAAATCGGTATGCGCAGCCGCGACACCAATCACCAGGCTTGATGTTGAGACGATGCCATCGTTAGCGCCTAAGACCGCTGCGCGTAACCAGCCGATTCGATGGGCGCGATGTAATTCAGAATGTCTCAAACGACCTCCTTTTGACTGTTAGCCATGTGAACAGGGTGGCTATTGGTAAGTATCATCAATGTCTTTTTTGCCAGTGAGCATCGCTTTAACCAATTTCTCTTTGTCGACGTAACTGGAAACGATAACGCCCAAAATGTGCAAGAACACTAATAACAGCGTCAGGTTGGCGAAAAACTCATGTAATTCCTCCCAAAACTCTTCACTTTGCTTATCCACCTTGTAAGTGGCATCCACAGCTGTGGATTTGTCATCGTCATCGTCGTCCTTGATGCCTTCTGCGTTGGCAGCGGAAATCAGTGAGGCTGATTGTGTTTGGGCTTGCAATTGCTCGGCGGATAGAGCGAACGGACCTTTGTTGTCCTCAACCGCATATAACTTCATGCCGGTCAAAGCTGTACCTGTCAAGCTAAGTAACAATGCAATCACCATGATCCCTCCAGCCGGATTGTGGCCGATATAATGCTGGGGTTGACGGGTGATTAGATTTTTCAAATAGTCAGCTATCCTAGCTGGCGAATAGACGAAATGACTGAAGCGGACATACTTGCCGCCGAAAAAGCCCCACACTATGCGCATGACCAAATAACCCGCCACGACATAGCCTGCCCAGACATGGATAGGCATGAGATCATCTTCGGTCAAATACGCCGTAAAAAATGCAATTACCAAAGCCCAGTGTCCAATACGAATCAAAGGTCCCCAAACTTTTACAGATTCTTTTTTGCCTATCATGGTATGTCTCCTGATCAAACGCCTGATACAAATTAAGTTCGAGGTAATAGTGGGTTAAACTGCATTTTTTTACATCCGTCATCCGACGGATAGGTGATTATTTATGGCATTAATCGACGATAACAAACGTTTTAGCCAATGGGCTATTGCCATCAGTTTGTTTGTTTTCGTGCTAATTGCACTGGATCTATTCGGTGACTATCGAGACGGGGTATCTTGGACCCATGTACTCACAGAAGTGATCATTCTGATACTTTCATTAGCAGGTATTGTCTACTTTGGTCGGCTTTACCATCAATTTTCAAAATCCAAGATTGATGTGTTAACGCATGATTTGGCTTTAGCTCATCAACAAGCTCAGCAATGGCGCGATGCCAATCGTGAACTTATTGCGGGTTTGGCTGTGCAAATCCGAAAACAGTTTGGTCTGTGGCAGCTAACCCCTGCCGAATCTGAAGTCGGGCTTTTGATGTTAAAAGGACTCAGCCATAGCGAAATTGCCAATGTGCGCAATGCAAGCGAGCGCACCATACGCGATCAAGCCCGTGCGATTTACCGAAAAGCAGGTGTGACAGGGCGCACTGAGCTATCCGCTTTCTTTTTGGAAGATTTGCTACTACCTCGCTAGATCTTTGACCATGCTAATGTCTAAGCAGTGGCTAGCGTTCAAAACTAAGCCGAGTTACCTGTTAAGAACACGTAATCGTTAGAAGGGAAACGGTCTATGTGGTTAATCGGCATGAAAAATCTTCCAATTTTTGAGCAAAAAGAGCGTCCAACTTTTTCCAGCCGGTTGTGAGAGTTACAGAATTTCAATCATTTACACTGAGTTTTCCATCGCGCTGACTTCTGGAAAAATTCCGCGCCGGTTAGCAGGCTTGACTGCTTTTCTGCTCCTTGACCGTCGATACAATTCACGATCCTATAATGACGTTTTAAGTAGGATAAAAAGAAGCCGCTGATTAGCGGCTTCTTCCAACGATGCGTTGAACGTTTTTACGCTCTGACATCAATGTTCTTTCCTACACTGCCATCATTATCACCATCCGCATCTTTTGCGACAGGCTGCACGGGTGTTGCAGCAGGCTGTGGCGGAGGTGCAGACATTTTAGCTTGATAAGTTTGGGCAACATAAGGTGAAGAACCGACTCCCGAAACGGATGACATGATTGCTCTCCAAAGTGTGGTAAATAACTGCCAGCCATGTTTCGGCGGACACCGTGACTATCGGCATAGTCTGTTGAAGCTTGAACGCTAAATCTCAATAATGTGAACTAAAGTACATGAGACGATATGCCACATCGAAAGAATTAGAATAATCTTATATAGTATAGCCATTGCAACGAGATGTTCAGTGCAATAACTTCCTCCCTTCAAATCCGGTCTTGTGCCGGATTTTTTTTGCGTGGTGTTTCAAAGTCCAAACTGTTAAGACCGGTTTAAGTCAGCGCCTCTAAATTGTTAGCAAGCCCAAAGGAAGCGAAATGGTTA
The DNA here is from genome assembly GCF_014850955.1 of Methylomonas albis. Taxonomy (NCBI): domain Bacteria; kingdom Pseudomonadati; phylum Pseudomonadota; class Gammaproteobacteria; order Methylococcales; family Methylococcaceae; genus Methylomonas; species Methylomonas albis. The sequence goes on from NZ_JACXSS010000001.1 coordinate 5,159,994, forward strand.
GGCTTCATTGAGCAGTATTTGACTAACTTATTGATTGAGGATGGTGTCATGAACAAAGTCTTAATTGCTTTGACGTTGATGGTGGCGTGTAGTTCAGCAATGGCTGATCGTTATGGCCATGCTTATTATCCAGGCGTCCGCTATGGAATGGTCTATGACCCGGTAGATGCGATGGCCAATAATCAGATTGCTGCGATCAATGCACAAGAACAAGCGGATGTACGCCATGAGTTGGACGAAGGCGACTTCCGGGAAGCACAACGAATTATGCAACGCGATGAAGCCATCAAATATCAGATTCGCCAAAACGAAGCGATGTATGACCAAGCGCGAGATTGGAACCGCTATAGGTACGGCTACGGTTATTACGATGACGATGACTAAATTTAATAGCGACCGCCTGACTTGCAATAGGCAATAAAACTGTTGCATTTAATGTCGAGAAACGCGACAAAAGCGTTTGGCTGGTTTGGCGTGTTAACCGGCGTAAAAAATTTTCCAATTTTTAATCAAAATGGGAATCCAACTTTTTCCAGCCTGTTATAAGGGTTACAGAATTTCAATCATTTACTGAGTTTTCCATCGCGCCGATTTCTGGAAAAATTCCGCGCCGGTTAACACCATTGGCTGCCAGGCTGGGTAACGGACTGTAGTTTTAAAATCGTTAAATCCTATCTGTAGGATAGATATTCTGCTCAGCTGAAAAACGCCACGGATCGTTGTAACTGGTCAGCTTGCCTATTCATGTCCTCAGCCGTGCTGGCTAATTGTTCTGAGAGCGACGCGTTTTGCTGAGTAGCCCTATCTAGCTGCGTCATGGCTTGGTTAATTTGTTTGATTCCTATGCCTTGTTCTGTGGAAGACGCACTAATTTTGGCAATCAAGTCAGCCGTTTTTTGAATATTGGGAACGGTTTGCGTCAACAAATGTCCGGCTTGTTCCGCGATTTCCAAGCTGCTTTGCGTGAGTTCGCTTATATCGATAGCTGCCGCATGACTATTGTCGGCCAGTTTGCGTACTTCCGCAGCGACTATGGCAAAGCCTTTTCCGTGCTGGCCTGATCGGGCGGCCTCTATACTGGCATTGAGCGATAACAAGTTGGTTTTGTAAGAAATATCTTCAATCAAACTGATTTTGCTGTTGATATCTTTCATCGCTCTAGCTGTGCGCTTGACGGCTTCACTACTTTTATTGGCATCGATTGCGGCTGTATTGGCAACAATGTTAGTGTTTTCGGCATTTTCTGCATTTTGTTGTACCGATGCGTTGAGTTGCTCAACAGAGGATGACGTTTTTTCGATGCCTGATGCTTGTTCAATGGCTGCTTGGCTGAGTGTTTGAGCGCTGACACTAATTTGTTTAGCGATGCCGGCGACACTATTGGCATTAGCGCGAACGTCATTGACCACTTCGCAAAGTTTTAGACGCATCTCATTTAGTTCATGCAAAAGGCTGGCTTGATCGTTATCTTTCAACTGAATTTCAAAATTTAAATCACCATGAGCAATCCTGGTCACTGCTTCTACCGCGTAAGCAGGTTCGCCGCCGAGTTGTTGCGTCAACATTCTAACTATCCAGTAGGCTGAAACAATGCCAACACCAAATGTGATTAGCAAGGCAATTATGCCGAACTGGGCACCGCGCTCGGCTTCCGTGTGAGCATTAGAAATCGCTTGCTGTACCAGCACATTGATTTCACTCTCAACGTCATTCAGCAAATTGGTAGCAGCACGATCAATTCCAGTAACGGCTTGATCACCGATGTAGGGGTCGGCACCTGCTTCGATGTAAGCAGCCAACCCCTGCCGATAGTCTTGAGTCAGCTTTTGATGGGCTGCGATAAATTCATTCAACTTGGTCTTGGCTTTGCCAACGGGAAGGCTCTCTGCCAAATTCTCTGAGTCTTGGCGGACGGCTGCTTCTTTCTCTTGAAAACTTTGCCAGTATTTATCTCGCTTTTGGTTGTCCTTGCCGCGTAATAGAACATTTTTCCATTCTTGTACCTGAATTTTAAATTCACTTTGAATGTGCAACACCGTGAGCGCCTTGTCCTGCATCTTATTGACATCCTGTCGATAGCTATTTAAGGCTTTATAGAGGCCGAAGAAACTGAACGCACCGATGATAACGATAACAATTGCACTACAGGCATAAGCCATGAGCAATTTACTGCGTAAACTAGAGCTTTTGTTCTGTTGTGCCATGACTATCACTCCTTGGAGCTACGTACCCATTGCATTTTGATCATCGATTGGATCGGATTCTACCCCTGAAAAGGGTGGGACATCCCCGGCATTCAAGTAGCCGGCGACTGCCCCTCATATTTATTCCCAATCTTCAATCAATTTTGGCGTTATGCCGAATACCAAAACAGGATAACCTTCATGTAGTCCGGCATTGAGCCGATTTAATAGCTGGTTCATCCAGGTTGTACTGGCGCCGTATTTTGCTTTTACGGTTTTTCCGATTTCTTCACCCGCTTTATTGAGCTGAGGCACCTTGTTCAAAACGAGATTCAAGTTATCGCTACGTGTCACGATGACCACCGAGCTAATCAGTCCAAATTCGTGGAACGCCCGAAAGGCATGCAAATCCCGGTCGAACTTTTCTTTGGTTGAGTTCCATTCAAAATAGATGGCAACACGACCTTTTATGAAGTCGATTTTATGCCTGTCAGTAAAGGCCTCGATCAGCTGAGTTTTAGTGTCAGGGCGTTTCACTTTTTGGACTTTTCCATCAGACAAAACCTGTTCATCGTACTCATGAAGCCTCACTATAAGGTCTCCTTGAATCCGTGATTCGACCCATCCACTAGGGCGTAAAGTACGCGAAAATTTCTGGGGTATAACGGATTTGTTTCCACCTGGTGTTCCTAAGTCTCGCGTCGTAATACGGAAAGCCAGCAAGGCCGCTTCAATTTCTTTGAGTTCCTCCGGAAAGGAATTAGCCAAAATAGCCGCTGCGTGTCGGTAGCTATACACGTCATACAGCGCACGTACTTCGCCGCTAATATATCGGTCAACATCTGCCGGATTGTCGGCATTGGGACTGGAATAGAGTAATATATCGTCCGAATCGTTCGCTTCGAATTCTTGTTCTTCAACTTGGTTTTCGTTATCCAATTCTGGATCTTGTCCGTTTTCCATATAGAGTATTGTTAGCCATTGCTTTGCCTCCTAGTGAGGCTGGTTTTGGTTAGGCAAGCTTTCCGGGTGCCTCCGGTAAGCTTGCCGCCTTTTTCTCATGTTAGAGATCGTTACTAGTTTCCAACCGTCAGTTTTAGCCAGACTATCAACCTTCGATCTATTTTTGTTGTGTACACAGACCCTAGTTATCGCCCCAATCACATCTAAAAAACTGATTGCATAATTGAAAGCGCGAGCTATTCCCTCTTGTCAGGTTTTTGTGCCCAACCAGCAGACGGACCTGTTAATTGGGGTATAAAAGATGTAAATAACCGGGGATTTCGATCAAAAAGGCCGGAATTTGGCTGGGTAAATAGCCTCTCAACTTAAAACCTACATCGACCCGCGACCTATTCCCCCTAATTTTCCAAACCCTTCACACATTGGTTTCAGTGTCATGGGCAAATTGCCCATGTAGACTGATACACGCCTATTTCCGGTCATTGTTGGTCTTGGCAGAGTACTGAATAAGTGCTTTACCGACTTGCTAGCCGAGCCATCAGCCCCTGAATATATTGGTCTACAGCAGATGGATTTACTTCCCGTCTCAATTTAAACTGGAAACTAAACGGCAATTCTTCAAAACTCGCAAATGCCGATGTATTGGAGATATAAATCCCATTTCGCGTTGCGTATCCCATTTCCATGGATTTAATCGGTGTTTCGCAATGGCATCGCCAATCAGATTTAATCGTACGCCATGAGAAGCGCCTAAAACACTTTGGACAACTACTGATTAAGTTTCGGCGATGGAGCGGACATACGTCGCCCATCATATGCTCAAATACATCATAGTGGAAACCCGACTCACTCAGACACATCGTACAAAATCGGACTGGAATATGACCACGCCTGATCCTAAATTTCCGATCCTGATGTCGACCTGCACGAGCCTCCAGGCGAGATCGAATCCACCAAATATTATCCAGTGCCAAGCTACGGCCGAACACCGATTGGCTCACCTTTAGCGACTCATCGAATTCTCGTTCCAGTCCCAGTGATAATCTACATACCCACTTACAGACGTCTGCAGGTATGCTATGCCCGTTAGCCGCATAAAAGCGGTAAACATAACCTAATAGGCTTTCTCCGTGCTTCATCTGTGGGCGAATCGGATAGTCGTCAAAAGGAATCAACATCCTTCCCCCTTCCGAGATTTTGGCGGGATATTGAAGAGGACCTTCTCAAATGCTTCGTTATCCAGACGATGAAACTCAGATGTCGAATTAACAGCGTTTGGCTTTCCAACGCTCGCCAGCCCCATGTTTCCAACTTTATTTTCAAGCACAGGATATGTGGGTAATTGTTCAACATACCGGGAAAGTGCGCTTGTCCCCAACACATCGGCGCGCCGATAAAGCTTTTGCCTAAGCTTGTCAGCAACGTTGTGGTCGACCGGGAATATTTCCGACGACGCCAACATGTCGACCAGTCTTGCCGAACTGAGGCCAGACGCTTCAGACAGCTTGGATAACATGACGTACTCCTGCCTGAACTGGCTAATATGGTCTGGACATATCCGCTTGGCATTTCGTGAGTCGAGCTGGTGGTTCAGATAGCCTCGATTGACCAACTGATAGGCAAACTCTTCGTTAATCCCCAGGACTTTCGCGGCGTTTGTTACCGTCAACGCCGCCGCCTGAGGCCGCAGCTGGTTTAACCATCGGCAAATCTCCGCTTTATCCAGCCATAGATTGCGGAATTGCCGAGGTTGGTCATCGGGTTTCCTGACAATGAGTTGTCCCGACACAATGGCTTTAAACAGTTTCAAGAACGGCATCTCGATGCTGCCCCGAATTCGATTTTGCAGGGTAGCTGCCAAGAGAACACAATCGTCAGTGAGCGGCGCCGCACCCTGATTGATTATGTCGATAAGGGTTGCCAACTCCAGCCTGGAATATTGCCAGGTTGAACAATAGCCCTCGCGGGGTGGGATTTCGAATTTAAAGCATCCACTGTTTTGCAACTGGGCAAACTGTGATTTCGTGGCCCCCAGAATCTCAGCTGCATCGTGTGCCGAAATCAAGCTTTTCAAATGCGGCAGAATCTTTTCCAAATCCGGTCGATAGATCGAGCATTGGGTGTAATTTGCCTGGGTCGTTTGATGATGAGCGGCAACGTGTTTGTCAGTAATCGCTCGACTCAACACCGAAGCGGCTAGATGATATTGCTTGCAGGCCCTGTTAAACGAAACCCAAGGCTGAACTCTCTTGGCATCTTTACTGAACAGGGTGTGTTTTTGGGTAATGTCCCGTATCAAGTTCAATGTGACATATTCTTCGACCACGGCTTTTAGCGGCTCAAACAAAGACTCGGGAAATTCTTTGAAAAACTGCCGGTAAAAATATACCAGACGTTTCTGTTGGATGCCGATATGGCTGGCACGGTTAAAATGAATGGCTTGCAAATAGCGCCAAAATCCCTCGTCGTCGGAAAACAGGGCGTCAGCACATTGCGTGGCAGTTGCCTGAAACGCGCTAACATGCTGAAACTGCGGCCTGCCGGGTTTGGCTAACTCATCACCGATCGCCAACCACTTCATCAGAAATGCGATCAATTCACTGCGCTGACGCAGCGTTAGCAGCTGCTTGGCATCGAACCAGTGATTGCCGGCCTCCAGAGCGCCCTTCTCCAAAACTTGCTGCATTTGAACCACCGATGACGGCGCAATAATGGCTTGCGCACCCGACAATTTCGCCAAACAGCCACAGTCCTTATCTGGCGCTTTGATAAAGCTTTGTTCCTGATAGCAAAGTGGGCAGACATCGTGCAACCAAACTCGGTGGTGAATACAGGCGGATGCCAATTTAAGCTGCCAGCCAATTCGCCAATAGTGACCCTCCTGAAGACAAAGCGGGCAATAACGCAGTCGTGTGGCATTCAGATGAATAGTGGGTAGGGTGCAGATCTGATCAAGGCCATGATCACCGTTTTGAAAACCTGTCCAGTCCGCCTTTAGGAAGGTTTGATATAACTTTGCATAATCGACGGTTTCAACCCCTTTACCTGCCAACAACCACCGGTAAGACGGATAGGTATTCTTGTCGGCCAAGCGCATGAGATAGCCGATCGGATTTTCATCAGGGTAGCCACTGGTGCGAATCGGTGGACAAACCAACCTTAACGGCATGCCAGTCATAGGAGTTCCCTCTTTTTCGCTTTTGACAAACCCATTGCCGGCGCTTTGTAGAACACCATGCCGTATTGATCCAATCGTTGACCGAAAAAATCAGCATTAAAGGGATTCAACTTGCCTACGCCTTCATGCCAAACATCCTCGCTGAATGCGCCTTCAAGGCATTCACGGTCGATGCCCGGCAAATCGAATTTAAGTGCATAATTGTAAGCACCCAACATCAGCTTGACCATGTAGCCCATGATGCCATTGGTCGCGAAATGCAATTGCCGGGCAATCCCGTCCTGATACAAGTCCATCGGAATCGGCAGACCCAGCGTGGTGTCGATCTTTTTAATGACCCCCAGAAAGTGGCTGCGACTAGTAGGGCATTCGAGATCGAAAGGTTTCAGATCGATTCGACGACAAAATCGTCGACGCAATTGTTCATTGACGTTCAGAATTATCTGCGTATTCTCAAGCCCCATCAGTACTGTCGAGACCTGAGCCTTATTGATTAACGTTTTAAGCCAATCCGCAACGTCTGCCGGTAACTTTTTGTGGCCATGTTCCACAAAATGATGCATCTCATCGAAAATAATCAGATTTATTTTACATTCCTTAATCAAATGTAAAATCCGATTAGTTTTTTCCGTTGCCGAACCTCGATTGAAAAGCGGGTCGCCAAGTTGCGTTAAAATTTCTTCAGCGAGATTTTTAATCGTCGGCGTTGCGGGAATTTCCACAGCAAGTACCGGTGTTATTTTTCGATCTGGGGTTTCGCATTGCGGAAACGCCAGAACTAACAGATCCCTTAACGTTGATTTACCAGTGCCGGAAGGACCGACAAGAAGATAATTCTTTGCTAGTCCAGTTTGCTGATTAAAAATACAGGCGTCGCTAAGTAATTGATACGCATCATCAAATATCGGATATTTTATGATAAGTTTAGTGACACTGACCCACATGCTATTAAAATTGCTTTGATCGATCATGATCATCCTCCTTAATCGCTACCTCGAAATCAGGAATGACATCGGTGCGATAGTCTTGATCGTTTGGCTTACCCATTTTTTCGGGTAGTGTGTTAGATGAGAACGGTGTTTGTTGCAGAGCCTTGGTATCGTAGCGGGCGGCTTTTTTACGCTGGCTGAGTTTCTTGCTGGTGTTAGCCATCGCGATGAGCTGACGGAGCTTTTCTTTGCCCCGCTCGTAAATTGAGACATCCATACGTTCGGCATTAGTTAAATTGGCATGGCGACGAATTAACAAATGCTGGGCCAATGTTAGGTTGTTGGCATATTCCGGATAGGTACAAGGCACGGTGAAATAATCACCTTGCTGTTCATCGAACACCCAAATGGCGCCCAGGTCTTCCGGGTTGATGCGGATGGTGACCGATCCAACACCGCGCTTGCGCAACACCGCCAGTTCCGCCGAGTTATACATCAAACCTTTAAATTGCACGCCTTCGTGGTTGAGCTTACGGGATTTTTGAACCGCCAAAATCAAATCCAACTTTTCCTTACTTTCCGGCAGTATGGGCTCGATGATTTTCAGACCGTCTTGCCAAGCCAGCGCCGGGCTAATACCCAGGCTTCTGTGGGTGGCTTGGCTATAAACATCAATGATCCAGACATGGAGCAGCTTTTTAAACTCGGCCAGAGTCATGTTCGCTGAATTTTCGGAGTCATAATCGCCGCGCTGAGTAATATTGGAGAACGTGGTTCCGGCAATTTTGTGGCTCAGTTGCCGATTAAACGTCCCTAAGAATCGCTCAATAGCGCCTTTATAGTGCGGCTGTTTTTTGGGGCAGTAGATGATTTCGATATTCAACTCAGCACACATGCGTTTCAGCTGCTCCGAATGGAATTCCAGACCGTTATCACAAACCAATGTGACCATGATGCCGTAAGCTGGCCATTGGCATTCAACGTCTGGATACTGCTGGGTCACATAGTTTTTGGGCAGAATGGCATGCCGTAGCGCACGCATGACAGCCAGCTCTGATGGTGGTGCATAATTGCACCCACTTGCACACTCAAGTGCACGACATTTGCACACCTAAGTGCATCACTTGCACACTCTCGGTCTGACAAGTTGCACAAGTGATGGATTAGCCCTCTAGGATGTGTTTTTACCTTTCAGCTTCCGCATCGATTCGCCCTTGAGTTCTATCGGATGAGCCCGATGGACGATCCGGTCCAAAATCGCGTCCGCGACCGTGGCGTCTTCGAATAATTCGTACCATTTATTGGTCGGATATTGACTGGTGAGGATTAAGGAGCCGACCATCGATTGCTGATCCAGGATTTCTAAAAGTATCGGCCCCAATTGAGCGGGTACGCCGCCAATGCCGACATCGTCGATGATTAACAACGATGCGCTGATTAATTGACGTCGCAGTTTGGTCAAACTGCCATCCGCCATCCCCACGGTTAAATTCTCAAATAAGCGGGTTGCGGTCATATAGAGCGTACTTAAGCCACGCCGGCAAGCTTGTTGACCAAAGGCACAGGCGATCCAACTTTTGCCGGTGCCGGTCGTACCGGTCAGAATCAGGTTTTGCTTTTGCCGCATCCATTCACCGGTCGCCAACGTTTGTATTTGCAAAGGGTCCAGGCTACGTTGATTCCGGTAATCGATGTCTTCGAGTACCGCCTGGGAATAACGGAGTTTGGCGTTTTTCAATAGTCGTTCGATTTTGCGGGCGTCTTTACTCAACAACTCCTGCTCAATCAACAAACCCAGACGTTGCTCAAAAGGCATGGCGGAAAATTTCGGCTCGGACTGCTGTTTTTCCAAGGCCGCAGCCATGCCGTGCAGACCGAGCTGAGCGAGTGTATGGGGTATGGTTCCAGCGATGATCATTATGATGCCCCTGGTGTGGTGGTGAAATAATCGGCGCCACGCAAGTTTTCGTGTTCAATCACCATTACAGTTGGCGCCGTAGACTGGCGACTATCGGCATTGGTACGAATAATACCCCTTAGCCGGTCAAAACCCAGGCAATTTAGCCGTAATGCATGGGTACAAGCTGATTCAATTCGCCCCTGCCAGTTGTCTTTCTGGGCGTCTCGGCGTAGCAATTGCGCGGCTTTTAGACGACTGGCAAAGTGGCGTTTGTCTTCAAGACTGCGTTGTAAAAACGTCACGGTGGACGGGCCGACCGATTGCGCCCAGGTCTGCAATCCTTCCAGCGTCCCTTCGCGAAACAATCGGTGGTTGGGAGGCATATGCTCATCCAAGGTGGTTCGACCGGGACCGAATTTTCGTGTGTGCGATGCAATTAATCGGCGTTGGTAGTAGACATGGAGAAACTCGTCGTTGGCCCGAATATCAACCTGGTGATGAGCATAGGTATACAACACCGAATAGTAATGTTGCTCGTATTCAACGTGATAACTTTCGTCCACTCTGACCTGATAACGCCATTGGCTGTAAGGATAGGGATCGCTGCGAAGCCCTTTTAACACCGGTGCATCTAATTCGAAAAAGCGTTGGAATCGACTATTTGGATAAGTACGAGTGGTACGCTCATTGAGTTTTTCCATCCAGTAGCTGATGGCAGTATTCAACTCGTCCAAACTGAAAAATACTTGATCGCGTAACCGAGCCAGCACCCAGCGCTGTACGATTTGTACACCGATCTCACCCAAGGACTTATCCTTCGGTTTGCGGGGTCTGGCCGGCATCACGATGAAATCGTAGTGCTCGGCAAATTCTTGATAGGCTGAATTCAACAACAAGCCCTGTTTATTGTTTTGTAGCACTGCGGATTTTAAATTGTCCGGTACGATGTAACGCGGTACACCACCGAGATGAGCCAACATGAGCGCGTGAGCCTTCAGCCAGTCGGCAATTTTCTGGGAGGCGACGGCAATGGCAAACAAATACCCGGAAGCACCCAGTGCCCCGACAAATACCTGGGCGAACCAGACTTCGCCAGTTTCAGCGTTACGAATCGGCATGGTGCGCCCGCAAAAGTCGACGAAAATGTATTCGCCCGGAAAATAGATTTGACGCAGACTGATCTTACAACTGCGTTTCCAGGCTCGGTAACGGCGGCAATATTGCTCGTAAGAAAATCCCTCCGGATTGCGCTGGCGATATTCCTCCCAAAGCAATTGCAAGGTCATATCCCGTTTGTACATTTCTGAATGTGCCTGAATCCAGTCTGGAACAGGTTTTCGAGAATCGCCCGACTTTTTATCGCCGAACAACGCTTGGTAAAGCTTGCCGTCATCCAGGGCGTGGAGGTCAGCCCATGTCAATTGTTTTCCGAGCAACACCACTCGGACCGCTCTGACGGTGTTGGGTGAAATGCGGCAGGAGATGCCAATGGAGCGCATCGAAAGGTCTGGGTCTGCCAAGAGTCGAATTACTTGGCGCAAAGTGGTTATGGATATTTTCATTGTCATTCCTTCGCAACGGGCGTGCGAAATCCTTCGCCCGTTGCGATGTATTAAAAAATGGGTATGGGAACAGACGGCCGACTTGACGCCGGTCTGGATTAGATCGACAATGAAATCGTCATGAGTGTCTGAATTTCTTGACGGTTTCTTGAAAAGCCCGGGGTTGCCGCCCTGGGCTTTTGTCGTTCTGAGTCTGTGAATTATTTGGGCTTGTCAGCTAGTTCATTCGTTGGCTCCTGGTCTTTATTAGTTTGTGGGATAGATAAACGTTGTTCGGCTAGCCAACGTGCAACATCCTGCGTCAACGCAAAACGGCCACGCCGGCCTTCAATTTCGAATTCCACTACCGGTATCCGCTGCCGCAAACGGGCTTGGCGATAAGCCGCCGGATTGGTAAATCCCAACAATTTCCAGAGGTCGCGACTCGCCAATAGTGGGCCGTACAGGCGAGTCAATGTCTCCTGCAATTCCAGTATTAAAGGCTCGATAGAGTCGGGTTGTGTCATGTTGCGCTCGGTAGTGATTCTGATGCCGGATAGCCTAACCGAAGTCGTTTATTGAAAAAACTGGAGAGTTTAAGCAAACTTTTACTGTAAATTAGCAGTTAACATTTTTATAAATCAATTGGTTATGAGTTTTCGCGTCAAAGGAAAAAAGCGGCAGCACCTGCAGCAATTTTGGGATGATCCCAGCAATCGTCGTCTCATCAATATCTTACGAGTCCGTTATTGGTATGCTGGCGTCAAGCAAAAAACCGGTCTGAGTACCGCCTACCAACTGGAATGCTACTTTGAACCACTCACAAAAGCATCGATTGATAAAAGAACGCCATTTCGAAACAAATGGAGTAGGTATCAATCCGACAAGCACAAGCCCGGTACTGCTTTGGCTGATCTGGTTGAAGCCAAAGTTCCAGGTTCCGCCAGAGAGCTAAATCACCCTCTTTGGGAAGTCTTGCGCTTGGGTGAGCGGGCTTTGCCAAAAATTGATAGCTGGATGGAAAAGTTGGAGCCACGCGTTCTGACGGTGGTATATCACCCGCCAAAAGATCAGATGAATTTCCTGAAAATACGACAGCCCTATACGCATAGATTGGGTAGTAAGCTAGTCAAGTTGGGAAATCTCGATGCGTTGAGTGCATTGCTGCTGTACTGGCTAGAGTCCAAGCGACTTGGAGAAAATAAGGATACCCAGTGTCAAGCTAGCAGTATCTACCAACTGTTATTGATGATGGGAATGGATTTTCGCCGCCGCAACATTGCAGAAGAGTTATTTGTACTTTTTCTGGTTCGCGTCTTTACGGCAACCGATTGGGGCGATCGGCAATTTGGTATCAATCCTGCCCATTACAAACGGGCCGCTGAACTGCTATATGGCTTGCTTTATGAAATACGGGATATAAATCCGTTTTCCTCTTGGGCCGTCCAATGTAAAACAATGTATCAGCTATTGTCTGGAAAAAAAGGATCCGACGTGGCATACGGGCTTAATTTGGTATTGATGCCCAACTGGCAGTTTGGACCACCAACAGAACAGCAATGGAAGTCGTGGACATATGATTTTCGGCTCGCTCATTGGGGATGGATTCATCTGAATAGGGGAACCCACGGGCGATTGCCTGATGATGAGCTATGGGAGTCTCTAAACAAGGTAACTGATGCGCATTGAAATTGGATTTCCTGTAAATTTCAGGCAGCAGTCAGAAACGCTGCAATCCCGTATTGCTGGTCTAGCAATATCGATTACACTACATCATAATTCTCATAAAACTTTACTGGTCTTGACTCCCGTGGCTATTGCTAATCAAATCAAAGCATTACTTAAGTCGCATGTCGATGGCGACGAAGCTATGTTTTTATCAATTGCTATGCAGATGGCTGCTCAGGAAGCTAAAAAGGGACACGGCAATCTGGCTAAAGAAATACGCGATTTGATTGATTCCGCTAAAAGCAACCCCAACCTAAATGAGTCAAAGCCGACGCTATTAGTAAAGCCCAGGGGGAACTCAGTCAGTTGTTGAATGTTTCCTATCCTCAAATTCGGCTTGCGGATATGGTGTTGTCTGAAAACATTCAGGCAAAACTAGATCGATTAATCAAGGAACACAAACATGTACAAAAACTACGTGCTCATGGCCTAGCGCCGCGTAAAAAGCTGTTATTGATTGGGCCGCCTGGAACAGGCAAAACTATGACTGCATCGGTCTTGGCTGGTGAGTTAGGTCTACCACTTTTCATAGTCAGACTCGAAAGCCTGATGACCAAATACATGGGCGAAACAGCGGGGAAACTACGCTTGATCTTCGATGCCATCGAACAAACCCGTGGCGTGTATCTATTTGATGAATTCGACAGCATTGGTTCGCAGCGGGGTAACAGCAACGACGTGGGTGAGATTCGCAGAGTCTTAAACAGCTTTTTGCAAATGATCGAGCAGGATACATCAGACAGTCTGTTAATAGCAGCCACTAATCATCATGAATTACTCGATCATGCACTGTTTAGACGGTTCGATGATTTAATCGAATACGACCTACCAAGCAAAGATGAAATCATAACGGCTTTAAAGTCTAAGCTTGCCGTATTCAAAACATCCAGAGTTTTATGGAGTAAAGCCGCCGAAGCTGCATTGAGTTTGAGCTACGGTGACATCACTAGAGCCTGTGAAGATGCAATCAAGGATGCGATTATTCATAACAAAGACATAGTCAGTCAGACTGATCTCATGAATGCTATTAAAGAGCGACGGCTAGTCAGACAAAAAACAGTAAATTAATAGCCAATGACCGAAAACAGCAAGGAACGCTTACCCCATTTACTGATAAAAGATTCGGTAACCACCGAAAGTTACTCCCGTCCCACTCAAGCAATGGGCGGCGCTGGCTTAAGAACACCATCAAGAGATCGTCAGGCCCACTCTCAACAACTGATTGAGCAAATTCAGCATATCCAGTCTCAAGAATCCGGCATCATCGAACAACAAAAAGCTTTCGGATTGGATGTCGGTAATGGTCTTTATCTGGCCTTTGAAAGCGAACCGGATTTCGAGCTCAAGTTTGCCAGCCTGGAATTTCATCGAAGCGGGATTGAGCTTTGTAACGTAAAACTTGTTGATGGCAAAACCATCGCCACCGTTTTCGTACCGGAAGGTAAGCTTGCCCATTTTCTAACCAAAATCGCCCAATACCAGTCTGAAAACACAAATAAAAACCAACCCAAAAATAGAGAGTTGGTTGAAAGCATTAGTGCGATCAAGCTTGCCGCAATCGATGCGCTTTGGACAGATGAGCCCGAATTGATCCCGGATGCAGGGCAAGCGATTTGGTGGGAAGTTTGGCTAAGACATTCGGAAAGATACGATTGTGAAGCTTTTATTCGCGAGCATGCGCCGCAGCTCAATCTCAGGGTAAGTGCCGAGTCGATTCGCTTTCTCGACAGAACCATTATTCTGGTTTTCGGTACACGCGAACAAATTAGCCATTCAATCCATTTGTTAGGTGCAATTGCCGAGCTCAGAAAAGCCAAGGATACCGCCGATTTCTTCACCGGTATGAGTCGACAAGACCAACGTGCCTGGATCGAACAAACCTTAGAAAATTTGACGCCACCACCTGATACAGCACCGACGGTTTGTATTTTGGATACCGGTATCAATCATGAGCATCCGCTATTGAGGCCAGTCGCAGAAACGACCGACATGCATGCCTATATCCCCGGTTGGGGTACCGATGATCGAAACGGCCATGGCACCAATATGGCGGGCGTATCGATCTATGGCGACTTAACCGAGGCATTGGCTAACCCATTGCCGATACAACTCACCCATCGTTTGGAATCGGTCAAAATTACGCCCAATCCAGATTTTCATAATGACAAAGAACTATACGGCGCTATTACTCGCGACAGTATAGGCAGAGTGGAAATCTCAGCAGATCGGCAACGCGTGTTTTGCATGGCGGTGTCCACCACCGACGACAGAGACCGTGGTCGCCCATCTTCATGGTCGGCAACCATTGACGCCATTACATCGGGTTATGAAGACGATCAACAGCGCTTGGTCATTCTTTCGGCGGGCAACACTGATCCACAGTACAGACACCTATATCCCAACAATAACCTGACCGATGAAGTCCACGATCCAGGTCAGTCCTGGAATGCACTCACGGTCGGTGGTTATACCGAAAAGGTTTGGCTGGATACTGCGGCAAATCCTGGCTGGGAACCATTAGCACCGCCAGGTGGATTAGCGCCTGCCAGTTGCACATCCATGGAATGGCAAAAGACCTGGCCGATCAAGCCGGATATTGTCATGGAAGCCGGTAATATGGCCACTAATCCAGCATATATCCAAGCCGACTACATCGACGATGCCTTGCAATTGCTCAGCACCGGCCATCAATTTGTGCTGGGTAAACAACTGGTATCGTTTGGCGATACCAGTGCTGCGGCAGCCTTGGCAGCAAATCTGGCAGCAAGAGTACAAGCCTTATACCCAGACTATTGGCCGGAAACCATCAGGGCACTATTGATTCATTCTGCCCTATGGACGCCAGCCATGAAAGCGGTGTTCGAACCTTTCACGACTAAGGACAAATACCGGCAACTCTTGCGTTATTGCGGATATGGCGTACCCGATGAAGACACCTTATTTTGGAGTGCTCGTAACGAACTGACCCTTGTTGCTCAAGACGTGATTCATCCGTACACCAAGGAAGGCAGTAACGTTAAAACCCGTGACATCAATTTACACACCTTGCCTTGGCCAACGGATGTTCTGCGCAACTTACCGCCGAATACCCAAGTTGAAATGAAGGTGACATTGTCGTATTTCATTGAACCTAACCCAGGGGAACGCGGCTGGGTCAATAAATACCGCTATGCATCACACGGACTGCGTTTCGATGTGCGTCGTCCATTAGAAACACTTACAGATTTCAAACAACGCATCAATCAAAAAGCCAGAGACGAAGAACATGCCTACAACGGCGCTACACCCGATAGCGGCCAATGGCTGTTAGGTGAAAAATTGCGCAGCCTGGGCTCTGTTCACTCCGATACCTGGACAGGCCAAGCTGCTGAACTTGCCGCGCGAGGTTATATTGCCGTTTATCCAGTCCTGGGTTGGTGGAAAGAGCGAGCAAATTTAGAAAGATGGGGAAAATCGACCCGATATGCCTTAATCGTTAGCATTAAAACACCAAGTGTGGAAACCGATATTTACACGGCGATTGAAAACCAAATCGTTATCCAACTGACCGTTTAAAATCAAATCAAGTTACTGAGCATCAATTGATAAGAGTTTCAGAAGGTCTTTGGCTTTCTTTTATACACCGTATATAAATCTCGAATCATAATCGCTTCGACGTTGTTCAATCATTGCCCAAAGCTGATTTTTAAAGTCATCACCTTGATATGCAATCCAACGGTATAGCTTAAAGCGCCAGAATTTGTAGCATTCTGAACGAATAATCTGTTCATTGGGCTGATTTGCTCTTCTTTGCAATTGCTGATTAAAATCATCAAAATCAATAGCCTGACAATCACCATCTATCCATGAAATAAAATCAACCTGATCTCCTTCAACTCTTTGTTTTACTTGATATACTTCGTCCCATGCAATAATTTTTTCAGCGGTGTCAACGTCGGGGGTATCCCAAATAACCTTAAGTTGTAATGATGCTACTCCACCATGTAACTCAACCTTAACCAAATCTCGACAGCTTTCTTCATACGGATAGAAACCTAATCTTCGCACTTCAGTGCCATCATGTTGTTTTTTGATAAGTAACTGCTTTGCTAATTTTGCTTTGCTATTACAGGTATGACATATAGGAAGCAGATTATCTGGGTGAATTGCGTAAGCTGGATATTTGTCTTTGCTCAACAAGTGATCATAAGGCGCGCTCCATTGATCTTCATCCAAAATCCCTGATCTCTTCTGTGCCAAGATTTCTGTTCCGCATACTTGGCAGAGATTGCCATTCATTTGGCGATAGTTGTTGAAGTGGTGCTGTATTGTTTCCCCTTCACATGCGTCACGAATGCCAGCTAGTTTTTTGGTATTACTAAATAAATGTAGAGTCAATTCGGCTAGTTTTTTATTTAGTTCAGTTTGTGATATTTCAGGAAATTCAAGAGTTCGATTACTAAAATACCCCCTAACATCTTGACTACTTCTGATTCTATTATAAAGCCGTCGACGTTCATGTTCCGTCAGCAAGTGCAACTGCGCCCACAATGCATTGAATTTGTCTCTAGTGTTCGTATTGTCCCAACAAGCTTGACCTACGATATCGGTAAATAAAGCTAGGCTAAATTCATTAGCGTCGATAGCAGCTTCCAAGAAATGTAATAGCTCTTCATTTAAAGCAGTAAAAATTTTCGAGCGAGGTGTTTGGGGATTCAACGGGAACAGCATTAGACCTTTAACTTCCTTAGCAAATAAGCTTTCTCCATGGAATCGCCAATATTTTCCACTATCCATTGTCTTGCGGCAGAATCATCTCCAGCCTCAAGATGTTTTTTAATTTCATCAACCGCAGTTTGTGAAATCAATGATTTAAGCCCAAAGAACTGTTTAATCAACACTTCAAATGAAGCGCCATAGGTCTGACTAGTGACTGAGTCCATGATGATTGATCCGTCATCCATGCGCTCAAAGCGAAACACATTTTCATTTTGGAGCGAAGAAACTAGGAATGGCGAATGAGTGGAAAGCAGCATCTGTATAGCCTGATTCTGTTGATTAGGCTTGTTCAACGCAAGGCTCAGGTGCTTGTGAAAGTTAGTGCGCCAAGCAGGATTCAAATGTGTTTCAGGCTCATCAAATAGGAACAAGGTTGGCTCGTCACGAAAAACCCTGGCAGCACCTATCGTTTGTATGAGTTGAGCTTCGCCATCGCTCAGATCGTCAAAATCGATGCATTTTCGACCATCGGATAATTTAAGCTGAATAACTGATAAGGGTAATTTCGTCTTAAGAGGTTTTTTTACATTGCCATCAAAAGTATCATTACGAAGGTTTTTCTTATCCGAGGATTGCCAGTTTTTAACACCTAACAATTGCAGCTTATAAATCTTTTCAAAAAAACTAAGCGGTTCAGAGTAATAATTCTCTCTCAACTTTTCTAGCAAGCCTGGCTTTGAAAAATCAAAAATAATATTGCCCGTAAGATATGGCAATTCATACAACTCATACTCGTTGTTGCTAGTCCTACGACCTATGCCATCAAGCGAATCAGGCCCAGCAATACGAATTAATTGACGTATATCGCTAATCGAATCCTGCTCAATTGGCACTTTTCTTAGATCATACTGGATAGTAAAGCTCTGTGGGTAGCAATAAGGTATTTCTGAAAATAAAGATTTAAGCTCGTCTTTATCAAGTATTGACAAAGACGCCATCAATAACGCATTACAATCATAATCAAGAAATATATTTGCCGGTAGTCGGGTGTCTTTTTCTATGAGGCTTTGATAATCCAAATCGGAGTCGTCTGAACTCAATGATTTATCGAAAATGCCAGAGTAACGAGCAGCGTAAAAACGGTTTATATTGGCGATTCCTCGCTCATCTAATTTAGCTGCCAATCTTTGTCTTCGATCTGCACGAACCTTCATGACGTCAAAATATTGCACAGCGTTTTTCAGAAAACTACGTTGTATGTTTTCATTTAACCCTGAAGAGTAGCCAACAACATGCATGGGTATAACAGCGTTATCGAAACCCCATTCCTTCCAGCCATTACTTCTATCGTATATATGGAGAGCAATATTTCCCGATTTATGAATAGTGATGCGATAAACATAAATAAGATTTGGCTCAACAGCATGGAATGACCTTAATTCATACTCAACCGATACTGTAAATGGAAAAGATTTTCTAACTTTAAAATCTTTCCGTAACGCTCGCTCAACATAAGCAAAAAATTCTGCAATTAGTTCTAATAATTGAGATTTACCCGAACCGTTTAACCCAACGAAAGCAATTACATTGCCATCAGCGACACTAAAATCAAAACTCTGATTGCTAAGTCCCTTGTAGGAGCCATCCAAAGTAAGATTGAGCAGTTTCAATTCAATTTTCCCTGTATTATTTTTTACGTTTACCGTTAATGCGCTCAGCTTTGATCTTGCTCAGTAAAGCTTCCACACTGTTTTCGCCACTGATTAGATCGGGATTCTGCGCTCGCCAGTCAGCGGTGAGTTCGCCGCGAAAGGCTTTGGCGAGGATGGATTGAGTCAGGTGGTTGACGCGGGCCTGGGCGTCTTTGACGCGTTGTTCGATTTGGTCGGCGTAAGCGAAGAGTTGTTCGACGCGGCGGACGATTTCGGTTTGTTCTTGAAGAGGCGGAGTCGGCACAGGGATTATTCCGAGGTCCTTTTGATTAATTTTTGGTAAAACAGAACGACTTTCTGCATTAGACGCCCAATAGGTAAACTGGTGTGATAATATCCATCGAAAAAGGTATTGAGTATTAATTTTTGAATTTATTGGATACATATCGGCGCTACAAAGACCGGAAAAGCTCACTATTGCAGCTTTGCATAAATAAGGCCGAATCTTTGAATATAAAATTTGACCATCATAAAAGCGATGCTTTGAACTTGTCACTTTGTCTTCTGAGACTGTCGTATATTCTAATAACTTTCCTGTACCTGATTCGATGTGATTAGGCGCGATGTGAAAAGCTTCAGGAGTTAGTAATGGATCTTGTAAGTTTGATGCAACAGAAGCCACCTGATCAAATTTTAACCACTGCCAATTTTTTGGAAGCATTCCTAACTCTTTTCCTCGAAACTCAGTAAGTTCAACTGAATTTGCCGAGTATTTTATGCCTGGATTAACTTTTCGCCATTCTTGAGTCAAATTGCCTGTTACCGCCGCAGCCAGAACGGATTGACGGAAGCGTTTGAGGATTTTGGGGATGGCGTCGAGGCGGGTTTTGATGCCGTCTACCTGTGCCAGCAGTTCGTCCAGTTTGGCGGCGATTTGGTGTTGTTCGGCGAGAGGTGGCAAATTAACCACCATATTTTCAATAGCGCTACCAGATATGTTAGGTTGTGCTCCACCATATGCTATTTTTAAAATGTCAGGGGATAAAAAGGCAACTAGATAATTTCGAAAACCTTTCGACCCTAATTCATCAACAATGAGTTTCAAATTTCCTACTCGCTGATTCTGATACGCTGGCATGAGACCTTGATACACACCAACCTTACCCGTTGTTGCACCTGACATCGCAATTAGTAAATCACCATTTTCAACTTCAAACCCATTTGCGATGTTAGCAGACTTTATATGAGCTGCTGATTTATCAGAAGCTAATTTTCCATCAATATTCGATATCCGAATTATTGGAAATGTGTCCTCGCTTTTATCAACGTAATCAGTGCTTTTAAAGGCAAAACCATTCTTTAAAAACATATAGTTGCCCAGTCTAGTGCTCACCCAACCGTCAGGCAAAACCTCTTCAAACATCGGCAATATCTCCCTCTAACCCCAAGATGTCTGCCAGCATTTTCTTTTGTAATGTGGCTTCGTCTGACTTTCCTAACGCTGTCATTAATCCATCCAATTCCCGCAAAGCCTCGGTCATCTCGCTCATCGCTTCGGCGGCCAAGACATCCGGTTCCGGCAGGCTGGCGGCATCGACGCTGTCCTGGTCTTTAAGCCAAGCTATGTCCAGCGAGTCGCCTTTTTGAGTTTTGATCCAGTCGCGACTGAAGCAACGCCAGCGGGATTCTACTTCCCTCTCACCCCGACCCTCTTCCTCAAGGGAGAGTGAGATTTGGCCATCTGCTTCCTGGCGGTTTTCGGCGTGATAGCAAACTTCGAACGGCGCTAAATGCTGTTCATCGAACGGCGTGCGTTTGCCGAAGCTAGGCATGTTGGTACGCAAGTCGTAGACCCACACCTGTTGAGTGCAATTTTCTTCCTGTCTAGGATTCTCGGCAGTACCTTTGCTGAAGAACAGCACGTTTGTTTTTACGCCCTGGGCGTAAAAGATGCCGGTCGGCAGGCGCAGGATGGTGTGCAGGTTGCATTTTTGCATCAGGTCGCGGCGGATGTCGCTGCCGACACCGGCTTCGAATAGCACGTTATCCGGCAACACCACGGCGGCGCGTCCGCCTGGCTTCAGGCTACGGTAGATATGCTGCAAGAACACCAATTGCTTGTTGCTGGTTTTGTAGGTGAAGTCGTCACGGGTGACGCTGGCTTCGCCGCCCTTGGCGGTGCCGAACGGTGGATTGGTCAGAATCACGTCGGCTTTGGGTAAATGGGTTCCAGGTTGTCCCAAGGTATTGCCCAGATGTACCACGCCTTCGTCGTCACCTTCCATGCCGTGCAACAAGCAGTTCATTAACGCCAGACGACGGGTACCTGGCACCAATTCCATGCCGACAAAGGCTTGATTGCGCTGGAAGCTTTGTAGTTTTTCGGTGAGGTTGTAAAGATCGTCGGTTTGTTCCTTGATGTATGCATCTGCGGCAATCAGGAAACCGGCGGTACCGGCGGCAGGGTCTTGAATCAGTTCACCGGCTTGTGGTCTGATGCAGCGGATGATGCTGTCGATCAAGGGGCGCGGGGTAAAGTATTGACCGGCGCCAGATTTGGTTTCGCTGGCATTTTTCTCCAGCAGGCCTTCATACAAGTCGCCCAGGCCATCGCGTTTGGCGCTGAACCAGTCGATAGCATCCAGGCTTTTGATCAGTTGTTCCAAATGACGCGGTTCGCGCAAACGGGTTTGTGCGTCGGCGTAAATGGCTGCAATCAAATGGTCATCGCTTTTGGATAAATCCAACAGCAGTTGCCGATAATGGTTGAGCAGATTCAAGCCCGATAGCTTGGTTAAATCCAGCCAGCGGCAGCCTTCCGGCAGTTTATGTTTTAGCAGGATACCGGCTTCGGTGTTTTCGTATTCCATTTTGATAAACAGCAGCAACACCAGCTCGGTGACGTAATCCGAATAGTTGATGCCGTCGTCTCTTAAGACGTCACAGAGATTCCACAGTTTTTGGACGATTTCGCTATTGCTCATTATTGCTCTTGGTGTTGATTAAGCTGCCGACCACAGGGATTCGGACAGAGTATCCAGTACGGTATCCAGTTGCTGGTTGAGTAAATTATTTAGAGTTTTGGCGCCGCCGTCATTGGCAAACACGCGATTGACGAAGGTTTGATCGATCACCACTTCATGACTGAGTTGTTTGGCCAAGCGATCAAGCCATTTGCGTTGTACCTGCGTCCATGGATGCAATGCGTAGATTTTTTGCATGGCGTGGACAACACGTTGCTCGAACGGTATCAGGGCCTCGCCGATTGCTGCCTGACGGATGTAACCGATGATACTGGCGGCGATGTCTTGATTGGTTTGGTTGCGCCAAGCGCTTTGCAGCTTGGCTTCGCTGTAGCCGTTTTGATCCAATAACAGGCGGATTTCGCGCAGTTGCTCGCGGGTCAGGTCTTTGGGCTTATTGACCACCACGGCTAATGCCGCCGACTGATTGATTTGGTTTTTGATGAAGTCGTTGAAGCTTTCCAGATAATCGGCGGGCTTGTCATATTTGCCGTAGCTTTGTTCGCGAACTTTCAATTCATCTTCGTGTTCGGCGAGCAACGGGTAGTATTCCGATCCGAGCAAGGTTTTGACTTGTTCCAGTTGATTAAGCAGATTGGCATTATTTTGGATGAACTGTGCCGCTTGTTGCGGGCCAAGCTGATGCAAATGTTGGTGCAGCTGTTCGGGTGCTACGCCCCATGAATCTTCCAGTTCGCTCAGTTTCTTTTGTAGCTCCGGTTTATTGGCCGCCTTGGTTTTGGCTTTGCGTAGGATGCGCATAATGCGTTGACTCAGGGCATTCAGGACATCTTGGGCATGGCTGACATCCGGTTTGGTGCCGGTTGCGGTTAGGCTTTTTGGATTGTTCAGTTCCTCGATAAGCTGCTCGATCGAGATATTGGGGTCTTTGACCAGCGGTTTCATATCGCTGACATCTTTCAATGTGGCATAGATGTCGACCGGATCGTAAATCCTGAAAACGGTTTTACCGATTTCGTCGCAACGGCGGGTGGCACGGCCCAGCATTTGTTCGTACAGAATCCGTGAACGTACGCGGCGGAAAAATACCACATGGCAGATTTTCGGTACGTCGATGCCGGTGGTCAGCAAGTCCACGGTGATGGCAATGCTGGGGTAGCGTTCGTTTTTGTATTGGCGAATTAACTGGTTAACCTTATCGCTTTGGCCGGTGATTTTCTTGACCGCCGCTTCGTTGTATTCGTCGCCGTAGAGTTTTTTGTAAAGGCGGTCGAGAATACGTTTGACCATGTCGGCATGGCGATCCGAGGCGCAGAAAATCATAGTCTTCTCGTCGCCGAAAGGGTCGAGTTCCTTGACCAATTCCTTGCAGATCACCTTATTGAACGATGGGCTGATCACGCGGCGGTTAAAGTCATCGACATCAAAATTCATGTCGTCATCAAGGGTGGCGAGTTCGACGGCACCGGTTTGAGTGTTGATGACGCTGACTTGGCTGCCCTTGGCAAATTGGATGCCTTTTTGCGACAGCAGGGTTTGGTAGCGAATCGGTGGCTCATGGTCGATTAACCAGTCGTCAGCCACCGCCTCACGGTAGGAATAGGTGTAAACCGGTTTGCCGAAAATTTCCGTGGTGTGTTTGGCAGGGGTGGCGGTGAGGCCGATTTTGAAGGCATCGAAATAATCCAACACGCGGCGGTAGCTGGACAGATATTGCGCTACATCGCGCATCGCCATTTCGCCCTCGGTCATGTCTTGATCCAAGGTATAACCACGGTGCGCTTCATCGACGATCAAACAATCGTAGGCATCGATATTCGGCGGGTTGTCGGATTGAAAGATGCGTTTGACCATGGCTTGCACGGTGGCCACTTGAATACGAGTTTCGGCTTCGGCGGCCATGTCGCCGAGTTCGGCGACATTATAGATTTTGGATAGGGTTTGGTTTTGCTCCAGAGTGGCATCGTTGAAGTTATCAATCGCTTGCTGGCCTAGTGCTTTGCGATCCACCAAAAACAGAATCCGTTTGAAGCGTTCGGCTTTTAAAAACCGATACATCAAGCCTATGATGGTGCGGGTTTTACCGGTGCCGGTGGCCATGGCTAAAAGACAGTTGGTTTGGTTGGCCGCCAATGCCAGCTCGGCAGCCTGTACCGCTTTTTCCTGATAATCGCGCAAGCGCAGATAGGCAAAGCCTTCCTGCTTGAGCTTTTCTTCCGCCGCTGCTTTACTGCGTTCCAGTTTATCCAGCAAGCCGGTGGGGCTGTGAAAATCCGGTAACGGTTTAGCCAAATTGGACGGCTCGCGTACGTCGCGAAACCAAGTGCCGGATTGTTCGGCCAGTTGTTTGACGAATGGTCTGCCATTACAGGAATACACGAATGGAATCTGGTAATGACCATCTTCGTGATCCGGCCATGCGATGGTGCGGCCTTGTTGCTGCCAAGCCGTTTGCATGTTTGTCGTTGGGGTAAAACCGCGCGCATAGCGTTCCGCTTGCGGAATTTTGCCGGCGACATTGACGTTTTCGCGCTTGGCTTCAACCACGGCAATCGGCGTCAATCCGGCAAACAGAACGTAGTCGGCGGCTTGTTTGCCTTTCGTCGGCCACTCGGCAATGGCTTTGTTTTTGCCTTTTTCCGGTCTTGCACCTCTCTGGTAAGTCAATTGTTCCGTATCGGCTTCCCAGCCGGCGGCGATCAACTGTTGATCGATCAGGATGCGGGTGAGTTCTTCGTTGAGCGACAGTTCGGCAGTCGCTTTTTTAATGCTGGCACTGGCTTCCTCACTGGCTTGCTCCTTGGTTTCCAGCTCAGTTTGCATGGCTTGCAATCGAGCCTCAAAAGCTTGGCGTTCTTGATGCAGTTGCTGTTCATGCGCTTGCGCCATCTGCTCGAAGATGCGAGCCTCGGCATCCATCTGTTCGGCTAATACCGCGTATTGCTCCTTTTCGCGCGCCGTCAGTTCGATTAGTTGCTGGTTGGTTTCGACTTGCTCGCTGGCATCTTGAAGTTTAGCCTTGAGTTGTTCAATCTGGATAGTCAACTCGCGCAATTCAAGACTAGGATCGGTCGGAGCGATGAAGGGACCAGGTTTGAAATTTATGCCTTGCTTGCCAAAGGCCTGATGAAACCAAATCGCCAAGGCACGGGCAATGCGCAGACCATCCAGGGCTTCTTTGTGTTGGGTTTTGAATTGATGGGTAGCGCGGTTACCTTCGATTCGCAAGGTGTGGAACAGCTCAGCCACATTGGCATCGAGACGAATTTCCCGATTGAGCTTGAACAATAAATCGGCTTGGCTGGTTTTGTCGTCAAATTCAATGCCACAACGCGCCGCCAAGTCTTGAGCAAGCGCCTCACCTAGTTGGCGGAGTTTGATCAGCGTAGTGTTGGGATCACTGGCAAAAACACGTTCCGCAGCCGAGGCGAGCTGGAAAAATAAGGGATCATGCTCTTTGAGGAATTCGAAGTTGCTCTTTTCGGCCATTATTCCCTCTTATTGAATTCGCGGTTCCGTCGCTTCCATCGAGCGTGAGATTGAAGATTACGTTTTGTTTTCAGCGTCGTAATTGAACGGACATCTTATAACACGTGCCTTGCTTCGCCTTAATATGTTAGCTCTTTTTATGGGGACGGTACGGATTCCTTCTCAAATGAGTAACAGGTGGCAGGCATAGTCCCCCCAAACCAGCCACCCATTCCGATACTATTACGCCAGTAGTGAATGGGGGATTTGGGAGGTGGGGAATTGTTGCAATCGACCCAGGCTGATGACATGGACCCTAAGCGGAAATTCACGGAACAATATTCAGCGTCCGCTAAAGTCCTTAATCTGGCATCAAATCAACGGCATTACGGCATTACGGCATCACGGCATTAAAGTTTTTAAAACTGGTTATCGTTTCGCACAACCCATAAGGGGCTGTAGAAAAATAGGTAGGCCAATATAATGACAGCAGCCTAAAAGTATCAGAAAATACATTTCGTTGAAATATTTCGTACATTCCTCTATCCATAGTTTTTCAATGCCTTATTCCCCAAATCCGCAGCATCGGAACACGCAATTTTCCAGCACAAAATCTCAATGGACGATCCCGATACCTGCGGAAGAAGCGAGTTTTAATCACTCTGTTGATCAAAACTGGGCTACCAACAATATTTATTGGGGACTGCACTTAGTCGAGCTAAAGCCCGAAAATCTTGGGATTTCGCCTTGTAGTAATCAATTATTCATAGCTAAGTTTGTTTCCGATCAAGGGAATTGGCATGGCTACCCTGTCGCAACATGGCTCTCTCCGTTTGATAAGCCTGATGAACAGACTCTAACTGTTTGGGAGAATCGTGGTCTTATTAGTACTCCGAAAAAATCTAAGATTCATAGAGGTAAAAGATGCAGCCTGTAAAAATCACTATTTTAGGCAGCTTTTGGGATTCTCAGATCTATTCGAGTGAATTGATGCTTTTCGACGAAGAAGGATCTATTCTTCGCATTGACTGGAGAGGTGCCATCGACAACTTGGCGCAGAAGAACCAATCAGTACAAACAGCTCTCAGAGTAGCTTTTTTAGATGGAGATCTTTTTTATAGCTCGAAGGTTCGCAAAATACTTCTCGACCCGGAATTGGCAACACCTATCAAGGGGCAGTTAAGCACGCTCTCTGCAATCGATTTATGTAAAGATCTGGGAGATCTGAAAGATTATCGATCCCACGAAAGTAGTCCCTTCGATTTTTTACCAACTGATACCGAAGTCTACTACAACACCATTTTTGCAAGCGGTGATACCGGTCTATTCTCGTCCCCTCGTACAGCTAAACCAAAAAGGAACTCATCTATTTTTTCCAGAGCCTCTAAGCATCATGATGGCTCGATTTTTCAAGTTAAGGCTTCCGACCATTACACTTCACTCGCTACTGCTGCAGGTGATGACGGGTTAATTGAATTCCCATTTAACAAAGAAGAAAGTTTATCTGGAAAGACAAATGCGATAGGCCAATCTAAAACTTTGGCAAATAGATCATGCAGTTCATGTGACTGGGCTTTTCAGAGTGTCATGGGGTGGACCTCGAACAGTGCTTTTTTTGCTAGCTTCACGGAAGAGAAAGACCCGGACAGTAGAAAAACTGTTAGACGTCAAGATCGTGTAGTCGAAATTTCTGAAGTCTTTCAAGGGGCGACTCGAAACGCCAACGTTACAAACCGTTCCATTGCATGGGGTGCAAGAGAAAAACTTTACTTCCTCACTGATTCTGGGATTGATGTTGCTGACTACAATCCCAACTCACAGAAAAATATTAACAATAAGAGTAAAAGAAATGCAGAAATGTTCGACATCAAAGGACAAATTAAATCCAATATAAACTTAGATCAAGTTGTAGCTACTACTACAGCACCTTTCGGAACCGTTATTGAACTTGATGAAAGTCTGTTAGTTTTACGTAGTGATGGTAAGGTTGAAACCTTTATCGGTGAACCAGTTCATTGGAGAGTTTTTCCCAGATCAGAACATTACAGTAATCAGCTTCACATCATGTACGAAGACCGATTGGAAATCATTTCTTTTGTCCACGACTATTTTGTAAATCAGAGCGAAAAATTATCTGGATTTACTCGTAAGGTTGAAGATATTGTTCTTTAAACGGGATTTTTTAGCCTTCCCAAGTTATTGACTGTAATGTGCCAATTTGCAGTCATTGATCAACCGGTGTAATAAGTCGGCTATTGGCCGAACTTGCTCTAAAAGAATTGAAGGAGCAAAACTGACCCTTAGTCTAGGGTAAGTTTGCAACCAACACCCGCCGCTTCAGCTCGACGGAAGTAACGGCAGCAATGGCAGCCGCCCTGAGAGAGACTACTCTACTCCGTTACCTACCCTTAAACCTCTAATATATCGACCGCCAGGTATTGGCGATTACGACAATTCGCCTTCTCCAAAAAACTCATTCCCTACTAGCGTAATCATATCGAAATCGATGGCCGACAACACATTGGAACAGATAGCGGTTTTCAATCGGAGTAACTGGCCGGGTTTCTGACGTAATACGCACTTGGAAGTGTGCAAGTTGATAAAAAGCCCTGTGCAGCTAGAAAAGTTAATGGTGTGCAAGTTGTGTGATTTTGCGTGTGCAAGTGAGCTGCGATTTCGCAGGTGGCTCAAATCCGATTTCAAAACCCAACGGTAAACGGGTATGGCGATCGAGAATGAATGTCACCGTGGGTCGACCAATGGTTAAGCCGGTCAATTCATCGTTGATCAATAGATCCAAGGGCGTATGGTCAACTTCGGCCCGCTCCAGGATATATTTGGGTTCCGGGCCTCTGCCCGTTGCTCGGAAATGTTTGTCGGCCGCTTGTTTGCCCTTCCTGGCCGCCATGACCAAGTATTCATCATAGGTACCAACGTAACGGTAGACGGTTGCTCGGCTGGGAATAGCGAGAGGAGTATTTCGATTGACGTTTAGAGCCTTAATCTTAAGCGCTAATGCCTCATAGACATCATTAACACTATTACCTTCAGCTTTGAGATAGATTTCATCTACGAGCTGTTGGACCAGCGTCTCCATCTCTTTGATAATCCGTCGCTTATTCTTAGGGCCTCGTTTATCTTTAATCAAAGCGGTGATCGAACGATCGGCCTTAATCCACTTCTTCCACCACAACTCGACCGTCAGTGCTGAGGGCGGCTTGACATCATTGTTTTCATCCGCAACCAACTTGATCACCCTGGGCAATCGGCTGTAACTCACGTTTACACCCAATAGCTCATCAGCTTTTTTCACGTATTGATATTGGTAATAAACTTCTTTTTGTATTGCCTGCGGATAAGCCGATAAATCGCATTCCAAACGCTGACGATCTTCCGGATTGCCGGTAACATCAACAGTCTGCTGCCCAGCCAATGTGAGTTCTCCAGAGCTAATAAAACCCAACAGCATAGTTTTGGTATAACTGGCTAGTGCCAAGTCACTTTTGCGCTCTAACTGGCATTGACCATCCTCAAGCATACGGATTAGACGGTATGGCACATTGTTTAAAATCAGGTCCTGTCCGGTATGTAAAGAAGCAAGTTTCATGATGGTCTCCAATAGCTGAGGTAAAAAGTGGGCTGGTGTTGTCGAGCGGTTGGTCAAAATCAAAGCCGATATGCAATTGCGCAATAAGGGCAAAGGCCATAGACCGAAAACCCAAAAATCGGCTTAAAGCCTCCAAGGTTGGATCAGTTACCTGTTCCACCCAAGCCTTGGCTTGTTCGGAAATATGAGGGGGAATCTCGTAGCGCAGATACGGTCTTAGAATTGAAAAATTCCGGATTCGATGGGGAAAATTCAGCTCTTCCTCAGTCAAGACGATGAAACGGTGCCCTTTTTCGGCCAAAAACTGGTGGGCTACTTGCAGCCCCTCCAGTACTTTCGGCGTGAACAACTTGGATAACGGCTTAACTTCAACGTAACAAATTTCGCCATTTTGCAAGGTCAGCTCAAAGTCCGGCGTATATCGGAACATTCCCTTTGATGCTGGTAGGTAGAAGGTTTGCGGCTGCTCTCTGAATGCCTTAACCGCTGGGGAAAATTCAAAGTGGTAACAAGCTTTTTGTTCATTCTGTGATTCCCAGGCAATCGAGCGATTAATTTTTGTCGAAGGAACTCCCCCCCGAACCTGGCCACGAGATCGCGTCACTGGCTCTCTTGCTCGCTCAGCTTTGGGCTGAGGCGTAATATTGAGGCGCAAATCTGGCCTCCGACCAGCATTTTGCCGCTGGTCATCAAATTCAATAGACATAACGATTCCTTACCGCATTAGATGCGGCAAATCCTCACAACTTAAGCTGTGATGTTGAATACGCCTGTTTTTTGGCAAAAGAATGCCTATATCGGGTCGTAAAACTCGATAATCAACAGGAAGTTAGAAGCTGAAGGGGCTTGACGCTGATGGGAACTTTGATGATACTGAAGTCGCCAAACGTAGGTATCAATCAATGATTCTTACACCAGCGGGGCAAGCCGCAAGGTTTGTCCCGTTTTTACATGTGAACCTCCCGATTTTTTCGACGCCTTATTTTCTGAACCGGATATTCTGGTTGAGCCGCCAAGGTCTCTTTCAATAAGATGAATTCTCGGATCATCCGTACTTGAAATGGGGATAGGTCTAGCTGATGCTTCCTCAGATCGCTGAATAACCAATAAACGTCCAGCGGTACTTCTTTTTCGATAATAACCTTACGATTAGAAGCATCAGCCGCTTCAACTAGCTGTGCGTGTTCATCCGCTGATAAATTAAGAACTTTTGCCAAACGATCGATAAACGCTTGGGGAGGAGGGCCTTTTCTCCCCGTTTCTAAAGACGATATGTAAGTTTGCTCATAGCCGATCAAGTCAGAGAGCTCTGACTGGCAGATGCCTCGGGAGGCTCTGATAGCTTGTAGCAGATGAGAAAATGGACTCACTTTTATAAGAAGGCATTAGAGAAATTAATACTGATAACGATGATACTCTAAGCTCAAAAAATATCAAATCATTGAAAATTAAGGAAAAAATAACATACTTATCGTTGTAAGTGACTGTTTTTGGCAAAATATTTGCGATATCTAGCTTAATTTTTCACGGCAAAATGCCAAAAAATTTAGCTAATAATATTGTCGTATGTAGCTGTAAGCCTTCTCAAACAGCTCCATCGGCATGCAGTTTGTATTTGAACAAGGATTTGCGTAGCGCCTTTTTGACCTCCCGCTCGCCGGCCAAGGTATTTTGCCAACCGGGAAAACGCACCAGCCGGACGATTTCGTCGATGTCTGCCACCACACGCTCGACAATAATCGGAGTATCGGCGGTTTTGACTTCGTTGAATAATTCGGTCAATGCCGATTTACCATGATCCTCATCTTCTTCCGGCGGTGTTTCCTTCTCGGTCTGCAAAACTTCCTTGGCAATTTGCGTAACTGTTTCAAAAACTCGACGCTGTTCAGCGCGCCGTTCTCAAAACGGTCGCGTAAAACGATAAATGTATTCAGTGGACGTTCATTCCGTGGATCGTCACGGGTCGGGCGAGTGTTATCGATAAGGAACGGCAGCACATAGAACTGAACATTCTTCGTAAATTCGTACTAGGTGCCAACAAGGTCGTCAGGCCCCAAATACGCTATGTCTATCCGACCAGCGTCTTGAGACACTTGGGCACGTATCAGGCCAGCTCTCCCAGGTGCAAGTGCTGCTTGCAGCGTCCCCACCAGCACACCGTCCGCAGCAAGCACGCGTGGTTGACCTGCCCAATAATGGAGTTGAACTGGTGTTCCTGGCGGTGGATGTACTCCGAGCCACGTCACCCCTGCCCAGTACCGGCGGTCTGCCCAGACGCGGTTTGCGCGCGGTGTGAAGCTTTGCGCAAACTCCATCCACATCACCCTCGTCTCTGGTGTCGGCCAATCAGGTCTTACGCTCCACGCCGCAAGATCATCCGAACCGAGCCAGTGCCGCAGCTCCTGGGCCGTTTGGAAGGTTGCCCCACTGTCCGTGACAGCCTTTATAGCGCCGAGCCGAGAGTTGAACCCCGCCTGAATGAGGATCGCAACCGACCTATTCAACGTTCCAGTTTCAACGGCAGCCACAGCGAAGCCAAGCTCACAGTCCTCAAGCGAAAGGAGCCCATCAATGGTGTCGCCGTTGGCAACTCCACGCACCCGAATGGCCTCCATCGCCCATGGGAGGCGGTAGACAAGGCCTCCTTCAATGAACTGCAGCGTCTCCGACTCCTGGCCGGCGGCGATGGCGAAGAGAGGTTCGCCGAGAAGCCAGGCGCGGAGAATGTCACGCCAATTTCCCGGCATAGGGTCTGGTATGAATGGATAGAAGACGAAGACGCGTTCCGCAATCGCTGTAATTGCGGCTATCGCCGCCTCAACATCGCCATTGAGAATGCTGCCGTTGGCCCGAATCAGAAAAAGGTTCGCATCCTCTGCAATGGCATCCAGTGCCTGCCCGGTTCCCAATCCCACGCCTGCCAAGAAGTAGCCCCGGCGGCGTGCTGTAGTCGATTGGCTCCAGATATGTCGGCCGCGAGAAACCAGGCCGGCTTTTAGAACCTGTTGAACCTGCTCGTTTCGCCGCTGAAGACGGCGATGCCACAGAGAAGATTGGAGGATGTCGTCCAGCGCCGCCGCAACACCTTCGTCCGGAATGTCGTTTTCGCCAATGAGACTCAGGACGGCCGTGTCGAGCGTTGCAATATGCTGCTGCCAATCCGCAAGGGCACGTGCCCGATCTTCGGGGCTCTCATTCGCGACTTCGGGGAAGGTCCACGCCACGGCGTTGTTTGCAACATAGTCGATAAGCTGATCCAGGTCACCACCGACTTGGGCTTTCATGCGAGAAAGCAGCGCCACAACGAGTTGCACCAGCCCACTCTCCATATTGCGAGCACCGAGATCATTGATGAGCTTTTCCCAGTTGTTCCGCTTTTTCGGAATCTCGTCGAACATGGGGAAGAGCACAAGGCCTTCCACGTCGACATAGGCCCGGCCAGCTCGACCGATCACGTTCTTGAACTCGGAGATATCGATCCTGGTTCCTGCCCGATGGAGGGAGTGCAAGACTACTGCGGTAGCGGACAAATTCAAACCTTGAGCCAAGGTCGGCGACGAGATAGTGACTTTGAGGATATTGCTACGCAATAGGCTTTCGACCTCCTTCCGGTAGGCCTTTGGCAAAGCCCCGTGATGAAGCGCCACCCCGAGAAGCAGGCACTTGAGGATTGCACTGTCCGGACCCACCCATTCCTCACCAAGCGCTATTGCAGTAGCGAGAACAGCAGGGTCTGCTTCCAGTAATGGTCGCAGCGCTCCACGCTTGTGGAGGTCGACAATCACGTCTGCAAACGGTTCGATGCTACGTCGTTCCGGGCAAAAGATGAGGACGGTTTGCCCGTCATCAACCAGCCGCCAAGCGGCCGCAAGACAGAGTTCCCGCTGATCATTTGGAAAAGGCTTCTTTCGTCGCCCGATAGGTGGCACCACTCCAGTGAGAAAGCGCTGAACCCATGGGCGCTCTTCGCCGACACGCAGATTCAGGCGCGCATTGGGGGGAGTCCAGACCACCTCGCCAAACCGCAATCGAGTCGGACGCCAGTCATGTTTGATCAAGCCACCAGGATGGTCTCGACGCAGCCATCCGGCGAAGTCGTCGAGTTGGTCGCCGTCAGGGAGAATCGCTGAGAGACACACGATGCGCCGCTCATGTGCATCAGTGCGCCGGAGAAGCCGCTGGATTTGAACCTCGTAGCGGACTTCCCTTTCGTTCAAGCCGATCATGTGCCCCTCGTCGAAGACAAGTAGGCCAACGTCATCGAGGAGAGAGGGTTCGTTGCGAAGCGCAAAGTCGAGTTTCTCCGGCGTCGCGACAACGATATCACTTTCCCGGATCGCATCCTCATCAAAGCCGCTAACCCCGATGCTGCCATAGAGTGCTGAGATCGTCTTGCCGAGTGGACCAAAGGTTCTCTGAAGGGTTGTTTCGGTCTGCGCGGACAGCGCTCGAAGCGGCGTGATGAAGACTACGCGCTTCCCACCGGCGAGGCAGCGCAGAATGCATAGTTCAGCGATGCGCGTCTTGCCCGCGCTGGTAGGCAAAGAGACAACCAGATCGTCCGCTTGATCAACCGCACGGTTTGCTGCATCAATCTGCGAAGGCCAGAGATCCACTTCGGCTTTCGGGCGACGCAACATCAGCGCAATAAATAACTCGCGAAGTCTGGGCCAATCGTTCGCCTCTCCGCCCGCCGGTTGATGCGGAATCCTCTCATGAAAGGTAGTCGTCCACAGATCGGATAGGAGGTGGATGGTTATGCGATACGACCACCACTGCGGGAGCATATTCATCTCGCTGCAGATGGCCAGTCCGGTGCGGAGTCGCTCCAACGCTTGTTCTAGCAATGGTCGCTCGCCACGTTCAAGCGCGAGCAGGAACAGGGCTATCGCCGCCATGAAGGTGTCGGTCAACGCAATGTCGAGGCTATCGAAGACGAAGTCTTCGCCGGTTGCGATATTGACCGCCGCTTCAGCTTGATTGAGGCTTTCCTGAATTCTGGCGGCGATTCGAGCATCGCTACCTTCGCCCGAGGCCCGGAAATCAAGCACCGTAGCGCGCAGTGAGTCGAAGTTCCGCCTCATCAACATGGCGAGGACACGCTCCATAGGCGCAAAATTTTCATCCGCTTCGACGAGGGCCAATAGCGAATAAGCGCGCGCGGACAGATGTGCGAGGTGATAGCTCGCTGCCGCCATGATGAAATGGAAGTCGCGATCGATCTCCTGGCGATTGCCCTTTGCAATCACAGCTTCTAGGGCTGTAGCTGCCTGCTCGAAGGCGATCCGGGCTTGGGCTGCATCTTCATCCATTTCTCGCAGGCGAAGACCCAGCCCGAAAAGGGCATAGCCATAGGAATGCAGGTCATGGCTAAGCTGCGCTGCGAAAGCCGGTGCATCTGGGGGGAGCACCCCATCTCTCCAGATGATTGCTCGCGCCTGACCGCGCGCGATGAGACGGCCTCGGAAGCCGGCAGTTGCCGCCTCGGTGATGTCAGCCGCGATTGTTTCAGGCGTTGTTGGCATTGGTAATTACTCGGTCGTAGACTGCGCCGATGAAGGCAGCGTGCCCATCCACGCGCAGTCCGACGCCCCACTGGGTTATCGGTCCGGGATAGGCCTGAAGAGACGCTGCTAATAGCGCATCCGGTGCGTTGCCGGAAAAGGTGAAAAGCAAATGGCGGACGTTCTGCGGCGGAATGCCGTGCTTCAATAACGCGTCATCGATCGCGTCAGCGAGTGGCAGTTGGTTCAATTCTAGCAGGCGCGCTGAGATGAAGGAGAGCGCATGCGCGGATGGCAGGCCGCCATCCTTGTCAAGGCCGGCCCTAGCCTCGGTAAGGACTTGGGTGGTCAGTGCGACGCGACTCTTTGCCTCCGTCTTAAGGAAGTGAAGACGTTGAGTCTGAGGGTCTTGAAGGATGCCGATGACGTCATCGCCGCGCATTGCCATATTGCGATGATCTTTCCATCGCAGCCGCTTGATCGGAGCACGATAACCTCCGCTATGCGCATCGATCCATTCAGTAGCGTAAATTTCACCAAGATCTCCGGAGCGGATCGCCTTCGTCGTCGGAAGCTTGCCCTGAATTAGCGCAGCCGCAGCCGGCTTGCCTAGACGAGCCAACGCACGCGCAACTTGCTCTTCCGAGGCATAGTGTCCTGGCACAATGGCTGCGGTTGCTTGAATCCCCGTCGGAAGGCTTACTGCCTGCGCGGTCATTACTCTGCAATGATGGTTTCCAATGGTCTCGTCGACGGAAACGCACCAATCATTAAACTGTACCATCGCACTTATTCCAATCCAATCGAATTACCCGCCCGAACTGCGCTGGGAGAATATCTTCTACCAGGCACCTTCACTATAACGACACGCCGCGGCTCATCCTCTCCCGCCCTCGTCACTTGTCGACACTCAACAAGAGAACGGATATGTGGAGCACCGGTACGCCTTGCGTCAGTCAGATCAAGGACCAACAAAAAACCCAATCGAATACTGACGTTCTGATATTCAGTGGTCTGGCCGGCATAACTCTTCGCTATGGCATCAAACGATGCATCCTGCATTTCCCGTTTAACCTCAATGACGATCCGCTCACCGGTCGTTTTAAGAACGACGTCCGCGCGACCGCCTCCTAGATTAGTGGCTTCGATTTCCCCAGCCGCAGTCTGGGTAGAGATCCAACGAAAATAATCTTCCTGCAAGGCGCCTTCGTAAGGAAGCGTTCCACCAGCATTTTCGAAAAGATATGCGACGGAAGCATCGTCCTTCCTTGTCATTTCTAGTCGGTTCTTCAGAAACCGAACCGTCCATAGCAGCACGGTATCGAACAACTTGGCGCCACGAATATTGTCGCGATGATCCGGATGATTTTCGACCGCAGATCGGCAATGGTCAAAGATATCGATCTCAGCTCCGCTCAGGTTCTCAAGGCTGGAAGTAAATGCATTTTCAATTAACCGCCTAATTCTTTGCTCCGTCTCTTCGCTGCAATGGACTTGAGAAAGTACGGCAGTAACCGGCGCCCAAACGGTTCCTGCCTCAAAAGGGTGGGAAGATTTCGCCCCTTGAGAAATCACGTGTTCGATTCCGTTCAATAGGGAATCAGCTTCTGGCACCAAAGCATGGTGACGGTTTTGAAGCAGCCAACGCCTCAAAAGATAAGCCTGCCCTTCGCGACGCCCGATCGAATTTTCGATCCTCGGACGTACCAAGGTCTCAAGGTATCCCTCACGATTGCGTTTCAGGACCGTTCGTCCCGCGCTGTATGCGGCTAATACCTGGCTTTCGATGACGACTGCCGGCTCCCACCAACAGACCTCCTCCAGGCTCTCCATCAGGGAGACCAATATGCTGGCTAAGCTGTTCCAGCATGCCGCTTGAATATGACGAGTTCCCAACCAAGCAGGTAAGGAAGAATCCGTATGCCATGCAAGCAACTCGAAGGCTGCTTTATGAATCGATTTGCTCCGCTCCGCCAATTCCGGCTTCGTTCTACCTGCCTCAAACTCAGTCAGAAGTGTGAGGCTCTCGCTGTAAAGCAATGCTTCTGGTGCAGTTTCTCTAAGCGCCTTGGCCTTCTTGAACCAGAGCAACGCTTCGTTGAAGAAGGAAGCGGCAACATCTCTTTTAGGTTCATCAAGAGCCGAGGTCAAACCTGCCATTCCCAGTTCGAATGTCGCCTCGTATGCAACCTCTTCGCAGTCCACAAGACCATTTAAAACATTAACGATCTCTTTTTCCCGCCAATGTGAATGCGCGATACCGAGAATTTTTGCCGCATACTGAAGATATTGGGGTTCATCAGCGACCGTAATGCTCAACAACATATCAAGAAGGCGGAACTGTCTCCTTCTATTTGTCAGTGCTAGGCGAAATGCCCCCTCAAGAGCGATTGCACGTGCATAGGCGGAAATCGCTCCTGAAGTATTCGTAGCTTTCTGCAGAAAAGCCGTGAATATGTCTTCAATGACTGATTGCGGGAGATGTTCGCAACCATCTGTCGCATCGATCATTTCGATTAATACAGTGTCGACAATGGCCCCTTGAACGAGAGTAACAATTGGCTCTCTCCATACAAGAGAATCATCGTCTTCGGCTTCGCTCAGACTGCGCAGAATCGTCGCCAAGATTTCTGCCGCAATTGGCGACGTTGCAACGGATGAAACGATTTGCGCTATCGCCTTCAAACCACCGAGATCGTTGACACTAGGTACCTTTCCTTGGGCCAACAACGTGTGCAGTGTTTGCTCCAATGGATGAAGCGCCCCGCCTGCAGCAGCAGCGGCTACCACAGGTATCCCCCGTTCGACGCTTCCTTACGGCGGTCTACGGCAATGAATTCATGCATCGCAGGTGACGTGATTCCGGCAACAAATATTTGTAGATGCGGAAGCTCCTTCCTGACAACTTGCAGACCTGAAAGTAACCCACGAAGGTCTTCCGGTGCAACTTCTTGCGCGGCGGGAGAATCGATCATAATCAAGCCTGGATGTCTGCCAATACCGCGCCGTTCGCCTACCTGAATCATGGCGAGAACCGTGGCAACCTTTAGACGTAGACGCTCACCCTTGGTCACTTTGCTAAACGAGGTATCTGCGCCGCCCTTCACAAGCAACAGGTTTGCATTTCCTCTAAGTTGGGCTTTCGATAGGCTGTGCATTCCAAAGCTCTTCGCATAGCGAAGCAAGCTAGTCGAAACCTCCTCAAGGAATTCGTCACGCACGGCTTTGGATCGCATTTCCGTCTCAGTAACGATTGCTTTAAGCACAGCCGATTCATCATCAGTAACGTTGCCGATACCAGGATCGAACCGAGCCTCTTCGAGACGGCCTTCGAGCATCGCGATCTCGTTCATCAGAAGTTTCCTGGCATCGAACGTGCCAAGTTGCTTGGTCAACTCTTCGTTTCTGGCCTGGATGCGCTCCAATTCAGCTTGCAATTCAATCAAGCTATCGTCAGCTTGCTTCTTGGTCTTTTGAACCTTGTCGAGCGCCGTCTTCGAGGCTTTAACGCTAGCCTCCAACCGCTCTCTTATATGCTCAGCATCTTCCCCGTTAGAAATGCTTTCACCGCAAACTGAACACGCATGACTGACTGCTTCCTTTTTCTTTTTCTCCTTGTCAATCTCGTGATCACAACGTGGGCAACACGTCGGGTCAAGCATGCGGAAGATCGAACCTGCAGCAGTGGAGTCCTTATGTGTCTGCAGGTCGCGGCGGTCCTGCAAGTAAGCTACATTTGCTTGCACCTCGGCAGTCATTTCGCGATCCAGACGCTCTTGCATTGCCTTTTCACGGCGCTTCGTCTCCGCATATCTTCCACTGAGCTGCGATAACTCAGCCTGAATGGCATCGTCCGAAGGCAGCGTGCTCAAATTCTCGCGCTTCTGTTTTAGCTGCGCTTCAATCTCGGCTGCCCGTGTTTGCTTGGCGCGTGCCGCATGACTCCTTCGCCGGTTATCCAACTCGTTGCCTGAGTTGACCAACTTCTGTGCCGCAATTGCAGACGCAAGCGTTGAAACCCAGGGCACCCCGAGGTACATCTGCATGAGCCGTGCCTGCGTTCCCGTGGTGGCAGGCAAATCACCGAGAACGACGTCATAGTTGGTGCCAATGAACATGGCACCGGACAAGGCGGGCCAGCCATGTACAACTGTTTGTCCGCTCTTATCCTCCGACTCGCTTTCTCGCCACGTCGCTATGCTCTCCATCGAAAACGCGCGCAAAAAGAAATCGGACATAACCGTCTCGAACTGCTTCTCGCTATTGAACGATGCGATTACTGTTGCATCTGCCACCGCAGACGTTCGCCGACTCAGCGATCCGCGCGCCCCTTCTCGACATTCAACCTCAATCTTATGCTCGACACCATCTAGGTCGAACCGCAGGGACGCGCTATGTATCCATGCTTTCACATCGTCCTGCATATTCGGCGACGGCCTACCGCGCAACAACCAACGTACAACCTCAATGATTGACGACTTACCTCGTAGGTTTCTGTCGGTCATCATCCCCCACAACCCTTCACCAAGGTCATTCCAATCAAAAGTGTATTGGCCTTCATCTTCGACTTCATGCTTCTCCCCTCCGAAAGAAATGCTCAGGAGCTTCATCCTCCGCGGGGCCGGCAAAACAGGTGTTGGTACTATATGTCGTGTCGCGAGAACTTGTTCAACGCGCTCCAGATCAACCTTGGCTTTGTCCGCAATGGCATCTAGCCATTCCATACTCTCTTTTGCCATATCTCCCTCCCGTTAGGCTGCTTGTTTTAGGCGCGCGAGCCTCTGCAGCACATTTTCCCCAATCGGCGGGATGATTCCGCCAAGTTGAGTCTCTGCGTAGGTGACCTGCTCATATTGCTTTTCTTTAAGCGCACCG
Organism: Methylomonas albis; assembly: GCF_014850955.1. Lineage (NCBI taxonomy): Bacteria > Pseudomonadati > Pseudomonadota > Gammaproteobacteria > Methylococcales > Methylococcaceae > Methylomonas > Methylomonas albis. Next base: position 5,199,204 of record NZ_JACXSS010000001.1, read on the forward strand.
CCTCCGCGAGCACCGGCGATTTCGGCGATCAGGGCGGCACGATCCGCGTACCATCCCAAGATAGGTTCTCGTGTGACAGCATCATGGCATACACCTACTCCCTTGACTGTCAGAAGGAAGTCAGTTTCCTGGACCTTGGCCTTAGTTTTGAGACCCGTGATGCGTACCAAATCGCGCGATCGGAGCAAAGAGAGGGCATCGTCAAGACGCTCGAACGCGCCAAATAAGTACCGAATCATTGGGACACGTCGTAGATCAGGCTCCTCGTTCTCGAAAATTGCTTCCGCAGCTTCACGGTGTCGCACATTGTCAGTGGTTTCAAATGAATCAAGAAGCTCACTCGCCAGATAGTCGGGATTGCGCATCCAAAAATCGAATGCGTGCAATCGTGCTTCGCCTTTGAAAATCTTGGCGACAGTGGCATCACTTGGATCGGTCCATTGCACACTGCCCGCGTTCAGAATGAATAGTATTCTGATTGCATCCCGATGTGGTGTACGAACGTTCATACTCCCCCTTCTTTTTTAGAATCAACTGAAATGTCGCAAACATGTGGTTATCCGGTTTGTCCGAATAATTACTCGATCACATCGCTTGCCTCGCCAAGCTCAATTTGGGGACAGCCTAGGGCCATCCTTGCGATAAACCTCGACCTTCTCATCCTGAACGAAACGATCGCGGAGGATTAATAAGCACGCTTTGACCACATCGCAGTGCTTTCCTGCCAGCTCCTTGCAAAAGGTGTCGGCAACGGCATCCATACCTTTGTTGGGTGCAGGCTCGATGCAATAGATTAAGTCGTGCACATCCTTACGTTCAAAACGCTGATTGAAAGCGAACGACTTCAGGCAGGTAAAGCTAAACAGGTTGGCATGTTTGATCTGTTTCTTCGCGATACCGTTGCCACCGAGGAGTTCAGCCTGGATCTCGGTGACTTGGTGAAGGTCAAAAACCATAGACGAATACGGGATGTTCAGTGCTGTGATAGTTCCTTCGGTCGGCAATGGTTGTGCCTTGCCACCGGCGATGTCTGGCGTATCCATTAGCAGTTCCAGCACCATCAACACACCATGTTTAGTGCGGTTGTGTTGATACGCCACGGTATTAAGCTGACCACCTCAAAGTGCATTTCATAAATTTTGAGATTTCACATAAGAATTGTGAGACAAATTTAAGAAATTTTGAGATCTGACAACTAATTTGGCACACTTTTCACTTTTTGTGTCACCCGACAACAGTTACACGTCCAAATTCGCCACATCCAAGGCATTCTTCACAATAAAATCCCTACGCGGTTCCACGACATCGCCCATTAGGGTGGTGAAGATTTCGTCGGCGGCCACTACGTCATTAATGGTGACTTGCAGCATGCGGCGGCTGTTGGCGTCCAGGGTGGTTTCCCAGAGTTGTTCCGGATTCATTTCGCCCAAACCTTTGTAACGCTGGATATGCTGACCTTTTTTAACTTCTTTCATCATCCATTCGAATGCTTGCTTGAAGTTATCCACTTGCTGTTCGCGTTCGCCCATGCGCATGACCGAGGTTTCGCCGAACATACTGAGGGTTTTTTCCACGTACCGAGCGATTTTTTGATAATCGTTACCCGCAAAGAACGGTGCGTGCAAAACAAAGCTTTTGGTAATGCCGTGCAGACGTTTGCTGACTTCTACATCAAAGTCATCGCTGCCGCGATATTTTAATTGGGTGCTGAATATAGCCTTATGGCCGCCTTCGTTCAGATTTTTTTGCAGCAAATCCAACCAGGCTTGCAGCTTTTGTTGATCGGCTTTTATGTCTTCGCTTAACACCTGCATGTAGGTCATTTGCTCTAAGTACAGGTCGTCGTAGCGTCTGGAGAGACGATTGATGGCGCTCATTACATCGGCAAACTCGGTCGCTAATTTTTCCAGGCCTTGGCCTTGGATTACTGGCGTGTCGGCGTCGGTTTGTAATTGCGCTTTGTCCAGGGCCAGTTGGATCAGGTATTGGTTTAAGGCATTGTCGTCTTTGACGTAATGTTCTTGTTTGCCTTTTTTGACTTTGTACAACGGCGGTTGGGCGATGTAGATGTGGCCGCGCTCCACCAACTCCGGCAATTGCCGATAGAAGAATGTCAGTAACAAGGTACGAATGTGCGAGCCGTCGACGTCCGCGTCGGTCATAATGATGATGCGGTGGTAGCGGAGTTTGTCGATGTTGTATTCGTCTTTACCGATACCGCAGCCCAGTGCGGTGATCAGTGTGCCGACTTCTTCCGAGGAGATCATACGGTCGAAGCGTGCCCGTTCCACATTGAGGATTTTACCTTTCAACGGCAGGATGGCTTGGGTGCGGCGATCACGGCCCTGTTTGGCGGAGCCTCCCGCCGAGTCCCCTTCCACGATGAACAGTTCTGACAAGGCCGGGTCTTTTTCCTGGCAATCGGCGAGTTTGCCGGGTAAACCGGCGATATCGAGAGTGGTTTTACGACGGGTCATTTCGCGGGCTTTTCTGGCTGCCTCGCGCGCTCTGGCGGCGTCGATTATTTTGGCGGCGATAGCTTTGGCGACTTGCGGTTGTTCCAACAAGAATTCCTGGAGTTTTTCGTTCATGGTCGATTCGACCAGGGGTTTTACTTCCGATGAAACTAACTTGTCTTTGGTTTGCGAGGAGAACTTAGGATCGGGGACTTTTACCGATAGCACGGCGGTTAAGCCTTCACGGGCGTCGTCGCCAGTGGTGGCAACTTTCTCTTTTTTGGCTAAACCGTTGGTTTCGATATATTGGTTGATAGTGCGGGTCAGTGCGCCTCTGAAACCGGCCAAATGCGTACCACCATCGCGTTGCGGGATGTTGTTGGTGTAACAGAAAACGTTCTCTTGGTAGGAGTCGTTCCATTGCATCGCTACTTCTACAACCACGCCTTCTTTCTCGGCGATAAAGTGGAAGACTTTATCAAACAACGGGGTTTTGTTTTTATTCAGATGCTGGACGAAGGCGCTGATACCGCCTTCAAACTCGAATACATCTTCTTTGCCGGTTCTTTCGTCGCGCAAGGAAATCCGCACTCCGGAATTCAGAAATGACAACTCGCGAAGACGTTTCGCCAGGATGTCGTAGTGAAATTCAATATGGGTAAAGATAGTGTCGCTGGGTTTAAAGTTGATGTAAGTACCGGAGCCTTCAGCTTCGCCCACGACTGCCATCGGCGCGACAGGTTCCCCCAACATATATTTTTGCTGATACAACTTGCCGCCCTTACGCACTTTTAAAGTCAGCTCTTCCGACAACGCATTCACCACCGAAACCCCGACGCCATGAAGACCGCCGGAAACCTTATAAGCATTGTCATCGAACTTGCCGCCTGCGTGTAACACAGTCATGATCACTTCGGCTGCGGAGCGTCCTTCTTCCTTATGGATATCGACTGGGATGCCGCGACCGTCGTCGTACACGGATATAGAACCATTTTCATGAATCACGACATCGACGCCTTTGCAATACCCGGCTAAAGCTTCGTCGATTGAGTTATCGACTACTTCGAATACCATGTGGTGCAAGCCGGAACCGTCATCGGTATCGCCGATGTACATGCCAGGGCGTTTTCTAACTGCATCCAATCCTTTAAGTACTGTGATATTCGAACTATCGTATTGTTCACTCATGGGTATATCCATTGTGTTGTGTTTTACCGCAACGATGCCTGGCCTTCATGTCACGCATGAAGCAGTTGTATCGTGTGTGATGGGAGTTGTTAATTTTTATTATTTGTTCCATGTGAAACATCAAAGTTGTTTTATGTCGCCTTGTTCCACGTGAAACCATTTATAGTTTTCTACTGAACCTAAATCTCCAAAATCAGCGACATCGTTACTGCTGATAAAAACCTGGCAACTTAATCCAACGAGGTATTTTATCAATTTTGCCCGGTTTTCGGCATCCAATTCGGATGTTAGATCGTCGATTAATATGCAACAGGCATTCGGGCTTTCCTGATTCAATAAAGTCACTTGTGCCAGCAGCAAAGCCAGTACTAACAGCTTTTGCTGTCCACGGGACAAATAATCTTTCGCCAATCTTTTATCCAGATAAGTTTGAAAATCGGCGCGATGCGGACCACTATGAGTAAACCCGTAACGCATATCTCGATCCAAATCAGCTTTTAACATCAAGTCCAAGGATTGCCTGTCATCCCAACCCGCTAAGAAGCGCAAATCGACATGCTCCTTGCTTAAGAAATGCCGAGCCATTTCTAAAAACACCGGCTGCAAGCTTGCCAAGTAGGTCAAACGAAAATCGTTAATTACCTGCCCATATTCCACAAGCTCCTTATCCCAAGCCGAGAGTTGTTTAATCTGCCGAGTTTTTAATAAGGCATTACGTTGCTGCAAAGCCTTATTAAACTTACGCCAGCAAGGCAGAAAATTTTTGTGCTGGTTAAAAATCCCCCAATCCAAAAACTCCCTACGAATTTGCGGTCCGGAATCGAGTAGGCGGTAACTTTTCGGATGAATCAATTGCACCGGCAAGGCATAAGCCAAATCGGCTTTTTGCCTATCTTCCTGATCGATACGGATCTGGCATTGTTTATTGTCTATCTGTATCCCAAGCGTGCTGACGGACCCGGAGTGTTGCCGATTTTGCGCGGAAACAGTCAGTTGCGGCTGATCGAAAGAAATTGCCTGCTTAATATGGGTAGTCCTAAAAGAGCGTGATCTACCCAAAATAAAAATAGCCTCTAACAATGAACTCTTACCGCTGGCATTAGCGCCGGTGATCAGATTAATGGCAGGCGACGGCGAAATGCTTGCAGAATGGATGTTTCTGACTGACAACACATCCAGCTTTAACAAGGTCATGATCGCTAAAAGACCTACATCCGCATCGGCATGACGATAAACTTAAAGATAGGCTGTTCGGGTTCTTCGATGAAACAGCTGCTGGCATTTCCGGCTATGGTCAACACTGCCATTTCGGAATCCAAATTCGATACCGCATCCAGCATATATTGCGAGTTGAACGAAATACTCAGCGGCTCGCCTTGATAATCGATGATCAATTCTTCCTCGGCCTCATCATGCTCCGGATTATGCGTGCTGAGTTTTAGCAAATCGCCGGATATATCGAAAGTTACACCCTTGTACTTTTCATTGGACAGAATCGCTACCCGCGTTAACGCATCTCGCAATACCTGTTTTTGAATCAACAGCGGACTCATAAAGCTCTGATTGAACACTTTACTGAAATCCGGAAACTTGGCATCGATCAGCTTTGACGAGAACACCACTTCCTTGTAATAAATTCTGATGTTGTTGTTGGAGAATTGAATGTTCAATTCAGCCTCTGCATCGTCCAATAAACGGCTAAGTTCCTGCACCGCTTTTCTAGGCATGATGATGCGGGATTCATAACCGGTCGCTTGTCCAATATCATCTTCATAAATCGACAAACGATGCCCATCGGAAGCCACCAACTTCAGCCTGGAATTACTCACGTTCAACAATAAACCGTTCAAGTAATAGCGCACATCCTGATTGGCCATGCAAAACACGGTTTTCTCCAGAGCTTTCTTGAATTTTCCGGCATTCAGCAAAAAGCTATACTCAAACTCGGACTCATTAAACTCCGGGTAATGCTCGGCTGGTAAGGTGCTCAAAGAAAATCGGCTGCGGCCGGAGACGACTTTGACTTTGTCGTCTTGCAATTCGAATAGAATTTCCGCGCCGTTTGGCAATAAGCGGCAAATATCCAGAAATTTTCTGGCGGGAACCGTAATTTCTCCGGAATTAGATATTGATTCGATATTTAATTTAGCAACGATCTGAATTTCGGTATCTGTACCGGTCATTACCAATTGATCGTCGCTAGCCTGCAACAATACATTGGACAGAATCGGCATAGTCTGCCGTTTCTCGATAACGCTGACGATTTGTTGCAGCGGCGGCAAAATTTGATCTCTGCTAATAATAAATTTCATATAAATATTTTTTATATATTGTTACTACTATGTAAACAAAAAGCTGTGGAAAACTGGTTTTATCTAATTTAAATCAAAATCTTAGCATGTATCAAACATTGTTGTCGGATACCGCTTTAGCTTGTATGGGTTTTGTGGATAAGCTAAAGGGCTTATTTTTGGCACACTTTATCCACAACTTAAGCGCAATTAATGCGATAAGGTTCTCAACAGGTTTTTGTAATCCTCAGCCATCTTCACATCGTCGTCTTTTAGCTCCGCTACGCGCTTGCAGGCATTGATCACAGTGGTGTGGTCGCGTCCGCCAAAGGCATCGCCGATTTCCGGGTAGCTGTGCGAAGTCAATTCCCTGGCCAGACACATGGCCACCTGCCTGGGTCGAGTGACGGACTGTTTGCGATTTTTTGAGGACAAATCGGCCACTCTGATCTTGAAATACTCGGCCACAGTCTTCTGGATGTTATCGATACTGATTAACTTGTCTTGCAAGCTGATCAAATCATGCAACGCTTCCTTGGTAAATTCCAAAGTAATGTCGCGGCCGGTAAATTGCGAGTTGGCTACCACTCTGCGCAAGGCACCTTCCAGATCTCTAACATTGGACGGTATGCGTTTGGCGATGAAAAAAGCAATGTCTTGATCCAGATCGACACTGACCTGTTGGGCTTTCTTGATTAAAATTGCCGCACGCGTTTCCAGATCCGGCGGTTCGATAGCCACCGGCAAACCCCAACCAAAGCGCGATTTTAAACGATCTTCCAAGCCATCGATTTCTTTGGGATATTTATCGCAGGTCAAAACCACCTGATGTTTGTTATCCAGCAGATTGTTAAAGGTGTGGAAAAACTCTTCTTGCGAGCGTTCTTTGCCTGCCAGGAACTGGATATCGTCCATTAACAAAATATCGATGCTGCGGTAATACTCTTTAAATTGATTGATGCTGTTTTGCTGCAGGGCTTTGACCATGTCCTGCACGAATTTCTCGGAATGCAGATAGACAATATTGGCATCGGGTTTTTTCAGCAACACCGCATTGCCGATAGCATGCATCAAGTGGGTTTTACCCAAACCGGAACTGCCGTAGATAAACAGGGGATTGTAGACTTTACCGATATTCTCGGAAACCGTCATCGAAGCCGCTTTGGCCAATTGGTTGGATTTACCCTCGACAAAGCTCTCGAAGGTGAAGGCTCTGTTTAAAAAATTGGGTTGATTCTTTTTCTGCGCCGGACTCTTGTTTATCGTTGGCGCCTTGATAGCTGCTGCCTTTTTGCTACCGATTTCAAACTGTACGGCCAAAGTCGCGTTAGAAAACTCATTGACTGCGTCTTCAATCACCGCGAAAAAATGCTGTTTGATATGGTCGATAATAAAGCGGTTGGGAGCAAGCAATTTTAACTGGCTGTCGGTTTCCACCGCTTGCAGCGGTCTAATCCAGGTGCTGAAATCGGTACTGGGAATTTCATGTTCAAGCTTGGCCAGGCAGTTGTTCCAAATCACACTCATCGGCGTTCAAGAAGGGGCTTAGAAAGGCCTTGCATGATACCACAGTGACCGCTTAGGGCTTGACTCTATGGACGTTATCAGAAAAGAATGACGGCCGCATGGATTACCCTCATTAATACACATGATTTCGGGCAAACTTTATATTATTTCCGCACCATCTGGGGCAGGCAAAACCAGCTTGGTTAAACAACTCATTGCCGAGATGGACGATCTGGCCGTGTCGGTGTCCCATACTACACGGGCAATGCGCAGTGGCGAACAAGATGGCGTTGACTATTTTTTCGTCTCGGTTGAGGCTTTTAAAACCATGAACGAACGACAAGCCTTTTTAGAGCATGCGCAAGTCTTCGATAATTTTTATGGTACCGCGCAGCAGACCGTAGAAGACAATCTGGCCAAAGGTCTGGACGTAATTTTGGAAATTGATTGGCAAGGCGCCCAGCAAGTGAGAAGAATGTTGCCGGAAAGTCTATCGATCTTCATCCTGCCGCCATCGATAGCAGTATTAAGCCAGCGCTTGCAAAACCGCGGTCAGGATAACCCGGAGGTGATTGCCCGGCGCATGCGCGATGCGGTGACGGAAATGAGCCATTATCCGGAGTACGATTATTTGATCGTTAACGACGATTTCAGTCTGGCGTTGCAGCAATTAAAAAGCATTGTTATCGCAAACCGCTTAACCCAAAATCAACAACAAAAAACCTTGGCAGCATTGCTGCAAGATTTACTTAACTAATAGAACTAACAACACTTATGAAAACTAGAAAAACTTCTTATCTGTTTGCCACGCTGATTGTTTCGGCGTTGACCATTGCCGGTTGCTCCAGCGATGAATCGGAAACTCCCAAAGCCAGTGCCGGTACTGCAAAAAAAGCAGTACACAGAGTCGATAGCGGCGAAGCGACCGAACCAGAGAAACGTCAATTCGAAAAAGAGTTTTCAGCCAAATGCCTCGCGCGGGAGCTGAAAAACTCGAATAACAAAGATGTCGACGAAAAACGCTTCCAAGAAAGCTGCGATTGCATCGCCGAACACATCATGAAAGATCTATCGGAAATCGATGCCGAGAAATATCTGGAAGACCACGAAGACACCCACACCTTGCAGATCAAATTCGATGCTGCGGCATATTTCTGTTTGCAAAACAAACCGCAGCCCAAAGGCCCGCATTTGTTTGGCAAACCGCAATAACATCGTAGGTTGGGTTAGCTCGATAAAGCACAACTCAACATTCAAAGTTTACGTGTTGGGTTACGGCTAGCGCCTGACCCAACCTACCGTTTTACCCAATCCATCATTCCCCATGACACTATCTTCCGAATTATTTTCTCAAGCCAAACAATACATTCCCGGTGGCGTGAACTCGCCGGTACGTTCCTTCAGTGGCGTCGGCGGTACCCCGGTGTATTTCGACCGCGCGGCCGGCGCTTACGTTTACGACAGCGAAGGCAAGCGCTATATCGATTATGTCGGTTCCTGGGGGCCAATGATTTTGGGCCACGCCCATCCGGCCGTGATTACAGCCGTTAAACAAACTGCCGAAAAAGGTTTGAGCTTTGGTGCGCCCACCGAGATAGAAACTCTGATGGCACAAACAGTCTGCGAATTGCTGCCATCGATAGACATGGTGCGGATGGTCAGCTCCGGCACCGAAGCCACCATGAGCGCCTTGCGTTTGGCCCGCGGTTATACCGGCCGCGACAAAATCGTCAAATTCGAAGGCTGCTACCACGGCCACTCCGATTCTTTATTGGTGAAAGCCGGCTCCGGCGCGCTGACTCTGGGCGTACCCAGCTCGCCGGGCGTACCAGCCTCGGTTGCTGCCGACACCCTCACGCTGACTTACAACGACAGCGATGCAGTGCGCAGCACCTTTGCCGAACTGGGTGACAAGATTGCCTGCATCATCGCCGAACCGGTAGCCGGCAACATGAACTGCATTCCACCGGAACCCGGCTTCTTGCAAACCCTACGCGACGTCTGCGACCAATACGGAAGCGTGTTGATTTTCGACGAAGTGATGACCGGCTTCCGCGTCGGTTTGCAAGGCGCGCAAGGCCTATACGGCATCAAACCGGATCTGACCACGCTCGGTAAAATCATCGGCGGCGGCTTGCCGGTCGGCGCTTTCGGAGGCAGCCGCAAGATCATGGAATATCTGGCGCCGCTGGGTCCTGTCTATCAAGCCGGCACGTTGTCCGGCTGCCCGGTAGCGATGGCCGCCGGTTTGAAAACCCTGGAGCTGATCAACCAGCCCGGCTTCTACGACGCCCTGACCGCCAAAACCACTAAATTATTGGCCGGCCTGCAAGCTTCTGCCGATCAGGCCGGCATCGCTTTTACCACCAACCAGGTCGGCGGCATGTTTGGCTTGTTCTTTAGCAATGAAAAATCGGTCAGCCGTTTTTCTCAAGTCATGGCTTGCGATGCAAATCGCTTTAAGCAATTCTTCCATGCCATGCTGGATAAAGGTGTCTACCTAGCGCCGTCGGCTTTTGAAGCCGGATTTGTTTCCGCCGCGCATACGGATGAGGATTTGCAGGCAACGGTGGATGCGGCGGCTGAGGTGTTTAAAGCGTTGTGAGATTGTGGTGTCCGAGTAATATATGAAAACCTTTTAATTACTTGTTAGGCTTATGTATCACTATAACCCCTTCATCTATTTCGCTTTAATTGTTGCCTTAACTCTTATTGGCTGCTCTCATGAGTTTGAATTTGGTGTGGTGAGTGGACCACTTCAAATCCCCGCGAACACACGGGTGTCAATCAGAAATCCAGAACATATAGTAACCCCGAACCATTATGATTCTGTTTGCGTGCTTCCAGCCGAGCCATATGTGGTTGCGGACGCAGTTTTCGGGCCAAATGGGGTGGTACCACCAAAATTTGTCGGCCCCAATGGAGCGTCGTTCTCACCGAAAATCTTTGTTAGGAATGCCTCAGGTATAGAGGATCCTTTACCAAGCATTTCCGAAGCTCTTACCAAAACCGGAACTTGGCTTTGTTTTAGGTCATTGGACAGCAATCAAAAAATACACTTACCGTATACTGAGATAGCACTAGAAAGCTCTGAGGCTATGTATATAAAGTCAATTAAGTGGGATAGCACTGAAATATCGTTCTAACAGGGCTACTTTGTGCGGTTACGTAAGCTCCGCTAACCGCACTTTAATGCCCTGCTTGGGCCAGTTAAGTGGCTTGGTTTCGCGTTGCTCTTCCCAGCCTATCTATTCTCCAGTTTTGAATTAGATCGCTGTATTTCTAACAAGCGATCATCGCGTTCACGCACCAGCCAATACGTCACACCCAACACCAATGTCGCTGCTGCTAGGGCCAGCAATACATCGGCGGAGGTTTTGCCCAGATCCAGCACGATAAACTTGCGCGCCAATGCCAACATTGCAATCAACAGTACGACCTTGGTTTGAATGACACTTTGTTCGCGGGTCACAACGTATTGCAAGGTGTGATTAAACTCCAGCGCGATCAGCAAGGTCATGATCTCGCCGAATACCTGTTGAAATATTTCGTGGTCCAAAGGATTCAAAGCATCGAACACCAATCCGCCGATTACCCCAACGAATAACCTGAACAAAGCGACGCTGACGACCAACATCACCAAAAACGTCAGCGCAAACGCTACGCCGCTTTCGAAGCGTTGATAAAACGTCAACGCATCCCAGTCCTTACAAAAATTTCGCCAACTTGATATGTGATTTTTCATGCCGTGTACTCCGTGATCTTCAAAAGATAAATGCACTTAGTATGAATATGCGCGAAAGTAGTTGCCGCGAGTTAGAATTTCAATAGTTCCCCATTCTTGGCGCGGCAGCGGTTTTTACAGCTATCAGCCAGATAACCGATTTGGACTAAAACAGATGAATAGACTGACCAAGCAGATTGAATCGCTTTTATCGGTTCGTAACGAGAAATGCGCGTACCCACATAACAAATTAAACGAGTCTTTGCTTTTGGTGTTTGGCTTGCTCACCGTATTTCCACACCTAAGCCACGCGGAGTTTGTTACCCATCCGCTGGACGGTGCTCCGCCTGCTCAGTCAGCGGAAACCCCTGCCCAGCCGGACACTGCCGAGACTAAACAAGCCAATCAAGCGGAAATTGACTTTAACGAGCAGTTTGGAGAAAAGAAGCTGGGTACCTGCAGCATGACATACAAGCTGGAGGGCTTTTCGCTGGCGTATAAGCAATACGATGGCACCGGCGAAATCACCTGCCGCAATGGTCAAAAAGCTCAGGTCAAACTGTCGTCAAAAAGCATAGGTTTTACGATTGGTTATTCCGTTATAGAAGGCGAAGGCCATTTCACCGATGTGAAATATATCAGCGAAATTTTTGGCGATTACATTTCGCTGGGCAATCACTTTGGCATTAAAAACTCGGTGGATAGGCAAGTATTGACCCGCGGCGAAATTTCCCTGGTTTTAATGGGTAAAGGCAAGGGCTTTGATATTGGTTTTACGATTGGGGATTTGTCGATCAAGCCGCGTTAACTCGTCTGCTTGATTCATTAAGAGGATTTCGATGGAAACAGGAGTAGGGATGGCACTAGCGGCAATACCGTTGGCGGCTTTGCTTGGTTACATGATTTGCGCCTGGCTGAGCGGTAAGCGGCAGCGCGAATTGCAAAGTCAGTTAGAGCAGCAGCAACAGCAAGTCCAGCAACAGGCCGTTAAATTGGCCGTGGCCGAAGAGCGGGTTTTGCTGTTGGCGCAAAAAGAATCCGAGTTGCAATTGCTGCAACAACAATTGTTGGAGTTAAAAACCGAAAACGCGGATCTCAACGCCCGGCAGCAAGAACAACACAAAGGCAACGCCGAGAAAATCCGCCTACTGCAAGACACGGAAAATCAGTTAAAAACACAATTCGAAAATTTAGCCCACAAGATTTTTGAAGAACGTGGCAAACAATTCGTCGAGCACAATAAAGTCAGTATCGAAAATCTGGTGGCACCACTCAAGCAACAACTGGGCGAATTCAAAACTCGGGTCGAAAGCGTTTACGACAACGAAACCAAAGATCGTATTTCTTTGCGCGAGGAAATCGTCTCGCTCCGCCGCGATACTGCCAAGATGAATCAGGAAGCGCTGAATTTAACCAGAGCTTTGAAAGGCGATCACAAAACCCAAGGCAACTGGGGTGAAATGATCCTGGAAAAAGTCTTGGAACAATCCGGTTTACGCAAAGGCATCGAATACGAAACTCAAGGTGCGTTTCGCGATGAAGACAATCGGCTGTTCAAGCCCGATGTGATCGTGCGTTTGCCGGAAAACAAGGATGTAATCATCGATTCCAAAGTCTCGCTAGTGGCCTACGAGCGTTATTGCTCGGCAGAAGACGATAACCAGCGCATCGAAGCCCTGAAACAACACACCGAAGCAGTTAGAAACCACATCAAAGGCTTAAGCAACAAAGACTATTCCAGTTTGAAAGGTCTACGCTCGCTGGATTTTGTGTTGCTCTTCATGCCAATAGAAGCGGCCTTCATGGCAGCGTTCCAGGCCGACGAAAAATTATTCAACGATGCTTTCGAACACAAAATCGTGGTCGTTACCCCGACAACCTTATTGGCGACTTTACGCACCGTGCAAAACATCTGGCGGTACGAACAACAAAACGAGAACGCGCGCTTGATTGCAGACAAGGCCGGCAGTTTGTACGACAAGATCAGAGGTTTTGTCGAAGACATCGAAAAATTGGGAAATCAACTCAGCACGGTACAAAGAACCTACGATGGCATCGTCAACAAACTGAGTAGCGGTAGCGGCAACTTGTTGCGTCAAGCCAGCGCTTTGGAAGAATTGGGCGTCAAAGTCAAAAAGAAACTGCCTAAAAGCTTAACGGAACACCTGCAAGCAGAAGATTAGCTTTTAAGCAGCTCAAATTCCCTGCCCGTATAAATGGGACAGTCGCAATAGTAATAATAACTTTATATATATCTTTAGATTACTATTACTACTAGTGACGAAAAATCTGTGGAAAACCTGTTTTAGCTGTTTTTATTCAAAGACTTATTGGAAATTAACGCTGTTATACCTGGGACTTTCTGCTTGTTCACAGGCTGGGGATAACTGAAAGACGGGTTTTTGCAGACTACTTATCCACAAATTCCTAGGTCTTCAACCAACAGGTTTTCAACAAATGGCCTATGTTCAGATTAAGGATTTTTATCTAGCCTTTTCGCAGCCAATGACCTGCTATTGGGTTTGTTACAGCCATTAACAGTGATAGCATGCCTGGAGTGTGGGAATAGCGTAGTCAGTCCTTGAATACCGGAATAAAAAGAACAGAGGCCATCAGCATGAATCAAACCAACCCAGAGTTTTTCAGTCAGTTACATATCGACATTGCCCGCAATTCCACCGACGATTTCAATCTACTCCACGATAGCCGGAAGTGGCAGAACATTAATGGCAATCCGTTTAACGGCCCGATTAGCTTGGGATTTCAGCTGGAGTCCTTGATCGAAGGTAAGATTGCCGAGTATCGTCGGCAACATGACGAAGAAAAATTGATAGCTGAACAGGGTTTGAACTTTAGCAATTACCAATTTACCTTTGCTAACGCCATCAAGCCCGGCCAGACAATTGAAGTAGACATCAAGGAATCGCTGTTTAAACATGAGCCTTCAGCGAGTTTGAGCAATCGGATTATCGTCAAAGCCGACGGTAAACTGGCTTTGACCGGCTATAAAAAAGAAACCGCCGAACCGCTGTTTTTGGGTCAGCCGAATTTGTCTCGGGTCGGCGAATTAAAAATCCAGCCCGACCGTTGTTTTTTGAATAATGGTTTTTTTCTAAAACGTAAGTTCATGATGACCAGCAATGCCAAGAATTTTCTATGCGCATCGCTAAGGGATCAAACCCAGTATTTCGACGAATTGCAGGATAAGGTTATCTTTCCGGAGATGTTCCCATGTGCGCTGTTGTCTAGTGCCTTACTTGAAAAGGCCTTGAAATGGCTGCACGATTTCGAGCGTAACCCCATGGTCTATACTTCGCACAAAATTTCTATCGACAGACGGTGTTTGTCGCAGCTTAGAAGTAACGACGCGGTGCATATTTTGATCAAACCCGCAGCGGATTGTGCCGCGCACGATTTTGGCGATTTGAACGCCACACCCTTGGATTACGAATGTTACGGCCTCGTCAACAATAATAATGCTTTGTTGTTTAGAGCATTGATTTCGTTGGTGCCGCTGGAGTCGATCCTTAAGGCAATGGCATAAGTAACGCTGAATGCAGTTCGGTCTATTTTAAAGGGGATAAGATGAAATATTTGTTGTTGACGTTGCCGCTATTGCTGGTCGCTTGCGAAAAACCAGCGCCCACGGCATCAGTGCCCAGACCGGCTTTAGTGGTGACAGTAGGCGAACAGACCGCAGCGGCTCCCATCATACTGGTGGGTGAAATCCACTCCCGCTATGAAAGTGCTCAAGGTTTTCGCATCAACGGCAAAATTATCGAACGTAATGTTGATACAGGCGCAGTGGTGACGAAAGGTCAGCTGTTGGCGAAACTGGACAGTATGGATACCGGTTTATCGACCCAAGCGGCTCAGGCGGAAGTGCGGGCGGCGGAAGCCGATTTAGCATTGGCCCAAGCCGAACTGGACAGACAACGCCAATTGCATGCCAGCAAATTTATTTCCAACCAGGCTTTGGATATCCAGGAAGCGCAGTTCAAGGCAGCGGCGGCCAGGGTAAAGCAGACGCGGGCGCAAGCCGCCGTAACCGGCAATCAGTCGCGCTACACGCATTTATTGGCGGAGCGGGATGGCGTGGTTACCCAAATTCATGCCGAACCGGGCCAGGTGGTTGCTGCCGGCGAGCCTATTGTTCGTATAGCGGTGCCGGACAATAAGGAAGTCGAAATTGCAGTGCCCGAATCGCGGATGTTGGGCATTGCGGTTGATGTGCCGGCGGAAATAAGACTTTGGGCTAATCCGAATACCGTATATCAAGGTAAAGTTCGGGAAGTGGCGCCGGCTGCCGATAATGTTACGCGTACCTTTCAAGTGCGGGTGGCTCTGCTGAATGCCGACGATTCGGTGCGTTTGGGCATGACCGCCGGCGTCCGTTTTTATCATCAAGAGACCAACGACTTTTTATTACCGACCACGGCAGTTACCCAGCGCGACGGCAAATCCGTAGTTTGGGTGCTTAATCCAGCCGACGGCGAAGTTCAACCTAGGGCGGTACAAGCCGGTGCGTTCCGCGAAGACGGCGTGTTGATCTCTCAAGGCATACAAAAGGGCGAACAAGTCGTCGTCGCTGGGGTGCAAACTTTGGTACCTGGGCAGATAGTAAGGGCGACGCCGATGCGGAGCCAGCCATGAAATCGGGTTTTAACCTTTCCGAATGGTCCTTACGCCACCCGGCATTGGTTTTATATGCCATGTTGACGTTGACTTTGGTTGGTATGCTTTCTTATACCAGGCTGGGCCAGTCGGAAGATCCGCCGTTTACCTTTAAAGTAATGGTGGTCCGTACCGCTTGGCCCGGTGCCAGCGCCCAGGAAGTGGAACAACAAGTCACCGATAAACTGGAAAAAAAACTGCAGGAAGTTCCCTGGTTGGATAATTTACGCAGCTATTCCAGGCCGGGCGAATCATTAATTTTTCTGTCGGCCAAAGACTCCACACCAGCGGCGCAAGTCCCGGATATTTTTTATCAAGTTCGTAAAAAAATCGGCGATATTGCGTATACCTTGCCAAACGGCGTCGAAGGCCCAACGTTTAACGATGAATTTGGGGATGTATATGGAAATTTGTATGCATTGACCGGCGACGGCTACGACTACGCGGAACTGAAGCGGTACGCTGAAACACTGCGCGCCGAGCTGCTTAGAGTGAACGATGTAGCTAAGGTCGATTTTTTCGGCGAGCAGAAACAACGCATTTATGTCGATTTGTCCAATGCCAAGTTGGCTACAATCGGCATCGATGTCGCAACCTTGCTACGTACGCTGCAAGCCCAAAACCTGGTAACCGGCAGTGGCAGTTTCGATTCTGAAAACGAGCGTATTCGGATAGCGGTGACTGGTCGTTACGATAGATTGGAAGAATTGCGGGATGTACGTTTTCGCGCCAATAACCATGAATTCCGACTCGGCGATATAGCGAAGGTCAGTCGGGGCTTTGAAGATCCTCCCAAGGACAGAGTTCGTTATAAAGGCCATGACGCCTTATTGATCGGGGTATCAATGCGTGCTGGCGGCGATATCATCAAATTGGGCAGCGATCTGGATCAGGCCGTAACAAATACCCAAGCCCAATTGCCTGTGGGTTTGGAATTACATACTGTGTCTTCGCAGCCGAAAGCGGTACAGCGTTCGGTCAACGAATTTGCCAAATCGCTGACCGAAGCGGTCGTCATAGTATTAGGCGTTAGCCTGCTGTCTTTGGGCTTGCGGACCGGTATTGTTGTGGCGATCACTATCCCGGTAGTCTTGGCGGTTACTTTCTGGCTGATGCATTTGTTTGGCGTTGGGCTGCATAAAATTTCCCTGGGTGCATTGATCTTGGCCTTGGGTTTGCTGGTGGACGACGCGATCATCGCCGTGGAAATGATGGCCTCTAAGATGGAACAGGGCTGGGATCGTACTCGCGCCGCAGCGTTTGCCTATACATCCACCGCTATGCCTATGCTAAGCGGCACATTAGTCACGGCCGCCGGCTTTTTGCCGATTGCCACGGCTGCCTCTTCCACGGGCGAATACACGCGTTCCATCTTTCAGGTGGTGGTGATAGCGCTGCTAGTATCTTGGTTTGCGGCAGTGGTGTTTGTACCCTATTTGGGCTATCGCTTACTGCCGGACATGGGTAAGGGGCCGGAGCAAGCGTCCGGTTGGGCGCGGTTTTGGGCTAGGTTGTTGAAAAAACCACAGTCAGACCCGCCAAAAATCCATGCGCACGATCTTTACCAAACACCATTTTATCTGCGCTTTCGAAAATTGGTTGCCGCTTGCGTTATACACCGTTGGCTGGTGATTTTTTTAACCATAGCCATGTTTTTTACCGCTATTTTCGGTTTTAAGTTTGTGCAACAACAGTTTTTTCCGGATTCCACCCGGCCGGAACTAATTGTCGATTTGCGCTTGGCGGAGGGCGTGTCGTATGCCGCTACCGAAACCGATGTGAAGAAACTTGAGGCATGGCTGGATAAACAAAGCGGCATCGATAATTATGTGGCTTATGTTGGGAACGGCAGTCCGCGCTTTTATTTGCCTTTGGATCAACAGTTACCGCAACGCAGCTTTGCGCAGTTTGTGGTATTGACTAATGGCCCGGCAGAACGCGAACAACTACGCGATAAATTGATACGCCTATTCGAACAGGATTTTCCGGATATGCGCGGCAGCGTATTACGTCTGGAAAATGGGCCGCCGGTGGGTTTTCCTTTGCAATTCAGAGTATCCGGGCCGGATTTATTAACGTTACGCACTATCGCCCATCAAGTGGCGGATGTCATGCGCGCAAACCCCTATCCATCGAATGTGCAGTTGGATTGGGATGAGCCGGTGAAAGTCGTGCGAGTGAATGTCGAGCAATCCAAAGCTAGGCTGTTGGGAATCGCTTCCAACGATATTGCCAACATTATCAACGGCGCCCTGCAAGGTTTGTATGTTACCGAATTTCGCGAAGGTATCGAGCGCATCGACTTATTGGTGCGCGGAGCCGAAATCGAACGTAAGCATTTATCGCGTCTGCAAAATTTGATGATCCCGATTCCTGGCGGACGCAGTGTGCCCCTGTCGCAAGTTGCGGAACTGGAATACGGCTTTGAGGAAGGTTTGATTTGGCGGCGTAATCGCGTGCCTACCGTTACTGTTAGAGCGAATTTATACGGCAACATGCAGGCGCCGATGGTGTCGGCACAAATAGAAGAACAACTGGCCGACATAAAGCGGCAATTGCCCGCCGGCTACCGCCTGGAGACGGGTGGTGCGGTTGAAGAATCGGCTAAAGGTGGTGATTCGGTGGCAGCCGGTATGCCTTTGTTTTTTCTGACTGTATTGACCGTGTTGATGATCCAATTACAAAGTTTTTCGCGGATGGCCTTGGTGTTATTGACAGCGCCGCTGGGTTTAATCGGCGTGACTTTGTTTTTATTGATTTTTCAGCAACCATTCGGGTTTGTAGCGATGTTGGGTACCATCGCGCTTTCGGGAATGATCATGCGCAACTCAGTGATTCTGGTCGATCAAATCGATCAGGATAAG
Source organism: Methylomonas albis (assembly GCF_014850955.1). Lineage (NCBI taxonomy): Bacteria > Pseudomonadati > Pseudomonadota > Gammaproteobacteria > Methylococcales > Methylococcaceae > Methylomonas > Methylomonas albis. The sequence goes on from NZ_JACXSS010000001.1 coordinate 5,217,907, forward strand.
CTGGCAGGGCGTTCGGATTTTGATGCTATTGTTGATTCGACGGTGCGCCGGTTCCGGCCTATCGTATTAACTGCCGCAGCAGCGATACTGGCAATGATTCCACTCACTCACAGCGCCTTTTTCGGGCCGATGGCGGTAGCGATTATGGGGGGCTTGACTGTCGCTACGGTATTGACACTTCTGTTTTTGCCCGCCTTGTATGCCGCTTGGTTCCGAATTGCCGTTTAATTTTTAAGGTCAAAATCACAGCCTTTCTTCGGGTTGCGTGCGGACAGCGGTTTCTTTGACGAGGCGGAGTTTTCGCTGCTGGAAGGCCAAAACATTCTCTACAGCATTCCGCCCGACTTACCCAAACACTGAAAAACGAGCTGTATCAGGCGGGCGGTTGGTGGGGGTTTGAAACCGGTGTGACGTTGGCGGTGTTGCGCGATGCCGCCCCGGTTGGCCTTACCCCATGCTGCCTGATGGTCGTGCGTCAAAAAAGCTTCTCCAATATCTCCAAACACAAGTCTGACACTTTGGGTTGCCACAATGCCGGATGTAGCGGAAACACCTTAATAACCCCGGTGCGCTGATAGCCGCGCCGTTCGTAAAAGGCAACCAGCTCGGTTCGGTGCGGAATCACCGCCATCACGAAGCGCTGCAACTGCCACTCTTGCCTAGCCTCGATTTCCGCTGCTGCCAACAAGCGCTTGCCTATCCCCTGGTTTTGTAAAGTGGGCCTGACCGCCAGCATACCGATATGCACTTGTTGCTCGACCTTTTGCAGATGTACCGAACCCAGCAAATCGCCCTGCCGCCGACACAGCAAAATCATCGATCCCGCGCCGGCGATTAAATCCAGAATATCCGCCATGTCTGTGCGCCGACCGTCCAGCAAATCGGCCTCGGTGGTCCAGCCCTGCCGGCTGGATTCGCCGCGATACGCCGAATTTATCAGCTCTGCCAGTTGTTCCGCGTCGGCGGGCGTGGCTCTGCAGAATGTCAGTTCCAACATGATTAACCTCAAAAACTCAGGCGTTCGGCAAACCGCCGAAGTTGTAAATAAAATCTTGCCGAGGCATAAAAAATCCCGGCCTTGCTGCTAAGGTTTATTGGCAAAACCTGTACACATTGTTACTCATCCAGCCTGGAGCCCCCACCATGAAGCCATGCCCCAAGTGTAATCAGGATGTCCCGGCTGCCGAACATAGCTGCCCGTACTGCGGTATCGTTTTTGCCAAATATTACAAATACCACGGCAACGCAAGCTCGCCGGCGACCGATAGCCCGCAAGTTGTCATACATATCGTTCCACCCGCAGACACGCTATTTGGCAACGACGTCTACCGGGATAACGAAACGATCTTCCTGGGCCGCTGCCTATTATTACCGGGTTTTTTAGTCTGGAGCTGGTTGCTGATTACGCCGGGCTTGGCCAGCAATGCGGTCGGCGAATCATTTCTACATTTGGTCAATCTGCCGTTTCACGAAGCCGGCCACGTGATTTTTCGGCCGTTCGGACAATTTATCACCTCGCTAGGCGGCACTCTCGGGCAAATATTGATGCCGACGATTTGCATGCTGACCTTATTATTAAAAACCCACGACCCTTTCGGCGCCGGTTTGTGTTTATGGTGGGTGGGCGAGAACTTCCTGGACATTGCCCCCTATATCAACGACGCCCGCGCCGGACAATTGCCCTTGCTGGGCGGCAATTTCGGCCATTCCGCACCTTATGGTTTTCACGATTGGGAATATTTGCTGACCGAATCCGGGCTGTTGGCGCAGGATCATACATTGGCCAAACTCGCGCAATTGCTCGGCGCGATCTTGATGATAGGCTCGCTGATGGGCTGCGGCTATGTGTTGCTAAAACAGCGGCAAGCGCTGACTGACTCTAAACCGGATTAGTAGCGGTTTAAGTCGCCCAAGGATTTAGCCCAACCATGCTTTAATCTTTGCCTTCACCTGGGCTTTTACCTGCCGCGACCAGCGGTAAATCTCGGTATCGACAATTTTGGCGTGCGCCCAGTGCAGCCAGCCCATTACGGTGTGATAGACGAAGGCGATTGCGGCAAACGTCAGCAGTTGCGGCTTGGTCAATTTAAATACCCGCGCCACCAGCAAAGTACCCAGCAACTTGGCGAATACTTCCAACAAAATGCCCTGCAACAACATGCCGTGCAATAACAAGGACAAGGCCGCCAGATTGATCGGCGTGACGATCAATACCGGAATGGTAAACGCCAGCAAAGCCATGGCCGGCGTGGTTTGCGCCAACCAACGCTCGATGCCTTCCAATCTCAGCCACAAAGCCAGATAGTGAGCGCAGGCTGAGAGAAAATCCCACAACCATTCTTCGATGATCAGCAGGATGGCCAGCAGGGTAAGCAGGAGTTTTTTCATGGCGGTTTACCGGCAATTAGAAGCAGGCACTATACCGAAGCGGAATCGCGCTTGTCGCCTATTAAAATTTTGCGCGATGCCGATGCTAAGCAGTTGCTGAAAAATCCTTTTTGAACATTAATTACCCATCAGGCGGGTTCTGCCACGAGTTTCCAGTGATTTTCCAGCAAGCCGTAATAAGGGCGCATAGCCACCATCAATGCCTGATAAATAGCAAAGGCATCGGTCGGGTCTTTCTGTTTATGCTCGGCGACCTCGGTCAGAAACCGATACAGCATTTTTACCAGATTCTCTATCGTCATCGCCAGCCAGGCGTCGTTGGTAATCCATTTATCGATAAACTCATCCAAACGCACGAAAGTCAGTTTCAGTAAGGGATAAGCGGTTTGGGTTTCTTTGTATTCCCGAAGCAGCATATATCCGAGGTAAGCCTCCTCGGAGGTTACCCGCGGCCGATTGGTAATACTCAGGTAAGTGGCTTTGAATTCGGCATAAGTAGAATCGAATTTTTCGCAAAATTCGGTTTCGCTCGTTATGTTAAGCCAAGGCTGAATACTAGCTGCCGTGACGTCGTAGCACTCGCCAATCGCGCCTGCCACTTTGTCGAATTGCTCAATAAAGGCTGACTTATTAAGTTCACCTTTAATCAGACTTTCAATCGCGGCCAGCTCGCCTGCAGTAACGCAAACCGTGGCCAATTCCCGAACAATTTTAAGTTCGACTCCCATATCGCCAACACCTCACCGCTATCTGAACAAAAAATTACGAATCGCCACTATCCTTGATTCACTCAGTCAGATCAACGATTTCGGCAACGCAGGCATTGTCTTTAACAATGTGCAGCGCATTGTCGAACACCATATTCGAGTTAAATAAAACGCTTTTGACGATGATGCTACCGGCCGCATCTTTAATGACAAAAAACGTATCGCCCTCAGGAATTCTGCTGGCAGCAATCTGGTTGGTCATCAAAGAGCCGGTTCGCACTTCTTTAATGGCCTGCATGGCTTCATCCTTGTTGCCGTAATCGCCGCTCATCAACAGGAGTTCGCCCTTACTGTTCAGGAAATTAAAAAAATATTGCTTTTCGTCGTTGGTTTTCAGTTCAAAAGTGGCTGGCATATTCTGTCCCGGACGTTATCAATGGAAAGGTTTATTGCCGATCACATTTCAGCCTTCTAATTCCTCACAAACGCCAGGAACAGAAGCCTAATTGAGGCCGGCAAACGCTATAAATCCAAAAGCAAGCCTTATGCCAATATAAAATCCTTAATAATCAGCCGTTAACCTATCTCCGCTTGTGTAATTGTCAGCTTTGCGACACAACATTGACAGCGATCCGATAGCCGTTGAGCTTCATCTTTATGACTGAGCAATCCGGATTTAGTCGCCCGCCTAATTGACGCTCAGGCCAGGATCGCCGAAGATCAAGACTTTTTCGGGAGCCGTTATGAGCACCACCGACTTTAGTCTCGCCACCGCCGGTGTACGCATGCCGGGCATTATTTACGGCACCGCTTGGAAACAGGAACGCACCGCCGCATTCGTGGAGCAGGCGATAAGCCTGGGATTTCGCGGCATCGACACGGCTTGCCAGCCCAAGCATTATCACGAGGCCGGCGTTGGCGAGGGTGTGTTGGCGGCTTGCCGAGCCTTGGGTTTGGAGCGAGCCGAGCTTTACTTGCAGACCAAATTTACGCCTTTGAACGGCCAGGACCCGCTACGCATTCCTTACGACGCTAAAGCCGGCTTGCCCGAACAAGTTGCACAGTCCTTCCAAACCTCGCTAAAAAATCTGCAAACCGATTATCTGGATGGGCTGGTGTTGCATTCGCCGCTGGCTGATCGCGAACAACTGCTGGAGGCTTGGCAAGCGCTGGAAGCCATCCAACAAAACGGCGGTGCCAAGCAGTTGGGCATCAGCAATTGCTACGACCCAGCCTTGTTCGAGTTTTTATACGACAACGCCACAGTTAAACCGGCCGTGTTGCAAAACCGGTTTTACGCGGACACCGGTTACGATAAACAGCTGCGGGCATTTTGCCGGCAGCAACAGATCGTCTATCAAAGCTTCTGGACGCTAACCGCCAACCCCAAAATACTGGCAGACACAGCGGTGAAAACCCTGGCGGAAAAATACCTACGTAATCCGGCGCAAATATTCTTCCGCTATTTAACCCAAATCGGCATCGTGCCCTTAACCGGCACCACCTCCGCCGAACATATCCGCGACGATTTGGCTATTTTCGAGTTTGCATTGAGTAGCGCGGAATGCGCGGCAATCGAAAGCTTGCTGTAGCATTGGTCCTTCGACAGCGCCAAAATCAATCGCTAAAGCCAGACTGGTAATTTGCAAGGCCGCTCTATTCATCCGCCACCTCATCGACTGATTTGCCCAGTTAACGGTTAAGGCTTTTATAATAGCGGCAACCTTGTCTTTCCAAGCCTAAATGTCATGCTAGCTAACCGTTATCTGCGTCAATTTGCCTACTTATGCAGCCCGTTCTGCCTAGTGCATATGAACGTACTCGCTCAAGGTAGTCCGGCCGACATCGAAGCAACCAACGAATTACTGCCGCTTAGTTGGGAGGAGCTAACCGAGCTGGAAGTGTCCAGCCTGGCGCGGCAGGAACAAACGGTCAAGGATAGCCCGGCCGCAGCGTTCGTGATTACCTCGGAAGACATTCGCCGTTCCGGCGCCACCAGTTTGCCGGAGGTGTTACGCATGGTGCCGGGCATGAATGTCGCGAAAATCAACGCTTGGAATTGGGCGGTGAGCGCGCGCGGTTTTAACGATTTATACGCCAACAAACTGCAAGTGATGATAGACGGCCGTAGTATCTACGACCCATTGATCAGCGGGGTGTATTGGGGCCAGCAAAATCCGTCGCTGCCCGACATCGAGCGCATCGAAGTGTTGCGTGGCCCCAGCGGCAGCCTGTGGGGGGCCAATGCCGTGAACGGCACCATCAACATTATTACCCGTTCGGCCCGCGACACCCAGGGCGGATTGCTCAATGCCGGCGGCGGCACCGAGGAACGCGGTTTCGGCGGGATTCGTTACGGTCAAAAGTTATCGGAATCGACATTCTTGCGCGGCACGATCAGCACGATGGTGCGCGACGCCAGTATCGATCTGGCCGGCCAGCAAGACACCCACGACACCGGCGATACCGAGACCGCTAATTTTCGCCTGGACAGCCAACTCAGCGCCCAGGATAAACTAATGGTGGAAGCCAACGTCTCCCGCTATCGGCTGGGCGGTTACTATATCGGCAAAACCTCGACGACCGCGCCCTTGTGGCAAAACGACGATTTCGGCAGGGACGGCGTGACCGGCAGTTTGCAGGGCAATTGGTCGCACCGCACCGACAGCGGCCACGATTGGCGTCTGAATATGGCGTTTACCCAAACCGAATGGCAATTGGCGATGAACCGGATGAGCCGCTCGCATTACGATCTGGACTTTCAACACACCCTGCCGGTCATCATCGACCACCACAAACTGATGTGGGGGTTGAATTATCAGAATATCGCCGATAGTTTCGATAACACGCTGACCCTGGGTTTCGAACCCGAGCAATTAACGCAGCACAATGTCGGGGTATTTTTACAGGATCAGATCGATTTAACAGACGATCTGAAACTGACCCTGGGCAACCGGGTGGAGCATTTTACTTTTACTGGTTGGGAAACCGAACCTAACGCCCGGCTGCTGTGGACGCCCAACAAGCAGCACAGCCTATGGGCGGCTGTCTCACGGGCCGTGGTGTTGCCGAATCGGGCTCAACACAGCATTCGTTTGTTCAAACAGATTCCGGACACCAGCACATTTTTCGAAGCCAAAGCTAATCCGGACATGCTCACCGAAAACCTGCTGGCCTACGAATTGGGTTGGCGCTGGCAAATCTCCAATAGTCTGGATTTCGATAGCGCCTTGTTTTACAACATTTATGATCGGATGCAGGGTACCAAGTTTACCGGTGTGACTTATAACGATCCGATTTTCGGCAATATCAGACAAGCTACGGTGGCCAATTATCGGCAAGTGGACAGTTACGGTCTGGAGCTGGCAGTCAATTTCCGGGTAAGTGCCGATTGGCGCCTGCAAGCCTCTTATAGCGCCAACCAGTTCTCGGTCAATTACGATAAAAATCAACCGTGGTTTCGCGATCCGCTCACCGAGGAACATTTCAATCCGCAGCATAACGTCTCCCTGCGCTCCTTGTTCAACTTGACCAACGAAATAGAACTGGACGCCTGGGCCCGGTATGTCGATGAAGTGTATATCGACAGACGCAGCATACCCGCCTATATCGCGCTGGACTTGCGGCTGGGCTGGCACCCACACAAAAATCTGGAGTTATCGCTGAGCGGGCAAAATCTGCTGGATAACCAGCATCCGGAATTCAGCGACGTTTTGTATATTCCGGTCGCCAGCCAGATTCAACGCGGCTATCTGGCGCAAATATCCTGGCACTTTTAAGACGGTTTATTGCGCCGATGCGTCTGCTTAAACTTTTGCTACTGAGTGTCAGCGTTTGCTTTGCCGGTTTAGCGCGCGCGGAGGAAAACCACGGCTTAAGCCGTGAGTTTCAATTGAAGACCGCCTATCTATTTCATTTCGCGGAACTGGCGCAGTGGCCTAGCACCGCGCCGGTCACGATTTGTTTGCAAGGCCATAGCGTGCTGCGCGCCTATCTGCCGGTTTTGGAAGGTCAGCAAATCAACGGCAATGCCGTACACGTCAATCTGGACGACGCGCCCGACATGACACAGTGCAGTATTTTGTTTTTAAGTGATTTGGCCGCGTTAACGCCGGTACTGACCGAACAAGCCAGACAACATCACGTACTATTGGTCGGCGACGTGGAAAACTTCGCTAACCACGGGGGTATGGTGCAATTTACGCTGCGCGACAACAGGCTAAAACTGGTGGTAAATTTAGCGGCGGTGAAATCAGCCGACCTGAAGCTGAGTTCGAAATTACTGCGGATGGCCGAAATAATAGAATGACAGCGTCAACAGATCCTCGCATTTCCATCAGCCGCAAGCTCAGTAAAATCCTGCGGCTGATGGTAATGTTAAGCCTGATGGTAGCGACGGTATCGCTGTCGATTCGCGAGTATTCGGCTTTGCAGCAGACCATTGGCCAAAAACTGACCTTGACCGCCAATATGATCGGCCAGAACAGCAGTTTTGCCTTGTTGTTCGACGACAATCAAACCGCTCAGGAAGTGCTGGATGCCCTGGCTCACGATCCGGACATCATCGCCGGGCAAATCCAAACTCCCAGCGGTGTCACGCTGGTGCGCTATGAAAAACCCGCCACCAACTGGCATACTTGGTGGCCGGACTGGCTATCCAAAACCCGGCAGATCACTCAACCCATTTTTCACAAAAACAAGCAAATCGTCGGCCATATCACGCTGATTGCCGATTTGAAACGGTCCTATCACTCCCTGTTGTTCAATACGCTGATTAACACCGGCATTATCTTGATAGCCCTGAGTGTGGTGGCGCTGTATGTGCAGCGTTTGCAACGTTCGTTTTTAGGGCCCTTGTTGAAATTGGCCAATACCGCGCGGCAAATCGAAAAAGACCACGATTACAGCCGGCGCTCGGATTATTCCGGTAACGACGAAATCAGCGATTTGGCCGAAGCCTTTAATAATATGCTGGCACAAATCCAGGCCCACGAGACTGATCTGGAAAGCCAGGTGCAAAGCCGTACCCAAGAGCTTGAGTTCGCCAAGCAGGACGCGGAATCGGCCAATCAGGCCAAGGGCCAGTTCCTGGCCCAGACTGTGTAAAAACGTTGAATAGATGAAATACCCAGCCCGTATCGACCAATTCTGTTGAAATCGCGCGGTCCTGAGCGGCTAACGTTTCTGAATGGCGTTAACTGGTTTATCGACTTGATTTGACCAAATTGATGCTGATAGCCATCGGTAATAGGCTAAAAAAGAGCAATAAATGGCCGTCAGGCCACCATTGCTTCCATCAATGCAGTGGTTCCCAGTAGATTCATCACCCTTTTAAGGTTGTAGGCCAGTACATGTAGGCTCATCTCGGTGCTGACGCGATCAAGTGTCTTGGTCAGAAAATGGGTTGCACCCATCCATGCCTTGAGGGTGCCGAAGGGATGCTCCACCGTCTGGCGCCGAATACGCATGCTGTCTGGTGCTTGGTCTAAACGCGTTTGCATGGCATCCAGAACATCTTCATGCTCCCAACGTGTAATCCGTCGCTGTTCGCCTGGGGTGCACTTGGCTTTGAGTTCACATTGTTGGCAGCATGAACTCCAATAACGGTGTACTTTCATTTCTCGCTCAACAGTACTGTATCGCCAGATGAGGCGTTGGCCGGCCGGACATCGGTACTCGTTGTTCTCGGCGTCGTAAATAAAATCTGCCTTATCAAATCTTCCAGCAGCTTTGGCTGAAGAGGTTTTGCATTTGGGGACGAGGGGTGTGATACCGGCTTCATGGCAGGCCAGAATTTCTTCACTCTTGAAATAGCCGCGATCAGCAATGGCCGTTAGGTCTTGGACACCCATGGCTGTGCGGGCTTGCTTAGCCATTGAGGTCAGCTGGTCTCGGTCAATGCCGACATTGGTCACCTCATGGGTAACAATCAGGTGATGCTGGGTATCGACGGCCGTCTGAACATTGTAGCCAACGATGCCGGTGCCACGCGTCTTCATGGAACGGGCATCCGGATCGGTCAGGGAAATCTGTTTGTCGGGTGTCTTATTGAGCTCGACTTCGATGTCCTTGAGCGCTTTCATCTGCGCTTTCAGGGCAGCAATCTTATCTTGCAGGCGTTCGGACTTGGCCTTGGCAATGGCTGGCTCTTGCCGGTCGGCAGTGTCGAGTGCTGTCAGATAGCGATTGATGCTTGACTCGATTTCTTCCATTCGCCTTTGCAACTTGGCGCTGGTGAAATTCCGATCCCGGTTATTGACCGCCTTGAATTTGCTACCATCGATGGCCACTAAAGCTTCCGAGAACAAACCCAGTTGCTGGCACAACACGATAAACTGACGGCAGACGCTTTGAATCGCTTTGCCGTTGTCTTTACGGAAATTGGCAATGGTCTTGAAGTCGGGCGTCAGTCGTCCAACCAGCCACATCAGTTCGACATTACGTTGTGTCTCTTTCTCAAGACGCCGACTGGATTGAATGCGATTGAGGTAACCGTAGATGTAAATCTTCAAGAGAATGGCGGGATGATAGGCCGGCCTACCGGTGATCGCCGGTTCAACGCCGTCAAATCCAAGCTTGCCCAGGTCCAGTTCGTCGACAAAAACATCAACGACGCGCACTGGATTGGTATCGGTGATGTAGTCGTCGATACTTTCCGGCAATAACGTTGTTTGTGTTCGGCATTCACCTTCAATGAAACGTTTCATCGGCTGACCTCATCAATAACCTGAGCCTATTATATCAAGTTAGGCGTTTTGACACAGTCTGGGCCAATATGAGCCATGAAATTCGCACGCCGATGAATGCGATTGTCGGCTTGGTGGAATTATGCCTAAACAGCGAACTCAGCTTTAAGCAACGCGAATATCTGAAACGGGTGGAGTCGTCCGCGCATTCTTTGATGACACTGATCGGCGACATTCTGGATTTCTCCAAAATGGAAGCCGGCAAGATGCAGATGGAAACCATCCCCTTCCTGCTGGAAGAAATGCTGGAACACGTGTTTTCCACCATGTTGCAACTGAGCGCGAACAAGGGTATTCAACTGATCAGGCCACCGGCCGGGCCGGACTATCATGCGGTGATTGGCGACCCGCAACGGCTGCGGCAGGTTTTAATCAATCTGATCGGTAACGCCATCAAGTTTACCGAGCATGGCGAGATAACTGTCAGCTTCAGCGAAATCAGCCGCGATGCGCGCTCGGTGCGCCTGCAATTCGCGATCAGCGATACCGGTATCGGCATCACCGCCAACCAGCAAACCAAACTGTTCCAGGCCTTCAGCCAGGGCGACAATAGTGTAACCCGCAATTACGGCGGCACCGGCCTGGGTTTGATAATCTCCAAACAATTGATAGAACAGATGGGCGGCAGCATAAGCGTTAGCAGCCGGCCAAACCTCGGCTCTACTTTCACCTTTAACGTGCTGCTGGGCGTCACGGATCTGAACACTATCCGCAATTTTCAGATTCGCCGCCACCGCGCCAGCATAGACATCGGTAAATTGGCGCGACTACAGGGTGGACGAGTATTGCTGGTGGAAGACAACGAAATCAATCGTATCGTCGCCATCGAGTTACTGGAGCAAGCCCAATTACAGGTGGATATTGCCGAAAACGGCGAACTGGCCTTGGACAAGCTTCGGCATAACGAGTACGACTGTGTGTTGATGGATGTGCAAATGCCGGTGATGGACGGCTATCAAGCTACCCGGCTGTTACGGCAAATCCCGGCTTGCCGCGACCTACCGGTCATTGCGATGACCGCCAACGTCATGCACGGCGATCATCAACACTGCCTGGCTGCCGGGATGAATGATTTCATCAGTAAACCGATTCTGCCGGCCACGCTTTACGAGGCCTTATTGAAATGGACGAAACCCGTCGCCGACCAACCTTTGGACCTGGGATAGGGTTCACAACGCCCTATCTACCCCAAGGCATCACCGGCACAGTCGACACGCTGTTGGCCGGCGCGCCTTCGATCACTCTGCGGCTAATCGCCAAATAAACCAGGGTGTTGTGCTTGGCATCCCATAAACGGGTAATGTTGGTAGACTTGAAAAACAGCGAGGTGCTCTCAGAAAACACGGTTTCTTCCGTGCTCAGTTTGGCCGGCAATGTGATCGGGCCGATTTGCCGGCAAGCCAGCGAAAATTCCGACGGATCTTCCGACAGACCCAAGCCGCCGGAAATACCCCCCGATCTGGCCTGGCTGATATGACAAATCACGTTAGGGATTTTCGGATCTTCAAACGCATCGACGCAGACCTTGTGATTGGCGCCGATCAGTTTCCAGGCCGTGGTCACGCAACCCACTTCATCGGCCTGCGCCGAGCTGGCCAGCATTAGCAACAAACCGCAGCATAAACGGCCGCCACGTTTTAAGGATGTTTTCAGCATAAATTTCTCGCAGGCAATGAGTGAATGGAAACGGTTAGACTCAGGGTAACAAGCGCCAGTCGCTAAAACAAGCCGCCTGACCGACATAGCCTTGCGCGCTATCGTAGACATTCCACACCACCGCGCGCTCGATCAAAAATCGCTGGCCGGATTTGGCGATCCGCACCCCGCTGTAATTGTCGATATAACCCTGGCTGGTCACTTGATTTAATAGTCGCTCGCGCTCTTCACGATTGACCGGTTCTGCCGAAAAGCGCGACGGCATGCCGATAAATTCCGGCCAGCTTAGTTCGAATAAAACCTGCGCAGTGCGGTTGGCGTAATTGAATACAGGATCGGCGGCGGTGTCGTGAGATAGCAAGGCGAAATCGCCTTCATACACTTGCCGGCCCAACGCCATGCTTGTGGACTTTTCCAACAGCGGCTTGCCCAGTAAGCGCTGATAGCTGTGCAACAGCAATTGGATATGAGTTTCGTAGAAATCGTTTTCTTGGCTGGGTACTAGCAAATCGAGCATGGCTATCCGTTACACACCGGGCTGGTAAAGTTCTTTTTTATAAACCGCGCTAATTTGCCGGCCGTCCCACACATAACAATAATGCGCGCCTTGTTTGACCGGCGACAGCAAACGCGGTTTAAACACCGCCACACATTCGCCGCCGGCGGCGCGCACGCTGGAATAAACGATACCGTCCGCGCCGTCCGCTCGCAACTGCCGGGCCAAAGCCTGCGCGGCAGCGTAATTGCCGGTGTCGGCGTCGTAAATTTCCGGTAATTCGGTTTGCCGGCCGCGAATGTCGTGCAGATCGGCATTTAAATCCGAGGCATAGCTGCGCATGTCGATGTCAATCGGCGCCTGTTGCGTCGCGGCCATAAACCGATTGCGATGAAAACGGGTCTCGGCAATCGCGGTATCGATGTCCTTAGCAGCGTAATACACACCGTAACTGCCGTCGCAAAACCGGCTGCCTTCCGGATTGAGATGAGTGAAGGCCGCCATAATAGGCGTTGTCCCCGGCCCGGCAATCCGGTCCGCCGCCGCGACCAAGCTAATTTCGCCGGCTTCGTCGCGCAGCCTGTCGTTAGTCAACGCTTCGATAGCGAACACCACTTCCAGATCGGCCGGGTCGGCCACTCTGTCGAATAAACCCGTCGGCGGAAACCGGCTGGGCACCAAGCGCCAGCAGGGTCGCCAATCTATCCGACTGATTTTCGCTACCGCCATTAGGCCCAACCGCACTGCGCATCCAGATATTGGCGCACCACATACAAATCCGCCACCCGCCCGGACAGCATGCGTTGTAACGCGGATTGCCCGGAAAACAGCGCGGCCTGATTGGCTTGATGCAGCCAGCTATCCGCCGCTTCCGGCTTGGGCAGTAAAATCTGCAAGGCTTTATAAATCCCAAAGATATAAGACAGCCTTTCCAGTTTATCGGCGTTGAGACTGGCGCTTTCCGGGTTCTTCTTCCATTTAAAATAAGTGCTGCGCGAATCCAGCCCCAGTAAAACCATGGCCTGTTCGACATTCAAACGCCAGGCATCGGCGATATTAAAAAAGGTCCGTAATGCCGCGCCAGCCACCAGCGCGCTGTCGGCCGGTAATGGCGCTTGAGCGGTAGACAACATAAGCCCTCCAAACAACTTATCTAAACTTTAGTTTAAAATAAGTCTATTTATGGACTTTGTCAAAGGGGTTTGGGGTTTTATTCTTGGAAAAGATGTTTTGTGTCGGGCGGATTTGTGTTTGGTCAAAACAGCCCGGGTAGCTCGAGTAGCTCCGATTAGCGAAGCGTAATCGGAGGAACGACGTTAAACGTGCGTCCGGTTACGCTAAAGCTAACGTAAAGCTACGGGACACGCAGTGAAGCGGAGCATCCCTTTGATGCGCCATGTTATGTATCAGGTTCACTTAGGAAGCACCCGGCAGGCGATTGCTGCGCCGAGAACGGACAACAGAACCCACAGACCATAAAACACTGCTACAGCGCTAGTTCCGGAATCCTCTCCGATTAACTGCTCAATTTGAGATCGAAGCACGAGAGTCCCTAGCCATACAGCGAGCGTTCCAGCGAGGGCGCCGAGCCACATCAGGGCAAAACGGTATTTATTCCTAGAACTCACATAGCCGATCCACGCCCCAAGAATGAGGAACGCGGGACATACTCCAAACAAGAAGTAGGCAGCGCGTCTCGAAAAATCATCTTCGCCCCCTGGCGACGGAAATCGAACTCCAATGCCCAGCACGTTTGAGAGCCACACGAGCATTCCACAAATGCCAAGCCCCAGCAGGGCAGAACCGACAATAGTTGCTACTTTGTTCATGAAATTGGCCAAATAAGAACTTTCGAAGCACCTCGGAAATCTGACCACACCCCATCCCACGCTACTCCAAGATGAACGCGAAACCAGCTTGAATATGCAGTCATTCGCGATCCGTTCCATAGATCGATGTGGTCGCCCGTTCGCGCTGAACCAGTTTCGCCTTCGCGCTGCCAATAGTTGGCAAGAAAGATGATGCCGGTACGACCGCTAACCTTTTCAAACGCATCTTTAGCTGTGTGCGTCTCTGGGTCAGGACAACCCTGAAATCGATTGGGGCCAAGCCAATTCGCCAACTCTTGTGCACCGGCAACCATCCCGCCATTCTTGGCACCATAAGGACATCTTTTTCCGCTAAACGACGCAAACGAGATCAAGTGCGTACCCCACTCGCATCGCACACTGATTTGAATATCCTTTCGGTGGCTTACGTGTTTTCGGATCGAGGCAAGGATGCTCGTCCGGATAGTTCTGCCATATGGTCTCAAATTTCACGTTTGCCACGTTTAGCCCTCTCTCGATTTGGTTGAACTACAGGATGTTAATGACGCAAACGTAATGTATGAGACATCATTTGCCTTATAATCCCAGCCATCTGTCGTACAACACCTTATTCCTGAGTTTAAATAGTTGATAAAACTGCGCTTTATTTAACAAAGAAACCAGCCCTGCCCGAGAAATACGACAAACGGCCAAGGCTTTATGAGCCACCTTTATTCAAGCCTCAGACTATCGCTTTCGCGGAAATAAACATTTTATTTCCGTATTTTTTGCAAAGATAACCCAAGACCCAAACTAATCAAAGAACATTCCAACGCTCAACCTCTGTCAGTCGGTTTGCCTAACCGCCCAAGCGCCTCCAAACGATTCGGACTAATCCTGTTCCGATCTCGACTTCCAAGCCGCTCGGGCCACCAGAATCGCCGCCGTTAGAAAACCGACCGTGGTCAGGGTAAAACTGACGCCGGCCTGAATCGGGAAGTACGGTTCGACCGGTAAAGCGGAGGCCACCGGCTTGGCCGACAATCCCCTTAGTAAAAACGACAGCGGGTTGAAAAACGCCCCGAAGCAACAGGCACCCACCACCCAGATCGGCGGCGTGACCGCATACTGTCGAAACAGCAAAAAGAAAATGAACAGAAACTGGGCCATCATCAGGTAATCGATATGGGCGCGGATTATGTCCGCCCGTTCGACCAAATGGCCGGCCAACGCGCCGTCGGGAAAAAACAGCGTAACGCCCAATACCCAGGCAATACTCAAGGCTATCGCCAGGCAGAATATGGCAAACGCCAGTAGGAATACGTTGGCCATCGGTTCGGGTGGAAATGTTTGCTTACTCATGTTTATCCTCAAAGTAATGGGGAGCTTAGCCCCGCTGATTGAATGCCCTGTAAGGCAAACGCCCCAAGCCCGTTGCCAAGCACCGGTGCATTGACTAGACTGCTTGGCAAATTGCCGGCGAGCCGGACGCGACAGGGAGCTTAAACGATGACCAATACGTCACGCTTGTATGAACGTGCTACCGCCACGGCCTCCCCGTTCGATGCGCTGTGGGACATCAGCGGCGGCCGCACCTTTTTTTGCGGTCCGCTGCATTACAACGCCAACCACCAACACGGCGCCCCGGTGTTTCTGGCCGGTCTGTATGGGAAATTTCGTTTGAAGATAGCGGGTAGCGATTGGCTGTCTTGCCGCACGGCGGTGATTCCGGCAGGCGTTTGGCACGAATTAGATGTGGGCGGCGATCCGCTGGCGGTGTTTTACATTGAACCGACCATCGCCGGCACCGAGGCGCTGTTACCTTTGATCCGTAATACCCGCTCGGTGAACGGTGCCTTGGTCGGCAATGGCGGGGAAATCGCCTTCATGCGCGAGCTGTACGAAGACCGCTATCAACCGAATTGGAGTGCGCAGCCCTTAGCCGATCTGCTGGATTTTTCGAAACGCCGGTCGCAAGCCGACAGACTAGACCCGCGCATCAGCCAAATCGTTGAGTTTTTGTTCGCGCAGGGCGACGACCTGACGTCGGTGATTACGCTGGCCGCCAATGTGGGGTTGTCCGCGTCCCGGCTACAGCATCTATTCAGTCAACAGATCGGTGTGCCGTTTCGCCGTTATCGCAGCTGGAACCGGATGCGGCAGGCGATACAAGAAGTCATCAAGGGCCACAACTTCACGACTGCCGCGCACGCCACCGGGTTTTCCGATTCCGCCCATTTCAGCCACGAATTCCGCAAGACTTTCGGTGCCGCGCCGACGGTGGGTTTGCATAATCTGGCGCGGCTGCAACCTTAGCTTAAATAAACTCTCGCACCAAATCAGCCAAAATCCGCAAGCCTGATTCGGCATCTTCGCTATTGGCGTGGCTGAAATTCAAACGCAGCTGGCCGCAAGCGTCTACCGCCATCGGCAGGAAAGGTTCGCCGGGCATAAAAGCCACGCCGGCTTCGATAGCTTTGGGCAGCAGCTGGCGGGTATCGATGCGGCGATTCAGCGTCAGCCAGAAAAATAAGCCGCCGGGCGGAGTTTGCCAAACCGCCAAATCCGCAAAATGCAGGCGCAGCGCGGCTTCGAAAGCGTCTCGGCGCTGGCGGTAATGCCCGGCCAGCGCCACTAATTGCTGGTTACGCTCAGGATTGTTTAGTTGTTGTAGCACTAACCATTGGCTGATGCGGTTACTGTGTAAATCAGCAGCCTGCTTTAGCCGAGTCAAAAAAGGCATGAGTTCCGGCGACGCCACCAGGTAACCCAAGCGCAAGCCCGGCGCCAGACTTTTCGAAAACGAGCCTTGATAAATCCAGGGTGCTTGCTGCAAACCGGCGCACACCGGTGTGCGTTCGCAGTCGTCATACACTAAATCGCGGTAAGGGTCGTCTTCGAACAAGGGAATATCGGCTGCATCGCAGGCGACGGCCAATGCGGCGCGTTCCCCGGCATCCAGGCAGCGGCCGCTGGGATTCTGGAACGTGGGGATCGCATAGGCAAACGCCGGCTTTTCCCGTTGCAACATATCCAGGTCCGGCGCCCCGGCATCGTAAGCCACAAAACGGGCACCGAAAAAGCGGAACACCTGCAGGGCCGCCAAATAGGTAGGCGCTTCCACGGCCACCGGCGTGCCAGGATCGATGAACAGTTTGGCGACCAGATCGATGCCTTGCTGCGAACCGGACAGGATCAACACCTGTTCGGCCGAACATTTAACGCCCAGGCTTTGCATATCTGCGGCAATCCGCTCGCGCAGCGCCGCTTCGCCTTCGCTGGCACCGTATTGCAGCATGTGCTGCGGCATGGCCTCCAGGTTGAATTGCGGAAAACTGTCCAGCGACGGTAATCCGCCGGCAAAGGAAATCATACCGGGTCGGTCGACGACGGCCAGAATTTCACGGATCGGCGAGGGATGAAGATCTTGGGTACGAGCGGAAAAGCGGATAGGGTGCGGCGAGAATGGGTTCATGGCGGACATTGATAAACGTCAATAAAGTTGACCTATAGCCATGCTAACGGCTGCCTGCCTATAATGTCAATATGGTTGACCAAATAGCCGCTATCGATAACCCCCAGCTTGATGAAACGCTGACGCCGGACAAACGCGAAGCTGCGTTGCGTCTGGCTATTGAACAGTTTTACTTCGGCTATCGCGCCTTTACCGTACAGCCGGACCGCATCCTGGCCGAGCGCGGACTGGGGCGGGTGCATCACCGGATATTGTATTTCGTCGGCCGCAGTCCGGGGATTTCCGTGAGCGCGCTGCTGGGCATGCTCAGCGTCAGCAAACAGGCCTTGAACGCGCCGTTGCGGCAGTTAATGGAAATGCAGCTGGTCATGATAGACACAGCCATGCACGATAAACGGGTGCGCGAACTTAGCTTAACGCCGGACGGAGCGGCGTTGGAAGCGCAACTGACCGGCACCCAAATGCAACAGTTGCAAACGGTATTCGCGCAAGTCGGCGCCAGCGCCGAAACCGGCTGGCATGAAGTGATGTGTAGCTTGAGCAGACAAGGCTGAAAGCCGACGGAGCCGAAACGACATTGCGCGAAAAAATCGACGCCATCTACCAAAGCGAATCCCGTCATGTGCTGGCCACCTTGATTCGGCTGCTCGGCGATTTCGATGTGGCCGAGGAAGCGCTGCACGACGCGTTTCGGGCGGCTTTAGAGCAATGGCCGCGCGACGGCTTGCCGGCCAATCCGCGCAGTTGGCTGGTGTCGGCCGGCCGCTTCAAGGCTATCGACGGCCTGCGCCGGCAAGCCCGTTTCGATGTGTTGGAAGATGCCGATGCCTTGGCCGATCCGGCCAGCGAAGTTGACGACACGGAAGCAGAAGCCCTGGAAGACGACCGGCTGCGGCTGATCTTTACTTGTTGCCATCCCGCGCTATCTCCGGATGCCCAAGTGGCATTGACGCTACGCCAGGTCTGCGGCCTGGCGACCGAGGAAATCGCTCGCGCCTTCCTGACGCCAACACCAACGCTGGCCCAACGTATCGTCCGCGCCAAAACCAAGATCCGCGATGCCAAAATTCCCTATCAAGTACCGGTGCCGGCCGAACTGCCGCAACGCCTGGATTCTGTGTTGCGGGTAGTTTACCTGGTGTTCAATGAAGGTTACTCCGCCTCATCCGGCGCTGCGTTAACCCGGCACGATTTGTCGGAAGAAGCGATACGCTTGGGGCGTTTGTTGGTCGAGTTGCTGCCGGAACCGGAAGCGCAAGGCTTATTAGCGTTGATGCTGCTGCACGAATCGCGTCGCGCCGCCAGAGCCACAGCCGACGGCGAACTGATCTTGTTGGACGACCAAGACCGCAGCTTGTGGGACAGGGAACGCATCGCCGAAGGCTCCGCGCTAGTGCAGCAGGCTTTAGGGTCACAGCACTTTGGCCCTTATACCGTGCAAGCCGCCATCGCCGCCGTGCACGCCAACGCCAGCCATGCCGCCGCCACGGACTGGCCGCAAATCGTCGCACTCTATGAAGTCTTGATGCGCATCGATGCCTCGCCGGTGATCGAATTAAATCGGGCTGTCGCAGTAGCAATGCGGGATGGACCGGCAGCCGGGCTGGAGTTGATCGATGCGATTTTACAGAACGGCGACCTTACCGATTATCATCTGGTGCACGCGGCACGGGCAGACTTGTACCGACGCTTGGGCAGAACCGACGAAGCTATCGCAGCTTACGAACAAGCCCTGGCTTTGGCGCGGCAGGAACCTGAGCGGCGCTTTTTGGCGCGTAGATTGCGGGAAATTCGCATCCAGTGACAGAATTAGTGAAAAATGGACGATTGATTTTAAAGTGATATTTCATTGTTTTAGTCGCTCGCCATACCCGCTTTCTGACACAACAAATGAAAAGTTTCACGCCGCGCCATTCTGATAGAGCAAGTTCGGCCAGAAGCAGACAGATGGTTTTTCTGACGAAGGTCTGCTGATTGATCTACAGCCGCCAGCCGTAATCCCAAAAATGTACGACCGCCTATAGGTTGTGCCGAGCCACGCGAGACGTAACGATCGCAAGCGGTGCGCCTGACGGCAGCGTCTGCGCACCTTATGGTTTTGCTTGTTGTTTGCCGCATTCTTGTGGGCTAAGTCGGGTAAAATATGGAAATTAGGTTGCTGTGTGATGCGCAAGGCTAAAGGCGAATCCATATCCCTTAGCCTTGAATGACCTCTTTATTAGTATCAAATAACTACGAGGCGATTTATTAGGGAATTGTTATAGGGTTGAAGTCACAGTCTGGCAATGTTTTCCCTACCGCCATTATTTGAGCATAGCATTGTTGAATCTCGGTTTGGTCCAAAATGCTAGGGTGCGCATTATCGCCCTGATTAATTTTTATACCATTTACATAAGTAATTCCGTTTACAGTTTTCGTACATTCCGCCACTCCACCCTCTAAGGCGGAGACACCAACAGAAACTCCAGTATGAATGTTAGGTTGCCCCATAGGAACCGGATATACAATACTGGCAGATATAGATTTAAGATGCTCACCGGAGCTAATTTTGGATGAATAATTTTTGGTGCATTGAAAGGGAGAGGGGGTAGTGGTTGAACCATTTTCTGTCATCACACTGGGGAACCACTCAGCTTTTGTGAGCAGGTCAGACAGTTCTTGTGGAGTCCAACAGCTGCAGGCGTTGTCCGCTTGTGTGATTTGAGCCTGTAATGCGTTGATCTGCGATTGCAGACCAGCGAGTGAAGGACGCGTCTCCGCATGCGATGAGACGGGAAGGCCAATCCCTGACACGATCAGAATAAATATTTTCAATCTAATTGGTTTTAAATTCATGGCATTTCTCCTAAGTTATTTAAAATAAACTTGAGATATTTTTCTCTCGTTTTCGAAAGGAATTTCACTAGTTGTGATTCTTCTGTTAAATGCAAAAAATAGTATGCCTAACCCTAACAATACAATGCTGATAGAGGATGGTTCAGGAATGGTCCCAAGAACAATATCGTCCACGTTATATAAAAATGCTCCATTACTGGCAGTCATTACCCGTTGATACAGAAACTCAGCGGTATCTATAATCCCTATGAAGTAAACATTCGATCCATCATTTAGGGTCTGGTTTATGCTGAGATTAACGTAATAATCTATAAGATTGTGCTGAAAAAAAATGTCCCCATCCTGCAAAGCATCTGCTGAAATAATGTACATGCCGAGCGCTTCTCTTGGTTTATCGGAAAATAATGTTAAATTGTCCCCATCCATGAAAATATGGGCATCCGTCGTACCCAAGAAATTTGGATTGGAGGTCGTGGTGTAGGCATTACTGACCTCCATTAACGTAGGAACAGGGGCGCCAGATGCATCGACACGATCAGCCAATTGAGAGCTAATAGATAAACCACTGAACAGTTGATCTCCGCTATTGATCACTTGACCATTGCTGAAAGAGTCGAAATTAGTGCCTCCAACCTTAAGACCAAGAGCGGATATTGCGCTATCGAAGGCAGCTTTGCTGCCATAAGTTACTGGCGCTGCCTCTACACAATCTATCTGAATAAGGCTGAAAATAAGGGGAAGTAGTGCAACGATTTTTTTATACTGAATATGCATTTTTTCTCCTAGATATTTGATAATGGCAGGTCGCAATTTATCGGGAATTTATATTTATTATGATATTTAAATAGTAATTACCAGTCTAATTGCGAATTTTAAATAAAAAATGCGATGACAACGATTTAAAAATAAGCTTCAATTTTAATAAAATTGTATACCCCCTAACTGCAAAATAGGTTTATATTCGCTTGACTTTCTACGCCTAAAATAAAAACTTATCAACTGAGTATTTTAGTCAACTTCTAGGTCGTCTTGTAAAATCGAATGGTTTTAGAATTGGTTGTTTGGAATAGGCTTAGTTTGTTCCAGCCTAGTTCACAGGGCACAAGACTTGATTGTCAGCTTTCTCTTAGATACTTGCCCTACAAGGAACTCAGTTCAATGTCGCTTCAGGGTCGGCAGCAGTTATTCAGAGTACCTGAAAACAGTCATTCCGGAACCTCGGCTTTCAGAAAAGCCCAGTGTCCAGGCCTTGTAGGTTTCATGCCAGTACAGTTGCATACCAAGTCTCCCATTCAAGCTCTAGCAACCAAAGCAAATCGTTTTTTTTTGCGTTGTGACAACAGGCAATCGGCGAATAAGTTATCCGGCTTGCGGGGCTAAATACTGCATTTCTTTGGCCCCGGCCAGGTAATGGCGATGGTATTCCACCAGGCCAAGTTCCGATGCGGTTTTCTCTATATAACCGTTCAACACCGGCAGTTGTTGCTGAGCAATCTGTTGGGCATTGGGGTGGCGAATTGCCGTTAGAAATGACGAAAGACTGGTCACGACTTGCCCGCCTTTAGGCTTAAGCGATACTTTGGCGAGGTTATCGACCAGTTGCGGGGTGTACTTCAACATATAGTCGGCATAGCGGCGAATCTGCGGAATCTGTTCCTCCAATTCCTCCCGTTCTGCATCAAAATCTTCACGAAACAGGATTTTCTTGTCGGCAAACACTAGCGGTGCCGTTTCGGAAGTATCGCAAGCCCAACCGGGTTGCGGTTTTAATAGCTCGGCTTGGAATTGCTCGTCCCGATACGGGTAAAACGGCATGGTTCGACAACGCGAGGGTTTATCGGCGTGAATGCCGCACAGATTATCGGCCGTCAGCGCCGGACACGGAAACGACGGCGGAAGATAGGCGGTCGGTACTATCAATACCGCCAATTCTTTCCTGTTGGCTAGTTTTATCGTGGCGCCCAGCTGGGACACCATCGCAAAGTCCTTACTGCCTTGGCGTAACGGCGTCCAGACCATGGCCAAGGGGAAGCGGTCAGCATGCTTAAACGCATCGTTAACCGTCAGCGGCAACTGTCCGTAACAGCACTTGCCGCACGCTGTACAGTGAAAATGTTGCGTCATTCCTGCTCTAATTCGGTCGTGGTGCCGCAGCATTTTTTGGCCTTTTTGCCCGACCCGCACGGACAGGGATCATTACGGCCCACTTTGCTGACCACGCGTTGCGTGACTTTGGGATTGATATCCCCGCTGACATATAGCCACTCGCCATTTTCACGGCGGAAACTGGCCAATTCGGTTTGTACCATCTCCTGCTTGTCGCGGCGGAACTTTATCGTAAACTCGACTTGCGCCGTATCGCCGGTTTCCGTGGCGTTACGGATTTCCAGGCTGCGCCACTCGCATTCTTCCGCCATCCGCTCGGCTTCCGCCCGATTAAAATCGTCTTTGATTTCCGGAGCATGGGTACGCTCGACATGGTCCAGCTTACGTTGCACGAAAGCCGTGTAACGCGAACGCATCAAGGCCTCGGCCGTGGGCGCGAGTGCACCGTCGATGATCGGACCGCAACATTCGGCATAATCCAGTTTGGAGCCGCAAGGGCAAAGCGTCATAGTCCATCTCCGGTTAGATTACGAAAAATTGAGTCTATCAGTTCATGGTAAGCGACAGCCGGCTTCGGCTCAAGGCAGGTAGGGGAAATTGTCGCCATGCACGACACCACTTTCGGTAGCTCGTTTCAACGATAAAGGCGTTCCAATTGTCGAATATGCCCAGCGCCGAACGACTACTCGGTGCGAACACTATTTTTAACCAAGGAGTTGACCATGAAATACCTATGCCTGATTTGCGCCGAAACCGTGATGGAAGGGATGTCGGATGACGCGGCAGCCAAGCACTTTGATGAATATACCGAATTTACCCAAGCCATCCGCGACAGCGGCCACTACCTGAGCTGCAATCGGCTATTGCCGGCCAATGCCGCCATCACGCTGCGGGTGCGCGGCGGTAAAGTTAGCATCACTGACGGCCCGTTTGCGGAAACCAAGGAACAATTCGGCGGCTATTACCTGATCGAAGCCAGCGATCTGAACGAAGCAATCCAGGTGGCCACGCGGATACCCGGAGCGAAGTTGGGTTGCGTGGAAATTCGACCGGTTGCGGAAGATCCAAAGACTTTGAAAGCGCTGGGACTGGTTAAATGACATGCGGCCCGACCTAGCGGACGAAAAAAATTTTGACGCGTTGTCGATTTAAGCCATTGTCGTTCGACTAAGGGTGCAAACCATAGTTATCAACACTTAACGCCAAACGAGGAAAACCCCATGACCACTATTAACCCCATACCCGACGGCTACCACACGCTTACCCCTTATCTGGTGGTACAAGGCGCGGCACAGGCACTGGAATTTTATAAAAATGCCTTCGCAGCCAGTGAGCTATCCCGCCTGAATACGCCGGACGGCGGCATAGCTCACGCCGAATTCAAAATCGGCGATTCGATATTCATGTTGGCAGACGAAAACCCGCACTGTACCGATCATTCGCCAGCAATGCTGGGCGGTACGCCGGTCAAGCTGTTTTTGTATGTCGCGGATGTCGATGCCGTGTTTGCCGCAGCAATTCAGGCCGGCGCCACGCAAACAAGGTCGCCTGCCGACCAGTTCTGGGGCGATCGGATGGGTGCGCTGAGCGATCCGTTCGGCCATCAATGGATGATCGCCACGCATGTCGAAGATGTCGACCCCAGCGAAATGCCCAGCCGCATGGCGGCATTTTTCGCGGCGCAAGCGGCGGGCGGTACGGCGGAATAACATCGGCTACCGGGCTTTCTATCGATATTTGTTAAAAAGGAAACCAGCATGAAATATATGTTACTGATTTATCTTGAAGAAGACAGCCTGGACGAAGCCGAGCGGCAAGCCTGTTATGTAGAGTCCACCCAACTCGCGCACAAGCTCAAAGCCAACGGCCAATACTTGGCCGCCAGCCCACTTCAGCCTACCACCATGGCGACTAGTGTTCGGGTCCGCGACGGCAAGCGCTTCGTCACCGACGGCCCGTTTGCGGAAACCCGCGAACAACTGGGCGGCTACTATCTGGTCGAGGCTCAAGATCTGGATGCTGCCATTGCTATCGCCGAACAGATTCCGATGGCGCGGAAAGGCACTGTCGAGGTCCGGCCGCTGATTGAGATTCCAGGCCTGCCTGGCGATTGAACTTACCAAAGCTTTAGGAGAAGACCATGATCAAAACCATCCTTATCGTTTTAGTCGTCATACTCGTCGCGCTGCTGATCTATGCGGCAAGCAAACCCGACACATTCCGCGTGCAACGCTCGATCATAATCAAAGCTAGCCCGGAAACGATTTTTCAGTTGATCGGCGATTTGCACAACATGCAGACTTGGTCCGCCTGGGAAAAAGTAGATCCAGGTATGAAGCGGACTTACAGTGGCGCAACCAGCGGTCCTGGCGCGGTCTATGAATGGGACGGCAACAACGACATAGGCCAGGGTCGCATGGAGATTTTGGAAACGACGCCGCCCGTAAAGATTACGCTGCGGCTGAATTTCATCAAACCATTTCCAGCCGAAAACACCGTGGAATTTACGCTGCAAGCCGAATCCGGCGCCACTCGGGTCACGCAAGCGATTTTCGGCCCTAGTCCGTATATTTCAAAAGTAATGAGCCTGGTGTTCAGCATGGACAAGATGATAGGCGGGAAATTCGAAGAAGGCCTGGCCGCGTTAAAGACCATAGCCGAAAAGTAGTTGAGCAGATTTAAATCCGACAGGAGCAAACCATGAACCCGACAGAAGAAGCCCCAGAAGCGCGCGAACTGGTGTTGACGCGTTTGATCGATTCGCCACCCGAGAAACTCTTTAGAGCCTGGACCGAAGCGGCATTGCTCATGCAATGGTTTTGCCCAAAACCCTGGACGGTGGCTTCAGCCGAACTCGATGTCAGAGCCGGCGGCACCAGTTTGATCGTGATGCGTAGCCCGGAGGGCCAGGCGTTTCCAAGCCAAGGTGTCTATCTCGAAGTCGTTCAAAACGAACGCTTGGTATTCACCGATGCTTACACCAGTGCTTGGGAACCCTCGGCCAAACCCTTCATGACCGGCATCATTACTTTTGAGAACGCAGGCGGAAAAACCCAATACACAGCCCGCGCGCTGCATTGGAGCGCGGCGGACCGGAAAACCCACGAAGAGATGGGCTTTTACGAAGGTTGGGGCAAGGCCACCGACCAACTGGTTGAGCTGGTTGCCGGCTTGTAAAGCCGGTTATTACTTTTTACACCTTACCGAGTTAACACCATGGCAAAAATCACCCCATTTTTGTGGTTCGACGACCAAGCCGAAGCTGCGATGAATTTTTACGTATCCATTTTTAAGAACTCGAAAGTCTTGGGCGTTAACCGCTACGGCGACGCCGGACCGGGGCCGAAGGGCAGCGTGATGACCGCCAATTTCGAACTGGATGGGCAAGTGTTTACTGCGCTGAACGGCGGACCGGTGTACAAGATGTCCCCGGCTGTTTCCTTTGTCGTACACTGCGACACCCAAGCGGAAGTGAACCATTACTGGGAAAAGCTTTCCGCGGGTGGCAAAGAGAATCAATGCGCCTGGCTGGAGGACAAATTTGGCGTAACCTGGCAGATCGTGCCCAATGTGCTGCTTGAATTGATCAGCGACCCAGACCCGGTGAAAGCCGGGCGAGTGATGCAGGCCATGCTGGAAATGACCAAAATAGACATACAAACTTTAAAACAAGCCTACGAGAAAACCTAAATGAAGCATCTATTCGCCGCCCTCATGCTGCTTTCCTGGCAAGTTCATGCTACCGAATGGCTGGACGGCCCGGAGCTTGGCAAACTATTTAGCGAGGCCGGCGTACAAGGTACTTTCGTGCTCTACGATGTCGATGCTGATCGCCTGATCGGCCACAACCGGCTCCGCGCGGAAACCCGCTTCATACCGGCTTCTACTTTCAAGATAGTCAATAGCTTGGTTGGCTTGTCGGTGGGCGTGGTCAGTAGTGTAGATGAAGCACTACCATTCGGCGGCCAGCCACAAATGATCAAAGACTGGGAGCGGGATATGGGCTTGCGCGAAGCCATCAAAATGTCCAACGTGCCGATTTATCAAGAATTGGCCCGCCGCATCGGCCATGCGCAAATGCGCGACGGCGTTACCGCGATGGGTTACGGTAACGCCGAGATCGGCGATAAGGTAGATAGGTTTTGGCTGGACGGTCCGCTGAAAATCAGCGCGGTGGAACAGACGGCATTTTTGGCCCGCCTGGCGCGGGATCAATTACCGCTCTCTGGCGATGTTCAGGCCAAAGTCCGGGAAATCGTCATGCTTGAGCAAAGCGGCGAACGGACTTTATACGGCAAAACCGGCTGGTTAAACGCTCCCAATCCCGGTATCGGCTGGTGGGTGGGCTGGGTCACGAATGGACAACATGCGTATAGTTTTGCGTTAAATATCGACATTACCCAGGCTGCCGATGCACCCAAGCGGGTAGAGATCGGTAGGGCCTGTCTTAAGGCACTGGGGATATTTTAACGCTAGCGTTCTACTGGGGGCGCAATGCCAGCGCCGTTTTCGCCAACCGTTCTCCCAGCACCCAACACAAGCGTTTTTCATGCTCGGTCAGTTCCGCATCGGTATCGGCGACATGGCTAGGCCCGTAAGGCGTGCCGCCACTGACGGTCTCGCGTAGGGCCATTTCGTTACACGGCAGGCTCATCAGCAACATGCCGTGATGCATCAAGGGCAGCATCATCGATAACAGCGTGGTTTCCTGACCGCCGTGTATGCTGCCGCTGGAAGTAAACACGCCGGCCGGTTTGCCGGACAACGCGCCGGAAAACCATAGTGCAGTTGTCCCATCCAAAAAATGCTTTAACGACGCAGCCATATTGCCGAAATGGGTCGGGCTGCCTAGCGCCAGGCCGTCGCAAGTTTCCAGGTCTTGCAAAGTCGCATACGGTGCGCCGACATCGGGAATGCTGTCGGCGATTTTCTCGCACACCGCCGAGACTTCCGGCACCGTGCGTAACACCGCTTCCACACCGGCCACCGATTCCACTCCACGGCCGATCTGCTGCGCCATGCGCATGGTGCTGCCGTCGCGGCTGTAATAAACAATCAGGATTTTCGCCATCAGAGTATCGCCAATACGTTTTCCGGCGGCCGGCCGATGGCGGCTTTGCCGTCTTTCAGTACGATGGGTCGTTCGATCAATTTGGGGATTCTGATCATCGCTTCGATCAACTCCGCATCGCTTAAAGACTTATCGTCCAGGCCGTTGTCTTTGTATTCCGGCTCTTTGGTACGCATCAAGTCGCGCGGCTTAATGTTGAGTTTGGTCAGAATGTCCTGCAATTCAGCGGCGGTAGGTGGCGATTTAAGATATTCCACAACCTCCGGCGTGACGCCTTGCGTTTCCAGTAGTTTCAAGGTGTCGCGGGATTTGCCGCAACGCGGATTGTGATAGATTTTGACGCTCATGGTTTGCACCTTAATCATGACGGGTTGCGGCTATAATAGCACCCTTCGAATCACGGATAAGCTCCCAAAGCCATGCAATTACCCAACTATTCAACCGCCCGCGTGCTGGTGGTCGGCGACCTGATGCTGGACCGTTACTGGCACGGCGCCACCTCGCGAATTTCCCCGGAAGCGCCGGTGCCAGTGGTTCACGTCAAACAAGACGAACAACGCGCCGGCGGTGCCGGTAACGTGGCATTGAATATCGCCGCGCTGGGCGCCAAAGTGTCCTTGCTGGGTTTTACCGGCGAAGACGAAGCAGGGACGGCTTTGAAAACCTTGCTGCAACAGGCCAAGGTTTTGTGTTTGTTTCAAGCGGTGCTGGGATACCCGACCATCACCAAATTACGGGTGATGAGCCGCCATCAGCAATTGATACGGCTGGATTTTGAAGACGGCTTTAATAATGTCGATAGCGCCGCGTTACTGCATCTATACCACGCCGAGATGATGCAATCGCAAGTCATCGTGCTGTCCGATTACGGCAAAGGCACTCTGAGCCAGGTGCAGCAATTCATTCAATTGGCGAAGCAGTTGCACAAGCCAGTGTTGGTCGACCCGAAAGGCAGCGACTTTTCCATTTACCGCCAAGCTACGCTGATTACGCCCAACTTCAGTGAGTTTGAAGCGGTCGTGGGTCGCTGCGCCGATGAACAACACATCGTCGAACGCGGCATGAACTTGTTGAACCAACTGGAGTTGCAAGCCTTGTTGGTTACACGCGGCGAAAACGGCATGACCTTGCTCAGTAAATCGGAAGAACCCTTGCATCTACCAACCCACGCCCGCGAGGTATTCGACGTCACCGGTGCCGGCGACACGGTTATTTCCGTATTAGCCGCCAGCCTGGCCGCGAAAAAGCCGCTGGCCGAAGCCACGCAACTGGCCAACATCGGCGCCGGCATCGTAGTCGGCAAAATGGGTACCGCCACTGTGAATACCGACGAATTGGCCAATGCCTTGCAAGGCCCGCGCGCCCATCGCAAAGGTGTCTGCAGCTTACCGGAATTACTGACCGAACGCGCCGCCGCCCAGCAAAACGGCGAGAAAATCGTCGCCACCAACGGCTGTTTCGACATTTTGCATCCTGGCCACGTCCGTTATCTCCAACAGGCTAAAACCCTGGGTGATCGCTTGGTGGTGTTAGTCAACAGCGACGCCTCGGTGCAGCGCCTGAAAGGCCCGGAGCGCCCGGTCAACAAGCTGGATCACCGCATGGAAATGCTGGCGGCTTTGGAGTGCGTGGATTGGGTAGTGGAATTTGAGCAAGACACCCCGAAAGAAGTCATCGACCAATTACTGCCCGACATTCTGGTCAAAGGCGGCGACTACACCGACATCACCAGCATCGCCGGCCACGAAAGCGTATTAGCCAACGGCGGCGAAGTGAAGATTTTGTCGTTTATCGAGGGGCATTCTACTACGGCGATTATTCAGACGATTAAAGAAAAAACCGGCAACTGACAGCCAATAGCCAAGATACGCATATGCGACTTGAGTTTTGTGATTTATTTTAGCTATTATTTATAGCCAAATGCTATTATCGGCCAATGTATCAAGTCGTCTATCGAAAAACTGCCGCCAAAGCATTACTCAAAATGCCGCTTAGAGTAGCCGAACAATTCAAAAAAGCATTCGAGCAGATGGCAATTGATGACGAAGACGGACTGGACATAAAAAAACTGGAAGGCAGAGAAGGCTTTAGATTGCGAATTGGCGGTTACCGTGCGATTTACCGCAAATTGCACGATGTGCTGATTATAGAAGTGCTTAAGGTTGGTAGCCGGGGAGATATTTACAAATGAGCGTGCAATTTATCGAACAAAACGGCCAAAAACAATATGCGGTTGTGCCCGTCGCCGACTACGAAAAACTGTTGGAAAAGGCGGAAATGCTGGATGACATAGCGACCTTTGAGCAAGCCCTGGCGAGCGAAGACGAACTGGTTCCTGCCGAAATCGTCAATCGGCTGTTGAATGGCGAGAACAAAATCAAAGTATGGCGCGAACATCGCGGCCTGACTCAGTCGGGACTGGCCGAGAGCTGCAACATGGCCCAAGCCAGCATTGCTCAAATGGAAAGCGGCAAGCGCACTGGCACCGTGGCTGTATTGAAAAAAATAGCCGAAGCGTTGGGTGTGGATTTGGATGATTTGGTTTCGTAAGCTCACCAAAATAGTTGGTTTATATCAATTTCGTTTGTTATAAGCCGCCTTATTTTTGCTGTTTATCAAGTTTGAAGCGTTTATGACTAAAAAAAAGCAATCTGATCTGATCGATGAGGCCGATGCTTCCGCTGATGAAATTACATTAGAAGACGAGGACAAATCTGGGTCGGATCTAAAAATGAAGCCTTGGAATCCGAACGATATTCGAATTACCACTAAAAACTTCACTATCCGGGAGATTTACACCCAAATCGAAGACAAGGAACCGGATCAAGAAAAAGAATTGGATTTAGCGCCCGATTTTCAAAGGACTTTCGTTTGGAATACCAAGCAACAGATACGCCTTATTGAATCTATTCTATTAGGCATCCCTCTCCCTGCTTTTTACTTCAACCAGGATAAAGACGGCGCTCAACAGGTGATTGATGGTGTTCAGCGACTGACTACTATCAAGCGGTTTATGTCCAATCAGTTAGAGTTGAAGGAAGAGCATCTTGAATATCTGAGTCCACTAAAAGGGGCGACATTTTCCTCTCTCGATCCCGCAACCAAGCGGCGTTTTGCCGGAACCCAGATCGTTGCTCATGTCATCGAGCCGCAAACACCGGATGATGTCAAATACGATATTTTCAACCGTGTAAATACAGGTGGCAGTCCACTGACTGCACAAGAAATTCGTCATTGCATGAGCAAGGAACGTTCTCGTGAATTTTTGCGTAAACTGGTAGAAAGCAGCAGCTTTGAACAAGCCACAGGAAAGTTTTTTTGGAGTAAGGACTCTTCTGGACAATGGATTCGCGATAGCAAGAGGATGACAGATAGGGAAATGGCTTTACGCTTTTGTGCTTTCTACTCCATACCATTAAACAAATATGCCAGCGCTTCAAGCTTGGATGTGTTTTTGTTAGATTTTGCTCGCTGGCTAGACCAGCAAGCGAAACCGGCGGATTTAAAAAAACTAGAAACTGCATTCCACCAAGCAATGCGAAATTGTCATCTAGTGTTTGGTGTAGGGGCGTTTCGAAGATGGCACCCTTTTAATTTAACTCCCAGTGGTCGTCTCAACCGAGCAATTTTTGAGTCACAAACATTAGCACTTGCCGATTACCCGACGGAGATTGTTGTTGCTAATAAAGAAGTTATCCAAAAATCTTTGCGGGACCTTTTCAAGGACCCTGATTACGACACTGCAGTAAGTTCCGGCACCGGTTCTTATCGAAAAGTAGTTGATCGACTAGACAAGCCTCGTAAAGCTCTGGTGAAAATTTTCATATGATCCGTGAATTTAAACTAAGCGGCTTCAAAATGTTTGCGGAGGCCAGTTTCAAAATGGCGCCGCTGACAATTCTGGCCGGCATGAACGGTGCCGGTAAAACTTCCGTAATCCATGCTTTGCTGCTTTTAAAAGAGTCCGTTCGGCGCGGAGATAGTATTGTTCCTTTGAATGGTCCGTTCGGTTTGGAATTGGGCTCTTTCGAAGATATTCAAAACTGGAATGCTCAGGAGCAGGTAAGGTTTGATCTTACGGATGACACTGAGACAACCTATTCATGGAAGTTGACAGGAAATGCTAGTTCTCTCTATGCAGAAATAGAATCACAACAACCAGAATTTCCAATGCTCTTCATTGAAGGAGGCCGAACATTTCAATATCTTTGTGCTGAACGCTATGGTCCACGCAACATTCTTGGCTCTACAGCATTACCTCCAGAACTCTTGGAAGTCGGTTTCCGAGGAGAATTTAGTGCTCAGGTTATATATAGTCTTGACAGTTTATCCATCGATGAATCCCGCCGCTGCCCTGGATTTGGCGAAGAGGATGCCGCGTTATTGAAATTCGAGACCGAGCGGTGGCTATCGAGGGTTGCGCGACCAGTACAAATCGATACCGAATCTATTTCGATTAGAACGGTAACAGCATTGCGCTTCCGCGTTCCCAATGGCGAGTGGGTGCGACCGCCGAATATGGGATTTGGGGTGACTTATGCGCTACCGGTAATCCTTGCCGGTTTAACCGCTGGAAACGGTGGACTTTTAATCGTGGAAAATCCTGAAGCTCATCTTCATCCCGCCGGGCAATCGCAAATGGGATATTTCCTTGCCGCCATGGCATCGGCCGGCGTGCAGGTTGTGGTGGAAACCCACTCCGATCATGTCTTGAACGGTATTCGCCGCGCTATTGGCGAGCATAGTATGCTGACCAAAGATCAAGCAATTATCCATTTCTTCGATGTCGATGGAATGGACCCACAGACACTGCGCTTTACCGAAACCGGAGGCATTGCCTCTTGGCCTCGCGGTTTTTTCGATCAGTACCAACTTGATGTTGCCGCCCTAACGCGCGTAAGGCGTCCAAGGCAATAAGTCATGCCCTTCGTGATTGACGAAACAAGCTGGCATTTCGATGAGCTAGAGCAAAATAACTGCATAGAGGCATTGGAGGTGATGCTGGATTTACTGGATGATGCGCATGACCAAGGACAGCTAGCCTGTTATTCGGAAGAGTTGTTTGAAACCGTCGTCTGGCAAAATAAAACTTTTTATGGATTGTATGAACCTGATTCGCCAATGGCGATACCTTGGGAAGTTCAGGAACGCGTCGCGAGTATCTTTGGCAGACTGCCCAAATGGCAGGAACTCGACTCGTATGAGCCGAGAGATTTTGACGTACAAATTGACAACAATGGTAAAGAATTTGCCCCGTCGATAGCTTGGGCTCACGAACAAACAATTCAAAACAAGGCAAACGCTGTTGCTTGTCTGGTTTTTCCAGCCGTTCGTCCAGTTGGAAATCATGCTGTTACGGTCAATAACCGGATAGCAAATTTATGGTTTATCGGAGATTTTCAAAGCTATCGAGGCTATTTTCGGTGGCTGATTCTTGACACCACTAAGAATCCCGATGAAATGGCAAGATTTGCGGCTTCCGCGTTCCCTTCTATTGATTTTATTCCCGACTCATTCAATGGCATCAAAGATATGAGTAAACCTTATCGGGATCTTGTTGAACCTCTAACTATGCATCTCAGTGCTCTGTCTGATCACGGCAAAAGAATTTTCTTGGGCTCTTGGCAAAATGTAACGGCTGAGTTTGGTTCGCTTGGCGTAGACATCACGGATGAAAACGGAAATACCAAAGGAAATAGCCAAGCACGGAGAGAGCGAACAATCAATGTTAACGGCGAAGATGTTGTGTTTTGGTGGCACAGTAAGCTTGAGCCGGATAGAGACCGAATCCATTTTTCTCCAGATAAAATTGCCAACGGCGGTCCCTTGTTAGTCGGGATATTTTGTCACCATCTTCAAACTTAAGGTCCCCTCGGTGCAAAGCCTAATTTGATTTATCGCTTTAAGTCAAAATATCATCGATTAACTGTTTAGTCGTCTATCAATACTTTTAATTCATCCTTGATTCATGGAAACCCTCAAAGACCGCTTCCACCAATACTGGCTCCTAGCCCGTTTCGATAAACCCATCGGCATCCTGATTCTGCTTTGGCCTACCTTGTGGGCCTTGTGGATAGCCGGTAACGGCCATCCCGATACGTTGGTGCTGACGGTATTTGTGGCCGGGGTCGTGTTGATGCGCGCCGCAGGCTGTGTGATTAACGATTATGCCGACAAGGATTTCGATCCACATGTCGATCGCACCAAGCTGCGGCCCATCGCGGCCGGCAAGGTGACGCCGAGAGAAGCCTTGATCGTGTTTGCAGTGTTATGTCTGACGGCCTTCGGCTTGGTATTGACGATGAACTGGTACACCATAGCGCTGTCGTTTATCGGGGCGTTTTTGGCGGCCAGCTATCCGTTTATGAAGCGCTTTACCCATCTGCCGCAGGCTTACTTGGGCGCGGCGTTTGGCTTTGCGGTGCCGATGGCCTTTGCCGCGCAAACCAACGAAATTCCTTTGGTGGGCTGGATTTTGTATCTGGCCGTACTGCTGTGGGCGCTGGTTTACGACACCATGTACGCCATGGTGGATATTGACGACGATTTGAAAATCGGCGTCAAATCCACGGCCATTTTATTTGGCAAAAGGGTGCGAGAAATCACCGGCGGGCTGCAAATCGTCATTTTAGGTTTGTTGATTACGGTCGGGGTAATGCAACAATTGAGCTGGCCGTATTACGGCGGTTTATTGGCCGCAAGCGTTCTGGCGGTTTACCAACAAAAACTGATTTTTCATTTCGATAAACCTAATTGCTTCAAAGCGTTTTTGAACAATAACTGGTTCGGTCTGGTGGTGTTTGTTGGGATTGTGTTGGCGTATGGGCTATAAGTTATTCCTATAGCTCTTTCCCGAATGTTTAGAGCTACCTAATCAATTTTAGGATTTACGATGAACTATAACGAGATGCTGGCCGTGGCATTTGCCGAGGCTCAAGCTGGTTTTGACGAAGGCGGTGTGCCGGTCGGCGCGGCCTTGTTTGCTGCGGATGGCACATTGTTAGGTCGTGGCCGTAATCGCCGGGTACAGGATAACGACCCGTCCGTGCATGGCGAAACCGATGCTTTTCGCAAAGCCGGCCGGCAAACCAACTACCGCGACAAAATCCTGGTGACGACCTTAGTGCCCTGTTGGTATTGCTCTGGATTAATCCGGCAATTTAATATTGGCACGGTGGTGGTCGGCGAATCAGCCAACTTTGCCGGCCACCTGGATTGGTTGAGAGAAGCCGGGGTTAAGATCGTGGAATTGAACGACGCGGCGTGTATCGGTTTGATGGGCCGCTTCATAGAGCAGTCGCCAAATATATGGTTTGAGGATATTGGCGAGCACTGCAGTTAAAATGCGTTCCCGACTGTGTAGCTCAGGAACGCGTTAATCATCCGTAACTAGGGTTCGAAGGTGCGGCCCAAGCAAGATTGAATGCCCGTAGCGGTCAATTGCTCTTCTCCGCAATTTACACCCGGAGTACAGCTCAGATTTTTCCAACTTCCTGTGTCGTCGCTGGTCATGCCTTTTAACCAATCAATAAAACTAATGTTTACCCCGGCCGCGCTGGTTAAGTTGGACGTATAAAACTCGTCATACCGGAACACCGTATGATTGCAGCCCGGATCTACGTAACGCCGGTAATTTCTAGGAAAAGCCTGTTTCAAACCACCGGTGATTTGCCATATCCTGCTGCTCCAAACCGGTATATCAGAAAAATCAGTTAGCGCTTCTGGCGGTCTGGTACCGTCGCTGACTTCCATGATATTCAAAAACAGCGTTTGCACTGCATCATAAGCATTAGTGTATTGACCGAATTTCTCCCTGTCGTATCGACTGGCTAGAGTACCTAGCACCTTGGGTAAGAAGTGGGCGGCATCCACCGGCGCTAATTGACTAAACACGGGGGTGTAAGTTTTGATCGATATACCAACTGGAATTGGGCCCGAGCAAGGCATCGCGACACGGCGTCAAGTCATGCGAGAGCCGATGTTCCGACCCCCTTGTCGGGTCGGAACGAGGTGACGCGGACGAATCGGGGCGCCGAAGGCATAAGCGGTCGCGTAGTTTTTGCCGATTTTTTCCTGCTGGGATGCTCGAAAAAAATCTTTCGGCAAAAATAGCGACTCCCCGAATCTCTCCTAGATGTTTTGATACAAAACAGCACGGACAATGCGTCATAGCCGTTGATCATCAGCCATTCAAAAATAGACTAAATTTCTCGGTGGCTTGTGGCCGAAATAAATCATTGTCATCTGTTTAACAAGCACTTGAAGCCAAGGTCAGTATACGGCTATAGTCAGGGGCTATACCTGAGCCACAAACCTTTTTTTGCGTAATAGCATTTTAGTTTCGTAATGGAGTTCCAGTTTATGAGTCTGTCCTTAGTCATCGGCAACAAAAACTATTCATCCTGGTCACTGCGGCCTTGGCTATTTTTGAAATATCACGACATCGATTTTGCGGAAATTAGAATCCCTTTGTATCGTGAAGATTCGAAAGACAAGCTGCTGCAATACTCGCCGACCGGTAAAGTGCCGGTGCTGTTAGATGGCGAGCTTAAGGTGTGGGATTCACTGGCAATATTGGAATATCTAGCGGAGCGCTTTCCGCAAACCCAAGGCTGGCCGGACGATTTTGCCGAGCGCGCTATTGCCCGTTCCCTGGCCGCTGAAATGCATTCCGGTTTCACTGCACTGCGCACCTACTGCGGTATGAATTGCAAGCGCACACCAACAGCTAAGCCCTTGCCGGAAGCGGTGCATCCGGACATCGAACGCATCGGCGAAATTTGGCAACACTACCGCCAACTCCACCACCAAGATGGCCCGTGGTTATTCGGCCGATTTACAATGTTGGACGCAGTGTTCGCACCGGTTGCCTTACGTTTTCACAGCTATCAACTGGAAACCAATAAAGAAGCGCAAGCGTATGTGGACACGGTGCTGGCTTGTCCGGCGGTAAACGCTTGGATGGACGCCGGCAAATTGGAAAGCGAGGTGATCACTGCGTTTGAATAAGCGGCTTCAGGAGCGACACTTTAAAAAATAAGGACTGAACAGCCTCCAAGTATCGACCAAGAAAACAGGCTTAAAACGGTTTTTTAAAACCTTCCGCATATACCCCAATAATTTAAAGATACTTTGCTCCTGCCTGAGCGTAGAATGATTTTCTTGTTATTTACCAACAGGAGAGCACAATGAAAAAAATCAAATTAGCCGCTGTTTTACTAGGCCTATCGGTATTTTCCGGCCTGAGTTTTGCGGACATTCCGCTGCAATCCAAGGAAGAAATGCAAGGCAGCTGGAAGTTGGAATACACCAAAAAATCGGTTACTTCAACGGATACCATCAAGCGCGAAGATACCTGGACATTTAAAGATGGCAAAGTCACCATCACCCATATTCCGCGCGAAGGTACTTTTTACGACCAGTCTCCGGTGGCTTACGAAATAGAAGGCGGTAAATTAAAAATCGCCCTTTTGGGTAGATCGGATAAATTCGACATATTTGCGTTGCAAGAAAAAACCGATAAATCCATGACCTTAAAAGGCAAATTCGGCGACGTTTATCACTTTAATAAAAACTGAAAATCACCATCTGTAGTTTCTTGGCCTAAAAATAAATAAAACTGGCTAGCCATCAATATTTCGTTCCCGTAAAGCTTTTCCCCTGTTCACACCGGGGCGCGGGAACCCTGAATTTCGAACACTCACTTACCTTCGTTTAAAAGAAAGCACTCGACGGCCCCACCTGAAAATCAATCGACAAATAGTTCATCCTTGTGTTTTTTGACGAGGAGAAGCGATGGGAATTTCAGCGCAGTGGATCAAGCATATCGAGACCTGGCAATGTAGCGATATGTCTCAGGCGGCTTATTGTGCAGCATGGGCTCAAACCCAATATCTTTGCCAGCCTCGCTGTCAGCAGTTTGGCAACGCCAACTGATGCCCCGGCGCGTGTTGCAGTACAAAAGGCTCGGCACGCAGGTGGGGCTGTCGAGTGTTTTCGCTTACCACGGCAGACACATCAAAGTATTGCCGGTCAGCGATAAACAGCGAGCGGGCGGCGAATAGCCTGTCTATAATATGCAAATTGATGATTTTGTTGCCGATAACGCCGATGTCCATTTATCGACCTCACCGCTGCGCTTTGTTACTGCTGAGTCAGATGGTGACGGCTGTCATGCTTAGCCAACTTATCGGCTGCGCCAGCAACGAAAAGCCACCGCTGACTGTATTGCCTACTACCGAAGGCGGCAACCGGATCGCGGCCAATGACGCGTTACAATTGCGAGGCATGCCTTATGTGTATGGGGGTGAGTCGCCCAGTCAGGGCTTCGATTGCAGCGGTTTGGTGTATTACGTTTACAACCGCCAAGGCGTGCGTCTGCCGCGTGACACCCAATCGCTAGCTCGGCAATTGCCGGCGGTGCAACCCGAGCAAAGGCAGCCCGGCGATCTGTTGTTTTTCACTACCGACCGGCCGTTTTCGCATGTCGGCATTTATATCGGCGGCGAGCAGTTCGTGCATGCTCCCAGTAGCCGGACTGGTCAAGTCATGGTTTCCGACCTCAGGCAGCCGTATTGGCGGGAGCGCTTTATCGGCGTGCGCCGTCCTGTGGCGCGCTATTCCTTGTCGTTAAACGACAGCGACCAGGCAAGCTGCGGGATCAATTAATCCAGCCAGCGCACCACTGCGTCGCGCTCTTGTCGAGTTTTCGGCCGTGCCGGCGGATTTTTCCGGTAACCGAACGCTACCATATATGCCGCTGACCAGTGCTCCAGGTTCACGTCGGCATGCTCCGCCAAAAGCCGCTCTACTTCCACCCGCTCAAAACCTTCTATCGGACAAGAGTCGATACCTATCATCGCCGCCGCAGTCATCATATTGGCCAGCGGCAGATAGGTTTGCCGGGTCGCCCAGTCGATTAGTGTGCGTTCGGAACCCAGTAAGTCAAAATCGCTGCGCTGAAATTTTTCGATCAAGCCGCTACGCAAACTGACGATGTCTTCCGGAAACTGCTGCACATCGCGCATGATGTGTTGCAGATAAGCGCTGTCGTAGCGCATGAAATGGCTTTTCCGCACCAGCGTCAAAATCACATGGCTGGCGGTAGGCAGTTGTTTTTGCCCGCCCCAGGTAAACTGGCGCAGTTTTTCCCGTAAATCCGGATTTTGCATGACCAGAAACTGCCAAGGCTCCAGCCCGAAGGAACTGGGCGAGAGTCTGGCAAGCTCCAAAATGAAATCGAAATCCGCGCCGGCGATGTTGCGCTCGGCGTCAAATTCCTTACAGGCGTGACGAAATTGATATGCGTCGAGAATATCCTGTTTACTGATGGTCATCTTACAAACTGTCGCCTACTTCACGTTGATAAAACGGCCAGGTCTTCACATGCAAATGTTTTCTGATCGGTGTTTTGATCACTGACACGCACAGCGCAATCGAAAACAGACACCATACCGCGCAATACTCGTTAGGATCGTTGGTGGTCACGTCGGAAATCCACGGGCCGATCAAATAATGGAAAGCCACGAAGCGCCAGGAACCGTACATGATAGGCAGATAAAACGCCGCCAAAATGTACGAAAACGCATGCAAGCCCCAGTTAAAGCCCAGCAACCAAGTCACGGGTTGCGACATCAAACCGTTTAAAGGCATTTGCCAGGCGATATGCCAATCACCGGAAACCGAGCAGGTTTGCACGCCGCAAAAACCTTCGGTGCCGGGGACACAGTCGCCTGCCCAAGCGAATGGATACATCTTGATCAGCATCGCCAGCGAACTGATCGCACACAAGGTGTAAACCGTGGTTCTTATCTTTAGTTTGACGCTTTCCGGAATGAAGTACATCGCCACCATGTTCACGAAAAACGGCTGGAAGGCGATGTGCAGATAACCCAGCAGCGTTAACACCTGATTATTCGGGTTATCGCACAGATTGATGTACACATACGTTAATGCCTGCAGTAGTTCCATCAAGGCAAAATAGGTTAATGGAATCCACAGTTCCTTGGATTCGCCTTTGTAAGCCACGTAAACAGCGGTCGTTAAACCTGCGGCAGCCAACACGCCTGACGCTTCTCCACTCCAACACATTGAAAAATACCTTCGTTATTTTAGTTATAGGCATAGACACCTAGTTTGTAACAGTGCAATCCAACTGCGCTGAATATTACCGATGCAGATGTCTATGGGTTTCGCTACGATCCCTCGCAAAGGGCGGGAATTATTACATAAACCGGACTAAATAGCCGGATTTTGGCGGATTGGGTTAATACAAGTCGACCGGATCCACATCCAGCGACCAGCGCACCTTTTTGGCGTCTTTCAACGCATAAATAGCCGGCAACAAACTATCCAATAATTGATGCAGTTCTTTACGTTGCGGGCTCTGTAACAACAATTGGAAACGAAACAAACCCGCGCGCCTGGCCATCGGTGCCGCCACCGGACCCAATACCTGAACTTTGCCGGGATTCAAGGAGTTGATCGCCTGGCAAACCGCTTGTAAAAACTGCTGCGGCTCTTCGGCTTTGCCAGCTTGCACCCTAAGCAAGGCCTGATGGCCGAACGGCGGTAAGCCGGCCTGTCGGCGCTCTTGGAGCGCACTTTGCGCGAAAGCCCGATAGCC
Source organism: Methylomonas albis (assembly GCF_014850955.1). Taxonomy (NCBI): domain Bacteria; kingdom Pseudomonadati; phylum Pseudomonadota; class Gammaproteobacteria; order Methylococcales; family Methylococcaceae; genus Methylomonas; species Methylomonas albis. The sequence goes on from NZ_JACXSS010000001.1 coordinate 5,257,820, forward strand.
CTTACTTAACAAGGTGTCGAGCAAGGGGTGTTGCGGATGCCGGGTTTGCAATATCACCTTGCCGGGCTGATCGGCGCGGCCGGCCCGGCCAGCGACCTGCACAATCAATTGCGCCAGTCTTTCGCTGCCATGATAGTCAATACTGAACAAGCCGCTGTCTATATCCAGAATGGCGACCAGCGTCACGCCCGGAAAATGGTGGCCCTTGGCGAGCATTTGTGTCCCGAGAATAATATCGACCGCGCCATCGTGAATCTGCTCCAGATATTGTTCCAATGAACCCTTGCGCTGCGTCGTGTCTCTGTCCAAACGTACGACTACCTTATCTGGAAACACGGCCTCCAAGGTTTGTTCGATACGTTCGGTGCCCAAGCCCAAGGCCTGTAATTCGCCGGTTTTACACGCCGGACAATGCTTGAGCAAGGGCTGCTCGCTGCCGCAGTGATGACAACGTAGCACACGGTCGGCGGCGTGAATCACCAGATTCGCATCGCAACGCCGACAGCGCGAGACCCAGCCGCAGCCATGGCAGATCTGCACCGGCGCATAGCCTCGGCGGTTTAGAAAAATCAGAGCTTGTTGCTGCTTGGCTAACGTGGCGTGCACTTCCGCCAGCAGCGGCTCAGATAAGCCAGCTTCCATCCTTTTATTACGTATATCCAATAATTGAAAACGCGGAGCCGTGGCATTGCCGGCCCGATTGGGCAAATGCAGCAATTGATAGCGGTGCTGCGCGACATTCGCCATGCTTTCCAGCGAGGGCGTCGCTGAGCCCAGCAATACCGGGATGCCTAAACCTTTGGCTCTGGCGATAGCGACATCCCGCGCGGAAAAACGAAATCCTTCTTGTTGTTTGAACGAACTGTCGTGCTCTTCGTCGAGAATAATCAGACCGGGGCGCGGCAGGGGCGTGAACAGCGCGGAACGGGTGCCGAGCATAATTGCCGAGTGGCCTTGTTGCATGCTTAGCCAGGCCTGCAAACGCTGCTTATCGGTTAGTTTGGAATGGGTAGACACCATGTTCACGGCAAAACGCTGCAGAAAACGTTGCTCCAGCTGCGGCGTCAGGCTGATTTCCGGCAATAAAACTAACACCTGTTTACCTTGCTCCAACACCTTGGCGATGATCTGCATATACACTTCGGTTTTGCCGCTACCGGTAACCCCCTCCAATAGCGATACCGCAAAACGGCCCAGCTTAGCGATCACCGCAGCGATAGCCGCCTGCTGTTCGGGATTAGCCGGTAACGAGGCCTGGGCAAGGGCTAATTCAGCGGCTGGAACTGGCGCTTGCTCAGCCACTAAACCTTTTTCCAACAAAGCTTTCAGCGCGGATTTATAGGTGCTGAGCGCAGTGCCGGTCATCGCACTACCGCTAGTTTGCAATAAGGTCAATAGCGCTTGTTGCTTGGGTGCGCGGCGTAACTGTTCAGGGGCGACTAGCCGCCCTTGCGGACTAAGGCCGAAATAGGGCTGCCGTTGTAGCAGAGCCGGTCGGCCTTGACGCAATGCCACCGGAAACGCAGCGGCCAGCACTTCGCCGAGCGGGTGGTGATAGTAGCGGGCGGCCCAGCGCAACAGGCTTATATCGGTTGCGGATAAGAGAGGATGGGTATCCAGAATGGCGATAGCCGGTTTCAGTTTGTCCCTGTCGAAGCTGGAATTGTCCGCGACAGCCATCAATACGCCCACTTGCTGGCGCTTACCGAAGGGCACTAACACTCTAACACCCGGTTGCAATTCGGACAATCTAAGGTCAAGCGGCGGCAGATAATCGAATAATCGGTCCAGCGGAACGGGCACTGCAACTTTCAAAATTAAATTGCCGGGAGTGTCACAGTTAGGCATGTCTTGTGATGTTTTTTTGATATTAGGCCGCTAAGTCTTTAACTAGATTGAGGAATCTGAGTTACCCACAAAATCTGTGGATAACTCTGTGGATAGGCTTTCGAGAAAACTGCTTAGTGTCGGTTTTTATTACACATTTGTTAAATTGTGCAAATTTAAGCCAACTGGCTTGGTTAATATAAATCAATGGCTTACGCTGAAAATTAATCTGTGTTAAATATCGCAGACCGCTATGGAAATGTCGCGAAGGCTCCGCCCCGTTTTTGTGCATAACCTGTTGCCAGGCTGTGTCGATCCTACGCGGTAGCGGCTGAAATTCAGACAACTTGGTCGCTCGAAAACATCCCGCACCCCAAGCTCACAATTATTGCGGCTTTTGTGGGGTGTAAAACAAATTTTCCTGGATCAAGCCGTTTATCGCTCGGCTACACAGCATCTGCATCGTTAAAGAATTGCAGAAAGCCCCAGCCCGCTAACGACAAAAACGCGACCAAGGTCCAGGCCGGAATACTCAGGCCAAGCAAAGTCCAATCGATCTTCGCGCATTCGCCGGTGCCGGTCAGCATTAATTTAATGGTGTCGGCCAGCGGGAAATTCTGAAATACATATTCCAACCCCGGGCTACATTCCGGTACTTCCTCGGGCGGCAGATGTTGCAACCAGATATGGCGAGCGGAAACGCTGGCGCCAATCAAAGCCGCCGCGGCGCCCAACACCGCATAGACTTTGCGGCCACGATTATGCAAGCCGGCGATTAAGAAAATCGCGCCTGTCGCCAGAATTGCCAGCCGCTGCGAGATACACAGCGGGCAAGGCTCTAGTTCTTCGACAAACTGCAAATAAGCCCCAACCGCCAACAGTGAAGCGCAGGCGGCAAAGCCCAGAAAAAAACAAATACGCGGACTAAATTTTACAAAACTCATTTTCGACGTCTTTTTTGAATGCTCTAATTTCCCGGGAGGGGCCCAAAATGACCAAAATATCGCCAACACTCAAGCGGCGGTCGAATTCCTCGGCCACAAAATGCAGCTGCTCGCTGACTTGTTTATTGACGATACCGATCAGTATTAAATTGTACTGCGAACTTAACTGCAGCTGTGTGACATGGGTTTTTTCCAGATAGCTGTTTTCAGGAATCGTCACCTCGGCCAGATGCAGGTCGTGCCTGCCGAACACAGTGTGATCGAAAATATCATTGATATCCGGCCTCTTTAGCATATCGTGAATCTTGCGTCCGCAGATTTCATAGGGGTCGATAATCTTGTTTGCGCCGGCCGCCAACAGCTTTTCAGCCGATTCCGGGCTGTCGACAATCGCGATAATATTCAATTCCTTATCCAGCGCGCGCGCCGAAAGCGTCAGAAATACATTTTCAGAGTCCGTGTCGAAAAAGCAAAACAGCGTATCAACATGCGCGCCGATGCCGATCAGTTTCAAATCGTCATCGCTACGGAAATCGATATTGGCGGTTTCGAAGCCGTTTTCCCGGGCTAGTGCCACTTTGACCGGATCGTGGTCGATGACGGTGATTTGATAGAACTCCTTGTCCAACCGGCTAATGGCCTCGAACGACAGCCGGTTGTAACCGAATACTGCAATGGTTTTCATACGGGCTTCCTGCTGAATAGACGGCGTTGTTCCACTTGATCGCGAAAGTGATCGATGCCGTACTTGCGGCCCAATAGCACCAGCATGTCGCCATGCCGCAAAATAAAGTCCACTTCCGGATTGAAATAAAAATGTTGCTGTTTAACTTGGTATTTATTTTTATGTTTCAGATGAATCGGATTGTCGCTGATTACGCCCAGCAAAGTAAGCTTGCGTTGCTGTAAATCCAATTGGCCTATTTGTTGATTGTCCAGCACCGATTTTTCGCTGACTAATACCGACTCCATGACCGTTTCGGTCTGATTATGCAAAATGCCGGAGATGGCTTCGAAGGCAACCGGCTGGCCGACGAATTCGGCTGCAAGTAAGCCGGCGATTTCAAATGGCCGAATCACGTTATCCGCGCCGGCCTGATACAGCTTGTTGACATTGTCGTGCCGATTGGCGCGGGAAATAATGCGCAGGTCTTTATTCAGATGGCGGCTGGTCAGGGTGATGTACACATTGACCACGTCGTCACCGGTGATACAGAGAATGGCGCTCGCCCCGCGACAAATCCCTGCATTCATCAACACTTCGTTGTTGCTGGCGTCGTTTTCAAGTGCCAGATAGCCGCGCTTTTTTGCGAGCGCAACTTTCTGCGGGGTGGGGTCTATCACGACGAATTTTTGCCGCTCGTTATGCAAATGCCGGGCAATTTCCTGGCCGACCCGGCCGAAGCCGCAAATAATAATGAAACTGTCGTACCGGTCCAGTTCGGCATAAGTTCTGGTTTCGCGAACCGACAGCATCTTCTCGCTGAAGGCGGCAATCAGGATGGAGGTGAAGAACGACAACACGCCCAAACTGGCCAGTATCAAAAAGATCGTTACCCAGCGGCCGCCGGTGGTTTGCGGGGTGATGTCGCCAAAGCCCACCGTGGCCAAAGTAACGATGGTCCAATAAAACGCGTCGAATAAATTATGGATGCCGCTACCGGGCGCTTGGTATTCGAACATATAAATCGACACGCTGGCGATAAACACCAGAAAGCAGGTGAAGATTAGCAGTGTCATTAATTCGAAGCGCTTGCTGGCCAATGCGTCGGCAAACAATTTAGCGCTATTGGAGTAACGAAACAGCTTGAACAGGCGGAAAATAATGAAGATGCGCAATATTGCCAAAGGCCGATAGCTGGGCAGAATCGCCAGGATGTCGATAATCGCGAATGGCGAGGTGATATATTCCATATCCCTAACGAAAGCCTTCCGAAATACGCCGAGCAGATTGAAATCCAGATTCAAATACAGCGCTTTTTCATATTCTTCGATGATGACTTTATAGGTGTCGGAATAAATCCAGCCCCGCAGGCAATATTCGACGATAAACACGATCAGAATCGCCAGCTCGAAATAGCCGCCCATCTTGCTGTCTTCGTGTTCGATGTCGTAAATCAGAAAAATCACGCTGAAAATCAGCAAGCAGATCATCGTCGCGTCGAAATATTTCTTTTTGCGGCTGTGGCTATTTTCCAGAAGGTCGTAAAAAAACAGCTTGGCCGTGCGATACCAGTCAGCGGATTTTAAGTAGTAAGCGCAATAAACGATGAGTTTGGCTAGCATTTGGGGTTATTTCTTAAATTCGATCACTTTGCTGGATGGACTGATATATGCGTTTTGCGAAAGAACTCATTTGAATATTGGGGGCGATTAATTTTTATACTATTGACCGCAACGACAAAACACGATATCGCTGAATCTTTTACACATGGTTTTGATAGATATTGTTCAGCCAATCAGATAGCATGGGATCGATTAAGTTTTGACTAGCCAAGTATCCCGCCAAATACCCACGTTCACTTTGTAACGGAATATTAAATCCGGCAAAATCTGAATCAGATAGGAGTTGTTCAATTCGATACATGATTCTCTTGCCATCAAGCAAGCGGCTTAATTTGTTCCAGCGGTCAATTGCTTCAATTTCATCTTCAGCAAACCGGCTGATTTTTTCTTGCTCAACAATAAAGCTATCCATTGTCAGGCCTAGTTCTCCGGCAATTTTAGTAATCAAATCCTCTCCTTTGTCTTGTAATCCATATTTTTCAGGCGCTTGGCTTGAGCCAGTTTTGGTCGGGACTGTGGATAAAAGAGTGACGGCTATTAATTCTCTCTCGTGCCGATTCAGCAAATCAGCAATACTTGAAGACGAAATGGCTGAGGATTCAGCGAGCTTTTTGTCCGCAACTAAGGATGCCAAGGCATTAGGGTGTAATAAATAGTTTTCCAATTCCCAGCGATGCAATATAAAGACATTTTTATAAGGCTGTGTAGATGAAAAAATATGATTATTTGTTTCCCACCATAAAGAGTCTTGAAAATTTGGGTGGGCAAGTAAAACATCTCTATCGACAATACCAAATGTTTTATTGTTAGAGTTGCTTGAGCTTTCTACTCTTTTTATAACTAATTGACAGCCGCCATTAGCTTTTTTATCGGAAACAGCTTCAAAGCTGATTTTATCCTTTAATTTTGAAAACCACTTTCTGCCAATAATATATTCATCATCTCCAGATTCAAGATAGACCTTTACTCCATCCTGATATTCGCTACTAACGGTTTTTCCAATATTTTTAAAACTTCCATTGTTTTTCATGAAGTTACTCCATATCTTGCTTAATTAGATGGCCGCCTTTAATTAACCCATATTCCTCAATGTCCATCGTGTCAGCAAAGGTTTGGAGTATTTCTGTCGAATGTGTGCTAGCTATAACGGTAAAATTAGTATCATCTCTTAACGCTAATGCTTTTAATGCATTATACAATCGGTATTGCCAGCGAATATGTAAATGCACATCGAATTCATCGATTAATAGAATAGTGTTTTTGGTCTGATGAGCGCCAATACGCAAAAATAACTGCATCAGATTCTTTTCGCCGCTGCTCAATCGGTCTAGGCGGTGTTCGCTAGGTTCATTATCTCCCGTGCGTATAATAGCTTCTAAAGTAGGACGGTCTACATCTTTTAAAAACTTACTGGAGCCGTCAAATACATGTTTATTTATATATTCGCAGGCTTTTTCAAAACGGCCACCTTCAAGCCATTTCAGCCAAACCAACAGATTATCCAATGAGTAAGTCCATGTTTCATTGTGTGCGGAAAATGAATGTACCGGGTTATATCCCCAATACTGAGGTCTGGTAATTGAACGCGGCTGAGCTATTTCTCTAGCGGCACTAATCTGCGGAATATCTCGGTAAGCGGAAAAGTTAAGTGTGGTTGGATAAGAAAATGTACTTTCCCCAAAACTAGACGGTGAACTTCCAATATTAAATTGAATGGTTGCCAATAAGTCACCAATAAAGTCGTCGCCTTTATGCGTCGATAATGGTTTTAAAGGCAGGCCACTGTGTTGTCCAATAAATCCTATGCGGTGCCATTTTGATGTCCCATGGGAATTTAGGTCATCATTACTCCAAACTTTTAACGACAAGTCGTTGCTTAAATCACCGCCTAAAATCGACAAAACCAGATGATGATCTAGTCCTTGCCAATAAACCCGAAGTTTTAAATCAAGCTGTGCGCGTCCAGTCCCTCTGTCTAAATCTTCCAGTCCATATTCTTTAGGCTCGGTTTGGCCTAGCAAACTAAGTAAGCAGGATAATGTGTCCAAAACAATTGTTTTTCCTAATCCATTTTTTGATGTCAACAGGAAAAAATTACAAGGGCGATTTTGCTTGTCGGTGAAGTCAACTTCATATGGCGCATTTTGAAAAGGGCCAATGCGATGTAAAGTTAAAAATAGAGGTCGAAATTCATGGAATATTATTTCGTTAGCCATGTATATTGTGTCTTTATAGAAATCCGTATTTTTTACGGTGGGAAGCTAAATTCTCTTGGGATGGAAAATATAGTGGATTGTCTGGGAGGCTAATTATTTGCCTTTCAAATTGGCGAATACTATGAGTGGATTTCGAGAGCTCTGAAAAGGTGGAGCTTATCATTACTCGATAATTCGCATCAATAGAAATCAATCCACGGTCAAATGCTCTATGTAAGTTTGGACACAATGCTATTCCATTGGAAATGGTGTCATCATAACTTTCAGAAAATGGTGTGATATGGCATGCATCTATCATAGATACTGAAATGACTGCATCTATACGCAGCCCTGTAACGCTACAAGTATTATTGTATACTTTTGGTATTTCCCGCTTAAATAAGCTTCCCCGGATAAAAATTTCTTCTTCATAAGCGTTTTTATCTAGTTCGGTTTTTAAATTAATCAGATGTTGCTTATATTCGGTAGGTGATTCTTCTCTGATTTTGTTAGCGATGTCATCAAGGTTCGTGTGGCCTGAATTGTTTTCAAAATGGTACGTATGCTTTGGAAAGTACTCTTCTAGTAGAAATTTCTTCAATATTTCTCTATTGGTAAGATCTTTCAAAAGCTGAGTAATTTCGAAATCAAGTTCGGCATATTGAACAGCGGTATTCAGATTGGAAAAACTTCTCATGGCTGATTTTGCTTCAACCCATTTTTCACATCCTGGATTCGCAACTAGCCTCCAAAATCCATCACTTATTAAATGATAAAAAGGTAAGGCAAATATCATATGGTGATCGGAATTAACCAAAGTAGCCCAGTTTGTTTTAAAAAAACTTATTAGCTCGGGAGTTATATAGATTTGGTTGGTTTGTAATGGATTTGATTCAAATAAACTTATAATACTTAACAATAATATTGGTTTATGCGGAGCGCCACCGTTTTTTCTGTCCCGTCTAAGATTTTTAAATTTTAGTAGGTAGTGATTTAAATCTTTCTTTTTGAAATTGCTCATTTTAATTTATTGCTAATTCTACTTTGTCAGATTACTCGAACTACATCTCTAAGTCCGTCGTTTCGGCAGGGATTGCCGAAATCCAGACGCCATGGACGGATCGAAGCTTACCATCCATGGCACTGGATACCCGCTTCCCAGCGGGTATGACGAACCTTTTTTGCAATCTGACAAAGTAGAGCTAAGCACCTGCCATATTCCATTCGTCGCCCGTTTCTATAAAGCCCTTCATCGATTTATCTTCCTTCACTACCGTGCATGTCCAGCAACCGAATCGACTGCCGCCGCACGATGGTGTATCTAGATCGGTAATAACCGGACATTCACCGCTGTTTGCCTGCCGGTAAAGTGCCAGCATTCTGTCATGGTCGAAATTCCACGGCGCGGGATTATGGGTGAACAAATACTCCCAAACATCGTCGGTAGACCAATGCATAATCGGTTGTAATACCAACGCATTGGGAATTTCGCTATGTTGATTGAGCCCTCTGCTATTGTATTGACGGCTTTCAATTTGGCGGGAGCGGTTACTTCTTTCGGCTTTACGGGTACCAATCAACAAGATCACGCTGCCATACCCGGAAGTAATATCGTCAATGACTTTTCTAACCGGCTTGATTTTTAATTTGGTTGTGCACCAACGAAACCAGCGATTTGGCGGCGGATAGCCTTTGCCAATTATCAAAGACCAAAAGCTCTCTTCGATTTCCGGTTTGACTAAGTGAACGGCTAAATCCAGCCTGGAGGTTTGAGCGTGCTGCTCAAGTTGTATCAGACTGTTTTGCAGGTATTCCTCTATATTTGGCGCTTCGACACGGGTATCCGAAGAAATAATATGGACAGGTTTTTGTTGTTCCGGCGTTAACGTCAGCAGCATCTCATAGACAAGCTGCAAGACTAGCGTCGAATCTTTACCGCCCGAGTAAGCAATAACCCATGGGCGACTGTCTGCAAGGAAATTTTCTCTTAAGAGCTTTCTTGTTTCCTCTAAACAGTCAATATTTGGTAAATCTTGTTGTTTTGCCATTGCTTATTGGTGTTTCCGGCTATGTTTGAAATTTGAACGAATAGTATTTTACCAACATACCAAAAGCCCAGCGCACATCATTCAAAGCACCACTAGCGCTGCTTTTGTAGAACGACATTAGCAGCAATCATGATTGCAAATAGGTGTTTTAACAATACGTTGCCTATTTTTTAAATTCGATCACTTTGCTGGAGGGATTCAGATTAATTTCGTCGATGACGCAATGCGGGCCGGCTTGCAGGATGTACGAGACGGCATCAGCAACGTCATCGGCCATTAAGGCCTGGCCGGACTGTTTGCCGGGTGCGAAGGACAAGGTATCAAAAAACGCGGTATCGACCATGCCCGGATTTATCAACGATACCCTTACCGGGCTTTTGCCGCACTCGTCGCGCAAGGCCTGGGTAAAACCGCGCAACGCAAATTTGCTGGCGCAATAGATGCTGCCGTTGCGGCTGCCTTTTAACGCCGCTTCCGAGCCGATATACACCAGGTTGGCATGCGGTTTTTGCTTCAGTTTTGGTAACAAGGCTCGCGTCAAACAGGCTGGTGCTGTGAAGTTGACTGTCATCAGCTTTTCGATCTGCTCGTAAGAAAACTGTTCCAGGCTGCCGAACTGGCCGTAACCGGCCGCGAATACCACTGCATCCATTTGCGGAAAATCGCTTTGCAGCTGTTTGGCAAACTGCGGCACGTTGTTTAATTCAGCGAGATCCAGCTCGACGCCGACAAAACTCGGATGAAAACCGGTAAAACGCCGGCAATCCCGGGAGGTGCCGATAACTTTGTGACCTTGGGCTAACAGTCGCCGCGCAATCGCCCGGCCAATGCCGGAACTGGCGCCGGTGACCAGTAGCGTGCGCTTTAGAGTGTGCATGGGAAAAATTTCGATTCAGGGATGTATTCCAGCAGCATTTGCGTGCAATCGGCCATCATGGCCTGTTCCAGGTCGGCTCGGTAGGACACCATGCCGGACGCGGTTTGCAACGGGCTAGCAAATAGTTTTTCATCAGGATACAGCTTGTGGATTTTTTTGAAATATTGCTCAGGTAAACGAAACACCCCCAGGCTAGCCGAATGTAGGGCCTGGGCATCGATTACCGCAAAGACTTGTTCGAACAAGGCTCGGTATTGCTGCCGGTAGTCGTACTGATAAATCAAGGGATCGAAACGCAAACCAATTTGCCAGCCTTGTTGCTGCAATTTGGCGGCGGCTTCGATGCGCTTGGCTACATTAGGCGCTTTAGCCTCCACCTTATCGGCCACCGCATCCGGCGACAGGCTAAACGCCACCACGCAGCGCGGCACCACCTCGCGGTTCAGCAAGCTTCTGATCTGTGTACTTTTGGTGCGCAGTTCCAGCCAGGCATTGGCTAATTCCGCAAACACCGGCAAAAATTGCTCGGCAAAATCGGTGACCGGCTCGAAAGCCAGGCTGTCGCAATCATAGCCCGAGAAAAAGTACACATCCTGGTCAGGCGTTTCCCGGCAAATCTGGCGAATCTGCTCGTGAAAATCTTCATAATTGACAAATAACACGTAATTCGCCGACTGATACATGCCTTGCAAAAAACAGTAACGGCAGTCGTACAAGCAATTGAGCATGTGCGAAAAATAATAATTGCGCTGGCCGCCTATGCCGTAACCCGCCGGCGCCGGTAGAACGAACTTTTGGTATTTCTCCGCCAGAATCAGGGCCGGATGCTGCTTTTGTAAGCGAAAGTTTTGCGCCTTGGGATTAAACACTTCTCCAAACCGCTCGCAAATCACTGTCCGCGCTTGCGGAAAACGCCGCCGAATCGTCGCCACGCGCGGATGCTGCTCGATAGCGGTTTCGATATACAGGGTGTCTATCATGATGGATTTTTTGCAGCAAAAAGGCAGTTGGTCATTATAAATGATTGCCGGCGATAGAGAGTGACGACCGCGATAGCGCCGCCGGCTTGCGACCTATAAAACCGCAGATCAGAGGGGTGCGGCAACTTGTCGCAACTACCCGCTGTAAATGGTCCGCTGCAGGCGCCCTAAATCCGTTATGATGGACTCTGAAAAGCAATTTAGTTTTTCAATTGGACCCAGTAGGAAAAAAGATACTTCCCATCAGCATGGATTTGCTACAAGCCTGTTGGCGGCGATTTGCCAAAAGGTGCTGTGCCGGTGCTCTTTCACGCTGAACTTAGCGATGAAAGTTGCCGGTATAAAAAATCTATTCTGTGATGACGTGTTTTTTAGGGCATTGGACCTATAAACCATCACGCGAAATTAATTAATGAAACTATTTACCAAAGCAGTATTGACCTTGTCATTGGCCGTGTCTTTAAATCTGACCAGCGTTTGCGCATTTGCTGCTGAAGAAGCGCCAGCTGCTACAGCACAATCCGGTACCGCCGGCATTATCTCTCACATCGAAAAAGCGCTGGTTGAAGTGAGCAAAAGCGATTTCTCCGCCGCGCAAATTCATCTGAAAGCTGCCAGAACCAGTTCCGAAGCGATTGCCGGCAACTCTGAAGCAGCGAAAAAAGCCCATGCATCTTTGATGCAAGGACAAATTCTGTCTAAAAGCGGTAACGTGGCTAAAGCTACCGAACAATTGACCAAGACAATCGAACTGTATAAAGCGCTGTAAGGCTTGAATAGAGCTGGGCTGTTACGCTAAAGCCCAGCGATTCATTTAGCGTTTCGCAAACCATTTCCAGCCCTGATATATTAGCTACTTGGACTGCGATAAGTATTCAACAACGCCTCAAATTGATCACTGGGTAAGGGCTTACTGATCAAATAGCCTTGCATCTCATCGCAACCTTGTTCCTTTAGAAATGACAGTTGATCATGGGTTTCCACGCCTTCGGCGATCGTTTTCAATCCCAAGCTTTTGGCCAGGCTAATAATGGCGCTGACAATGGCTTTGTCTTCAACATCCGTGTTTATATCGCGCACAAAAGACTGATCTATTTTCAATTTGTAGCTTTTGAATTTTTTTAGATAACTGAGTGATGAATAACCCGTACCAAAATCGTCAATTGACATGCGAACACCGCGCGCATGCAGATTGTTCATTATGGCTATGGCTCCCTGTGGATTATGCATTGCCACGCCTTCCGTCAATTCCAGTTCCAAGCATTCCGGGGGCAGGTTTTCCTCGGTAAGTATTCGCGAAACCAAGGCGGGTAAGTCATGATGGCGAAACTGAACCGCAGATAAATTGACCGCCATGATCAGTGGGGCAAAGCCTTGCTTCATCCAATCTTTTGCCTGCCGCACCGCTTGTCTGATGACCCATTCGCCAATTGATAGAATTAATCGGCTATCTTCCGCTATTGGAATAAATTCCGCAGGCGACACGGACCCTAACTCCGGATGCCACCAACGCAGTAAGGCCTCGGCGCCAATAATTTGTCCATCCGCAATCGACACTTGCGGCTGATAATAGACTTGCAACTGGTTAAGCTGCTGTGCCTGACGGAGAGCATTGACTATTTGCAGATTGCGCACCGAGCGCGATTGCATTTCCTGGGTGAAGAATTGATAACCTTGGCGTCCCTCCTGCTTTGCGCGATACATGGCAGTATCAGCGCTCTTTGAGAGCGTTTCCAAATCAACACCGTCAGCTGGATAAATCGCGACGCCAATTGACGCTGTCAAAACCAAGTCGTAGTGCTCTATTTGAAAGGGTTCGGCAATGGTACTCAATAGTTTTTGTGCGACATGTACGGCTCCGTTTACATCAACCCCTGGCAACAACAAGATGAACTCATCCCCGCCCAAACGGGTAACGGTATCTTCCTCTCGCAGCACTAAACGTAGTCGCTTGGCTAATTCGATTAAAATGGCGTCGCCAACACTATGCCCGAGCGTATCGTTAATATCTTTGAAGTGGTCAAGATCAAGAAACATCAAAGCCAAGTGGCCATTACTGCGCTTGGCCAGGCTAAGCGCATAACGCAGATGATCATCCAGTTGGCCGCGATTCGGCAATTCGGTCAGCGGATCAAAATTGGCCAAAAACTGAATGCGTTGCTCGGCACGTTGTCGCTCCGTGACATCGTATGCCAATACGATTTTGGCATGTCTGCCTTCATATTCGATTTCATGCGAGCTGATTTCGACATCAATGAACGTACCGTCTTTCTTACGATGGTGCCAGAGACCGGAATGATGTTGGGCTTGACCATTAAGCTGTTGTAAATGGTCGATCAGGCGCGGCACATCTTTGGGCGGTCGAATCGCCGTTATCGTCATTGATAGGAATTCCTGCTCGCTATAGCCATAATGCGCAATAGCGGCGTCGTTCACAGCCAGAAATTGCAGGGTTTCCACGTCATAAAGCCACATGGGATGAGGATTTGCCTGAAACATTTGGCGATACCGAGCTTCACTTTCACGCAACTCGTCTTCGACAGCCTTGCTGCGGGTAATATCAAGACAAATTCCGGTCATGCGTTTTGGTAAACCGTCAGTGTCATAACTTGTATTACCCAAGGCACGAATCCAGCGTATTGCGCAGTCAGGTGTAATGATCCGGTATTCGTTGGAAAGCGGTAAATGTTCGCGAATTGCTTGGTAAATGTTGTTCTCGGCTTGCTGTCTATCGTCGACATGAATAATCGATCGCCAAGTTTCAAAATTAGCTGTGGCTGTTTGCGGATCCAGGCCAAATAACTCGTAGAGTTCTTTGGACCAATAGATGATATTGTCACCGACATCCCAATACCAGGCACCAGCCGCTGCGTCTCGCTGCGCTAAAGACCATCGTTCATTAGCCTCTATAAGTTCTAATTCAATTTGTTTGCGCTCGGTAATGACGTCAAAAATCGCAACAAAATGCTCCGGCAGAGGGCTATAGATCGATATCCAAAACCACATGCCCAATGACTCGACAAATGTTTCAAATCTCTCGGGTTTTCCTCCTGCAGCGACTCGGCTATATGTGTTGAGAAGCTGTGGATCAGTTTCCCTGATACCGGGAATGACTTCGGAAACAGGCTTGCCTACAACCTGTTTAAGCCCTGTCAGCTGTTCAAAGGCGGGATTGGTGTAAAGATAGATAAAATCATTGGGCTGGTCATCATGATAAAACATACGGCAGTACGCGACACCGTTAAGCATATGCTCGACCAAGGCCTGATAGGTATCAATATTAAATTTATCAGCTAGCTCATTATCGAAAGCAGCAGCGATATCAGATTTGAAATCTTGCGACATATTATGAAGTTAGCAGCTTAAAACAAATTTAGCGTTGCCAGGATTCTGACAGCTAGCGTAAGAAATAGAAAGCATGTTTGCAGTGGCTACGCTTTGCTAGACATCCTTTTACAAGGGCTAAAGAAGACACCTGTCCGGACAAGCAGATAGTGTTGACGGCATGATGGCTTGGCGACTTTATCCGACATGCAGAGTGCTGGCCCAGCCTGCAAATAGCCAAGCAACTGGAAAAGTATCGCAGCGTTTGTTCGCCTAAGCGTTGACACGAATCGATCAGATAGCAAAATATCCGTAACAGGCCACCACGACTATCCCTAGTCCGACAATTTTGATCTTGTCCACCAAACTTTGCTCGCCCCAATAATACAGACAACTGGCTTTTTTGCGGCAGCAGAATGCGATTAGGCTATTACCGGCTCGCCGACAGTTACGCGGAACAATATGCCAAAGGAAGTAAATGCCGATCAGGCCGACCGTACACAGAATATAAAAAACGATGACTTGGGTAGGGTAGGTGTCAGTATGGAATGTGTGCTCAATGACATGGTCGAGATTGTATTCGGCATACTCAAAAATCAAGTGTAGTACGTGTAAAACTACTTCGAAAATATAATGGACCAAGCCCATTAACAGCCCGAACGCGGCATCCGGCATCGCCAGAATTAAGGCTGCCAGGCTTAGCAATACGCCGTTCACAGCCCACTGTTGCTTTTTACTTCTGTCGATATGTTTACTTAAAAGAGCGGTATCTTCAGGCGTCAGATTGACAAATTGGGCGCCGATTAAATATGGATAACGGTCGTTTTCGTAAGGGTTGCCGGGTTTGCAATACACCACCTTACAGCAAGTCATGATTGCGGTCATGCTGGATAACAGCAGTATCCGCAGCATCAGATAATCGCCGGCTTGCAAAGGGTCTTTCGAGGTAAACGCAATACCGCTGGTGCTGATATTGACGTTGAGCGTGTCGTTTTCCCGGCTTTGCGAACCAGGCAGAGCATGAAGTGTCGCGGCATCTGACAGATCAACGTTACTCAGCAAAGCATCGAAGTTTTCCGGTGCTTGCGTTCGCCCATCCTGGTCAATCTGCCGATAGAAAAGATTGGCTTGCTCATAGATGCGAAATGCCACTCTGCGATTCAACGTCTTGCCGTTTTGCTTAGCCATATTTATCAAACCCTAAAAATCGCCTGTTACACACTGTCGAGGATAGTCCAAGACCGTAAACTCTCCATCCGAATAAAAAATAACTCAGACGCAAACTGCTGTGTTTGTTCAGGTTTCGTCTTTATTCACCCAATGTTTTACCGCAGGCGGCTGATAATGGGCATAGCGATTCAGCAACAAATTTGGGTCGGCTTCGACCATTAGCATCTCACGGTGATGCGGTTTGACAAATTGCTCCGCCGCAACGTGGTCCAGAAAGTTAATCAAAGCGTCGTAATAACCCACCACATTTAGCAATCCGCAAGGTTTTTGGTGGAAGCCCAACTGCGCCCAGGTCCAAATCTCGAATAATTCCTCCAGCGTGCCGATGCCGCCGGGCAATGCGATAAAGCCGTCCGCCAGTTCGGCCATCAGCATTTTTCGTTCATGCATGGATTGGGTGACATGTAATTCGGTGAGATTGGGATGGGCGACCTCCTTGTGCGCCAAGGCTTTGGGAATAACGCCAATGGCCTGGCCGCCGAGCTTTAATACCTGATCCGCGACCGTACCCATGATGCCGATTCCAGCACCGCCATATACCAAGCGGATGTTACGGCTGACCAGGGCTTGGGCTAAGGTCTGCGCGGCCTCGCCATAAGCGTCAAGTCGGCCGGGACTGGAGCCGCAATAGATGCAAATGCTGTTTATGGTTGTCATGTCGGGGTATGCCGGAGAATTAGGGTGGCTTATATTCGGTGGAAAACCATGACGCGGCAAGACGAATTTTACTGCCGCTCAATGCACGGGCAACTGCCGGCATGGTCGCTCAAGGGCTGTTACTGATAGAATTAGGCTTTTTAGCCAGACAGCCATCATGCGCTTAATTAGGGGTTTGAATCATCTTGAGCCGTTACGCGACGGCTGCGTATTGACCATAGGCAACTTCGACGGACTACACCTCGGTCATCGGCTGGTGATCGAAAAGCTCGCCGAGCATGGTCGGCGCCTGAGTTTGCCGACCGTAGCAATGGTATTCGAACCCCAGCCTTTGGAGTACTTCCTCGGTGACCATGCTCCTTCCAGACTGACCCGTTTACGCGAGAAAGTTATCCAATTTGCAAAATTGCCGATCGACGAATTGTTGGTGTTACCGTTCAACAGTAGCCTGGCTGATTATGATGCTGAACATTTCATCCGCGACATTCTGGTGAATCGCTTGCAGGTCAAGCATTTGGTGGTTGGCGACGATTTTCATTTTGGCAAGGCAAGACGCGGCAATTTTGCGTTGTTACAGCATCGCGGTCAGGAATACGGTTTTGTGGTGGAAGATAGTCATTCCTTCGAATTGGCGGGATTAAGAGTCAGCAGCACTTTAATACGCGATGCCTTGGGCGAAGGCCAACTGGATCAAGCCAAACTGATGTTGGGCCGAGATTATTCGGTATGCGGCCGGGTGGCGCACGGCGACAAGCGCGGCCGCGAGTTGGGCTTTCCGACCGCCAATGTGCGGATGTTTCGGAAGAACACGCCTATCGTCGGGGTATTTGCAGTAACGATGACCGGTGTGGCCGGTAACGAGTATCAAGGTGTAGCCAATGTTGGCACGCGGCCCACCTTCGACGGCGGCGCCAAAGTGGTGCTGGAAACGCATTTACTCAACTTCGATCAAGACATTTACGGGCATTATGTTGAAGTGCATTTTAAAAAGAAGCTGCGCGACGAAATCCGGTTTGCCTCGCTGAGCGAGTTGACGCTGCAAATCAGCCGGGATGTCGAACAGGCTCAGCAGTTTTTTAGTCAAACATTGGACATGAAATGATTAACTCCGCCAACCTCCCGGCATCGCCTTGTGTCCGTAACTGTTGTCTGAACGACGACGATATTTGCTTGGGCTGTTACCGCTCACTGGATGAAATCCGCATGTGGTCTACAGCAGACACTCAGACGCGCGAACTGTTTTTGCAGCAGGCTGCCGAGCGGCGTACCAAGATTTTGCAAGCCACTCGGTTGAGGTCTAGTTATGTCGAACAATTGCCGAAAGCTTAAGCGCTACGCCGCCTTTGTAATATCGGCCTGACATCCAGCCAAGCAGCAATGCCTATATAAGTAGCCAAGCCCAGGCTACCGGCCAGCCAGACATTCACCTGATAAATATCCAACACGTAGCGATTGGCAAAATATAGCGCCAGACCCAAGCCGAAATAACCGGTGATCTTCATGAGCGGATAGCTCACCGGATAATAGTGCCGGCCCAAAGCCCAAGATAAAACCACCATAAACAGATAACAAGCCAGGGTCGCCCACGCCGAGCCGACATAACCCCACACCGGTATCCAGCAGATATTCAAAACAATCGTCAGGCCTGCCCCGGCCAGCGATACCCAGGCGGCAAGGCCGGTGCGGTCACTGAGCTTGTACCAGACCGATAGATTCACATAAATCCCCAACAGCAAATTGGCTATCAGTAATATCGGCACAACGTCCAGGCCTACTCGATATTCCTCGCCGATAAAATACTTGAACAGATCGATGAACAGCATCACGACTAAAAAGATAAACACCCCGGCGATCACAAAATACTGCATCACCAAGGCATAAGCGCGTTTGGCGTCGGCGCGCCCGGCGTAGGAAAAGAAAAACGGCTCGCCGGCGTACCGGAACGCCTGCACGAACAAACTCATTAAAATCGACAGCTTGTAGCACGCGCCATAAATCCCCAGCATCTTCAGGTTAGTGGGTAAATCGTAGGGCAACAAGACTTTCAAAATCGCCCGGTCCAGCATCTCGTTGACCATGCCGGCAAAGCCAATGATGACCATAGGCAGGGAATAGCGCAGCATTGGCCCGAGCACGCGCGGGTCTAGCTGGAAACGCACCGCGCGAAATTGCGGCAGTAATAGCAGCAGCTTGCAAACACTGGCTGCCAGATTGGCTAAAAATATGTAACCCACGCCCAGTTTGGGGTCGTAATAAGCAGCCAGTTCGCTATCCGGCCAGAGGCTGTGCAGCTTGGGCCAGACCAACAAAAACAGCAGATTCAAAGCGATGGCGAGGAAAATTTCGGTCATTTTGATGCCGGCGAAACGCCAGGCCCGGTTCTCGGCGCGCAGCCGGGCAAACGGCAGTGCCGACAAGGCATCCAGCGCCAAAAGCCAGCCGAACCACAGCAGATATTCCGGATGCTGCGGATACTGCAGCCAGTTGGCCAATGGCTGTTGCCAATAGCAGATTGCCGCGATGAAACCGAGATTGGCAATCAGTAAAAAACCCAAGGCACTGCGGTAAACCTCGTCGCCGCTAAATTCCGGCCGCTGCCGGAAGCGGAAATAACCGGTCTCCAAACCCAGCACTAACAACACCGCAAAAAATCCGGCATAAGCGTAAAACTCGGAGACCACGCCGTATTCGCCGGCACTGAAGGTGTAGGTGTACAGCGGCACCAGCAGATAATTCAAAAAGCGGCCGACAATACTGCTGAGACCGTAGATGGCGGTTTGGGAGACGAGTTGGCGTAGTGAGCTCAAAAGCGGTTGGATCCAAATAATGATGAGACCTCTCGCTGAGGTCTAAGGTAGCGATATTGTAAGTCAGTTGCCGGCTCGCCGCGCAATACGGCACAGCCAGCCGCTTGGGTGTTGATTAATCCGCGCAGGCTAAACTTTGCTCGATTAGGACTTTTGCCGCCTCTGCGGCAATGCGCATTGCCCCGGATTCTCGGCGTCTCTGTTCGCTAACGATGGCGCCGGAAATCAGCATTGCCAATTGCTGAGACAGTGCTTCCGGGTCGCGCGCGCCGGCTTGTCGGGCTAAATCTGTCAATACTTGTTGAAAGGTGTCGGAAAACTCTGCGGCGGCCAGTTGAACAGGATTGGCGGCCTCGGCAAATTCGGCAGCCGCATTGATAAACGGGCAGCCGCGAAACTCCGGGCTGGATGATAATTCATCGAATACCGCAAACACCGCCAGCAACTTTTGCTTGGGTTCGCTGGCGCGTTGTTCCATACCGATAAGTATACGATTCAGCATGGCTTCTCTGCTTTTACTTAGATGCGCCAATACCAGGTCGTCCTTTGATGGAAAGTATTTATACAGGCTCATCTTGGTGGTGCCGGCGGCTTTGACAATCGCGTCGACGCCGGTGGCCTTGATGCCTTGGCTGTAAAACAGCACAGAGGCGGTTTGCAAAATGTGATCTTGGAGATTACGAGCCATAATTAAGTGCCGGAAGAAATAGGTTGCAACTATACAGACCGGTATGTATTATGTAAATAGACTGACCGGTCTGTCCGCATCAGTCCTCAATTTACCCAACGGAGAATATGCAATGATTACTTTATACGGCGTGGCCATCAGCAACTATTACAACAAAATCAAATTTGCGTTGATGGAAAAGGATATAGCGTTCATCGAGGAGTTTACCGCACCCAGCCAGAGCGAAGATTTGTTACAACGTTCCCCGCTGGGAAAAATCCCTTTCATCAAAACCAGCGAAGGCTATCTATCCGAATCGCAAGCGATTCTGGAGTATCTGGATGATGCATTTCCGGAAAATCCGCTGTATCCATCTGACGCTTTCGAACGCGGTAAATGCCGGGAATTTATCCAGCATATCGAACTAAACGTCGAGCTGATCGCCCGCCGCTTGTATGGAGAAGCCCTGTTCGGTAGCAATGTGTCGCAAGAAACCAAGGACGAAGTCAGAGCCAAACTGGATACAGGTTTAACGGGTTTAGCCAAACTGATGAAATTCTCTCCTTATGCGCTGGGAGATCACTTTAGTGCAGCGGATATCGTCGCTTGGCCGCATCTGCAGTTGGTAGGTTTTGCTACCCAAAAAATTTATGGCGAGAACTTGGTGAATACGCATATTCCTGGCATTGAGGCTTATATACAAATGATCGAAAGTCGCCCGCACGCGCAAATAGTGGGTGCCGACCGGGCAAAGGCGTTAGAAGCGTTTTTTCGGAATAAATAATCCCCGCGCTGCTATTCCTTAGGTGATTTAGCACAATACCCTCTTATAACTTTCTTGCATTAAGCCGTCGGCGTAGTGATGCCGACGGCCATACCTTTAGATGTTTGCGTGTTCCGATCAAAGCCGCCACTGATTCCGACTTGAAGGCAGTAAGACATTCCGAGCGCAAAACCACCAGCGATTCCGATACAAACTCAGCCAGAGTTTAAACGCCGGAGATCGGCCAAAAGCGGACTGTTGGGCTTCCTTTCTATATGTCCAGTTCGGAGCCTATAGCCTGCGATCCCCGGAAATCGAAGACCGCCAGTTTACGGGGCATTGGGAAGGCGATCTCATCAAAGGCGCGGGCAATGCCAGCGCCATCGGCACTTTGGTGGAACGGACCAGTCGCTTACTGATGCTGATCAAACTTCCCCATCCGCAACCTGCCAGTGCCGCCAACGTCCGCAAGCCTTTAGCGATAAGCTCAACAGCATTGCCCAGCCGATGCGCTTAAGCATGACCTATGACCAAGGCCGCGAGATGGCTTTACACAAACAACTGACCGTCAACACCGGCATTGCTGTGTACTTCTGCGATCCTCATAGTCCCTGGCAGCGCGGTTCCAACGAAAACATGAACGGCTTGGTTCGTCAGTATTTACCCAAAGGCACCGATCTGTCCGGCTATACCCAGCAACAACTGGATGCGCTTGCCGATCAAATTAACGCTCGCCCTCGAAAAGGTCTTGGGGTACGCTGCCCGCTCGCTGTTTATCGCGAATTGCTCTTGAACAGCTCGCAACAATCAAATCTCATTCATTAATAAACTAGGTGTTGCCTTTCGGTTTTGAATCCGCCACCTTATAAAGAAGCCTGGGAAAAATAGAAATCAGCACCGGGTATCACCTTATTCAACGAATTTTCCACCAATAAATTAATTTCTCAGCTAATTGGAAAAAGCGCGGATGAGAAATATCTAAATTATTTTTTATTATGTGTGGCGACACCGGTAACTGATAAATATCCCATTACTGCGCTTACAGTTAAACGAAATAGTAACTTAAGCTATACCGTAATCAATATAATCGCGGAAACTCAGCGTGTAATGGCTGACGATAAAAAATAACTTTCATTTGAGGCTACAGGAATTGGGGCGCACTTCTCTCTGAGCCTCAGGAAACTTACGATAGTTTTAACTTTATTTAACCGGTAGGCTGGGTGGAGCAACGCGACACCCAGCAGACGCTTTGAAATAACCAAGTTTGCTTAGCATTAAAACTGATCTTTGGATTAGAAAATATTTCAGCTTCTAAGCTGGGTTTGATTGTCGTTCAACCCAGCCTACCTGTGCTGTGGCTTTCGGCCCAGACTGTGTAAAAACGTTGAATAGATGAAATACCCAGCCCGTATCGACCAATTCTGTTGAAATCGCGCGGTCCTGAGCGGCTAACGTTTCTGAATGGCGTTAACTGGTTTATCGACTTGATTTGACCAAATTGATGCTGATAGCCATCGGTAATAGGCTAAAAAAGAGCAATAAATGGCCGTCAGGCCACCATTGCTTCCATCAATGCAGTGGTTCCCAGTAGATTCATCACCCTTTTAAGGTTGTAGGCCAGTACATGTAGGCTCATCTCGGTGCTGACGCGATCAAGTGTCTTGGTCAGAAAATGGGTTGCACCCATCCATGCCTTGAGGGTGCCGAAGGGATGCTCCACCGTCTGGCGCCGAATACGCATGCTGTCTGGTGCTTGGTCTAAACGCGTTTGCATGGCATCCAGAACATCTTCATGCTCCCAACGTGTAATCCGTCGCTGTTCGCCTGGGGTGCACTTGGCTTTGAGTTCACATTGTTGGCAGCATGAACTCCAATAACGGTGTACTTTCATTTCTCGCTCAACAGTACTGTATCGCCAGATGAGGCGTTGGCCGGCCGGACATCGGTACTCGTTGTTCTCGGCGTCGTAAATAAAATCTGCCTTATCAAATCTTCCAGCAGCTTTGGCTGAAGAGGTTTTGCATTTGGGGACGAGGGGTGTGATACCGGCTTCATGGCAGGCCAGAATTTCTTCACTCTTGAAATAGCCGCGATCAGCAATGGCCGTTAGGTCTTGGACACCCATGGCTGTGCGGGCTTGCTTAGCCATTGAGGTCAGCTGGTCTCGGTCAATGCCGACATTGGTCACCTCATGGGTAACAATCAGGTGATGCTGGGTATCGACGGCCGTCTGAACATTGTAGCCAACGATGCCGGTGCCACGCGTCTTCATGGAACGGGCATCCGGATCGGTCAGGGAAATCTGTTTGTCGGGTGTCTTATTGAGCTCGACTTCGATGTCCTTGAGCGCTTTCATCTGCGCTTTCAGGGCAGCAATCTTATCTTGCAGGCGTTCGGACTTGGCCTTGGCAATGGCTGGCTCTTGCCGGTCGGCAGTGTCGAGTGCTGTCAGATAGCGATTGATGCTTGACTCGATTTCTTCCATTCGCCTTTGCAACTTGGCGCTGGTGAAATTCCGATCCCGGTTATTGACCGCCTTGAATTTGCTACCATCGATGGCCACTAAAGCTTCCGAGAACAAACCCAGTTGCTGGCACAACACGATAAACTGACGGCAGACGCTTTGAATCGCTTTGCCGTTGTCTTTACGGAAATTGGCAATGGTCTTGAAGTCGGGCGTCAGTCGTCCAACCAGCCACATCAGTTCGACATTACGTTGTGTCTCTTTCTCAAGACGCCGACTGGATTGAATGCGATTGAGGTAACCGTAGATGTAAATCTTCAAGAGAATGGCGGGATGATAGGCCGGCCTACCGGTGATCGCCGGTTCAACGCCGTCAAATCCAAGCTTGCCCAGGTCCAGTTCGTCGACAAAAACATCAACGACGCGCACTGGATTGGTATCGGTGATGTAGTCGTCGATACTTTCCGGCAATAACGTTGTTTGTGTTCGGCATTCACCTTCAATGAAACGTTTCATCGGCTGACCTCATCAATAACCTGAGCCTATTATATCAAGTTAGGCGTTTTGACACAGTCTGGGCCAATTAGCGACATTCAAGAAGCGAGAAAACCAAGGCAACGAACGGCTGGTTTATGGTGGGAAGTTGACTTAGAAGCTGTGTTTTGTTCTTACTTGCTCCAAGGCTCTATACGCGGGGTGAATATTTGTTGCGTTTAGGGTTTACTATAGCAAATAGTGTTCGGTCATTGCTTCTCATACGACTGACCGTTTTCAGAGATTTCTTCATAGGGTGTCTGTGAAATTTGCGCAACATCATGATTTGGATGCTGATATATTCGTAGTGGATTCTTCTTGAGAAAATTATATGCGCAGTCGTATTACGAATATATTTGGAATGTATTTTGCTCTTGCTGTTACCTTAATAATAGGTTTTATTATTTATTGTATGCCCATAGATGTCCCGGAAGGCTTTCCTTTTGCGGCAAAGACGCTTAGTTCAGAACAGATAGTTCAAAATAGCCATATCAATCAGGTTCTATTTACTGATAAGACTTTAGAAGCGAGGCTAAACTTTTTTCATCAACAAGGCGATGAGCATCTAGCAGGAATCGATGAGTCTTTAGGATCTGGCGCTTGTTCCGCCGATTTCAATAGTGACGGGTGGGTAGATCTATTTTTGGTTAACGGATCCGGACAGACACGCTATTATGGAAAACAGTACTGGTGGCAAACCTCCCAAAGCAATACGTTGTTTATAAATGATGGCGGGCAGGGTTTCCGTGATGCAACACCTGCCAGCGGTTTAGATCAGAACATGTGGGGTATGGGGTGTTTAGCCAGTGATTTCGATAATGATGGCGATATTGATCTTTTAATTACAGGTAAGGATGGCAATCTTTTTTATAAAAACAATGGAGATAGTACGTTCACCAATGTCAGCCAGGAAAGCGGAATTATCGGTGGATATTGGTCAACTTCTGCTTCCGCTATTGACTTTAATAGCGATGGATTGTTGGACATATACATAGGTAATTTTATTGATTTTGAAAAAGGTAAAAAAACCTTTGAGGCCAGTAGCCAGTTTACTGGAGAAAAAAAACATTCCTTCGATGCTAGTTTATATCAAGCACAACCTAATCGGCTTTACCAAAATTTAGGCGGTTTAAAATTTCAAGATATTACAGCTGAATCCGGTGTAATGGATTCGGAGGGTAGAACGCTTGATGTGAGTTGGCAGGATATTAATCAAGATGGTTTGCCGGATTTAATTGCTAGCAATGATCGAGGTACTGGCTCGAATGCGTCCTTTTTGAACAAAGATGGTGAACATTTTGAACCGGGCGGTCAAGCACTTGGGCTTCGTTCGTCGTTAGGCAGTCGTGGCACAGCATCAGGTGATCTAGACAATGATGGCGATATAGATCTTGTTATAGCCAGCAGTGCTGGAGAAAGCACGATCGCTCTCATTAATGAGAAATCATCTGACGGGAAATTCCGATATAAGGATCGGGCACGGGAAATCGGGATCGGCGCGGATCAATTTCTCAGTATCTCGGCTTGGTCCCCACTAGTTCAAGATTTTAATAACGACGGTTTTAATGACGTGTTTATTGCTGCGGGGCAATTGGAGCCTGATCCGGATTCAGCCAAAATTAGCCAAGGACAGCCGAAACAACTTTTACTGAATAATGGCAAGGGATATTTTGTCGATAGTACGATGTTATCAGGCGTTGCGCTTAGAGATAGGCAATCGGCTCGAGGGGCTGTTGCCGCTGACTTCGACAATGATGGCGATATCGATGTATACGTTACGCATAACAATGACTTGGGCCAGTATTTGGTAAATGAGTCTCCTAAGCAGCAATGGCTGGGTTTGAAACTGATCGGGACAAAATCCAACCGGGATGCAGTGGGCGCGAAAGTCCAATTGGATACAGCCAATGGAAATCAGACTAAGTTCGTTGTGAGTGGTGAGGGATTTTTGTCGGATAGTGATAAAAGAATCGTTTTTGGTTTAGGTCAGGACAGCAAAATTGACCAACTTATCATCGACTGGCCCAGTGGTGATAAACAAACAATTCATGCGATTCAAGCCAATCATTACTGGCAGATCACTGAAAGTAGCGATGATGCCTTGGAATTACCTGGTACAACGATTGTTGAAAAACCGGTTAAACATCTCCGGTTAAAATTGGGGGTCGACCAGGCCAGTATCCGAGTCGGTTACCTCAAAATGCTCAGCCAAGCGAAAGATACCAAAAATATTTGGTCGGAACTGTCTGTCGCCGCCAACGATAGTGATTCGTCAGTACGCCGAGAGGCCATTGATTTTTCCTCCCGCACAAATTCCGTACAAGGTTTGAGTATTCTGGTACATGGTCTGGAGGACGCAGAACCCGCCAATGTAATTGCTGCCATAACAGGATTAAGGAACTATGAGGACGAGACATCAGTTAGATGGTTATTACGGGTATTCTCACATCAGGATGCTGCGGTCAAAATCGAGCTTGCGGATTGCTTCGCTCATTTTTTTCAAGAAGAAGAAGCCGTCGTCTATCGCAAATATCTCGCCGTCCCATACTTGATTCGATTGCTTGACGATCCCGATCCCAATGTCCGTATCGCCGCCGTTAGAGCTTTAGGTCAAGCCGAGCGTTTTCGAGGAGTGCATGCTTTACTAGATCATTTGAGTGATTCGGAGGCTTCAGTGCGAGCGGAGATCGTTCGTACCCTGGGGTTGATTCGACAAGCCAAAGCGCTTCCGAATCTGACTGAGCTGTTGTCGGATCGCACTCAGTCCACGCATGTAGTCGCCAATACGTTTATCGCACTGAAACGCCTGGGCGATGATGGCGCGTTAAAAAAGCTTGAGTCCTTTTTAATGGGAGAGGGTGGTTTCGAATCGGTGGAACTAGAAAAGCGCTTGGCGGTGTTTGCGGATTTATTGGCGCAGGATGACGAGGCTACCGTATTCGATGCGCAGGAATTGAAGCGGGTGACCCATGTCGTTTTTCAAAAATTTCCTCCAGTGGTTAAATCCACCGGGTTAGCGCCGCACTGGATCGCGATTTGGCGGCATATAAGCGACCAAGCCGGTATCAGTTGGTTGGATAAACAAACTAGCGCGGCACAACTAGATGTCAGGGCAGACGCCTATCGAGCGCTTTTTTATGAGCGGCAAGGACACACTGAGCGTAGCTCCATTTTACGACGGGCTTGGTCCGATCAGGAATTGGGCATCAAAGCCTTGGCATTGAAAGAATTGTTACGCGAAAAAATGGCGTTAACGCAGCAGGATTACCGCACCATACTGACCAATCCCGAGTTGCAAACAGTCGGTTTACAGTTTTGGTCGGAAAATGGCTTGACGGCAGCAGATTCAAATTTACTGATCAAGGCCATTCAATCAGTTTATTTGCCCGAATTTGCTGTCAACAATTCCGATGCCTTATTGGAAAAAATTTGCTTCAGTACCAACGCCAACCTGCAAAAAATTTGTTCAGTCGTCCTGTTTTCGAGCACTATCGCCGAGCATCGCGAAATTGCCGTGAAGATATTGCGCGACCCAGCTCAGCCCATTGCAATTCGCCAGTCCGTTTTAAACCATTACGGCGTCAATTTTGATTCGGACGCGATCAACGTCTTATATGGCTTATTACAAACGAAAAAAGACCCGCTGCACAATGACGTGGTCACTAAGCTACTTTCATTTGATTCCGACGCATTGATCGAGTTCGCTAGAAAAATTGCAATGAATGCCTCCGAGGATGCCGAGACTCGTCTTCAGGCTATTGGTTTTTTAGTGCGTCTGGGGCGGTCGGATGCACAGGAAATCCTGTATCGTTGAAGCTTAACAAAATAAAGGCAATGGTATGACTGTACAGAACAGCGCAATGATAACCGAACGAAGATTCGCGATACCTTTAGCTGCCCTAACACTTTTTTTGGTGGTAAGCGGCTATTTCAGTTGGTTCTGGCAAGATTTTTCGATAGTTGAGCAATGGGTCTATTTGGTTCACACGTTGTTAGGGGTAGTTATTAGTGCGTTATTGCTACCCTATGTTATTTCACATTTTCAAAGAACCATTGGCTTACGGCGGTCATGGATAGCATTTTCCGGGATTCTGTTAGCCCTGGCGTTTCTAGGGCTGGCTGCAACCGGAATTGATGTCGTCATTGAAGGACAAACTGAAGCTCAGCATTGGGTTTTTCAGTCTCATATCTGGCTTGCCGCGATAGTACTAACTTTGTCAGCAATCCACGTGGTTTTTCATGTTATATCGCTGCCGGAGCGGCGGAAAAAAAACGAACCCAGCCGTTTCCCTTCCTTGTCGAGTGGTCTGTTAAAGTCGACGACTCAAGTATTCCTCGGCGGCTTTCTATTGGTGCTAGTGGCAATAGCACTCTATCAGATAAGAGACAATCCCTATAAAGATGCGCCGGCTGTTGAGCCTTATATCTACGCTTATGGCGAGCATCCCTTCCGACCTAGTCAAACCGAGACCAGCAGTGGTGGATTTTTGGATGCTAAACGAGTGGGTAAGTCTGAGCGCTGTGCAACTTGCCATCAAGAAATTGCCGTGCAATGGAAGGCATCGATTCATGCTCAGGCGGCTTCCGACAAAACCTATCAGACCAATATCAAATTGTTGTCGGAAAAAAAGAGCATGGAAGCAACACGATACTGTGAGGGCTGTCATGCGCCGGCGGCGTTATTAAGTGGTCAACTGACTAAAGGCGGAAAGCTCGACACGCCTGGACATCTACAAGAAGGCGTAAGCTGCATGGCCTGTCACGGTATAGAGCGAGTCGAACATTTGAAAGGGGTCGCAAGTTATCGTTTCATGCCACCAAAACCCTATCTGTTTGACGGTTCGGAACAGGTATTGCCGACATTCATCCATAATCTGCTGATACGGATAAAGCCGGAACAGCACAAGGCAGACCTCGCGCGTAATGTCCTGTCAACCCCGGAAATGTGCGCGACTTGCCATGCGCAATTCATGGATAAAGACTTCAATAACTGGGGTTGGGTGAAAATGCAGGATGACTACATGGCCTGGCTTAATGGACCTTATTCGGGGCAAACGCGTCAGACCTTTGCCCATGCCGAGCAGCGGCGCTGTCAGGATTGTCATTTTCCGCTGCAGCCGGGTAAAGATCCATCCGCAAGTCAATCTGGGTTGATTAAAACGCACTTTAACGTTGGTGCCAATACGGCCATTCCCTGGGTGACTCAAAATCTTGCGCAATTGGAGCGCACCAGACAGTTTTTGGTGGCGGATCAAGTCCGCATCAGTATCGATAAGCCCAATCGTCCGGATGCGACTGAAAGTGCAAAGCATCTTGATCCAAAATTGATCGAATCGACGGAGTCCCCTGCTTATTACTATTTGGGGGAAAACGTGCCCCTTAAAGTTGCGGTTACCAATGCCCAGGTCGGGCATGCTTTTCCCGGAGGTACTACCGATATCAACGAGGCGTGGATTCATGTTTTGGTTACCGATGGGCAGGGACAAAAGATTTATGAATCCGGTTACCTGGATCAAAACAACAATGTCGAGGAAGGGGCTTATTTTTATCGCTCAGTTGCCATTGATAGGGCCGGAAATGCAGTATGGCGGCACGATTTGTTCAATATGGTGGGGGATAGTTTTAAACGCACTATTCCGCCGGGTGGCAGTGACGTATCACTTTTCTCGTTTAAAGTGCCGGACGATGCGAAGGGGCCTTTAACGATAACCGCCGGGCTGAAATATAGGAAACTGAACAATCGGTATGCTAGATGGGCGCTAAAGGATGAAAAGATTGAGCTGCCTATCATTGAAATGGCATCGACTTCGTTGGTATTGCCGATCAAAATTAGGCCTGAAGTTGAAACGGGTGGGCTCTGATGGTGGTTGCCTAACAAGTTAAAAAACTCCTTAGTGTCTGTCGGCTTTTTTTACACAGATGGCAATATCATTTATAAGACTAGGGGGGTTTTTTTTTAGGGTATTGTTATTAATGAGTAAATATCAAGATGGTCCATTTTTTGTTAATGGAACGGGAGGTCAACAAACTTTTAGGGATACTGTCGTGTTCAAAATAGCCATCTTGTTCTCAAGTCTTTTATTAGCATCTTGTACATTCTCAAATTCCGCGGGCGCGGCATCCATTGTTAACGGCACGTTCGATACTGATCTTAACGGCTGGTCCGCTTTAACCGGCAATGGCTCTGTGGCCTGGAATGCCGGAGGTTCCGCCGAGTTGTCCACCGGAGCCGGCTCGGCACCGTACTCTGCGGTGTTAGTGCAAGGCGACGATGGATTGTTTAATTTTGCCAGTCCGGTGCTATTGGGCGTCGGTGACGATTTGCTCAAGTTTGACGCCCTGTTTAGCTCCTTAGGCAACGATACCTCGGAAACCGCGGCGGCATTGTTTAGCGATAATTTACAGCTTTGGATGTACGACGCCAACGGGTTGGGAGATGTTCTGTTGGCAACCATTGACGCATTGACCAGTTCTTCGAGTTTCTCGCTCGATCTTAGTTCTTATATTGGCCGCTCGGTCGCTTTTTCATTTGAGTTGAACGACGAGGACGACGGTTTGGACTCTAGGGTTCTGTTGGATAACGTGCGCTTGGAACAGCAAACCAACCCACCGGTTACCGTACCGGAGCCTGGAACACTTAGCCTGTTGATCCTGGGTGCATTTGGCTATTCTAGGCGTGTGTCGCGTAACGATCGAAAAGTTCAAAATCAAATCCACTAAATTAGTGTTGTTTCACAGAAAATAATTTGCTAGAGTTTGGCTCAGTGGCCTACGGACAATTGCGGGTGTCAAGAAATTTTACAGCCATTTACGTTTGTGCCGTGTATTGGGAGGCCTTGAGCCTGAGCGTTTGAAATTGACGGTGCGTAGGCGCACCGTCGTGACAATAAGAAAAAAGGAGTAACGGATGTCGGAAGTCCAGCGTTTGCAAGCTTTGTTCATGGTCGGAATTGTCGCGAAGCGGAAAGGATATCCCGCAGCACCGATCAAGCCGCTATTGTCGATAGCGGCTTTTTTTACGCTGTTATTTCTGTCGCTTTCGCTTTTGCCGTCGGCCGAAGCCGCCACCGCCAGTTGGGACACCGTATCCGCCAGCCAAGTCAGCGTCAAACTCGCCAACCCGGTACGCAACCGGCGCAGTAACGATGCCACAGTCGATGTCAGTTTAAAAAATACTAGCGGCGGCGAAATTAGCGGGCCGTTACGCCTGGTGATTACCGGATTGGCGCCCGCCGGCAAAGTCGCTATCGGCAACGCCACCGGTACCACCGATGCCGGTGAACCCTACTTCGATTTAACCGGCTACGTCGGCGGCAACTTTAGCGCCGGCGGTAGCGGCTTGGTCACGGTTATTGTCACCGGCGGCGGTCCCAATACCTTCAGTTTTTCAACCCGAGTCGAAAAATCCGCAGCGCAAGCGCTAAAGGTGCAGATCACCAGCCCGGCGACCTTGCTTACGGTGGGGCGCACCCCGCAAACGGTTAAAGGCACCGTCAACGATCCCAAGGCGCAAATCACCCTCAACGGTGCACCGGTCACCAACAACAACGGCAGCTTCCAAGCCGATGTCGCCCTCGAGGAAGGCCACAATACCGTTAGCGCCCGTGCGGTCAATGCCAAGGGCGAAGACGTCAGCGACGCCATCTCGCTATCGTTGGATATGACCCCACCTTATCTGACCGTCGAATCGCCGAAAAACGGCGACACGGTTCGCACCGATAAAATCGCAGTGTCCGGCCTGATTAACGACATCGTGCGCGGCACCGTCGCCGAAGGCCAGGCCAACGTCAAAGTCAACGGCGTGGCCGCCAGCATCTCCAACCGCAGCTATTTAGCCGAAAACGTAGCCTTGAATGTCGGCGAAAACACCCTGAAAATTGACGCCGCCGACAACGTCGGCAACACCAGCAGCATCAGCATTAAAGTCACCTACCAGCCGCTGGCTCCGCAACACATTGAATTGCTAAGCGGCCAGGACCAAAGCGCGAAAATTAATGCGGCGCTGGCGCAACCCTTGAAAGTCAAATTGCTGGACAGCGCCAACAAGCCGGTTGCCAACAAACCGGTGATTTACCGCGTCACCGAAGGCGACGGTGTGTTGAGTGTTGGCAACGGCGACCAAGGCCAGGGCGTACTGGTGCAAACCGATGCGCAAGGCGTAGCCTCAACTAGCTTCAAACTCGGTAGTCGGGCCGGTACCGGTAACCAGCGGGTTAGAGCCGCATCGGTGGGTTTCGACGGCGAAGTACTATTTTATGCCACCGCCACGGTAGGTGCCGGTAACAAGGTCACCGTCAATTCCGGCAACAACCAGCGCGGCGCGGTCGGCCAGCCGTTGCCGTTGCCGTTTGTGGTGGCGGTGGTTGACGACGGTGCCAACGTCGTACCCGGCGCGCCAATCGAATTCAAAGTCACCCAAGGCAGTGGTAAGTTCCAGAACGATAAAACCACTATTACCAGCACCACCGACAGCGACGGCCGCGCCACCGCTGAATTCACGCTAGGCAGCGAAGAAGGCTTGGACGTGCAGCGCGTGACCGCGACCTTGGTGGGCACCGAACTCTACGCCGGCTTCACCGCCTCCGCGCTGAAAACCGGCAACGCCGGCCAAACCAGCATCAGCGGCGTGGTGCTCGACAACCAGGAACACCCGCTGCCGAAAGTCACCGTGCGCGTCGACGGCACCACCCGCGAAGCGCAGTCCGACGCCAACGGCCAGTTCAAAATCACCGAAGTCCCGGTTGGTTCGGTGCGGCTGATTGCCGACGGCTCAACTACCACCGCCGAAGGCGAATATCCGACCTTGGCCTTCAATCTGGTGACCATCGCCGGCGCTGACAACCCGCTGTCCGCGCCGATCTATCTGGTCAAGCTGGATACCGCCAATGCGCAAACCGTGGGCGATAAAGATGTCACCTTAACCTTGCCCGACGTGCCCGGCTTTGCGCTGGAAGTCAAACAAGGCTCGGTGACCTTCCCGGACGGCAAAAAAACCGGCAAGTTATCGGTCACGCCGGTCAACGCCTCCAAAATCCCGATGGCGCCGCCCAACGGCATGCAACCGCAGTTTATCGTCACGATACAACCGGTCGGCGCCAAGTTCGACCCGCCGGCCCGCTTGACCTTGCCGAATGTCGATGGCCATAAGCCGGGGGCGCAGGTGGAGATGTATTCCTACGACCATGACTTGGAAGAGTTTGTGGCGATTGGCTTGGGGACGGTTGCTTCTGATGGTAGTGTGATTAAGTCTAATGAGGGTGTGGGGGTTATAAAGGCTGGGTGGCATTGTGGTAGTCAACCGGGGGGGAGTGGCTGCACGCATAACTGTGCGGAGTGTCAGAGTTGTGATGCGAGTTGTACTTGTTATTGGGATAACAGTAAGAAGCCGACTTCACTTACAGATAGCAAAGGAGATTGTAAGAAACCGGGGTGTAATAATGGGCCGAAACAGGTTCCAGACACAACTGATGCCCCTGACCCTAACGCGGCAGCTGATAATGCCTGTAAAAAATGCGATGCAAGTGGGAATATTGTTGCTGATCCTGCCAAAGATGGTAATCAATGTGATTCAACCAGCAATGTCATTAGTGCTTGTGTTAGCGGTAGTTGCAAACCGGTGACATTAAAATTAAAAGAAGTTTCTTTCTTAAAGGATTTTGATGTTGTTCGTGACCGGCAGTCTAAGATCGTACCCGTTACCGACCCGGTCTGGAAATCTACAAATGCGCCTGCAGATAATGGCGAGGTAGCCTACAAAAGAAATAACAAACTAAATGTTAGCGCTAAGTTTGATATTACCCCTACAATTACTAAGCCTATTGGTGGAGTGACAATCCAAGCGGACGTTGCGGGTGTCGGTATGATTCAAAATACGGGTCAGATACTTATCGGCTCAAGCTACGATTTTCCGGCAACTGATTCAAATAATAATTTGGATAATGCTACTAAAATCTATGAACCTTTGACATTGGACTGGAAGTTTGAGAAAGATGGAAGCGGGGCTTTTACAAGTGCTGGATCATCACAAAATAAGGTTTATCTAACGCTTGATACGCCGAGAGCCTATGCAGCAACAGCGGGTGGTTTACCTGTTACTTTGTTAAAAATGGCCATTCAAAACCAAGGTGCGACTGATGTTGCAAGTGCTTTGCAGAAAACCTGGCAAAGTTTTTCAGGTCCTGCAAACATCACTACTTGGGATAATAGGCAGCTGTATTATTACAAAGCGGGTGTTGGCTTTAATTCTTGTGCTTTGGATTACTTAGCACTTATTCAAACAAACCCAGAAAGTGGTCAGTGCGGTTCATTTGCTAAGTTATTATTAGGTTCATTAGCGGTTAATGGTGTGCAGGCAAATTGGGTGGACATAGCTCCTACTGATGGTAGCTTAATGATAGTCAAGAAATGGACATTTAATGGAGGGAGCTTTCCTGCCGATCCCTTGTATAAATGGAGATTAGATATTAATGACGGCGATTATATGGTCCCAGATTTACCTGGATCAATCTATGCTGATTTAACAAATATTAATGGATTGCCAGGGCAAAATTCACCACGACCCTCAGAAAAGATTTTTAATTCGCATTTTATTGTCAAGGCTTTAAGTGGTTATTACGACCCTTCATATGGTGTTACTTATGCCGGGGAACAAGGTTTCGAGACATCTGCTTTGGAAGGTTATGCGGTAAATTTTCTTGATGGTAGTTATGTGAAGGGAGGTAACAATTATATTATTTTACGTGCAAGAAAAGTCAACAGCACAAAAAATATCACATTCACCGATGGTTTCTCAAACTAAGGATGCAGTATGAAATTCTTTATTTTCTTGATTAAAGTATTTTCTGGTGCGTTATTTTTCGCCTCGTTAAGTACAGCAGGTGGGTTAGATGTTGCTAAACCATTAAAAACAATAAAGGTCAGCTCAAAGAAAAACACATTACAACGAATTGATTTTTTTGCAGTTCCAGTAGACGGTAAGAATGATCAAGCGGTATCGGAAGAGGGACGTCTATTGATTATTACAGCCCCCCAAAAAAAACTTTATTGGTGGCGCTATGAAATCGGAGGGTATCCTGAGCATACCAGTTTTCCGGCTGATCAATTCATGCGCACTTGTAAACCCTTTGTTGATGAAAATGAGCTAATAATTTTCTGTACAACTGGAAATTTGCTTTTAGTTAGTCGTTCTAATCGTCTGTATAAAAGCACTTCGGAGATTGAATTATTGGTGAAATCTGATTTTGATAAGAATGGTTCAAATTATAATTCTGGGTTGGATTACTTTGATAAAAAAATAAATCTAAAAGAGATTCTAGAGCCTAATTTTTTTAGTGAATTCGGTAATGCAATTGCAACTCAAATTCAGCTAGGTGATATCTCTAAAGCAAATGAACATTGGCAAATTAGCTTAATCGGCGCAAAACAAAATCCTAAAGATGTTTTGCCAATGAGGGTAAAATTAAAATTTACCCTGGATTTTGCCTTCGTAGGGAGTTCTAAGCAGAGCCCGGATGGATGAATTGTAACCCGTAAGGCGGATACTCTATAGGGTATCCGCCGAATGTTGGCTTCAACTATTGTGGTTTGTTTCGGGGAAGTTGCTGGTTTTGATATGGCGGAACGTCTGACGACTTCCGCCCTACGTCAACGTCATGAGGAGATGGTTTAATCATGCCGGATTTTCGACGTTATCGGGTGCCGGGTGGGACTTACTTTTTACGGTGAATTTACTGGAGAGGACGCGAGATTTATTGGTACAGCATATTGGCGATCTTAGCGAGGCTGTGCGGAAAACCAAGCAAGAGCGACCGTTTCATATAGCCGCTTGGGTGGTGTTACCCGATCACAAGCATTCGACTGCAGGGATGCAGGAGGTAGAACAACGCCGGGAGCGGTTGTCGAGCGTTTGGACTTTGCCAGCAGGGGATTGTGATTTTTCCAGCCGGTGGAAGGCCATTAAGATTCGCTTTGTAAAAATCGATTCCGGCAACTGAACGCCGCTCAAAGGTGCGTAGTGCAAGAGGTGAAAGAGGTATTTGGCAACGCCGCTTTTGGGAACGTGCGATTCGTGATGATCGCGACTATTCGTCTCATGTCGATTATTGTCACTGGAATCCTATCAAGCATGGATTGATGCGACGAGTCATTGATTTACCCAATAGGCATAAAGGCGTCACTCGTCCTTTCATCGTTACGTGCAACAGGGCATTTTGAATCAGAATTGGTCGAGTTGTTTAGACTTGAATCTGGAATAACTTCGTAGCTTGAAATTTTTAAACTTGAAAGATGAATTGAACCCGTAAGGCGGATACCCGATAGGGTGATCCGCCGAATGTCGGCTTCAACTGTGGTGGTCTGTTTCGGGTAAGTTGCTGGTTTTGATATGGCGGAACGTCTGACGACTTCTGCCCTACGTCAACGTCATGAGGAGATGGTTTAATCATGCCGGATTATCGACGTTATCGGGTGCCGGGTGGGACTTACTTTTTTACGGTGAATTTACCGGAGAGGAAGCGAGATTTGCTGGTGCGGCATATTGGCGATCTTCGCGAGGCTGTACGGAAAACCAAGCAAGAGCGATCGTTTCATATAGACGCTTGGGTGGTGTTGCCCGATCACATGCATTGTATCTGGACGTTGCCGCCGGGAGACAGCGATTTTTCCAACCGCTGGAAGGTGATCAAGATTCGCTTTGTAAAATCGATTCCTGCAACCGAGCGCCGCTCAAAGGTGCGTAACGCAAGAGGCGAAAGAGGAATTTGGCAACGTCGCTTTTGGGAGCATGTGATCCGCGATGGGCGTGATTTTGCGGCTCATGTCGATTATTGCCATTGGAATCCGGTAAAACATGGCTTGGTGCAACGTGTGATCGATTGACCGCATTCATCCTTTCATCGTTATGTGCAACAGGGCATCTTGCATAAGGATTGGTCGAGTTGTTTAGATTTGAATTTGGATTAATTTGGCGAGCAGCCGATTAATTTGGCAATGACTATTAGGAACAATCGGAATAGTTAATTATGACGACAATATTGCAAAGTTTGAACCAGCAAAAAGCCCGGATTACCGCGATAGCCGGTCAGTATCACGCCGTCAACATCCGCGTGTTTGGTTCTGTAGCGCGAGGAGATGAGCGTGACGATAGTGATGTTGATTTGCTAGTCGACTTTATGCCCGGTAGCACATTGTTGGATCAAGTGGGTTTGATCGACGCCTTGTCGTTGGAATTGGGGCGAAAGGTCGATGTGGTGAGTGGGCGTGCGCTAAACAAATTCTTACGTGAAAAGGTCTTGCAAGAAGCAGTTCTGTTATGAAAGACCGTTTGATTTTCATTTCGGCAGCTTTGGAAAGCATTGAGTTAATTCAGTCTTATACCGCTGGTTATGATTGGGTGAGTTTTTGGGGGGATAGGAAAACTCAGGATGCGGTGATTCGCAATCTGGAAATCATTGGACAAGCACTGAAAGATTTTGGTGTGGATACGTTGTTGGAAACGGCGCCAAGTATGCCTTGGCGGGAAATTGCAGGCATGCGCAATGTATTGGCGCATGAATATTTGGGAGTGGATGTAGAAATGGTTTGGGACACTGTGCAATGCCATCTTGAGCCCTTGCAAGGGGCGCTCGAAACGCTAATGGAAGGGGCTGATGGTACTCAGTAAGTCGTTTATTTTTTCAAAATTAGTAAAGACCGTTATCGGCTGCAGATGGGCTGTGTGGTTACTTATTTATAGCGTGTCGACAAGCATTGCCTACGCCGAAGAAAAATGGGTTGCCGACGAAATTTTTACGCAAATGTCTGAAATGCGTAAGGAAATCGGCCAATTGAAGGACCGGGTTGCCGGTTTGGAGCAGAAACTGGCGGAGGCGCAACCGAAAGCGGCGCCCATATCGTTAGTCGGTAGCGAGAACATGACATTGGGTAAGGCGGATGCCAAACTGGCGATCATCGAGTTTTCTGATTATGAATGCCCGTTTTGTGCCAAGCATTATAAAAACGTGTTGCCGAAACTGCGCGAGCGTTACATCGACAAGGGCGTGATCCAATATGTGATGAAGGATTTCCCGTTGGAGTTCCATGCCCATGCCAGGAAAGCGTCGTTGGCAACGCGTTGCGCCGGCGAGCAAAAACAGTATTGGGCCATGCACGATGCGGTTTTCGAGGCGCACGGTCTGGTTAGCGACGAGTTGATAGGCAGCGTTGCCAAGCAGCATAAGCTGGATTTGGCGGCATTAACGCAATGCATGGATGATCCGGCTCAATTGCGCAAAGTAGAAAGCGACATGGCCTTGGGTTCTAAGCTGGGTGTCAACGGCACACCGGCGTTTTTGGTTGGGCGGATAAAAGACCGGCAATTGGTGGATTACAAGCGTTTCGATGGCGTTCAGTCGCTCGAAACCTTTGCCGGCATGATAGAGAGTTTTAAAAAATAAACTTTACAGTAAAGCGTCTTAGGGATCGGGAGATAAAGACGATGAAAACACAGTTCGTTAAAGCCTTTTATACATGGGTGTTGATGTTGGGTCTTGCCATGACCGGAGAGTCGGCATTGGCCAATGTGCTGGATGAAAACTGTATCGTCAATATTCTCAATCGAACCGTGCAGGTCAGCAAGGACGGCGGCTGGTCGATGCCGAACGTGCCCTCGCAAATGGGCCGGGTCAGGGCGCGGGCCACGTGTACCATTCTCGGAGATACATTTTCCGGGGAAAGCGACTACTTCAACGTCGTGCAAAACAGCGTGGTCAACGTCCCGGACATCAAATTCGATAACATTGATCCGATTCCGGTAAGTTTGAAGGTCACCGAGCCTGCCGTCGAGACTTTATCCAGCCAAGGCGCGATTGCGCAGTTGAAAGTCGCCGCTACCTACCGCGACGGTACAGTCAAGGACGTGACCGCGTCCGGCAACGGTACCAACTACACCTCCAGTAACCCGGCTATCGTTAGCGTCAATACCGATGGTTTAGTCACGGCAGTATCCAGTGGCAGCGTATTGATTACTGCGCGCAAGGATGAAGTGGTTGCTTTCAAGCGCATCAACGTCGTGACGACCGGCGATGCCGATAACGACGGTCTGCCCGACGATTTTGAAATAGCCAACGGCTTAAACCCGAACGACCCATTGGATGCATTGGAAGATCCGGATAACGATGGTCTGACCACCAAGCAGGAGTATCAGGCTGGTACCAATTTTAAAGTGGCCGATAGCGACGGCGATGGTTTGATCGACGGCGTTGAAGTTTCCGGATCGAAGGGTTACGTTACCGATCCGTTGAAAGCCGACACAGACGGCGATGGCGTTAACGACAATGACGAAATCTTGGCCGGTTATAACCCCACCGATAAGTCCGACGGCGGCGGCCGCAGCTTCGTGGAGCTGGTTATTGCACCCGCTAACCCAACCATGACCTTCAATACGGTCTATAACGAGGCTAATCTGCAAGTCAAGGTTTCCGGTAAGCGTAGCGACGGCAGTTTGGTCGACCTTACTGCCAAATCGAGCGGTACTAGCTACAGCTCTAGTAATCTGAGTGTTGTCAGTTTTGGCGGCAAAGACGGCTTATTGTTTGCCGGCCAGTCCGGTACGGCGAATCTGACGGTGCGCAATAGCGGTTTGGAGAAAACCGTTACCGTCACCATCGGCACTTTCAATCCCACCGCGTTGGCGTCAATTAGTATCCCCGGCTATGCCAATAATGTTGACGTCGCCGGCGATTACGCCTACGTGGCGGCCGGCAGCAAGGGGCTGCAAATCGTCAACGTGTCCAATCGTTCCGCGCCCAGCATCGTCGGCAGTCTGGATACCGCCGGTACCGCAATCGACGTGCGTGTCGTCGGCAATGTGGTTTATTTAGCGGACGGCGATCACGGTTTGCAGGTCATCGACGTCACCGATCCGACCGCTCCGAGCCTTATTGCGTCTTACGAAACGGCCGGCATCGCCCAGGACGTCAAAATCGACAACCAGTTTGCCTACATTGCGGATGGCAATAACGGCCTGGAAATTGTTGACGTTCGTAAACCAAACCAACCTTTATTCGCCGGAGCCTTAAACGGTCTAGGCGAGGCAAAAGGGGTGGACGTGCAGGGTAATAGCGTAGTTGTTGTCGCCGGCAGTTCATTGCACGTGATTGACATCACCGACAAGGCTAATCCGGTCAAAAAAGGAAGCCTTGGTATCGGGCCGGTACAGGACGTTACTTTAAAAGACGGCTACGCTTACGTTGCCGCCTATTCTTCGGGTTGGAAAGTGGTTGACATTCGTGATGCCACGAATCCGGTTGCTGTAGCTGGCAACGCCAATTTCGTTCCCCGCGACATTGAATTGACTGACGGTTTCGCCTTTGCAGCGGAGCAGTTGTTTCCTAATGTGACCGCTTACGTCAACATTGAAGACCCCGAAAATGCGGTGTTCCAGGGTACCATCGACCTGTCGGGCCTCGGCGATTATGCCGGAACCGGTATTGCGTTGGATAGCAATTATGTTTATGTAACCGAGGAATCCTATGTAGTAAGTCAGGACTACGGCTCCAATGGTACGACGCGGTTGTTCATTGCTCAATACCGATTGACCGAAGACAAAGGTGGCGTTGCTCCCACCATAGAAATCACCGAACCGCCGCAAGATACTGTTGTCGTCGAGGGCAAGAAAGTGACGATAACTGCAAACGCCGACGACGATATCGGTGTGAAATCGGTATCGTTCCTGGTCAACGGGCAAGTGGTTTATACCGATACCTCGCGGCCCTATCAGTATCCGGTCACCGTACCCTTCGGCACGGTCGGCAGTACGATTTCCATTACCGCCAGGGCGGCGGATTTTGGCGGAAACCAGGAAACCACGCCGGTTTTAACCTTGACCGTACAAGCCGATACCGACCGTGACGGTTTGAGTGACGAACAGGAAGCTATTTTCGGATCGAACCCCGCGAATCCCGACACGGATGGCGATGGCATTAACGATGGCGACGAAGTCGATATGCATACGAGTCCGATCGATACCGACTCGGATGACGACGGCATCGTTGACGGTGTCGAGTTGCAGAAAGGTACTGACCCTCTGAATCCTGATGTTACGCCGCCGACGGTGAGTTCAACATCTCCAGCCAACGAAACGACAGACATTCCGGAAAATAACCCGATTATTGTTTCCTTTGGCGAAGCCCTGCAGGCCAAATCTATCAATACTGATTCGATTTCTGTTTATAAGGGCTTATTGGAAGGTGCAGCTAAAGTTGCCGGTCGAGTACGCTTGTCAAGTGACGGACTGCAATTGATTTTTACGCCTAGCGATATCCTTGATGATTACACGGAATATAAAGTCGTCGTCGATGGTGTCAGGGATCGCGCCGGCAATCCTATCGCGACGGCTTATACCTTTCATTACAAAACCGGCAACACGGTTGATACAACGCCGCCGACAGTTTTGGGGGTCGATCCGAATTCGAACAGCACCAATGTGCCGGTCAATGTCGTCATCGCAGTCCGCTTCAGCGAGCCGGTACATGCCGACTCGGTTAATGACCAATCCGTAACCGTTTACGACGATGTAACCGGTCAACCGGTGCTTGGCGTAGTAACCCTGAGCGGGGATGGGCAGAGTGCGACTTTCGTGCCGAACCGGGCTTTGGCGGTTGGGCGTCAACACCATATATACATGACCAACGTCATCAAGGATTTGTTTGGTAATCCGTTGAGTTCGGGTTACTACTATTTCACGACGTCCTTCGATAAAGACGCTACCGGACCGAAAATCACCGGTTACAGTGTGGATGCGGTTCAAAGCGGTGTACCGACGAATGCGGTACTGCAAGTGCAATTCGACGAGCCGGTGAGCGGTTTGAGCTTGGGCGGCGTGGAACTGCGTAAGAGTGGCGAAACGATTGCGACGACCCGCGAACTGAGCGGCGACCGCAAAACCCTGTCTTTGAAACTGCAGCAACCGCTATTGGCCAACACCGCTTACAGCCTGCATGTCGAAGGCGTGGAAGACCTGAGCGGCAACGTGTTGGCGGCGCCGGGCGATCGTAGTTTTACGACGGGCGCGGGTGCGGACTTGCAGTCGACCAGTGTGTTGCAGTACAGCCCGGCCAATAACGCCACCGGTGTTGGCTTGAACGCCGGCATCGTGGTCTCGTTTGCCGAGCGGATCAACCCGCTGTCGATCAACGGCGACAGCATCCGGCTGTACGATACCGTCACCGGCCAATACCCGGCGGTGACCAGCGCCATGAGCAGCGACGGCAAGACGCTGACGCTGACGCCGACGGCCGCCTTGGTGGCGAACCGCCAGTACTACGTCTACGTCTCGTACTATGACTATGTGTATGATCAGGGCGGTAACCGGATTAGCTATACCTCTTGGTATTTCAAAACCGGTACGGCCACCGATTTGGAAGCCCCACTGGTCAGCGGCAGCAACCTTGTCGACGGCGCCACCGGCATTGCCGTCAACAGCAAACTGCGTTTCGTACTTGACGAAGCCGTCAGCCCTTACAGTGTGGCAGGCAGTGTGCACCTGCGAGTCAACGGTGTCGATGTGGCCGGCACGGCCGTACTGGGTAGCGACAACCGTACCATTACCTTTACCCCAAGCAGCGCGTTGGCGGTTAATACCGAATACAGCGTAGTGCTGGACGGCCTCTATGATTACATCGGCAACAAATTGGCGCCGGTCACCAGTCACTTCACTACCGCCGCGACTGCTACCGCCGACACAGCGGGCGCCACGGTAACCATCACCCCGGCCAGCGGTGCGAGCGGTATCAGCGTTAACACGCCGATCAGCTTCACCTTTAGCGAAGCGATAGACCCGACTACCTTGGACAGTGGCATTACGGTCAATGCCAGCGGCTATAGCGGCGAGTTGGCGGGCACTTTTGCCCGCAACGGCAATGTCGTGACCTTCAGTCCGCTGTCGCCATTACCCGGCAATACAACGATCTACGTTTACGTCAACGGCGTATTGGATCTAGCCGGCAACAGCAACAGCTACCGGTCTCAATCCTTTACGACCGGTGTTGGCGGGGATACCACCGCGCCGCAACTGTTATCCATCACCCCGAACGACGGTGCGTTGGACGTCTATGGCAACAACCCGATCG
Organism: Methylomonas albis; assembly: GCF_014850955.1. Lineage (NCBI taxonomy): Bacteria > Pseudomonadati > Pseudomonadota > Gammaproteobacteria > Methylococcales > Methylococcaceae > Methylomonas > Methylomonas albis. The sequence goes on from NZ_JACXSS010000001.1 coordinate 5,300,529, forward strand.
TGTTGAGTTTCTCCGAGTCGCTGAACCAAAGCACGGTCAACAGCAACAGCGTGGGCCTGTTCGTCAACGGCAGCATTGTTCGGCCGTCGATCAGCTTCTCCGGCGATAGCCGTACCGTGACGCTGAACTACAACCTGCCGGCCTCTAGTGTGGTGACGGTCTTGTTGACCAACGACATCAAAGACCTGAGTGGCAACCGCTTGGCCGATACCGCGAAAGTTTTTGCGACAACAGCGACCAGCGATACCACGCGGCCCAGCATCGCCACGGCCTTGCCGGGCAATGGCGCCTACAACGTGCTGTCGAAAAACAAAGTCGTGCTGTACAGCAACGAACCGCTGAAAGGCAGCAGCCTGCAAAGTGCCTTGCACGTCTCGCAAAACGGCGTGTTGGTCAACGGCACGGTGCAACTGATCGGCGATGGCCGTACCCTGGTCTACACCCCGGCGCAACCTTGGGTGAAAGAAGCCTATATCGAAGTATTCCTGGACAGCACGGCGCAAGACCAGTCCGGCAATGCCTTGAACAGCTTCCATAGCCAATTCCGGATCGAGGAAGACCCGGCGCAGAAAGCACCGTATGTGGTGAACCTCAACTTCAATTACTACTACTATTACAACAATTACAATCCTAACCTGCCGTTGAACCCGGTCATCGACCTGCAGTTTAACGAAGCGCTGGATCCGAGTACCGTTAACAGTTCGACCTTGGTGCTGCGTGATGGTTACTATGGTAATGAAGTGCCGGTAACGGTCAGCTTGTTGAAAGGCAGTCGCGTGGTCCGTTTACAGCCGACAGACCCATTGACGGCCAACCAGTACTATTATGTTGGTATTCGTAGCGGTTTGAAGGATGCCGGCGGCACGACGACCGAGCAAGCCTCCGACTATAACTGGAGCTTTAGGACCGGTGATGCTGAAGACGGCATTGCACCGAAGGTCACGGCCTTGAGTCCGGCCGATGCAGCGACCAATGTTGGCATCAACAACCGGATCTCGATCCGCTTCGATGAAGCGGTCAGCCCGATCAGCTTCCTGGGCGATGATGTCGATCTGCCGTTGGCACAAGTACCTAATAGTGATGCCCGTTACTACTCGTTGAGCTTTAGTGACAACAACCGGCAAGTGACGTATGTACCGCATGAACCCTGGCCGGCGGATAGCGATGTCACGGTCACGGTGGATCAAGCAGAAGACTATGCCGGCCACTTGGTGACGCCATTGAGCCACACCTTCCATACTGCTAACGGTCCGGATACCACCGCACCGACCATAGAGGAATGGAGTTTTGTCTCTGGTGCCACCAATGTACCGGTCAATGCCATCTTCGAGGTGCGCTTGAGCGAACAGGTCGATCCGGTGTCGGTCAACGACAGTAGTTTCTACCTCTACGACAACGTTAAGGGCCAAAAGGTGGCAGCCAGTCATAGCGTGGGCGCCGATGGCCGAACTCTGACGCTGGTGCCGGATCAGGCCTTGGCGGTGGGACGTAGTTATTACCTTTATGTTTACCCTGTTCAGGACATGAACGGTAATAACGTTTATGGCTATCGCAACTTCACCACGGCGCTGGCGGTCGACAATGCTGCGCCGCAAGTGAGTGGTTACAGTATCGATGCCGATCAAATGGGTGTGCCGACCAACGTGCAGTTGCAAGTGCAATTCGACGAGCCGGTGAGCGGTTTGAGCTTGGGCGGCGTGGAACTGCGTAAGAGTGGCGAAACGATTGCGACGACCCGCGAACTGAGCGGCGACCGCAAAACCCTGTCTTTGAAACTGCAGCAACCGCTATTGGCCAACACCGCTTACAGCCTGCATGTCGAAGGCGTGGAAGACCTGAGCGGCAACGTGTTGGCGGCGCCGGGCGATCGTAGTTTTACGACGGGCGCGGGTGCGGACTTGCAGTCGACCAGTGTGTTGCAGTACAGCCCGGCCAATAACGCCACCGGTGTTGGCTTGAACGCCGGCATCGTGGTCTCGTTTGCCGAGCGGATCAACCCGCTGTCGATCAACGGCGACAGCATCCGGCTGTACGATACCGTCACCGGCCAATACCCGGCGGTGACCAGCGCCATGAGCAGCGACGGCAAGACGCTGACGCTGACGCCGACGGCCGCCTTGGTGGCGAACCGCCAGTACTACGTCTACGTCTCGTACTATGACTATGTGTATGATCAGGGCGGTAACCGGATTAGCTATACCTCTTGGTATTTCAAAACCGGTACGGCCACCGATTTGGAAGCCCCACTGGTCAGCGGCAGCAACCTTGTCGACGGCGCCACCGGCATTGCCGTCAACAGCAAACTGCGTTTCGTACTTGACGAAGCCGTCAGCCCTTACAGTGTGGCAGGCAGTGTGCACCTGCGAGTCAACGGTGTCGATGTGGCCGGCACGGCCGTACTGGGTAGCGACAACCGTACCATTACCTTTACCCCAAGCAGCGCGTTGGCGGTTAATACCGAATACAGCGTAGTGCTGGACGGCCTCTATGATTACATCGGCAACAAATTGGCGCCGGTCACCAGTCACTTCACTACCGCCGCGACTGCTACCGCCGACACAGCGGGCGCCACGGTAACCATCACCCCGGCCAGCGGTGCGAGCGGTATCAGCGTTAACACGCCGATCAGCTTCACCTTTAGCGAAGCGATAGACCCGACTACCTTGGACAGTGGCATTACGGTCAATGCCAGCGGCTATAGCGGCGAGTTGGCGGGCACTTTTGCCCGCAACGGCAATGTCGTGACCTTCAGTCCGCTGTCGCCATTACCCGGCAATACAACGATCTACGTTTACGTCAACGGCGTATTGGATCTAGCCGGCAACAGCAACAGCTACCGGTCTCAATCCTTTACGACCGGTGTTGGCGGGGATACCACCGCGCCGCAACTGTTATCCATCACCCCGAACGACGGTGCGTTGGACGTCTATGGCAACAACCCGATCGTGTTGAGTTTCTCCGAGTCGCTGAACCAAAGCACGGTCAACAGCAACAGCGTGGGCCTGTTCGTCAACGGCAGCATTGTTCGGCCGTCGATCAGCTTCTCCGGCGATAGCCGTACCGTGACGCTGAACTACAACCTGCCGGCCTCTAGTGTGGTGACGGTCTTGTTGACCAACGACATCAAAGACCTGAGTGGCAACCGCTTGGCCGATACCGCGAAAGTTTTTGCGACAACAGCGACCAGCGATACCACGCGGCCCAGCATCGCCACGGCCTTGCCGGGCAATGGCGCCTACAACGTGCTGTCGAAAAACAAAGTCGTGCTGTACAGCAACGAACCGCTGAAAGGCAGCAGCCTGCAAAGTGCCTTGCACGTCTCGCAAAACGGCGTGTTGGTCAACGGCACGGTGCAACTGATCGGCGATGGCCGTACCCTGGTCTACACCCCGGCGCAACCTTGGGTGAAAGAAGCCTATATCGAAGTATTCCTGGACAGCACGGCGCAAGACCAGTCCGGCAATGCCTTGAACAGCTTCCATAGCCAATTCCGGATCGAGGAAGACCCGGCGCAGAAAGCACCGTATGTGGTGAACCTCAACTTCAATTACTACTACTATTACAACAATTACAATCCTAACCTGCCGTTGAACCCGGTCATCGACCTGCAGTTTAACGAAGCGCTGGATCCGAGTACCGTTAACAGTTCGACCTTGGTGCTGCGTGATGGTTACTATGGTAATGAAGTGCCGGTAACGGTCAGCTTGTTGAAAGGCAGTCGCGTGGTCCGTTTACAGCCGACAGACCCATTGACGGCCAACCAGTACTATTATGTTGGTATTCGTAGCGGTTTGAAGGATGCCGGCGGCACGACGACCGAGCAAGCCTCCGACTATAACTGGAGCTTTAGGACCGGTGATGCTGAAGACGGCATTGCACCGAAGGTCACGGCCTTGAGTCCGGCCGATGCAGCGACCAATGTTGGCATCAACAACCGGATCTCGATCCGCTTCGATGAAGCGGTCAGCCCGATCAGCTTCCTGGGCGATGATGTCGATCTGCCGTTGGCACAAGTACCTAATAGTGATGCCCGTTACTACTCGTTGAGCTTTAGTGACAACAACCGGCAAGTGACGTATGTACCGCATGAACCCTGGCCGGCGGATAGCGATGTCACGGTCACGGTGGATCAAGCAGAAGACTATGCCGGCCACTTGGTGACGCCATTGAGCCACACCTTCCATACTGCTAACGGTCCGGATACCACCGCACCGACCATAGAGGAATGGAGTTTTGTCTCTGGTGCCACCAATGTACCGGTCAATGCCATCTTCAAGGTGCGCTTGAGCGAACAGGTCGATCCGGTGTCGGTCAACGACAGTAGTTTCTACCTCTACGACAACGTTACGGGTCAACATGTAGCAGCCAGTCGCAGCGTGGGCGCTGATGGTCGAACCTTGACGCTGGTGCCGGATCAAGCCTTGGCGGTGGGACGTAGTTATTACCTTTATGTTTACCCTGTTCAGGACATGAACGGTAATAACGTTTATGGCTATCGCAACTTCACCACGGCGCTGGCGGTCGACAATGCTGCGCCGCAAGTGAGTGGTTACAGTATCGATGCCGATCAAACGGGTGTGCCGACCAACGTGCAGTTGCAAGTGCAATTCGACGAGCCGGTGAGCGGTTTGAGCTTGGGCGGCGTGGAACTGCGTAAGAGTGGCGAAACGATTGCGACGACCCGCGAACTGAGCGGCGACCGCAAAACCCTGTCTTTGAAACTGCAGCAACCGCTATTGGCCAACACCGCTTACAGCCTGCATGTCGAAGGCGTGGAAGACCTGAGCGGCAACGTGTTGGCGGCGCCGGGCGATCGTAGTTTTACGACGGGCGCGGGTGCGGACTTGCAGGGCAGCAGCCTGCAATCCTACAGTCCGGCGAATGGCGCGAGCGGTGTGGGCTTGAACGCCAGCATGGTCTTAACGTTCGGGGACCGTCTCAATCCGCTGGCGGTGAACAACGATACGATTGCGTTATATGACACGGCGACGGGCCAGCGGCCGAGCGTGAGCTACAGCATCAGCGCGGACGGTAAAACCGTGACGCTGACGCCGAACGCGTTGCTGACGGCCAACCGGCAATATTACGTGTACATCTCGAACTGGGCAACCTTAACCGACCAGGCGGGGAACTCGATTAACTATACCAATTGGTACTTTACCGCCGGTGCTCAATAGTATTCTTAATGTTTTTGATCGTCATGCAATATCAATTGGAGAAAATGAAGTGATTACTTCCAGGTTTCTTGCTCTCTTCCTTGGATTCGCGGTGCTGCAGCTTCAGGGGTGTTCTTCGGAAGAAAGTCAATCGAAAATTAGCAGAAAGGATGCAGTCAGCAAACAAATTGTAAATTCCCCTAAAGATCCTTTGAATTCGGACACCGATACTTTACCCTCATCCGGCACAGTTCATCCAGATGCCGAACCACCATCCAGGAGCGAACTAAGGGTAATGTCGGAAGAGACTAAAGCTACCGAAGAGCAGGCCAAAAGAGTGATCGAGCGGTTCGATGAGAACTTGAATAATCGTGAACAGCGAAAAGTTGCAGAAACTGAATTTAAAAATATGCTGCCAGAATATAAAGCGAAAATGCTGCAACTTGGCAAGGCTCAGCTACAACACGAAAAATGATCTGAATCTGATATGAACAAGTTTTTGTTTATAAAGCCATGTGGCTATGTTGGTAATACGGGTTTTGGAGTTTGCTCGTTCATCACTGAGTAACAGGGATTTTTACAGCCGATGAGCCGTTTAATTCGGAAAATTTCAAGCTAGTTGTCGCCTCAATATAAAATTTTATGCGGCTATTTTGTTGGGATTCACGACCTCCTGGGGCGAGTTGTTTTGGGTTTCGGCATGATCCGGATTTAAGTGCACGGTATGGACTCTGTTCCAGTTCCGGGTGTTTTGGCTCCAGCGCCGAGGGTTTTGGCGGCGGGCGTCTTCATAAAGCGCTTTGCGTTGATTCAACAGCGCCTCGTCCAATCCAGTATGGCGTTGGGCCGGGGTCACGAAACCAATAGCACTATGTCGATGCTCGTGGTTATATCCTGAAGGTCATAAATACCAATGCACTAAATCGGCCACCCATTCACGAGCGACGCTCAGATCGGCCAACGGTTTCAACGGGTATGGCGGCCGATATTTCAAGGTTTTGAACAGCGATTCCGAAAACGGATTGTCGTTACTCACTGCCGGATGACTCAGCGAGGGCATGACGCCGAGCTGTTGCAGTGTGGCCAGTATGGTGGCACCTTTCACTTGTGCCCTGTGGGTATGTGGCTACCGTTATCGGAATGCAGGATGACTTGCCCAGGTTGTAGACCTTCGCGCCCAACAATATCCCGCAACAGCTCGCTGGCGTAGTGGCTGCTTTCTTCTGCAAACACCTGCCTGCCGACGATCTGGCGACTGAAAATATCGAGGAACAGGTAGAGATAGTAGAACTGGCCTTTGATGGCGGTCGGCAGATAGGTAATGTCCCAACTGTAAAGTTGTTTCGGTGCCGTCGCACTTAAGGCTTTGGGCTTGGTGCGAGGCTGGCTAGGGCGTTCACTGCGGCGGTGTTTCAGTTGCCGGGCGACTTTTAGAATGCGATAGATCATCGATTCAGAGCCCAGATAAATGCCCTGATCTGCCAGGCGCGGAACAATCTGGCTGGGTGGGCAATCCGCAAATTCAACGGAATTGACCACGGTCAAAATGTGGGTGCGCTCGGCCTCGGTCAACGCCTGCGGTGGCGTGTATTGCCGCAGCGGTCGCCGGTCTTCGCCCAGGGCTTTACCGGCTTGCCAGCGCTGCAAGGTGCGCGAACTTAAGCCCAACACCGCACAGGCTTGGTCTTGGCGGGCACCGGCCATGGTCGCTTCGGCGACGGATTCAATCAGGTGTTGGCGCGGCTGAAGGGATGTCATTCGACCTCGCCCGCCAACAGCGCCCGGACCTTTTCTAGTGCCCCGTGTGGGTATTTGCAGGATCAGCAAGGCAGCGGCTTCAGCCAGGGCCTTGTCCTTACGGTTGAGTTCGCGTTCCAGGCGTTGATTCTCGGCTTTCAGGCTGCGCAAGGTCAGGCTGTCATCACGTCCTGAAGCAGTGCGGGTAACGGTGCAGAAATCACTTTTCCACTGGATAAGTTGATGGGCAAATACGCCACGCTCCCGACACCAGGCATTCAGCACTTCACCGATCAAACCATGACTTTCCTGAAGGGCCAGCAAGCGTTCTTCGGGGCGTCAATCTTGGGGACGTTTGGCCGGATTGGGTTTTGGAATATCGGTCGGTGCTGTTTGGCTCATCCAGGTTTTTAAGGTATGTATGCTGAGGTTAGATTCGTCGGCAATGTCTTGAATGGTTCGTGTTCCACGATTGTAGACTTTCGCCAGGGCTTGCTCTCTGAACTCGTCAGAATACTGCTTTTTCGGGGTAATCATTTTTTATCTCAAATTTAAAAGGTTATAAAAATTTGAGGCGACAACTATTCTGACGCAGGGGGTCACTGAGTAACAGGGATTTTTTACAGCCGATGAGCCGTTTAATTTGAAAGAGGATGAATAATTTGCAATGCGGAATGTCGGCTATTTGAAGTACTGCAGACATAGCAGACTGAATAAGGTGACTGGCGGCAAAGGGTCGATTGTGATGTGACTACACTAAACCGGACACACTTTTAAAATAACCTGAAAAACGTGTGAAGCCAAAATGAGCAAAGAAAAACCCAGCACCTATTCAGCCGAATTCAGAGCGTCAGCCGTCAAGTTGGCGAATGAATCCGATAAATCGATCAGTCAGGTAGCCCAGGATCTTGGTATTAACGTTAATACCCTGCATACCTGGATAGGCAAATTCAGTCAGCCCAAAGACAGCAATAAAACGGTCCGTACCAACGAACATCTGCACGATGAGCTCAAGCGCTTTAAGAAAGAAATGGCCCGATTGACCGAGGAGCTCGAGTTATTAAAAAAGGCAGCGGCGTACTTTGCCAAGGCACAACGGTCGACTGCAAGGATGCAGGAGGTAGGGCAACTCAGGAGCGGTTGCCGAGAAGTACGCCTGGATAAAACAGCATTCAGAGGAATTTACGGTGGATGTCATGTGCCGGCTTATGAATGTATCCCGAAGCGCCTATTACGAACGGCTGAAGCGCTGCCCTACGGTACGCGCAGCCTCAAGGCCGCCTTGTCCGCTCCGAACCGAACCGTCAGTCGTCGCTTGCTGCGCGAGGCAGCGTTAGTCAGTAAAACCAAGCGCAAATTCAAAGCCACGACGAGTTCGAAGCATCATCAACCGATTGCAGACAATTTGCTGGACCGGCAATTCGCCGTGGAAAGCCCAATCAGGTCTATGCCGGCGACATCACCTATACCGCAACACATGAAGGCTGGCTGTATCTGTCCGTGGTCATAAACCTTTATTCCCGGCAAGTCGTGGGGTGGTCGATGGCTGAACACATGCGGACCAAACTGGTTAACGACGCGCTACTGATGGTGGTTTGGAAGCGCAAGCCCGAGAAAGGCTTGCTATGGCATACTGTCGCTGCAGCAGATAGCCACCGAGCCTTATTGAAGCAACACGGCATCCGGCAAAGCATTAGCCGTAAGGGCAATTGCTGGGATAACGTCGTGTCGGAAAGCTTCTTTCACACCCTGAAAACCGAACTGATTCATCACCAGACTTATCGAACTCGAGTCGAGGCCGGACAAGCCGTGTTCGAATATATCGAAGTGTTTTATAACCGCGAGCGACTTCATTCCGCAATTGGCTACCTGTCGCCCGTTGACTACGAATTGCAGCTCAAAGCTGCTTAGCTGTGTGTCTGGAAAAGTGTTGACACATCAATTGCGACAATTCATCACTTCCAAAATCTGCCATTCAATGGCTGGCGTAAACGTATAGGAATCGGTTGCATAGTTTGCATCGGAATACGTGGCTGAGTGGGTAAAGAATGTGCGGATGTTTACGGCTTTTAATCTCCGCTTAGCGCCAATCTTGCATTGAAAAGCCCGCGAGAGGAAGATAGCGCCCACGTGCGTTTACCAATATCAAAACCAACAATAAGGAAACAGAGCATGAGTGCGACCCCAAAGACCCGTAAACAGAATCCCTGGGAAAAGTTTTTAACTTTTTTCGGTGACATTAAGATTTATCCGCACCCGATGTTCATCGTTTACGATCCTGGCTCTTACCGCATTAAGGGTTCAGACTTGCGTGAGATTCTCGACATACTGCAACCCGGCGATATCTTGCTGCGTGGTTACGACAATTATCTGGACGGAAAATTTATCGGCGGCACCTTTAGCCATGCCGGATTTTATTACGGCGAAGCTACGGACGCCTTGGATAAGCCGCTGGCGCGGGTTGGTCAGCAGGAGGACGGTAAAGACTGGTTTACGCCCGGCAAACAAATGGTGGTGCATTCCATGGCGGAAGGGGTATTCATGGAAGATATTTTGACTTTTACCCGTTGCGACAAGATCGCCATCCTGCGTTTACCGGAACGGGTGGGTAAACAAACCGAGCAGAAAGTACAGGTTGTCAGCACAGAGACGCCTGATTTCAGCCCGGAGGAAGAGCGCATTTATCAAGCTTTAAAAGGCGGCGATACGGTGGCCAATGCAGACGCAATCGCTCAGGCCAAAAGACTGGCGCTAGCGCATTTAGGCTATGCCTACGATTTTGGGTTTGATTTTGAAACCCACAAAAGTTTTAGCTGCACGGAGTTTATCTACTTTATTTACCGTTGCGTTTGCCCGTTTGTGGACGTCAAACTGGTCGAACAAAGCATCCTGTTTTTCAGCAAGAAAGTACTGCGTCCGGACGATTTCTTACGCACGAATTTACAACAGGTTTTGGTAAAAAAATGATCCAGGCAAGACCGGGCGAATGGATGTTTTAGCGGAAAAGCGCGCTGTGCCGGCTGAACTGCGGCAACAGTGAGCGGCGCGGACGGGCCTGTGAGGACGCCGGCCCGCGCCTTTTTAATGCTTAAGCTTCGTAATTGGCGCTGGCGAATTCCCAGTTAACCAATGCCCAGAACGCTTCCAGATATTTAGGACGCAGATTGCGAAAATCAATGTAATAAGCGTGTTCCCAAACGTCGCAAGTCAATAAAGGCGTTTGACCGGCAGTTAAAGGGCAACCGGCATTGCTGGTGCTAACCAGTTCCAAACCGCCTTTATCATTTTTAACCAACCACGCCCAGCCGGAACCAAAAGTGGTAACAGCGGTTTTGGTGAATTCTTCTTTGAATTTCTCGAAAGAACCGAAAGTTCTCTCAATGGCGTTCGCCAAACCACCGGTAGGTTCGCCGCCGCCGTTTGGAGACAGGCTGTTCCAATAAAAGGTGTGGTTCCAGATTTGTGCTGCGTTGTTGAATACGCCGCCAGAAGATTTTTTCACGATTTCTTCCAGAGACAAGCCTTCAAACTCGGTGCCAGGAACCAGATTGTTCAGGTTGGTGACATAAGTTTGGTGATGTTTGCCGTAGTGGAATTCGATCGTTTCTGCGGAAATGTGCGGCGCCAAAGCGTCTTTTGCGTACGGTAATGCAGGTAATTCAAAAGCCATCTTTATTCTCCAGATTGATTGAACAGCAGCAGTGATTAGGTCTGGGCTAACAGCCCAAACCTAATTACCCAGCATTATAATAAAGAATTCCCCTCCACAATAGACTCCGCAGCATCGGCGGCGTCTACACAAGATAAATCAATGCGTTAGAAAGGAAAATAAGTTGGTCTATTGTCAACAGCGCGCTATATGCACGCTCAAGTTGTTTAGCATACTTTAGAAAATACGTCCGATAAATTTCCGAGGAAGAAGGGAGGAAACCCGCTTCATCAGAAAGCTAGGGACTATTCCAAAGCGTCAACCGCTTTGCGCCCTACCCCAAAACTCTCCAACAACATCAGCCCCACGCCAATGCAAATCGCCGAGTCGGCAATATTGAACGCCGGCCAGTGCCAGTCCTCGTAGTAGACATCCAGAAAGTCTATGACATAGCCGTAAGCAACGCGGTCGATCAGATTGCCGATGGCGCCGCCCAAAACCAAGGATAAAGCCACGGCCATCAAGGTTTCGTGCTTTTGTAAGCGATGCAGCCAAACCGCAATGATGCTGCTCATCACTACTGCTAAACCGGCGAACAGCCAGCGCTGCCAGCCGCCGGCCTGGGCCAGGAAGCTGAAGGCCGCGCCGGTGTTGTGCACGTAGGTCAGATTAAAGTAGGGAATCAACGGGATCGACTCGAACAATTGCATGGAGCCGTCCACCGCCAGTTTGCTGGCTTGATCCAGCACCAGTGTCACAGCGGAAATCCACAACCACTTAAGCATAACGACGGGTCTCGCCATTGCCGGCGACGTTTTCGACGCAACGGCCGCACAGTTCCGGATGCTCCGGGTGTTCGCCGATGTCGTAGCGTTGGTGCCAGCAGCGCACGCATTTTGGATGCTCGGATACCGTGACTTTCAATTTCACGCCATCCAGTTCAGTCGTCACCGCATCGTCCGGGCAGAATTGCATGTCGGCGACGCCGGCGTTGGAGGTGATGAAAACAAAATGCAGCTCGCTGGCCAGTTTATTCAGCTCGGCGGCGTAAGCGTCGTCACAATACAATTCCACTTCCGCATTCAAGGATGCGCCAATCGCGCTCTTGCCGCGCAGTTGCTCCAGTTCTTTGGCGACTACCGTGCGCACGGCTATCACTTTGTCCCAAGTATCGCGGCTGATCGTGGCATTGGTGTCCAGTGGGAACAGGCCTTCGTACCAGGTTTCCAGAAATACCGATTCCCCGCGTTGACCGGGAATGAATTGCCATAATTCATCGGCAGTGTAGCTGGTGATAGGCGCCAACCAGCGGGTCAGCGCTTCGATAACATGGTACATCGCGGTTTGCGCAGAACGCCGGGCTAGGCAATCTTCCTTGGCGGTGTATTGTCTGTCCTTGATGATGTCCAGATAAAAGCCGCCCAAGTCGATGCTGCAGAAAGTCAGCACTTTTTGGTAAATGCTTTGGAACTGATAGGTGTGGTACGCGGCTTTGATTTCTTCCTGCAACTGCCAGGCTTTATCCACTGCCCAGCGGTCCAGCGCCAGCAAATCGTCTTTGGCTACCAGATGTTGCGCCGGGTCAAAGCCGTCCAGATTGGATAACAGGAAGCGGGCGGTGTTACGCAGGCGGCGGTAGCCGTCGGAGGTGCGTTTCAGAATCTCGTCGGACACCGACATTTCGCCGCGATAATCGGTACCGGCTACCCACAAGCGCAGTACGTCGGCACCCAGCGATTTCATCACGGTTTGCGGCAACACCACGTTGCCTTTGGATTTGGACATTTTCTTGCCCTCGGCATCGACGGTAAAGCCGTGGGTCAATACTTGTTTGTACGGCGCGACATCGTTCATCGCTACCGACGCCAAAAGGGATGACTGGAACCAGCCGCGATGTTGATCCGAGCCTTCCAAATACAGGTCAGCCGGGAAGCGCAATTGCTCACGGCGTTCCAAAACTGCCGCGTGGGTCACGCCGGAGTCGAACCAGACATCCAGCGTGTCGGTCATTTTTTGGTAATGCTCGGCATCGGCACCAATCAAGTCCGCCGCGTCCAGTTCAAACCAGGCGTCTATGCCTTGTTGTTCGATACGTTTGGCCACTTGCTCGATCAATTCGCCGGTACGCGGATGCAAATCGCCCGTTTCTTTATGCACAAAAAAAGCGATGGGCACGCCCCAGGTGCGCTGGCGAGAGATACACCAGTCCGGACGGTTATTCAGCATCGCTTCGATGCGCGCTTGGCCCCAATCGGGGATCCAGTCCACCCGCTTCACTTCATTCAGGGCGGTGTCGCGCAGGCCGTTTTTTTCCATAGAAATAAACCACTGCGGGGTCGCGCGGAAAATAATCGGGGTTTTGTGGCGCCAGCAATGCGGATAGCTATGCAGCAAGGCGTGGTGATGCAGCAATTTGCCGCGTTCGCGCAAGACTTCCAACACTTTGTCGTTGGCGGTAAACACATGCAGACCGGCGAATAATTCGGTGCTAGGCAAAAACACGCCGTTGCTACCGACCGGGTTGTCCACCGGCAAGCCGTATTTCATGCCCACCACATAGTCTTCCTGACCGTGGCCGGGAGCGGTATGTACCGCGCCGGTACCGGCATCGGTGGTGACGTGGTCGCCGAGGATGATAGGCACTTGCCGGTCATAAAACGGATGTTGTAGCAATTGATGTTCTAGTGCCGCGCCTTTGCAATAGCCGACGATGTGGTGTTCGCCGATGCCGTAACGGAGTACCGCATCTTTCAACAAGGCTTCGGCGATCACCAAGCGCTCGGTTTGGCCGTCGATATCGCATTGCACGACGGCGTATTCCAGATCGGGGTTCAAGGCCACGCCTTGGTTGGCTGGCAGCGTCCACGGCGTAGTGGTCCAGATCACCACCGACAGCGGGCCTTTGCCTTCGCGGTCGCCGGCATGATGGCACTTTGCCATGAAAGCATGTTCGTCCACCACTTGAAAGCGTACATCGATAGCCGGCGAATGTTTGTCTTCGTATTCCACTTCCGCTTCGGCGAGCGCCGAACCGCAATCGGTACACCAATGCACCGGCTTGGCGCCCTTGCTGAGATGGCCTTTGGCGGCGATTTTACCCAGCGCGCGGACGATGTCGGCTTCAAAGGCAAAATCCATCGTCAAATACGGATTGTCCCAATCACCTAACACCCCCAAGCGGATGAATTCTTCTTTCTGGATGTTGACTTGTTTCTTGGCGTAAGCGCGACATTCTTTACGAAACTCGGCAGGCGTGACTTTGACACCGGCCTTACCGACCGACTTTTCCACCATCAACTCGATAGGCAAGCCGTGGCAATCCCAGCCTGGCACGTAAGGCGCATCAAAGCCAGATAGGGTTTTGGATTTGACGATGATGTCTTTCAGGACCTTATTCACCGCGTGGCCGATGTGAATCGCGCCGTTGGCGTAGGGAGGGCCGTCGTGCAACACAAATTTAGGCCGGCCGGCGCACACCTCGCGAATTTTTTGATACAGCTGGTTTTCGTTCCATTTTTTCAGCATCTCCGGTTCGCGTTGCGCCAGATTGGCTTTCATCGCAAACTCGGTCTTGGGGAGGTTCAGGGTTTGTTTGTAATCCATGGTCATGTGTTGTCTGCGTTGCATTCCAGCGGCTGGGTTGCCGACTTAGGCCGCTGAAAATAACGGTTGCGCCGATTAGCCGGATGAATCTAAGGATGATAGTAAACGCGCGATTTTAACACCAACTGCCAAGCGCTATAAAGCACGCCGGATGTATGGCGGCAAATTTGGACTTGATTGTTTTAGCCCTGTACCATTATGGGCTATTCCCAGTGGCCAGGCTGATTTACCATCGCAGGCTAGTTGTTCGACCGTCCTCAAATGTTGATAACCATGCTTAGCCAAACCTCTGTTCGCATCGCCCAATCAACTGCACCGGACTTGGAGCTGGCAGTTCATGAGTTACACGCCGGGCTGGTGCAACCCGCCATGGCCTTGGTAGTGATTTTTTGTGCCAGTGTTTATGATCGCCCGCGGTTGGCGGCGGCAATTACGCAGCTATTTGGCGACACCCAGGTGGTAGGTTGTACGACGGCCGGTGAAATCGGGCCGACCGGGATACAGAATAACAGCTTGGTCGGCGTCAGTTTTTCTGCGGACGCATTCCATGCAGTCGCTGGCTTGATCACCGATTTACAGCATTTTGAAACGCAGGATGTGCGTAAATTCGCGCAGAAATTGTTACAAGATTTGGAAGCCCAAGCACCGCAGGCCAATAGCCAAAACAGTTTCGGGTTTTTATTGATCGATGGCCTGTCTGTGCGGGAAGAGCCGGTGATCCAAGCCCTGCAAACACAACTTAGCATAATTCCCCTGGTTGGCGGTTCGGCGGGAGATAGTTTGCACCTTAAAAGCACTCATGTTTTTCTAAACGGCAGGTTTTATCAGGACAGTGCCATATTGCTGCTGATCAATACCTCGCTACCCTTCAAAATCTTTAAAACGCAACATTTCATGCCCACCGAGCAAAGAATGGTGGTGACTGCCGCCGATGTCAGCCGCCGCGCTGTCATGGAATTGAATGGCCTGCCCGCAGCCTATGAATATGCCCGCTTATTGGGTGTGGAAGTAAACGATCTTAACGCCAGGCATTTTGCCGCCTCGCCCGTGGTGGTGACTATTGCCGGCAATCATTACGTACGTTCCATCCAACGCGCCAACCCCGATCAAAGTTTGACTTTTTATTGCGCCATAGAAGAAGGCTTGGTACTGCGGATGGCGCATGGCGTCGATTTGCTCGAGAATTTACGGCAAACGTTTGCCTTGGTCCGCTCCGAAATCGGCCAGCCGCAGCTTACTTTGGCCTTCGATTGCGTGTTGCGTCGCTTGGAGTTGGATCAGCAAGGGTTGACCGCGCTGGCTGGCGAATTGCTCCGCGAAAACCAGGCCGTGGGGTTTAACACCTATGGCGAACAGTATTGCGGCGTACACGTTAATCAGACATTCGCCGCTATCGCAATTGGCAACGTGAGCCACGAGAGCGAATATGTCTAACTCTGAAGCGTCGTTAAGTGCATTAGACGAACAAGGCTTGCGGGCGGAGATCGTCCGTTTAAACAAAGTCATTCAGGCCTTGATGGACCGTGCCGAACGCGCTGGCGGTTCAAATGGCTCGGATTTTGACCGGTTTCAAACCACGGTTATTTGGGAAGAGTTAGTCGAGCGGCGCACCCAGGAGCTCGCCAAAGCGTTGCGTGAGAACGAAAAGATCAACCGGGCCTTACGCGAGGCCGAACAAAAATTCCACAGTGTCCTGGATCAATCCCTGGTGGGCATCACCATGATGGTTGAAGACAGCTTCCATTACGTCAACCTAAAGTTTGCCGGCATTATCGGTTACAGCGTTGATGAGATTTTAAGGATGCGGCCAACCGATATTGCCGACGGCTGTGACGAATCCTTCGTCCGTGAAACCACGCGGCTGCTGGCTGGCGAGACGGAACAAATCAGTTTTGTGACGGATGCCAAGCGCAAGGACGGCCAAGTCATTACGGTGGAAGTCTCCGGCAACTCATCGGTTTCTATCGCCGGCAAGCGGGTGCTGATTGCGGTTTGGGTAGATATTACCGAACGACTGCGCAACGAGCGCGCCGTTCAGCTATTGCAGGAACAACTCCGCGAACAAGCAACTCGGGACCCGCTGACCGGGCTTTACAATCGGCTATTTCTCAACGAAAACTTGGCGCGGGAACTACTTCAGGCCAAACGATTGGGGCAGTCGATTAGCGTCGTGATGGCCGATCTGGATCATTTCAAAGCTATCAACGATAGGCATGGGCATTTGGCTGGCGACGAAGCGTTGAAGCATTTTGCCGCCATCATGAAACGCTACTCGCGAGGTAGCGATATTAGTTGTCGTTATGGGGGCGAAGAGTTCTTTTGGGTGTTACCCAATACCACCGAAGCAACCGCCTACGAGAGAGCAAATGAATTGCGCATGGCAATTGCCGCCGAATCGGTGTTTTTCAATTGTGCCTCGATTACGATCACCGCTTCTTTCGGAGTAGCGGCTTATCCAGCCGGTGGTATGACATGCCGCGAGCTGATAGCGAGTGCCGATGCGGCTTTATATATGGCTAAGTATGCCGGACGTAATCAAGTTAGATGCATTTCCGAGTGCTTTACAACAGAAACTGGCGCTGATACAAGTATTTAAAATATGCGATCGGCTAGACGGCTATAGAAGAGGTTTAACCATTTAGGAGATAGACCCATGCAACAAAAAACCGCCAATACCCAGGTAAATATTCACGAGCTTATCGCTAAGCGTTGGAGCCCTAGAGCATTCGATCCCGATAAAATGGTCAGCCCAACCGATATAACAGCAGTGTTGGAGGCGGCACGTTGGGCGCCCTCTTGCTTTAACGACCAACCTTGGCGCTATGTGGTTTGCGATAAAGCCCACGATGCTGCGGCTTGGCAAAATGCGTTGGCGGTAATTGCCGAGAAAAATCAGTTATGGGCCAAAAATGCGCCCGTGCTGATCCTGGCGGTGGCTATGGAAAACTTCAATCACAATGGTAAACCTAACCGCTGGGCGGCTTACGATACCGGCGCGGCCTCCCTTAGTTTGTGCCTGCAGGCCACCGCATTGGGTTTAATTGTTCATCAAATGGGTGGTTTCGATGCCGATAAAGCCCGGCAAGCGCTGAGTTTACCCGACGACTGCACGCCGATGGCGATGCTGGCACTGGGTTATCAAGCCGAGGTTGACACCTTGGCGGAAGACTTTCAAGCCGCCGAGCAGGCCGAACGCAGCCGCGTAGCGCTGGAGCAGCGATTTTATCTGGGGCAGTGGGGCGAGGCGTATCAATAAGCGCGGCTGTTACTCGTGAACCCTTTTTGCAATTGAGCTGCGCGAATGAAGAGCGTTAAAACGTCTTATGCGCGCAGCCTGATCGAGGCTAGTCTCGATCCGCTGGTCACCATCAGCGCCGATGGCAAGATCATGGATGTAAATAGCGCGACCGAAAAAGTCACCGGGGTCGCGCGGCAACAGCTGATCGGCAGCGATTTTTCCAATTACTTTACCGATCCGCAAAAAGCCCGCGACGGTTATCGCTTGGCGTTTTCGCAAGGTAAAGTCACGGATTATCCGCTGGCTATCTGCCATGTCTCCGGCAAGATTACCGAGGTGATGTACAACGCCTCGGTTTATCGCAACGATGAAGGCGACGTTGCCGGCATTTTTGCCGCGGCCAGGGATGTCACCGCTTTAAAAAAAGCCCAGAACGAATTGGAAGCCGCGATTTTGCATATGCAATTAATCCGCGAGATGACCGATTTGTTGCAAAGTTGCCAAAAAATGGACGAGGCCTATCCGATTATAAAAGCGGCATTGGTACGCTTGTTTGCCGGTTCCGCTGGTGGGCTTTACATGTTGGATGCTGCCGGTAACTCGCTGGTGTTGGTCGATGCCTGGGGCAGCGGCGAAAGCGAGCTGGAGACAGTGTTTACCCCGGACGAATGCTGGGGCATACGTCGTGGTTGTATTCATATTGCCCGCATCGGCCAAAGCATCAACCCGGTCTGTAGCCATGTCAAACCGGGGAGTAGTCCTTATCTCTGCATACCCTTATTGGCGCATTCGCGAGTCTTGGGTTTGATGTATATCGAATGTCAATTCAGCAGTCAAAATCAGGAAGATATCCAAAGAGAGTTGTCGATAGCCGAAGCGGCGGGTGATAGTGCCCGTCTGGCTTTGGCTAATTTGGCACTACGCGAGGAGTTGCACGAGTTGTCGATCCGCGATCCGCTGACCGGTTTGTTCAATCGGCGCTTTCTGGAAGAAGTACTGGACCGGGAATTGTTGCGGATGAGCCGCAGCGGCAAAATGCTGGCCGTGGCGATGATCGACATCGATCATTTTAAAAAATTTAACGATAACTACGGCCACGATGCCGGCGATGAAGTCTTGAAGAAAACCGCACAATTGATGAGCGGCTTTCGGGAAGGTAGTGACATGGTTTGTCGTTTTGGCGGCGAAGAATTCGTGGTGGTCACTACCGAAATCCAGCCGGATAAAATCTTGCGCCGCTTGGAAGCATTGCGTTCCGCTATCGAAACTTTATCGTTGAAATTCGGCAGTCATCAGCTGCCGCAGGTGACGGTATCGATAGGCGTCGCCTTTTATCCCACCCAAGGGAGCAATCGCCTCGATTTGTTAAACCGCGCCGATCAAGCTCTCTATGTCGCCAAAGAGGCCGGCCGTAATCGGCTAATTGTTGCCGATGACGGCGCCGAGGATTAGTGAGTTGGTGTTTGGTGCGGCTGATAGGCAAACGGTTTAGCCAGCGGTTCGCCGACAAAAATGCCCTGGCCGGGTTGGGCCACACTTTTCCAATACGCTTCGATCAAGCTGCTGCCGCGCAGGTAAAAGTACATTAATACCCCGGGATTTGGAAATTTGGCCGGGAAATTACAGGGTTCCACCACCGCGCCATAACTGGCGGTGGCACCGGCGCGCAGCCATTCGGTGATATTCATCTGGTCGCTGCCCGACATCACGCCGCCCGTGGACGTGAGATGGTCGGCAACAGCGCCCGGCAAATAGCGGTTATCCGCCAGATGCGGCACCTTGGTCAGGCCGGTGAAATAAAACATCACGTCCTGGCGTCCTTCAATGTAGTCTTGCTCCAGATAATTCACCGGCCAAAAACTGGTGAGCGATTCGGCCACTCTCGGAAACAGTACTGCTCTGGAGCTCCGCGCTTTGTCCGAGGTTTTCAACAGATATGCCGAGCCTTGCGGGTGCGAATAATCAGCGGCAACGCCGGTATCGATCAGCTTTTTCGCCTCCGCGAAGGTCTTGCCGGCCACGGCCATGGTCGGCCGCCAGCCATGAGTTTTAAACGGTTTATCGGTTTCGGAAGTGAAATAAGGGCTATTGTGGGTTTCCACGCAGCCTTTTGCGCAAAACGATTCGCTAAAGCCCGCCGCGAAGGCCGTGGTGATGGACATGCAATCGACCCGAAACGGTTGCAGCCAGGTGAGTGCGAAGGCCTGCACATGCTCCGGGGTTTTTTGATCGACTTCCTTCTTGACCTGCTCGAATTGTTGTTTGGACAAAACCGCCTGATTCGGCGCGAAGCGGACATGTATCATCTGCTCGGCCGGTATTTGTCGCTGTTGTTGATAGTAAGCGGCGATCTGTACGCTTAAGGGGTCGGCGTCGTTGACAATGATCGCCAGATCATGGCCGGTCAGCGCCGAAGAAGGTCGGTACATGGGCGAGACGGGGGCGGCCAAGCTCGGCGTAAATAGGAATGGGCTCAGGATAAGCCCTGTCAGGGCGAAGATGCATGATTTAACGGGAAACACGCGGTACTCCGTGAGTTGGCGGTTGGATTAATGGCATCGGTCAATGTAACCGGATGCTGTTTAAATGCAACACGCATGTTTAAATTATTCGATAAGCGACAAATTCGCCGTTTTGCATGTCCCAGCGGATAAGGTAATTTTGTAAATTCTTAACTTTGTAGATCATTATTATGGATGTCATAGCCAATATACCAACCGTTGCTCATGTGATTCAGCAGGCGGTCGCTCCGGTTTTTCTGCTTACCGGTGTGGCCGGTATTTTAGGCGTATTGACCAATCGCTTGGGACGAACCGTAGACCGGTTTCGCTTATTACGCGAATTAAATGGCGCCGAAGCCGAAGCCCAGCATATCGAGATGCGAACGCTTGCACGGCGGGCGCATTGGATCCATTGGGCTATTAGCTTGTGTACCACTTGCGCGTTGCTGGTTTGCATGTCCATCGTTGCCATGTTCGTGGGCGTGGAGTTTGCCATCGATTTGTCCGATGCGGTGTCGTTATTATTTATCGCGGCGATGTTGGCCTTGATTGGCGGTTTGCTGTGTTTTCTAAGGGAAATCTCGCTGGCCACCGGTATTATTGCTTGGCGCGAGCGTCCTTAAGCTATCGAGAAAATCCGATTTTTTGTCTGCAAAACGGCACTTAAGCCTACCCGAATGCCGCATGAGCGGCGTAGCCGAAATTGGCAATGGCCAGGCCGATCAAGGTAAAAATAGTCATTTGCATGCCCAGCACGCGTTGGTCCAGATTCGCGTGCAACAAGCCCCTCGCGTGCACCACACGGCCAAGGATGATTGCTAAACCGCCGGTGTGCAGCAACGCAACGTGTCCGCCGCTTAATTCCAACACAAGCAATAGAATCAGCAATATCGGGATGTATTCCGTGGCGTTGCCTTGGGCGCGAATGGCGATTTGCAAATCGGTTTCGCCGCCATCGCCGAAAATCACTTTTTTCGCCCGCCGCAGCTTGATAACTCTTAGAGATAACCATGCTATCAATAAGGCCGCCAACGCGGCATACACAGCACTGATCATGTTTCCTCCCACTGATTTTAGGTTGGTATTTTCGGCGGTTTAAATCCTGGAAAGTTCCTGTCGGCTGGAAATAGCACCGCGCCGCTTAATACTGTAGCTATTCCTCATATGTTGTTCGCTGAGCGGAGCCGAAGCGAACGGTTGACTTCGGCTTCGCTCAGCACAAGTCAGCTCAGTCAACGGAAAATTGCTTGCTTTGGGTACATTTATTGCCATAAATCGCCTAAGTAGACGCGCGCGATAAACGCGCGGCAAACACCAACAGCCAGAGGGAGAGGACGCCGGTTGCCAAGTGCTCAAACAGGCCGGGAGTCTGTATCGGGTTAGTATCCCAAGTCATAAGCAGCAGAAAAATCGCCGCCAGAATGCCACTGCCAATCGAGTAGACGCTAAGAATGCCTAACCAGGCATGGCCGCGGAACACAATACCGCAAGCAATTGCCGCCAGAATAGCCGAAGAAAAGCCGGTGGTAGCGAACAGCCTATGTAATTCCTGGCTCGACGACAAGCCATCGCAGCCCGGATCGCAGGCGAATACACCCGCCCCGACGCGCCCCAATCCATCCAGGCCGATAAATACGGCAACCAGTGCTGAACGCCAACCTTCTCGCAGGCTTGCCGGGAGCGCAGTGGCAAAACACACATACAAAACGCCCGCGAATTCGAAGCCGATATAGCGCATCGGTATTTCCGTGCTACTGCCGCGTTCGCCAAGCTCGCTGATGTACTGATAGCTGTGGCTAAACTCCGGGCGCATTGCGCCGGCCAGACTAATCAGCGACAGCCATATTAGCGGGGCCGCGATGCCGCAGTAGATGCCAAATCGGCGCAGATTCATGTATCAGTCCCGCAAACGAAAATAGCATTCTATCCCGCCCAGCCGGGCTGTGCGCATCGGATTGACTAACCGAATCCGCAGGGTAGCCTTCTAGCTCGGGGGGCTAGTGGTGCAAAAACTCGGTCTATTAAGATGCATAGAAGAAGAAATCATTAGCACCCCCACCGCAAGAGATGGCTTTTCTGCGGGCTTATTGGCTAACAGAGGGGGCCGAATGCGTAATATTTTGATCATAGGGGCCAGCAGCGGTATCGGTGCAGCGCTAGCCGGTTTGTAGCTAACACAGTGTCAAGTGCATTCCTTAAGCCGTTCTGCTGTAGTGCCGAATGTCTTCAGGCATCATAGCTGCGATATTCTAAGCGACGTATTACCCGCCATCGACGAACCGTTGCAGGGTTTGGTTTACTGCCCGGGCAGTATCAACTTAAAACCGTTTGCCAGGATTAAAGCCGAGGAGTTCAGAGCGGATTTGGAGTTGAATTTGGTCGGTGCCGTACGCTGTTTGCAACACTACCAACGAAATTTGCAAGCGGCAGAGTCCGCTTCGGTCGTGTTGTTTAGCAGCGTGGCGGTGCAAACCGGGTTTCCTTTCCACGCCATGGTATCGGCGTCAAAGGGGGCGTTAGAGGGCTTGACCCGCGCCTTGGCGGCGGAATGGGCGCCGAAAATCCGGGTAAATGCGATAGCACCGTCATTGACCAACACGCCATTAGCGGAAAATTTGCTGCGCGAAGACAGCAAAAAACAGGCCGCCGCCGCGAAGCATCCGCTGAAACGCTTGGGCGAAGCAGACGATATTGCACACAAGAGCGCCAGCATTTTTCGGTAAAGCTGAAATGGGTCCCATCCGATTTCAGCGCGAAAAATTTGCTGGCAGTTTATGCCTTCGGCGGCCCCGATTCGTCCGCGTCACCTCATTTCGACCCAACAGGGGGTCGAAACTTAGGCTCTCGCATGACTTGACGCCGTGTCGCGATGCCTTGCAGGTTTTCTCCGCTTCGCTGCGAAAACCCGCCCAGCGCTACGGCTATCGGGGACTAAAAATCTTCACTTCGCTATCGCTCCGTTTCCAAGATTTTCAGCGGATGGCGTTATTTTTACTATCGGACAAATCCAGCTGGATTACCGGTCAAATTCTGAAAGTTGATGGCGGCATGTCGGCCATTAAAATGTAGATCTCTGAAAAAACGCCAAAACTACCAGGGCGTCCGCTGTCGACTTCGGTCCAGCGGGCCCTCAAACGGCTCGATGATGCCGCACTGATTTATGTTGGGACATTCGCCTGACTGAGCTAGCGTTTACGATGGGTTTACTGGAGCACGCTCGGCAGACTAGAAAAATTGAGCGTCGAGCAGGCGTGAGCGTAAGGCGGGGCGTGCGCTTTATCGACCAGCGGCGCGATGCCGTTTGGCAATCGCACCTTAAGGCCTTCTGTCCCTCCGATCAACTGCCGAAGGGACAAGCGCGGGTGTTACGCAAAATACAATTTGCGCAATTCCAACATCGAGCTAGCGCTTAGCGCCGTGCCATCGCTGGCGCGGGTGACGTGGTACAAGGTATCGAGCAGGGTGATTTCCTCACCGGCGCTGGCATAGCCGACCACATAATGCGCGACATCCAAATGCCGGCGGTGCAATCCACCGTTTTGACTGTTGAATTCGGCAATGATGCCGGCGTGCGGCGGATTCATCACCGCGCTCCACCAAGGCATTTGGGCGACATCATAGGCCCAGGTGTTGCCTATCGATTCGGGCGGCAGGCAGCGTTCGACCAGATGGTCGCCGATCACTGCATATTGTTTGCGACTGATTTTCGCAGGCTCTTCGCCCACGGTATCCCGGCATTCCAGAACTTCGCTACTGATGAAGCTGTCGGTTGCCGGAATTGCTTTGTTCCATTGGCCATCTAAGTTTTTATGTTCAAACATACTGCCTCTCTCTAAGTTTAACGGAATGAAGAGCTGGCCTGGCTCCCGCCGCTGTCTTTCGCCTACGGTGGTAAGAAAACCAACAATTGCGGAGCGCCAGGCGTCCTTAGGACAAAGTAAGCAAAATCACGGCCAGCTTTGTCCGAATGGTCAGCAGGTTTTTTATGCTTGCAAGATACTGAATTTGAAGTTTATTTTATTTTCAACCGCTTGAAATATACGGTTATTACTAACGGTATTGAGGCCTGTCTAGCGATGCGAGGTAGACGCTGGCTACTACAAATTGATGGGTTTGCGACACCAATAATGTAACCTGACCCGAATGGCACGGGAGTGAGCCTAACTCGATAAGGTGCGCCGATAGGATGCCGACGCAAGGAGGCGCATCGGTCGAGTTACTCAATGCCGTAAATATCTGCGTTTTCATTATTTCCCCAATTTTCCGTATAAATACCTTGCTCAACATAATGATGGAAACTCGAATAAGGCCGATCACAAACTTTATTGACCCACCCCTGTTTTACCGGATTCCAATGGATATAATCGGCATGACGGTTGTAATCGTCTTGGTCTTCGATTAAATGAGCCCAAAATCGGCGCTGCCACTTGTGCCCTTGGGTAGATTCCATGCTCTCGTCGTTTTTGACGGCTTTTTGAGATTCTTTCACTGTGGTCGATTGTCCTGGAAAATCGCCCTTTCAATATATTCCATCTGACAGAGAAATTACCGTCGTCGGGGGGCAATGTCCAAATGCTCGGCAACTGCTCCATGCGTTGCTATACCTCCTGCATCCATGCAGTCGAATGCAAATGATCCGGCATGATGATGTTGGCATCAACATGAAGAGGTTCGTGTTGTTTTACAGATCGAAAGGCATCGCGTAATTCATCAATCTTGTCAGTCAATAAATGATTATTTTTGCGTTCGGCAAGATTGACGGTAAAAAACCACATGGCTTTCGGTATGTAAAAGCGACCATATTCGGTCATGGTGTGTTTGATACTCGAACGATGCGCCCCCTTGCGTCGGCACATCCAATTTAGCGCATCTTATCGCGTTCTATTTGAATTGCAGCTGGCCGCCGGTGCCGGCGCCTCCTTTTACTTCCTGGGCTTTGTAATTCCGTAAAGATTGCACCAGGTTGTTGTAGGCATCAAAAAACGCGGCGGCGGTGGATAAGCCTTCCGGGGTTCGCGTAAAGCTGGCCAAACCAAAGCCGCCGGCGACGTTCTCGCCTAAGAATCCGCCCCATCCCGATACCTGTAGGGCATTAGCGGTGGAACTGCCCTGGGAAATACCGATTTGCACTGTCGAGCGAATATCGATCAAGGTCAATGCTACGTCCGTGGTGCGTTTATCGGCGGCGCTCGCCGCGGCACCCGCCAAGGCATCTACAAAAATCCCGCCCAACGAGATTTGTCCCGGTGGAGCGTAATGCTGATGCATGCCGCCGCCGTAAAGTCCGGCTCTGTTGCCCTGGGTGGCTTCGTTAAGGACGATGACCTGCGGCTCCAGCAGATAATCTGCCGCGACCCGCTGGCCTTTTTGCTGTTTGGAGCCGGCCCGATACTCACCGGATTCACGTTGCTGTGACGTAATAGCGTTGAGTAGTGCCAAGGTGGCCTGGTTGCCGATGCCGGTGATCACAAAACAGTTGGATTGCTGTACCGCCAAACGAATCAACGGATCTACCGTGGTGACGGCGCTGGCTCCCGTGATACGACCGTCGCTGACCGCCAGGGTACCCAATGGATTGTCACAATGTTCCAGCACTTTATTGGCGTTGACGCTAGTGGACCCTCCCGCCGAACCGCTAAGTAGGTTGGCGCTACCGCCGGTTTGCACACCTGGTTTTGTGCAAGCGCTTAACGACACCAGCACCGCTAACCAGCATAGTTCTTTGATTTTTCTAACGATCATACCGACACACCCCTGTCGAAAGTATCTGGCTAAGTTAACAACGGATTCAGCGCACGCAGAAAATGTTAGAGTAAAACCATAGCTGAATGCAAAACAAATCGCGGTCTCTGTCAAATGAAGGCAATCATATGCTACACAGAGACATCTCCCTCTACTGGTGAGGCTTGCGGGGGGTGTACTTTAAGGTGCAAAACCTGGGGACTTCTCCTACCTAAAACAAACTGAATAACGATTTAAGTGTCACGCGAAACGCCCTGAACGGCTTTTTTATCTGAAATGTCTCGCATCGCCGGCTCAACTGGCTAAAATGCCGAATGCGTTAATAACGCCGTAAAAAGAAGAACTCGATAAGGTGCGCCGATAGGATGATGACATGGACTCCTCCCCACCCCTAGCGGTGTCATCTGCCGCAGCGACAAGTTG
The DNA here is from genome assembly GCF_014850955.1 of Methylomonas albis. Classification (NCBI taxonomy): domain Bacteria; kingdom Pseudomonadati; phylum Pseudomonadota; class Gammaproteobacteria; order Methylococcales; family Methylococcaceae; genus Methylomonas; species Methylomonas albis. The sequence continues at coordinate 5,326,578 of NZ_JACXSS010000001.1, forward strand.
TTGGCCCAAAGCTCGCATCGAGGAGGGAGAACCGACTACCATTAGTCCGTTCTCTTTGCCGGAATATGCGTGGAGCCAAAGTGGGTCGGGCTTTTTGTCCATAGAGATCTAACGACAAGCTCACCAGACCAAAAACCGCATCGCGGTTTTTGGTCTGGTGAAGCGCCATGCGTTAATAACGCCGTAAAAAGAAGAACTCGATAAGGTGCGCCGATAGGATGATGACATGGACTCCTCCCCACCCCTAGCGGTGTCATCTGCCGCAGCGACAAGTTGTTGGCCCAAAGCTCGCATCGAGGAGGGAGAACCGACTACCATTAGTCCGTTCTCTTTGCCGGAATATGCGTGGAGCCAAAGTGGGTCGGGCTTTTTGTCCATAGAGATCTAACGACAAGCTCACCAGACCAAAAACCGCATCGCGGTTTTTGGTCTGGTGAAGCGCCTTGTTAGGGGCGTAACACATGGTGGCCTAGCATACCAGCTACGGACAAACCGTATACAAGTGGCAGGCCGAACTCAAAAAGCATTCGAATAAACGCCACCGGTTTGGATGCGCTATAGATCCACGCAATGGCCTTTGGAATGTCAGGAACGAACATTTGTTGCATCCACTCGTCGATAGAAAAACGCGTGGCGTGTTCAGCTTGTGCGAGGCGTCTTGCGTAGGTCGACTTGCCTGAGCCTTGTGGCCCCAATATCAGATGAATTTTCCCCATTACTTACTTTCTCGTGTTCAGAAGAGGCCTAACGTTCGACGTAAGGGGCGGCCCGCTTGCGGGACGTCCCCTTGACGGAGGGGTGTACGCCCAGCATGGGCATGAACTTATGGGGTGCAAGTCCCCTGTCGGAGAATTCAACGTTAATCATGTTAGCGATCATAACGACTAGCCGAAGGCAAAGGCAAGCCCGCGAGGGATTGTCTGAAGGAAGCCTAAGTGCAAAACGACGAGCCGACGAACAGAAATCGGATATAAGGCTGAGCAGCAGGGTCGAGTTGGCACAGGACAACGAAGGCCATGAATTCGCGCTGTACAGTAAATCCGGCGGTTGTGTCGTGACAGTTCATGTTCTTATCTGGGGAGATCTGAGACGCCAGCGGCTCTTGAAGAGCAGCGCGCATCGTAGCCATGCGGTGTGTGACGTTTCAGAAGTCAGCAGCGGTCATAGTAGCTTTGGCGGCGGGATTGCCGGCGGCGCGAAGGACCAAAGAAACAGGACAGGGCAGCGCCTTGTCAGACTCGGTATTGACGGAGCCTGCGACCCGCGGGAAGTGAGTGCTGGCGTATGACAACCGTGCACGCCTTGGAACAATCTTTACTGGAGACCATCGTCGCCCGCGACAACCTGCAACGCGCCTGGAAGCGCGTGAAGGCGAACAAGGGCGCGGCCGGAGTTGATGCAATAGCCGTGGCGGATTTTCCGGCTTGGGCGCAACAACATTGGCCGACCATCAAGGCCCAATTGATGAGCGGCGACTACCAACCGGAAGCGGTCCGGCGGGTGTGGATACCCAAACCCAACGGCGATAAACGGCCGTTGGGCATCCCCACAATCGCCGACCGCGTCATCCAGCAAGCCATCGCGCAACAGCTCGCGCCGCACTTCGAGCGCGAGTTCAGCCACAACAGCTACGGTTTCCGTCCCGGACGTAACGCTCACCAAGCCATCCGGCAAGTGCGCGACTATATTCGAGCGAAATACCGGATGGTGGTGGACATCGATTTGGCTGCCTTCTTCGACAACGTCAATCACGATGTGTTGATGCGGCTGCTCAGCCAACGCATCCGCGACAAGCGGGTGTTGCAACTGATCGGTCGTTATTTGCGCACCGGCGTCATCGAAAACGAGCAATGGCAAGCGACCCCGAAGGGTGTTCCCCAAGGTGGTCCGCTATCGCCGTTGCTGGCTAACGTCGTATTGCACGAATTGGACGTCTACCTGCATCAATGCGGCCACCGTTTTGCCCGTTACGCCGATGACTTCGTTATCTGCGTGCGCAGCCTGCGGGCGGCGCAACGGGTGCAGGCCAACGTCACACGGTTTCTGGAACAGCGGTTGAAACTGCACGTCAATCTCAACAAAAGTCGTATCTGTACCAGCAACGAACTGGAGTTTCTCGGGTTCTGCTTCCGAGGCAACAAAATCGTCTGGAGCGACAAAGCGTTACACCGCTTTAAACATCGGATCAAACAACTCACGGGGCGCTCGTGGGGCGTCAGCCTGGCTTACCGCTACCGCGAATTGCGACGCTATATCGTGGGTTGGATGAACTGCTTTGCGTTATCGGAATATTACCGGCCAGTTCCCGAGCTGGACGAATGGCTACGGCGGCGCATGCGCTGTTGCTACTGGAAACAGTGGCGGTGGCCGCGCACCAAGATCAGCCATCTGGTCAGTTTGGGCGTCAGCCTGAAGGAAGCGATTAAAACCGGCGTGAGCTCGAAAGGGCCTTACGCCATGTCGCGGACACCGATTACGCAGATGGCGATGAACAACGAGTGGTTAAAAGCGCAGGGCTTGGTGTCGATCAAAGACCAGTGGGTACGTTTTCATTACCCTGTTTCAACCGCCTAGTGCGGACCCGCATGCTAGGTGGTGTGGGGAGGGCGAGAGAGAAACTCGCCCTTACCCGATTAGGCGGCGAAACGCGCTTCATTGCGGCCTCTCCGTCGCCAATGTGCGAAGCCTTTCGAGAAATCTCTTCGGTTCGGTGGCGTGGAGATTTGTAAATGCCTGCGAGCCGTCAGGCCACCAGATGAAGTCGTGTCCCTCTTGAATGAAGAAGACATAATCAACCCCAGCCACGAGGAGCACCGCGCAGTTTCCAGGACTAGGAACGAGCGTTGTCACCTTTCCATTAGAGGGAGGTACTCCCTTTAGCACTTCGATAACTCGAAACTCGCCTTCGACAACAGGGAAAAGCTTCTCGCTGCTGTCGATAGATCGTGATCCCTCGGTCGTTCGGTACACGTGGGCAACAAAAACGGCCTTAGCCTTTTGAACGAGTTCGCCTTCAGTGGGCTGCGCTTCACCCGGAGGTCGTGAGCACGCCCACAGGGGAGGTGCAACAAACTGAAGCAAAACAAGAATCAAAAGATTGCGCCAGTAGCTCATTTTTCGCCGCCTAACTATTGATTATCAGGCAAATCTGCCCATATAAGCTGCTATTACCCGCCTTTTCAGGCACATTTGCTTGCGTATTTGGAAAACTAGGCATATTTGCCTTGATAACTTGATATTAGTCGTCAAATCAGGCAATCTTGCCTGCATATTAAATTCGCCACTGACTTTATCAGGTAGGTGTTTTATGTCAAGTGAAAAACGGCCCAGTTTGCTGGAAGATGTGCGCCGCGTGATGCGACTGAAACATTATTCCTTGCATACCGAACGCAGTTACTGCGACTGGATCAAGCAATTCGTCAAATTTCACAAGATGACGGAACGGCAGGCCTTGTTCGATGACGGCGAGGCCAAGATCGAAGCGTTCCTGTCTTACTTGGCGACCCAGCGCAATGTGGCGGCGGCGACTCAGAATCAAGCCATGAATGCGCTGGTGTTTTTGTACAAGCAAGTCCTGGATAAGCCTTTGACTAAGCGCATAGACGCCATTCGCTCCAAAACGCACCGCCATATTCCGGTGGTGCTGTCGGTGAACGAAGTGAAGCAAGTGCTGGCGCGATTGGAGGGCGTACCGCAACTGGTGGTCAAACTGTTGTACGGCAGAGGCTTGCGGATCAGCGAAGCCGTCCGCCTCAGGGTGCAGGACATCGATTTTGCCTACAAACAGATTACCGTGCGTTCCGGCAAGGGCGATAAGGATAGGGTGACGACTTTTGCCGCCACGCTGGCGCCTTTGTTGTTAAATTATCTCGATAAGGTCAAGGCGGTTCACAATAAGGATTTGGCCGAGGGTTACGGCGCGGTCTATTTGCCTTATGCGTTAGCGAAAAAATATCCCAATGCCGAGCGCGAATGGAGCTGGCAATATGTGTTTCCGGCGCGTTCGTTGTCGGCCGATCCGCAGTCGGGCGTGACTCGGCGCCATCATGTCGACCAGTCGCAGATCAACAAGGCTATACGGACGGCGGTTCGGCTGGCCGGCATCGCCAAGCAGGTTTCTGCGCATACTTTCCGCCACAGTTTCGCCACGCATTTGCTGCAGCGCGGCACCGATATTCGCACCATTCAGGCTTTATTGGGGCATAGCGAGCTGGAGACCACGATGATTTATACCCATGTGTTGAATCAGGGCGGTCAAGGTGTCGTCAGCCCGTTGGACGATTTAGGGATGTGAACCCGTAAGGCGGATGCCATTGGGTGGATCGTCTAATTCTACTTTGTCAGATTACGAAAAAGGTTCCTCATACCCGCCGGGAAGTGGGTACCCAGTGCCATGGAGGGTAAGCTTCGATCCGTCGATGGAGTCTGGATTGCGGCAATCCCTGCCGAAAAGACGGACTTAGAGAGGTAGTTCGAGTAATCTGACAAAGTAGAACTAACGGTATCCTCCCTAGTTACCCAAGCAACCTGCGGCTCAGCAATGCCTGTATATCTCTTCTACCGTCTGTAATGAGGACAATGTAAACCTTTTGACCTATTACACGGTAAATGATCCGGTATGGTTTGAAAAATGCTTGCCGGAAATCTTGAATACCTAATCCCAGTAATTCTTTTGGATAGGTCCCCCGGTCAGGGAAGTTGACCAAACTCTCAACAATCTCCAGCAAAGCGTCCAATACATAGTTGGCATTGGCTACGGAGTCGAACTCAGCGATGTAGTCGTAGATGGTTTCCAAATCCTGTTCGGCACCCTTAGTGAGCAAGGCTTCGTATTGTTGTTCCGACATTACTTGCCGGATGGTTTTGCGCGTAGCCGAGCAACCACGTCGCCAACAGGCGTGACCTTGCCTTGTTCAATATCTTTATTACCAAGCGCCAGGAGTTTCAAGAGCGCCAACGTCTCCTGGGTTTCCTCGTAGGATGCAACATCCTGAAGCACTGCTTTGGCCTCGCCGTTTTGGGTGATAACCATCGGCTCACGCCGCTCGGTCAGTTGCAATAACACTTCGGCAGCGTTGGCCTTCAAATAGCTTATGGGTTTTACTTGTGTTGAATAGCGCATACAAATCTCGGCGAATCAATGTGTGGACTTAATGTAGTCTTTTAATGGTCGCCAAACAAGTTCAAAATGGTCACGATTTTGGCTTCTCGTTTAATTTTACTTTGTAGATTACGTGACAACCTTGTTCGAGAGCGTCATTCCGGCATGGATTGCCGGACCCGTTAGAGCGTGGAGCGAATCCGGACTCCAGGGATGGGGCTGAACTTACCATCCATGGCACTGGATACCCGCGCTTGTGCCCTGTGGGTATCCCGGCGAGCCTGTCGAACTATGAGCGGACTTAATCGTCCACCTTTCAACTTTGCTCGGGGCGAACGGTTAAGCCTTTTATGTGTCCCGTCCTAAACGGAAAGCCATGATTTTCACGGCCCCTATTTTAGTTTGGGATAGCTCCTTGAAGCCGCTGCTCCAGACCCCTCTCCCAAATACAAGCAGCACAGAAATCGTCAGCTTGAGATAATAAGCTTTCTGTTATTCATCTCGTCGTTTTCGTGTCTCCCAAACTCAACCCCCAACAACTCGCCGCCGTCAAAATCATCGATCACCCGTTACTGGTGCTGGCTGGCGCCGGCAGCGGCAAGACGCGGGTGATTACCGAGAAGATCGCTTATCTGGTGCAGCAAGGCACGCCGGCGCGGCATATTGCGGCAGTGACGTTTACCAATAAGGCGGCGCGGGAAATGAAGAGCCGGGTTGGCCGTTTGCTGGATGACAAACAGGGCCGCGGCCTCAGAGTTTCGACTTTTCATTCTTTAGGTCTGGACATATTGCGCGCAGAACACAAAGCCCTGGGCTATAAGGCGGCGATTACCTTGTTCGACGAACAGGACCGGCTGACTTTGCTGCGCAATCTGGTCAGTCACGGGGTCGGCGGCTGCGATATTGATAATGTGGAGCAGTACAACGGGCAAATCGGCCAGTGGAAAAATGCCTTTATCACGCCTATCCAGGCTTTGAGCCAAGCCGATGCCAACAGCTTGCCGGCGGCGCTGCTTTACGAAGCTTTTACCCGTAGCCTTAAGGCTTATAACGCCACCGATTTCGACGATCTGATCTTGTTACCGGTGCTGTTGTTTCAACAACATCCGGACATACTGGAAAAGTGGCAGAACAAGATTCGCTATTTGCTGGTCGACGAATACCAGGATACCAATATCACCCAGTATCAATTGGTCAAGCTGTTGGCGGGTAATCTGGGCCGCTTTACCGTGGTCGGCGACGACGACCAGTCCATCTACGCCTGGCGCGGCGCACAACCCGAGAATCTTATGCAGCTGCAAAAAGATTACGGCCGCTTACAGGTCATCAAACTGGAACAGAATTACCGTTCCGCCGGGCGGATCTTGAAAGTGGCCAACCAGTTGATTGCCAACAACCCGCATGCCTTCGAGAAAAAACTCTGGAGCGATTTGGGTTTCGGCGACCCGCTGCGGGTGTTAAGCCACAAAAACGACATTGCCGAAGCCAAGCAAGTGACCGCCGAGATTATTCATCAGCGTTTCAAAACCGGCGGTTCTTACGGCGACTATGCGATTTTGTATCGCGGCAACCACCAGTCGCGCTTGTTCGAGAAAGAATTGCGCGAGAACAACGTGCCTTACTTTATCAGCGGCAGCGCTTCGTTTTTTTCCTATGCCGAGATTAAGGACGTACTGGCCTATTTGCGCTTACTGGTTAATCGCGATGACGACGCGGCGTTTTTGCGGGTGATCAACACGCCGCGCCGCGAGATTGGCCCGACTACATTGGAAAAACTGGGTGCCTACGCCAACGAGCGGCATATCAGCTTGTTCGCGGCCTGCAACGAGTTGGGTTTGCAACAGCGCCTGCCGGAAAAATCGGTGCAACGCCTGAATATGTTTTGCGATTGGCTGAAGGAGACGGCCATAAAGACCGAGCGAGAAGATACTTTTGTGGTGATCAACAAGATGATCGACGACATTAATTATGCGGCTTGGCTGCAGGAGAATAGCAAAACCCCGGCGTCGGCCGAGCGGAAATTGAAAAACGTGTACGAGCTGGTCGAATGGCTGCAACGCATCGCCACCAAAGAGCAAGGCGTCGAGCAATCGTTGGCGGATGTGATTGCTAAAGTGATGCTGCTGGATATTCTGGATCGCAATCAGGAAGACGAAGCCGGCGATCAGGTGAGCTTGATGACCTTGCATGCCGCCAAGGGCTTGGAGTTTCCGCATGTATTTTTGATCGGCATGGAGGAAAACTTGCTGCCGCATCAAAACAGCATCGAGACCGATAATATCGAGGAAGAGCGGCGCTTGGCTTATGTCGGGATTACCCGTGCCCAGCAAACCTTGACGTTTAGCTATTGCACGCACCGCAAGCGTTACGGCGATTTGGCGGAGTGCGAACCCAGCCGGTTTTTAAACGAACTGCCGGAAGAGGATCTGGAATGGGCCAACAAAAAGCAGTTGGCGCCGGAAGAAATTAAACAACGTGGCAAGGCTAGCCTTGCCACGTTGAAATCGATGTTGAACTAATCAGGCTCTATTGCAGCACCACGAAAAACGCCTCGCCGCCGCGTTGCAAATTAACCAGCAAGGGTGCATTGGGATTGACCACTTGCTTGATCTCGTCCAGGCTTCTGACCCGATAACGATTTGCGGTGACGATGATGTCACCGGGCCGCAAACCGGTTTTCCAGGCTTTGGAATTCTGTTCCACTTTTTCTATCATCACGCCTTCCACCTGATCTTTGGGTGTCACACCGAGCACGGCGCCACTCAAGACCGGGTGTAACTTGTCGCCGGCTAGCTCCGGGCGCTTTGGTTTGCCGATGGTGGCTTGCAACGATTTACGTTCCTCGCCGCGCATGACTTCCAGGCTGGCGGTATCGCCGATTTGCAGCAAACCCACCGCGTTGCGAATTTGCGTGCTGCCGCCTTTCACATCTTGACCGTTGATGGCTAGGATAATATCGCCTGGCTCCAGACCGGCTTTTTCCGCTGGCGATCCGGCGTCCACTCGGCTGACGACAGCGCCATGCTGGCTTTTTAGGGCAAAGGCTTTCACCAGTTCCGGCGTCAAGTCTTGGGTAGTCACACCTAGCAAGCCACGGCGCACTTCGCCGTGCTGCACTAACGATTCCATCAACCGGGTAGCCATATTGGAGGGGATTGCAAAGCCGATGCCCACGTTACCACCATTGGGGGCCAAAATCGCCGTATTCATGCCAACGAATTCGCCGCGCAGATTTACCAAAGCGCCGCCGGAATTGCCGGGATTGATCGAAGCGTCGGTTTGAATGAAATCCTCGTAGCCTTCTATGCCCAGGCCGGAGCGGCCCAGTGCGCTAACGATACCGGAGGTAACAGTTTGGCCCAGACCGAATGGATTGCCGATGGCGACTACGAAGTCACCGACCCTAAGTTGGCTGGAGTCGGCGATTTTCAGCGCGCTAAGATTGTCGGCGGGTATTTGGATAACGGCGACATCCGCTTCCGGGTCGGTACCAAGCAGTTTGGCGTTGAGTTGACGACCATCGCTGAGCGTGACCGTGATTTTATCGGCCTTGTCGATCACATGGTTATTGGTCAACACATAGCCTTGATCCTTGTCGATAATCACGCCGGAGCCGAGACTGTTCCGTTGTTGTTGCTTTGAATTTTTCGGGATATTGAAAAAACGCCGGAATGCCGGATCGTTCATCAACGGATTTTCCTGCACTCGCACATTGGTGGAGGTGGAAATATTGACGACGGCCGGCATGCTTTGCTCAAGCATCGGCGCCAATGACGGCAGTGGCGCGCCATCGACTTGTCCGGGTAATACCGCATTGGCCTGCCAACTGCTCAGGCCAAACAAGATAATCAGCAATAGTTTGTTCATGTTCGTCATGGTTTTTGCTTTCCAGGCAGTTAAGTTGCCAGCATGGACACGCTGGCCGGCAAAATGTTTCACTGAGAGTTTACTTAATAATCGACTATCATAGGTTAAGTTTTCTTGTTGGTTTCCCTTCACTTTTTATTCGCAACGAGTACGTGGCTGTCGACATCCATTCCGCTGAAGGCCGTGTGATTCGGCAATTAATTCCGCTATCTACCTTACCCTTCAATAAATTTGAGGCGTTATGCGCACAAATCAAGATCGAGGACGCGGAAGAGGGGCAATTTTTGTTTAAATGTGGCGATGAGCGTAACGATCTGCTCTATCTGCTTAATGGTAATGTGACCTTGCAAACCGATCTGTTAAAGATCGAAACGATCAAGTCCGATAGCCCGTCGGCGCGCTTCGCATTAGCGCATCAAATCCCCAGAAAAGTACACGCTGTTGCGAGTAGCCGAATTCGTTTTTTGCGATTGAATGCTGATATGATGAAATCGGCTCAAGATGTCCCGTATGAAGAAACAGAGAGTTTTATGGTAGTTGACGAGGTAGAGGATAACGATGACTGGATGACGACTTTGTTGAAGTCGCCCGTCTTTCGGGCATTGCCTCCGGCTAATTTGCAAAAGATTTTGATGGGCATGCAGGAAGTACGCGTCAACGCCGGCACTGTGATTGTCAATCAAGGTGAGCAGGGCGATTTTTACTACATTATCAAAAGAGGCCAATGCTTGGTGAGCAGAAAGCCGGCTCCCAACGCCAAAGAGATTAAGCTGGCGCAACTAAGCGATCAAGAGACCTTTGGCGAGGACGCACTGATTTCAGGCGAACCTCGTAATGTTTCAGTCAGTGCCTTGACGGATGTTTCCTTATTGCGCTTGGGCAAGGAGCAATTTCTGACCTTGATTAAGCAACCGACGCTTAAATATATAAACTATCAAGATGCGCAGGATTTAGTGGCCAAAGGCGCCGACTTGATTGATGTGCGCGAGCCCGATGAATACAAGCCCAAGCATTTGCCCTACAGTATCAATCTGCCGTTTTTTTCGCTGCGTATGCAGCTAAAAACCTTGAATCGGCAACATCCTATTGTGGTGGTTTGCCAGAACGGCAAGATTAGTGAAACGGCGGCATTTATCTTGATGCGGCATAAATTCAATGCGCTGATTTTAAGCGGCGGTATCGAAAGCATCAGTCCGGATCAACTAAAAGCCCCTTCATCGTTTCCGATTGATGATGGCATTGAAACCAGTAATTTCAGAGAGCCCGGCGGCGAAACCGAGACAAGTCATTCGTTTTCCGAACAACCTTCCATGCAAGACGATATGGAACGGTTACGCCGGTTTCTGCAGCAGCTTAAAACCAAATACAATATTTTGGACGCTGAGAAAAAGGCTTTGGAGATGAAATATTTGGCGCTTGCCAAGTTTACGGAATCGTTAAAAGCCGAACTGGAAGCGATCAAGAAAGCCGGTGGCGGTGGCTAGTCGGACAAAACCTTGCTAGCCCGCCAACGCCTAAAAGCAGATCAATAAAACGCTGTTTATTTGATTTTGGCTTCTTTGTACATCACATGCTTACGAACCACGGGATCAAATTTTTTGATCTCCATTTTTTCAGGCATGGTTTTTTTGTTTTTGGTGGTGGTGTAGAAATGGCCGGTGCCTTCACTAGAAACCAATTTGATTTTGTCACGCATGTTAAGCCTCCTTAAAATTGTTCGCCGCGTTTACGCATATCAGCCAGAACAGCATCGATGCCGTTTTTGTCGATAATGCGCATACCTTTAGAAGTTACTCTCAAACGAACCCAACGGTTTTCGCTTTCAACCCAGAATCTGTGGTGGTGCAGATTAGGCGTAAAACGTCTTTTGGTTCTGTTCATTGCGTGTGAAACGTTGTGCCCGCTTACTGGGCGTTTACCTGTTACTTGGCATACTCTGGACATGACTACCTCAATGCGAGCTTTATAATTCAAAATAGCCGGGCTTTATATCAAAAAAACTTTTGTTGGTAAACAACAGCCTGCAAAATAAATTTGATAAAATCGCTTTTACTTTCACTTGCTTCGGATAACAAAGGACTTTAATGGCTATCAAACTCGGCATGGTCATGGACCCCATCGACCAAATCAATATCAAAAAGGACACCAGTTTCGCGATGCTTTTGGAAGCTCAAGCGCGCGGTTGGGAACTGCATTACATGGAGTTGTCGGACCTGTATATGCATAACGGCGACGCCTATGCACGCACTCGCGTGCTGGAAGTGGAGCGTGACGAAAAGCAATGGCATCGGTTTCTCGGCGAGCAGCAGATAGGGCTGTCCGAGTTGGACGCGATCATCATGCGCAAGGACCCACCCTTCAACCAGGAATATATTTACGCCACCTATATGCTGGAACAGGCGGAGCGTAAAGGTGTTTATGTGGTCAACAAACCGCAATCGCTGCGTGATGCCAACGAAAAAATGTTCACCGCCTGGTTTCCGCAATGCTGTACCGATACCTTGGTAGCCAGAGATCCGCAAAAAATTCGCGGCTTTCTGCAAGAGCACAAGGAAATCATCCTCAAGCCCTTGGACGGCATGGGCGGCGCGTCCATTTTCTATGTTCGGGAAAACGACCCCAATCTCAGCGTGATTCTGGAAACCATGACCCAGCACGGCAGCAGCTACATCATGGCGCAAAAATATCTGCCTGCGGTAAAAGACGGCGACAAACGAATCTTGGTAGTTAACGGCGAGCCGGTGCCTTATTGTCTGGCGCGGATTCCGGCCAGCGGCGAAAGTCGCGGCAATTTGGCCGCCGGCGGCCGTGGTGAAGGCCGGCCTTTGAGTGATCGTGATCGCTGGATTGCCGAACAAGTCGGGCCGACCTTGCGTGAAAAAGGCCTGATATTTGTCGGCCTGGATGTTATCGGCGACTATCTAACCGAAGTTAACGTTACCAGCCCGACCTGTGTGCAGGAGTTGGATAAGCAATTCGGTATCAATATCAGTGCTCAATTAATGGACCACATCGCCGCCCAATGCCAGGCCTGATATGCACGCGCCGGAATTGACACCCACGCCGCTATCGCAAGGTGATTCGCTACTGACGGCATTGTTTGTGGCGGCGGTGCTGCATGTGGTCGTGTTGTTGGGGGTTAATTTCACCGCACCGCAAGCACCCAAGATCAACCGCTCGATTGAAATCACCGTGGCCCATGCTCCGGTGAAAAAGGCGCCCAAGGATGCGAAACATCTGGCAGCCGAGCATCAAATAGGCGCCGGCGAGGAAACTCGCAAGCCGGAGCCGCCACAGCAAAAAATTGCCACACAGGAACAAACGATCAGCCCGCCGGTAAAGAAAGTCTTGCCGCATCCGGTGGTTCCGCAAGTCAAACCGGTCGCCGAGAGGCTGCTTACCCAAGCCAAAGCCCCGGTCAAGGTAGTGACGGAGCCCGAGCAACCGGTGGAATTACCTGAAGCCGTTGAAGTTCAGGAGTCCGCCCCCAAATTATCTCCGGAAGCGCTTCAGCAACAAATCGCCCAGCTCGGCGAGCGCATTAGAAACACCCAACAAAGCGCGCAAGATACTAAGATTAAATTCGTTAACTCGGTTAGCACGCATAAATATCTGGCGGCGCAATATGTCAAAGATTGGGAGGACAAGGTTGAGCGGACCGGCAATCTGAATTATCCTGAGGCTGCGCGCAAAAAAGGCGTTTCACAGTCCTTGACCATGGACGTTGGGATTAATGCCGACGGCAGCATTTACAGTATGCGCATTGTCAGATCTTCCGGCAATTCCGCACTGGATGACGCCGCGAAACGCATTGTGAAAATGAGCGCACCCTTTGCCGCTTTACCCGATGATTTGTTAAGAGAAGTGAACGTTTTGGTGATTACCAGGGTCTGGAAATTCTCAGACGAAACCGGCATGACTGCCCGCTAGCCCATACAGCACTCCAATGACAGACGTTACGTATTTAAATAACCAGTTTTTGATTGCGATGCCCGGCTTGGCCGACCCGCATTTTTTTCATACGGTGACTTACCTATGCCAGCACAACGACGAAGGTGCGCTTGGCATCGTTATCAACCGACCGACCGGCATGACATTACGCGATATTTTCGAGCAAATGGGCATTAAAACCGAGTTGGAAAATGTGTTGGAAACCCCGGTGTTCGCCGGCGGCCCGGTGCAGCAGGAACGCGGCTTCGTGATTCATGATACCTGCGAACAGCGCTGGGATTCCAGCATCAGCACCGCCGACAATATTACTCTCACCAGTTCCCGGGACATTCTCGAAGCCATTGCCGAAGGTAAAGGCCCCAGCCATTATTTGATCGCGCTGGGTTACGCCGGCTGGGGTAGCGGCCAACTGGAGAAAGAAATGGTCGAAAACGCCTGGCTGAACACGCCTTGTGGCGAAGCGATACTCTACGAAACCCCGATCAGCCAGCGCTGGAACGCGGCGGCCGGACAGTTGGGTATCGATATTAATCGTCTGACCACGCCGGCAGGCCATGGTTAAGGTCGATCCGCTGGCGGCAAAATTCAGCAGCGACGCCTATTTAGGCTTTGATTTCGGCAATAAAAAAATCGGTGTCGCGGTGGGACATGCGAATACCGGCATTGCCAGTCCCCTGCAAACCATCCAGTCGCTTAATCAGGTTCCCGATTGGCATAAAATCGGTCAGTTGATTACCGAATGGAGGCCCATCGGTTTGGTGGTCGGCATTTCCCGGCAAAGTGACGGCTCGGATAATGTGATTACCCCGCGCATGCAGAAGTTCTGTCGGCAGCTCAACGGGCGTTACAATCTGCCGGTGCACCAAATCGACGAAACGCTAACCACATTCGCGGCCAAACAAATGCTGTTCGACGACCTAAAGGTTAGCGCTGCTAAGCTGTGGGCAGTGCAAGATCAGCTGGCCGCCCAGATCATTCTGCAAAGCTGGTTTGATACTTAAAAAGACTAAGCTTTTTTATCCTGCCGCTTTCATCTTTTGCCCGAATTTTTTAAAAATAACAAGAGTCCCACTGTCAACCGCCATGCCAATCGCCACTCTTAACATCGATATCTTGCTCGACACTCTGGAAGCCGCGATTCGTCGGCAGATTAGCGAGCGTAAACTTAATAATCCCTTGCTGATCGGCATACACAGCGGCGGCGCCTGGATCGCGCGACAAATACATCAGCGTCTGGGGATGAGCGAGCCTTTGGGCATGTTGGACATTACCTTTTACCGTGACGATTTTTCGCAAATCGGCATGCATCCCAAGGTCAAGACCAGCCAACTGCCGCCACACCTGGAAGGCCGCGATATTATTCTGATCGACGACGTGTTTTACACCGGTCGCACTATCCGCGCCGCCTTGAACGAGATTTTCGATTATGGCCGCCCCAATCAAGTGGTGCTGGCGGTATTGATCGAGCGCAACGGCCGGCAGATACCGCTCCAGCCGGACTGCCACGGTATTCGTATCGACTTGGCCGGCGATCAACGTATCAAACTCACCGGCCCCGATCCTTTGGGTATCGAGATCCAATCCCCGCAAGTGGTGGTGGCATGACCCGGCATATCCAGCTGACCGAACAAGGTAAGCTCAAGCATTTCCTGACTATCGAAGGGCTGGACAAAGCGCTGCTGACCGAAATTCTGGATACCGCCGAATCGTTTGCCGGCATGTCTGAACATCAAGTCAAAAAAGTGCCTTTGCTGCGCGGCAAGACCATCGTCAACCTGTTCTTCGAGAACAGCACCCGCACTCGCACCACCTTCGAACTGGCTGCTACGCGCTTATCGGCGGACGTACTGAGCATGAACATCGCCACCTCCGCCACCTCCAAGGGCGAGAGTCTGCTGGATACCATCCATAATCTGGAAGCGATGCATGTTGACATGTTTGTGGTTCGCCATGCGCTGAGCGGCGCCGCGCATTTCATCGCCCAGCACACCGCGCCGCATATCAGCGTGATCAATGCCGGCGACGGCCAACATGCGCATCCCACCCAAGCCATGTTGGATATGTTTACGATCCGCCAGCATAAAAAGCAATTTGAAGGCCTGAAGGTGGCCATCGTCGGCGACATCCTGCATTCGCGGGTGGCGCGTTCGCAGATTCTGGCCTTGAATACCTTGGGCGTCGCCGAAGTTAGGGTAATCGCGCCGAAAACCTTGTTGCCGGCACAAGTCAAAACCATGGGCGTGATACCTATACACGACATGGATGAAGGCTTGGATGATGCCGATGTGGTCATTATGTTGCGTTTGCAAAAAGAACGCATGAACTCAGCTTTTCTGCCTAGCGAAAGCGAATTTTTCCGCTGTTTCGGCTTGACCGAAGCCAAACTAAAACGCGCCAAAGCCGACGCGATTGTCATGCATCCAGGGCCCATCAATCGGGGCGTGGAGATTGCCTCCAGCGTCGCCGACGGCCCGCAATCGGTGATCTTGCAACAAGTCAGCAACGGTGTCTCGGTGCGAATGGCGATCATGTCGATGGCCATGCACAGCCAGGGAGTTACGGCATGACTAAGATTTTGATTAAGAACGGCCGTGTCGTCGATCCGGCCAACAACATCGACGCCATCGGCTCTGTCTGTATCGCCGAAGGCAAGATAATCGCTGTGCTGGAGCAAGCCGCTGGTTTCACGCCCGAGCAGATTATCGACGCCAGCGGTCAAATCGTCTGCCCCGGCTTCGTCGATCTCAGCGTGCGTTTGCGCGAACCCGGCCATACCCAGAAAGGCAATATCCTCAGCGAAACCCGTGCGGCTCTGAGCGCCGGCGTTACCTCGCTATGCCTGCCGCCCGATACCAAGCCCTGCATCGATAGCCCGGCGGTGGTTGAGTTCATAAAAGACAAAGCCGAAAAAGCCGACTATCCGCAAATTCATAGCATAGGCGCATTGACCCAGCGCTTGGCAGGCACTGAACTCAGCGCGATGTTCGCGTTGAAACAGGCCGGCTGCATCGCCGTCAGCAATGCCAGCGAGCCGCTCGGCAATCTATTGATATTACGGCGGGCGATGGAATATGCCAGCAGCCACGATTTATTGCTAATGTTCCGTGCCAACGAAGCAGCCTTGTCCGGCAAGGGTTGTGCGCATGAAGGTGCGGTTGCTAGTCGTTACGGTTTACCGGGTATTCCGGAAGCCGCCGAATCGATTGCATTGGCCCAGTGTCTGGAATTAGCGGAGCTGACCGGCTGCCGCGTGCATATCAGCCAAATCAGTTGCAAGCAATCGGTGATTAAATTGCAGCAGGCCAAGAAATACGGCTTGAATGTCACCGCCGACGCAGCTATCCATCAGCTGCATCTCACCGAAGATAACATCGCCCCCTTTGACAGCAATTACCACGTATTGCCGCCGCTACGTAGCGCCATCGACCGCCAATATTTACGCGAAGGACTGCTTAACGGCACCATCGACGCGATTTGCTCCGACCACCAACCGCACGATCTGGATGCTAAACTCGGTGCATTTCCGGAAACCGAAGCGGGTGTTGCCGCGCTGGAAACCCTGTTGCCGTTGACGCTGGCATTGACCCGGCAACATCGCATCGGTTTGTCGCAAGCCATAGCCAGCCTGACCTGCAATCCGGCGCAAATTCTAGGTTTGGCGACCGGCGCATTAACGCCGGGTTATGCGGCCGATGTCTGTATTTTCGATCCGCAAGCCAGTTGGCAGGTTAACCGCGACAACTGGTACAGCGCTGGCTGTAACACGCCGTATTGGCAGCAAACCCTCAGCGGACGCGTGACTCATACCTTGTTGGCCGGCAACACGGTTTATCGTTTGGCAGAGTTGTCGTGAACAAGTTTGGATTTGCCGTTTCATCTCAATGCATGGAGCACCGCGTGCTCATTAAGGAATAAATCATGAGTTGCATCAAAAACCGCCGTGCCGACGGCTCAACGTCGTCCAGTATCATCGACGACCTGAAAGGCGATCAATCTTGGCGGATTTTTCGCATCATTAGCGAATTTACCGAAGGTTTCGACGAACTATCCGGTTTGTGCGATGCGATTTCGATTTTCGGTTCCGCCCGCTTGCCACCCGAGCATTTTTATTATCAAAAAACCGTGGAATTGGCGGAAATGCTCAGTAAGGAAGGCTTTGCGGTCATCAGCGGCGGTGGCCCCGGTGTGATGGAAGCTGCCAACAAAGGCGCCATCCTGCACGATCAACCATCCATCGGCTTGAACATCGAATTGCCGATGGAGCAAACGCCCAATCCGTACCAAAATATTTCGCTGAATTTTCGCTACTTTTTCGTGCGCAAGGTGATGTTCGTGCGTTATTCCATCGGCTACGTGTGTATGCCCGGCGGTTTTGGTACGTTGGACGAGTTCTTCGAAGCGTTGACCTTGATGCAAACCCACAAAATCTATCCGATTCCGCTAGTATTGTTTGGCACCGATTTCTGGAGTGGGCTGATGGACTGGATGAAAGCCAAGATGATGGAATACGGCACTATTTCCGAGGAAGATCTTAAATTGATCACGGTCACCGACGATCCGCAACAAGTCGTCGACATCATGGTCGCCCATCGCGAATGGAAAGATCTGCAGCGCAAAAACTAAGCGCCGCGCAACTTTTCTGACTCAACTCGGTCACATGCCCGTTAAACATAAGGATTTTTTATACACATGACTGCGACAAGTCTTAGCCCTAGCCAAGCCGCCTTACAAAATCTCAAAACTCACATCAATACTCAGATCATCGGCCAGGAAGTCCTGGTGGAACGGATGTTGATTGCCCTGCTGGCCGATGGCCATCTGTTGGTGGAAGGTGCGCCCGGCCTGGCGAAAACCCGCGCCATCAACGTACTTAGTCAAGGCATAGAAGCCGACTTTCATCGGGTGCAATTTACCCCGGATTTGTTGCCGGCCGATTTGACCGGTACCGAAATTTACCGGCCGCAGCAAGGTAGTTTCGAGTTTCAGAAAGGTCCGCTGTTTCATAACTTAATCCTGGCCGACGAAATCAACCGCGCGCCGGCCAAGGTACAGGCCGCGTTGCTGGAAGCGATGGCGGAACGGCAGATCACGGTCGGCAAGGCCACTTATCCACTGTCGCCCTTATTCATGGTCATGGCCACGCAAAACCCCATCGAACAGGAAGGCACTTATCCGCTGCCGGAAGCGCAACTGGATCGATTTTTACTGCATGTAAAAATTGATTATCCCAATGCCGAACACGAGCAGGCCATCCTGCATCTGGCGCGCGCCGAGGCCAAGGGTGCTCTGCAAAACCAAGGCAGCGCATCGCCTAAAGTGAGCCAGCAAGCTTTATTCGCGGCGCGTGGCGAAGTGTTGGATTTATATTTGGCCGAAAGCTTGGAGCAATATTTGTTACAAATCGTCCTGGCTACTCGAAATCCGGGCGTTTACGGCCAGGACTTGGCCGGCTGGATTCAATACGGCGCCAGTCCGCGCGCCAGCATTGCGCTGGATCGTTGCGCCCGCGCTAAGGCCTGGTTACAACAGCGGGATTTCGTCGATCCCGGCGACATTCAGGACATGGCTTACGACGTGTTGCGCCACCGGCTGATTTTGTCTTACGAAGCGGAAGCGGAAGGCATTAGCAGCGATTATGTGATTAAAGAATTGATCGCCAGAATTGCCGTACCCTGATGAATAAGTCGCCAGCGACCGACAACCCACGGGTTACGGTCACTCTTAAAGCCTTGGTGGATCTGGTCAAGCCGGCCGGTATGCTTAGCCTGGGGCATGCCAATATCCGCGCCGCGCAAAGCGGTAACTATCTATCGCATCTGAAAGGGCGTGGCATGGCTTTCGACGAAACCCGTCTTTATCAAGCAGGCGACGATGTGCGACGCATCGATTGGCGCGTCACCGCCCGCACGGATAAACCCCATAGCAAAATTTTCAAGGAAGAACGGGAAAGGCCCATGTTCATCGCGGTGGATTACCGTGCGACCATGGCTTTTGCTACGCGCGGCGTGTTCAAGTCCGTGCAGGCTGCCCGTTTGGCCGGTTTGTTGGCGTGGGCGGCTTTGAAGCAAGGCGATCGCATCGGCGGGCAGATTTTCAGCGACGACGGTTGCCAGGAATTGAAACCGCAAACCGGCAAGCCGGCGCTGTTGCGGTTTTTTAACGCGTTGATCAATCCCGCATATAACGGCGCGGCGGTGGTCAATCTGGCGCAACCCTTGGCCAGGCTGCTGCATCATGCCCGTCCCGGTAGCCGGGTGTATATTCTCAGCGATTTTCGCGGCATGAATAGTGCGGCGGAAAATCATCTGGCCAATTTGGCTCGGCATTGCGACGTGGTGTTGGTGCATATTGCCGATCCGCTGGAGAGCAGTTTGCCAAATCAGGGCCGCTATCGATTTACCGACGGCTGGCGCGAGGTGCTGATCGATAGCGGCGACAAGCAGCGTCTGCAAGCCTATCGGCAGCGCTTTCAGGACAGGCAGCAGTATCTGCAAAAGCTTGGCAACAAACTGCGTCTGACCTTAATACCCTGCTCTACCCAGCAAGCGCCTTTGGAAGCATTGAACGGAACCCGCGCGCGCCCAGCGGCTTAACGCGTTCTCGACCAGGCCATGCAAATCCCCCATTTACCCAACGCAGTAGATTTATCTTTGCCGGAGCTCGAAGGCCGAAATATCGCACCTGTTAGACCTCTGGTATTGCTGATGTATATCGGCGTATTGACTCTGCTGATGCTTGCCGGCGGCTGGATGGGCGTAAAAATGATCATTCCGCCCGGCTATGCCAGTCCATTGTGGCCGGCGGCCGGGATCGCGCTGGCCGCCTTGTTTATCGGTGGGCGCTACCTATGGCTGGGAGTTTGGCTAGGCGCGGCGCTGAGTAATTTCCTGGCGGCTATCGATTTTTCCGGCCAATTGACCACAGAGACCGTCATATCCTGTTTCGTGATCGGCGCCGGCAGTACTTTACAAGCATTGGCCGCCACGGCTTTGGTCAGAGCGTACATAGAGCCGGGGTTGCCGAAGCTGGATAGCCCAGGGACTATTCTTAAGTTTTTTGTTTTGGTTGGGCCGGTGGCGTGTTTGATAGCGCCCAGTATCGGCATTGTCATGCTGTATTCATTGGATTTGATGAGCTCGTCCGAGCTATGGTGGTCCTGGCGCAACTGGTGGGTTGGCGATAGTTTGGGCGTGATAATTGTTACCCCGCTGTTGTTTTGTTATTTCGGCCGGCCCCATGCGCTTTGGCAGGCACGGCGCTTAAGCGTAGCTTTGCCCTTGTTGGGTACATTGCTGGCATTGGTGCTGGTATTTTTGCAAGTATTTCAAGCCGAACGTGCGCGAATTCAGCAGGTTTTCGATAGCCGGGCGAGCGAAATAGAGCGTCTTTTGGTGGAATATAAAGTTGATGTGATCGACAGTACGCTGGCTTTAAGAGATGTATTTTTGGCGTCCAACGATGTGAGTAGAGCCGAATTTACCGTATTTTCGCAGGGCATTCTGCAACGCCATCCGGAAATTCAAGCCCTGGAATGGCTGCCCCGTATCGTTCAAGCCGATTTGCCAGCCTTCGAACAAGCGATACGTGCCGAGGGATTTTCTAATTTCCAGGTAACAGAGCGTGATGGCTCGGGCCAACTGGTCAAGGCGACGGCCAGAACGGAATATTTTCCGATTATGTTTGTGGAGCCGATGGCTGGCAACGAAAAAGCTTTCGGCTTCGACTCCATATCAAATCCGCTTAGCCGCGAAGCAAAAAATCTTGCCCGTGCCAGCGGCAAACCCAGCGCTTCGCAAAAACTGATATTGATGCAGCGCGGCGATGTCGATCCCGGAATTTTGGTTTCCATTCCGGTTAGCCGGCACAGCGCTGCCGGAGATGCACTGGATATAGCCGGATTTGTTTCGGCCATCATTTTGCCAACCAGAATGGTGGAGATTGTTACCAAGGGCTTGAATCTCGACGCACTAGGTATCGGCATCGACGACCTCAGCGCGCCGATCGGGCAAACGGGTTTGTTTGCAAAACCGGTGCGCAACCCGGTACCGCTCAATTACCCATTACGGAAATGGCAACATAGTTTTCCATTCGTAGATCGCAACTGGCAAATCACCATCACACCCGATAGTCTGTTTATCAACGAACAAGGTTCATCGCTACCCTTGATTACGCTAATCGGCGGCCTTTGTTTTACCAGCCTGTTGAGTATTTTACTGTTAATCATTAGTGGTAGAACCGCCTCCGTACAAGCCTTGGTGGAAGAGCGCACACAAGCGCTGGCCGATGCCGTTGCGGAGTTGCAAGTCTCGGCAAATATCGCCAGGGAGTCGGAATTAAAACTTCGCACTATCGTCGACTCGGAGCCGGAATGCGTGAAACTGCTGGCGCGAGACGGCAGTTTGTTGCAAATGAATCGGGCCGGTCTGGATATGATAGAAGCCGATACCCTGGAGCAAGCGCAGCAAGGAAGCATGGAAAATTTGGTGCAGCCTAAGTATCGCGAGGCTTTCAACAGATTGAACCGGCGAGTATTTTCCGGCGCATCCGGAACCCTGGAGTTTGAGCTCGTCGGCCTGAAGGGCCGGCAACTTTGGCTGGACACCCATGCCGTACCCATGCGCGATGCCGAAGGCAATATCACCGCCTTACTGGGTTTAACCCGCGACATTACTGAACGCAAGCAAGCCGAAGAGCATTTAAAGCTGGCCGCTCGCGTGTTCAGCGAAGCGCACGAAGGCATTTTGATCACCGACGCAACCGCTACCATCATCGATGTCAATCCCACTTTTTGCGAGATTACCGGCTATAGCCGCAAAGAAGTCATTGGACGAAATCCCAGCATGTTGCAATCCGGTAAATACGCTCAGGATTTTTACCGGGATATGTGGCAAGCCTTGCGCGAAGCGCAGCATTGGCAGGGTGAATTGTGGAACCGGAAAAAAAATGGCGAGCTTTACGCGGAATGGCTGACGGTTTCCGCACTCTGCGATGGCTATGGTAACGTCACCCACTACATCGGGCTATTCTCCGATGTCACGCAAGCCAAGCAACAGCAACAACTGCTTGAATTGCTTGCCCATTACGACCCGCTTACCCGCTTGCCGAATCGGATTTTATTCGCAGATCGCCTGAATCAGGCTATCGCCCACAGCAAGCGGGAAAAATCGCTGTTGGCGATTTGCTTTCTCGACCTGGACGGTTTCAAACCGGTCAACGATCAATTCGGCCACGATGTCGGCGACCGAGTGCTGGTTGAAGTAGCTGAACGCATCAAAAACGCAATTCGCGCGGAAGACAGCGTTTCCCGGCACGGTGGCGACGAGTTCGCGCTATTGCTGGGCGATGTAGAGTCGATTGAACAATGCGAGCAAGCCATCATGCGTATTCATCAAGCGATTGCCCAGCCATATCTGATCGGCGATCAGCCGATTTCGGTCGGAGCCAGTAGCGGCTTTACCGTATATCCTCCGGATAACGCCGACGCCGACGCGTTATTACGGCATGCCGACTATGCGATGTATCAGGCCAAATTGGCTGGCAAAAACCGTTGTCAGCGGTTCGATGCCAACCGTGACCAGCAGATCATGCATCGCCATCAGCAGTTGCGCGACATCGAAGCAGCGTTTTTAAACAACGAGTTTTGCATGTACTACCAGCCCAAAGTCGACATCAAAACCGGCCGGGTCAAAGGCGTGGAAGCCTTGATTCGTTGGCAACATCCGCAGCGCGGCATGGTGCCGCCGCTGGAGTTTCTGCCGGTAATCGCCTCCACCGATCTGGAGATCCGCATCGGCAATTGGGTGATCGCCCAAGCCTGCGAGCAACTGGCGGGCTGGCATGCGCGGGGCCTGCTGCTGGAGGTAAGTGTCAATATCTCCTCCTATCATCTGCTGTGGTCCGGCATTGGTGCTTATATCGAATCCACGCTGCAAAGCCATCCGGAAATAGATGCAAGCTATCTGCAATTGGAAATTCTGGAAAGTACCGCATTGGACGACCTATCGGCGGTAAATCGCATTATCAAAAGTTGCCGGCAACAGCTGGGTATCAGCGTGGCATTGGATGATTTCGGCACCGGTTATTCGTCCTTGACCCATTTGCGGCATTTGTCGGTGGATACCGTGAAAATCGACCAGACCTTTGTCCGCGATATGCTCGACGACCCGGACGACTATGCCATCATCGAAAGCGTGATCGACTTGAGTAAAGCCTTCAACCGGGAAGTCGTGGCGGAAGGCGTGGAAAGTCAGGAACAAGGTATCGTACTGCTGTTGCTGGGCTGCCGTGTGCTGCAAGGCTATGCGATTGCCCGGCCCATGCCGGCCGCGGCGATTGGCGACTGGGTGATTGCTTACCAACCTTTCAGCGACTGGCAGTTTTATGCGGATGCCGAACTGTCGGCGAAACAAATCGCGATAGCGATTCGCCGTTTCGACACGCGGCAGTGGTTGCAGCGGGTGCAAGCCTGTTTATTTGCCGAGCCGCGCGATGCTGTGAAAAGCTGGCCGATCATGGAACAACGCCGCACCCATCTGGGACGCTGGTTAAAGCGGGCGCAACAAGACAGACAGTATGGCCAGGATTGGCTGGAACGCATCGAACAATTGCAGCGGCAACTGCACGTGCTGGCCGAGAGTCTGCTAAAGCGTTATGAGGCAGGCCAACGCGAAGCCGCGCAGGCTGGATTTAACGATCTGCGGGCTATTCAGCAGCAAATCGACGACCTGCTGGTTTTGTACACCCCACTCCCCGACTTGTAAGCGTTGTAGATATTCAACATGGAATCATTGCCTTTAAAAGACATTCATTTGCCCCCCTCTGTGACTTTTTGGCCGCCGGCGCCGGGCTGGTGGTTGCTAGCGGTATTGCTGCCGCTGTTAATTTTTTTGTGCCGGTATTTTTATAAACGCTTCCGCCGGCAAACGGCGGTCAAAACCGCCGGCAAATTGTTATCCGCCATTCGCCGGGATTGCGGGGCCGATGCCAGACAGACCTTGGTAGCGTTGTCTGCGTTGTTGCGGCGTGTAGCTATTAGTACTGCGCCGCGCAGCGATGCGGCCAGCTTGCGTGGCGAAGCTTGGTTGGCGTACCTGGACCAAGCTTTACCGGACGCGCCGTTTAGTCAAGGCTCCGGCCGCTGTCTGGCTGACGGCCATTATCGGCAAACGCCGCAGGCCGACGCCGAGCTGGAGGCATTGTTCGAGTTGTGCGAACGTTGGTTGAAACAACAGGCGAAAAAACGATGATCGAATTGCTCTGGCCCTGGTTGTTATGCTTGTTGCCACTACCGCTGTTGTTGCGTTGGCTGTTGCCGGCGCGTGCCGTGGCCCAGCAGGCGGCATTGAAAGTACCTTTTCTGGACGATTTTGGTCCCAACGAAACTCGGGTGGTCAGCAGCGAACGACGCTGGCCCTTGTGGCTGGCGGCCTTGGCTTGGTTGTGTTTGCTGGTGGCCGCCGCGCGTCCGCAGTGGTTGGGCGAGCCTATCGAGCAAGCGGTCAGCGGCCGCGACTTGATGCTGGCGGTGGATGTATCCGGCAGTATGCAGGAAGAAGATTTCATCCTCGGCAAGCAGCGGGTGGATCGATTAACCGCGATTAAACAAGTGGCCGGTGATTTTATTCAACGCCGGGTCGGCGACCGCCTGGGTTTAATCTTGTTCGGTACCCAAGCTTATTTGCACGTGCCGTTAACCTTTGATCGTAAGACGGTGCAAACCTTGTTGCACGAAGCGTTTATCGGTATTACCGAGGATGATCCGAAAACCTCGATTGGCGATGCGATCGGTTTGGCGATTAAACGTTTGCAAGATCAAAAAGATGCCAGTCGGGTGCTGATTCTACTAACCGACGGCGCGAATACCGCCGGCGAATTAACGCCGTTAAAAGCCGCCGAACTCGCTGCCGACCATCACCTGAAAATTTACACGATAGGCATAGGCGCTGACGAAGTGTTGGTCCGTAGTCTGTTCGGCACCCGCCGGGTCAACCCCTCCGCCGATCTCGACGAAAAGACTCTGACGGCTATTGCCGACGCTACCGGCGGCCACTATTTCCGGGCCCGCAATACCGAAGAGCTGGAAAAAATCTATAGAATGCTGGATCAGCTGGAGCCGGTCGAAAAAGACAAACAATATTTCCGGCCGCGCAGTGAGTTGTTCTATTGGCCGCTGGGTTTGGCTTTGTTATTGACGGGATGGTTAACACTGGCCCGATTGAGGTGGTCATGAATTTTGCCGATTTTCATTTCCTGCGGCCCTGGTGCTTACTGGCATTACTGCCGGCCGTGCTGTTTTTGATCTTGTTGGTGCGGCATCGGCAAGGACGCGGCAACTGGAGCGAGGTGTGCGATGCCGAGTTGCTGCCCTTTATTTTGCAAGACAAACCGCTGCAAGCATCGCGCGGCCCTTTGTTTGGCGCCGGCTTTGCCGCATTGCTGACCATCATCGCTCTGGCCGGCCCGACCTGGCAACGCTTGCCCGGCCCGGCCGTCAGAAACGATGCTGCGCTGGTGATTGCGCTGGATTTATCCAAATCCATGGATGCCGCCGACATCAAACCCAGCCGTATCGGTAAGGCCCGTTACAAAATCGCCGATTTACTGAAGCAGCGCAAGGACGGTCAGACCGCACTGCTGGTTTACGGCGGCGATGCCTTTACCGTCACACCGTTGACCAACGATACCGCTACCATCGATAGCCAGCTAAGCGCTCTGACTACCGACATTATGCCCAGCCCCGGCAGCAATACCGGTGTGGCACTGAATGCGGCGGCGGCCTTGCTGCGCCAGGCCGGCTTGGTCAAAGGGCATATTTTGCTGGTAACCGACGGCGCCGATGCCGACGTGGCTGAGCAGGCCGAACATTGGCTGGGCGATTACCGGCTCTCGGTATTAGCTATGGGCACGCCGGAAGGGGCACCTATCCAGCTGCAAGGCGCAGGTTTTTTGAAGGATAGCAATGGCTCTATCGTGGTCGCCAAGCTGAACGAAGCGGCGTTGAGCACGCTGGCCCAGCATGGCCGTGGCATTTATCAGCCTGTGACGGCAAACGATGCGGATGTGGATAATTTGGGGCGTTTGTTCAATAGCGCCGAAACCGGTAACGAAAATTTGGATGGCAATTTGTTGCTGCAACAATGGGATGAAAAGGGCCCCTGGCTGTTATTGCTGGTGTTACCGTGGGCGGCTTTGCAATTTAGAAAAGGTTTGTTATTGGCATTGCTGTGTTTATTGCCATTGCCGAAGAATAGCTACGCGCTGGATTGGCAAAGCCTGTGGCGAACGCCAGATCAACGTGCCCAGCAGGCTTTCGATAGCCAGCAATATCAACAAGCCGCAGAACAGTTCGACAATCCGAACTGGCGCGCCGCCGCTCAATACAAGGCTGGTAATTTCCAAGAAGCCGCCGAAACCTTGAAAAACAGCCAAACTGCGGAAGGCCATTACAATCGCGGCAATGCGCTGGCCCAGGCCGGCCAATTGCAAGAAGCCGTGCAAGCTTATCAGCAGGCCTTGCAACTCGATCCCGGCCATCAGGATGCAAAATTCAATAAGGAACTTGTCGAGAACAAGCTGAAAGAACAGGAACAAAAACCGCAGGACAATAATCAACAAAACCAGCAAGACAAAGACCAGCAGCAGTCGGCCGATCAACAGCAAAAACAGCAAAAGCAGGATGGGGAATCGGGTCAAACCGATAAAGATTCGCAACAGGAACAAAAACCACAAGACAAACAACCCTCCGAAGTAAAGCAGGACGCTGAACAGAACAAAGCGGCAGAAGATAAGCAGCAGTCCGAAGCCGAGGCCAAACAACCAGCGCAGCCGGCCAAGCAAGAACCTACCGAGACCGAAAAAGCCGCACAAGCTACGGAAAAAGACGAAACCCAGCGCGCTAACGAGCAATTATTGAAGCGCATACCCGACGAGCCGACCGGCTTATTAAAGCGAAAATTCAAATATCAATACGGTCAGCGCAATCGAGCAAACCAGTCCGGACCGGCGTGGTAAATCCGCAGGCCGATCACCAGGGGCGAGGTACCGCAAGCTCAATACTCTTTTAAATTTCGAGGCGATGAGACCATGGATATTGGCCTGATACTGATTTTGATCCTGATCAACGGCGTGTTTGCGATGTCGGAAATGTCGCTAGTGTCTTCCGGCCTGGCTCGCTTGCAGAAACTGGCCGGCGAAAAACGTCCGGGTGCGCGTACCGCGTTGAAGCTGCACAAAGATCCATCGCGATTTTTATCCACCGTGCAAGTCGGCATTACCTCGGTCGGTATTCTCAGCGGCGCCTTGGGCGAAGAGGCTTTGACCGAGCCGCTGTATCGTCAACTATTAAATTTTCCCCTGTTGGTGCCCTATGCTCAGAGCATTGCCCTGATTGCGACGGTATTTCTGCTTACCTATTGTTCGGTCGTGGTCGGCGAACTGGTACCCAAGCGTCTGGCCTTGCTGCATCCGGAACGTATCGCGATCATCATCGCCCAACCTATGCATACGCTATCGAGGATCGCCAGTCCCTTGGTCTGGCTGCTGTCATCCTCCAGCACCTTGATACTGCGGATTTTCGGCGCACATCGGCCGCCGCAGACCAGTATCACCAACGAAGAAATCAAATTACTGATGGAAATCGGTGCGGAATCCGGGGTGTTTCATGCCAGCGAAAGCCATTTGGTCGGCAACATCTTGCAACTGGACGAACAAATGCTTGGCGCAGCCATGACGCCGAGACAGCAAATATATGCCATTGATTTGAGCGATACCGAGGCGGCGGTGCGCGAGAAAATTGCTGACTGTCCGTATACCCGAGCGGTGATCTACCGGGACAGCCTGGAAAATGTGGTAGGAATCTTGCTTCGCAGTGATCTGCTGAAGCTGGCGATGGCCGGCGCAGCCTTGGATATAGCGCCTATCTTGCACGCGCCGCTGTATGTGCCGGAATCGATGACACTGAGCCAGTTGCTGGGATTCTTTCAGGAAAAGCGGACCGATCTGGCATTGGTTGTCAACGAATACGGCGATATCGAAGGCTTGGTGACGCTCAGCGATGTGTTGAAAGCTATCGTCGGTCACCTGCCCAGTCGCACCAATCTGGACATTGACGTGGTGCAACGCGCCGACGGTTCGTGGTTAGTGGATGGCGGTTTATCGATACAGCGCTTGAAAACGGTAGTCGGCATGGACGGCAATTTGCCTGGCGAGGCCGACAGCACCTATCACACGGTCGGCGGTTTCATCCTGTTCTACCTGGAAAAAATTCCCCAAGTAACGGATAACTTCGAATTTCGGCAATGGCGTTTCGAGATCGTCGATATTGACGGCACCCGCATCGACAAGGTGTTGGTTAGCCAAAAACTGCCCGAGTCTACAGTTTAGCGTTTCGCCAAGGGGCGCTTGTCGACCTAAAGCGCAATAGGCAACACCCAAACTGGCCGATAAGCTTGCCTGCATTGGGCAGCGTCGGCCCTTAATTAATTGTTTGAAAAACATAAGTTTGCTTAAAGGAAATACCATGAAAGCCAAGCTCCAGACTCCATTTCGCGTCAGCTTGTTTATGGCTGCGCTGTTTTTGCTGAGTTTTACCTTGCCTGCGGTCGGCGCGGACCATAAGCCGGTATTGGAAGCCTCGCCCGCCTTGTTGAAGTTGTTGAGCATTGCCGAGATCAAGCCCGGCGAAGTTGCTGAATCCTTGAATCTGTCGGCCCGAGTGGAGCTGGACCAGGCACGGGTGGCCCGAATCGGAGCATCGGTTACTGGACGGATTACCGAAATTAACGCGATGCTCGGTCAGGCTGTGAAAAAGGGTGAACGCCTGGCGCTATTGAATAGCACTGAGTTGGGTAAAGCCCAGTCGGATTATTTAAAAGCGGCGTCGCAAGTCAATTTACGCCGGATTACTGTCAAACGCGCCGAGCGCTTGCTGGAAAGCGGCGTGATTGCAGAGGCCGAATTTCAGGAGCGGCAGGGCGTGTTGACCGAGGCGGATGTGGATTTGCGCGCCGCTAGCGATCAACTGCGGGTGATGGGCATGAGCGAAGCCGATTTGCAGCGCCTGGACAAACAACGCAGCATTCATTCGTTCTCGCCGGTTACCGCCAGCATTGACGGCGTAGTGATCGAACGTAACGTCGCCATAGGCCAGGTGGTGCAGCCGGCGGACGCCTTGTATACGGTCGCGGATTTGTCGCAGCTGTGGCTGGTCGCGGAAATTCCCGAACAACAAGCGCATTGGGCGCGGCAAGGCGACCAAGCCCTAGCCGAGGTACCGGCGCTGCCCGGGCAGGAAGTTAGCGGCAAGCTAATTTATGTTGCCGATATGGTGGATTCCGACACTCGTACGGTGACAGTGCGCATGGCCCTGTCCAATCCGCAGCGTCTGTTCAAGCCGCAAATGCTGGCCACCTTGAAAATCAGCAAGCCCGGCTCGCAAACATTGATCGTGCCCAGTCAGGCAGTGGTCAGGGAAAACGATCGGGATTTCGTGTTTGTACAAACCGCTGCCGCGCGCTTTGAATTGCGCCCGGTACGTTTGGGCCGCGAAGAAGCTCAGAAAAGGCCTTTGCTGGAGGGCTTGAAAGCCGGAGAAAAGATCGTGATCGGCGGCGCCTTCCATCTGAATAACGAGCGTCTGCGCGGTACTTTGGAGTAATTGATGATTAATGGATTGATAGAAACGGCATTAAAGCAACGTATCCTGGTGGCGGTGCTGGCAGTGGCGGTCACTCTATTCGGCGTACGCGCCGTACAGCAGTTGTCGGTCGATGCGTTTCCGGATGTCACCAATATCCAGGTACAAATCGCCACAGAAGCCACCGGCCGTTCGCCCGACGAAGTCGAACGTCTGGTTACCGTACCGCTGGAAATAGCCATGGCGGGTCTGCCCGGTCTGGAAGAAATGCGCTCTTTGAACAAAAACGGCCTGTCGTTGATTACCTTGATTTTCACCGACAGCACCGAAGTATATTTTGCCCGGCAATTGGTGATGGAGCGGCTTATCGAAGTTAAGCAGCAGATGCCGGAGGGCATTAATCCAGTGCTGGGGCCGGTTTCCACCGGTTTGGGCGAGGTCTATCAATATACTTTGGAACGCGACGACGACGGCCAGCGGGCCTTGACCCAGGAAGAATTGCAACAGCGCCGCGAAGAGCAGGACTGGGTGGTGCGGCCGTTACTGCGCGGGATTCCCGGCGTGGCAGAAATCAATTCTCAGGGCGGTTACGTCAAGCAATATCAAGTGTTAGTCGACCCTAACCGCCTGCACCATTACCGGATTTCCTTGCATGAGGTATTTGAGGCGCTGTCCCGCAACAATGCGAATAGCGGTGGCGGCGTGTTACCGCATTATGCTGAGCAATATCTGATTCGCGGCGTCGGTTTGATCAACGAAGTAAACGACATTGGCACTATCGTTTTGAAAGAAGAAAACAGCGTGCCGGTGCATATGCACGATGTCGCCGAAATCAAGATCGGCCACGAAGTGCGAGTTGGCGCGGTCCTCAAGGACGGTTATACCGAAGCGGTCGGCGGCGTAGTAATGATGCTGCGTGGCGGCAATGCCAAGGAAGTGGTCAGTCGCATCAAGGAACGCGTCGCGGAAATCAACGCCAAGGGCATGCTGCCCAACGATCTGAAAATCGTTTCCTATTATGATCGTAGCGATTTGGTCGATGCAGCTTTGCATACCGTCACCAAAGTGCTGCTGGAGGGCATGGTATTGGTGGTGATTGTATTATTTTTGTTTTTGGGCGATGTGCGCTCCAGTTTAATCGTGGTCAGCACCTTGATCGTCACGCCCTTGGTCACGTTTATTGCGATGAATCAGCTCGGTCTTTCTGCCAATTTGATGTCGCTGGGCGGCTTGGCGATTGCCATCGGCTTAATGGTCGACGGTTCGGTGGTGGTGGTGGAAAACGCTTTTCGTTTACTGGGCGAACGCAAGGGCGGCGCAACCAGTCGGGTAAAAGTGGTGATGACCGCCGCACAGGAAGTGGCGACGCCGGTGTTGTTCGGTGTTGGTATCATCGTGCTGGTGTTTTTGCCGCTGATGACATTGCAAGGCATGGAAGGCAAGATGTTCGCCCCGCTGGCCTATACGATCGCTATTGCTTTGCTGATTTCGCTGGTGGTGTCACTGACTTTGTCGCCGGTGCTGTGTGCTTTTTTACTGGAGGGTCATGACGGTGAACACGATACCCGGCTGATTGCCTTTATCAAACGCCATTATCTGCGCTTGCTGGATTGGGCGATGGCCAATCGGCTGAAAGTGGTGGGCGGTGGGGTCGGCGTGTTTGTCGCGACCCTGGCCTTACTGCCTTTGCTTGGCACATCGTTCATTCCGGAAATGAAGGAAGGTTCCATCGTGCCGGGCATTAACCGGATGCCGAATATTTCCCTTGAAGAAAGCATCAATGTGGAAATGCAGGCGATGAAAATGGTGATGGAAATTCCCGGCGTGAAAACCGTGGTCAGCGGCGTGGGGCGCGGCGAAAGCCCGGCTGATCCGCAAGCGCAAAACGAATCCACGCCTATCGTCACATTGAAGCCGCGTGCGGAATGGCCGAAAGGCTGGAATCAGGATGACATTGCCGACGCGATGAGCGCGAAGCTTACTGAAAACTTGCCAGGCATGCAGGTGGTGATGGCGCAGCCGATTTCCGACCGAGTAGACGAAATGGTGACCGGCGTGCGCTCCGATGTGGCGGTGAAAGTGTTTGGCGATGACTTGGCCGAATTGAAACGGTTGGCGGACACGATTGCCGGCGTCGCCAACGACGTGAACGGCGCCCGCGATATTCGGGTCGAACGCCTGACCGGTCAGCAATATTTGAATATCACAGTGGATAGACAAGCCATCGCCCGCCACGGTTTGAATGCATCGGACATTCACGATGTCATAGAAACCGCGATAGCCGGCAAGGTGGCTACCGAGATTTATCAGGGCGAGCGGCGTTTTTCGGCGGCGGTGCGCCTACCCGAACAATTTCGGAATAATATAGGCGCTATCGATGCATTGATGCTGACATCCGCGAACGGCGCTCGGGTGCCGCTGGGTGATGTCACCAAGATTACCTTAAACGACGGTCCGGCCCTGATCAGCCGGGAGATGGGCAAGCGCCGCATCGTGGTGGGTATCAACGTCCGCGACCGGGATTTAGGCGGTTTCGTTGCCGAGTTGCAAAAAGCTGTGGCCGACAAAGTGCAATTGCCGGAAGGCTATTATCTGCAATGGGGCGGCCAATTTCAGAATATGGAGCGGGCCTTGGGTCATTTGCAGATGATTATTCCGGTCACTATTGCGGCGATTTTCTTTTTGCTATTTATGTTGTTTAAATCGCTACGCTTCGCCGCCTTGATTATTCTGGTGCTGCCGTTTGCGTCGATTGGCGGCATCATCACGCTGTTTCTCAGCGGCGAGTACCTGTCGGTACCGGCTTCGGTGGGATTTATCGCCTTGTGGGGCATAGCGGTGCTGAATGGCGTGGTGTTGGTATCGTATATCCGCTCGCAGCGCGAAAGCGGCCTGAGCCTGGAGTATGCAATACGCCGCGGTTGCGAACAGCGTTTTCGGCCGGTGATGATGACCGCTACGGTGGCTTTGCTGGGTTTGGTGCCGTTTTTATTCGCCATCGGCCCCGGCTCGGAAGTGCAAAAGCCCTTGGCTATTGTGGTAATCGGCGGTCTGATCAGCTCGACGTTGCTGACGCTGGTAGTATTGCCAGTGTTATACGGCTGGTTCGATGATCGCCGTGATGTACATAAACCTTTTTCGATGAAGTAAATGATCAATTTTATGCATAGACATTATTGCGCGCGGATTCTGTTCGGTCTGTTAATGCTGTTGACTACAGCGATACAGGCGGCGGAGATTCAAGTAGCGGTTGATCGTAATCCGGTCAGCCTGAACGAATCGTTTCAGCTTACCTTCACCGCCAGCGACGAGCCAGACGGCAACCCGGATTTCACGCCCTTACAGGACAATTTTCAAATCATCAGTCAACAACGCAGCAGTAACTCGTCCTGGGTCAACGGCCAGAGCAGCCGCAAGGAACAGTGGATCGTTAGGGCAATGGCCAAACAAGCCGGCGATCTGTTGATTCCGCCGATTGCTTTCGGTGCCGATAGCAGCAAGCCTTTGAAGTTGGTGGTTAGCGAAAATACCGCTGCGCCGCAAGGCAATGACGAGATATTTCTGGAAGTAACCGCTACGCCCGAACAACCCTATGTGCAGTCGCAGGTGTTGTACACGCTGAAGTTGTTCCGCAAGGTACAGATTACCCAAGCCAGCCTGAGCGAACCGGAGATCAAGGATGCGCTAGTCGAAAAGCTGGGTGACGACAGTACCTATGCCACCCAAGTCAAGGGCGTGGATTATTGGGTGACCGAACGCAAATATGCGATTTTTCCGCAGCAAAGCGGCGTATTTACCATTGCACCGTTGATTCTGAATGCCGAATACTTGAGCAATCAACGCCAACCGCGTTTTAACGGCTTCTTCAATCGGCCGGATACGGAAACCCGGCGGGTGGCCTCCAAAGCAATTACCTTAAACGTGCAAGCAGTGCCGGCTAGCTTTAAAAGCCCGAATTGGTTGAGCGCGGAATCTTTAACGCTTAGTGAAACCTGGTCCGACGCCGGCTTGCAAACCAAAGTCGGCGAGCCGTTGACCCGCACGCTCACCCTAAGCGCGAAAGGCGCCACGGTGGGGCAACT
This sequence comes from Methylomonas albis, assembly GCF_014850955.1. Taxonomy (NCBI): domain Bacteria; kingdom Pseudomonadati; phylum Pseudomonadota; class Gammaproteobacteria; order Methylococcales; family Methylococcaceae; genus Methylomonas; species Methylomonas albis. The sequence goes on from NZ_JACXSS010000001.1 coordinate 5,360,212, forward strand.
GCCGGAGCTGCTCGGCAAAACCGCAATCGACGGCATCAAAACTTATCCCGACCAACCGTTGCTGAAGGAAGATAAGCAAAGCGACGGACTGACTGCGCGGCGCGAGGAAAAAATTGCGTTCATCCCTTCCAAGCCCGGCGAATACACCTTGCCGGCGTTGGACATTGTTTGGTTCAACACCAAAACCCAGAAAATGGAAACTGGGCACCTGCCTAGTGTCAAGCTGAAGGCCCTGGCCAGTGCCGAAGATACGCAAACCTCTGCGCAGCCCGCTGCGGCCGATGTGCAGCCGGAGCAGCCAAATAGCCAAATAGCCGCATCGCCGATTACCGTTACCAGCAGCGGCGACACCCTCTTTTGGCAGGGGTGTCGGCGACCTTGGCGCTGGGCTGGTTGCTGACTATTGTCGTGTTTTATCGCCGCCCGTCTGCCAAAGGTACAACCGCCAAGCTCGCTGAGGTTTTGCCGGAAACCGCCATAGAAAAGACCCTGAAACGCGCTTGCTGGGAAACAACCCGCAGGCCGCCAAGCAGGCCTTGCTGAAGTGGGGTAAGGCCGAGTTCGGCGCGGTGAGTTTGGGCGCGATTGCGGCTCATTGCTCTGCGGCGCTCCGCGAAGAGATTT